>NZ_QNRF01000004.1 GCF_003314975.1 Marinomonas aquiplantarum
TTTCGGTAAAACGTGACTTCTTCATAGATCGCTCCTGATGCATTGATCATAAAACTCTCTACTTAAAACCCCAATCATTTTTTGGGGGGATTACAGTTGGAATGGCTATCAGTTTTCTACAAACTGGTTTAAACCGATTAAGACATTCGAGAATGGTTCTTTTTTGGCTTATCAAGGCTACTTGGATCATCAATTTGGTATGGATAGTGATTATGTTACCGCCACTGATGGGGGCAACTTTTCAGGGGTTATATTGGCACTCTAAGCAGTACGCTTTGGGTTATGGTATGAAAATCTATAAAGATGTTTATGGCATCAAAGATACATCTGGATTTAAATCCTCAGGTGTCTCTCACTATATTGCTGCGACTTATAAATTTTAAAATTTCTATGCTTTTAAAGCGAGGTTAAGAGAGGCACGAATAAGTTGAATGATGGCAGCCCCTCCTGCCTACTGGACTTCCCTAGGTTAAGCGACAGTAATGCAGGTCAATTTAGAGCGGCGTTGCTGTGGTTAAAGGGAAGTTCAGTGGGCTTATTCGCACCTATTATTCCGGAGTTGTTAGGCTTTTAATGACATGGATTTTGGAATGATATAAATTAAGGTACCTTTCGGCCATTTTGTTAGGTGTATAGTTTTCTACGAATTTCTTAGCATTAATGATTAGATTTTTTCTTTCTTCCCCATTGTTTCTTAAACTTAAGAGAGCATCTTTAAGTTCTGCAGCATCATTTGGTTTAACTAAGATCCCTGTGTTTTTGTGTCTGATAATATCAGGTATGCCTCCGACATTAGATGCAACAATTGGGACCTCTGATTCCATGACATCTAATAAAGTAGAACCTAAACCTTCATTTCTTGATGGAAAAGCAAATATATCTAAAAAAGGTAAAAAGTCACCGATATTATCTTTAAATCCCATCCAAGTGATATTTTTACTCTGCACGGTGAGTTGATGCAGCTCTTCTTTGTCGGCGCCGTCTCCGAAAAAGACAAAGTGTATATCAGGGTCGCTTTGCTCCAAGAGATTTGCCACTTCGATAAGTATTTTTTGACCTTTATGTTTATCGACCAAAGCACCTACATGCCCGATAATGAATTTATCTGTAAATAAATCTTTAAATGCTTTTCCGACGTGAAGAGATCGGTTCAATTGAGCGCTTGAGCTTGGTATGGTATATACATCCCCCCACTTTTTCTCACTAAGGTGTTGTGAGATGAGGTTTGATATACCGACAATAGCGGATGAATTTGAATAGGACTTTATATTGAGCCACTTATTTTTGACCTGTGTGTCCACGCGTCTGGTGATTATGTAAGGCGTTTTGTGGATTATATTATTGAGATATGCCCAATGTACTGCTTTCGCTTCATGAGCATGTACGATATCAAATTTATTAGGGGACAATAAACCTGATATTTGATTGTTGACGTCCTTAAATATTAGGTTTTTTGTTTTATAAAGTCTTTCTCTTAAAGGTGAGCTTTGTCTGCATGCTAAGGTCTGTCTAATTCCCGCCACCTTTGATAGTTCTTTGATCAACAGCTCTGTTTGTCTTTCCCCTCCACGGAAACCTTTTGCAAGGTTTACATGAAGGACGGATAGTTGATTCATGATTTATCTCACCATATATTATTAAAGTCATTTTGTTTAATAACGCTACTGTCTCGTTGATACTCAAGAAGTTTTGCGTATTTTAGATAGCTATTAACTGCAGAGCTTAATGATACAGTAAAACCATCAACCCCTCCTAAGAAACCACGTTGAAAAATATACTTGCGGATGAACGCATTTAGACCATGAGCAAAAGGAGAGAGAGCATTAGCGCGCTTTCCTTTTGCATACATGATTTTTGCGGCTCTACCACTAAAGTTTCTACCGGGTTTGGCAAAAAGCTCACCGATATTACGAAAAGAATAATGGATGATGTCCGCATTAATGTGATTTATTTTATTAGTTTGGACTTTTGCGTGTTGTTTAACGTCAGCAAAGCGAGTCTTTTTGGAATTGTATAGCCTTACGCAACGATCTGGATACCATCCACAATGCTTAATCCATCTACTGCCAATCATATTTTTTCTACGAAAAGAAAAGGCTTCATAAGGTGATTTATCGAAATTGATCTTTTTAATTGAATCGATAGCATCCTGAGTTAGGCGCTCATCGGCATCCAAACTTAAAACCCAAGTGTTTTTAGTGTGTTTTAAAGCGACGTTTTTTTGTATTCCATCACCTAAATATGCTTGATGGACAATTTTGGCGCCTAATGTTTTAGCTATATTAATGGTGTTGTCATGACTTCCCGAGTCAACCACAATAATCTCATCACACACCGTTTGTAAGGATTTTATACAATCTGAAATATTATTTTCTTCATTTAAAGTGATTATATTTCCAGAAATCATAACTGTTTTTTCCTTAATAAATAATGGAACAAGGCGTACTGTGATGTGAACGCTGGGGGAGGCTGATTTCTCGATAGTACGATATTCATTAATTGAATAGGCTCTTATAGATTGTATTTGGATCGATATTAAATTGACAATTAGTATGGCCAAGAGGGCATTCACGTTTAAAACACGGTGAGCAATCTAAATGAAGATTATGGATTGTTTTGTCATCGGTTAACGGTGGAGTGAATAGTTCACTGGTTGAACCATATATCCCGTGAACTTTAGTTCCAACTGCTGCCGCTACATGCATGAGCCCAGAATCATTGCTTATGGCAACTTCGGCTGCATTAAGCAGATCGATGGCATCAACCAGCTGGGTTTTTCCACATAAGTTTATGGCGTATTCGCCAAGCCCTTGAGTAATTTTGCTTCCATCTTGCTTGTCCTTTGGTCCACCTAGTACCCACACTTGGTAACCTTTTGCTATAAGCATTTTTGCAAGCTCATGAAAGTGTGAAATTGGCCACTGTTTCGATGGACCAAACTCAGCGCCAGGCATAAGTGCAACTGCAGGACGTTCAAATAGTGAATGTTTTTCGTATAGCTCTGATTGATTAGTTTTATCAATCATCAGCTTTGGTTGAGGAAGGGAGCTCGGCGGGTAAGCATCTTGATTATTAACTCCCAAAGATACAAAACGTTTTACAGTCTGGTTTAAGATATTTTTATCTAACTTCCTGCGTTCATTGAGCAATATGTATCTTTGCTCACCTTTAAAACCAACCCTGTGAGGGATGTTCGCAAAAAAAGGTACCAAAGCCGATTTCCAAGATCTAGGAATGACAATAGCGGTTCCATAATTCTCATCACGTAACCCTTTGCCAATATTGAAGCGTGTCTTGATTCCCCATTCGCCATGAGTTGTAGGCAATACAATAGCATTTCGGACTTCTGGCATCCTTGCGAGAATTGGTACTGACCAATTAGGGCCAATAACATCAATGATGGCGTCTGGTTCTTGCTGTTTAATGGTTATAAATAAGCTTTGCGCCATAACCATGTCGCCTACCCATGATGGACCTACAATTAAATACTTAGCCATGATTGTCCAGCCAACCCAGATAGTCTTTAACACCGGCTGCTAAGCCTCTAAATGAGCCTGTATACCCTACCTTTCTTAATTTTGTTATGTCTGCTTGGGTAAAGCTTTGATAAGCTCCTTTAAGGTGCTCTGGAAATGGGATGTATTCAATCTCTCCTTTTCCGTAATGATTAATAACGGTTTCGGCAATCGTTCTAAAAGGCTCAGCTTTACCAGTTCCAAGATTAAAAATACCAGACTTGTCAGGATTGTCTAAAAACCAAAGTTTGGTGTTAACAAGGTCTTCAACATAAATGAAATCACGGCTTTGTCCACCTGCTTCATAGCCATCATAAGCACCGAAAAGCTTTGGGTTTTCATTTGCTAATACTTGGTTGCGTAAATGAAATGCCACACTTGCCATGCTACCTTTATGTTGTTCCCTTGGGCCATAAACATTGAAGTAACGAAAGCCTACGATTTGATGTTTTGCAGTTGGTAAAAGAGATCTTACGTACTGATCAAATTGAAATTTTGAATAAGCATACATATTCAATGGTTTCTCATACTGCCTAGCTTCTTCAAAGATAGGGCCTGAGCCATACACAGATGCGGAAGACGCGTATGAAAATGGAATGTTATGTTTTGAGCTAAATGCTAATACTGCTTTGGAATATTGATAGTTAACATCCATCACGTACTTGCCGTCCCATTCAGTAGTTGCTGAACAAGCACCTTCATGGAAAATGGCTGTAACCTCTATGCCTAAGGAATCTTGCTTGATGGCTTCTAAAAAATCATACATATCCATGTAATCAGCAATGTTAAGGTCTGACAAATTAAGGCATTTTTTACCATCTGTTAAGTCGTCCACTAACAATATGTTGGTGATTCCTCGGTTATTTAAGGCTTTGATTATGTTGCTGCCAATAAAGCCAGCACCGCCAGTTACAATAAACATATTCAATCCAATTTGTTATGGGAGTTGTTTGTTTTAAACCATGTTAACACTTCTGTAATGCCCAGAAAAATGTGGTAGCTGGTTGTGCCTGATAGTGGGGATTTTTTCGGAACATTATCTTGGTCAAGGTATTCATTCCAGCCCCCTGTGGTTAGAAAGTAGTTTTGTAGCATGAATTCACAAGCTTGAGTTAGTCTTAACGTTTTCTCTTCCAAACCAATTGGTATCACCGTGATGGCTTTTAGGTATTCGGTAATCGGCCAAATACGCTTTTCTTTATCTGTCGCTATGAGTGTGTTGCCATCAATTTGATTGAATATACCGCCGTTATTATCGATGCCATGCCTTGTGGCGGTTAACCAAAGTTGTTGAGCGAGATCCGTGTATTCTGTGTTGGGTATAATTTGGTTCGCTTTGTATAAGAGCCACACCCATTCAAAATGGTGTCCAGGTTCTACTTGATAGCCCAATTCAGGATGCCATTGCCAGTCATAAGTAAAAAACTCCCTAAGCGTTTTATTTTTCTTATCAAAGAAGTGTTTCTCAGCAAGTGATAAGAGCATCTTAATCATGCTTTTGTATTCATCCTTTTGAGTTGCTTCAAAAGCGGCTATGTAGCCTTCTAACAAGTGCATGTGCGGGTTTTGTCGACGTGTTTGCTCTTTGCTAATTGGAAACTCTTCAAAAATACCACCGTATGAAGAGGTCATTTCTTCAAGCAAAAAATGGTGTGTTTTGGCAATGTATTCAATCGCTCTTTCGTCTCTAGTAGCTTGATAGTAAAAGCTAAAAGACAGTAGGATGAAAGCCAGAGCATAGGCGTCTGAGCTAGTATCCTTTGTGTTCAAATTGTCATCTAATGAAAAGATCCAGCGATCTTCTTTGTAATAATATCCTAAAATAAACTCAAACAATGGTTTGAGTTTATTTTTGAAATTATGTTGATTGTTTATCTGGGGTTCAATAAGGCAAGCATGACTGAAGGTGTAAAGCTGACGACATTGAGTTAGCAAACGAATTCGGCCTACGGGATTGATCGACCAATCCTGATTTAGGCTCTCGTAACTATAGCCTAATGAGTCATCTAAACCATGCTTGGCCCAATTAGGAAGAAGTTTAGAGAAAACAAAAGTTTGGCAGTCCAAAATTGCTGACTTAAGCATGCTGTTAATAGCCTTATTTTATTGATGTTCGTGTGTCCAACTTGCGCAGTGACTATGATAAGATGTTGGCTTTTAAAAATCGATGATTAAATGGCTATGAACTCTTCTTACTTGAATTTTAAGGATAAACACATCCTAGTTGTTGGGGATGTGATGTTGGATAGATATTGGCACGGAGGGACTTCTAGAATATCACCAGAAGCGCCTGTACAAGTAGTAAAAGTCTCTAATGTTGAAGATCGTCCAGGTGGTGCTGCCAACGTTGCGTTAGGCTTAGCTAAACTAGGTGTTCCAGTTACTTTGGTTGGTGTTGTAGGGCAAGATGAAAATGCCGATATTCTTGAGAAATGCCTAGAAGCATCAGGAGTGCAGTGTTGTTTTGTTCGCTCAGAGACGCTTCCAACTATTACCAAATTGAGAGTGATGAGTCGTCATCAGCAGTTAATTCGTTTGGATTTTGAAGAACGTGAAGACAGCTTGTCACAAAACGCAGCATTAGCTGATGTGGTTGAAGACTTATTACCGACAGCGGATGCGGTTATTTTTTCAGATTATGCCAAAGGTTGTCTTGCCGATATTCCACAGTTAATCCAGTTAGCTAATCAGTTTAATGTACCAAGCTTTGTTGATCCCAAAGGGAATGATTTTTCGATTTATCAAGGTGCCACATTGGTTAAACCAAATTTACTCGAGTTTGAGACTATAGTAGGGGCATGCGGTACAACCAAAGAGCTAGAAGCTAAAGCTAAAAAATTAAAAAACGAATTTGGCTGGGATGCGTTGCTTGTTACTCGTGGTGAAGATGGGCTTGTTTTGTTGGATGGGGATAAAGTGCCATTTTATCTTGCGACGGCTGCGAGGGAAGTGTTTGATGTAACCGGAGCAGGGGATACAGTGATTGCGGTGTTAACTGCTATTTATGTGAGTAGTAAGCGATTTGTCGATGCGGTTGAGTATGCGAATCAGGCTGCTGGTTATGTTGTCGGAAAACTTGGAACAGCTTTTATTACCGCAAATCAGCTAGAAACCATTATGTATCAGCGTACCCATTCCCAAAATTTTGGTGTATTAGCGCCGGAAGCGCTTTTGCAACAGATTAAGTTGGCGCAAGTAAATGGCGAAAAAGTAGTGTTTACTAATGGTTGTTTCGATATTTTGCATCCGGGGCATGTTGCATATATGAAACAGGCAAAAGCGCTTGGCGATCGACTGGTTGTTGCTGTAAATACAGATGCTTCTGTGAAGCGCTTAAAAGGTGAGAAACGTCCTATCAATAATTTAGAGCACCGTATGGCGGTGCTTGAGTCTGTTGGTGCAATTGATTGGGTGACTTGGTTTGATGAAGACACTCCAAAAAATATCATTGAGCTTTTATCTCCTGATGTGTTGGTTAAAGGGGGGGATTATTCTATTGAAACAATAGTTGGTTCCGATCATGTATTAGCAAATGGTGGTGAGGTAAAGGTGCTGACATTTTTAGATGGTTATTCAACAACGTCCATAATTGATAAAGCGAATCTTTGAATGCAAAAAGATCAAATGACAGAAGCAAAAAATAATATGGAAAAAGTCTCTGGCTTTAGAACCTACTTGAGACTGCTTGGTTATGTCAAAGCATCATGGGGGTATGTTGCTCTTAGTATAGTTGGTTTTATGCTGTATGCAGGGATGGAGCCTGCTCTTGCTGCTTTGTTGAAGCATATTGTTGATGCGGTTTCTGAAGGAAAAGTGCTTGAGAATAGGACAGTGATCCCTTTAGCAATCCTAGCAATCTTCATTGCTCGTGGTATCGGTACTTTTTTGGGTAGCTACTTTATGGCACAAGTTGCCAATAAAGTCGTGTTTGATCTTAGAACCAGTATGTTTAATAAAATGATCAAAATGCCATCTAGTTACTATCACTCTATTCCAACGGGACGTTTGCTGGCTAAATTGACCTACGATACTGAGCAGGTAATTGGTGCAGTGACCCAAGCAATAAGGGTTGTGCTGAGAGAAGGTTTTACTGTTGTTGGTTTGTTAGGTTACATGATTTACATGAACTGGAAATTGACCTTACTCTTCTTACTTGTGGTTCCTCTTATCGGAGTGATTGTTTCTTATGCATCAAAACGTTTTCGTCGTTTGAGCGCGCGCATTCAAAATGCCATGGGGGGGGTAACGGATGTGGCATCGGAGGCTATAAAAGGCCATGAGGTAGTGAAAATTTTTGGTGGTAGCCAGTATGAAATTGAACGTTTTCGCCAAGCCGCCCAAGAAAATCGCCGCTCACAACTGAAAATGGAAAAAACTCGTTCTCTAAATATTCCGATTGTTCAGTTTATTCTGGCGTTAGCAATGGCGATTTTGATTTGGTTTGCACTAAGTCCGACCATTAGTCAGCACATGACGCCAGGGGATTTTATCGCTTTTTTGACTGCAGCAGGTATGTTGGGTAAACCAATTCGTCAGCTAACGGATGTGAACAGTGTTTTGCAAAAAGGCATTGCCGCTTCGCAAAGCATTTTTGAATTTCTAGATATGTCGGTCGAGCCTGATGATGGCAAGGTTCTCGCACAATCTTTAAAGGGTGATATTGAATGGAAAGACATGTCTTTCTCTTACCCAAATGCGGAAAAACAGGCTCTCAAGAAAATTACGTTATCCTTGCCAGCAGGGAAAACCCTTGCATTGGTTGGTCGTTCTGGGAGTGGTAAGTCGACTATAGCTAACTTAATCCCACGCTTTTATGACTTGGATGAAGGTGAGTTAAACATTGATGGCGTTTCCATTTCAGATTACCAATTAGGTTCTCTAAGAACCAATATTGCTTTGGTGAACCAGCAAGTTGTTTTATTTAATGGCACCATACGTGAAAACATTGCTTACGGACATTTGCGTGATGCCAGTGATGAGCAAGTGATTGAGGCGGCAAAAGCGGCCAATGCGTGGGGCTTCATTCAAGAGTTGGATCAAGGTTTAGAAACCATGGTGGGTGAGAATGGTGTCTTGCTTTCCGGAGGTCAACGCCAGCGGATCGCCATCGCGCGAGCTATTTTGAAAAATGCGCCCATTCTCATCTTGGACGAAGCAACTTCGGCACTGGATACAGAGTCGGAGCGAGCCATTCAAATGGCCTTGGATGGACTGATGGAAAACCGTACAACGATTGCCATTGCTCACAGGCTATCGACCATTGAAAATGCTGATATTATCGCGGTGGTTGACCATGGTGAAATCATCGAGCAGGGATCTCATGCTGAGTTATTAGCGATGAATGGCGCTTATGCTCAGTTACATAACCAGCAATTCAGTGAGGCAGCTGACTGATATGTGGTTGTATCGTATCCTTCTGGCTTTACTGACTCCTATCATTTGCATGAAGGTTCGACGCTTTAAAAAAAATTACCCTGCCTATCGAGCAAAAGAAGCATTTGGTCGTTGGGGGAAGGTGGAAGCGGACTTGTGGATTCATTGTGCTTCCGTCGGAGAGGTGTTGGCCGCACGGCCACTTGTGACGCAGTGGCGAAAAAAATACCCGAATCAAACCTTATTAATAACCACCATGACGCCAACTGGTGCGGCGCAAGCAGCACAAGTGTTTCCATTTGCTCTACATCGTTATTTGCCGATGGATTGGCGTTTGGCAGTGAGACGAGCATTGCGGGATTTAACCTGTTCTCGACTGTTAATCATTGAAACTGAGCTCTGGCCAAATTTGCTGGAACAAGCGAAATCAAACGGTTTACATATTAGTATTGTGAATGCCCGAATGAGTGAACGCTCATATCAGCGTTATCAAAAATTCTCAGCCATTTCTCGTCACCTTTTTACTTTACCTGATCAGTTTTTAGCCCATGCGCAAGCGGATGCTCAGCGTTTTAAAGAACTGGGTGCGAAAAAAGTGTATGTCACTGGTAGCATTAAATTTGATTTGAGTGTGCCTGAGGAAGTGAAGCTGCATCAATGGCGCAATGACTTTGATAAAGCCTTTGTCTGGGTTGCGGCGAGTACTCATCAAGGTGAAGATGAGATTATATTGCAATCACATAAAGCGCTGTTGGAGAAGCAGTCGACAGCATTGCTGATCCTTGTACCGCGACACCCTGAGCGTTTCGAATCTGTACTTGCTTTGGCGCAAGCCTCATTTTCTCGTGTGGGGTTGCGAAGCCAAGTGGCTTTCAATAAGTGGTCTGAATATGATGTGATCATTGGCGACTCAATGGGAGAGCTGATGCAGTATTATCAAACTGCGGATTTGGCTTTCGTTGGTGGCAGTTTGGTGAAGCGAGGTGGACACAATCCAATTGAGCCTGCGTTATTAGCTAAAGCGATCATTGTGGGTCCTTATGTGTTTAATTTTCAAGACATTACAGATCAGCTCCTGTTAGAAAAGGGAGCCTTGCAGTGCCAAGACGAAACGCAATTAACCGAGTTCGTGTTGGCATTAGCGTCACAATCATCACAGCGTTTACGGATCGGCCAGTCGGCGTTGCGTTTTGCCGAAAAAAGCCAAGGCGCTGTGACCAGGGTTTTGAATGAAATAGACTTTCATTAGGGGACTCTTTACAATAATCGCTCATTATCTCATGGGGTGCTTGGTTGATATAAAACCAAAGCTGAGAAGCGAAGGCTCGCTAACCCATTGAACCTGATCCAGATTATGCTGGCGTAGGAATTGAGGTAGCAAGTCTGTTTATCCTATCTTGCCGTTTCACCTATACGCCGCTCACTTATTCTTAGGAGCGACACCTTGAAAAAACTTTCTTTTCGCACTTGTTCTAGTATTGCCTTGGCGACGGTTACGCTGTCTTTTTCAGTACTTTCGTCAGCGGCACAAACACTTAATGTTTATACCTATGACTCCTTTGCATCCGACTGGGGGCCAGGTCCGAAGATCAAAGAAAACTTCGAGAAACAATGTGATTGTGAGGTCAATTTTGTCGCTTTGGATTCCTCCGTTGGTATTCTGTCTCGAGTGCAATTAGAAGGTAACTCTTCATCTGCCGATGTGTTATTAGGTCTGGATTTGAATTTAATGCAAGCCGCTAAAAAGTCAGGCTTGTTGGCTGAACATGGCGTTGATACTTCGGTGGTAAACTTGGAAGGTGGTTGGTCTGATAAAGTCTTCGTGCCTTTTGATCATGGGCATTTTGCGTTTATTTATAATTCGGAAACCCTAGCCAATCCTCCTAAAAGTTTGGCCGAGATTGTTGAAAACCAAGATTTAAGAGTGATTTATCAAGACCCTCGTACTAGTACGCCGGGGTTGGGGCTATTGCTTTGGATGAAATCAGTATACGGTGATAAAGCTGCGTCAGCATGGTCGAAGTTAGCCTCTCATACGGTAACGGTGACTAAGGGCTGGTCTGATGCATACGGTTTGTTTTTGAAAGGTGAGGCGGATTTGGTGTTGAGCTACACTACGTCACCGGCTTATCACATAGTGGCGGAAGGCGAAACCAAATACCAAGCGATTGAAGCGAAAGAAGGTCGTTACCCTCAGGTTGAAGTTGCGGCGATGATGAAATCGGCACCCAATAAAGCCTTAGCGGAGCGTTTCATGTCATTTATTTTAACTTCTGGTTTTCAATCGACAATTGCGACGGGAAATTGGATGTTGCCTGTAATCGATCTAGAGCAGCCTTTGCCTGATGCTTTTGCGTCGGCGATGAAGCCATCGACGAATTTGGTGTTACCTGCTGACCAAGTGGCCGAGCAGCGCAAAGCTTGGGTAAATGAATGGTTGAATGCGACGACGGAATAAGCTGAATTAGTTTGAATCGAGTGATTAGAATAGCAAGCCTGCTTCCCGCGATGCTGGGAGTGGGCTTGTTTGTTTGTATTGGTGCTTTTAGCTTGATGGCTTTATTGCGCTACAGCGATGTGGCTGAGTGGTCGTCCTTTTTGTCTCAGCCTTATTTGTGGCGTCTGATTCGCTTTTCTTTATGGCAAGCTTTATTAAGCAGTTTGCTTAGTCTTGTTATTGCGGTGCCTGTCGCATCCTGCTTATTTCATCGCTCTTTTTGGGGGCGATCTTTTCTATTGCAGTTATTTTCTGTATCTATGGTGGTGCCTAGTATTGTTGCTATTTTGGGGATCGTTGTGGTGTATGGGAGAACGGGTTGGTTAGCACAGATTTCTGGTATTGAGCTTCCATTATATGGTTTGACCGGTATTTTGTTGGCGCACGTATTTTTTAATATGCCATTGGCGGTTAGGTTGCTTTTACAGGCCTATGCTTTGATTCCATCAGGTCAGTGGCGTCAAGCTTACCAATTAGGTTTTGATCGATGGTCTGCTTTCCGTTTTATAGAATGGAGTTACTTACGGAAAGCTTTACCTGGTGCCTTTGTATTGATCTTTATGCTTTGTTTTTCCAGCTTTGCTGTGGTACTCAGCTTAGGAGGTGGTCCTAAGTCGAGCACCCTTGAGGTAGCTATATATCAAGCATTAAGGTTTGACTTTGATTTGAATAAAGCCAGCTTTTTAGCACTATTACAGGTGCTGATTTGTACTGTAATCGCCCTTTTTGTGTACAAGTTAGCGCCTGTTAATCATCAGGACTCAAGTTTGTTAGCGCAATCTCGTTTTCCAATTCGAGACTCTTATGGTGCCAAGGCCTTAGACGTGATCGCATTTCTATGCGTGCTGGTATTTGTATTGCCGCCTTTTATTGCTATTTTTGATCCGATGTTTTCCACTCAATTCCTTCAGACATTAGGCTCCTTGAGGCTTTGGCAGGCGGTTTTAGTGTCGCTCAAGATTGCTTTTCCTGCCGCTTTTATAAGCTTACTGCTGGGGCTGAGTTTTTGTGTGCTGGCACGTTATTGTATGGGAAAGGGAAAGCTCGATATCTGGTCAACTAAGTTAGAGCAAGTAGGTAATCTAATTTTAATGGTTCCTGGTTTGGTCATCGCGACAGGCTTGTTTTTATGGTTGAGAGATTTTGGGCTGAGTTTTTCATCTAGCTATTGGATCGTTGTCTGGGTTAATGCGGTAATGGCTTTACCTTTTGTGTTGCGTTGTATGATGCCCTGTTTTTATCAGCAAGAACGCCGTTTTCGACACCTGTATTCCAGTTTAGGGGTTCAGGCTTGGTCTCGTTGCAAAATAGAATGGCCTTTGGTGCGAAGCGCAGTGGCGCAGGCATTTGCGTTTGCTTTACTACTATCGCTAGGAGATATGGGGGTGATCGCGTTATTTGGGAGTCAAGGCATGGTTTCTTTACCTCTGTATTTGTTTCAATTGATCGGAGCTTATCGTCTAGAAGAAGGGGCCTGTGTTGCCGTGGTGTTGATATTGTTGTGCTTGGGATTATATGTGTTGTTTTCTCGTATTGTTGGGGGGAAGTGGCATGCTCAAGGTTGATTTAAAATACGATTGGGAGCGTTTCCATGCTCATTATCAAGTTCAGATTGATCAAGGTATCACAACGTTACTAGGGGCCAGTGGTGAAGGTAAAAGTACCTTGTTGCACTTGCTGGGCGGCTTTTTGCCAGGTCGTGGTGTATTAGACTTTCAGAGAGAACCTTTGTTGGCTTTGCCTGCCTACAAACGTCCCATTTCGACCTTGTTTCAAAGTGATAATTTATTTCCGCAATTGACGGTTTGGCAGAATGTGGCAATTGGGGTGTCACCGCATCTTCGCTTAAGTGCGGAGCAAGGCGAAAGGGTGGCTTGGGCATTAGAGCAAACACAGTTAGCAGCTAAAGCGAATGCTTATCCTCAGGCATTATCGGGTGGGCAAGCACAACGTGTTGCCATTGCCAGAGTGCTGGTGAGAAAAAAACCAATCCTATTATTAGATGAGCCATTCAGTGCCCTTGATCCAGCGCTCAGAGAGGAAATGCTGTTTTTAGTGAAGCAAGTGACAGAAGACTTTTCGTTAACCACCTTATTGGTTTCTCACTTGCCTAGCGAGGCGTTGCTGGTTGGTGGTCGCGTTATTCTGATAGAGCAAGGTCGAGTGGTTGCTCATGAAGCGGCGGATGTTTTGGATAGTGCGCAAACACCCATCGCATTTACGCAGTATTTGGGGGAGTCGAAAAGCTCGACAAGCTAGATGGATTAAGTTACATATGGCTTAATAATCTAGTGAATTGAAGTGGGCGCTTAGTCTTAATGGATGATAGAGAGTTAATTAAAAAGGGTATTTTGGCGACGATTGCTTATGCCTTTGTCATGTCTTTAACCGCCCTAGCGGCTAAGCAAGCGCAAACCACTATTGCTGTATCAACATTGGTTTTTTGGCAAAGCCTTTTTTGTGTCTTTATTCTTTTGCCGCAAATGCGTGGTCGCTGGCAAAAGCGTCCTTGGTCTGTCTGGCGGATTCATTTATTACGCAGTTTTGGTGGCTTTATTGGCTTTCTGTTTTATTACTGGGCGCTGAATCACATTCCACTCGTTGAGGCGTCTTTATTACGAACTTGTGCGCCTTTGTGTGTGCCTTTTATCGTATTGGCAATGCATGGTATTCGTATTCCTAAAGCCAGATGGTTACCTTTATTGATCGGCTTTGCTGGTGTGGCGTTCGTCATTCAGCCAACTCCAAATCATTTAAACCCTTGGCATCTGGTTGGGTTTGTGTCTGCAATCGGTTTGGCCTTGTCTATGGTGACGACGCGCATGTTGTCTCATCAGGTATCTGGTCAAGAAACCTTATTCGTGTATTTTGCGGTTTCTTGTCTGTTGTCCATTCCCTTGATGCTTTGGCAGGGTGGCGGGGTAGCGGTGCCAATGGATGTTTGGCCTCTTGTTGGGGCGGTCGTGATAACACTCTATGTTGGCATGTTTTTGTATAACAAGGCTTATACGTATGCTCCCGCCAGTATCGTTTCGCCCGTTAGTTATATTGGTGTGGCCTTTAGTGGTTTTTGGGGGCTCGTGATTTGGCATCATGTACCCGATATATACGCCATTATGGGCGTGGTACTGATTTTTCTGAGTATCTTAATCAGTACCAGAATCGCACGAAATAGAGGTTAGGGAAGGTGCGAACAAGTCCTCTTGTCTCGGCAATTGCTCCTGCATTGCCCTAATAACCTACCTCCATGTAGGCATCAGCATGCGGATAAAAGCCTGTTATTCTAGGCGAGTGCCGAATGTGAATAGCAGGCCTATTCTCGAGGTGCTCAACAAAGCATACAGTCTTTTAGACCTTGCCCTTCGGGTCTTAGTAGACTTATTCGTACCTTTCTTAGTTTGTTGTGCTTTGTGGCAACCGTTTTCTATTGTTTAAAACGGTTGCCACAAATATGCCTGTGAAAATCAATAATATGCCTACGTAATGAAAGCTAAACAATCGCTCACCTAGAAAGATCACTGATAGACTGATACTGAAGACGGGGAGTAAATGGATAAAGTGTCCTGCTGTTGCGGCACCGAGTTTTTGAATACCAATGTTCCAGCACAAGAATGCGCCAATCGAAGCAAAAATTCCCATGTATACAATGCTGCCCCAGTTGGCGTGAGTGAGTTCACTCAGTGCGGTTTCACCAAAAAGCAAAAAGAGTGGAGCCTGAATGCTGGTGCCAATAAGAGCGGTACAGGTAAAGAAACCAATCAATGACATGTCTTTTGGACGACGAATTATCATCACGGAGTAAATAGCCCAACTAACGGCCGCTGTTAAGATCCATAGGTCACCTTTTGATATGGTGAGATGTAAGAAGGTGTCTAAACTGCCTCGGCTAACAATGATGATGGCACCTACGGTTGAGATGATGATGCCTGTATTTTGTCGCCAGTTTGTTGTGTTGCCTAATAAAATTCGAGCTGTGATTAGGATCATCACTGGCATGATGGAGTTCAATAAAACGGCATTGGTGACGGTTGTCGATGTTAAACCGACATACAAGAATAAGTTGTAATTACAGATGCCTAGCCAACCAAAAAGCAGGAGTAAAGGCCAGTGCTGACGGATAATGTGTCTTTCTTGGTAAAGCTTTTTATAGGCAAAAGGCAGGAGGATCAGACAGGCTAAACTCCAGCGCAAAAATGAAATGGTATAAGGATCAATGCCTGTTGATACTGTCATGCGGCCTAAGACGTAGTTACCGGACCAAAAAAATATGGGCAGTAGCAAAAAAACAAATGCTGGCATTGGTGTTTCCTTTTATTATTTTTGAGATGACTTTCTTTTGGACCAATTTTGTACAAATAGGCCGAGCAAAATACAACTAAGACCGATTAAAGTCGAGGTCAAAATGGGCTCGTTAGCAAGTTGCGAGAGCAAGACAATGGACAGCAAAGGTGCCAAGAAAATTAGGTTGGCTACTTGGCTGGCATTGCTGGTGAGTTTCAAAGCTCGATTCCATAAAACAAAACTGACTCCCATTTCAAATAAGCCAATATAAACCGCTCCCCAAATGCCTTCAGGCTGCCAATTTGTTAATTCTCCTGTCGCTGCTGCAAAGATCAAGATAATAGGCAGCGCAAAAGCAAAATTAAGTGTCAGTCCAATTAAATTTGGTCGAGCGTCTTTTGTGTTTAACAGCCAATAAATTGCCCAAATTATGGTGCTCAGCAGAGCGAACCCTACGCCAACAAGATTAGAGAATGCCAAAGTGGTGATTTCGCCACGGGTGGAAATATACAAGACCCCAAAATAACAACTGGCGGCGGCTATGTAATCAGCGAGAGTTAGTCGTTGTTTCAAAATAGGAACGGCCATGAAGCTTAGCATAATCGCCCAAGTGTAATTAATCGCTTGGGCTTCTTGCGCCGGCAATAAGTCATAAGCTTGCAATAAAATGAGGTAATACAAGAAAGGGTTAATCACGCCGTAGAACAAAGAGGCTTTCCATGACTGCTTAGCGTGGTGTTTTAGTTGGTTTAGCTGTCCTTTATAGCCTAGTAGGGCAAGTAAAAAGATCAGTGATACGGCACAGGCAATCAGCAAAAGTTGTGTTGGAGACAGGCTTTTTAACGACAGGGAAAATGCCGTGGCGACTGTTGACCAGAGAAAAACGGCCCCTAAACCAAAGATCATAGCTTTTGTGTTATTTGAAAAAGAATGCATTGAGTTTTATGGCCTTAAAAGTTGTAGATAATGCCAGCAATAATCGAGTTAGAGCGCTTTTGGTCAACAATGGGACTGTCTAATACATTGTCGCTGTATTGATTGTGTTTGACCGCGAGCATGATGTTTGTGTTTGGTGTGAGTTTATAGATGCTTCTTAAGCCAATGCTGGAGACAGATGTGGCGTCGGCATTGAAAGCGGCAATGTTGCCAGAGGTGCGGTCTGATTCTGCTTGAGACACGCCGTATAAATGCTGACTCATTTTTCGGCTGGTATATTGATGACTAATAGAAGGGATAAATACCCAGTTGCCATTGGGTATGGGTAAGCCAATGGCAAAGCGGATGTAATAACCATTGTGTGTGCCACTCATATCTTGTGCCACCTTGGTAGAGAATAAGCCAAGTCGGTATTTGGCAAAGGCCATCACGCTGTCATCACGATCATCGAGTTGTTGGATGTCGTTGTTATCTGAGTCATCAGGGTCAAAGCCTGCGGTTTGATAGGTCAATCCGGCTGATAGGGCTTGCATTTTAGTCTGAGGAATTAAGTGATAGCCAACATCAGGAAATGTGACATAAAAGCGTTCGCCTTTAAAAGATAAATTAGGAATGAATCGAGAGTCAGTTTCCATGTCTCTATAGATGGATTCAGACAACGCTCCTAAAACTCCAATGCTACCTTTAGCTTGCACTGTTGTGGTGGCTAATGTAAGACCAATGAGTGCTGATATTAGGCTGTACTTTAAAGCATAGAAATTCATGTTTTTTGTTCCATCATAAAACGAGATAAGTTGGCGTGATTCTATGACCTTTTAGACAGGCTGTAAAACCTGTCAGGTAGGATGCAATGAAAGCATTGAAAATGTTATTTAATGCGTTTACTTAATAGACAGCTTTGCTATATAATTCGCGTCCCTGTAAATCAATACTCCTTGTCTCACAGCTTTTTAACAGGGGAAGCGTGGAGACTAAGAACCCATAAGGAGCTTAAATGCGTCATTATGAAATCGTCTTTCTGGTTCACCCAGATCAAAGCGAGCAAGTACCAGCAATGGTTGAGCGCTACACTAACCTAATCACAGAAGATGGTGGTCAAGTACACCGTTTCGAAGATTGGGGTCGTCGTCAACTTGCTTACCCAATCAACAAAATTCACAAAGCACACTATGTTCTTATGAACGTTGAGTGTTCTGATAGTGTTTTGTCTGAACTAAACGAAACGTTCCGCTACAACGATGCCATCATCCGTAACTTGGTGATCCGTCGTAAAGATGCGGTAACAGAAGTTTCTCCTATCAAAGCATCTGAAGGTCGTGAAGAGCGTCGTTCTGCACCACAGCGTGAAGAGCGTAACGTTGAAGCGTCTACAGAAACTACTGAAGAATCTGAAGATTAATCTATTTGAATTAGGAGATACTCATGGCTCGTTTTTTCCGTCGTCGTAAGTTCTGCCGTTTCACAGCAGAAGGCGTTAAAGAGATCGATTACAAAGATCTAGACACACTAAAAGGTTACATCACTGAAACTGGTAAAATCGTACCTAGCCGTATTACTGGCACTAAGGCTCGTTACCAGCGTCAGCTAGCGACTGCTATCAAACGCGCTCGCTACATTGCTTTGCTTCCTTACACTGATAGCCACTTTAATTAATAGGCAAGAAGTACCTTAATGAGCGGTTTAGCTAAATGGGTAATGGATAAGCGCCGTAACGCCATCATAGGTGTCGTAGCGTTTGGTTTGATCCCTGTTATGTTTTGGCTGGCTGCTGCCATTTTAGGCTTAGTGGTGCTTCGTAAAGGTGTAAAAGAAGGAATACCTGTTTTTGCTTGGGGCTGTTTACCAGGTTTTGTTATCTGGATGCTCCAAGGTGATGCGACAGCATTACTGGTTATGTTGGATGTGGCGTTGTTGGCTTATTTGTTAAGAGTAACAATGTCGTGGAGTTGGGTGTTATTAGTTGGCAGTTTACTGGCGTCATTTAATACCTTGATTCAGCCTTTGCTTATGTCTGATGTCTTGAACTTTGCTGTTGACTTGGTTCAGACTGTTTTACAGAGAGAAGCGGTTGAAATACCCGAAAGGTCTATGATCTTTTCCCAGGCGGTGATGGCTGTGTCCATTTTCCAAGTGGTGATTGCGGTTCTTGCGCTTTTATTAGCGAGAAAATGGCAAGCGGGGCTCTATAATCCGGGTGGGTTACGCAGCGAATTTCATCAATTAAGATTGCCTGTGGCATTCAGTCTAGTGCTTGGCGCTATGATACTGATTGGTGAGAGTGTAGGAGGGGCATTTTCTGTGCTTTCTCAAGCCGCCGTACCTGCTTTGATATTACCAGGGTTAGCATTAGTACACGGTATTTTAGCAAAAAAAGAAATTGGGGTTGTTGGACTGATCGCATTTTATCTGGTGGGATTTTTTATCCTGAATGTTTATTTTGCGAATCTTTTGATCGCGCTCTGTGTGATTGATAGTTTTGTTGATATACGTTCCAAGATCCAAGATAAGGCGTCCAACTCAAGTGATAGCGAATGATTAATTAGAGGTGATCGAGATGGAAGTTATTCTACTCGACAAAGTAAACAAGCTAGGCGGTATTGGTGACGTTGCAGTTGTTAAACCAGGCTACGCTCGTAACTTTTTGATTCCAAATAAAAAAGCTGTAATGGCTACAAAAGCTAACTTGGCTAGCTTTGAAGAGCGTCGTGCTGAGCTTGAAGCTCAAGCAGCAGAGCGTAAAGCCGCTGCTGAAACACGTGCTCAATCACTAGAAGGCAAAACTTTCACAATCGCAGCGAATGCTGGTGATGAAGGTAAGCTTTTTGGTTCTATCGGTACTCGCGACATCGCTGACGTTATTTCTGCAGAAGTAGAAGTATCTAAAGCAGAGGTTCGTCTACCTGAAGGTACAATCCGCCACACAGGTTCTTTCGAGATCGATCTTCAACTTCACTCTGAAGTTGTTGTTACTGTGACATTGGCTGTTACAGCTGAATAATTTATTTCGATAAATTATTTGCTAAAAAAAGGGTGTCTTGCTGATTGCAAGATGCCCTTTTTTTGTGGCCGTGATAAGCTAATCCCATTGTTTTTTGACCTTTTATAAATGGATATTGTTGCGTGCAATTAGATGATTCTGAAGTGGCTTCTATTAAGTTGCCTCCTTATTCGGTAGAAGCTGAACGTTCTGTCGTTGGCGGTTTGATGTTGGACCCACAGGCTTGGGAAAAAGTGTCCGAGCTGGTCATTGCTGATGATTTTTATCGTCCCGAGCATAAACTGATCTTTTCAGTAATCGCTCGGTTGGCCGATGAGTCTGAGCCGGTTGATGTGGTGACCATTGGTGAACGCTTAGATAAGCGAGGGGATCTTGACGCAATTGGTGGGATGGCTTACTTAATCGAAGTGGCTGAAGCGACTCCCAGTGCGTCTAATATTGCTTCGTACGCAGACATCGTGCGTGAGCGTTCAATATTGCGACGTTTGATTTCAACCACCAATGACATCTCCTCTCGTGCTTTTCATCCTGAAGGAATGACGGCTGCAGAGGTATTGGATGAAGCGGAGCGTAAGATTTTTCAAATTGCCGAAGGCGGTGAGAAAAAAGGTGGCCCAAGGATTGCGTCCGATATCTTGAGTGCGACCGTTGATAAGATCGATGAGCTTTACCATCAAGACGGTGCGATTACCGGCTTGAGTACGGGGTTTACTGATTTGGACGGTATGACAGCCGGTTTGCAGCCTGCGGATTTAATTATTGTGGCGGGCCGTCCATCTATGGGTAAAACGACCTTTGCGATGAACTTGGTTGAAAACGCCGCGATGATCAGTGACCTTCCTGTTATTGTGTTCAGTTTGGAGATGCCTTCAGAGTCGTTGATGATGCGTATGTTGTCATCGCTAGGGAGAATTGATCAAACGCGCATGCGTTCGGGGCAGTTGATCCAAGAAGACTGGGATAAACTGATGTCCGCGGTAAAAATGTTGAAAGACAGAAAGTTATTCATTGATGATACCGGCGGTATTAGTCCGACTGAAATGCGATCTCGCGTTCGTCGTATTGCCCGAGAGCATGGTGGTGTCGCCCTCATCATGGTCGATTACCTTCAATTGATGCAGATTCCTGGCTTTACTGAAGGGCGAACGAACGAAATTTCTGAAATATCACGATCCCTTAAGGCCATTGCGAAAGAAATGGATTGCCCTATGGTGGCTTTGTCTCAGCTAAACCGTAGTTTGGAGAACCGGCCAAATAAGCGTCCAGTTAACTCGGATTTGCGTGAATCCGGAGCGATCGAGCAGGATGCGGATGTGATCTCCTTTGTATATCGTGATGAGGTATATCATGAAGATACGCCACACAAAGGGATTGCAGAAATCATCATTGGTAAGCAACGTAATGGACCAATTGGTACTTGTCGTTTGGCTTTTGTGGGTAAGTACACCCGCTTTGAAGACTTAGCGCCAGATGCCTATCGTGATTTTGATGACGAATAATGTGTGACTAAGAGTAAGCTTGGATGCGGTGGTTCGTATCTTAAAATAATAATGATTAGGTCGAGGATGATGTATGCGCAAGATGCCTGTAACTGGAAAGGAAAATGACTTTCCTGAAAGCGATGTTTTAGTATCCAGCACGGATGTGAAAGGGCGAATTACTTTTGTTAATGATGCGTTTTGTGAAGTGGCGGGTTATCAGCAGGCGGGCCTCATTGGCGCGCCTCATAATTTGATCCGACACCCAGACGTGCCATCCGCTGTGTTTGCAGATATGTGGGCGAACCTAAAGCAAGGTCGCAGCTGGATGGGGATAGTGAAAAATCGTTGTGAAAATGGCGATCATTATTGGGTGAGTGCACACGTCAGTCCTTTGTTGGATGGTAGCAAGGTCATTGGTTATGAGTCTGTTCGTCGAAAAGCGACGAAGGCCGAAAAAGAGCACGCTCAATCCATTTACGATCGAATTAATTCAGGGAAAAGTCTTTTGCCTTGGTCTACTAAGATGGCCTCTCATTTGACGAATGCGAGCTGGCCTGTGTTTTTGTGTTTCCTATTATTGGCGTGTGCTGGTGTGTTGTCTGGAGACCTATTTTATCAAGTATTAGCGCCTTTGTTAGCTTTGCTGGGGGCTGGTTTAGTCTTTCTTCAAGGTCGCTCAGTTAATGAGTTGGTTGCTTTGTTGTCTGAAGAGTCGAAGAATCCAATTGGCCAGTATCTGTATTGTCGTTCTGTGGGGGCAAAAGCCGCTATTCGCTTCGATAAAATTCATCAAGAAGCGGCGGGTCATACATTCCGCTACCGCCTAAAAGAAGGGGCGAATCAATTAAGTAAGCGGGCTTCGGATGCAAAAGCCAGTGTGACCACCAATTTGACGAACTTCAATAAACAGCGCGGCACTTTCCAAGACGTTGTTGCTGCAAGTTCACAATTACTTTCTAGCGTGACTCAAGTGTCATCTCATATTCAGGTGGCCGTTGAGGCAACAGAAGCGGTTGGCAGTTTAACACTGGAAAGCCGTCACCTTGCGCAGCAAACAGGCACTAAGATTGGCCAAGTTTATCAAGAGGTAGCAGAGGCAAAACAAGTAGTCTCTGTGTTATCTGAGCAAAGCGATAAGATTAACGAACTAGTTCGTTCAATTAGTGACATTGCCGAACAAACGAACTTGTTGGCACTGAATGCAGCAATTGAGTCGGCTCGCGCTGGTGAGGCAGGGCGAGGCTTTGCTGTAGTGGCGGACGAAGTGCGAGCGTTAGCCATTCGCACACAAAATGCCACGCAAAGTATTCACAGTATGACGGAGGAGTTGAAAAAGAAAACTTCAGACGTCACGTCGACCATAGATAAAGGCGCTTTAGTGGCTCAGCAAGGGGTTGAAAGTGTCAATCAGGTCGCTGAAAAAATGAGTGAAATAGAAGCCTCTATTCAGCGGATAGTGGAAATGACCGCGCAAATTAATGTTTCTTCTGAAGAGCAAGCTGGAGTGGCACGTAACTTAAACGACAAGATGGAAGTGGTCGATGAGTTGAGTGTAAACAGCATCGAGCGTGCTGAAAATATTGTGTTAAATATCACTCACATCGAAGAAGAAGCTTATGAGCAAGGCAACCTTGCTGAGCGTATGAAGCAATAGACATTTTTAGAATGAATTCCTGACAGAATAAAAAAGCCCTTTGCTGAAATGATTCACAAAGGGCTTTTTTTGCTCTACTGGCTGAGGATCGTATGTATGGCTTGTCCCAGCTTTTGAACATCTTGTTGGCTGATGACATAAGGTGGCATTAGGTAGATGAGTCTTCCAAATGGGCGAATCCAAACCCCCAGTTCAACGAACTTAGGTTGTATGTCATTTAGATTGATTGGCTCATGAAGTTCAACAACGCCAATGGCACCTAGACAGCGGACATCTTTGACGGGGTCCAATGATAAACAAGGCGAGAGGGCTTGATTAAGCCAGTCTTCAAGTTGGGCTACGGTTTCCGTTATGTCGGTAGAATCGAGTAAGGATAAGCTGGCGTTCGCGGCAGCGCAGGCTAAAGGGTTGGCCATAAAGGTTGGTCCGTGCATGAATACCCCCCCGTTTTCACTAATGCCGAGAGCCACTTTATCGTTTGTTAGGGTGGCCGCTAAGGTCATGTATCCACCCGTTAAGGCTTTACCTACACACATAATGTCAGGGCAAATGTTGCTGTGTTCTGTGGCAAAGAGTTTGCCTGTTCGGCCAAAGCCAGTGGCAATTTCATCAAAAATTAGCAGGATGTCGAATTCGTCACAGAGTGAACGAATGTGATTAAGATAATCTGGGTTGTAAAAGCGCATGCCGCCAGCGTTTTGTACAACAGGCTCGATGATGAATCCGGCAATCTTGTGATGGTTCTCTGTCAGTACATGACGTATTTCAGCAAGGTATTCTGGATCGACTGGCGAGTTTACTCCCGTTGGCGGTGGTGAGATGAAATGTTGTTGGGTAAGAGCGCCTGTGAACAGGTTATGCATGCCATTTTCGGGATCGCAAACAGACATGGCGGCGAACGTATCGCCATGATAGCCGCTTCTGGGTGTGACAAAGAATTGTTTATCGGCTTTGCCTTGGGTGTGCCAATACTGAATCGCCATTTTTAAAGCCACTTCCACAGAAACGGAGCCAGAATCGGAGAAGAAAACGCGTTGCAATGGCTCCGGCGTCATGTCGATCAGCTGTTTAGCAAGATGAATGGCTGGTTTGTGCGTTAAACCGCCAAACATCACATGGGAAAACTGGCTTAACTGCGTTTGTATGGCTTGGTTCATGACCGGGTGATTGTAGCCATGAATGACACTCCACCAAGAAGACATGCCATCAATGAGGGTCTTGCCATTGCTTAAAGTGATTTCACAGCCTTGAGCGCTGTCGACCAAAAACTGTGGACTTGGGTGGCTCATGGAGGTGTAAGGGTGCCAGAGTAGTTGTTTATCTAGGGCTAAATAGTCGTGTTGTGATAGCTCATTTTGCATAATGTGACGCCTTTGTAGGTTCTGCGGGCATACTAAACAAAGCCAATATAAATGACCAGAGGGTAAGTTAATGGGTTTTGTCTGGTGTTCTGGCGATGACCCAAACATCAATGCGTTTGGCGCCTGCTTTTAATAACTGCTGGCAACAAGCGTCTATGGTGCTGCCTGTTGTCATAACGTCATCAAATAGCGCCACATGTTCCGCAACCTGACCTTGTATTTGGTAGCTTTTATTGGGGGCTGTCAATCGTGCTTTACGCGGTAAAGTATGTTGCGCTTGGCTGTGCTGAATCTTGAGTATCGGGTTGATCTTAGGGAGATCTGGCGTTTCTTTTCCGAGTATGGCTTGAAGCTGTTTATGTAGTTGTTTGGCCATGAGTTGAGTTTGACAGAAGCCTCGTTGTCGAATGCGCTTGGGATGGCTTGGAACAAAGAGCAGTTGTTGTGGCCAGAGTCGAGATTGGTATTCTGCCACTAGATTTTGACACATGCGTTCTGTGAGCGGACGAATAAAATGCCCGCCGTGGTTAAATTTGATCTGATGGATAAGGGTTCGCATGGTGCCACTAAATAAATAGGGGGCTACACATACTTGATAACTTGGTCGGTTACTTTGGCATTGTCCGCAGGTTGCTTGTGGTTGATTGCAGGGGCGTTTGCACTGCTGACAGCAAATTATATTTGGGTTAAGGCCTTGTTGGCAGTGGTGGCAAAAGATTTGTTTGCTAGGGGATTGGCATAAATAGCACTGTCTAAAAAATAGACTGTAGTAAATCTCTCTAATTTTTTGGGTTGACAGCAATTTCCAGTCCATTAGTATTGCTCCATTATTTTATGTTCGAGGGTATTATGTCTGTTTCAAGCGCTGCTTCAATGAATTCTACTGGTCCACGTTTTGATTGGACTCATGCAGAGATAAAAGCTTTATTTGATCTTCCTTTCATGGATTTGATGTTTCGTGCTCAGACCGTCCATAGAGAAAATTTTGCGCCCAATGAGGTTCAAGTGAGTACCCTTTTATCCATTAAAACAGGTGCTTGTCCAGAAGACTGTAAATACTGTCCGCAAAGTGGTCACTATAATACAGAGCTTGAAAAAGAAAAATTGATGGAAGTGCAGAAGGTGCTAGAAGAAGCGGCGCTTGCCAAAGAAAAGGGCGCCAGTCGTTTTTGTATGGGAGCGGCTTGGAAGCATCCTTCTGAAAAAGATTTTCCTTATGTATTGGAAATGATCAAAGGGGTTAAGTCCCTTGGCCTGGAATCTTGCGTTACTCTAGGTACCTTGAATGATGATCAAGCCAAACGTCTTTCGGATGCCGGTTTGGATTATTACAATCATAACTTGGACACTTCTGCGGAATACTACGACAGCATTATTACCACGCGTAGTTACCAAGATCGTTTGGATACTCTTTCTCGTGTTCGTGATTCGGGCATCAAGTTATGCTGTGGCGGCATCATGGGCATGGGGGAAGAGCAAAAAGACCGTGTTGGATTGTTGCGTCAATTGTCGCAAATGCAACCACACCCAGAAAGTGTACCGATCAATATGTTGGTGAAAGTAGAAGGTACGCCACTTGAAAATGTGGATGATTTAGATACATTTGAATTCATTCGTACCATAGCGGTTGCTCGAATCATTATGCCTAAGTCCCATGTGCGTTTATCCGCTGGTCGTCAAGGAATGAATGAACAGACACAAGCTTTATGCTTCATGGCTGGGGCAAATTCCATTTTCTATGGTGAGAAATTGCTAACGACTGGTAACCCAGAAGCCGACAAAGATATGGCCTTGTTTGCTAAATTGGGCATTAATCCTGAGAAACGAGAAGAGCATTCTGATGAAGCGGTAGCTGAGGCTATTGCGGCTCAAGTCGTTAAACAAGAAGACGCTAAGTTTTTCTATGAAGCCAGCGTTTAAGACGCCTTCATGGGTGCTGGCAGCGCTGGATGAAAGGCGCTGTCAGGATCTGATGCGTCACACGGTTACTCTAGACAGTCCTCAAGTACCTCATACTCACATTAATGGTCGGCCTTATACTGCGTTTTGCTCAAATGATTATTTGGGTTTGGCAAATCATCCTGCATTGATTCGAGCCATGCAGCAATCTGCTGATGAATATGGTGTGGGTGGCGGTGCTTCGCATTTGGTTGCAGGACATCTTGCTCCCCACCAAAGGCTGGAGGAAGCGCTAGCGGATTGGCTTGGATACGAACGTGTTTTGCTATTTAGCACAGGTTATATGGCCAACCTCGGGGTGATTTCTGCTTTAGCAAATAAACAACGCCCAGTCATTCAAGATAAATTAAATCATGCTTCTTTAATTGATGGTGCGCAATTAGCGCAGGCGCCAATGCGTCGCTATCTTCATGCTAACCCTTTAAGTGCTAAAAAGCTGATGATGAAATCCGAACAAAGTGGATTGTTGGTGACGGATGGCGTTTTTAGTATGGACGGGGACATAGCGCCTTTATCGGAATTGTCGGCTTTGGCTTCTCAGCATGATTGGACCTTTATGGTCGATGATGCCCACGGATTAGGCTGCTTGGGTAAAGAAGGGCGTGGTAGTTTGGCGTTATCTGATTTAGGGATGACGCAAGTTCCATTATTAATGGGGACGTTTGGTAAGGCATTTGGAACATCGGGGGCTTTTGTCGCAACGACGCATGATTTTGCGGACTATTTGACTCAGTTCGCCCGTCCTTATGTGTATACCACATCCATGTCGCCAGCCATGGCTGGTGCAAGTTTAGCGGCATTGCAGTTGATATCTTCTCAAGAAGGAAGTGATCGCAGAGCGAAACTGGCCGAACATATCGACTATTTTCGTCAGCGTATGTCGGATTTGCCTGTTGAATTGATGGCGTCTAACACCGCTATTCAGCCTGTTGTTATTGGAGAAAGTTCCGCGACCTTGGACGTGAGTGAGCAGCTTAAAGCGCTTGGTGTTTGGTGTACTGCGATTCGACCACCGACGGTTCCAAACGGTAAAGCGAGATTGAGAATTACCCTGAGTGCTGGACACTCAAAGCAAGATTTAGTGTTATTATGTGACGCACTTGAGCAAGTACTAACGGCTAAATAATTGAGGGGCAGCATGCGCACACCTATTGAAACGGAAGCTTTCGGCGACAAGTCTAAACAGGCGATATTTATGGTGTCTGGTTGGGCTATGCCAAAAGAGGTAATGGCGAATTTTGCACGACGTTTAAGCCAGCGATTTTACGTTGTGGTAGCGAATTTGCCTGGTGTTTCCCTTGATGAACAGTGGATCTCTCGAACCCGTATTGGGCCAAATTATGATATTGATGCGTTAACTGAACAGCTGATTGATGTGGCGCCTAAAGAGGCTTGGTGGTTGGGCTGGTCTTTGGGTGGAATGATCTCAACTTATGTAGCGGCGCGTCGTTCCAGTTGTGTTAAAGGGCTTATTACTGTTTCCAGCTCCCCTAGTTTTGTGCAGCGAGAGAATTGGTCTGATGCTATGTCATGCGTCGATTTTGATGGCTTTGCTTCCTTGGTTGACCAGCAGCCAGAACAGGGGCTTAAGCGTTTTGTGATGTTGCAGGCTAAAGGG
Organism: Marinomonas aquiplantarum; assembly: GCF_003314975.1. Lineage (GTDB taxonomy): Bacteria > Pseudomonadota > Gammaproteobacteria > Pseudomonadales > Marinomonadaceae > Marinomonas > Marinomonas aquiplantarum. The sequence goes on from NZ_QNRF01000004.1 coordinate 27,674, forward strand.
GCGCAGAACGATCGTCAATTGGTTAAGCAATTGCAGTCCTTATTGCCGGTTACTACTTTGAATCAAGCGGCTTTGATTGGCGGTTTGCGCATGCTTAAGTCACTGGATGTGCGTCGTGAACTGTCTCTGTTGGATAGACCAAATTTACACATATTTGGTCGCAAGGATGCGCTCGTGTCTGCACAATGTTTAGATCAGCAGACGGACGTAAACCCTCTACAAGAGATTTTGCTTATGCCGAATTGTGCTCATCAAGCGTTCTTGGAAGAGGAAGAAGCTTGTGCGCAAGCGGTTGAAAACTTTATAGATGCTAATAACTCCTAACCTTTCTTCGACAAGCGCTTATAAACGACAGCTTGCAAAGCGCTTTGATCGAGCTGCTTCGTCGTATGATGCCTACGCTCAGTTCCAATTGGATGTTCTCAATCAATTGCTACTTTGTTTGCCGGATTCTCCAACCCATACCGTCATGGACTTGGGGACGGGAACTGGGTTGGCTTTGCCTTCGTTAATGACCAAATGTACGCCAAATCATTGTGTGGCTCTTGATTTGTCTCCAGCAATGCTGGCAGTGTCACGTGCTCGCATGTCTGAGGATTTACCGATTCATTATGTCTGTGCTGATGCGGAAACCTTTCCTTTTACTGAAAGCGCTTTTGACCTGATTTTTTCCAGTTTGGCGATTCAGTGGTGTTTGCAACCGGAGAGCTTGTTTCGTTCTTTGTTTGCGGCTAGTCGTCATGATGGACGTTTGGTGTTCTCGACATTGTTAATGGGGTCTATGCCGGAGTTATCGACAGCTTGGTTGGGTGTGGATGGCCGAGAACATGTTCATCAATACGTCTCTGAAGAAATGTTGAAAAAACAGCTGTTAGACGCATCGTGGCAAATTGAGTCATTATCCGTCGAGCAGATCGAAATGTGGTTTGATTCCCCTGAAGCTGCAGTAGCGTCTTTAAAAAAGGTTGGTGCTAGTCTAATTTCAACGGAAAAGCCGCAAGCAATATCACCTTCTACTTGGAAGGCTTTTTTGCAGCAATATGAAAAACAGCGTCAAGTGAAGGGGATACCGTTGAGCTATCAAGTGGCGTTTGTTGTCGCTCGTAAGAGAGTTAGTTAGATTGAGGTAGTTGTGAAAAAACGATTTTTTATTACTGGAACAGACACGGATGCTGGAAAAACTTACTTTACTGTGGGGTTGTTAGCGGCTGCTCAGAGAGCGGGGCAAAAAGCCATTGGTTTAAAGCCTGTCGCGGCGGGAGCTGAGTTAATAGAGGGTGTAAAGCGCAATGATGATGCTTGGAAAATCCAGCAGGCTAGCAGTGTTGCATTAGCTTACGAGCAGGTTAATCCGGTTTTATTGGAGGCCGCTATTGCACCTCATATTGCAGCTCAACAAGAAGGAAGACTCGTCACGGCGTCACGTTTGGAAGGTTTTATTAAAGGGGCCTTATTAACGCCACATGAATTGGCCTTGGTTGAAGGTGCTGGTGGCTGGCGTGTGCCGTTAAATGATAGAGAGCTTTTGTCTGATGTGGCAAAAACTCTGGGATTTCCAGTGATTCTAGTGGTTAATATGAAGCTCGGCTGTATTAATCATGCTCTGTTAACTGCGGAATCCATTGTTCGAGATGGGTTGACGCTAGCGGGTTGGGTCGCTAATACGGCTGGCCCGAATAAGATGCCTTGTTATGATGAGAATTTGGCAACTCTACAGACTATGTTATCGGCTCCCTTACTGGGAGCTTTGTCTTGGTGTGAAAATGAGCAAATGGCACAAGCAGAATTTGATAACTTGCTATCCGCATTATAAATTTCCCTTCAAAGCTTGAAAGTCTTGGATAAACACGCATTAATACTCACTATATTAATGCGATGTTACAGTAAAGGTTGAGGTGGTAAGGTGAAAGCTTGGTTGTGTGGTTTAGATGACGACGAAATTTCCAGTGTTTCCAGCATACTCACTTTTATTGGGATCGAGCACAGTACTTCTCTAACGGCCTTTCAATTGCCTGATTTTGTGGTTCTTGGAAGTCAAGTTCAGTCATTTGAGCTGGATGAAATGGTGCCGGTTATTTCATTGAGTCATTCTTTAATCGCCCCTGATGGTGAGAATGTATGGTTGTGTCCTTTGCCGTGGCGATCTCAGGCCTTGTCTTCTATATTAAAAGAAATTAAACAGTTGCATACTTTTCCGCAGGCATCGGGTGTCAACCTGAATCTGCATGTTCGGCATTTAGAAGCGCTGTTGATTCGTCAGGCTTTGGTGTCAACCCAGGGTGTGGTTTCCAAAGCGGCACAGAACTTACAAATACAGCGTACTACTCTAATCGAAAAAATGCGTCGCTATAATATTGATAAATCGGAGTTTTAGTGACTAAAGATGAAGAAATAGCGGAGCTTAAAGCCGCTTTTAAGGCGTTTTCTGAGTCTTCGGATGTGTTAGCGAAATCTTACTTGGACCTTCAGCAAGAGGTGGTGCGTCTGCAAGAACAACTGCAGAAGTCAGAGCAAGATAAGCGTCAAGAGCAAGATAAAAACCGCGTATTAGTCCTGCAATTTCAACAACTGTTTGAGTCCATGCCAGTAGGGGTTTTGCTGCTGAATGAAGAGGGTGTCATTGTGATGGCGAACCCAGTGGCTGAGCGATTGTTTAATTTGTCTTTGATTGGTGAAGCTTGGGGGGAGATTGTGCCACGCAGCTTTCGCCCACAAGAAGACGATGGTCATGATGTGTCCATGGTGACGGGACGCCGAGTTAGGGTAGAGACCGCTTCGCTGGGGAATGTGCCTGGTCAATTGGTGATTTTAGTGGATTTGACGGAAGCCTACTTTTTACAGAAAAAGCTTAATCATCATGAACGTTTGTCGAACATGGGTAAAATGGTGGCAGCGTTAGCTCATCAAATCCGCACACCTTTATCCTCAGCGTCTCTGTATGCTGGGCATTTACAAAAAGCCGATTTAGCCCCTGTGATGCGACAAACGTTTGCCAATAAACTAGCGGATCGATTAGGAAATATTGAAAAGCAGATCCGTGATATGCTGATTTTTTCTCGCAGTGAAATTAAATTAGATGAGACCATATCGTTGAATGAGTTCGCTGCAGAGTTAGTGTCCCAGTGCGAAGAAGTGTGTGAGCAAAAAAATGTCACCTTGGATTTGTCTGGCTCCGAATTTGCTGCGAACGAAGTTATTCAGTGTAATAAAGAAACCTTACTGGGGGCTCTGTTGAATCTGCTAAACAATGCCATTGATTCGCAGCATCCGGGCAGTACGGTTCGGTTGTCTTGGCGCACGGTGGGAGCAAGTGCCGTGTTTGTGTTTAAAGATCGTGGTGTTGGCATGTCAAAAGAACAGTTGGAACACGTTCAAGAAGGTTTTGTCACCACTAAGCAACATGGTACAGGATTGGGTTTGATGGTGGTAAAAGCCATCGCCAGGGCACACCATGGGCAGTTTGAAATTGATAGTATTGAAGGGGCTGGGACAACGGCCAGTTTAACCATTCCTCTCGTAAGGGTATAGCATGTCGGATGTGAAATTATTAATTGTTGAAGATGACAAGGGATTGGCGGAAGCGTTAGAAGACACGCTCATGCTAGCAAGTTACCAATGTAAAATGGTGTACAGTGCCGAAGAGGCTGTCATTGCGTTAAAGCACAGCCAGTTTGATATGGTTGTGTCAGACGTTAATCTACCCGGTATGGATGGTTATGGGCTGCTGCATCATGTGGTGGACGCGTATCCTGAACTGCCTATTATGTTGATGACGGCGTATGGTGACATTGCTCATGCCGTTGAAGCGATGCGTGATGGCGCAGTAGATTATCTTCTTAAGCCGTTTCAAGAAGAAGAGTTATTAAATGCCATTGCCAAATATACCGTGAAGCAAGCTTCATCCTCGACGAGTCAACCTATTGCAAAAGATTCTGCGAGTTTGGCGTTGCTGGATTTGGCAAAGCGTGTTGCTGTAACCGACTCTACCGTATTGGTGTGCGGTGAAAGTGGTACAGGTAAAGAAGTTCTTGCCCATTACATTCATAACCAATCCTCACGCCGTAATGCGCCTTTTGTTGCCATTAACTGCGCGGCCATTCCGGAAAACATGCTCGAGGCTATTTTATTTGGTTATGAGAAGGGCGCTTACACTGGTGCGGTGTCGTCGCAAGCGGGTAAGTTTGAACAAGCCAATGGCGGTACTTTATTGCTGGATGAAATTACGGAAATGGATGTTGGCTTGCAAGCCAAACTATTGCGAGTGTTGCAAGAGCAGGAAGTAGAACGACTTGGCGGTAAAAAATCGATTCCGCTTGATGTGCGCATTATTGCTACTACTAACCGAGATCTGGCTGAGTATGTAAAAGAAGGTGGCTTTAGGGAAGATTTGTATTATCGTTTGAATGTTTTTCCGTTACGTTGGTTGCCTATCCGAGAGCGTAAAGGGGATATATTACCGATTGCAGAGCATTTGTTGCACAAACATGCCACTAAAATGCGTATATCTGCGGCGACCCTGAAACCTTCAGCCCAAAGTAAATTGGAAGCGCATCCTTGGCCTGGTAATGTTCGAGAGCTGGATAATGTTATTCAGAGAGCGTTGATTTTAAGTCCTAACGGGCAAATTCATGATGAGCACATTGCTTTCGATATGATGGCTGGCGCACCAACTCCAAGTGAGCCGGTTGCTGAAGAGGAAGAAAGTGCGGCATCGATTTTAGGGAAAGGCGTGCAACAACATGAATTTAGGATTATTGCTCAAGCTTTGATCGATGCTAATGGGAAGCGAAAAGACGTTGCAGATAAATTAGGGATTAGCCCTAGAACACTGCGATACAAAATCGCTAAAATGCGAGAAAGTGGTATAGACGTCGATTGATTTTTGTATCTTGTTTTAATTAGCTTTATGCTAAGCTTATGAAATGTGATTTTTTAGGTGAAGAGCATGATTTCGGGTCGACCGGATATTAATCAAGTGTTATCCCAAATGAGGGATCTCCGCTCGCAGGTTCAGGCACCTGGTTCGGCGGTGTCTGATGTTGCAAAGGCTGCTGGCAATGTGGAAGCTGGTCAGGCGGTTGAACGTGCTGATTTTGCTGAAATGCTGAAAAGTGCTGTTGATAATGTAAATTCGTTACAACAAGATGCGACGCAATTAGCCCAATCTTATGAGCGCGGTGACGAAGGGGTGGATTTACCTCAAGTCATGATTGGTCTACAAAAGTCTAGTGTCTCTTTTGAGGCGATGACTCAAGTACGAAACAAGCTTGTAGACGCGTACGAAAAAATCATGAACATGCCGATTTAGGCTAGATAAACCGCTTGGCGCTTTTTAATGGATAATGTCCCTGCAGAACAATCGGAGCGTAAGCTCTATTTAGAATTAGTCACAGGCTTTAATAAGCTAACGGTGATACGTCAGTTGGCCTTAATGGTCGGCTTAGCTGCCTCTATAGCAATTGGTTTGGCGGCTGTGTTATGGACTAACGGACCAGACTATAAACCTGTCTTAAGTAGCATTACGGATTACAACGCAGATCAGATTGTTGAAATTCTGAGTGTTAATAATATTCCCTTCAAGTTAGATGAAAATACTGGCGCTTTATTAGTTGAAGCGGATTACTATCATCAGGCTCGTTTAAAATTGGCGGGTTCTGGAATCGTGTCAGACAATATTGTTGGTCTGGAAATTATGGACCAAGAACAAGGTCTGGGGACGTCCCAGTTTGTTGAGACGACTCGTTATCGTCGTGGTTTAGAAGGCGAGTTGAGCCGAACCATTTCCAGTCTGCAAAGTATTAAATCAGCTAGGGTCCATTTAGCCATTCCAAAAGAATCGGTTTTTGTGCGAGATACAAGAAAGCCCTCCGCTTCAGTGTTTCTTGAGTTATACCCAGGTCGTCGCCTTGATCGTAGTCAAGTTGATGCGATTGTGAATTTGGTGGCATCGAGTATTTCACAGTTGAGTGATAAAGATGTCACTGTGGTGGATCAGCGTGGCACCTTGTTGACGGAAAAAGATTCAAACTCAGAATTGTCTGTGGCAGGTAAGCAATTCGACTACGCACGTAAAGTAGAAGACGTGCTGCTACAACGAGTGAATAACATTCTCGGCCCCGTAGTCGGTCAAGGTCGCTTCAAAGCAGAAGTGTCGGCTGATGTGGACTTTACGGCAATTGAAAAAACCGATGAACAGTACAATCCAGATTTGTTGGCATTACGAAGTGAACAAACTCTCAGAGAAAATCGCAGTGCTGGAGCCTCAGCTAGCGGCATTCCTGGGGCCTTAACCAATCAGCCACCGGGCGCAGTTACTGCCCCTGAAGCTGTGGATGAAAATGGTGCGCCAATCGGTGGTAACGGTGCCGCTGCTAATGGTCAATCGCGAGAAGAAACGACACGTAACTTTGAGCTTGATCGCAGCATCAGTTATACCAAGCGCCAACAAGGTACTGTTCGACGTTTATCTGTTGCCGTAGTTGTTGATGATTTAGCCAGTCTAGATGCAGATACATCAACGATAGTTCGAACACCTTGGAGTGATGATGAACTTGGTCGTTTGACCTTGTTGGTTCGAGATGCTGTTGGTTATGACCCTTCGCGCGGAGACAGCGTTAGTGTCATCAATTCGCCTTTTGCACTTCCTGACCCAGAAGAGCCTGTGATTGAACCGCCATTTTATAAGCAGGCTTGGTTCTTGAATCTTTTGCAGCCAACCTTAGTTGGTATGTTTGTGTTGATTCTTTTACTGATCGTGGTTCGACCAATATTGAAAACCCTCAGTGAACAAAACAAAATTGCAGTTGCAGAGGACACGGAAGCCGCTATATTCTCAGATGAGACGGATGAAATTTCAGATGATCAAGTGTCTCTCGTGAGTGCTGAGGATATTCTCGTACCAGGTTCCCCTGAGAAAATTGATCGTCAACTTAATGCGATACGCGGTTTGATTGCTGAAGAGCCGGAACGTGTAGCGCAAGTTGTTAAACAGTGGGTAATGGAAAGTTAATGAGTGATACAGGCCAAGGTGCAGATTTAACCTCAGTTCAAAAAGCCGCAGTGCTACTAATGTCGCTGGGGGAATCTGATGCTGCTCAGATCCTAAAACACATGGGGCCCAAAGAAGTCCAAAAAATTGGTCAAACCATGGCGCAGTTGGCCAATGTTCAACGTCATCAGGTTGAAAAAGTCCTAGACGACTTTCTAGTCTTGGTTGGTGATCAGACCGGATTAGGGCTTGGAGCAGATGGTTACATTCGTAATATGCTTCGTGAAGCCTTAGGTGAAGAAAAAGCCGGTAGCTTAATTGATCGCATCTTACTAGGTGGTAATACTACCGGTTTAGACACATTGAAATGGATGGAATCGAGAGCCGTTGCGGATGTAATCCGCTATGAGCACCCGCAGATTCAAGCCATTGTTATTTCCTACCTTGATCCTGACCAAGCCGCTGATATTTTAGCTAACTTTGATGAGCGGGTGCGTTTGGATATTGTATTGCGTGTGGCGGCTCTTGAAACGGTTCAGCCAGCGGCTCTGCAAGAATTAAATAACATTCTAGAACGTCAATTCTCAGGAAATAACTCAACACAATCGACCACTATCGGTGGGGTGCGTACCGCGGCGAATATCATGAACTTCATTGATAGTTCGGTTGAAACCGAGCTGATGGAGTCTATCCGAGATGTGGATGAAGACCTCGCCAATACCATCCAAGATTTGATGTTTGTGTTTGATAACTTATTAGAAGTCGATGACCGTGGTATTCAGGTTATCTTGCGTGAAGTGGAATCAGAGACATTGATTTTGGCTTTGAAAGGGGCAGACCCAGATATGCAAGAAAAGATCTTCAAAAATATGTCCTCCCGAGCTGCGGATATGCTGAAAGACGACTTGGAAGCCAAGGGTCCTGTTCGTGTGAGTGAAGTGGAAGTTGCGCAGAAAGAGATTTTGGCCGTTGCTAGACGCCTTGCTGATAACGGTGAAATCGTTCTCGGTGGCGGTGGCGAGCAGATGGTTTAATTAGAGTATGTCAGACAAGGATAATAAAGAAGAGCGTAAGTTGACGGCTTACGAGCGTTGGGAGCTCCCACATTTAGAAAGCACCGATGTAAAAGAAACAACTGGTCCCGCCATATTGGTTCAAAAAGATACAGTGATGACCTCGGAAGAGGTGGATCAAGATTCGCTTATCTACGAGCCTCTCACCGCCTCTCAATTGGAAGAAATTCGTTCCGCTGCCTATGATGAAGGCTTTATACAAGGCGAAGAAGAAGGTCATAAAAAAGGCTATGAGGGTGGCTTTTCAAAAGGCGAAGTTGATGGTTATGAGAAAGGCCAAGCCGATGGTTTGGCTGCAGGGATAGAAGAAGGTCGTCAGTTGGCGCAAGAAGAAGCGAAAGTTCAATTTGCTCAAGTAGAGCAATTGCTTCAAGCCGTTGCCGCTGAGATTACCCAGCCTTTGGAAGCCAGTCGAGCGGCCGCGGAGAATTTGCTCTATCAAACTATGGTGCGAATGGTCGAAAATGTCTGTCTTAGCAAGATGCAAGAAGATGGTCAGGTCGCTCTAAAAGAGCAGTTGGTCAGGGTGTTTGATGAAATTGGCGAGTACGAAGGCCGTATTCGTCTCCGTTTGAATACGGAAGATATCGCAGTATTAGATGCGATAGGAGTAAAGGACAGACTCACAATACAGGTAGAAGAAGACGATGCCATGGTCTGTGGTGGTTTTGTTTTAGATTCGAAATCTTTTCATATAGACGGACGTGTTGAACAGCGCCTAGCTGCTGTGTACGAAGAGCTCCGTCACCTTACTTCGATTGAGCAGGATTAATTGTGCCTACTCTTGAAGAAAGACTTGCCAAATTAAATAACGCATTTACTTCTCCTTATCAGCCTCAGTTGGAAGGTAAGGTAACGCGCATGGTTGGCTTAACCATGGAGGCGGTTGGTTGCGTTGTGGCACTGGGAGACCGGTGTGCCGTTCAGGTTGGAAAAGAACGCTGGGTGGAATCCGAAGTGGTTGGCTTCACTGGAGACCTAACGTATTTGATGCCAACGGAAGCCATTGAAGGTATTTCGCCTGGAGCGCGTGTTCGTCCTCTGTTAGATGAAAGTAAAATGCCGGTTGGGGATGAATTGCTAGGCCGTGTTGTCAACGGCTTAGGTAAGCCGTTAGATGGTAAAGGACCGATTAACACTCAAGATTCGGTTGGACTTCATGGTGGCATTATCAACCCTTTACAGCGCAAGCCCATCACCGAAACCTTGGATGTGGGTATTAAAGCCATTAATAGTTTGTTGACTGTGGGCAAAGGTCAGCGGCTTGGTTTGTTTGCTGGTAGTGGTGTTGGTAAGAGTATATTGCTTGGCATGATGACGCGTTTTACTGAAGCAGACATTACCATTGTCGGTTTGATTGGTGAGCGTGGACGAGAAGTCAAAGAATTCATAGAACAAATTCTTGGTGAAGAGGGGTTGGCCCGCTCAGTGGTCGTTGCTTCACCTGCCGATGATTCAGCCTTAATGCGACTTCGAGCGGCTATGCTGGCGACTCGTATTGCGGAATACTACCGAGATCAGGGTAAGAATGTACTTCTGCTGATGGACTCTTTGACTCGTTATGCACAAGCCCAGCGGGAAATTGCTTTATCGGTCGGTGAGCCGCCAGCAACGAAAGGTTATCCACCTTCGGTCTTCTCGAAGTTACCTCAGCTAGTGGAACGTGCTGGAAATGGGCATGAAGGCAGCGGCTCGGTCACGGCGTTTTATACGGTATTGACTGAAGGTGATGATCAGCAAGATCCGATTGCCGACGCTTCGCGAGCGATTTTGGATGGTCATATTGTGTTGTCGAGACGGCTTGCAGAAGAGGGGCATTATCCTGCCATTGATATAGAGGCATCGATTTCTCGAGCAATGCCGCAAATTGTTAGCGAAGATCATTTGTACGGTGCCATGCGAGTGAAGCAGCTGTATTCTAAGTTCCAACAAAATCAGGATATCATCTCGGTGGGTGCTTATGCTCAAGGTGGTGACCCTGATTTGGATCAGGCCATTGTGCAAATGCCAGAAATACGCAGTTTCTTGCAGCAAGCATTAGGAGAGAGCTTTACCATAGATCAAAGCTTAGAGGCTTTGGTGACGGCAATGACCAAAGGGCAGTAGACGTAAGCTTGCAAAAGCGTCTACTATTTATTGAGTAAAATAAATAGGTTGCTCATGAAGAAATCTCACCGAATGCAAATATTGGTCGATCTTGCTAAACGCAAAGAGGACTCTGTTGCTCAGCAATTGGCAAGGGATAAAGCCAAAGTGCAGCACGACATGCAAAAACTGGCTGAGCTCAAAGAATATGCTCAACAATATGAGTCTGAGCGTAATTTACTTGGTCTAAGTCCGTACTTAACAACCAATTATCAGCATTTTGTCGATCGAGTTCAGCAAGCCATTGCTCAACAAGAAGCGGCCGTTGGACGAGCAGAGCAGCAAGCGGACATGAGTATGCGACTGTGGCTGCAAGCTCGCTCTAAAACAAAAAGCATGGATGTGCTAAAAGAAAAAAATATAAAAATTGAGCAAACCATCGAAGATAAAAAAGAGCAGCGTCAAAGTGATGAATTCGCCATGCGGCGTTTTTTTGATGCAAATCGATAGCGAAAAACCGGTCTTAGGGGAAGATGACAATGATCAGGACTTGCTATGTCAGAATGTGATTTAGGGAGAGTGGATATTTCTTTCCCTATGGCTGACATTGAACGTGCTGTTGTCAGTTATGCGATTACACCTCGCTCTTCTTTATTGGATTTGCGGTCGGCTTTGGATCGTTTTGCGTTCAATGTTGCGGATCTTGAACTGCTTATATTCCATCAGCGTCTTGCCTCACTTCAGCATCTTGTTACGCAGTTAATCGCTTCGGGGTCACCTTACCGATCTGACTGTCAGTTGGTGATGTTGACGGCAAGCGATGCATTATCCCAGCTTGCTATCGCCGCGCCATTAGGAGGCGATTATCTGCAGGCGCACAGTCATGCCCTGTCCGAGCATCATCCTTGCTGGCAACAGCTTAGTCACCTGTTATCTCAAATTGAATTGGTTTCTGAGAACTTCCGTTTTGAAGGGCGTATAACGCCTTCTTCACAAGGGGCGATAGAGCCATTACTTCACGCGTTTGCAGAGTTTGGTCAAGTGTCTTTTCAGGTGGAAGAAATTGAAAAGGAGGGGGTGAGCGGTGTATTCTGCTTGGAATCTACCCAAACATTGGCAAGGCTTAATGAACGATTTCCGCAACTAATGTGGCGTCAGCTTGAACCTGCCTCTGCTGAGCGCTCTGATCCCATTTCTGTTCCCTTAATTAATGATCTCTCTTACCTGACTGAGCCGGTGAAGTCATTAATGATGTCTGGTTTTTTGTCTTGGTTTCATCCCCAAAAAATGTCTTATTCCGAGCGAGACCATCTTCTTAATCAGTATGACGTTATGATGAAAGAGGCTTTTTATCGGCCTTTTGCCAGTTGTTTAGTGCTGTCTGAAGAAGGAGTGGGTGAGCAGAAAGAGGATGACAGGCTTGTTCCTTTTGATGGGGATGAACAAGTTGCCTTATCGGTCGGTGAGCAAGCGTATCCGCTTCGTCTTGGCGGTTATTATTATGCTGCTGTTACCAATCCGAATAAGGGGGATTGGCAAAAGCCTTATCTTAGTTCGAGCCTAGGAGAAGACGTATTACTGAGTACGCTCTATCAAATTAACTATTTGTCGCATACTTATGTATTTGATCTAAAAGAGAGTTTTCTTCATAAAGTGGCTTGGGAAGCGCTGCTTTGGCGTGGTGATGTGGCATATGTTGAGTTAGCACCAGGTCAAGAAGTCAGATTACTTTTATCATTGGAGGCATTCTCTGGCCCGGATGCGGTTTGTTTGTTACTTAACCAGCAGGGACTGCAAGATATTCTAATCGTTGCGGTGGCTGGATGTTATGTGGCGATTCCTTTTTGCTCTGTGAAGCGTGTAGAGGCGTTTCCTATGCTTATCAAGCATGAGGTTAAAGGGGTAAAAAACATTTGGCAGGATAAATCGGGACAATTGCTACTTGAGCCTTGGTTAAGTGAGGCTGAGCTTAATTCGAAAAACTTGCAAAAAATAAGGACCGAACCAGTTTCGAGTACCGTCAAGAAGGGGTATTATTTGGGAAGAAGCCAAAAGGCTTGCTTGATTGTGTCTGCAGAATTGGTGGCGGATGTCATCGCAAATCAAATGCCAGCTTCCTTCTTCTTCGTTAATGACTTGGAACGAGAAGAACGGTCTTTTTTGGCGAGCCGGAATCAATGCATTGAACTGATTACTATGAATACATTAGAGTCAGGGTTTAGAGAAACAAACTCTCAGCTCGGTTTTTCTGTTATTCTTGAAGATGACGGTGTATCCGTTGCATTGCAATTTGTTTCGTTTGATTGGTATGAAGAGCAGCCATCACTTGAGCTAGGGAGTGGCCGCGAGCTTAGTAACAACCGAGAACATGAAGGTTTTGTTGTACTAGATAGAAAAAACTATTTGTCTTTTGTCGCTGATCATTTGTCATCAGTGTCAGCTTGTAAGTGATTATTAACTATGAATACATTGCATTCACCGTTTGGTGCGCCGCGAAAAGAGTTAATTAATGGGCTGCAGAAAACAGTTGTGATTTTACTGTTCTTTCTGTTGTTGGCTTTTGCTGGTCTGTATTATTTGATGAATAGCAACTTGCAGCAACAAAATGCCAAACAAGAGCAACTTTCAGAATTGTTAGGATTAGTTCACAGTGCTGAAGAGCATTGGCTAGAGTGGTTGTTAATAGAAGACCTCAATACGATTGATCGCAGTTTGGATACCTCACCTGCAAGTCATTACCATCAATTATTAGTTAGTGAATATAAGCTCATTCAAGATCAGCTTATGTCGTTCGATGATGCTGAAGAAGTAGACTTATCGACTGCGGTGAAGCTGTTGAATGCGTTTTCAGGTCGAGAGTTGGATACCTATCCTCTTTCCAATGCGGAGCGCATTCAGGCTTATCAAGAATTCGAAAAATTAGAGTCCTTGGGCGACCAATTAGTACAAATTGGAGTGGCGTTAGATTATCAGCGTGAGTTATTTGTTGGTCGAATGGTCTGGGCGCCAGTTGGCTTATTTGTTGTGATTGCTTTTGTGGTTATTGTGCTTGCGGCTCGATTAAATCGTCAGCTGACATCAGGCTTTGCAACCATTCATCATGTTATTGATCACAGGAAACATGGTCATGCTTCTGTGTTGCCAGAACGTCCCTTGGTTGATGAGTTAACCGATTTAAGTCATTTAATTGATCACGAAATTTCTTCGCGTGATATGGATATTCGTCAGCAGCTAGGACGCTTGTCATTAATTGATGAGGCCTTGTCAGTCATTGAATTGCCATTTTTCATGGTCAATGAAGAACGAGATATTGTCTGGCAAACTCAAGGTGCTGAGCGATTGTGGAATAAAAACACTTCGCTCTTTGAGTCCATGTTTGGAATTGATCCTGGGCTGGATTCGCCAGTTGGTGAGCAAGTTTCGGAATCTGTTTTATTGTCCGATGAGCCATTGAGGTTGTCCTTGTCTGATGGTGTATACGAATTGACGGTAAAGCAATTCGAGGTCGGGAATGAAGCGTCTAGTATGCGTTACTTGATTCAGATTCAGCATAAATCTGAAATGGCTGAGTTTGATGTTTTGTACAATTGTTTAAAACTCATGTCGAAGGATGTTTGGGATGCGCCGATCCGCCTTTCTCGTGAGAACTCACCTTATGCTCCTTTTGCCCAGTCTCTTGAGCAGATTCGCATTAAGGTGGCCGATATTATTCGTGCAAGTAATAAGTCCATGATGACTACAGATCAGGCTGAAAAGATTACTAAATTACAACAAATAGCATCCCTAATTGACGCAAAAACAGACCACAATGATTCTGTAGTCGAAAAGGCTCCGTCAATTGTGCCCATGCCAGTGCCTGAACTGAACGTGCATCAAGTGATGGATCTTTCGGATCAAATCCAAGATTCTCTGCTGTTAGGGTATGAGATGATCATTCAGCGTTTATTGCTGGTGGAAAAGGATTTGTCCTCTAACGTTATTTTGCTAGAGAGTGTCAGCCGTTGTCTGAATGAGGTCAGGGCGGGGGTATTATCAAGCTTGGCAGCGACAGAAGGCGAGAGTGATGCAATTCGTCATCGCTTTGCAATTGACCTTGATCATGACATAAGTGAAGTTCAAGGGCAGGTGCAAGAAATGTCCTCTTTGATAGGAACGACCTTATCTTTGCTTGAGTCCGATCGAAGTGTGGGGAATGCCAGACTCATGAGAGTGCGAGAAACAGTTGAAGACATCGTTAAACGAATTGAAGTAATAACGACCGACACATCGGCAGAGTTAGAAGATAAGAGTCAAAAAACAGTCGATGTTGATTTAGATGAAGAATGGGAAGAGTGGTAGTGCTTTTCATGACGGCTTGTGAGGTGTTCAGTGGTTGAGAGCTCTTTTGATGATAAAACAGAATGTCTGACGATTTTGGTCGATGGGCGTTTTGATTATAGCTGTCACAAGTTGTTCAAAGAGGCGTTTGTTTCAGCAAAGAAAGCCGCCAGTGTCTATGAAATTGATTTATCTAGGGTGACCTATTTAGACAGTTCTGCTTTGGGCATGCTTTTACTGCTAAGGGATCATGCTGGTGGTGAAAAAGCGGATGTGCGACTAAAGAAGCCGAATGGCGCGGTGTTGGACATCCTTAAAATTGCTAACTTCCATCGACTTTTTGACATCGAAGAGTAGGTTGTATGGAACAAATCTTGAACATCCTCATTGCGGATGATAACCCATCTGATCGAATCCTGTTAAAAGCAATTTTGAGCCAGTTTGGTCATAATGTTATTTCAGCAGTAGATGGTCAAGAAGCAGTTGAGAAGTTTAACCCAAACACCATCCAATTGGTTTGTTTGGATGTTAAGATGCCGCGTAAAGACGGCTGGGAAGCAGCTCTAGAAATTCAGCAAACCGCTGGTGATTTATTTGTTCCGATTATTTTTCTTTCCGGTGTAGCAGATCCAATTGCTTTGTCCAATTGCCTGCGCATTGGGGGCACAGATTTCATCTCTAAACCCTACAGTCCCGCACTTATTACCGCAAAATTAAATGCCATTGTGCGTCTTTTGGTGATGCAAAAAACACTGGAAGAACAAAGAGATGCCATGTCTCTATACAATGAGCAGTTGGTGCATGATCAGAATGTCGCCAAAGTCGTTTATGAAAATATCACCCATTCCAATTGTTTAAAAGATCCGGCCTTATCAACGGTTCACTATGGCACTCACACATTTAATGGTGACGTGATTTTGGCGGCTTACAAACCAAATGGTGGCATGCATTTGTTGTTGGGCGACTTTACCGGCCATGGCTTGTCGGCGGCGATTGGCGCTTTACCTCTGGCAGATATCTTTTTTGATTGGACCAAAAAAGGTTTCTTGATGCGGCAAATTATTCCCGAAATTAACGCCAGACTAAAAAGCATTTTGCCTGCAAACATGTTTTGTAGCGCGGCGTTTGTTGATATCAAAGTCAACAATAAAAGCATTGAAATCTGGAATGGTGGTTTGCCTGATTTGCTATTCTTCTCTCAGCAATCAAAAGCACCAGCTCGTTTTGAATCAAAAAATTTACCTCTTGGTATTTTGCCACCAGACGTTTTTGAGTGTCAGATTGATCCTGTGACGTTTGTTCCGGGTGATCGTCTTGTGGTGTTTTCTGATGGGGTTTATGAAGCGCAGGATAAGTCTGGCGCAATGTTTTGTCACTCTGTTTTGAATCCTTTATATGAAGGAGAAATAGCGGATGACCAGGCATTGGATTGGATGGTCGAGCAGCTGACTAAAGAAGGGGTGTTAGAAAACCCGCACGACGATATTTCATGCTTGTCAGTCCGTTTGGATACCAATATTGGTATTGAGTCACCTGATCGTGGTGTGCCAACCAGTCATCATGAAGCGCCTGCTGATTTTTCATTTGAATACGTGTTAAATGCAGATTCATTGCGTAATACCGATCCGTTGCCTTATGTGTTGCAAATCATTACCACGGTTCCTGGATTAAGTAGCTTTTCTAGTCAGATTTTTATGATTCTGTCTGAGCTGTATTCCAATGCTCTCGAGCACGGCGTACTGGGTCTTAGTTCATATAAAAAGAGCTCCAGTGATGGCTTTTCGCAATACTACGATGAGCGTGAGCAAAGGTTGGCAGCCCTAACTGAAGGGTATGTCAAAATCTCTGTGAAAGTGACCTCAAGTGGTAATGAAAGAGTATTGGCTTTGTATGTCGAAGACAGCGGCGATGGCTTTGATTATCAGAACATTAGTTTTGACATGTCGAATAGTGAACTGCTCTATAACCGTGGTCTGGCGTTGTTGGATCAGTTGTGCCATAAACTCGAATTTAGCAAGGGTGGACGTGGCGTAACAGCCTATTATCACTGGCAAGTAGGCCAAGAGAGTTAGGTTGGCCTTGCAATTGCATAACCCTTCATATCTTTGGAGGATATTATGCGAACAGATTCTAATACCCTATTACCGATTGCTTCCAGTTCAGCTTCAAAAAAATCGTCGATGATCAGAGCGCCAGAAAAACAGGGGGCGGCTTTTTCAGAGGATTTTAACCGAGCAAAAGATGCAATGTCAGGCAGTAAATATGACGACAAACACCGAGTCGCTCATGCTGATGATCAGCGAAAATCCTCCGTAATATCCGAGAAAACAAGCCATCAGCCCAATAGAGATGAGCGTATCAACTCGTCTGAAAAAGAGCCTGTTAGCGCTTCGAAAACGACGCCACCTTCAGCACAGAGTAACACGGTCGATTCGCAATCGGCTGACTCCGAATCTGGATCAGTTAACACTGAGAAAGGAGCGCAATCTGTTGCTTCTAGTACTGACCAAGTTGCTGAAAGCGGCAAAAAATTGCAGTTAAGTGGCGAAGCTTCTCCTGAAACAAGTGAGGCTGCCAAAGGCAATGAAGCCTTAATGCTTGGTGGAAAAGTGGTTGCTGGGAGTGTTGCGACTGATGCGCTTGTTAAGTCCTCTGGTGCTAAGGTTGCCATGCTTGGTGGAAAAGTGGTTGCCGGGAGTGTTGCGACTGACGCGCTTGTTAAGTCCTCTGGTGCTAAGGTTGCCATGCTTGGTGAAGGCCAAGAGTTATCAAATGTTGATGAATTACTTCCTGTGGCTGGAGAGGGCAAAACGAAGGTTTCCCTGCAAGAGACGGTCGGTGACGAGCATGTGTTGGCCAGTAATAACGTCCAGCAACAAGGTTTGATGGAGGTCGGTCAAACCGAAAGTGTTTTTTTGGATGATGGCACGGTTGTTCAGCAACCTAATGTACAAGCCCTATCAGGGATGAATGTGTCAACGCCTCAAGAGCTTGCTCAGGTTGACGGTGCGACGAATGGTCAAGTTGATGCTCTCCTTGCTGATCAAGTTGTTGAAGCGCCTGTGCTTGAAGGTGGTGATCTAAAGAAATTGAATGAGTCTGGTGTTATTGCAATGGCGCCAGTGGCAGCGGTTGCGACTGGGGTGAATCAAGTCATGGCTCCGGGACAAGATGCGTCTGCTGGGAGTGATGAGGAGTTGTCTTGGGTGCTGGATCAAATGAGCTCTACCCCGAAAAAAACATCAGCGGATGGTGTGGTGACGGGCTTATTGGCCGAGGCTCCGGACGCTGAACGAATTAAGTCAGCTGGCCTTGCTGGTGCAGGTTTAGCACTGGGTGCGGCGGGTAAGTTGAATGCGGATTCTGCTAGTGGCTCAGCAACAGACTTGTTGCAAGGGGCTGATCTAGCGTTAGATGATGTGATTGGAAATGAACCGTTGGAACTTAGAAAGAAAGAGCATGAAGCCATGTTAGGCCGTATGGCTGGAAATGTGGATGCTAAAATGGATGATGTAGGTGGACTGAGTTCATCGTTCAATCAGCAAATTGGTAGAGCGGCTGCTTCTGTTGGTGTGGCGAGTCAGTTAGCCAGCGCCAATCAACCATTAAATATGGCGATGAGTGTACCACCAGGGCATCCTAATTGGGCGGCTGAAATGGGGCAGAAAGTAGCTTGGGTTGCTCGCGAGGGAGGCCATACAGCGCACATTCGTTTAGATCCTCCTGAGCTGGGAAGCCTGACGGTAAAAGTATCAGTAGACAGTGATTCCAATACACAAATCAACTTTGTTGCAGCAACGGCTCAGGCTCGTGATTTATTAGAAGGGCAAATGGGACGCTTGCGTGATATGTTAGCCCAGCAAGGGATGGATTTAAGCCGTGCTGAGGTTGATGTGTCTCAACAAGATGCTTCAGGCACTCAAAAAGACGCTGGCCAGACTGGTTTGGCGAATCATTCCGATGCGAATGGTGAAGACGAGGCGGATGAGGTTATGCCTGGAGTGATGTCTTATGTCTCCGCTACTGGGGTGGATTATTACGCTTAATTCATCGGTGTGGATGGATAAATGATTAAGAAATAGATGGTGCTCTGTATTATTCTTTGTAGAATATAGAGTTAGTTGTTTAGCGTGAGTGTACGTTAAAAAAATTGATTGCACCTAAGGTTTAGGAATATGGCTGAAGAAGACGGTTTAGATGTAGGCTCCGAGGAAGGTAAGCCGGGTGGTAAGAAGAAACTTATTATCATCATTGCTTTAGTAGTAGTGTTGTTAGGTGGTGGTGCGGCTGCGTATTTTTTGATGTTTAGCGGTTCTGATGCGCCTGCTGATTCCGCAGAGGCTGAGGCGGCAGCTTTGGCAAGTGAGCCCTCGATTTATCTGCCTCTCGAACCTGCGTTTACAATTGATATGATGGTGGAAGATCGACAGCGTTATGTGCAATTAAATATGACGGTCAAGTCGAAGAACGAAGAGCAAATGGAGGCGGTGACTTCTCATATGCCTTTGATTCGTAACAGTCTGGTATTACTGTTTTCCAGCCAGTCATTCGATGAATTAAAAACCACTGAAGGCAAAGAAGCATTGAAGCTTGCAGCGCTGGATGCCATTAATGGCATTCTCGAGCAAGAAACTGGGCAAGGCGGTATAGATGGTGTCTTGTTTACTAATTTTGTGATGCAGTAAAGATTATGTCGGCTCAAGATCTATTATCCCAGGACGAGATTGATGCGCTCTTACACGGCGCAGATGAAAAGCCTGCTGACGATGATAATGCAGATGAAAACGGTGTCGCGTCCTATGACATAACCAGTCAGGAGCGTATTGTTCGTGGGCGAATGCCGACGTTGGAAATGATAAATGAGCGTTTTGCGCGTTACACGCGGATCAGTTTGTTTAACATGTTGCGACGTACCGCGGATGTCTCCTCTGGTGGTTTGCAGGTCATGAAATTTGGTGAATATGTTCATACTTTGTACGTACCAACCAGCTTGAACTTGGTAAAATTTCGTCCGCTACGCAGTACTGCTTTGTTTATTTTGGACGCTAAACTGGTTTTCAAACTGGTGGATAACTTCTTTGGTGGTGATGGTCGACACGCCAAAATTGAAGGTCGTGAGTTTACGCCTACTGAAATTCGTATTGTTCAGTTGATGTTAGAACAGGTGTTTGTGGATCTTACAGAGGCATGGGCTCCTGTTTTAAAATTAGAGCTTGAATACATCAGTTCGGAAGTGAATCCGGCGATGGCGAACATTGTTAGTCCGAGTGAAGTGGTTGTGGTATCGACATTTCATATTGAATTGGATGGCGGTGGCGGTGAACTGCACATTACTTTGCCGTACTCTATGATTGAGCCTGTTCGCGAGTTGTTAGATGCGGGTGTACAGAGTGATGTCGATGAAAAGGATGATCGTTGGGGTAAATCCCTAGAGCAAGATGTGCAAGATATTGGTGTTAAACTCTCAGTGAATGTGACGAACAAAAAGACTACACTGGGAGAGGTTTTGAAGTTTAAAGCGGGGGATATTATTCCCGTAGAAATGCCTGAATACATTACCGTTCGTGCTAATGGTGTGCCGAGCTTTAAAGGGAAATTGGGCGTCAGTAACGAGCGCTATTCGATTCAGGTGACAGAAAATATTAAATCGAGCAAGGTAACGAAATAACATGGCAGAAGAGCAATCACCAGATCAAGAAGGAATGGACGAAAACTTGGCGGATGAGTGGGCAGCCGCAATGTCTGAAGCAGGTGAAACTGGCGATTCGGATGAAGGTGCTGTGGATGATGAGTGGGCCGCCGCCATGAATGAGCAGGAGGCTGAACCTGTTAAATTGGAAACCTTGACGGCGCCAAATGTGCCGGAAGGTGGCATCGGGTCTGATCTAGACCTTATTATGGATATTCCAGTTGTATTGTCTATGGAGTTGGGTAATACGGACATTGCCATTCGTAATTTGATGCAACTCACACAGGGTTCGGTTGTCGAGTTAGATCGTTTTGCTGGTGAGCCATTAGACGTGTTGGTTAATGGTACTCTTATCGCTCATGGTGAAGTGGTTGTCGTGAATGATAAATACGGTATTCGCTTGACGGATGTTGTGAGTCCTTCCGAGCGTATTAAACGCCTTAAGTAAGAAGCCTACTTTGATTTTATCAATGTTCAATAAAGTGATACTGGCCAGTAGTGTCTTTCTGTATGCTGCTGGCGTTTCTGCATCTGGCGCGCAGGAAATGTCTGTCGCGTCATCTATGTGGAAAGTGGTTGCCTCTTTGGTGTTTATTATCGCTTTTATTCCTGCTTGTTTGTGGTTGGTGAAACGCTTTCAACTAACGCAGATGAAGCTAGGTCGTCAATCTGACATTAAAATATTAAGTGTTCAGTCTCTCGGCGCAAAAGAAAAAATCATGCTGCTTGAAGTGGAGCATGAAAAAGTTCTGATTGGCGTAACGGGGCACACTATTTCGCATCTTAAAAGTTTTCCTGTAAGGGGCACTTCCTTTACCAATGAGTTGGCTGACGCTCAACAGCAATCCGCATCGGCGGAGGATAAGGATAAATGATTCGTCTGCTGTTTTTGTGTTTTTTGCTAGTCATGCCAAGTTTGTCTTGGGCTGAAGTGGGGTTGCCAGCCGTTAAGCTTGTAACCAATCCTGACGGC
Source organism: Marinomonas aquiplantarum (assembly GCF_003314975.1). Classification (GTDB taxonomy): domain Bacteria; phylum Pseudomonadota; class Gammaproteobacteria; order Pseudomonadales; family Marinomonadaceae; genus Marinomonas; species Marinomonas aquiplantarum. The sequence continues at coordinate 48,799 of NZ_QNRF01000004.1, forward strand.
AGTCAGGAGTATTCGGTTTCCCTGCAAATTCTTTTCATCATGACAGCTTTGACGCTGTTGCCTGCTGCCTTAATGATGATGACCTCGTTTACTCGCATTGTGGTGGTGTTGGCAATTTTGCGTCAGGCAATTGGCTTGCAACAAACGCCGTCTAATCAGATTATGATTGGTATGGCTTTGTTTTTAACCTTATTCATCATGACACCAACCTTGGATCGAGTGAATCAGGTGGCATTGCAGCCGTATTTGAATGAAGAAATGACATCGGTGCAAGCGGTTGAAGCCGCGTCAGGGCCAATTCGAGATTTTATGCTGGCGCAGACTCGAGAAGATGATATCAATCTTTTTGTGAAGTTGGCGGGTCGAGAAGGCACTATTGATTCGTTGGAAAGTTTGCCCTTTACCATTCTGATGCCAGCTTTCGTGACTAGTGAGTTAAAGACTGCATTCCAAATTGGTTTTATGATTTTTATTCCCTTTTTAATCGTTGATATGGTGGTGGCCAGTGTCTTGATGGCTATGGGTATGATGATGTTGTCACCTATTATCATCTCCTTGCCATTCAAAATTATGCTCTTTGTCATGGTGGATGGTTGGGCTATGATTATGGGGACATTAGCAGCGAGCTTTGGGATTTAGTTATGAACCCGCAAGTGGTATTGGATCTATACGGACAAGGGTTTTACCTTATTGTCTTGATTGTCGGTGTGGTGATGATGCCAAGTTTGCTGGTGGGTTTGATGGTGAGTGTGTTTCAAGCAGCAACACAAATAAATGAGCAGACCTTATCGTTTTTGCCAAGGTTAATCGTGACAATCTTAGTGATCATGCAGCTTGGGCCTTGGATTCTAACGAAGTTGATGGATTTCACCACCAATCTGTTTATTAATATCCCAATGATAATCGGCTAATGCTTGAGCTTAATACCGAACAGCTACTCGAATTAACCATCAGTTTTCTATTGCCTTTTTTTCGTATCGGTGCCTTTTTTATGGCTTTGCCGCTCTTTGGGAGTCGCTTGGTCAGTCCTCCAGTTAGAATCTGCTTTGCCTTTATTGTGTCTATCATTATCACTCCTGTGATTAATGTGCCGCCCTACGATCCTATTTCGCCTGGTTATATTTTATTGATTGCAGAGCAATTGGTAATTGGCTTTGTGCTTGGCTTTGTAGTCACAATTCTATTCCAGTTATTTTCATTGGCAGGTCAGTTGGCTGCTATGAAGGCGGGTTTGGGGTTTGCTATGTCGAATGATCCGGCCAACGGTATTTCGGTCGCCACATTGGGGCAGTATTACCTCTCGATGGTGGCGTTGGCGTTTCTGGGGACCAATGGTCATTTGGTGATGATTGAGTACTTGGCAGAAAGTTTTAACTATTGGCCAATTGGTGGTGGTTTTGATAGCCAGCGATACTGGCAGCTAGTGCTGCTTGGTGGGTGGATGTTTGAGAAAGCTTTGTTGATTGTGTTGCCTTTGGCGATAGCGGTTCTTATTATTAACTTAGCATTTGGGGTAGTAGCAAAAGCGTCGCCTCAGTTAAATATCTTTGCGCTTGGTTTTCCGATTATCATGCTATTTTCCTTGTTTTTCTTTTGGATTATGCTGGAAGAGTTTTTACGCATCTATACTCTATTCTTTGAAGAGATGACAAACTGGCTTAAGGTCACTTGGGGGATTCAGGTTAATGGCTGAGAACGAAGACGGTAGTGAAAAAACGGAAAGTGCCAGTAGTAAGAAACTTCAAGATGCTCGCAATAAAGGTAATATTCCTCGTTCTAAAGATTTAAGTACGGCGCTCTTATTGATTGTCGCTGCTGTCACCTTGTATGGCACTGGGACTTTGTTGGTGAGAGATCTGGCGCTCTTGTTTGATTTTAATTTCCTGGTCGATCGATCGGATTTGTTTGATCTCAATCGTATGGTCTTTCACCTTTATGAGTCTGTAGTGGCCATGATGGATTCCATGGTGTTGTTGATGTCTGTGCTCGCAGCGGCCGGTATCATTGGCAGTATTGCCTTGGGAGGCCTGAATTTTTCATGGGAGCCTTTGATTCCCAAGCTGAGTAAAATGAACCCCATCGCTGGACTGAAGCGAATGTTTTCAGTGCAATCTCTCGTAGAGTTGTTAAAGGCCATTGCTAAAGTGGGTTTGGTGGCATTGATTTCAGTCTTGGTGGTGCTGCACTTTTTGCCAGAAACCATTGGCTTGACCTTTCAAACCATCGAGCTGGCGATGGAGCACGGCATTGATATAATCATTTGGTCATTTATTTTTGTGACCTTGGCTTTGGTGTTTATTGCTGCGATTGATGTGCCTTTTCAGGTTTGGTCTCATAAAGAAAAATTGAAAATGACCAAGCAAGAAGTAAAGGATGAATTTAAGCAACAAGAAGGTGATCCTTTAGTACGAGGTCGAATTCGTCAATTACAGCGTCAGGCGGCGATGAGTCGAATGATGGCTGATGTGCCTGAGGCGGATGTCATTATTACCAACCCGACGCATTTTTCAGTGGCGCTAAAATATGACCAAGTAAGTGGTGAGGCCCCTGTTTTGTTGGCTAAAGGTGGGGATTTTATTGCGTTGAAGATTCGGGAAGTGGGCAATCATTATGATATCCCTGTGATACAATCACCAGCATTGGCTCGTGCGGTTTATCATCATACGGAAATCGGTGAGGAAATACCGCAAGGTTTATTTAAGGTGGTAGCGCAATTGTTGGCGTACGTTTATCAGTTACGTAATGCTCGGACCGGTGCGCCAATGCCTGATGTTATGCCCAATTTAGATGTGCCTGATGAATTTCAATGGGATGGTAATTGATCATGTTTTTAATTTTAACTGCTAGGGATATTGTGTGAATTTCGACCGGAGCCGTGTTGCTGGACAAGTTCAGAGTATTTTTAGCGGGAACTTAGGAATACCTGTTTTATTGTTGTCGCTGCTGGCGATGATGATCCTGCCTATACCAGCGTTTTTGCTGGATGTGTTATTTACCTTCAATATTGCTTTGGCCATCGTCGTACTGTTGGTGGCCATTTACTCAATGCGTCCCTTGGATTTTGCCGTGTTTCCAACGGTATTGTTGGTCTCTACTCTGATGCGTTTGGCCTTGAATGTCGCCTCTACTCGCGTGGTTTTGTTGAATGGTCATGAGGGTGGTGACGCGGCTGGTAAGGTGATCCAGGCGTTTGGTGAAGTTGTTATCGGCGGTAACTATGTCGTCGGCTTTGTGGTCTTCGCCATCTTGATGATTATTAACTTCGCGGTTGTCACTAAGGGTGCGGGTCGTATCTCGGAAGTGAGTGCGCGTTTTACCTTGGATGCGATGCCCGGCAAACAAATGGCCATTGATGCGGATTTGAATGCCGGCATGATTGATGCGGATCAAGCCAAGCAACGTCGTACTGAGATAGCATCTGAGGCCGAGTTCTATGGTTCTATGGATGGTGCCTCGAAATTTGTGAAAGGGGATGCGATTGCTGGCCTGTTGATTCTTGGGATTAACATCATTGGTGGTTTGTCCATCGGTATGGCGCAGCATGATTTGTCTTTTACTGAGGCGATTGAGCGATACTCTTTATTGACCATTGGGGATGGCTTGGTCGCACAGCTACCTTCTCTTATGTTGTCTACTGCCGCGGCGATTATGGTTACCCGAGTCAATGAGACGGGGGACATGGGGTCGCAGGTTGTTAAGCAGATGTTTGGCTCTTCCAAAGCCCTCTACATAGCGGCAGGCGTAATGACGATTATGGGTATTGTGCCTGGTATGCCGCATTTTGCCTTTCTTTCCTTGGCAGCTTGCTTAGGTGGGTTGGCGTATTTTATTGAGTATCGCAAGAAGCAAAAAGCCAAAGAAGGTCAAAAGCCGTCAACGTCTGCTTCAGGTGATGCGCCGGTGCCGGCTGAGGCAAAAGACTTGAGTTGGGATGATGTCGCCCCTGTCGATATGCTTGGTTTAGAGGTGGGTTATCGCTTGATTCCTTTGGTTGATAAAACGCAAGGTGGTGAGTTATTGGCGCGTATCAAAGGGGTACGCCGAAAATTGTCTCAAGATTTGGGTTTTTTGGTGCCAAGTGTGCACATCCGAGATAACTTAGATCTGATGCCAAATGCTTATCGAGTGACCTTAATGGGGGTGAGCTTGGCGGAAGCGGAAGTGCACCCAGATAAAGATTTAGCGATCGATCCAGGTCAAGTGTTCGGCACTATTGAGGGGGTGCCTGGCAAGGATCCATCTTTTGGTTTGGATGCGGTTTGGATTGATCCAAAAAAACGGGATCAAGCGCAAACTTATGGTTATACCGTGGTGGATGTGAGTACAGTGGTGGCCACGCATGTAAACCAAATTATGCACAAGCACGCTTATGAGTTGATTGGTCATGATGAAGTTCAGCAATTGCTTAGTTTGTTGAAGCAATACAATCCTAAGCTGGCAGAAGAGCTTGTGCCAAATACCGTGCCTCTGAGTGTATTGTTAAAAGTTTTACAGAACTTGCTGATTGAAGGTGTGCCACTGCGAGATATGCGAACCATTGCTGAGGCGATAATGGGGGTACAACCGAAAACTCAAGACCCTATGATATTAACCGCTGCTGTCCGAACGGCGCTGTCACGTTTGATTATTCAAACCTTGGCGGACGGTGTTGAAGAGATTCCAGTGTTAACCCTGGAGCCACAGTTGGAAAAAATGCTGATGCAAACGGTGCAGCAAAGTCAGCAGTCAGGCATCAAAAACGAAGAGGCACTTATTCTCGAACCGCAAATGGCGGAACAATTGCAAACCTCATTGCGTCAATCTGCTGAGCAACAAGAAGCGATGGGGAATACACCAATTCTTATTGTATCCGCTCCAATCAGACCGATGCTGGCTCGCTTTATGCGTTATGGTATGGTGAATATGGCTGTGTTGTCATATCAAGAAGTGCCTGATCATAAGCGCATCACTGTAGTTGGTGTAATTGGCCAATAAAGTTTGCCTATTAATGGTAAATATTGTGGCTATATTTATCTGAATCTTTCGGGTAAGCTATGGATTTGTAAGAAAAATAAGCTGGAAGGATTAGGTTATTCATGCAAATTAGGCGGTTTCGAGCACCTGACATGCGGCAAGCGATACGGAAAGTCCGTGACGCCGTAGGTCCAGACGCAGTGATTTTATCAAATCAGCGTCTCCCGACAGGGGAAATAGAAATTGTAGCGGCTCTCGATTATGACGGCTCTATGCCGACGTCTATGACAAAGGGAGCGGCATCTACTCGCTCTGATTATTCTCGCCAAACCTCCGCGGATAATGCTTCCTCTAGACTTGATACAGCACAAGATCCAAGTGCGGATTATTTAGAGCGCATTGAGCGAGCGAAGCAACAAACTAATCCTGACGCTCATTCATCTCAGGCTCATTCAGCGCCGGTTGACTCAAGGTATGGGCAACCAACGGAATCATTATCAACACAGCCAACCTCTTCAAGTTCACCGCGTCACACTCAACCTAAATCGACACAGTTTGATATGCCAGCGACAGCGGACGGTGAATTGCCAGAAGTGGAAGAGGCTTTGTCTATTCGCCATTCTGATAGTTCGAAACAACTCAAAGAAATGGAAAAAGAGTTGCAAAGTGTTCGTGCTATGCTTGAAGAGCGACAAAAAGAAGATTCGTCAAATAAAGGTAAGCGTGATAGCTTGGAAATGAAGGCACGCCAGCAGCTAAAAGGCTTGGGTTTGTCTGATTTGGTGGCGTCACGTTTAATGGATGATATTGATCTAAAGGGCAGGGAAGACGATTGGAATCGTTTGTTGGCTCACTTGGCGGATTACATTCCTGTGCGTTCCAATGGCTCAGAATTAAGTGGCTGCATTGCTTTCATGGGACCAACTGGTGTTGGTAAAACGACTTCCATTGGCAAAATTGCTGCTCAGCATGTGTTAAAGCATGGCTCAGACGGTGTGGTATTGATTACAACGGATACGTATCGTATTGCCGCTCATGAGCAATTACGTACCTTCGGGCGCATTCTTAATGTGCCTGTTGAAGTAGTGAATGAGTATTCTGATTTAAATGAAGTATTGGCAAAATATGCTCATTATTCTTTAGTATTGGTTGATACGGCAGGTATGAACCCTCGTGACTCCAATCTAGAGCGTCAGTTGCTAATGATGAAACGGGCCCGAGCGGGCCTCAAAAAATTATTGGTTTTACCTTGTACGAGTCAAAGACAGGTGTTGAAAACCGTGGTTGATGTTTATTCGCAAGTTCAACTTGATGGTTGTGTGCTGAGTAAACTGGATGAATCAGCTTCTTTAGGAGAAGCGATAAGTGTGGTGATTGAAGAGGGTTTACCTGTAGTATATCTGGCAGATGGCCAGCGTATCCCAGATGATATTGAGCCAGCTCGAGCGCATAATTTGATCAGCCGAGCGGTATACACAGCAGAACATTACAGCCAGCTCTTTGGGTCACTAAAGTATGGTAGTTAGTAAAATTATGTTATTTCTGAAAGCGTTGCGCCAAACTATGTAGTACAGTTTGATTGCGCAACTAACTTAACTGTAAAAGGTTGCTCAAACGATTTTATGCAAACCAAGAGTGGATACAACACCTATTCAAAGAAGGCAACGCTATCGATTGATGCGATTGTTGAGCAGTATGGGTATTTGGTAAAGAAAATTGCCTATCATCTTTTAGCTCGTCTGCCGGATAGTGTGGATATAGATGATCTGACTCAAGCTGGCATGATGGGATTAATAGAAGCCTACAAGCGGTTTGAGTCAAGCAAAGGTGCCAGTTTTGAAACCTATGCCGGTATTCGTATTCGTGGTTCTATTATGGACGAAGTACGAAAGTCTGACTGGGCGCCGAGATCTGTTCGTCGCAATGGTCGAGCAGTAACAAACGCAATTAAAGAATTAGAAGCAAAGTTAGGAAGAGATGTATCCGATATGGAAGTGGCAGCCCATATGGGAATTGGAATGGATGAATATCATGAGATGTTACATTCATCTATGTCCACGCAGTTATTTAGCTACGAAGAGATGCTAGATTCTGATACAAATAATTTCGATGGGGCGGAAACTGACAGTGAAAATGCCCCATATTCTTTGGTAGAAGAAAACGGTTTTCAAGGGCAATTAGCCTCTGAGATCGAAAATTTACCAGAGCGAGAAAAGTTGGTTTTATCTTTGTATTACAATGATGAGCTAAACTTAAAGGAAATTGGCGCTGTGTTAGGCGTTAGTGAGTCAAGAGTCAGTCAGATCCATAGCCAGGCGGCGATGAGATTACGATCAAGATTAAGCGATTGGCGAGATTAAATTATGAGTTGTGGAAATATACCTTTGGGGTGTGGAGGTTGCATTGGATAAAAACATGAAGATCCTGATTGTTGATGATTTCTCGACAATGAGACGAATCATTAAAAACTTGTTACGGGATTTAGGGTTTACCAATACAGTTGAAGCGGATGATGGAACGACTGCGTTGCCTATACTTCAAGCTGGTACGATCGATTTTTTGGTAACGGACTGGAACATGCCAGGAATGACTGGTATCGAGCTTTTAAGGGCTGTCCGTGCTGATGAAAAATTGAAAAGTATTCCTGTATTGATGGTAACGGCGGAAGCCAAGCGTGACCAGATTATTGCCGCTGCTCAGGCAGGGGTAAATGGTTACGTTGTGAAGCCCTTCACCGCAGTAGCACTGAAAGAAAAAATTGAGAAGATATTCGAACGAATCGATGCTGCCAAATAGGGATATTTAGATGTCAAACGTATTGGGATCTGGACTAGTGGATTTTGAAAAACAAGTAAAAGATGGCGCAGTGGAGCTTTTAAACCATATTGAAGTCGGTGATTTCAGTAGTGCGATTAAAATAATCCAGGAATTAAGTGAAGCTCGTCACAATAGCTTTTATAACGAAGTTGGTTATCTGACGCGAAGTCTGCATGATGCTATTCGTGATTTTCAAATAGACTCGATGGACCTTGTGGTCGGTGAAGGGGCAGATTCTGCTACCAAAATCACTGATGCGTCTGACCGACTAAATTACGTCATCGAAACGACTAGTTCAGCGGCCAATAAAACCATGGATATGGTTGACAGCAGCGTGCCTGTGGCGAGTGAATTACAAACTCAGGCAAGAGAGCTACGCAAAGATTGGGGACGCTTAATACAGCGAGACCTCACTCCACAAGAATTTCGTGATTTGTACAAAAGAATCGATGTGTTTCTTACCTATGCAGATGAAAGCGCAACCACTTTGCATTCTAATCTAAACACTATTCTTCTAGAGCAAGGCTACCAAGATTTAACTGGGCAGGTGATCTCTAGAGTGAATGAACTGATCCGAGATGTAGAAGAAAAACTTGTGCATCTGGTTGCTGTCGCTGGACGTGTTGACAGTATCTCTGGCATTGAGCATCAAGAGAAAGAGTCTGAACAGGATGATACACGCGGTCATGGCCCGTCTATTAATAAACAAAACAACCCTGAAGTACTGAATAGTCAAGACGAAGTAGACGACTTGCTATCAAGTCTTGGTTTCTAGAAGGAGCTGAGGATGAGTTTCGAAGTCGATGAAGAAATTCTACAGGATTTTTTGGTAGAGGCTGGAGAAATCCTTGAACAGCTTTCCGAACAATTAGTAGATCTAGAGCAAAATCCTGATGACAAGCCTCTGTTGAATGCAATATTTCGAGGTTTTCACACTGTAAAAGGTGGCGCAGGTTTTTTACAGTTAACCGCCTTGGTTGACTGCTGTCACTACGCAGAAAACGTTTTCGACATTTTGAGAAATGGACAGCGTCAAATCGATTCAGATTTGATGGATACGGTATTGCAAGCACTGGATGCTGTTAATGAAATGTTTGATGTTGTTCGTGCTGGCGGAGAGCCTGAGCCTGCAGATCCCGAATTGATTGCTACTTTGAGTACCTATGCGACACCGCCGACGGAAGAAGAGTTGGCTGGCGAAGTAGAGGAAGAAGCTGAAGTGGTAGAGGAATCTGTGCCAGAAGAAGCTGAGGTGGAAACACCTTCATCTGACGATAAACAAGAAAGCGATGCATCTGTTGATATTTCTGATGATGAATTTGAAAACTTATTAGATGCATTAGGCGATGATTCCGCTCCCGAACAAGCCGCTTCTGAAAGTGCTCCAGCAAGTGATGACGACATCACTGAAGACGAATTTGATGCTCTACTTGATCAACTTCATGGTGGTAGTGCGCCAGGTGTAAACGAAGAGGCAAAAGATACAGCGCCTCAAGCAAATGATTCAGCACCAGAATCTGACGAAATTACCGAAGACGAATTTGAGCAACTACTAGACAGCCTTCATGGCGAAAGTGCACCTGGGGTAGACGATGCGAAAGCGTCGACGGATCAACCTGCTAAGGATGATAAAACCTCAGCATCGGAGCCTAAAGCAGACAGCGCGCCAGCTAATGGGGAATCAGATCTCATCACTGAAGATGAATTTGAATCTTTATTAGACAGTTTGCAAGCAAAAGAAAGTGAGCAAAAAGCGCAAGCCAAAGCTTCTCCAGCGAGTGAAGAAAAGCCGAAGGTCGAGCCTAAAAAAGCTGAACCTGCGAAACCCAAAGCAAGTCCAGCGGCACCAAAAGCAGCACCCAAGCCAAAAGCGGCAGCGAAAGAAGCGGATGCTCCGGCGAAAGAAAAGACCGCTAACGCACCTGTTACTCAAGAAGCCACCGTGCGAGTTGATACTAAACGCCTCGATGACATTATGAACATGGTAGGTGAGCTGGTACTGGTCCGTAACCGGTTAGTACGTTTGGGTCTGCAAAGTGAAGATGAATCCATGGGTAAAGCTGTGGCGAATCTGGACGTGGTCACAGGTGACTTACAAAATGCTGTGATGAAAACCCGTATGCAGCCGATTAAAAAGGTATTCGGGCGTTTCCCACGAGTGGTACGAGATCTTGCTCGTAACATGAAGAAAGAAGTGAACTTAGTGCTCAAAGGTGAAGAGACGGATCTAGATAAGAATCTAGTAGAAGCCCTTGCCGATCCACTGGTTCACTTGGTGCGTAACTCGGTTGACCATGGTGTTGAATCTCCTGAAAAGCGCGAAGCGAATGGCAAAGCTCGAATGGGTACCGTTATTCTCTCTGCAGAACAGGAAGGCGATCATATCTTGCTGTCCATTGAAGACGATGGCGCGGGTATGGACCCAGATGTGCTACGTAAAAAAGCCGTAGAAAAAGGCTTAATGGACACAGATGCTGCAGAGCGTTTATCCGATGATGAAGCGTTTAATTTGATCTTTGCGCCTGGTTTCTCTACCAAAGTCGAAATTACCGATGTGTCTGGTCGTGGTGTGGGAATGGATGTGGTGAAAACCAAAATCTCCCAACTCAACGGTACATTGGATATTAAATCAGTATTAGGTCAAGGGTCTCGCTTTATTATTAAAGTGCCTTTGACTTTGGCGATCATGCCAACCTTGATGGTGACCTTGTCTGATCAAGCATTTGCCTTCCCACTGGTTAGTGTAAATGAAATCTTCCATTTGGATTTGAAGAAAACCAATATCGTAGATGGTCAGCAAGTGGTGGTGATTCGTGGTAAAACCTTACCCATATTCCACCTTAAAAGCTGGTTAGTAAAAGGCACGAAAACAGATGAAAATCCTTCTGAGGCTCACGTTGTTGTGGTTCAGGTAGGGATGAATGAAGTCGGCTTTGTTGTGGACCAACTGGTCGGACAGGAAGAAGTTGTTATTAAACCATTAGGGAAAATGTTGCAAGGTACTGCAGGTATGGCAGGAGCAACAATTACCGGTGACGGTCGTATTGCATTGATTCTGGATGTGCCCAGTATGCTAAAAAGTTATGCATCAAGGTAACAACTAAGTTTTTCATTTTGGAGATGTAATATGCCGGTGAAAGTACTGGTTGTTGATGACTCAGGCTTTTTCAGACGCCGATTGGTAGAAATATTCGAGGCAGACCCTAGGTTATCCGTCGTCGGCACAGCGAACAATGGTAAGGAAGCGATTGATAAAGTTCAGTCGCTTTCGCCTGACGTTGTTACCATGGATTATGAAATGCCCGTGATGGATGGCATCGCAGCAGTGTCAAACATTATGAAAATTAAGCCAACGCCTGTGCTTATGTTTTCATCTTTGACACACGAAGGTGCAAAAGTCACCCTCGATGCTTTAGAGGCTGGTGCGGTGGATTTCATGCCAAAGAATTTCGAGGACATCTCTCGTGATTCTGCGGTGGTAAAAAAAGCGTTAGTCGATAGAGTGCTTGCTGTAGCTCGTACTCGTCTTTCAGGCAGTGCTGCGAACATTGAGCCTCTCGCGCCACGTCAAACCCACAAGCCAATTGTAACGGAACGAGGTGTTATTATTCCTCGTGCCCGTAAGCGTGTAAGTCTTGTGGCCATTGGTACATCGACAGGTGGGCCGATGGCACTTCAAGCCGTCTTAAGTAAAATCCCCGCCGATTTTTCTGCGCCTTTGGTGTTGGTGCAGCACATGCCAGCCGCCTTTACTGGTGCTTTTGCAGAGCGTCTGAATAACATTTGTCAGATTAAGGTGAAAGAAGCCCAAGACGGTGATCGATTAGAGCCGGGGGTTGCTTTACTTGCTCCAGGCGGTAAGCAAATGATGATAGACCCTAGAAATGGTGGTTGTGTACGTATTTTAGATGGCGATGAGCGTTTGAATTACAAACCATCAGTGGATGTGACCTTTGGTTCTGCGTCTAAATGTTACCCCGGCAAGGTGTTGTCTGTGGTCATGACAGGGATGGGCGTTGACGGTCGAGAAGGCGCACGTATGCTGAAAAATTCGGGTTCTAAAGTATGGATCCAGAGTGAAGAGACCTGTGTTATTTACGGCATGCCAATGGCCGTAGAAAAAGCCAACTTGGCAGACGAAACAATTGATTTGAATCACATTGGTGAACGAATTGTACGTGAGGTTGGTTAGTGGATTTTGTCACCTTAGCAGGCCTATTAATCGCGTTCAGCTCGGTATTTCTTGCTAACTGGTTAGGCGGCGGAGAAGTATTTCTGCTGCTTAATTTGCCATCTGCCATCATTGTGATTGTTGGTAGCATCGGGGCGACATTAATCCAGAGCAGTATTCAGGAAGCAATACGCGCTTTAGTGTTAATGAAATGGAGTTTGTTCCCTCCTATCTATGACTTTAACTCTGCTCGTTCTTCCATTAATAATTTAGCTCATAAAGCACGTCGTTTATCGTTACTTGCTTTAGAGTCAGATGTGAATTCAATCAATAATCCTTTCTCGACTCGTGCCTTGCAAATGGCGATCGATGGAACGGATCCCAATATACTGTCCGACCGTCTTCATGATGATGCAGTGCGTATCCACGAGAGGCGCATGAAAAGTGTTAACTTCCTAGAATCCATCGGCGGCTATGCGCCCACCTTAGGTATCATGGGGTCTGTGTTAGGCTTGATTCAAGCAATGGCGAATCTCGACAGTCCAGAAGCTTTAGGGCATGGTATTGCTGTAGCCTTTGTCTCAACACTTTACGGGCAAGGATTTGCGAATTTAGTGATCTTTCCAATTGCGAAAAAACTCGCTACGTATGTCGATAAAGAGTTAATTTACCACCAGCTACTAATTGACGGTATTTGCGGTATTGCCATTGGTAAACACCCTTACCGACTTGAACTCGAGTTGGCGACGTATGAGTGATGCTGAGTCTCGTGCCTCAAGACGTCGTAAACTGGTCAAGCCAGCTTCGACAAGCGCGCCAGGAAAAGATCGCTGGATTTTATCTTATGCCGATTTTATTACTTTATTGTTTGCCTTCTTTGTTGCCCTTTACTCTCTATCGTTAAAAAACGCAGATGATGAAGAGCGTCTTAAAGAAAGTTTGCAAGGAGTGTTTGATGCGGTGCAAAAGTCAGTTAAGCCCATTAATATTGGTGACCCTATTGTGGGTGAGCCCGCCGACTCCGAATTAGTTGAAAGCATCCCCATTCCTGAAAGTCCGCCAGTGGTCGAAGAAGATCAGTCGTCAGCTGTGTACGCGCTATTAAGTCGATTGGTTGAGCAGCAGTTTTCAGGTTTGCACCAAACCGGTCAAATAGAGGTGTCAGAGTCTGCTGATTGGGTTAGTTTAGAAATGAAATCGGCTTTGCTGTTTGGGCAGGGAGAATACGAGCTTACAAATGAGGCCGTGGCGTTACTTATTATGGTTGCGAACCTTCTTCAGGCCTATCCATCGGCTGTCATTGTGGAGGGTCACACAGATAATGTCCCCATCAACTCCCAGCGTCTTGGTAACAATTGGAATTTATCCAGTTTGAGAGCTTCCGCTGTTGTTGATGAGCTGGTTTATCGTGGGCTCAATGCAGAACGAATTGCACCAATGGGTTTTTCCAGTGAACATCCCAAAGTAAGAAACACCAATGACTTTGCTCGTCAGCAAAATCGTCGGGTTATTATACGAATTAGTAAGCGAAGGGCTGATAATCTGTATGATTACTTGTTTAAGTAGTCAATTACTGTATATGATTGATTGCAAAGAATTCGTAAGCATAGAAATAGTTTGGATAGCGGAGAGTCAGAGTGCACATTTGGGCAGTGGCGAATCAAAAAGGTGGCGTAGGAAAGACGACAACAGTGGTGTCTTTAGCGGGGCTATTGGCGGATGCTGGGCACCGCGTCTTGATGATTGATTTGGATCCTCATGGGTCTTTAACCAGTTATTTTCGTTTCGACCCAGATTCCATTGAAAACAGTGCTTACAACCTTTTTCAAGTGTCCGGAAAAATCCCGGAAGATTTGCCGCCATCGTTAATTTTAGAAACAGGCCACCCTAATCTTTCTCTGTTGCCTTCTTCGACTGCTTTGGCAACCTTAGAACGCCATGCGCAAGCGCAGGGTGGAATGGGGTTGGTCATGTCAAAAACCCTAGCGATCCTGTGGGATGATTACGATTATGTGCTAATTGATAGTCCTCCTGTATTGGGTGTGCTGATGATTAACGCCTTGGCTGCGTGTCAGCAATTGGTTATTCCGGTACAAACGGAGTTTTTGGCGATCAAAGGGTTGGAGCGAATGGTTCGAACTTTGACTATGATTAATCGTGCGAGAAAGCGCCCTGTACCCTATGTGATTGTGCCAACTTTATTTGATCGCCGTACGCAAGCATCTAACAAGAGCCTGCGAAATTTGAAAGATTTGTATGAAGAGCTTGTGTGGCATTCGGTAATACCGGTTGATACAAAATTGCGGGATGCTAGTACAGCGGGCATAGCACCATCGGCGTTAGATCCAAATGCTCGAGGAATCAAAGCGTACGCCAGTCTGATGGATTCTCTGTTGAATCCAGCGGGATAGTAAGAATTTATGAAAGACACGAAAAGTAAAGAAGATGCCTTAATTGGACCACAGGCCGCGGTTCAGCGTTATTTGGATGATTTGCTGCAAGAAGCAACGTCAGAAGTGTATGTGTCTGAAGAGGATTCACACACCTCAGCAACCGATCTAGTTGAAGAGGAGGTTGTTGAGACTTCTGAAGAGCCAGAGGTTGATGTTACTGAAAGTGAATCACAGAGCGCAGAAGAAGTGGTTGCAGATGGAGAATTATCCGAAGCGGATTGGTCTTCAGTGGATGCGTCTTTTAAGGACTTTGAAGATGCGGTATCTGACCATGTAGAAAACTTGACGGAAACGCAAACAGAAGAGAGTCTTATAGAGCCAGAGCCAGAGCCAGAGCCAGAGCCAGAGCCAGAGCCAGAGCCAGAGCCAGAGCCAGAGCCAGAGCCAGAGCCAGAGCCAGAGCCAGAGCCAGAGCCAGAGCCAGAGCCAGAGCCAGAGCCCTCTCTGTTAATGGAAGCGACACCAGAACAAGAGCCGACCCTTGAGATTGAGCAGGTTGTTGAGCCAACACCCACACCTAAAGTGGCAAAAACCGACCCTTTACCTTGGGCAAAAGGTCGATTCGAATGTTTGCTGTTTTATGTTGGTGGCCTAAAAATGGCTGTGCCTTTAGTTGAGTTGGGTGGTATTTTCCAAAGTGGTGAGGAAAAAATCACCTCGATATTTGGTCAGCCGGATTGGTTTATTGGCGTTGCTAATGTTGGCGACTTTAATCTCAGAACCGTTGATACTGCTCGTTGGGTCATGCCAAATCATTATCAAGGCGAACTCAAAGAGCATTTCAAGTTTGTTATTCAATTAGATCGTTCGAATTGGGGCGTAGCTTGTGAAAAAGTGGCAGAAGCCATTACTTTAGAGCCTTCTCAAGTGAAGTGGCGAAATGATAGAAGTAAGCGACCTTGGCTCGCTGGTACGGTAATTGACCACATGTGTGCCATACTGGATGTACAAGGTTTTATTGAATTATTAGATGACCCTCAAAATGGCTTTAAGGGTTCGTTAAAGTAGGGCTAATGATCACTGTGTGATCTTGGGAGATGAATAATGTCTACGAGTATCGCGCTAAAGAGCGCCAATCAATCTGAAGATCCAATGTTGCAATGGGTGACCTTTCGTTTAGAAAACGAAATTTATGGCGTCAATGTGATGCAAGTAAAAGAAGTGTTGCGTTATTCTGAAATCGCTCCCGTACCAGGTGCACCGACTTTTGTATTAGGTATTATCCATTTGCGCGGCACCGTGGTGACAGTGGTTGATACCTGTCAGCGTTTTGGTTTGCCATCTGGTGAAATCACCGATGCCACTCGAATCATGATATTGGAAGTGGATGGTCACGTTATTGGCATTTTAGTCGATGCAGTTTCTGAGGTTGTGTATCTTCGTCAGTCTGAGATTGAAGTCACGCCAAGCGTCGGCAACGATGAGTCTTCCAAGTTCATTCAAGGTGTTTGTCACAAAAATGATACCTTGTTGATATTGGTTGACCTAGACAAGCTGTTATCAGAAGATGAGTGGTCTGAAGTCTCTTCAATGTAAATTAGGGTAGTTGTTTTTGATGGAATCTCAATGGTTGTTTAACCTTATTCTTGTTCTGCAGTTTGTTATGCTGCTGGCTTTGGTGACTTGGGTATTTCGTATGTCCAAACGAATTAAACAGCTGAAAATACAACAAATGGAAGCAGGCGTTGACCATAAGAAACAGGTGCAAGTGTTAGCGTCTGGTTCGATTGGAATGGGAAGACGGTTAGTTGCCATTGAGAAGAAATTGAATTTGGCGGTTGAGAAGCAATCTGAGATCTTATCGAAAGAAGGCAGTGTTTCTTACAACCGCGCAATGGAGCTATTGGAGATGGGGGCAACCATCGACGATTTGGTGTCTAAGTGCGGTTTAATTCGTGCAGAAGCCGAATTGATTAGCTTACTGAAAAAAGAGTCTCGAAAAAACTCTGACTACCATTGATGGTCTTTAATTTGGTGAGCAAAGGCGATGATCTCTGCCACGGCCAAATACAATGCTTCAGGGATTTCTTCTCCAAGTTCTAAGGTGCTGAGCATTTCAACCAGCTCAGGGCTTTGGTGCAGCATGACACCATTTTCTTCTGCCACTTCCATGATTTTTTCGGCCAATAAACCGCTACCTTTTGCTGCGACCGTTGGCGCATTATTGTAATCGTATTTTAGAGCGACGGCTTTTTGCATCATGTCCTCACATCGATCAGAGAAGGTTGGTTCGTGTGTTTGGTTTTCTCGGCCTTTTTAAGGTTGGCTTGAAAGGCATCTATGCGTTCTATTTCAATGTCTTTTTGACTGAGCTTATCTTTTAAATTAGGCATGTTTCTCTGTAGTTTTTGTACGGTATCTAAGCTTTCAGCGGCAAATAAAATACCCACTTTATTGCCTTGAATACTGGTTCTTGCATCAAAACGACCGGTTTCTTCAAAATCAAACTGCAGCTTCACTAACCAGCGTCGATCATGATCCGTTGCTTCGGATTGGCTGGGGTCTTTATCTATTTCAACTTGAATCAGCCGGTGCTGCTGATGTTCCTTGATGGGAATCTCAATCTGTAGTGGGTAAATCTGTGTATTAATCTGACCTGGTTCAGCTAAATGCCGCAGTTGGTTGGTGGTGATCCTCTCAATGGCGCTCGCGATTTGCTCAGTGGGCAAAGATACTGTACTGCGTTGAGTAGGAAGCATTTCTTGACTGTCTTTGAGCCTTTCAAGATTGAGTTTAAGGTCAGCAGGGATTTGCAATTTCTGGTCGTTTAATAACAAGGACTCAGAGAACAAGCCGCTGACTTGCATAGCCTGCTTCATGGATTCAGCCCCAGAAGTGATTTGTGACAAGCTAGGAAGGTGTTGAACCAGTTGTTTAAGCGCTTCTTGAGTGCGAGGAGGCATTTCTCCATCTGCAGAATCAGCGAGTGTTTGTAACTGGTTTATCAATCGCGTCATATCCGCAGCGGGCAATTGTTTCGGCAAACTCTGCCTTAGGGCCTGAGTTTGAATCGGTAATGTGGACGTTTGCTCTTTTGCTGGTAAGGCTTGTAGTTGATTATTTGCATCAACAAAGACGCGTATGGTATCGCCTTTTTTTAGCGGCGTTTGGCTGATGACCTGAAATTCTGTTTGACCATCGGTGACTTTCACTGCATGAGCTAAAGCTTGCGTTGAGGTTGAGGCAGTGGGCGACTGAGTGTGTGCTTGTTGATTGCTGAGTGATGAGGCCGCTTGAGAATATTGCGCTGGTACTGTCGTCGTACTAGTGGCTTTGGCTGATCCATTATTCGTCTGCCCGAACGATGCTTGGTTGGCCTTATTTGAGTTCTGAGTTGTCTGATTGGATGTCGCTTGTCCTTGTGACGGTGACGTTTGTGATGCGGTGGACTGTGTTGTTGGAGGAACATGGTTTGATGTTGAGTTCGGCGGACTCAGTGGTGACGTTGGGTTTGAGGTTTGATGCTGTGCTGGAGGCGTGACCGACGTCGATCCTATGTTCGCTTGATTGGTTGTTATGCCGGTATTATGACTGTGTGTGGTTGGCGCAGTATTGGTTGTTGCTGCACTTGTCGAAACGGCGGTGGCACTTGGCGAAACTTGGCTGGCGCCTGAATTTGGTAAACTAGACACCACAGTGAGCTGAATGACTTGCGAAGCCATGTTCAGACTGTGTGTTCGACTTGGTATGCCTGTTGTGGCTTGGTTGCTGAGTTTCGTTGCCGATTGATCGGCTGGTAGCTGAAGCGTCGCTTGGTGAGTGCCCACTTTGTTCAGTTTTACGTTGTTCAAGTCTGTGATGTCGATTGGTGTACCATGGTTGATTAAGGTGAAGGGTTGATGCTGACTGGAAGCATGCAACAACTGGACAGGTTTGCCTTGGAATAAGGTGGTTTCGCTGCCCTGAAATTTAATCAAACTTAGGTTTTCGATCAGTTTCATTTCATTGCTTAATTTAGCAATGGTGCCCAGATTACTGACATTGACTGAGCTACCGTCTGATGAGGTTGCTCGGCCATTGATTAAGGATTTTATGTCAGAGATCATCTTGACTGCCTATTAGATCGTTATTTTAGAAAGATTCTCATATAATGAGTCTAAGCTATTTTAGCGTAATTTGTGTTATTCCCTTTATCGGCAAAAATGGATAAATCTTTTGCAGTCTTATGTATCTTTAACATTGTCGAACATTTCGATTGAGCGTGGAGAGCGTGATCTATGCAAGGGGTTATCAGTGGTTGCGCAGTTTGGTCGTTTGTATCAAATTGTTGGGGAGAACGGCGCAGGTAAATCTTCCTTATTAAAAGTCATCGCAGGATTGTTGAGACCCGTAGAGGGGGAAATCTTTCTCGATGATAAGGTGATTGGCGCAGCGATGAATCAATGGCCGCAGGATTGTCTTTATCTTGGTCATCAATATGGTGTTAAAAGGTTATTAACGGTCGAAGAAAACATACGGTGTTATTGCCCCAATGCTTCCCGGGAAAATATCCATAGCGCATTGGCTCAGTTAGACCTATTGCCTTATCAAAATACTCCAGTGAAACAGCTGTCCGCTGGACAAGCTAAACGTGTTGCTTTATCTCGTTTGTGGTTATCTGATCAAGCCATTTGGCTATTGGATGAACCATTTAGTTCTCTTGATGTGAAAGGGCGTGCTTTATTAGAGAGTAAGCTAGAACAGCAGCTTAAGCGCGGAGGGCTTGTTATTTTAACAACACATCAAGCTTTATTGAGAATCGATGCCCAGTCGATAGAGTTAACCTTATGACCTACGTTTCTTTTCTTCGTGCTGAATGTCATTTAGTGTGGCGACGTAAGCAAAATATGGTCAATAGTGTATTGTTTTTTCTCTTGGTCGTTGTGCTGTTTCCACTTGGTATTGATGCGACGCCGATGTTTTTATCAAAAGCGGCGAGCGGCATTATTTGGTGTGCAGCCGCGTTGGCCATTTTGACGTCCGTTGAAAGTCTGTTTAAAGAAGATTATCACGACGGTTCGTTAGAACAATGGCTTGTCAGTGGCTTGTCTGTTCCCATCTTGGTGTTAATCAAGATGGCTCTGCATTGGTTGTTTATTGCTTTGCCATTGTTGTTGCTTTCGCCTGTTTTGAGTGAAGTTTTATACTTGCCGGATAACAGTTTTTGGCCCTTGTTTATGAGCCTAATGTTGGCTACTCCCAGTTTGTTTTTATTGGGGGGGATCGGTTCGGCGGTCACCGTGTCACTTCGTCAAGGGGGCGTGTTGATGCTACTGATTGTCTTGCCTTTGTATTTGCCGATTATTATCTTTGCGACTTCTGTCACAAAGGCCGCTCAAGTAGGCTTACCTTATGATGCGCCTTTGGCCATTTTAGGCGCGATTTTTTTCGTCAGTTTGGTTGTGTCGCCATTAATGACGGCCATCAGTATTAAAGCGAGTGTAAATTAATGAGTTGGGCTTGGTTACATCGGTTAGGATCACCAAAGTGGTTTTATGGTCGTTTTAAAGCTTGGCCAAAGCCTTTATTTTGCTTGGCTTGTTTGTGCTTAATGGTGGCGATGGTCTGGGGATTGGCCATTGCGCCACCGGATTATCAACAAGGCAACAGCTTTCGCATTATCTATATACATGTGCCAGCAGCCATCTTGGCTCAGTCTTGTTACTTTGCGATGGGGATGGCGGGAGTAGTGTATCTGGTATGGCAAATCAAAATGTCTCCTATATTCTTGCAAGCAGTCGCACCTTTTGGGGCATTAATGGCATTTATCGCTTTAGTAACTGGCTCGATCTGGGGGAAACCAACGTGGGGAACTTGGTGGGTCTGGGATGCTAGGTTAACGTCTGTTTTGGTTTTGTTGTTTCTATACATGGGGGTCATTGCCGTACAGTCAGCATTGGAAGAAAGGTCCTTAGCAGACAAAACCGCAGCCGTGGTCAGCGTAGTGGGATTATTGAACTTACCTATCATTAAATACTCAGTAGAATGGTGGAATACGTTACATCAAGGGGCAACCTTTTCGATTACAGAACCACCTAGTATGCCAATGGCTATGTGGTTGCCTTTATTGTTTGCAGTGATTGGGCTGTACTTGTTGTCTGCTGCGGTCATTCTGTGGCGAATGCAAACCGAGATTATGCGGCGTGAAGCGAGAACTCAATGGTTAAAGCAAGAGGTGTTAAGCGATGGCGTTTGATAGTTTTGCAGACTTTTTCGCCATGGGAAAACATGGACTGTATGTATGGTCTGCTTACGGAATAAGTGGTTCGATGCTGGTAGCATTCATTTTTCTGAGTTTACGCGAGCGCCGCAAAGTGCGACGTCAGTTGCATAAGCGTTTTTTGAGAGAGCCATAAATTATGCATGCGGTACGTCGTAAGCGTTTGTTGTTTATCGTGTTAATTGTTTCTTTGCTGGCTTCTGCTTTAGGGTTGGTGCTGTATGCGTTACAGCAAAATATCAACCTCTTTTATTCTCCTGCTCAGATTGCCGCTGGAGAGGCGCCACTGGAAACGACGATCCGCGCTGGTGGTATGGTGGAGAAAGGAAGTTTGGCTCGTCAACCAGACAGTCTTACTCTGGCCTTTAATGTGACGGATTTTCAGCACTCATTACGTATTGAATATACTGGTATTTTGCCTGATTTGTTTCGCGAAGGGCAGGGGGTTGTTGCCCTTGGAAAGCTTAGGGGCGATGGTGTTTTTGAAGCCTCTGAAGTGTTAGCAAAACATGACGAAAAGTACATGCCACCTGAAGTGACGGACGCATTAAAGTCTCGTCAAATGTCTTCAGAATCATCTTATTAAGGACATTGTGACACGGTTTATGTTTCCCGAAATAGGTCAATTCTCTCTTATCCTCGCTCTTTTTTTTGCCATCGCCTTGGCGACCTTGCCCATGGTTGGCTATTTCCGTCAAAGTCTGTTGTTACTGAATACCGCGCGTCCTCTGACGCATGTTATGGCATGCTTGGTTGTGATTGCGTTTCTGTTGTTAGCTTGGGCATTTATCACGGACGACTTCTCTGTCTTATACGTTAGCCAGAATTCCAATGTGGACTTACCGCTGCGCTACAAGTTTAGTGCGGTTTGGGGGGGGCATGAAGGCTCATTATTATTATGGGTGTTGATTTTGGCTCTGTGGTGTCTAGCAGTGGCGCTGAGGTTAGACAGTTTACCTGAGACGATTGGTCCTTTGGTTTTGTCGGTGCTAGGTTGGGTGGCGAGTGGTTTTTTGGCGTTTCTGCTGTTTACTTCGTCGCCTTTTGTTCGGATTCTGCCAGATGTACCGACTAGCGGAGGAGATTTAAATCCCTTATTGCAAGATATAGGCTTAATTCTACACCCGCCTATTTTATACATGGGCTATGTCGGTTTCTCAGTAGCGTTTGCTTTTGCCGTGGTGGCTTTAATAACCGGGAATTTAAACGCTTATTGGGCGCGTTGGGCTCGTCCTTGGACAGCTGCCGCTTGGGCTTCATTAACCTTTGGGATTACCTTAGGAAGCTGGTGGGCGTATTACGAACTTGGTTGGGGCGGCTGGTGGTTTTGGGACCCAGTTGAAAATGCTTCCTTTATGCCTTGGCTGGCTGGCACAGCTTTACTGCATTCGTTAGTGGTAACGGAAAAACGTGGTGTGTTTAAAAGTTGGACGGTATTGCTCGCCATTTTCACCTTTAGTTTGTCGTTGCTCGGGACGTTTCTTGTTCGTTCTGGTGTGCTGACGTCGGTGCATGCTTTTGCGGCAGACCCTACTCGGGGCGTATTTATTCTAGCCCTATTGGTTGTTTTGGTGGGAGGCAGTTTGCTGCTTTATGCTTTGCGAGCAGGGCAAGTGCGTTCGTCTGTGAGTTTTGGCTTCAGTGGGCGAGAAGCTTGGTTATTGTTGAATAATATTTTATTGAGCGTGCTGACGTTAACCGTGCTGTTAGGCACCTTGTACCCACTTTTGTTTGACGCCTTAGGGATGGGGCGGATTTCAGTAGGAGCGCCTTATTTTAATGCGGTGTTTGGTCCTATTGCTTTATGTCTGATGGTGTTTATGGCGATTGGGCCTTTTTCTAAGTGGCATCACACGAAACTGGCAACTTGGTGGAAAGCCATGTTGGGAGCCGCTCTGCTATCAATGGGCTTGGCGGCAGGGATTGTGTTCTGGCAGCTGTTTGATTGGCTTACTTGGTTCAGTTTGAGCGTGGCTTTTTGGGTCGTGTTTATGACCTTGTTGGATTGGTTCAACAAGCAATTTGTGTCAGGAAAGCAAAGGCTTAAACAGTGGCGAACGTTACCCAATCGTTATTACGCGATGGTGATTGCGCATTTTGGCATGGCGATCAGTTTGGTTGGCGTCATCATGGTGAGTGTGAACAGTCATGAAGCCATGGTGAAAATGTCGCCGGGCAGTCAAGCTGAAGTTGGTGGTTATGTGTTTGTGTTTGATTCTATGGAATTGATAAAAGGACCGAATTATCTTTCTGATCGAGGCCATTTTCAGGTCTATCAGCAAGGTCAGCTAGTGGCGGATTTATACCCAGAAAAACGCTTTTTTACCACCCGACAACAAGTCATGACGGAAGCGGCATTAGGCGCAGGTTTCACTCGTGATTTATACATTTCATTAGGTGAAAAGCTGGAAGACGGTGCTTGGGGTGTTCGTATCCATATTAAGTCTTTTGTACGTTGGATCTGGTTAGGTGGCTTATTTATGGTGCTGGGTGGGATGTTAGCGGCTTTTGACAAACGTTATCGACAGAAAAGGGAGCGAGCATAATGAGACGCATTGTATTATTCCTGCCTTTTCTGGTGTTCTTGGTTTTGGGGGTTGTGTTCTATTTTTTATTGGGTAAAGACACCCAATACATGCCATCAGCTTTGATTGGTCAGCCTGTTCCTTCGTTTCAGTTAGTGACCCTAGAGGGAGAGCAAGTCAAGCAGACGAGCGATTTACCCAAAGGCTCGTATTTAATTAATTTTTGGGGAACCTGGTGTCCATCTTGTCATGTTGAACACCCATATTTAATGACCTTAGCTGAGCAAGGGGTGACCATAGTTGGTATTGATTACAAAGACCAGCAAGCAGCGGCGATGCAATGGTTACGGGACAAAGGCAATCCCTATACTTTGGTGTTGATGGACGAGTTAGGTCAGTTTGGTTTAGATATGGGGGTGACGGGCGCACCAGAAACCTTTGTGATCAATGCAGAAGGGAAAATTGCTTATCGATTACAGGGTGTTTTGAATGCGCAAAGTTGGCAAGTAATCAAGGCGTATTTGTGATGATGAAACAACTCCTGATCTGTTTAGCTTTATTTGGTTTTGTGAATGCTGCGTTTGCGGAAGAGCTAATGACCTTTCGTTCTGAATTGAATCAAGTGCGTTATCAAAGCTTGATTAAAGAGCTACGTTGTCCAAAGTGTCAAAATCAAAACCTCGCTGACTCTAATTCGGGTATTTCTGTGGATTTAAGACAGCAAGTACACAACATGATTGAAACAGGTAAAACCGATCAAGAAATAGTGGATTACATGGTCGCACGTTATGGCACTTTTGTACTTTACCGACCACAAAATACGCCAGCCACTTTTTTGCTCTGGTATGGTCCCTTTATTCTGCTATCAGGTGGCGTTGTGTTATTTGTGGTCGTACTGACGAAAAACCGTCGTAGGAGCTGCAAATGATGCTTGCGAGCCTCCTTATTGTCACCTTATTAATAAGCTGCTTTGGCTACTTTTTTTGGTATTTGGGGCGGCAACAAAGATCAGAAAAGCATGCTCATGAGGCGTTTTTCGACATTCGTCGAAATGAAATTGCAGATGAGGCGGAATTAGGTCAGCTTTCCGTGGAAGAGTCACAGCAACTAGCAGCAGACTTAATGGTTGAGCAAAGAGTGAGTCAAACAAAGACACCTTTTGGTTCAGTTGTGCAGAACCGATTTGCAGAGTGGTGTGTGTTATGGTTTTTCATCCTAACGGTTGTCGGCAGCATCAGTCTTTATCAAGGCTTAGGCTATGCAAAAGACGTTCAATTCCATCAAGCCATGATGTCAGAGACGTTGACGCCATCACAAGTTTCGGCATTCTTGCAATATCGCAGTCGTCGTTATGATCGTGCTGAAGATTGGTATTATGAAGCGGTTGATGAAGTAAAAGCCGGTCAGTATTCCAAGGCGGTGTTGGCATTTAAAAAAGCGTTAGACAGGTTGCCTGAAGACAGCCAAGATAGGTTAAATTTGTTGGTTGAGTACGCTCAGGCAATTTTTTACGCGAACAAAAACCAAAGCTCAGAAGCACTAGAAAAAGCCTTACAACGTATTTTTGCTATTGCGCCGAATCAACCGAATGCGTTGGGGTTGAAAGGCGTAACTGAGTTTGATAAAGCGAATTACCTAGGCGCGGTTTTAGCTTGGCAAGAGGCCATTCGTTATAACCCTAACTCTGCAGAGCGAATGGCTTTATTGACGGCCATTGGTAAAGCCAGACAGCTTGGCAAAATTAGTTATCAAACGTTAGCACCAATCATCACCGATCAGATTGCGGTGCAATTAACATGGCAAGCTAGAGACAGGCAATGGCAGCCAAATGATGTGCTATTAGTGTATGCTCAAGTGCCTGGACAAAAAATGCCTGTGGCCATACAAAGAGTGTTGCCAAAGGACTTGGCAAGTCCAATCCTGTTAACAAACCTAGATGCATTAATGCCGACGGCAAATTTAGCAGAGGTGGAACAGGTTGATCTTGTTGTAAAATTAGCCAACTTACAGGATGCAGATTTGACCAAAGGTCAAATTATCGGCACAAAACGGGGCGTGGTTACAAATCGTAAAGAGATTTTTACGATCAAGCTGGCCTTATAATTGAATACTGATGCGCTTCGTCTGATAATATATCCAACTTTCACTTAATGTAATTCGGAATGAGTAATGGAATTTAGCTTGCGTGAGTGGCTAATCTTAATTGGTGTCGTCATTATTGTCGTCATCCTAATAGATGGTTTTCGTCGTTACAAAAAGGGCCAAGAGGCAAATTCAACCGGTCAAAACTCATCTCGCTCTTCGGACGAGATCGTTTTGCGTCATCGATCTTCTGTGCAGTTTGATGAGAGCGAACTCGATGAACCTGAACCTCCTCACAAAGATCCTATTTCGAGTGCCTTCGAAACAGCCCGTAAAACCTCCAAAGCGCCTTTGACGGATGTGCCTCATAAAGTGGATTCTGGTCCTGAGTTACAACGTACAGAAGAGCTGCATTTAGACGAATTAGCCTCCCTTGTACCGGAACGAGATTTTGGTGACTCGGCTATTTCTGAACAAAATTATTCTGATGATGGTTTTTATGAACAAGATGAATTAGATCTTGGTTATGCTGACGTCGCTGATACCGATGAACAAAGAACGATTTTTCATACGGAAGACTATGAACGTAGTTATTCTGAAGTAGATATTGATCAAGTAACACCGCAAGGTTCATTGGATGACATGGATGAAGATGAAAGCGAAGATGATGATGCCAACATGGCAGAAATCGAAGAAGTCATCGTGATTAATATTTTCGCCCCTGAAGAGCAAAATTTTGCTGGTATGGAATTACTGCAACTGATTTTAAACTGCGGTATGCGTTACGGTGAAATGGACATATTCCATCGTCATGAGGATGGTTTTGATCGTGGGCGCGTACAATTTAGTATGGCCAACGCCATTGAACCAGGTACCTTTGACTTAGACACCATGGGGGAAAGTGATTGCCCAGGTGTGAGTTTCTTTATGGGCTTACCAGGGCCGAAAAACAGCATGAAGGCATTTGATTTTATGTTGGAAACAGCGCAAACCCTAGTTCGAAATTTAGGTGGGGAATTGAGAGATGAAAGGCGTTCCCCAATGAGTGATCAAACCATCGCTCACTGCCGACAGCGAATTCGAGACTTTGAGCGCCGTCGACTAATGCGTAACAAGCAATAAACTGAATTCAGACGACAAGGCCCTAACGGGCCTTGATTGTTTTAGACGATATATTTTGAGTGGATTTATGAGTCAAGAGAACACAATGAGTCGTGAACAAATGCTGGCTCTAATTGAGCAGTTGAACGATTACAGCTATGCCTATCATGTTAAAGATGCGCCCATGGTGCCAGACGCTGAGTACGATCGCCAATATCGCTTATTGCAAGCTGTGGAAGCAGAACACCCAGATTGGATTCAAACGGATTCGCCCACTCAACGTGTTGGTGAAAAGCCTGATAATGGTTTCGCCAATGTGGCGCATACTGTGCCCATGTTGTCCCTTGATAATGCGTTTGACGATGAGTCACTACAAGACTTTGATCAGCGTGTGACTAAGCTACTCGGTGCTGAACAAGAAATAGTGTATTGCTGCGAGCCTAAATTAGATGGTTTGGCCATTAGTCTACGTTATGAAAATGGTCGCTTAGTGCGGGGCGTTACTCGAGGGGACGGTTTATCTGGTGAGGACATTACCTCCAACATTAAAACCTTATATTCTGTGCCGCTAAAATTAAGAACAGAGACTCCGCCTGCCGTGTTGGAAGTGCGTGGTGAAATTTATATGCCAAAAGACGGCTTTGATAAGCTGAACCAGCAAGCGGCGGAACTGGGTGAGAAAACCTTTGTTAATCCACGTAATGCGGCAGCAGGTAGCTTACGACAGTTGGATCCGAAAGTGACAGCATCACGTCCTTTGGTGATGTGTGCTTACTCCATTGGTTATGTAGAAGGTTGGCAACAGCCAAGCAGTCATTATGATGGCCTGCTGCAACTGAGTGAGTGGGGCTTTCGTACCAATGATCTGATGGCACGAGTCAAAGGTGCTCAAGGGTGTATTGAATATTATGACATGCTGAGCGAAAAGCGAGCGGGTTTGTCCTATGATATTGATGGCATAGTCTACAAAGTCGATGACATTAGCTTGCAGAATCAGTTGGGGTTTATTGCGCGTGCACCGCGTTGGGCCATTGCACGTAAATTCCCTGCACAAGAAGAAATGACTCAAGTGCTGGGCATTGATTTTCAAGTGGGTCGAACAGGAGCGATTACACCAGTAGCCCGTTTAGAGCCGGTCTTTGTTGGCGGTGTAACGGTGTCGAATGCGACCTTGCATAACAAAGATGAAATTGCGCGCTTAGGGGTGCAAGTAAAAGACTATGTGGTGATTCGTCGCGCAGGTGACGTGATTCCGCAAGTGGTGCAAGTTCTGCAAGAGAAACGTCCTGACGATTCGTCTTCCGTAGTATTTCCCTCCGCTTGCCCTGTCTGTGGGTCAGACGTGGAGCAAGTAGAAGGGGAAGCCGTGGTGCGCTGTACCGGTGGGCTGGTATGTGGTGCTCAATTGAAAGAATCCTTAAAGCATTTTGTGTCTCGTAAAGCCATGGACATTGATGGCTTAGGGGATAAGTTGATTGAACAGTTAGTTGATCAAAAACTGGTTAAAACACCGGTGGATATTTTCCGTTTAGTGGATCAGAAAACAACACTGCTGGCCATGGAGCGAATGGGGCAAAAATCGGTCGATAATTTGCTGGCCTCCATCGAAGCGGCCAAACAAACTCAATTTAATCGCTTTATTTATGCATTAGGTATTCGTGAAGTGGGTGAAGCGACCGCTCGTGCTCTGACTAACTACTTTACCGAATTAGAGGCTTTGATGAACGCAGATCAAGACGCCTTGGTAGAAGTCGAAGACGTTGGTCCGATTGTGGCGCAACATGTTCGATTGTTTTTTGAACAAGAGGTGAATCGCTCAACAATTCAAGGTTTACTGGAAGCGGGCGTGGTATGGCAAACCAAGCAAGCCATTAATCAAGGTGACTTGCCTTTGGCGGGTAAAACCTATGTGGTAACAGGGTCTTTGAGTCAGTTTAGTCGTGATCAAGTGAAGGACAAACTACAGGGACTGGGGGCGAAAGTCAGTGGTTCTGTGTCAGCAAAAACTGATTGCTTAGTGGCGGGCGAAAAAGCCGGCTCGAAACTTACCAAAGCGCAATCTTTGGATGTACCTGTCATTGATGAAGCTGGTGTCATTGCTTTGTTTGAAGAATATGGAGCCATCTAAATGGACACACTCATTCCTTATGATTCACTGACCAAAGAAACACTGGAAAATATTCTGGATGACATAGTCTCTAGAGATGGGACCGATTACGGAAATTATGAGTTGTCGGCGCTTCAGAAGCGTGAGCAAGCGTTACGAGCATTGCAAACCGGTGAGGCGGTATTGTTATTTGATACAGAAAGCGAAACCATCACTATGGTATCTAAATCAGCTATAGGAAATCACGACCTCATGTGAGGTCGTGATTGTTTTTAAGAGGAGTTTTGTCAAACTTTAAGAGGTTGTTTTGTCACAATCTCGCAAGCAATGGTTGATGTTATGGTCCATTACCAGAGCCGGCTCTTCTTCTGTATTTCGACCGACCACTTTGGCAGGAACACCAGCGACTGTGGTGTGGTGTTCAACAGGTTCTAACACTACACTACCAGCGCCCACTTTCGCGCCTTCACCGACCTCAATGTTGCCAAGAATTTTCGCGCCTGCGCCGATCAGCACGCCTGAGCGTATTTTCGGATGACGGTCGCCATGCTCTTTACCAGTACCGCCGAGGGTAACCGATTGTAAGATCGACACATTGTCTTCAATGACACAGGTTTCACCGACGACCAAGCCTGTGGCGTGGTCAAGCATGACACCGCAGCCTATGGTGGCTGCAGGGTGAATGTCGACACTGAATGCCATCGACATTTGGCCTTGTAGATATAATGCCAAGCTTCTTCTATTATTTTTCCATAGCCAGTTTGCCACTCGATAGGTTTGCAAAGCGTGGAAGCCCTTAAAAAATAACAGTGGCGTAGTGAAGCCGTCGCAAGCGGCATCACGTTCATTAATCGCCAAAATGTCTTGCTCGATGCAGCGGACAATGCCAGAGTGAGTGTCGGCCATGGCTTCTTCGAAAACTTCTCGTAACACCATGGCGGGAATGGAAATACTGTCTAACTTGCTGGCGAGCAAAAAGCTTAACGCGGAACACAAAGAGTCATGACGTAATATGGTCGTGTTAAAATAACTGGCCAGGATGGGTTCATCTTGGGCTAGCTTTTTAGCTTCAGCCTGTAAAGATTGCCATAAATTGTCAGATGTCACAGCATGACTCATTGATGCGCTCAAGGGGTATTCACCTATATTAATTCAAGTTTAGAATGTAGGTTATAAGGTTAGGGTTAAACATTACAAGGGGCAAGTGTTAGATTGCTCAACAAAGTTGGAGATAATATGACTAAAAAAAATGTTGCTGATGCATTGCACATATTTTATGAACTAAATGCCTGTTTTTCAGATGCGTATTGGGAAACCAATAATATCGATCAAAAAGATCGTTTTTTTGCCATGAAATCCATCTTGCAAGACGAGTTAGACGAGTTGCATAAGCTGAGTTTACAGGATCACGAATACCCTTATGAACCAATGAATCCGAGTTTGCAACAACTCAGTAAAACGTTGCAAACCCTGTCGCCTAACCTCAATGAAATTGTCATGCGTCCACAGACAGCGAATCGTTTTGCTGATTTGATTCCGAGTGCTTGCGAGCTGTTTGAATCTTAAAAAAAATTGACCACCCATAAAAAAGCCTCAACTTTTACTTCCTCTAAGGCTAGCCTTGATCAAGAAGCAAAGTGAGGCTTTTTAATGTTATTGACTGCGCTTCATTTCACGAATCAAAAAGCGGCTAGGGTGCAATATATGGCTGACCTTTTGCTCCAATGGCGAAGGTGTCCCCAAAATTAAACTTGCCAAGTATTGACCACTCAGAGGTGTAGAGACTAAGCCTCGGGAACCGTGGCCTATGTTTATATACAGCTGACTGGCTTGTTCGGCAATGTCGTTGCATTGCCATTTCGCATTTCGACTTAATTGACCATAATGTTGTCGCAGCGCTTGTGGCGATTGAACAGGGCCAATAATTGGCGTGTAATCCGGTACTGCGCAACGAAACGAGACGCGACCTTCACAGTCTTCTGGGCTAAAGGTCTCGCTGGGTAAGTTCAATAAGCTTTCTAATATTTTGATATTTCGTTGATGCCCTTCAATACGAACGGTTTGGTCTTGATCATTCAAATCGTATGTTGAGCCAAAATGGACTTTATTGTTTAGTGGCGGTGAAACATAGCCAAACTCACACAACACCTTGTCTAGTTGTAGAGGCTCGTCATGCTCAATGGCCTGCAAACAACTTTGTTGTGCTTTAGGTAGGGCGATGTTGGCAACTTGACCTCGAATGGCGTAAGCCGGTGTGGCTGGAATGGCGGCAATTTTGTCCGTGTCATTCGCTGTGCAAACCACCACATGAGAGAAGACATCGTTATTGTCTTTATGTTTCGCGATCCATCGCTCACCCAGATCGAGTTTGGCTTGATCCGTTACGGCAACCAATTCTTCTAAACGGGTATTTAGTTGTACTGTAATATTTGGATGATCGAGCAGGGTTTGACACAAAGGGTTTGGTGCTACCCAGCCAGATAAAGGCAGATAAAGGCTACCGTCTCTGTCTTTAGAGGTTTGTAGCACTGACTCTGGGTAAAGTTTGCCGTCGAGCAGTTTCTTAAATCGTTGCTTTTCTTGGTCGTTTTTTGGGATTTGCGTTAACCCACAATTCCCCCAAAAGGCGTTCTTTTGATCCAGCTGTTGATAGTGTCGTGTAGCGTGTAAAAAAGCACTGAGATAAAAGCGATTCACAGGCGTATCCTGAGAAGCCAATTTGGGATAGAGCATGCCTTGAGGATTACCTGAAGCCCGATTAGCGACCTGATTATCCTGTTCCCATACGATTACTTTCACACCCTGTTCTGCTAGAGCGCGGGCGGTATTGGCTCCAGCTAAACCTGAGCCAACCACTAAGACTTTGGTAATGTGGCTGGGTTTGCTGGGTCTGACATTAAACCAAGCTTGGCCTTGTGACATGCGTTCTGGTAACGAGGTGGAATGAGGGAGTTGGCCAATGGCCATTTCTCTTTTATGACCAAACCCTTTTACTTTATTGACCTCAAAACCCACATTTTGAAGGCCTCTGCGGACAATGCCGGCGGCGGTAAAGGTGGCGAAAGTAGTGCCTTGATGACTCAGACGATGAATGTGATGGAAGAGTTTGTCACTCCACATTTCAGGGTTTTTACTCGGTGCGAAGCCATCTAGAAACCAGGCGTCCACATCGGCGTCAAGGGCTGTAAAACCGTCTTCAGCTTCACCAAACCATAAGGAAAGTTGGATTCGACCTTGGGCGAGCTGAATACGGTGTAAACCATGACAAAGCTCAGGATACGCGGCAATAAGCTCGTCACTATAAGTCTGTAATGATGGCCACATTTTGAGTGCAGAGCGCAAGGCATCTTTGCTCATGGGAAACTTTTCAACTGAGATGAAATGCAGTTGTCTATCGTTCGGCGCGTTTTCGATAAAACTTTGCCAAGCGCATAGAAAATTTAACCCTGTGCCAAAACCAGTTTCTGCAATCACAAAATGACCTTGTGTCATGGCTGACCAACGTTCGGGCAAATGATTATGCTTTAAGAATACATATCGGGTCTCTTCTAAGCCGGACTCTCGATCGAAGTAGACATCATCAAATTCACTGGATATGGGCGCACCTTCTGCGCTCCAATCCAGCTTTGGAGAATCAAGGCGATAACTATTCAACACGTTTGATGCTCTCGATCATAACCGGTGTGCTAGGGACATTTTCATAAGGACCTACTTTACGGGTATTGCTTGCGGCGATCTCATCAACCACCTCCATACCTGCTAGCACAGAGCCAAAAACGGTATAGCCTGCACCGCCACGCGCACCGTGATTCAGAAAATGGTTATCCACTTGATTGATAAAGAATTGTGAAGTGGCACTGTTTGGATCTTGTGTTCTCGCCATAGCCAAGGTGCCACGATTATTAGCAAGGCCATTGTCGCCTTCATAAGCAACGGCTTTGTGGGTGGATTTGCGCCCCATGTCTTGGGTAAAACCACCACCTTGAATCATAAAGCCACGCATAACACGATGGAAAATGGTGTCGTTGTAAAAGCCTTCATCCACGTAGCGCAAAAAATTGGCCACCGTTTTGGGTGCGGCTTGCTCATTTAAATCTACTCGAATTGTGCCCTGTGACGTTACAATATCCACTTGTGTCGCGTGAGTTTGGGTGCTGAAAGCCAGTAAGGCGAGGGCAGTCAAAATAAGGTGGCGCATGAAACGGTTTCCTTTTAGGTTTGGCCTCTAAACATGAGGCGTTTGTCTGTATGGCCATTTATTTACTTGTTGGAGAAAGCAAATGCGAACGGCAGTGGTTGAAATTGAATATTGTACTTTATGTCGTTGGATGTTGCGCGCGGCTTGGTTAGCACAAGAGCTGCTGACAACGTTTGATGATGATATCAAAAGTGTGACCTTGTTGCCGAGTCAAGGTGGTATTTTTAAAGTCAGAGTAAACGGTGAAGAAATTTGGTGTCGTAAAGCGGAAGAGGGGTTTCCAGAAGCCAAAGTGCTTAAGCAAAGATTGCGGGATGTGATTGATCCAGAGCGAGATCTTGGTCATTCAGACGTAAAAGATAAGAAGCCTCTTAATACTGAATCTTAGGCATAAAAAAGCGAAGATGAGTCTCTTCGCTTTTTTATTTGAATCTCTATGGCTATTAAAGCATAGGGATGGTCAGTTCGGAAAAACCTGCTTGAAAGGTTTGACTTCAACTGACTGATAGACGCCCGCCGCCACATAAGGGTCGGCTTCGGCCCACGATTTTGCTGCTTCTAGGTCAGTAAACTCAGCAATAATGATACTGCCAGTGAAGCCTGCTTCTCTCGGGTTATCGGATTCAATCGCAGGATTCGGGCCGGCCAATACCAATCGACCTTCTTTCTGCAAAGCTTCTAAGCGCTCAAGATGAGCAGGACGTACCGATTGACGTGCACTTAAACTGTTAGCAACGTCTTGCCCAACAATGGAGTACAGCATGGTTATTCCTTATTTTGTAAGTGTGATGACAAGTAAATGCCTTGCAGGATAATAAATACCACCGTCATCCCCAAAAGGCCGAAGAGTTTAAAGTCTACCCAAATGTCTTCACTGAAATTGAAGGCCACATAGAGGTTGGTCACACCAGATACAATGAAGAAGCCAACCCAAGCGAGGTTTAGGGTGCGCCAAACCTTAAAGGGTAAATCCAATTTGTCTCCCATCATGCGTTGAATGATGTTTTTGTTGCCAATGAACTGGCTGCCAAAAAACACGATGGCAAATAATCCATTCACTATGGTGGGCTTCCACTTAATAAAATCGCCATCGCCCATGAGAACGGTGGCGCCCCCAAGAAGCACAACCAGGGCTAAGGACACCAGGTGCATTTTTTCCACCGTTTTGTGTTTTAGCCAAGTGTAGCCAACTTGCAGAAGGGTTGCCGGAATTAAGACGGCGGTCGCTAAAATGATGTCGCCTGTCATTTTGTAGACAACAAAAAAGATAACAATGGGAAGAAAGTCGAATAGTAATTTCATATAAAAACCAATTTATGTATGCTGGCTTATAATAACCATCATTCCTTTTAAAGAACAGTCCGTCTATGCCAGAAGCTGCGAGTTACCGAAAAGTCGATTTACATACCCATTCCACACGTTCCGATGGCAAGCTTTCACCGACACAATTAATTGATTTGGCGGCTGAGCAAAAAGTGAGTTTATTTGCGTTGACTGATCACGACACCTTAGATGGTTTAAGTGAAGCGCGCCAACGAGCGGCAGAGCATGAGCTAAGCTTTATCAATGGTGTGGAATTATCGACCCAGTGGAATGGCATTCCCTTACACATGGTGGCTTTAAATTTCAGTGATGATAATTCAGCGTTACAAGCGATAGTGAAACAAAATCAAAGCATTCGCTTGGACAGAGCACGACGCATTGCGGATTTGTTGGTAAAACAAGGCTTGCCGGACTTATTTGATGAAGCGAGCACGCTTGCAGGAGAGAGCCAATTAGGGCGGCCGCATTTTGCTCAGTTGTTGGTGGAAAAAGGGCTTGTGAAGGACGCCAATAAAGCGTTTGATCGTTATTTAGGTAATAAGCGTTTAGGCAAATTAAGGGATGTTTGGCCAGAACTTGAGGATGTCTTAGGGGCGTTGGCTGAACAGGGGATGGAGCTGATCTTGGCGCATCCAAAACGTTACCCATTAACAGTCACCAAGTTACGACGCTTATTAGGGGATTTTAGTAAGTGGGGGGGAACTGGTATAGAAGTGGCTTCCGGGAATGAACGTCCGGATCATGTTCGTCTATTAGAATCCTTATCCACAACCTTTGGTTTAAAAGCCTCTGCAGGCAGTGACTATCATGGGCCTTTTGGTCCTTGGATGCAGGTCGGTAAGTTTACTCAAATTCATGAAAGTCAGGTGGATTTGGTTTGGCAGCATTGGCATTGAGCATTATCAGGGCAGCACAACCTCTTATTTGAGGTGGAGAGAAGTATGAGTCAATTTTTTCAAATACATCCAGAGAATCCACAAGTTCGCTTGATAAAACAAGCGGCAGAAGTGATTCGTCAAGGTGGTGTGATTGCGTATCCAACGGATTGTGGCTACTCCTTGGGTTGTCACCTAGGAGATAAATCGGCGTTGGACAGAATACGTGCCATTCGGCGCTTAGACGACAAACACAACTTTACCCTAGTGTGTCGAGATTTATCTGAAATTTCGACCTATGCTCGTTTTGATAATCGTTTATATCGATTGCTAAAAAGTAATACGCCAGGCCCTTACACCTTTATTTTTTCGGCAACTTCCGAAGTGCCAAGACGTTTATTGCATCCAAAACGTAAAACCATTGGTATTCGTGTACCAAATAATCGCATTGTCTCTGCTTTGTTAGAGGAATTGGGTGAGCCGATTATGAGCTCGTCTTTGATCTTACCTGGTGAAACGGACCCTATGACGGATCCGTATGATATTCGCGATACTTTGGAACATGCTCTAGATTTAGTGATTGATGGTGGTTTTTGTGGCTTCCAACCAACCACAGTGGTAGCAATGGAGGCCGATAATATTGAGGTCATTCGAGTCGGAGCAGGTGATCCAGCACCATTTACGTAAATTGTTGTATTTTCAGCTGTTAGGCCCTGTTTGTCTGGCCTATAATACAGGGTATTAAGTATTGAATTTTGTTGACATAGGTTGCTGAGAAGCATTCCCCAAAAGAGGTTCGTAATGGACGAAAAGTTACAGAAAGTATTAGCGCGTGCAGGACAAGGTTCTCGACGTGAAATGGAAAATCGTATTCGCGAAGGTCGCGTCATGGTCAATGGCGAAGTCGCGACTCTGGGTGATCGCGTCAGTATCACGGATTCTATTACTATTGATGGTTATGCCATTGTGGCGACAGAAGCCGGTGCTAATCGTCGAGTCATCATTTACAACAAACCAGAAGGCGAAGTTTGTACCCGTAAAGATCCAGAAGGTCGCACAACCGTATTTGAAAAGCTGCCTAAATTACGTGGTGAGCGCTGGATTGCCGTTGGCCGATTAGACATTAATACTTCTGGTCTGTTGTTGTTTACAACGGATGGCGAGTTGGCCAATCGCTTGATGCACCCTT
Source organism: Marinomonas aquiplantarum (assembly GCF_003314975.1). Classification (GTDB taxonomy): domain Bacteria; phylum Pseudomonadota; class Gammaproteobacteria; order Pseudomonadales; family Marinomonadaceae; genus Marinomonas; species Marinomonas aquiplantarum. The sequence goes on from NZ_QNRF01000004.1 coordinate 84,792, forward strand.
CCACTGAAATCGACCGAGAATACTTGGTGCGAGTGATGGGAGAGGTGACGGATGAAAATTTAGACAATCTTAAAAAAGGTGTGAACCTTGAAGATGGTCCGGCAAAATTCACCGATATCGTCGACGGTGGTGGTGAAGGCATTAACCATTGGTTTTATGTTTGCCTGATGGAAGGTCGTAACCGAGAGGTTCGTCGCCTTTGGGAGTCTCAAGGTGTGAAAGTAAACCGTTTGAAACGTGTTCGTTTTGGTCCGGTTTTCTTACCGTCGAAAGCAAAGGTTGGTCGTTGGGTTGAGATGGAAAACGATGAAGTGAACGCGTTATGCGATCTGGTCGATTTACCATCTACATCAACTCAGCCTAAGACTCAGCAGCAAAAGCTGGACATGAAGCGTAACAAGAATAAAGCGACGGCAGGTGGTGCTCGTCGTGCCAAAGGCTTTGATTGGCAATCAAGTGAAAAACCAGAGTTTAAGCCGAAAAAGCCTGGCAAAAGATCATTTCGATAAATACCCGTCACGGTTGGAGATAGAATAAGCATGGTTCGCTGGATGATTTTGTTGGTAGTAGTATTGCTCGCAGGCTTTTTTGTTTACGTCAAAATGAACAATCAGATGCCAGAAGGATTAGGCGTTACAAATGGACAGTTGAAGCTTTGTTCCGGCGCTCCAAATTGTGTTTCCACCCAAGCAGACCAAACCGATGAGGCTCACTTTGCAGAGCCTCTGGTGTATTCCGGTCGTCGTCAAGATGTGCAGCTAAGAATTGAAGCTTATATGCTGCGACAAGGTGCTAAATTAGTTGATCATTCGCTAGGTTATGCGCACTTTGAGGTAGAAAGTGACATTGTCGGCTATATTGATGATGTTGAGTTTTATTTACCGAAAAGCGACAGTGTTGTACATATTCGATCGGCATCACGTGTTGGTTATTCTGATTTTGGAATTAATCGTGACAGAGTTAGACAAATTCAAGATCTTCTAGTAGATTGAAGTTAAGCTTGTTGATTTATAAGTAATTAAAACTAAAGCAGAAATTGGACGAGGACTGCCCATGAGTGTGAATGAAGACCAAACAATTCTGATTGTTGAGGATGATGAGCGCTTGGCCTCGCTCACCCAAGAATATTTACAAAAAAATGGTTTTAATGTGAGCGTTGAGCCTGATGGCCGTAAAGCCATTAGTCGAATTGTGAATGAACAACCTTCCCTTGTTATTTTGGATTTGATGCTACCAGGTGCAGACGGTTTTACGGTATGCCGTAGTGTTCGTAATGAATACAAGGGGCCAATTTTGATGTTGACCGCACGCAGTGACGATGTGGATCAGATTCTTGGCTTAGAAATTGGCGCAGATGATTACGTATCCAAGCCAGCGAAGCCGCGTGTCTTACTAGCACGAGTCCAATCTTTGCTTCGTCGAAGCACGCAAGATGTTGATCTGACCATTGATGCCACGAAAGAAGAGCAGAATCTGGTTTTTGGTCCACTGAAAATTGATAACTCTCGTCGTGAAGCTTGGTTGTCGAATGAAGAAGTGGAACTCACCAGTGCGGAATTTGATCTCCTTTGGTTATTGGCGAGCAGTGCTGGTCGAATCCTGAGTCGTGAGGAAATCTTCGGTGAATTACGTGGTATTGAATACGATGGCCAAGATCGCTCAGTCGATGTTCGTATTTCACGTATTCGTTCAAAAATTGGTGATGACCCGATTCATCCCCGCCGAATAAAGACCATTCGTAGTAAAGGTTATTTATTCGTAAAAGAAGTATAAGGCTTTTATGCGTGAAGAAATGTGGCGACTTTATCGACACCTCATTATTGGTGGTGTCTTGGTCGTAGCAGCTTGTTTTGCTGTCATGGAATTCACGCAAATTCGTTACGAGACCACGCGGACTGAGCAGCTACTTTCTGTGGATGCAGAGCTCAGTGCGGTACTCTTCCTGTCCGGTGTAAGTCGAGATCTACCCAGTTCTCGCTTTGACTGGACAGTACGGCCTTCCGAACGCTTTAGCGTTGATGAAATCACGTCTTTACTTAAAAGCAAAAGCTGGTTGAAATTGCCTGATGGTAGCTACCAAGTCGCGCTTGGTCCTGTTGAAACACCTCTTCTCATTGGTCGCACGAAAGCAGGGCCGTTTATCTTCAGAATTGAGCCTTTGCTGGACCAGTTTATTTTTGCGGATCTGTTTTCTTATCAAGACAAAAAAGCCCTATTCGAAAGCATGTCTAGTGTCTCCATGGTGCCTTCAACGCAGCAAGTGACTGCTGAGCTTACTGGTGTGGCACGAATTCATGGTATTTACAGCGAATACGGCTTTATCTGGAAGGATGCAGAAGCCCCAGAGCCTGTGTATTTATCGGCGGCAGACAGAGATTATATTTCTTTAACTTTTACGGTTGTCGCTGTTTCTGGCATTGGTATGGCTATTATGCTGGTGCTGATTTGGCGTGAGTTACTGACTCTCGATTTTAAGCGGAAAACCTTTGAAAGTATTACACGGCAAATTGCTCGTGGTCGCAGCGGTTTACCAAAAGGCATTCCTGATAGCAGTGGTACTTTAAAAGAGCTAGCTTATTCCTTTGACTCCATGTCTTCTCATATTCAGCGCCTGTTAAAAGTTCAGCGTGAAATGATTAATGCCATTTCTCATGAGTTAAGAACGCCGATTGCTCGTCTTCGTTTTGGGTTAGAAGTGATGAAAGATGAAGTGGATGAAGACGTTGCCACCACCGTTGAAGCCTTAGAAGGGGATGTGGAAGAGCTAAACACATTGGTTGATGAGGTGTTAACTTATGGTAAGTTGGAAGACGGCTCGTTGGCATTAAACTTCAATGAAATTGCCATGACGGACCTTATTGACGGAATTTTGCAGCATAACAATCCATTATTAAAACACTTGGAAGTAGAAGTCCGAATGGATGAAAATGACCTTGTGGTAGCGGACGAGCACCATTTGAATCGAGCGCTACAAAACTTGATTTTGAATGCAGCCAAATACGCAGCAGGTAAGATCACCATCACCTTTTCGCAAGACTCTGAACGTTGGCAAGTTGACATTGAAGATGATGGCCCAGGAATCGCGTTTGAAGACAGAGATAAAGTGTTTATTCCATTTCAGCGTTTGGACAACAGCCGAACGCGCGCTTCTGGTGGTTACGGACTTGGTTTAGCTATTGTACAGCGTATTGCATTTTGGCATGGTGGCGCAGTATTGATTGATGCCAGTGAATCAGGCGGTGCAAAATTCAGTTTAATCTGGTCACGCAGTCAGCATCAAACAACCTTGTCTTAATGCTGACTTCCCCATTGTTGCTTGGTTGTTATAGCTCTGGCGCTAAAATGCCTTTCAAATTCTTAAAGCATGTCTTAGAAGCCGTATTAATTAAATCTTCCATGTAGGCGTTTTCTCTTTGATCTTTACGGATTGCCAAATAGAGTTTGCACCAAACACCTTCTTCGCCCAGCGACTTAGTGATTACGTACTGACGATTGGTGTATTCGGTTAGAGCCCAGTTTGGTAAACAGCATACGCCTCGACCGCTGGCGACTAATTGCATCATCATTAAGGTCAATTCACTGTGGCGTATCTTCGCCGGTGCCATTCCTGCTGGGTTGAGGAAATGCTTGAATATGTCCAATCTCTCAGACTCAACAGGGTAGCTAATCAGTGTTTCCTCGAGAAAGTCTTCTGGCACTAGAAAGTCTTTTTTAGCAAGAGCGTGATGACGTGACAAGGCGACTTGAGATTCGTATTGAAACAAAGGAATGTATTCGATATTGGGTAGGTCTTGTGGATCAGAGGTGACAACCAAATCCAAATCCCCACGTGCGAGCGCAGGCAGCGGCATAAAACCAAATGCTGTGGACAAATCAAGTTCCACATCTGGCCAGTGTTCGCGGAAGTGATCAATGGTTGGCATTAACCATTCATAGCAACTATGACATTCGATCGCGATGTGCAAACGGCCGCTTTCACCTTCGGCAAAGCGTTGAATGTCGCGTTGAGCAGAACGGAATGATACCAATACATCGTCTGCCAATTGCAGCAAGCGCAGACCTGCGCTGGTAAAGCGAACCGGTTTGGTTTTACGAATAAAAAGTGGGCATCCAAGCTTTTCTTCTAGGTCTTTTAACTGATGTGAGAGAGCGGATTGAGTTAAATGAACTCGCTCTGCGGCTTCCACTAAGCTGCCTGTTTCTCTCAGTGCGGTGAGTGTTTTTAAATGCCTAACTTCAATGATGCTCATGGTAGTTCACTATAGATGAGTTTTATTCAATACTTGAAATGTAAAAAAGCCCGTTCACATCAATATGGGAACGAGCTTGTCTATTGTCTTAGTGACGGATTAAAAATTCAAGTAATGCTTTTTGAGCATGCAGTCGATTTTCAGCCTCATCCCAAACAACTGAGTCTGGATGGTCTAAGACTTCAGCTGAGACTTCTTCGCCTCTATGAGCTGGTAAACAATGCATGAAAAGGGCATCTGAGTTCGCTTTTGACATCAAATCCGCGTTGACCTGAAAGCCATCGAAATCTTTTAAGCGTTGCTCTTGCTCGTCTTCTTGCCCCATAGAAGCAAACACATCGGTCACGATCAAATCAGCATCGGTGGCTGCTTGGTGTGCGTCATGAAGAATAGTGACGCGATCCTGATGCTCTGCCACCAATTCTGCGCTAGGCTCGTAACCTTTAGGGCAAGCGACAACCAGTTGAAAGTCTAATAAAGCGGCGGCGTTTATGTAGGAGTTACACATATTGTTGCCATCGCCAACCCAAACGACTTTCTTACCTTCGATTGAGCCTCGATGTTCTTGGTAGGTTTGCATGTCGGCCAATAGCTGGCAAGGGTGGTAATCATCCGTTAATGCGTTGATCACAGGAACGGAAGAGTATTTAGCGAAGGTTTCTACTGTCTTGTGATCAAATGTACGAATCATGACCGCATCAACCATACTGGAGATAACCCGTGCGCTGTCTTCTACCGGTTCACCACGACCCAATTGGGTATCTCTTGGTGACAAGAACAGGGCGTGGCCACCAAATTGCGCCATACCAGCTTCAAAAGATACTCGAGTTCGAGTCGATGACTTTTCAAAGATCATCGCCAATACACGGTTTTTTAAGGGTTGAAATAAAGTGCCTTCACGATGAATTTTCTTAAGCTCAGAAGCCCGTAATAGTAATTGTTTTAACTCATCGGAGGATAGATCCTTCAGAGTAAGAAAATGTCTTGGCGACACGTGATGACTCCTTAATTGTCTTTTGAAAAGGGAATCGACCAATTTAATACACTAGACTATGTGAGTAAAGGGGCTTTGATGGGATAATGTGTAACGAAAGCCGGATTATGGGGTTGTAAATTGCCTATTAGACCTCATAAACTGATGCAACTTTAAAGAGCAATCGACAACGACTTTTATCGGCCGCTTCATTGAGCCAAATTAAAGTCCCGATTGGTATAGCAAAAAAGCGAGGTTTTTAGCGTGAGTAACACAATCGAAACAATTAAAGAGCAGATTAGCAATAACGATATTTTGTTGTACATGAAGGGGAATCCTCGTGCACCACAGTGTGGTTTTTCCTCACAAGCGGTTCAAGCCCTGATGTCTTGTGGCGAGCGTTTTGCTTTTGTGAACATTCTAGACAATCCAGACATTCGCGCTGAGTTACCAAAATTCGCGAATTGGCCAACATTCCCTCAATTATGGGTAAAAGGCGAGCTGGTTGGCGGTTGTGACATTATCGTTGAGATGGCCGGTAATGGTGAGTTACAAGAATTAATCAAAAATGCTGTTGGTGAGTCTGAAGAATAAGCACCTATATTCAGAGAATACCAAATAAAGATTCAAACTAAGCAAATCAAAGGAGACGCTTAACATGTCTATTTTAGTCGGAAAAAAAGCACCAGATTTTACTGTTCCAGCCGTACTTGCGGATGGCCAGATCGTTGATTCTTTCAACTTAGCAGAAACCATCAAGGGTAAATACGCGATCGTATTCTTCTACCCATTGGATTTCACATTCGTTTGCCCGTCTGAAATCATTGCTATGTCTCACCGTATGGAAAAATTCCGTGAAATGGGTGTAGAAGTGATTGGTGTGTCTATCGATTCACATTTCACTCACAACGCTTGGCGTAACACACCTGTAGATCAGGGTGGTATTGGTGCTGTCGAGTACACCCTTGCTGCGGATATGGATCACGAAATTGCCAAAGCATACGGTATCGAATCTGAAGGTGGTGACTCTTACTACCCTGCAGGCGTAGCAATGCGTGCGTCTTTCGTAATTGACCAAAAAGGCATTGTGCGTTCACAGGTTGTAAACGATGAGCCTATCGGTCGTAACATGGATGAGCTTGTTCGTGTTGTTGATGCGCTTCAATTCTTTGAAGAAAATGGTCAAGTTTGCCCTGCAGGTTGGAATAAAGGCGATAAAGGCATGGAAACATCACCAGAAGGTGTGGCTTCTTACCTAGCTGAGAGTGCTAAATCTCTATAAGATTGTGCTTGTATAAAGCGATAATCTAATAAAAGCGTACATCATTTGATGTGCGCTTTTTTATTGCCTGAGGCTTAGCTTAGATGACTTCGTAGAGTTCAAGCGGTAGCTCGTCTGGATCGGCAAAAAAAGTGAAGCGTTTACCGGTCAGTTCATCGACTCGAACCGGTTCTGTTGCGACACCTTGTTGCTGTAAGTAATCGATGCTGTCGTCTAAGTTTTCTACGGCAAAGGCCAAATGACGTAAGCCTTGGGCTTCTGGCCTTGAGGGGCGAGCAGGCGGATTAGGAAAGGAAAAAAGTTCGATTTGCGAGCTGTCATTAATTGCCAGATCAAGCTTGTAAGACTGGCGATTTTCTCGGTAGGTTTCACGAATAATCTTTAGACCTAATATCTGATGATAAAAGTGTTTAGAAACAGCATAATCTGAACAGATGATGGCAACATGATGAATGTTTGACAATTTAAGCATAGGGTACTTTCTGCATATTACTTTGGCGTTTATTTTTTACTGGCTTGAGCGTTAAATTCATTGGCCACATCAATCACCTGCCGTCTAAACCATATGTGACTTGCATCATGATGCAATAATGGGCTCCATATCATTTTTAGCTCGATTTTGGGGATATCGAAGGGTGGCTCTAAAATCACCAAATCTGGGTTTTTCTTGTTCACCATGGCGACTTTTTTCGGCAACGTAGCAATCAAGTCTTGTTCTAGAGCAAGGTGCATCGCCGTGTGATAACTGCGAGTAAAGACACGAATACTGCGTTTACGTTCAATGGCTTGTAAGGCTTCGTCAACCCAACCCAGTTTCTGTACATCGGTTGGGTCCATGCCGACGCCAATACCAAAGCCCGTTTTACTCACCCAAATGTGCTGGGCTTTTAAGTAAGCCTCCAAGTCGAATTCGTCTTTAATCGGGTTGTCTACACTCATCATACAAACGAAAGTATCGAGCCAAACGCTTTTTTGGTGGAAGGATTGTGGTAATTCTTCAAAGCGGTTGATAGCCATGTCTATTTTGCCGGCTTCTACGTCGTGAAAGGTCACATCGCTTGGAGTCATGATATCGAGTGTAATACCTGGCGCATATTCACGTAGGCGGTTGAGCAAACGTGGGATAACAGTAGAGGCAGCATAGTCACTTGCCATAATGCGAAAGACGCGGGTACTGGTGCTTTCGTTGAAGTCGGCTTCAGGCTGTAAGGCTTCTTCTAAGTCCAGTAAAACTTTGCGGACGATGGGTTGAAGTCGTAACGCTTTTTCGGTCGGCTTCATGCCTTCGCTAGTGCGCACCAATAATGGGTCATTTAATAAATCACGAAGACGTTTAAGACCATTACTCATGGCTGGCTGAGTAATATTGAGCTTGTTGGCTGACCTTGTCACATTGCATTCTCTTAATAGTACATCGAGGTAAATCAGCAGGTTCAGGTCGATCTTATTAATATTCATAGGAGTTTAATTATTGAATCCGTTGTTATGGCTGTTACACATTTGTTAGCGCTGGAATGGCGCGACAAAGGTCAATAAAACGTTGTGCATTTTGCGTTAACGCCGTATTTCTTGGGGTAACGATTAATAAATTGCGATTTAATTTTAATGGGGTTTGGTACAGCCTGATTAAACCTGCGTTTAATTCTTGCGAAATTGCCATACGAGACAAACAGCCTAAGCCCATTTGATGAATCACCGCTTGTTTTACTGCTTCCATGTGCGCCAAGGATAGCACCACATTTAATTGCGGAATTTCCGCGCCAGTGGCTTGTTCGAGAATATTGCGTGTGCCTGAGCCGGACTCACGCATCACCCAATTTGCTTGTTTCAAATCGTCCCACGAAAGCATTTCCGGGCGATCTTCTTTGGTAGAGCCAAACACCACAAGTTCGTCTTGTAACCAGACTTGAGTCATTAGCTCAGCGTGCTGGCAATACCCTTCAATGAAGCCGACTTCGGCCTTCCCTGTTAACAGCTGTTGAATGACGCTTTGCGTATTGCCAATATCGAGATTGAAACGAATGTTCGGATGCTGTTGCTTAAAGCTCGACATCTGCTTTGGTAATAAATAATTACCGACGCTGACGCTGGCTGCTAAGTGAAGAGAGCCACTTAATTCATCTTCATTTCCCATGCTTTCAATTTGTTCTATCTGACTCAACACTGACCTGGCTTGTGGCAAAAGGTGCCTTGCTTGAGGGGTGATTTGCAGGCGTTTACCATGACGACGAAATAAAGGTCGACCAAGTAACGCTTCTAACTCTCTCAACGCTTGGCTGGCAGCAGGTTGGCTGATTGACACCATATCCGCTGCCGCGGTGACTGAACCGGTATGGACAACGGCTTCAAAAATTTGTAGCTGTCTCAGTGTGATTCTCATTCGTAAAGGGGCACCTTGTGTTTATTGCATTCAGAAAAACGAAAGAAGTGAAAATAGAGTGTTGCATCAGCTTCCTTAGCTTTTATTCCATTCCATTCTGATGATGTCTAATCATAAACTGAAATCATACTTTGTGCGTATGGGAGTTTTAGGTAAATGGTGAATTAATTTGCAATTTCGTGAATAAAGCAGGCAATTCGTATTAATTTCATATTTTTATGCAACGCTACTTTCATGTTTCGATTGGTAACTTCTGTAGATATTGGACATTGAAGAAGAGTATTATTTGTAACTTAAATCGATGGTTTTTTGGACAGACTAGGTGGCGTCTTTAATGGATGATTTTGTTCCGACGGTTTTGATAGTAGATGATGTACCGGAAAATTTACGTATTTTAAAAGACGTAATTTCTTCATTGGATTGTCAGTTGCTGGTGGCTAACTCAGGAGAGCGGGCGCTTGAATTGCTGGAAAGAACCCAGCCCTGTCTAGTGCTGTTGGATGTCATGATGGGTGGTATCGATGGTTTTGAAACCTGTCGACGAATACGAGCTCTTCCCAATGGTAAAGATCTTCCTGTCATTTTTGTGACGGCTTTAGCTGACGAAATTAGTCGAGGCTTTGAGGCCGGCGGCCACGATTACATTAGCAAACCATTTCGAGTGGAAGAAGTGCGTGCGCGGGTCTCTCACCAGTTAGAAAAGTTTCAACTCCTTAATGAGCTGAAAGCCTTAACCACTAGTCTTGAAGACAAAGTTCGTGAACGTACGGCGGACTTGAACCTAGTTAATCGGAATTTACGCAAAGAGGTTAATGAGCGTCGCTATATGCAGGACCGCTTAAAGTACCTGGCTAAACATGACTTCGTTACTCAACTCTACAACCGCGATGCTCTAGATGAGCACGTGTCGCTGTTAATTTCCACCGTGCAATCAGATCAAACCACACAAGTACCGTACTTTATAATGATTGATGTGAATGAATTTCGCTTGATTAATGACTCTTGCGGTTGCATCGCTGGTGATGAATTGTTACACCAAATAGCGGCCTTAATTACCGGGGTAATTGATCCTAAAAGCGATTTTGGTGCCCGTTTGAGTGGCGATAAATTTGTCATTGTTTTACGTGATGGTGGCGTACCTGCTGTCGAGTCGTTTTTCCGTGCCTTTAATCAATTGCTAGAAGACTTTGTGTTTATTTGGGACGATCGTCATTTCCGTATGAGCGTGACTCAGGTTGCCATGCCGATCACCGAGGATATGGTGTCTTTTGAGCAAGTCGTCATGTTAGCAGATGAAGTTTGCTACTCCAGTAAAAAAGCGGGTATTCATTCTCGGGTCATTCGCAATGCTCAAGATTTGGCTTACGAAGAGCACAGAGGCAATTTAAATTGGGGGCTGCGTATTATTGACGGCCTTGAAAAAGACTTATTCGAAGTGCACTTCCAACAAGTGTGCTCGTTAGTTCAGCAAGCACCTAAAAAGAAAATCGAAATTTTGGTGCGCTTAAGAGACGAAGCGAGCGGTAACTTAATTTATCCGAACGATTTTATTCGTGCTGCTGAGCGCTTTGGCATCATCTCTAAGATTGATCGATGGGTTATTCAACATACTATGGCAGAGTTGTCTGAACGCACCGAACTATGGGATGAAGTAGATCAAGTGGCGCTTAATGTGTCTGCTTTGTCTGTTCGTCAGGCGGATTTCTCAGATTTTATACTTGAGCAGTTAGACACATATCAATTAGACGGACGTAAATTTTGTTTTGAAGTGACGGAAACGGAAGCGTTGAATAACTTCACGGACACTCGTCGCTTCATGTCTAAATTGCACGAACAGGGTTGCAGCATTGCCTTAGACGATTTTGGGACTGGCTTTTCCTCCTTCGCTTACCTGATGGACTTACCTTTTGATTTGATCAAAATTGATGGCATGTTCATTAAGGATATGCACGTCAATGACATTCATTTTGGTATGGTAGACTCCATCGTCAAACTGGCAAAAATGCTCAATAAACCTGTAGTAGCAGAGTTTGTTGAAAACCAAACCATTGTTGATCAATTGACCTCATTGGGTGTGGAATGGGGCCAAGGTTACCATTTTCATAAGCCTGAAAAGCTGTGATCCATAGATCTATTTAAGCATTTGCTAAGGAGAGTCGCGTTAATGGGATTCGCTGAGCTGTTTTACCTGTTGGCAGCGGCCTTCTTGGCTACCTTGCTGGTGTTTGCCATTTTTCAACTCATTACTTTACTGCGTTTTAAGCATCTGCAGCGCCGTTATTCCAGAGCCGTGTTAGCCACCAAAGGTGGTGTGTGGGAATGGTTTCCTGCGACCAACCGTCTGTATATGTCTTCCGAGTTCTTCTTGCAATTGGGTTTTGCGGAAAGCCAGACACCTAAACGGCTGTCAGAGTGGTTGGATCTCTTATCTGAGGAAGATAAGTGTACCTTCACGGATTGGCAAAAACGTATGCTCGAGAATGGCCCAGATAGTCATAAAGTATTTACCCTCAGATTACAGTTGCTGAACCCAATACAGCAGCGATACTGGATTGAAATTCGTGGCCGTGTAGCACGTCGTGATGCACGTTATGGCGTCAAAAGTATTGCGGGCATTATGGAAGACATTGGTTATTGGGTGGACACAGAAAATGAGCTGATTGCGGCACGTGAGCAAGCACAACAGCGCGAGCTTACTTTATCTACGTTATTGAATAATATGCCGGATGTGGTGTGGTATAAGGACGAAGCAGGCCGTTATTTGAATTGTAATCAGGCTTTCTTTGACTTTCATCGCATGCCAGCGGAGGACGTTCAGGGTAAAACCGATATTCAATTGAATCTTGATGATATTGGTGAAATATACCATCAGCGAGATCAATCGGCCTTAGTGTCAGGGCAAACCATTCAAGATCAATCTTGGGGATACTCGGAATCTTTACAGGAAGACAGACTGTTTGAAATTCATCGTGTGCCGGTCATCGAGCCCGCAATTAATTTTCGTGGCACCTTGAGTATTGCTCGAGACATTACAGAACGTCATGATCTGATCAATCAGCTTAAACTGTTCAAAAGCTTTGCAGACAACTCAGCGCAAGGTTTTGCCATGGGCAGTTTGGAAGGGCAAGTAAGCTACTTTAATAAATACATTCGTGCTCTGCTGGGAGTGGCTGAAGACATCACCGACAAACAGCTGAGCCAATTCCATTACCTGGATTTTTATCCGCAATCCATCCACGAATATATTGAGACAACTGTGATTCCTTATGTGAGAGAGCACGGGGTGTGGCAAGGTGAGTTGCGAGCGAAAAGCTTAGATGGTCGTGTTTTCCCAACTTATGAAATCTATTTTATTCTGAAAGATGAGCAGGGAGATTCGATTTTTGTCGGTAACATCATGAGTGATATTACGACGCAAAAACAAGTCTCACAACAACTTGAGCAAGCAAAAGAAGCCGCGGAACAGGCGAATCAAGCGAAGAGTCATTTCTTGGCGAACATGAGTCATGAGATTCGAACTCCGCTAAATGCCATCATTGGATACGCGCAGTTGATCAGTGAAGAAAATGCCCTCACAGGTGTCTCGCGAAATCGTTTTGTGGCGATTGCCTCCGCGGGAGAACGTTTATTAAACCTCATTAATGATATTTTGGACATTGCTCGAATTGAATCAGGCCGTTTGGTATTACAAGAGCAAAAGATGGACTTGTGTAAAGAGGTCAAGCAAGTTGGTAAGTTACTGCAAGGCCAAGCTGAATCGAAGGGGCTGACGTTCCAAGTGACCTGTGACTTACAGGAACGGCAAATGGTGTGGTCTGATCCGATTAAATTTCACCAAATACTGACTAACTTAGTTGGTAACGCAGTGAAATTTACCCAACAAGGCTATGTCCGTGTCTCTGTCGCTATCCAGCATGAACGTATTCATATTTTGATAGAAGATTCTGGCCCTGGGATTGAGCCAGAGTTAATGGAGCATCTGTTTACGCCCTTTGTGCAAGGTAAGGCGGGTGAGTTATCCGGCGGTACTGGCCTTGGATTGACGTTATCTACTACCTTGATAAAGCTAATGGATGGCAAGCTTAGTGTCAAAAGTAACGTTGGAGCGGGGACGCAAATATTAGTCGATTTGCCATTGTTATTAGTGGAAGATGCCCTTGATGATGAGTTGCCAACGGATGAGTTTTCAATGGGAATGAGGCTCAATGATCCGATTAGGGTATTGGTCGCCGAGGACGATGATTGGTCACGTGACATCTTGGTGTCTTTACTTGAAAAAGCCGGTTGCCAGATCATGGAGGCAGAAGATGGTGAAGAAGCCATTCAAGCTTTTCGATTGCATCGACCAGATATTGTTATGACAGACATCCGCATGCCGAAAAAGTCGGGAGTGGATTTGTTGTCTTTAATACAGCAAGAAGAGGGAGCAGAAGCCATCCCTGTGATTGCTGTCACGGCATCGACATTAGAACATGAGCAACGAGCGTTGTTAGATCAAGGCTTTTGGGAAGTGGTGGCCAAACCTTATCAAATAGAAGACATTTATCGCGCCTTAACCCGTCATTTGAAAGTGCAGTTCGTTTCACAATTTGATGGCCATTATAGGGATTCAAATAAAACCGATAATCATGTCGTAACAGCAGATCAATCATTCGACTTAAAGGCGTTGCAAGAGACGGATTGGCAGCCATTATTAGTCGCCGCGCAAAATGGTGATGTAGAGGCTGCCGAGGCTGCATTTGTGGCATTACAGGGCCAGTTAATCGACGAAGATTATCGCCGTCTTCAGCAAGCGATTAACGCCTTTGATTTTGGTTTAGTAGAGCAACTGGTTAAGCGTTACCAAAGCGACCAGTAAAATGCCCTTAGATGTAGAATTTTCACCCTCGACTGAGTGCTTTGCGTTTGACAGGAATTGACCCTGCGGATAAGGTCAACCAAGGTAACAATCTTGCACTAACCCACGGACTGTTGAATGAGATCAAATAGCACACCTGACTTCCCTTTTACCGCGATTGCTGGACAAGAGCGACTTAAATTGGCTTTGCTTCTCAATGCAGTGAACCCCTTGATTGGTGGTGTCTTAATCAGCGGTCCACGAGGTTCGGCTAAATCAACGTTAGCGCGAGGTTTAGCGGGGGTGATGCCAGCCTTTATTACTGAAGGAGATGTACCATTTGCCACTTTGCCCTTAGGCGCAAGCGAAGACAGATTGTTGGGGGCTCTGAACTTAGAGCAAGTGTTGCAAGACAAGCAAGTTTCTTTTCAGCCAGGCTTGTTAAGCGAAGCTCATGGTGGCGTCTTGTATGTGGATGAAGTGAATCTGCTGGCGGATCATTTGGTGGATCAATTACTGGACGTGTCGGCCAGTGGCGTCAATCGAGTAGAGCGTGACGGTTTGAGTCATCAGCATGAAGCCAAATTTCTGTTGGTTGGCACCATGAACCCTGATGAAGGGGAATTGCGTCCACAGCTAAAAGACAGATTTGGTTTTATGGTCAATCTTAGTAACCAATACAGCATTGAAGAACGTGTGCAAATTGTGCGTTTGCGTGATGAATTTGACCAAGACCCAAGCGCATTTTGTGAAGCCTTTAAATACAAACAACGCAATCTAAAGCAGAGTATTTTGCAGGCGCGAGAAAAGTTACAGCAAGTACGTTGTACAGATGAAATGCGCTTTAACATCGCTGAACTTTGCCAGCAAGCCAATATTGATGGGGTTCGTGGAGACATTGTTTGGGTTCGGGCGGCCATGACTCATGCGGCTTGGCGTAATCGACAAAGTGTCACTTTAGAAGATGTACAAGCGGTAGCCGAATTAGTCTTGGCTCATCGTCGTCAGGATGTCAGTGCGCCAACACCACCGCCTTCACGACGCCCAGAAGCCAGTAAACCGCCACAACTTGATTCCTCCCAAGGTCAATCGTCATCTCAGCAAAATAAAGCGCCTGAACAAGATGACAATCCAGAACAAGCCCAAGGAGAATGGGGCAGTATGCCACCACAAAGTCTGGCGGCGGATCAGGCCATTCGAGTGCCTATGTCCGCATCAAAGCAGGTCACGAATCCTAGCCGTCACAGCCTGCGCGAGGTAACGCCGGGAAAGTCTAAAGGGTCGCATCGTGGCGGTTATCGTCATGATGCGCAGCAAACTTCGCAAAGTGTGGATTGGTTTCGCAGCGTGGCTCGTCAGCCACAACAATGGCCGCCTGAGAGTTTGAGTTTCAAAACGGCGAAGACCGGACAAACAGTACTGCATTTGGTGTTATTGGACACTTCAGCGTCAACCTTGCAAGAGAATACCTTGGCTAAGGCCAAAGCGGTGATTTTGGACATAGCGCAACAAGCCTATTTGGCCCGTGAACATTTAACCGTTTTGGGTTTTGGGCAAGACGGTGTCAGTGAGCTGATGTCCAGAGGCCGCGCACCAAAAGACATTGCTAAATGGTTAGATGAGGTGCCCGCTGGTGGCGGTACGCCATTTCGAGATGCATTACTGCAAGCGCAGAGTTATTTACAACAACAATATAGAAGAGAGCCTGAGCTTTACAGCCAGACCTATTTATTAACCGATGGACGCACTCAAGCGGACGTGGCTGATGTCATTTTACCCGGAGCGTTAGCCCTGATTGATACCGAAGCCTCTGCGATTAAACGCGGCCGAGGTGGCGACATTGCCCAATCCTTGAATGCCCATTATGTTTCTTTAGATTCCTTGTTTGAGACCGAACTATGACAACTTCTGTGGCACATTGCCCCGCTTTATTTTTGACTGCACCGGCGTCAAATCAAGGCAAAACCACCATTACCGCGGCCTTAGCACGTTATTTTACTCAGCAAGGTAAGCGTGTTCGTGTGTTTAAAACCGGGCCAGATTATTTGGATCCGCAAATCTTGGCGCAAGCTTCACAGCACCCTGTCGAGCAGTTAGATATCTGGATGGCAGGGGAAGACTACTGCCAAGACAAACTGTATCAAGCGGCTTTAGAAGCGGATTTGATTTTGGTTGAAGGCGCCATGGGCATGTTTGATGGCGAGCCATCGAGTGCGGATTTGGCTGCCCGTTTTGGTTTGCCTATGGTCATCGTGATGGATGTAAAAGGCATGGCGCAAACCGCAGCCGCATTGGCAACCGGCTTGGCTCATTTTCGTCAAGATGTGACGGTCGCCGGTTTGATTGCCAACCGTTGTGGCAGTGAACGCCACGCGCAACTGATTCGTGATGCCTTACCCAGTGATCTGCCTTTATTGGCCAGTTTAAAGCGCGATGAAGAAGTTACCTTGCCTGAGCGCCATTTGGGCTTGGTGCAGGCTCATGAAGTCTCACATGAGCTGGAAGAGAAATTTAATGCTGCCGTGTCATGGCTTGAGTCTTCAGAAGATAATGCCTTGCTGTCTTTACCTAAAGCCGTGGCGTTTTCGCCCAGTGAAAAAAGTCTTTCGACCCGTTCGGTAACGCAATCTTTACAAGGCAAAACCATTGCCATTGCGAAAGACGAAGCCTTCAGCTTTATTTACGATGCCAACTTGGTGACGCTAACCTCGTTAGGCGCTAATTATGTGTTCTTTTCGCCTTTGCATGATCAAGACTTACCCGCTGCCGATGCTCTTTGGTTACCAGGCGGATACCCAGAACTTCATGCGCAAGCGTTAGCAGAGAATCAAAGTATGCTGGTGGCGATTCAAGCCTTTTTCCAATCGGGCAAAGGCATCTTAGCGGAATGTGGCGGTATGCTGTATAGCTTGGAAAGTCTGACGGATTTAGAAGAGAACACTTATTCTATGTTGGGGATTTTAAGCGGCCAAGGTGCCATGCGCGGTAAGCGAGGTTGCCAAGGCATGCAAACCGCTGTGTTGCCACAAGGGGAAGTGCGAGCCCATGCGCATCACAGATCTCGTAGCGCCAATACACCAGAGCCTGTGGCTCACGGTCGTCGTCAACGACACCCAGCCCCTGGTGAGGCGATTTACCAAACGCGCGGACTCACGGCGAGCTATTTGCATTTGTTCTTTCCATCTAATCCAGAAGCCATCGCGCACGTTTTTCTTGGCACTTCGGCAAGCATGGACGAGGCTTGCTAAAGTGTGGCCTGAAAGCGGTGAAGACAATGCACCACTGCGCACTGGCCTGACGACAGGCAGTTGCGCCACCGCTTGTTGCGTGGCGGCGGCGCAATACGTATTTGCTCAGCGCCAAGATGAAACGGTCAGTATTGTGCTACCCAAAGGTAAATCGGTTGATTTGGTGATTGAATCTTATCAAGTCATAGCCAATGGTGTTCGCACCAGTACCATAAAAGACGCAGGGGATGACCCTGATGTGACCCACGGTGCGAGAATTTTTGTGGAGCTGACTTTGTGCGCTGATCCCGGTGTGCATTTTTACGCGGCAGATGGTGTCGGCACAGTGACGCGAACCGGATTGGTCTTGGCGGTTGGGGAGCCAGCGATTAATCCCGTGCCACGTCAAATGATGACGGAGCATTTATTGGGCTTTGCTGAGACTTACCAGTATCAAGGTGGCTTTAAGGTGGCGGTTGGTATTGAAAACGGTGCCGCCATTGCCTTGAAAACCATGAATCCGCGTTTGGGCATTCAGGGTGGGTTGTCCATTTTAGGCACCACTGGCATAGTGCGACCTTTTTCCTGTGCAGCTTATATTGCGTCTATTCATCAGGGCATCGATGTAGCACGTGCCAATAGCTTGACCCATCTGGCCGCCACCACAGGTAATGCCAGTGAAACTGCCATCAAACAGTATTATGGCTTAGACGACATGGCTTTGTTGGAAATGGGGGATTTTGTTGGGGCCGTGCTAAAACACCTTCGTAAGGTAGAAAATTCGCAACAGCCACAATTGACTAAGCTGAGTTTATGCGGCGGTTTTGGCAAAATCAGTAAACTGGCGCAACAGCATATGGATCTCAACAGTCGTGTTTCTAGTATTGATTTACCTGCGTTGGCGGCTTTGGCAGCCACTTTAGGGGCAAGTGAAGAATTGCAAGAGCGTATGCGAAGGGCCAACACCAGTGTTGAAGCCTTGAGTTTTGCTCAGCAAGAGAAGCTACCTTTAGCCGATGCAGTGTGTGCTCAAGCGGTGGACTTTGCACGTCGTTATATTCCCCAGCACATTGCATTGGAAGTGTGGGCCATTGATCGAAAAGGTCAGTTTGTGGGCTTTGCTAAGGACGATGCTAAGGATAAGCCTGAATGAAGCGTATCTTATTATTAGGCGGCACCGCCGATGCGCGGCGCTTGGCCGATGCTTTACACCAATCCGGTATTCAGGTGATTTACAGTTTGGCGGGATTGGTGCGGATTCCTCAAGTGGATTGTGAACTTTTGGTCGGTGGCTTCAGCCAGTTTGGCGGTCTAGTAAACTACTTACAAAGCCAAGCAGAGCAAGGTAAAGCCATAGATGCTATTGTCGATGTGACTCACCCTTACGCGCAAACCATGAGCAGCAAAGCCGTCTTGGCGGCGCAGCAAGTTGGCATACCCTGTTGGCGTTTTCATCGCCCCGCATGGCAACAGGAAACGGGGGATGATTGGCATTTCTATCAAAGCGAAGAGGATTTGTTGTCTGCATTCGCTAACTACCAGCGTCCATTGTTAAGTGCCGGACAAATGACACAAGAATGGCTGCAGACCTTAGCGGCTCACCCCCAAATGGACAATATAATCTGGCGCACCGCTGTGACTGCCAAGTTTCCCTTACCGGACAAAGTGGTGTGGTTAAAAGCCATTGGTCCTTTTGCTTATGAGGACGAACTAGCGTTATTAACAGAGCATAAGATTGATGTGATCGTCAGTAAAAACAGCGGCGGTAAAGCAACCTATGCTAAGCTTGTTGCCGCGCGGAAACTGAATTTGCCTGTGTATTTACAGGCGCGGCCGGAGTTATCGCCCGCAGACAAAGAGTTTGATGACCTAGCAGTCTGCTTACAGGCTTGCCAACAAGCTTGGGCAAATTGATGGCCTTTTGCTTTGCCATTCATCATAACAATAGATTGGAATAAAGACCCTTATAGTATGCAAAAAACACCACCTTCTTCAGATTACCATTTTCACTACCAGCCAGATCCCAAAGCGATTGAGCAAGACAGCTTTCGTCAGATTCGCGCATTAACGGACTTGTCAGCTTGGGATCTGGATCAACAGCAAGTGGTGATGCGTATTGTGCATAGTTTGGGCTTGCCAGAAGTGGCTGAGCAGGTGCGTTTTAGTGAACACGCCACGCAAGCTGGGCGAGATGCTTTAGCGAAACATGCCGCCATTCTTTGTGATGTAGAAATGGTTAAGCAAGGGGTGACCAAGCGCATGATAGAGCAAGAGCCCTTGTGTTTCTTAAATCACCCAAAAATGGCTGAGCTGGCCAAGCAAAAAGGCGAGACTCGTTCTATGGCGGCTCTGTCCCTTTGGCAAGATCATCTTGCTGGTAGTGTGGTCTTGATTGGTAATGCGCCGACGGCTCTGTTTCGACTCTTAGAAATGATTGCTCAAGGCGCACCAAAACCCGCTTTAATCATCGGCATGCCGGTGGGTTTTGTCGGCGCCGCGGAATCCAAAGACGCTTTGTGGCAAGCGCATCGAGATTTGGGAGTCGAATGCATTACTTTACTGGGGCGAATGGGCGGCAGCGCGGTGACCTCGGCCAGTTGTAATGCCTTATTGCGTTGTAATATAGGTGAGTATTACTGATGCAAATTCATGTAATAGGCTTAGGCGTTAATGAACAGGCGAATTTGGATGCTAAAGCTCAGTCTGTTTTTGCCTCCTTGGGCGAGCAAGATGTGATACTAGGATCTCCAAGGCAACAAGAAACCGTCGCGGAATATGTGACGTCAGGGCAAAGGAAAGTCTTGCCAAAGCTGTCGCAGTTGTCTGCTGAGTTTGATCAATGGCAATCGCAAGGCACTAATACTGTCGTTGTATTGGCATCCGGTGATCCATTGTTTTATGGCATTGGCACTTGGTTGGTAAAACACTTTGCTACCAATAAAGTGATTTTTTACCCTAATGTGTCCAGTGTACAGGTGGCGTGCCACCGTTTGGGAATGTCGCTGCAACAGGTGCAGGTGGTGAGTGTGCATGGTCGGCCTTTGCCGTCATTACGTCGTCATTTACAGGCCAATAAAACTCTGATTTTGTTGACCGATGGGCAAAGTCATCCCGCCGCCATTGCGCAAGAATGCGTACAGGCAGGCTTGGACAAAAGCAGAATCACTGTCTGTGAAGCCTTGGGTTATCCGCACGAAAAAATCACCTCTTTTGCTGCGGATGAACTCAGTCAATCTCAGCAAACCTTTGATCCTCTAAATGTGGTGGTGTTGGAAATCTCTGCTCAAACGAGCCTTTATCCTGCTTCGGTTGGCATTGCCGATGCTTTGTTCGTGACCGACAAAGAAGAAGGCAAAGGCATGATCACCAAGCGAGAAGTGCGTTTGATGATTTTGTCTTATCTGCAATTGGCGGCGAAAGATGTGGTTTGGGATATTGGTGCAGGTTGCGGTGGGGTCAGTGTCGAGTTGGCCTATTGGCATCCTGATGCTGATATTTATGCAGTGGAGCATCATGATGTTCGTTGGGCTTGCTTGCAAGCCAATCAGCAAAAGTTTGGTGTCATGCAAAACCTGCATCTCGTTAATGGACGAGCGCCTGACATTTTGAAGGATTTACCCACGCCCAATAAGGTGTTTATTGGCGGTAGTGATGGGGAGTTAGATGCACTCTTGAATCAAGCTTGGTCATTGTTACCTGAGAATGGCGTGCTGGTGGTGAGTGCGGTGACGGAAGACACCAAGTGGCAAGTCAGTGCCTTCGCAAAACAAAGAGAGCAGGCCCAAGACGCACATCAAACCAGCATAGAAATGGCTGTGTCTAAAGCGCAGTCTTTGGCGGGACAAACCCTCTATCGACCTAACTTGCCGGTGACTTTATGGCAGTTTGTTAAACGACTATAAGCCCATTTTCTCTTTCACCACGCCTAACGCGGGCTGACCAGATAAGGTCGTCACGCCTTCTAACCAGTTGTCCAAAGCTTGAGGGTTTGCCATCAGCCAATCAGTGGCCGCTTTTGCGATGGGCTCACCTTTGTCGGTGGCGGTGGTCATGATGCTGTTTTCCATGTCTAGGCTGAATTCTAAATTGGTCAACAATTTAGCCACATTGGGGCACGCCTCTGAATAGCCTTTACGAGTCACGGTATGAATGGTGGCACCGCCGTAGTTAGGGCCGAAATAGTCATCGCCGCCGCTGAGGTATTTCATATCAAACTTGACGTTCATTGGATGTGGTTCCCAGCCTAAGAAAACGATGAACTTATCGCGTTTCACCGCACGAGATACTTGCGACAACATGCCTTGTTCACTGGACGCAACCACTTTCCAATCGCCTAGGTCAAAGTCATTTTTGTCGACCATGGATTGCAGATTTTCATTAGCAGGGGAACCGGCTGCAATACCATAAATTCGATAGTTAAAATCACCTGCGTGGGCTTCCAGATCTTTGAAGTCTTTTACCCCTGCATCATAAACATAGCTGGGCACCGCAAGGGTAAACTTCACGCCAGTGAGATTGGTTTTCACCACATCTAAGTTGTCTTTGTACTGATTGATAAAGTGTTTTTGGGCAGGCATCCAGTTGCCCATAAACACATCCACACCACCGTTTTTGATGCTTTCATAACCAATTGGCACGCTCAGTAGTTGTACATTCGTTTCGTAACCCATGGCATTAAGCAAGCTGGTGGTGATGGCATTGGTGACGCCAATGTCTGACCAGCCTGGATCGCTAAAGGTAACGTTTTGACAACTAGCGGGATCACCTGCTAAAGCCATACCGCTGTAGGCAATAACAGCGGTGGCGCCAAGTGTTTTTAAGCCATTTTTGGATGTGAAAAACTTGCTCACGATGATGCTCCTTTTGATTAATAAGTGTTTATGTTCGGCAATGAAATATTGGTTAACTCACTTTAGGGAAGCGAGAGCGACTTTCTAGGTCGTCCAAATCAATATGATTTCTCATATACATCTCACTGCTATCGAATATAGGTTGATGATCCCAAGCGACTTTTTTGCCTTTGTTTAATGCTTTTACAATCAGGCGTCTTCGGCGTTGGCTGATGATTACTTGCTGGCTTAGTGCATCTGAATTCCAGCGACTAGCGGCTTCCTTGCGGAACGCCATCAATATCTCTTGGTATTCTGTTTGTTCTGCTAAATTGTTAAGTTCCAGAGGGTCTTTTTCTAGATCAAATAACTGCTCTGGATCGAGGGTACAGCAAACGTATTTGTATTGTTTGCGGCGAATCATAAACAGAGGCGCTAGTGTGCCTTCGCCAAAGTACTCGCCAATGACTTCGTCATGACCATCGTTTTTACCTGTGAGGTGTGGTAATAAACTTCGTCCTTGAATAGGCATGGCAAATTCCGTGTTGTGATCAGCGCAAGCCATGTCTAAAAAGGTGGGCAACAAATCCATGGTGGAAACCGATTGCTTGATGCGTTTGGGGTCAAAGCGCTCTGGTGCGTGAACAATCATAGGCACCCGAGCTGAGCCTTCAAAGAAGGACATTTTGTACCATAAATTGCGTTCTCCTAGCATGTCTCCGTGATCACCAGAAAACACAATGATGGTATTTTCATCTAAGCCTGTTTCTTCTAACGCCTTGAGTAATAAGCCAATTTTATCATCCACGTAGCTAATGGCGCCATAGTAGGCTCGACGAGCATTACGAACCTGTTGTTCACTTAGTTCTTGATCGTAGTAGGCATAGACCTCTTGTAACCTTGCTGAATGGGGGTCTTGATCTTCTTTAGCTATGGTCACTTTCGGTAGATCGATGTCTTCGTCTTGATATCTATCCCAGTATTCTTGGGGAATCGCATAAGGGTCATGGGGATGAGTCATAGAGACGGTTAAACAGAAGGGGCGATCCTGCTCACGTCGAACATAGTCGTACAGATATCGCTGCGCATGGAACACCACTTCATCGTCAAAGTCGAGTTGGTTACTGCGCACACAAGGACCTGCTTGGGTAACAGACGACATATTGTGGTACCAAGTAGGGCGAGTATCTGGGTCATCCCAATTGGGGAACCAGCCATAATCGGCTGGGTAAATATCTGTCGTCAGACGTTCCTCGAAGCCATGAAGTTGGTCAGGTCCGCAAAAGTGCATTTTTCCAGACAAAGCGGTTTTGTAGTTTTGTGCGCGTAAATAATGGGCAAAGGTTGGAATGTCCGCTGGAAAGTCCGCCGCATTATCAAAGGCGCCAATTTTGCTCGGCAGTTGGCCTGTCATCAGTACATAACGAGAAGGGGCACATAAGGGGCTGTTGCAGTAAGCGGAATCAAACACCACACCCTGTTTGGCCAATTTGTCTAAATTAGGGGTTTTAGTGACGGTATGACCATAAGCGGATAAAGCCGAAGCGGCCAATTGGTCCGCCATGATAAAGAGAATATTAGGCGAGTTTGAAGGCGTACTTTGCTGTGACATAAAGAGCAATTCCTATACAAAATAAAATAAGTTGTTTTAATGTGATTAGAGGCGCTTCTGAGTCTTTATAGGATTGCACCCATTCAATTAGCCTGTAAACTGGCTATAAAGTTATGGATAGGATTAGTTCTACTTATGTTAGAGCGTGATGAGTTACCCCCGTTGCAATCCCTTGTCGTATTTGAAACTGCGGCTCGCTTGCTCAGTTTTACGGCGGCGGCAAAAGAATTAAACATGACGCAACCTGCAGTAAGCCAGCAAATACGTAGTGTTGAGCTGGCATTAGGGGTAACGCTGTTTGAACGCATTTATCGTGGTGTGAGACTCACAGATGAGGGTCACAGTTTACTGAAGATGACCCAAAAGCATCTCAAAGAATTACGTGATGCGTTGCAAAAAATGAAACAAAAAAATCGCCATCCACGGATTAATGTCGCAACGGATTTCGCCTTTGCCGCTTTTAGACTTATGCCGAGGTTACCCGAGTTCCGCAAACAGTACCCTAATATTGATATTCGCATTCAGGCATCACAGTCGGAAGTGGACTTGGCCTCTACAGAAGCGGATATTGCCATTTTGTTTGGTGATGGCCATTACCAAGGGTATCGCAGTGAGAAGCTGCTAGCGGAACGTGTTTACCCTGTGTGCAGCCCAAAGTTATTAGACGGCAAAGATCCTGTGGGCACATTTAAGGAATTGTCGGCTTTGCCTTTGCTAAAATTGAACTTGGAAGCGGGGCAGCAGTGGATGGATTGGGCAACGGTATTTCGCCTTAACAACTCGAATATGGCGCCGCCAGAACCAGTGATGGAGTTTGATAACTACACTTTATTGGTACAAGCCGTCATTTCTGGGCAAGGCGTTGGATTGGGATGGTCACCATTACTCGATGATTTTATCAAAAGTGGTGTGTTAGTGGCGTTAGAGGATTTTGCTGTGGCTTCCGAACGCGGGTATTATATGGTCACACCAAATCAGCAAGCTTTGTCAGATCCTGCCATCGCTTTTTTACAGTGGATTGTTTCTGCAAATGATGTCAATCCTACGAAAGCGTAAGTTCACCTTTTCCCGAAAGCCTTATTGTGCTCTTGAGTGACCTTATTGAGTTGTATTTTCTAAAATAGGAAAGAGTTAATGAGCACTGTTATTCACAACCCTAAGTCAACCAACCAAGGCCGTTTTATTGGTGTCGGTGTTGGACCTGGGGACCCAGAGCTGATTACTCTGAAAGCCTTACGTTTGATTCAAAACGCCCAGGTAGTGAGTTTTCTGGCGAATGATCAAGGCACATCTCAGGCAAAAAGTATTGCTCGGGAAGCGTTTTCAGCGGTGCAGCACCCGCAGCAAGAAATTGCCATCAATATGCCCATGTCCACCGACAGAGAGTTAGCCAATCAAGCTTATGATGATGGTGCTAAGCGCATTACCCAAGCCTTAGAAAAAGGGCTAGATGTGGTGTTTTTATGTGAAGGCGATCCGCTGTTTTTTGGCTCATTTGCGTATCTTTTAGAGCGCATTACCGATTCATTTGAATGTCAGGTGGTGCCAGGAGTGTCCTCCATTAATGCGGCGGCTTCTGCGCTTCGTCATCCATTAACGGTGCTAAAAGAATCCTTTGCCGTAGTCAGTGGGCGTCACTCTGCTAAACAGATCGATACGGCGTTGGCGGAGCACGATACTGTGGTGATCATGAAAGCGGGCCGTGCACGACCAAAAATCCTCACCGCATTGCGCAAAACCCAGCGCCTAGAAGAAGCAAAGTATTTGGAATACATAGGTCGTGATAACGAGAGAATTGTCGAAGACGTGAGTCAGTTGGAAGACAAAGCCGGGCCGTATTTCTCCCTATTTGTTGTTACCAAAACGGAGCGAGGTACTCGCTGATGCGCATCATCGCTTTAACATCGGCGGGTAAAGCACTGGCTGAGCGGATTTTGCAGCATTACCCTAATGGCACATTGGATTACAAGCCCAAACCTTTTGCAGAGCAAGTACAAGCGGCTTTCATTGCACAAGAGCCGATGATTTTTATCTGTGCTACTGGCATTGTGATGCGTACTTTAGCGCCAGTTCTACAAGATAAATACCAAGACCCACCGATATTGGTAATGGATGAACTAGGGCAATTTGTGATCCCTTTGTTGTCGGGCCACGAAGGTGGTGCGAACGAATGGGCTGCGCAAATCGCGAAAAAAATCCAAGCGCAACTGGTCATGACCACCGCCAAAGACTACCTTAACCCTGTTTATACTCTGGGTATGGGCTGCGAGCGGAACTGTCCTTTGTCTTATCTAGAAGACATAATGCTGGAAACCTTGCAACAAAAAGGACTGACGCCCAACGATATTGCTTCCTTAAACAGCATCGACATCAAAGCCGATGAAACCCAACTGATCGCCTTGGCACAAAAATACCAATGGCCTTTCCATACCTATTCTGCGGATGCACTAATGGCTATGGAACCCCTGCTCAGCACCCGCTCGGAATACGTTTTCAATACTGTCGGCGTCTACGGCGTGGCCGAATCCGCTGCGCTACTTGCCGCACAAAACGCCTCCAACGCTTCCCCTGAGCTTGTAGTAAACAAGAGAAAAAACACCAAAGCCACTTGCGCACTGGCGCGTGGGTTTAGTAAAACATGATGCTTAGTAAACAATTTCTTTTTTAAGTATGTTTGGGCTTCTTTTCATGGAAGTATGAGTCGGATCAGCAAGGATATCTAATGCTTCACTTCAAACTGCACTTGGTGCTACGTTTTTTCTATGTTTGTCTTTTTTCTTCTATTTGTCTAATAGTGTTGAGTGCTTGTGTCAGTAAATCACCGCAGCCTGTGATTGAGCCTCTTCCTGAAATAACGCAGGAAATGGTGGCAGATCAGATGTTGGTATCCCAGTCAGGGCAATGCTATTTCCTCTACGACAGTGACGCTTATATTGAGGCTCTAGCTTTTTGTCAGGCCGCCGCCGAGCAAGGCGATGCAAAGGCTCAAATGTATTTAGGTAGATTGTTTTTTGGTGAAAAGCAGGTGCCTGAGGATATGGGCTTGGCGCTTAAGTGGATGACCTTGGCTGCTGAGTCGGGATTGGCGGAAGCGCAAAATAATCTTGGTTGGTGGTATGAAGACGCCTTAAAAGTTGAACAAGATTATGGAGTTGCAAAACACTGGTATGAGCTGGCAGCGGCGCAGGGTTATGGCAGTGCAGAATTTAATTTGGCCTATTTACATCAATATGGCATGGGAGTGCCAGTGGACTATCAACAGGCCATTTCCTGGTTTCAAAAAGCGGTAGAGCACCAAGAGTACATGGCGAATGCCAACTTAGGCTATCTCTATGAAAACGGTTTGGGGGTTGAACAGAATTTTGCCAAAGCCGCCGATTTTTATCGCATTGCGGCACAAGAAGGGGATTATTATTCGCAAACCAATCTCGGTTACCTGTATGAAGAAGGTAACGGTGTGGAGCAAGATTACACCAAGGCGGTATTTTGGTATCAGCAAGCTGCAGAGCGTAATTTTCCCCGAGCACAAGTAAACCTTGGTTATCTTTATGAATATGGCTTGGGTGTTGAACAAGATTATAGCAAAGCGCAAGAGTTATACCGTCAAGCCGCCGATCAAGGGGATATGAGTGGCCAATACAGTTTGGCGAGCTTGTACCGCAAAGGTTTAGGGGTTGTGCAGGACTATGACATAGCTCGTGAGTGGTATTTGAAAGCGGCACAACAAGGTTACGCACCAGCACAAAATGTTATGGGGTATCTCTATGATGACGGTGTAGGCGTTGCAGAAGATGATGAAAAAGCCGTCTCTTGGTATCGGCTAGCGGCAGATCAAGGCAATCTCCATGCGCAGAATAATTTGGGGGTGATGTACGAAGAAGGTACAGGCGTAGAGCAAAGCTATGAACAGGCAGCGAAATGGTATTTGCTCGCCGCGCAGAAAGGGCATGCTTCCTCTCAAACCAATTATGGCTATTTATTACGTGATGGCTTGGGGATAACGCAGGATTATCAAGAAGCTGAGAAATGGTTTCGATTGGCGGCCGATGCTGGAGAAGTAAAAGCGCAGGCGAATTTAGGCTATTTTTACGAAAAAGGTTTCGCCGTTGAACAAGACTATCAACAAGCCATTCATTGGTATGAACAAGCCGCAGCACGTGACTATGCTTATGCTCAGACGAATTTAGGGTATTTGTACGAAGAGGGCATTGGCGTAGAGCAGAGTTATGCCAAGGCGCTTCATTGGTACCAAAAAGCCAGTGCGTTGGGCGACGGTCGAGCTATGGTCAATCTTGGTTATTTGTATGAGCAAGGATTAGGTGTAGCAAAGGACCTTGTTAAAGCCGCTGCTTTGTATGATGAGGCAGCCAAAAAGGGTAATGCGCAAGCGCAAGTGAATTTAGGTTATGTGTATCAAAAGGGCATGGGGGTTGTTCAGGACAATAGTAAGGCTGCGTACTGGTATCGTCTAGCGGCGGAGCAAGGCAACCTTCGAGCACAGAATAACCTTGCCTATTTATATGAAGATGGCTTGGGCGTAGAACAGAGTTACCAACAAGCAAAAGACTGGTATCAAAAAGCCGCTGATGCAGGCTACATGTACGCACAAGCCAATCTTGCCGATTTATACGATGATGGTTTGGGAGTAGAGCAAAATTACCAAGCATCGGTTTATTGGAATAATAAGGCAGCCCAACAGGGCTACGACAGAGCGCAATACAATTTGGCTTATAGCTATGAAAAGGGCTTAGGTGTAGAGCAAAATGACAAACAAGCCTTTGATTGGTATTTGCAGGCGGCAAAGCAAGGTTACCGTTATGCACAATATAAGTTAGGTAACTTTTACAGTGATGGTCGAAGTGTTGTAATCAATCATCAGATAGCATTCGATTGGTATCTTAAAGCCGCTCAACAAGATTACCCTGCGGCACAAGTCAATGTTGGTTATGCCTTTGAAAATGGCTTGGGGGTTGAGAAAAACCTAGCTACTGCGTTTTCATGGTATGTAAAAGCCGCTGAACAGGGCGATGAACAAGGTCAGTTTAACCTAGGGATATTCTATGAATTTGGCTACTCTGTACCAAAAGACGAAGAGCGAGCTTATTATTGGTATCAACTTTCTGCAGAACAAGGATTAAAAGATGCTGTGCAGAAGGTTAAGAGGCTCGAGAAAAGAGTGGAATTAAAACGCTTAATAAAGAAAGTAATGGAAGCTAAAAATTAGATATTGAAGAAGATAATTGGAATGTAATTCGATTTCTATTTTAGGATGGAACACGTGAAAGAAAAAAGGAGCGGCGTAAACATCGTGGTGATGAACAGTCGTAGAGATTTAATTTTACTCTGACCCCAATTGTCTTATGACCGCACTGAATTAGAAACTAGGAGTGGCAAGGCTGTAAAGCAGAAAAACGCGACTGATGAGTGGGATAATTTTTTAGGTGATAAGCAAACAAATATAGATCCTAGAGATGGACTGCCAGACCCAGATCGAATTTGGTCGGCAGATGGTAAGAGAAGCATTAGGTTTGGTGAACATGAAATGAATAGTAAGCCAAATAAACTTCATTACCATCAAGAAACTTGGCATGAAGATAAAGTAGAAAATGTATTACTGAGGATTCCCCAGTGAAAATTAGAATAACCAGTTTTGAAACCGTCGATGGAAATGTGGTTGTAAATTTTAATTCAAGTGTGGGGAATGGTGTCGCTACGTGGGTTGGTGCAAAAGAACCTGTTAAAAACTATGAGTACGATGTTGAAATTGACATTGAGAAATCTATAGACCAGGTGAAAAGTAGCAAAAATAACAACGAGGGGCGATATTCAATGTCCATTGGGGATGACTCTACGATTATGAATGGTGAGGTTGAATTTGTTGAAGAAGATGGCATGGCCTATATACGCTTATCCCAAGATTGCCTAATAATGATTGATTCGGGTGATTCGAAAGTTAAAGATGGCGATTGGATTAACTTAAATATACCGTGTGAAGATATAAAGGTTTCTGCCCAAGGTAACTGATCTAGCTGAATTGTAGCCCGCATCCGCGGTCTAATTATTTAACCACAGCAAAATCAAAGGGGTTACCCATAAGTCAGCCGGTGTCAATGGTGCGATAAAGTTCGGATCGCTTTTATACGAACATAATTCGTTATGTTCTCTATCCCTAACGATTTAATATCAACGCAGCTGTTAACTAAATCAAGAAAGCAGATGAAACGACTTAGTAATGAAATTGATGAAGTCGGAGAAATTACAGAATCACTGAATTATGTTGGACGGAACGGGAAAAACACTTAGTAGATGGACATCATCGTCAGGCATTAGCGAAACAGGGTATTAAAGAGGTTCCTGCAGAAAAGGTTGAGCTGCCATTTAAAAGTTATAAAACGGAGAATTTTTGGTGGGATTACCTTTCTATTAGTGATATTGTTAATTTTACCGCATCCATTCGATACTTCTTATCACTTTATCGCTCAAAGAGTATATAGTAAAAAAATCGTGCTCATCTGTTATGACTTTGAACTTTAGAAAGCTTTCATTTGCTTTTTTTAATCTTATCTTTCCTTTTTTAATGTCGATTTTTCCGAAGGTAAATGGATAGCTGATTGAGTCTATTAATTCGCCGCTTCTGGAATATAGAAATATACCTGATTCTAATGAAACGGCGATGTAACCTCTGCTGTCTGAAAGACAAAATGAATCTATTGGTTGGCTGAAGCTGATGCTTCTTTCTAAGTTTTCAGATGTCCATTTTAGCTGAATAGTCTTACCTATCTCTCTATTTTTATCTAAGCGTTCTTGAAAGCTTAAATTGGCAAGAAGTAGGTTTTTTTCTCCTTCTTCCAATTTGTATCCAGTGCTAGTGATTTCGGTAATACTCTCTATCATGCTATTTGACCAAGCGCCTCAATATTTCTATTTGAATAAATTGCTATACTACATCTGTAACGTGAAGAGATCTACATCGAACTATAATCATGGTGCATTATCAAGAGAATGTAACAAGACATCTATCTTAAATATTTATTTTTCCAATAAGTTAAGAGGGTCATTGGCGGTCGGTAAGGCTCCTATGACTACTCTCCTCAAAAGCTAAGACAGCATCACCAAAACCAAGACCTTAACCGTGGGTGTGAAAAACGCCTATGCGGACACCTACTTGGCCGTGCGAGCCTTAATAATTGGGGTCAGAGTAAAATTAAATTTAAATAATTGGGGGCAGAGTAAAATTAAATTTACTCTCTGACGAATTCTTCTTCGTGCTATCCTTTTTATCTTAAAGTATGAGAGAAAGGAGTCTCCATGCCACGTCGTCCGAGAGTTTCTATTCCAGGTTATGCCGAACACATTATTCAGCGAGGTAATAACCGCCAGCCCATTTTTGCCTGCGATGAAGACATGAAAGCCTATGCTTATTGGCTTGGTGAATACGCTAAAAAGTTTGAAGTGTCGATACATGCTTGGGTATTTATGACCAACCATGTTCATTTATTGTGTACACCCAGTAACCCAGCAAGTATTTCAAGCATGATGCAGTCGCTGGGCAGACAATACGTTCGATATTTCAATTATACCTATCAACGTACAGGTACTTTATGGGAAGGGCGTTTTAAGTCTTGTTTGGTACAAGACCAAAGTTACCTTTTTCATTTGTACCGTTATATTGAGCTGAACCCAGTTAGAGCAGATATGGTGAAAGATCCAGCAGATTATTCTTGGTCGAGTTACCAGTGCAACGGTTTAGGTGCGAGTAGTGATTTACTGACACCGCATCAACTTTACCAGTCACTGGGAAAAACAAAAGAAGAGCGATGTAATGTTTATCGAGATATGTTTCAGTATCAGGTAGATGATAAATTATTAGAAGATATTCGTTTAACGGCAAATAAAGGGTTGGCGTTAGGAAATGATAAATTCAAAGAGCAAATAGCCTTATTAACAGGACAACGGCAAACGCAGGCAAAGCGGGGAAGAAAAAAGGGTTGGCGTAAACATCGTGATGACTAATAATTGTAAGGATTTAATTTTACTCTGACCCCAATTATTACGAGTTACCAGTGCAACGGTTTAGGTGCGAGTAGTGATTTACTGACACCACATCAACTCTACCAGTCACTGGGAAGAACAAAAGAAGAGCGGTGTAATGTTTATCGAGATATGTTTCAGTATCAGGTAGATGATAAATTATTAGAAGATATTCGTTTAACGGCAAATAAAGGGTTGGCGTTAGGAAATGATAAATTCAAAGAGCAAATAGCGTTACTAACAGGACAACGGCAAACTGAACTAAAGCGCGGAAGAAAAGAGGGTTGGCGTAACCATTGTGATGATGAATAGTCGTATTGATTTAATTTTACTCTGACCCCAATTATTCTAGAAGTAAAAAATGACATTAAAATAAAATCTATTATGGATGTTGTTAAATATCCTATTAATTATTTAAAAGCTGAGTTTTTTGATGATCATTCTAATATGGATAGCAAAGAGGTTTGGTTGGAGGTGAGTAGGTGAAGGTTTTATTTCTTAAAGATCTCAATTTAACTTTTGATTTAATATCATGTCTGGGTGTTTTTTTTGGAATGGTTTTGTATAAAAACTTCCTTGAGGGTGAAAATAAGTGGTTAGCTGTTATAGTTATTATTTTTTTTGTTTTTCTATATGCTATTAACTTTTTATATGTGTTTTTTTGTAATTTATTATCCTTTTTTTTAAAAGGTTTTTTGGGAGGATATAAGGTTGATGTTTTTTATTTTCTATCAGTTTTTCCTCCGATTTTTGGAGTTCCGGAACTATTTTTTCCGCTAGTTTTTTTTCATATAATTTACTGGGAGGTTAGGTGGCGAAGAAGTTTATAGAAGAGTTTAAGGATAACTGGATAATTGGGGGCGAGCTTATTAGTCCATATATGGACGCTCCGGCTAAAATGCTTATGATCGATCAGAATTAGTCGATGATTTAGGGGCATTGTTCAAGGGGTCATCTAATGATTTGGGAGCTTTCACTGACATAGAAATAGAAGTTGAAAGTACACCTCCTCTTCAAGATCTTGTGCCACAGGCTGTACAGGTGCATATATATGGGGTGAACTTATAGGAGATCACGGTAAAATGGATAGTAGTAACTCTTGGTCTGATATAAATAGGGAAGTAAATGGTGAATAATTTATATATTTTAAAAATATGGTTTTTTTCTTTATTTTTGTCCGCACAGATTTATTTGCGATAATTGGGGTCGATAATTGGGGTCGATAATTGGGGTCAGAGTAAAATTAAACTAACTCTCTAGAGAATCCTTCTTCGTGCTATCCTTTTTTATACTCAAAGTATGAGAGGAAGGAGTCTCCATGCCACGTCGTTCGAGAGTTTCTATTCCAGGTTATGCCGAGCATATCATCCAGTGTGGTAATAACCGCCAGCCCATTTTTGCCTGCGATGAAGACATGAAAGCCTATGCTTATTGGCTTGGTGAATACGCTAAAAAGTTTGAAGTGTCGATATGTCCCCCCCCCGAAAATTAATATCAGCCCAAATTCGAATTTTCGGAGGGGATTATCCCTTGATAGACCTTTATCTCTGATAAGGCAGCTCTTTCAAAGAGCTTATTTGCGCTTTACTGAGATAGAATCGTTTATTTAAAAGAGATAGACGCCAAGATGCGGCGTTCGCCTTCAAACGGTTGGCGAGCATGCAATACCGTATGGTTATTGATCCATAGTACGTCGCCTGACTGCCATTTAAAGTTCACACATAATTCGTCCATGGCTTTAACGAGCTGTGCAAGCGCGTCTGCGTCCATTGGCTCACC
This sequence comes from Marinomonas aquiplantarum, assembly GCF_003314975.1. Taxonomy (GTDB): domain Bacteria; phylum Pseudomonadota; class Gammaproteobacteria; order Pseudomonadales; family Marinomonadaceae; genus Marinomonas; species Marinomonas aquiplantarum. Next base: position 117,992 of record NZ_QNRF01000004.1, read on the forward strand.
ATCTGCTGTGGTGACGGCTTTTTCTCCTTGATTGCGGGAATCGTTCCAGCCGGTGAATACCGCCACAATGGAGTTAAAGAAGGTTTTTTGTTGGGTTTCATCATCAAAGCGAATGCCTGGCAACACGCGAGTTTCTGTGCGCACATCGCCATTGTCTAACCATTGCCAATCCATACCGGCTTCGCGCATTTTTTCTTCTGCTTCCTCGCGAGTAGCAACGTGGAAGGTGTCTTTCCAAGAGCGCCCTATGGCAGAAGTGTTGTCAGTGATTTCTGGCATCACGCGAACATAGCGCACGCCTTGTTCCTCGACTTTTTTGGCAAAATCTGGCGCGATCTCAAAAAACTTTTTACAGATTTCGCCAGAGTGCAGAATAGACGTCGCACCGCCTTTTGCGGCTGAGGTTTCGCAGTAAAAGAAAATGTAGCCTGGAGGCGTTGGTACTTGCGCCATTTCGTGGTGAAAGGGAATTGTCTCTGATGCAGGCGACTCGTTGGCAGTCACTATGCGCGATGCGGTAACCTGAGCACGGGGCGCAGCGCCACCTACGTAAGGCATGTTCTGGTAGTTTGTTTGATCGAGCATCTTCTCGAATTCGTCGGAGTTTTCGACTGGAAAACCACGGAATAGTACCGCGCCGTGTTTAATTAATAAGTCATGCAGCTCAGCTTTGTTGTCTTCAACCCAGTTGAAAAAAGTTGTTTTATTGCTTTGAACATCCGCATTGTGAGGCGTTACTAGCAATGGAAAATCCAACCCATTTACTTGTTTTTGTTCTTCTAGTTTGGAAATTACCACACTCATATTTACTCCCGATTTAGGTCATGGTGTTGTCATAGACTCATATATTGATGTGTATCAATGGTGAATGAATTTAATTTACTCTAATCATATGAGCTTTAAAAGTAAATCAATAGTAAATGAATTTTCTTTGTGAAACGCCTTAATAATTCATTACTTATTGATTTGCTTGATTTTGTTTTGTGGAATTAATTTACGCGAAAGCGTAACCGGAATCTGTGATGGTGACTGCTTGACCGGTTTGTGCCGAGTGTTGAGCGGCTAAACCTATCACGACTGCTTTCAAACCATCTTCTATCGTGACGTCTACTGGCGCCTTTTCTGTGATGGCTTTGAAGAAGCCTAGGTGTTGGTAGAAAGTAGAGCCATTATGATCGCCCGCATCGAGTAACGTCGGATCTACTGAAATATCTGATTCGATTGGGCCTTTTGGATCACGTGGGCTAAGAACCACTTTCGGAATTGGGGCTGCGCCTAGGGTGTCTGTTGGCCAGAAGCGTCCTGGCCCAGGCACGAAACATTCCAGTTTGGCTTGCGGGCCAATGGCGCAGATTTCTTCTTGATAACGGGAGCCTTCTGCAAACATGTTGAGATCCAAGCAGGCGCGTTGGCCATTTTCAAAGTCCACTACGACAAAAGCATTGTCGATGATGTCTGGTACTTCTCCGTTATAACGCTCTTCCAGATGGTTGTAATCTTGCCCAGTGGAGGCGTAAACGCGTTTTACTTCTCCTTGCATTAATAGGCGCATCAGATCAAAAAAGTGACAGCATTTTTCGACTAAAGTGCCACCGGTTTGGTGATTAAAACGGTTCCAATCATTCACCTTTTCTAGAAATGGGAAACGATGCTCACGAATGTTAAGCATTTTTAGGTCGCCAATATCCCCTTCTAAAAGTTGTTTACGAAACTGAGCAACCGGAGGCATGTAGCGGTACTCCATGGCAACCCATACAGGCGCAGGGTGTTTGGCTGCGGCATCGCGAATTTTAGCCACTTGGCTAATATCACTGACTACGGGTTTTTCTACCAAGATAGGTAGAGTGGTGCGCTCAAATAGCTCAAGTAATTGATCGGCGTGTTGGTAATTGGGGGTGGCGATGACAAGGGCTTCGAGACTGAGGTCAGCGTTAAGCATGTCATCCAGATTGTTGAAAAACTCCGCATCAGGTACGAGCTCTGCGCAGCGTTTTTGCATGTCTTGATTGGGTTCAGTGATCGCGACCACCTGAGCGCCATCGATCAAGGCTAAGTTTCTGAGGTGTTCTTGCCCCATCATTCCACAGCCTAGGATGCCATATCGTACCGACTTGCCCATTTTTTCTAACCTCTTGTTTTTATTAAATGTTAGTGCCACCGAGCAACGTAACGACATTTGGCCGGGTTATACCACGTAAACGAAAACTCTTCGATAACGCCTTCGTTTGACCAACTTCTACGATGCACCTTTGGCATAGTTGTTTCTGGAGCCAACTCCAGGTTATCCGTCACCCACTTAGGTGCGGGGGCACAATCCACTTCGTCTTCCACTCGGCTGATCCAAAAGGAAAAGTGATCCCGATAGTGAAGGTAAAGTGACTCGTGCAAATCTTTGGGTTTGAGACTTGGTGCATGAGCATGTTTAAACCAAATCTGTTCCATGGCGACCAGTTCACGATTGAGATAGCGAGCGCGTTTGATACACCAAAGCTTGCCATCTGCTTCGACATTTAACTGCTGTTTTACAAACTCATCCTCATCAACTGTGATAGACAAAATATCAGCCGTTGGCACACCACCACCTGATAAGGTTTCTAGGTGGAAAAACTGATAAATAGCGCGACCGCCAGGCGCGCGTTTAACATAGTTACCTGAGCCTTGGCGACGCTCTAAAAAACCATCTTCTTCAAGCTTCTTTAATGCCTTACGAAGGGTGCCAATGGCCACGCCTAATTTGGCAGCAAGCTCGGCTTCGATAGGCAGTCGGTCGCCCGGTAACCAATGTCCCGCTGCAATCTCGCGATTCAATAATTCGCTAATTTGGATATAGAGCGGTAACTGTTTAGTGTTATTTTTCTTTTCCACTTTTTCACCTAATCCTGCGCAATGTGTATCCTTATCTTACAAGTCAAACGAGCAAATGTAAGTAGCTAAACTGCTCTAACTGACTGACTTCGCAGAGTATGCGCTCACCAAGCCAAGCAAGGTTTGGAAAGAGGAAAGAAATATTTGAGAAAATTCATTCACTATTGATTTACATCATAAGAATACACTGTTAGTGTAAATATACAACCTCTCGTAATGGCAGCGGTTTTGACCAGCTGCCATTACGAGGAGTACAAAATAAAAACAAAAATTCTGAGCGTCCTATGGCAGCCAGTAGCGCTCAAAATTCGGAGAGAAAAACAATGCGAATGGTTCAAATTGGCAAATCTGACCTTGAGTTTAGCCGTTTAGTGTACGGTGTTTGGCGTTTAGCAGACGCTAGTGATGTGTCCCTCGCCCATGTCAGACAGAAGATTGACCTATGCCTTTCGCAAGGCATTACCACCTTCGACCACGCAGATATCTATGGCGATTACGAATGTGAAAAACTATTCGGTCAAGCCTTAGCCCAAGACCCTAGCTTGCGTTCTAAAATGCAGCTTATTTCAAAATGTGACATTGCCCTGATGTCAGAAAAATTCCCTGATCGTCGAGTGAAGTTTTACGACACCAGTGCTGAATACGTTACAGCCAGTGTTGAACAGAGCCTTAACAATCTTCACACGGACTATCTCGACTTATTATTGATCCACCGTCCTGATCCCCTGATGAATGCCGCCGAAACTGGCGCGGCGTTAGATGCTTTAATTGATAACGGTAAAGTTCGCGCGGTGGGCGTGTCTAACTTTGACGTTTGGGATTGGCGTTTACTGCAAGCCAATATGCGTCATCCGCTGGTGGTTAACCAAGTGGAATTAAGCCTACTGCAGCGAGATGCTTTTACCAATGGTAGCTTGAGTGCCATGCAGTTAGATCAACTTACGCCTATGGCATGGTCGCCTTTAGGTGGCGGTGCCTTGTTTGCTGATACGCCTGAAACTCGCCGTTTGTCACCTTTGTTTGAACGTTTGGCAAAAGAGCAGGGGGCATCTTCTGATCATGTGGCTCTAGCTTGGTTATTAGCGCATCCAGCTAACATCTTGCCTGTAGTAGGAACCAATAATCCTGAGCGTATCAAAGATCTTTCAAATATCTTGGATATTCAAATTGACCGCGAAACTTGGTTTGAACTTTGGACCGCGGCAGCCGGACATGAAGTCCCTTAAACGATAATAGACGATAATAATAACAATAGGTTTTTGAGGGAGTAACACATGGCCATTCTTAGAATGCTAGTGTCCTGCTTTACCGCCATCAATATGCTGCTCAACCGCATCGGGCGAAACATCGCTTGGGTGTTGGTGACATTGATGATCAGTGTGATTTTGCTGCAAGTCTTCTGTCGTTATGTGCTGGGCAATGCCCTGCCGTGGCCAGAAGAAGCGGCGCGTGCTTTGATGATTTGGATGATGGCCGTGGTGGCTGGAGAAGCTTACCGACGTGGTTCATTCGTTGCTATTGATATGTTCTTAAGCGCGTTACCTGAACGAGCGTCAAGTGTACTGAAATTGATCTTGTTGCTGGTCGCAGGGGCCGTGCTGGTGAAATTAACTTTTTTGGGTATCGATTTCTTTGATCGAGGTTTCCGTTCTCGAGCAGCGTCGATTCATATTTCTCGGGCGTGGATTTACCTCGCAATGCCAGTGTGTTTTTTCACTATGTTGTTGGCAAACATCGAGTTATGTCTGCGGGAAATTGGCTGCTTGCTCGGCCATAAGCATTTTGCCCTGCCCACGGAAGTTCGTGCGGATGCCCCCGCCGAATAGTCAGGTCGCAGTTTGACGGCGCTTATTTAGAACAATAATAACAAGAGACGCACATTATGTTAGCTCTGTTTTTACCTTTATTTTTAATCTTGCTGTTGATCGGTATGCCGGTGTTTTTCGCCATGTTGGCAGCACCCGGTGCCATGCTTTATGTGACGGGCATGGAGCGAGACATTTCTTTGCTGTTCCGAAATATTTATAATGGCATTGATTCCTTTCCTTTGATGGCCATTCCATTCTTCATGTTGGCCGGTGAGCTAATGAACCGTGGTGGCATCACCATGAATTTAGTGCAGTTCTCACAAGCGTTTATCGGTCATGTGCGTGGTGGTTTGGCTCATGTAAATGTGCTTTCCAGTATGTTGTTTGCGGGCCTCTCAGGCTCGGCGGTAGCGGATACCTCTGCCATTGGCTCCATGATGATTCCTGCCATGGAGAAGAATGGCTACAGCCGTAAGTTCGCTGCTGCGATTACCGCGGCGTCTTCTGTCATTGGCCCGATTATTCCGCCGTCTGGCATTATGATTATTTATGCTTATACCATGGAAGTGTCTGTGGCCGCTTTGTTTGCGGCGGGTATTGTGCCGGGCATCATGGTTGGTGGCGGTTTGATGATCATGATCGCGCTGATGGCGAAGAAATATGATTTCCCTGTGGCTGGCCCTAAATCCACTTGGCAGCAGCGCGGCACAGCGACGCGTAATGCGATTTTTCCGCTGTTTGCCCCTGTGATCATCTTGGGAGGCATCATAGGGGGGATTTTTACGCCAACCGAAGCCTCTGCCATTGCAACCGCTTATGCCTTGATCATCAGTGTTTGGGTGATGAAAACCGTTAAATTGAGAGATCTGCCAGACATTTTCATCAAGGGCGCACAAGCTTCGGCTGTGGTGCTCTTGTTGGTTGGCTCTGCCATTGCCTTTAAGACAGTGGTGAGCTTGTCCCACAGTGCTGAAATCTTGGCTGACTGGGTACTGACCATCAGTGAGAATCCATTGATGCTGCTGTTCTTGATTAACCTACTGTTATTTGTGGTGGGTATGTTCTTAGATGCAGGCCCAGCCATTATTATCTTAGGGCCAATCTTAGGACCAATTTTTATCAACTTAGGCATCGACCCAGTACATTTCGCCATCATCATGAGTGTTAACTTGACCGTAGGGCTGGCGACACCGCCCATGGGGCTAGTCTTGTTCGTGGCGTCCAGTGTGTCTGGCGAGCGCATCGAAACCATTTCCAAGGCGATCTTGCCCTTCTTAGCCGTGGAGGTCTTAGTGATCTTCTTGGTGACCTTTTTCCCATCTCTATCCATGACCTTACCGCGCATGCTCGGGCTGGTGGCTGGATAGGTGCAAACGCAAAGCAAAACCATTAAAGAGGACTGTTACATGTTCACGAAAAAAAAAATAAATAGTGTAATTGCCGCGACGTTAATCGGTGCTGGAGTCATGTTAAGTGGCTTGGCACAAGCAGCGGATTTTAATCTGCGCGCCGTAGCAAACTCCAACGAGAACGATGAAGACTATGATGGCTTAGTGGTCTTTAAGGACTTTGTAGAATCCCATTCAAACGGCAAAATCGCCGTGGATATCTTCATGGGAACCCAGCTTTGTGGCAATGGTGTTGAGTGTCTTGAAGCGGTTGAGTACGGTTCGGTGGATATTTATATTTCCACCTCAGGCGGTGCTTCAGCCATGTATCCATACGTACAGGTGCTGGATTTGCCTTATGTATTGCGTGATGACCGTGTTGCGGAAGAAGTGTTCACTGGGGACTTCACTCGTCAGCTTCGTGAGCAAATCTTAGCCGATTCAGGAGACACGGTTCGCTTGATGACCATTGGTAACACAGGTGGCTGGCGTAACTTTGCTAACACTAAGCGCACAGTGAAAACACCTGAAGACCTAGAAGGTTTGAAAATTCGTACCGTAGTGTCTGATCTACCACAGGAACTGGTGCGTTCGTTAGGCGCGAGTCCAACGCCAATTCCATGGGGTGACTTGTTTACCTCATTCCAAACAGGCGTAGTAGAAGGCTCTAAAAACGGCATCACTGACATTATGGGCATGAAGTTTACCGATGCAGGCTTAAAACACGTGACTCTAGACGGCCACGCTTATATGTCAGCTTTGTGGTACATGAACAATGAGGTCTTTATGGATATGCCAGAAGACTTGCGTCGCGTAGTGGTCGATGGCTTCTCCGCTCTGCAGCAAGCCACTTTTGCTTCGCCGAAACGTAAGTCTATTGCTGCATACCAAGCCTTCAATGAAGCGGGTGGCGAACTATACGTGCCTTCTCCTGCAGAGAAACAGCAGTTCGCTAAAGCCGCTGAACCAGTTTACGCTTGGTTCCAAGAAAACATCCAAGACGGCGAAAAGTGGTACAAGCGACTTAATGACGCCGCGAAAGCCGCTGAACAAAAAATCCAAGCGGAATATGACGCGGATTTGAAATAAGCCCTAGGGCGACTCTAATCAAAGGGACGGAACTCTCCGTCCCTTTCCTCTCTTACTGCTGAATGAACGGATATGGGTACGTCATGTTTAACCCAGTGAAAACCTTTGCGCCTAATGTCCCCGGAATCATGCTTGCCATGGTCATGGGGCTGTCTGCTGCCTTCCTAAGTGAGCACTATGGTGCTCCGGTTATGCTGATGGCTTTGCTACTGGGAATGAGTTTTAACTTCATGTCTGATTCGGAAAAAACCGGTCAAGGGCTAGAGTTCAGCGCAACGTCATTACTACGCATTGGGGTAGCCTTACTTGGGGCTCGTATCACTATTAGTTCATTAACGGACTTCGGCTGGCCGACTCTCCTGCTGACGGCGGCTTTGATTTTAAGCGTGATTATGACTGGTGTGTTGGCAGGTCGACTGCTGAAACTACCGAAAAATCAAAACACCAACCGCTCTGTGGTGTTTACCATAGTCGGGATTACCGCGATGAGTACCGCGGCCATGATAGTCTATCCCATGTTTGCCAACTGGCTGGGATTAGACGAACGCCAAACAGGCTTCTTCCTTGGTGCCACTATCCATGATGTGGCTCAAGTAGTGGGGGCTGGCTACGGGGTATCTGACTATGCTGGCGACAATGCTACCGTGGTGAAACTGTTTCGTGTGGCTATGTTAGCTCCTATCGTATTTGTTTTAGCGCTTATGTTGGCTCGTAAAAACAAAGGGCAGGGGGCTGCAATGAGGTTCCCTATTCCACCATTTTTACTTGTTTTTATTGCTCTGGTTGTCATGAATACGATGAACTGGCTTCCTGCGCTGATGGTGAATATTTTGGCGGATTTATCTCGCTGGAGTTTGGTGTTTGCTATTGCTGCCATTGGCATGCGTACACAGCTTAATAAGCTCAAAGAAGTGGGTATGGCCCCTCTCGTTCTATTGGTAAGCGAGACCATTTTTATGGCCTTGTGTGGTGCGCTTTTAGCCTATTATTTTGTTTAAGTGGGGAGCGCAACAAGGGCACTTTAATGCCTAATTTTTAAAGACATTTTATCTTAAGTTAAATGGCGTAATGACTTGAACTTGAGATGGGGGGAGAAAGGTTTTTGGTTTTTGTCTATGAAACTGCAATAGATGTAGCAAGGTATGGTATGCATCAATGGCGAGGTCATGACTGAGTACCATGTTTATTTTTTCTTCTGCTAGTAGTTGTCTATTTTCTCGGTCTAGATCATGACCTATGAACAGGTCTAGAGGGCGATTAAGTTGTTGAAACGCCTCGACAATGGCACGATTTCCGCCACCGACACTGTATATCGCGTTTAAATTAGGCTGTGCTTTTAGCGTGTCTTTGATGAGCGCTAGGGTATGATCGTAAATGCCGAAACCACCGCTAATGGTCAGACTAGTGATTGCTGGGGCCCGTTCTTTAATCCACATACGAAACCCTAATTCTCTTTCCTCCTCTCCTTGAAAGCGTTCACTGCTTAGCACCACACCAACTAAAGAGTGGCTTCTAAGAGCAAGATGACTCAAATAAGCGGCGGTTCTTCCTGCCATAACATTGTCTATACCAACATAGGCAATACGTTGGCTTTGCGGGACGTCAGTGACCAGGGTAATGACGGGTATTCTATTTTCTGAGAGTTGGTTAATGGTCTGCTGAATAATGGGTTCATTGGCGGCTTTTAGGATGACACCTTGGCTGCCATTACACATGGCTTGTTGCATCAGTGATTGGATTTCTGTTAAGGAAATCTCTTCAAAGAGGTGAAACCGCATATGAATTCGGAATGGTCCAAGGTTACCAATTTGAGAGTTGATGGCCTCTTGTACCGCCAAGCTAAAGCGCTTTGGGGCATGCATTATGACATCAAAATGGAAGGTTTGACCGACGGCAAGACTATAAGCCTCCTGTATTTCTAGTTCTTTAATGGCTTGTTGCACGCGTTTTTGCGTTTGATGGTGAACATGATTTCGCCCATGTAAAACCCGGTCTACTGTTGCTTTACTGACGCCTGCCTGAGTTGCAATTTGTTTTACTGAGAATTTTTTCATGCTTTCTTGAGGTCTTTTTGAGGTCTTTTTGTGCTTTTTTGAGTCAATCTAGATGCTAGCATCAATTGTGTTGAACGCAAGCGAGAGGTGAGCTGTTCGATAAAGGCTTTCTAAAAAATAATCATTAGAAGAGGAAACCGTGCAACAGGAAAAGGCATAGTTGATGAGTTGCATCGTATTCAAGTGAGACGTCCGTTATGAATTATCAAAATAAAACCTATCTAGGCCTTCAATCTCATGACATCGAGTTATTACGAAAGGTCGTGAGTAGAAAAACCGATCTGGCTAAATACCCTTTTGCAGCAGGTGTGAAAGAGCAAGTGCTTATTTACCAAGCCGATGTTTTGACAAAGGCTGCAAAACAAAACCGTCAGCAAATTATGTCGGAGCTACATCATGCTTTAAGCTCAGGGCCCGGTGTGTTTGTCATAAAGCAGGCGATGACAAATATTGCTGTGATTGATGAACAGACGTCCATTTATCAAACACTATTAGAAAGTGAATCCTCGACACTTGGGGGGGCGGATCATTTTGCGGCAGCGGGAGCAAACGGTAGAATTTGGAATGCCCTGCAAAAATGCGCTTTGTATGATCCGAAAAGTTATGTGTCTTATTATTCCAATGAATTAATTGGCTTGGCTGCAGAAGCTTGGTTGGGGCCTGGGTGGCAGCTAACTTCGCAAGTGAATAGCGTGCCTCCTGGCAGCCAAGCGCAACAGGTCCATCGAGATTATCACCTAGGCTTTCAAAGTAATGAAACCGTTCAGGCCTATCCAAAAATAGTTCATTTCTTATCTGGCTATTTAACATTGCAAGGTGCTGTAGCTCATACTGATATGCCGATTGAAACGGGTCCAACTCTGTTATTACCCTATTCACAGCAATATGAGGCTGGTTATTTAGCGTATCGAGAACAAGACGTTAAACAATTCTTTGAAACGCATGCGGTTCAATTGCCTTTAGAAAAAGGCGATATGTTATTTTTTAATCCTGCTTTGTTTCATGCAGCGGGAAGCAACATAACAGATGATAAACACAGGGTAGCGAATTTACTGCAAATCTCTTCGGCATTTGGGCGGGCAATGGAAGCAGTGGATAGAAATAGCATGATGCTGGCGATTTATCCTGCTCTTTTATCAGCCTGGCATGCTAAGCAGTTAACCTTGTCTGAGGTTCAAGCGGTGATTCAAGCGACAGCAGAAGGCTATGCTTTCCCAACTAATTTGGACCAAGATCCTCCTTTAAATGGCTTGTCCCCTGAGACTTTTCAACAACTGATGTTGCACGCGATAACGGCAGATTGGTCAGTAGAAAAGTTTGATAAGAGCGTACGGCTGAAAGCTCAACAGCGCATGGGATGAGTATTATTCTAGTCGAGGTTAGCTAAGGGGGGTGATCCATTGAGATGTGCCGTATTAAAATCTTTTTCGGTAGTCGGTGGGGGTTAACCCCATAATTTTCACAAACACTTTACGACAAGCGCTGCTGTCTAGGTAGCCGACTTGATAAGCAATGGATTCAAATGGTTGGCGAGTACTTTCAAGTAGATTGCAAGCCATTTGGATACGGAGTCGTTGTAGATATTGGTTTGGAGTGAGTCGAGTTGCTTTGACAAAACGGCGCAGCAAGGTGCGTTCTGTTAAGTTGCTATGTTGCGCTAGTGCTTTTATTGATACGTCTTCTGAGTAATGGAGTGCAAGCCATTGTTGTGCTTGGATCACCACTTGATCACCATGACTGAAAGAGGGCGAGAATTGTTGATAGAAGCTTTGTTCTCGAGACATGGTGTCGATGACAAGTGTCTTGCCTATTTGTCTGCGGACAAAGGGCGATGAGTATTTCGTAATCAGTGCCAGTCCTAAATCCAACCATGACATTACTCCGCCAGCACTGATGATGTCGCCATGATCAATTAAGATCTGCTGGACATCAATTGCTTGATCTGGGAATTGCTGACGGAAAGCGTCTTCAAATGACCAGTGAGTGGTGACAGTGCGATGACCTAGTAAACCCGTTGCGGCTAAGGTGAATGCGCCAACGCAGACGGAAGCAAGAATGCTACCTTGTTGGTGTTGATGGACTAACCATTGGATTAAGTGTTCATCAGTTGGCTCGCTTTGGCCAGCCATACAAGGTGGTAAAATAATGATGTCATAGGCTTTTTCGTCTGTTCGTTGGTCTGTGACTAGGCTCGGAGAAAACCTTGTGTTGAGCTGATGCTCTTCACAAATTCGGTTGGCTAGCAGGAATAATTCTTCTAATCCATACACCGCTGATTTTAGCGCCACTGAGTGCTGGCAAATGCCGATTTGAATGTGTGTCATATTGGGTTGTCTTTTTTTGCCTTAAAACTGTCATTTTTGACTCTAAGTGAATGCAGAGCATTTTGCCATACTCTTGTCTCTTTTAAACACGACTGGAGACGCATCATGGCGAACACAGCATTATTGGTTATTGATCTACAAAATGATTATTTCCCAGGTGGGCATTACCCCTTATGGCAGGCGGAAGAGACATTGCAAAAGGTTCAAGCTGCGATGACGAAAGCACAACAACAAGGGATGCCAATCATTTTTATTCAGCATGTGGTTAAGGCTGAAAAAGGCATTGCGCCTTTTTTTAATGAAGGAACAAAAGGCGTTGAGGTTCATTCGGCATTAACGGATTTGCTCGACTCATCACACTTAGTCATTAAGCATTATGCCGACAGTTTCGAGCAGACCAATCTGCAAAGTTTGTTGAGTGATCTGCACGTCGAATCCATCCTTTTGTGTGGCATGATGACACAAAACTGTGTCACTCATACTGCCTTGTCTAAAGCAGCTGAACCCTACCAGGTGTCTGTTATTGCTGAAGCTTGTACCACGGTTGATGAAATGATCCACAATATTGCATTGAATGGGCTGTCTTCCCGAGTGTCTTTGTTGTCTCTGGATCAAGCTTTCTCTGTCAACCCTGTATCGTGAATTGAATCAAGGTATTGCGGAGGAGGAGATGTAGACGAATCGTCCGCAGTACAAAGCAAAAGCCAGTTTCGATTCTTAATGGCAGGCCAGTGTCTTGGTTGGCTGGGTGAGATTTTTTTGAAGCGCCTTCTTTTGTTGGTGTCTACAGACCGTGAGATAACCCTATGGGATATCAGAAGAAGTGACGTTAGTAAGTGATACACTTGGGCAACGGAATCACAATTCAACCACAGAATAAGGTACGTAACCCATAATGTCCGAATCTAAACAGGTTAATCAATTTGATATTCAGCTAGGTCAAAAACATCTTATTGTACAACGGCGGTATGAAGCGATCGGCGCTCTCAATGATTTATTGATTGGTATTTGGTTTCTTATTGGCAGCTTTTTCTTTTTGAGTGATGCCTTAGTTGAGGATGGCACTTGGTTGTTTATTTTAGGCAGTGCCCAACTCTTGATCAAACCCGCCATTAAATTAGTAAGTTTGCTTCATATTGGGCGAATTCATCCGCAATTACGGTCAGGTTCACCTTTCAAAAAGTAAAAATAATAGTGCATCGAGTGCTCAGTACTCGATTGTTTTTCTTTTCTTATTTGTTCTCCGAGCAAGCTAACAGTGTGTTTGTAAAACGCCAATTCCAGTGCCATAAAATACTTGTTTCAAAGGTGATAAATGACACTTTTTTGTGCGAAACTTTGCCAAAAATGTGGCTTTAGCAAGCGCTTTGTCTGGCATTACATGGCATTTTTCAGATCATGTTTCATTTCAAATAGTCATATTAGCCGTAATTTTTATCTGACCGATTGGTGAGTTTTTGACAGCTAAATTATTGAATAATAAGGATTTTATTAATTTTTATGATGGTTGTAAAAAGTATCAAAGTGATGATTAGGACGCTAAATATCTGAATTTTGAACGAATTATTCCATCTTTTAATTTTTTTGCAATTTTTGTTCTATTTTCTATAGCTTTTTTTTCTTAGTTGGCTAAACTAGATATTAACTTTTGGTGTGACTACCAAGGTTAACGGCGAATGCTATTTGCCGTCCAACTACTATCCTAAGAGGAGCTAGAGAATGAAAAAAATAATAAAAGGTCTATTGGCTACTTCAGCTGGGTTATGCTCCAGTATCGCTTTATCAGCCAACATCATTGTGGTTTCACATGGACAAGCGAACGATCCGTTCTGGTCTGTGGTGAAGAATGGTGTGGAAATGGCAGCAGAGCACACTGGCGCAGACGTTGATTACCGTGCCCCTGAGACCTTTGATATGGTCGCTATGTCACAGTTAATTGATGCAGCAGTGAACCAAGAACCAGACGGTTTGGTGGTGTCTATCCCTGATGCAGATGCATTAGGACCCTCTATTCGTCGTGCTGTGAATGCAGGTATTCCTGTTATTTCCATTAACGCAGGTTCAGATGTTTCCAAATCTCTTGGTGCTTTATTACACATCGGTCAAGAAGAGTACGATGCAGGTAAAGTCGCGGGTGAGAAACTAAAAGCAATGGGCGGCAAAAAAGGTATTTGTGTTAACCAAGAAGTGGGTAACGTATCCCTAGACCAACGCTGTGCCGGTTTCACAGAAGGTTTTGGTGGTAATGTGGCCATTCTACCAACGACGAATGATCCCTCCGAAATAGAGTCTAAAGTTCGTGCCGCATTGGATTCTAACCCAGACGTAGACACTATCATGGCATTGGGTGCTTCTACAGCGGGTGAACCAACGGTTGCGGCAGTGAAATCTCTTGGCCTATCAGGTGATGTGAGAGTCGCGTCTTTTGATCTTTCGGCAGACTTCCTAAAAGCCATTGTAGATGGCGATGCAACCTTTGCGATTGACCAGCAACAATTTTTGCAAGGTTACATGGCGGTTGACTTCCTAGCACTTAACGCTGACTACGGCTTAATGCCTGGTGGTAACGTACCCTCTGGTCCAAACCTGATTACAGCGGAAAAAGCCGCGCAAGTAATCGACCTATCTGCGAAAGGTATTCGCTAATACTTCTATAAAATCAGGAAGGCCGAAAGGCCTTCCTATTTCACACCCTAATGTATTCCGTTTCAGTTTTACTGAATGCGTTCCGGAGGATTTATGTCACTAGAGAATGACTCGACAGTTGATGAGCGATTGAAGGAAGAAAGCCGCGTAGCTCGTCTAATGAAAAGACCTGAGCTTGGTGCCGTGGCGGGAGCTTTACTTGTTGCCATCTTTTTTATGTTTACCGCTGATGGCTCTATGTTCACCTTATCTGGGATCATAAACATTCTATCGCCAGCAGCTCAATTAGGTATCTTGGCTATTGCTGCCGCCTTACTGATGATAGGCGGTGAGTTCGACCTTTCTATCGGTTCTATGGTGGCATTTGCCGGTTTAGTTTTCGGTTTTTGTGTGGTCAATTTTGATTTGCCTTTGATTTTAGCCATTCCAATTACCTTAATTTTCTGTGCTGGTGTAGGTGCGGTTAATGGACAAATTGTTCTTCGAACTGGCTTACCATCTTTTATCGTGACACTGGCTTTTCTCTTTATTCTACGTGGTTTGTCGCTAGTTGGCTTGAAAGCGGCAACAGGTGGCTCTACTCAACTTCGCGGTGTGCGTGATGCGGTAGAAGGTGATCCATTAGCGCCTTTCTTTAGTGGCGATGCCTTCCAAGGTTTCTTCCAATGGGCTGCTTCTATGGGTTGGATTGACACTTTCCGCAGCGGTTTGCCAAAAGTGCCAGGTATACCTGTAGAGATTATTTGGTTCATCGTTTTAGCTGGTGTGGCAACGTACGTTCTGCTTAAAACCCCTGCTGGTAACTGGATCTTTGCTGCGGGTGGTGACAAAACAGCTGCCTCTAACTCTGGTGTGCCAGTTCGTAAAGTGAAAATTGCATTGTTTATGCTAACGGCTTCTTGTGCCGCATTGCTTGCTATTACTCAAGTACTGGACGCAGGTAGTACCGATGCTCGTCGTGGTTTTATGAAAGAGTTTGAAGCCATTATTGCCGCGGTAATTGGTGGCTGCTTATTAACCGGTGGTTACGGCTCGGCAATTGGTGCCTTCTTTGGCTCTATTATCTTCGGTATGGTGGTGATTGGTTTGACTTACACCAATATCGACCAAGATTGGTTCCAAGTATTCCTAGGGTCAATGTTGTTGTTGGCGGTTATTTTCAATAACGCTATTCGTAAACGTGTGACAGGGGAGCGCTAATATGTCTGAATCAATTCTTCATATGGATAACATTGAAAAGCATTTTGGTAATGTCATTGCGTTAAACGGTGTTAGTTTTGATGTTAAACCTGGTGAATGTCATTGTTTGTTAGGTGATAACGGGGCAGGTAAGTCGACCTTCATTAAAACCATGTCAGGTGTTTACCGCCCTAGCCAAGGACAAATCTACATGGGTGGCAAACCAGTACAATTCGGTAGCCCTCGTGATGCTATGGCGGCGGGTATTGCCTGTGTGTATCAAGATCTAGCGATGATTCCGCTGATGTCGGTAGCACGTAACTTCTTCATGGGACGTGAGCCAACAAAAGGTAAGTTTCTTTGGAAACGATTCGATACTGAGCACGCTGATGAAATCACCATGACCGAAATGAAAAAAATGGGGATCAACTTACGCAGCGCTGATCAAGCCGTAGGTACATTGTCGGGTGGTGAGCGTCAAACCGTTGCCATCGCTCGTGCTGTGTATTTTGGTGCAAAAGTATTGATTCTCGATGAGCCGACTTCTGCGCTAGGGGTACGTCAAACCTCTAATGTGTTGGCGACCATAGACAAAGTACGTGAACAGGGCGTCGGTGTGGTATTCATTAGTCACAACGTTCGACATGCTTTGGCCGTGGGAGATCGCTTTACGGTGCTAAATCGAGGTCAAACCTTAGGAACTGCAGCACGTGGTGAAATCACTTCTGATGAGCTGCAAGATTTAATGGCGGGTGGCCAAGAGCTGGCGCAATTAGAAGGGTCTTTAGGCGGTACAATCTAAGGTGATTGTGTTTTCCGCAAGTAAAAAGGGCATCTGTTGATGCCCTTTTTTGTGCTTTTCGTTTTCGTACGTTTTGCTGTTCGAGCTATCCGTTTTTAACCAATGATAATAGCTTTGCGGCTTCCGCTTGATTAATGCTATGACCCAGTTGCGCAATAGTCTGTAATGAGGTGTCTGCGCCTAAGGCGTTGAGTGCTTGGTAAGCCTCTCTAGCATATTGCACATGGATGACTTCATCTGCTTCCCCATGGAAAAAAGCAATTTGAGTTTGTGGCGGGGCGATTTGCGGTAAGGCGGCAAAACGTCCAGATAAAGAGATGACTCTGGACGCCAGAATAGGTTCAGCAAGTTGCGTCGTTGATAGGGACATAATGGCCCCTTGAGAAAAACCAATTAAACTGGTGTTCTGAAAAGGCATTTGATATTTGGTTTGCCAAGATTGCACACAATCAATAAAGGAAGGTAAGGCTGCAGTAACTCTTTCCAGACGATTTTCCTCCGTCACGCCTCGTACGGAGAACCATTGGAGCCCTTGTCCTAAATCTGATGCTTGTGGGGCGACCACAGACACAACAGCAGCATTAGGTTGATGTTCGGCAATCAGTTTACCAAGCGGCTCCATACTCAGAGGAGATGCGCCAACGCCGTGAAATAATAAAAACAAGTGTGATGGGGATGAGGGGCTTTGAATTACGATGGAAGTCATGTTTATTTTTCCTTAAAGAATAAGGTCACTCTAAAAGTTATCCCATATTAAATAAATGGTCGTTTTTGAAAGGCTTTATTTCTTTTTAAGGAATAGTTTGTTGTCAGTTTATGGAATAGGCTGACGTTAAGGAAAATACGAATAACAGGCTTTTATACACATGCTTAGGCAGAGGATTTGTCCGCACCTTGCTGAGATATAGGCACGCTTAATTCAGAAGGAGGTAGCCCCACCGTGCGGCGGGACTAAGACTCTTTAGGACAGCCATAAGCCTGATTGCGGCCACGCTTTTTGGCCTCGTACAAGGCTTGGTCTGCTGCTGAATAAATACTGTCAGAATTTAATTCTTCGAGTGATTCGGCGAAGGCAATACCAATGGAAATAGTTAGGTTGTCGGCTACTTTACTCATCGCGTGTTCGATATTGAGTGCTTCGATGGAAGCACGAATCTTCTCAGCAATAGCCAGCGTCTTGTTATAATCTTGTTCATGGCAAAGGCAAGCAAACTCTTCACCACCCACTCGGTAGAACTCAATATTGCTGTTGGCTTTTTTCAAGGCTTTTAGGTGCTCTGAAATAAGCTGTAAGGCATGGTCTCCAGCAATGTGGCCCAGATGGTCGTTAAACAATTTGAAGTAGTCGATGTCGAAAATCATCAGTGAAAGAGGGCTTTGTTGTGCTTTGTATTCTCTGACATCGTGAGTGAGATGAAGGTTGAATTGGCGGCGATTGTATAGGCCTGTTAGTGGGTCTTCGATAGAGAGTTTATTCAGGTCATTCTTCTGTTTGAAAATCAGTGTTAGAGCATAGGACAGAACCGCTAACAACAAGATGAAAATAAGAATTAACGTGTTGATAGCCATACTTATTTTAGACAGCTTTTGAACGTATCTATCGGTATGCTCTCGGATAAAAGCACTACCATGAGTGTACATGGCGGCACTGAAAATTTTCACTTGCAGTAATTCGGCAAATATTTTGTCGAGATGCTCAGACGAACTGAGGTCACCTATTCTCAGTAATTGAATCAACGCATCTAAGTGGCTTTCGAAAGTGTTTAACTCTTCTTGTAGGTCGGTTTTGTCGAGATCTGACTTGAGGGTTCCCCAAACGACACGAATATTTTCGATACGATACTTTAGCTGTTCTGCTCGGTTAATGACGTCTTGTTTATCATTTTGAACTTGATATTGCTTGGTGAAATTGATTTCTTGATCGATTAAGGCTACTTGTAGGTTACTCTGTTGGAGTTGATAGCGGATTTCATGAGGCGTAATGCCTATGTGTCTGTGTATGTCTTTGATGTCTTGTTGGAAGCGCCATAAACCAATGGTTAACAGTACCAAGGCCGAGATGACGATCGGTATAACAACGAATTTAATCGGGTTGGACTTTAGCAATTGCACTTATTTGACCTTTACTATTTGGTGAAGGCTCCAGACCCATAGGTCACCTTCATTCATACCAAGTTTTAGCATTTCTTCACGATCTGGCCAAACTAACCAATACGGTCCCTTGTCATTGATTTCAAAGGCTTTCCCATCTAACGCAATGGCTAACATAGCCGTTTGTAATTCTACTGCATCGGCATTCATAATAACGGCATAATCATCGCTAGCAACGAGATAAAGTTGTTGAAAATCTGCAAGCCCTGCATCGTGCAAAAGGTCGCTTAATTTAGGGCCAATAAAGTTGCCAGATGCACGCCAAATGGTCGAAAAATTCGATTGGTATAATGGGAATTTCGTTAGGTCCGCATATCCATAATGTTTGCCGTTTATGGTTAAGCTATATTCTTGAGCTTGATCAGGAATAGGGAGTGTTTGTCGGTAAGGGCTTAACTCAGCGGATAGCACGAAACTACTGAAAACGCAGAGGATCAGTGCAAACAGGGCTTTCATGGAATTGGACTCTAAAGCTAAAGATATAATGCTAGCCTAGATCATAATAAGAATCGACCTTAGTGTCGTAAAAAGACTCTGTTTATTGGAACAGAGTCTCACTAAAAGTTATGAAGATTGCAAAAATTGCGTTATCCAGACCATTAAAGCTTGGTTTTGAATATCGCTTTCCGACAAACTTTGACGTGCTGCTGTCACCACGTTTGGTGACAGTGTTGTGGCTTCATATAGGGTGATCAGATCAGCTTCGTAAGCCTTGGAAAATTCCGGATGGCCTTGGAAGGTGATAATGCGATCTTGATAGATTAATCCCGCATAGGGACAAAATTCCGAACTCAGAAAAACCGCCATTTTGTCTGGCTTATGGATGACCTGATCTTGGTGAAAAGCACAGAATGCAATTTCAGTTTGGTTGGGAAGGGTAGGAATAGTCCCCTGTACTTGATAATGATGAACGCCTACACCCCATCCGCCCTCAAACTTGGTAACGCTGCCGCCGAGTGCCAAGGCGATGATTTGATGACCAAAGCAAATACCTACTAGCACCTGACCTCGTGCATCGATGTCTCGAATAAAGTCGCATAATCGTAATATCCAAGGCTCGTCTCCGTAGGCATCGGACTTTGATCCAGTGATTAGCCAAGCATCACAGATTTCTGTGTTATCAGGAAATTGATCTAATCGAACATCAAATATCTCAAATTCGAGCTGCGGATCAATGTGACCCATTTGATCCGCAAACATTTGCGCGTAGGTTGGGTAATGTTCCCTTAATGGTTCTGGTGTGATACCAGCAGCAAGAATACCGATTTTCATGCTTTTTTATATCCTCAAAAACAGCGTATTAAGATTGGACCTGCATGCGACTTTAAACTTGGATTGTAGCGCGCTGGCAGTTTGATAAGCGACGTAAACCAGCCCGATATAGGAAGGGATTTTACAATATGAGTCAAGCTGTTTAGAAAGCTAGATTTTAATAGAGTACTAGGCATAAAAAAATGGCATGAAAAATTGTATTCTCATGCCATTTTATGGATTCATTTAATCCATAAGTATGGATTATTTTTGTTCGGTTTTTTCATCCCAAACAGACAAGTCGATGTCCTTTTTCAACTCAGGGTAATCATCTGAGTTAAAGATAGGAGTATGAGTTTTGTTCTGTTTTATATAGTCTTTTGTGAGCTTAACCACTAAGCCAGAAAGCAGTGTAATGGCAATTAAGTTAATGGTTGCCATCAAGCCCATTGCCGCGTCTGCAGCGTTAAAGACCATTGCTACGCTTTCGTATGCACCCCAAGGTATCATCGCCAGAGCCAGAACTCGTAAAATGAAAATGCCTGGTTTATTAGCCCATTTTAGGTAGGTTAATGCATTTTCCGCGTAGCTGTAGTTACCAATGATGGAGGTGAAAGCAAAGAAGAAAATAGCGATCGCTACGAAATAATGACCAAAACCACCAATATGATGAGACATGGCGGTTTGCGTTAGAACGATACCAGACTCGCCATTGCCCATTACACCAGAAAGCAAAATCATGAGAGCTGTGGCTGTACAGATTAGCAAGGTGTCAATAAAGACGCCTAATGACTGAACCATGCCCTGTGACGATGGGTGATGTGGATTCGGAGTAGCGACTGCGGCAATGTTTGGTGCCGACCCCATACCCGCTTCGTTTGAGAAAAGACCACGCTTGATACCATTTAGCATGGCACCGGCAACACCGCCAGCGGCTTGTTCAAAGCCAAAAGCGCTTTTGAAGATCATGGCAAAGGCGGCAGGTACATCGCTGATATTCATGGCGATGATGTAAAATGCCAAAAGCAGATATACGATGGCCATGAAAGGGACAACGATTTCAGCAAAACGAGCGATTTTACGGATGCCACCAAAAATAACGATGGCAGCCAATGCCATAATCACTAAGCCCGTGGTGAGTTTAGGCACACCAAATGCACCTTCGACAGCACCTGCAATTGAGTTGGCCTGCACAGCATTGAAGACTAAGCCAAACGCTAAGATCAAAGACAGAGAAAAAATCGCGCCAGCCCAAGGTGCTTTTAGACCTTTGCTGATGTAAAACGCTGGCCCACCTCGTAATTGACCATGTTGATCTCTGACTTTATAAACCTGAGCAAGTGTGCTTTCAGCGTAAGCGGTCGCCATGCCTATTAAAGCCACCACCCACATCCAGAAGATCGCGCCCGCACCACCTAGAGCCAGTGCAACGGCGACACCTGCCATGTTTCCTGTGCCGACACGGGAAGCCAAACTGGTGCAAAGTGCCTGAAAGGGAGTAATGCCGCCTCGATCATGTTGAGGTGCCTTGAAAACGGTGCGAACAAACTCAGGGAATTGGCGTATCTGTATAAAGCCAAGACGAATGGTGAAGAAAATACCAACAGCCAGTAAGCCGTAGATTAGAATATAGCCCCAAAATAGGGTATTTAACGAGTCAATAATAGTCGCCATGTGGCACTCCCAAATTTATGTTTTTCATTATTAGGGTGGGGGAAAGACTTCAATAAAGTCTAATAAAGAGTGATTCTTTTAGAGTCACTATTCTGTAAAAGGCAGCAAGACTAGCGTCTAAAAAAAAATAGGCAAGTTAAAATGGATAAAAAATGTTTAAATTTGGTGCATTTTTCTTGCAATGCTTCTGTTTGTGCGTGTTTTTGGTGCGAATTTTTGGCTTTTAAAAAGAAAAAGGCGCTTAAAAACAGTGAGATAAGCGCCCTAAGGAATCATCTCAGGCTGAGGGTCTTCCACTGGCGTTGTTGGGCAATATTGGTAAGTATTGGATCTGGATCAACGGCAATGGGGTGACCTACTTTTTCCAGTAACGGAAGGTCATTGTGAGAATCACTATAGAAATAGCTCCCTGACATGGATTCGCCGTGTTGCTCAGCCCATGCCTGAGCGCGTGTGACTTTTCCTTCGCGGAAGGTTGGTGTACCGATGATTTCACCGGTAATTTTTCCATCTTGAACGTCGATGTCGACTCCTAAGGCATGTTTCACCCCAAGATAGCGAGCAATAGGTGCGACCAAATGAATGCCTGTGGCCGAAATGATGATGACTTGATCGCCTGCATCATGGTGTTTCTGTAATAACATTCGGGCTTTTGGTAACGCCATAGTGATAATGACATCCTGGATGAAAGCTTGGATCAGTGTGTCGACTTGATCAAATGTTAAGTGGCGTAGTGGGGATAAGGTGTATCGCATATAAGTCGCTAGATCCAAAGTGCCTGCGTCATACTCTTCCATATAAGCGAGGTTTTGGGCGAGAAAATCGTCTGGTGTGGGAATATTATTGTGAGCAGCAATGTATTCAGAGAATGCTTGCGCGGTATCACCCGCGACTAACGTGTTATCAAGATCAAAAAATGCGAGTGCCATTCTGGCTCCTTGTAATGTTAAAAGATGCGCTTGGATTTAACCCAGCGCCACGGCGATTAAACCGATAAACGTCATAAGAACCCCGAGAATTTTCGGGCCCTTTAAAGATTCACCAAAACCAATTACGGCAAACAGAACGCCCAACGGAATGCTCAATTGCCTAAATGCCACGACATAACTGACATTATCGACAAACGCCATACTGAGAATGACCAGCGAATAGGTTCCCAGCATCAGGCCACCAGTTAGCAGGGCGGCTTGCCATTGATGACGAACCAGCTCGGCACATTCACGACGTTGTGTTTGAGTGCTAATCACAAACCAAATCATCCAGATGACGGCAAAAGCGCTTTGCAAGGTCACGTAGACCAAGGCAACTTCACTTGGGCTAGCGAGCAGATTTCCCGAAGCGTCGGTTAACCCCCTCATTAATTGCGTGGCTTTGTTATCAACCAAGGAATAACCGGCTGTAGCAAAGGCCGCAACAAGGGCAAAAAAAGTCGTCCGATTTCGGTAATTAGCCAGTTTGAATTCACTAAAACTGGGTAATGGAATGAACAGACAGCCAAGTATAATCAACGTCATGCCAATAACCGCTTGCAGTGAAACCGCTTCTTGTTGCCCGAGGACAAAGGTGGAAATGCCCACAATGATTAAAGGCGAGGAACGAGCAATTGGATAGGCAATGGACATATCCCCTGCGTTATAAGCTTCGGCTAATCCCCATAGGTATATGGATTGGCATAGTCCCGTCAGTAAGAGCAGTATCAATATTTCTTGGTTGAACGCGAGAATGAGTGACCCGTGAAGCATCACAAAAGGTGAAAAGATCAACGCGCCAGCGACCATGGTCAGGAAAAAGAAAGCCAATGTTGGGCTGGTCTTTTTGCCAAAAAAGTTCCAGCCCGCATGCATGAAGGTCGATATGATAACTAAAGCAATGGCGGTCAGGCTCATTTCGTTCGTTTCCTACTTCTGGCGCCAAGACTGGGTGTGTTTAAGCAATACGTTGCCTAACAACCAGTGAACTAAGCGTGCCACCATACAGGTCAACATAATCATTACCGCCATCGCGGCAGCCGGCGCAATGTCACCAGCATCGTCCATATTCAATACCGCCACAGAGGCTAAGCTGGTGTGGTAAGAATAAAGGAAGACCACTGCTGATACTGTGGTCATGGCGTTGACAAATAAATAACTGGCAATGTCTAACACCGCAGGCATACACACTGGCAAGGTGACGCGCCAGAAGGTTTTAATTTGCGGCACTTTTAATGAAGCTGATACGGATTCAAATTCAGCATCAATCTGTTTTAGGGCCGTTGTTGCGGTCAGGTGGCACACGGTATAAAAGTGGCTAATAGTACAAACCACTAAGATGGTCATGGTGCCATAGATGCCATTAAGTGGGTTGTTGGGCGCGTTAAAGAAGAAAATGTAAGCTAAACCCAGTACCAGACCAGGCACGGCTAACGGCAAGATAGCAAATAGGTGAAAGCACCATTTTAGTAATTGGAAGCCTTTTAGTTTCGCGACCAAATAGGACTGGAAGAAGATAAAACCTGTACCAATCAGAGCGGTAAAGGTGGCCATTTGAATGGAGTTCCAATAGGAGTCCCAGCCGCCACCATCCATTAGGTCAAAGTTATAGTTGTTAAAGGATAGGCTTAGATTGTAGGGCCAAAAGGTGACCAGTGACGCATAAACTGCCATCAGTATGATGCCGACAATCACCACAGAAACCAGCACCATAAGAGCAAAAAACGTGCGATCTAACCAAAGGCGTTTTGGTGCTACCCAAGGAACGGCTTTCGACGTCAATAAAGCAGATTGTCGACGTTGTAACCAACGATCTGTAATAAAGGTAAGAATGGCGGGCAAAAGCAAGATAACGCTAACCGTCGCGCCCATTTCAAAGTTTTGCTGGCCAATAACCTGTTTGTATATGTCTGTTGCCAAGACATTGAATTGGCCGCCAATGACTTTTGGAACACCGAAATCGGTAATAACCAATGTGAAGACGACAAAGGCAACACTGATAATGCCATATTTTGCGGCTGGAAATGTCACGGTAAAAAAAGTGCGTATTGGGGACGCACCCAGTACTTCTGCGGATTCGTAAAGACGAGCATCGGTGTTGGCTAAGGCGGTTAGCATGATCATTAAGGCGTGAGGAAAAGTCCAAAAGCAGGATCCAATAACAATCCCTATAGGGCCATAGATGCTTTCGCCCATAAGTAATTCTTTAATGATGCCTTGGTTACCAAAGAGGTAAACCAAACTGATGGCTGGCAGAAGTGATGGTGCCAATATAGGTAACACAAGAATAGTGCGAAACAGGCCTTTAAACGGAATGCGTGTGCGGCTGATGCCATAAGCGGTCAAAAAGGACAGAGTAGTGACAATGAATGTCGACAAGAAAGCGATCAACAATGAGTTATTGATGGCGTTATAAAGACTGGGCGTGGCGAAAAAATGGCTGAAATTCGCTAACCCAACGAACTCTCCCGCTTTGTTTTCAATACTTTTTGATAACAGGGTATAGATTGGTAGCACAACACATATGAAGAGGGCTAAGACCCCAATCATGAGCACAGCACCAAGTGACCATTCATCCAAACTGCGGTGACTAAGCCATTTTGACCCTTTGCCTTGAGACGTTTTGATTTTAGGTTGGTCAACTGTTGCGAGGCTGGATTGGTTCATGCGTGACCTCCGAAAATATGCAGACGATCAGCTGGTAGTTGGCAGCGTACGGATTGACCTTGAGCTAGGTTTAAGCCAGACATTTCGTTCATTGAAATGTCGGCAATAAGAGGTGTCTCATGATCATCGATTTGCAATAAAGAGCGCACTCGAGAACCAAGGAACTCTAGATGAAGCACTTGGGCATTGAGGCTGTTTTTATCATCCTCATGACCATTAAAACGAATGTCTTCAGGGCGAATCGCCAGTTTCACATTTTCTCCAAACATGCTTTCGCTACTTGGTTCGCACTGCAACATCAGAGTGCCTGATTGCATTAAACCATCGCCACTGTTTTTGGCTTCAATGAAGTTCATCTCGCCCACGAATTCTGCGACAAATGGTGTATTTGGGTGTGTGTAGACTTCTTGTGGCGTACCAATTTGTTCAATAACGCCTTGATTCATGACGACGATTTTATCGGCCATGGTTAAGGCTTCTTCTTGGTCATGCGTTACCATGATAGTCGTGACACCGAGCTTTTCTTGTAGTTGCTTGATCTCTTGGCGAAGGTGCGCTCTTACACGAGCGTCCAGCGCAGAGAGTGGCTCGTCCAATAACAGTAGCCCTGGAGACGTGGCCAAGGCTCGTGCTAAGGCGACCCTTTGTTGTTGACCTCCAGATAATTGAGCTGGGTACTTGGTTTCACTGCCAGACAGTCCAACGGTGGCTAACAGTTCGCTCACACGAGCCTGTTTATCACGTTGACTAAACTGCTTTGATACCAAGCCGTAAGCAATGTTGTCAGCAACAGATAAATTTGGGAATAGGGCGTATGACTGAAACACAATGCCAAAATCCCTATGTTTGATTGGGGTTTGTGTGATGTTTTGGCCCGCTTGAAAAAGCTCGCCGGAACTCGGTGTGTCCAACCCAGCAATAATGCGTAATAGACTAGTCTTGCCGCAACCTGATGGGCCTAGAAAGCAGACAAATTCGCCTTCTTGAATGTTAAGGGAAACGTCTTTTAAGGCTTGATGTGAGCCAAACATCTGATGAATGTTTTGTAGTTCTAAGTAGGCTTGGTTGGACATAGAATCCTCTCCTTGAATAAGAGTCTGTTTTGTCATCATCTCTTAAACTCACAAAGCAAAGTAGAGTAAGTGGATATGACAAAACAGGCTAAAAATCGGCTAATGCAGAATACGTCTGTTGAATGAAAAAACACGGGGAATCGGCATGCCTATTCCCCGTGTAAGATACTATTTAGGGTCGCTTTTGCTATCGTAGCGTTTTTGCCATTCAGCGAGAATTTGGCTGCGATTATTGGCAGACCATTCGAAATCGTTATTGATCATTAGTGCTTCTGCGTTGGCCGGGAAGTACTCTACAGGTTTGGCTATGCCTGGCATGGCGACAACCGCATAACCTTCGTTATACATTTCATTGGCTTTTTGTGATGCTGTCCAGTCAACCAAAGTCTTCGCTGCGGCTAGCTTGTCAGTCCCTTTGATAATGGCGGTCGCTTCCATGTCCCAGCCTAACCCTTCAGTTGGAAAGACAATGTCGAGTGGGGCGCCCATTTTTTTCGATTTTGCAGCTCGAAAGGCGAATGAAATACCAATCGGAATCTCCCCTGCGGCGGCTAACTTACAAGGTTTAGAACCTGAGTGTGTGTAGCGATTAATGTTCTGATGTAAGCCGTCCATGTAAGCCCAGCCTTCTTTTTCGCCAAAAATCTGCAACCAGCTACTGACGTCTAGAAAACCTGTACCGGATGAATTTGGATTTGGCATGATGATGTGGCCTTGATAAACCGGCTTGGTTAAGTCAGCCCAAGAAGTAGGTTTCGGTAATCCTAGCTTCTTTGCTTCTACCGTGTTGTAGCAGACGGCCGCCATCCAAGCGTCCATACCAGTCCAAACCGGGTTGTTGCTCATGTCTTTGAATTTTGGTGACAGTTTTTCAGAGCCTGCTGGTTGATAGGTTTGCAGCATGTCTTCGCTTTTAAGCAACATTAAGCTGGTGGCGGCTAAGCCCCAAACGACATCGGCTTGTGGGTTGTTTTTTTCTGCCAGTAATTTGGCCGTTACTATGCCAGTTGAATCTCGTACCCAGTTGATTTTGATTTCAGGATGCTCTTCGTTAAAGCGAGCGGCATATTTCTTAAGGTCTTCTGCTTCAATCGCAGTGTAGACAGTAAGTTCTGTTTTTGCGGCGTGAGCAGCCATTGAAACCGTGGTGATGCCTGCTAAAACAGCCAGACGTTTAAGTAGGGTCTTATGTGTCATTTCTCTTCTCCATGCATCAGGTTGGTCAACTGGTATATACCAGATTGTGTAATGCAAAATAACAGCCAAATATGTCATTGATGTGACAATTCTTTTAATAGGGCGCACGAAAAATGGCGTTATTGACGGCTTTTTAAGGGAATAGAAAAAAAATTTGGTAGCGTTTCGGGAGAAGGGTTAGTCTCGAATGGCAATATTAATGGTGACGGCATCATGACGCCAAAACTCATAGTCGACCTCAAGAACTTGCTTGTGGCTGGTGTAGTTGATGCGCTCAATCTGCAACCCTGGTTGACCAGCGGCAATGCCTAGATCGTTGGCTGCATGGGCTGGAAGGGAAGTCGATTTGAAAGAAAGATCCATGTCCCGATATTCTTGCTGATATTTTCGTTTAAGAATCTGGCTCAATGATTCAGTTAAATCTTCCTCTTCTATACCAGGTAATAAATTTTGATTGATGTACATTTTCTCGATCAGCACAGGGCGCTGGTCAATATAGCGGCGACGGTGCAAATAGAGGACTGGGTTGCCAACAGGAATGTTCATTAACTGTGCAATGCGCTCGTTAGCGGGTTCAATTTGTTGCGCCAATTTCTCAGTGCTTGGTGAAAAGCCTTGTTCTGTCACATATAGATTAAAGCTTAAGTGACTGGCGGGGTGGTAGATCACGGCGGCTGGTGAAACAAACCAGCCGCGTCTATTTTGTCGATAGATAAGGCCTTCGGCTTCAAGGTTTTTAAGGGCTTGTCGAATGGTGACTCGTGTCAGTTTAAATTGCTCGCCAATTTTTCTTTCAGATGGCAACTTACTTCCAGGGACCAGCTGTTGACTTGCGATCAGGTCACTAAAGTACTGTTGTAAATGATGATAGTGTGGCGTGGACATGGTAAGGTCTTTCCTATTAGTAGACGAGCAAAAACACCTTAAAAATAACGTGTTAGATGAGCAAGCGTCAAAGTTTTTGTTTTAACAAAGAGGATTCATTCTAATGTCTTGTCATCCTTTGATGGTCACGGTTGCGCTTTGTTCCTTATTGGTGGGGTGTGCACATGACTCTAAAAGCGAATCACGTCCATTAGCGTCTTTTAAGGCGGGGGCGGCGTGTTATGACCGAGCGAATGAACCTTACACAGCGGTAGTTGATAGCCATCTTCATTATCGGCCATTTGATGGGCGTGCGATACCGTTTCAACAGGTAAATGACTTTCTGCGCCAAACCAGCGTTCGCTTTGCAAATGTGTACGGTATTGGGCAAATGTTACCGGCCAACTCTAGCTGCTCCAATTATTTAAAATGCCCCGGTACACCAGTCTCTCCGACAACTCGAAATGATTTTGTTAATGCGGCAAATATGTTGGAGCATGCCCCAGATGATTTGCATTTAACTTTATCGATGACCTTTACGGACTTAGCCAACCCGCAATCCACCTTGGCTATTATGGCGC
Organism: Marinomonas aquiplantarum; assembly: GCF_003314975.1. Classification (GTDB taxonomy): domain Bacteria; phylum Pseudomonadota; class Gammaproteobacteria; order Pseudomonadales; family Marinomonadaceae; genus Marinomonas; species Marinomonas aquiplantarum. The sequence goes on from NZ_QNRF01000004.1 coordinate 146,573, forward strand.
TCTATGAAAAAGAGTACCCAGACATGTTTCGCTGGATGGGGGAAGTTAACTTAGTTAAGCAAGCTCAGTTTGCTAATCGTCATGAGCCAGCAACGCCTCAGGATATTCGTCAGTGGGCTGGCTTTATGAATGAGTTGGAGGTGCGAGGTTATCCCATTACCATTCATTCCGACTTAGGAAATAATAGTGACCCAAGGTTATATGTTCCATTAATGGAGCAGGTATTGTCTTTATACCCAAACAATAAAATTATTTGGGCGCACATGGGGATGTCCTATGAATTGACTAACATGAAAGCGGAGCATCATATCGCTATATTGTCCGCGATGTTAGATAAGTATCCTAACCTGATGTTAGATGCCTCATGGCGCATTTTAGACGACTATTATTTTAGTCAATGGGGCAATCAAGAAAAGTACGTAGCTTTCTTTAATCAATACTCTAAGCGCATCTTGCCTGGTTCGGATTTTGTCGCTTTTCGTAATAATCGTTTTGCTGTGTATCAAGAAGAGCTGAGAGTGACAGGCCGAATTCATCAATTTCTGAGTGATGAAGCATTTCGCAATATTGCATTAGGGCAAAATTATTTTGACTTATTGAAGTTGGAATATGTGGCGCCAGAAGTGTGTTCTTCCTAAATGCTTTAGATGGGTTTTTCTTGCCATTTATGAAGGGTTTTAAGTTGTTCTAATAATAAAGATTTATTCTTTGGAGAGAGTTCGCTGTAGAGTTTTAATATAAGTTGAGCATCTTTACTAATGATAGAACTGCCAATTTTTTTGCTTTTATTAAGTGGTGAATCTCCTTTCCCATCATATTTAACTTGTTCTAGAAAATCTAAAATATTGCCGTCAGGCTGTTCACTCGCAGCATAAATAACAGAGGGCGTGGTATTCAGTGCTTTAGCCAATTTCCATAAGACCTTTTGAGAGGGTTGTCTTAGGCCTTTCTCAATGCGAGACACATTGCTGGTGGCCATATCTGCTTCCAGTGCAATTTGTTCTTGTGTCATCTTACGTTGTAGGCGCAAGACTTTGATAACCTGTCCTATCTTCATGACGAGATTATCCTTTTTGACAGACTAGTACGACAAAACCTATGAGGCAATTTGCTTGACTCAATTTGCCTATTAGGCAATATTTGTATGTCATTTTGTCTATATGACAAATAATGATGTCGAAATACCATTGTCTTCAACATGCAAAGCAAGGACTTGCTCGTGGAAATAGACGCTTGGAACACAAAGCTTGAATGGCGTGAATCTGAACTATTTGGTGCCAGTTTACTTGTTCTGGATGCTGAAAGTACGCTCGTTTCATGTAATGCTCGTGCTCAGAAACTTTTCCTAACTAATTGTTCTAACAAGACTATCACATTTCCTGATGATTGTTTTTGGTCACTTGAAAAACAAGGGACTTTTTTCTTAAAAGAGTTTAAAAAATATTCAGGTACGACACTTTCCTTATTGTATCGACCAGAAAAAGCGACGCCTTTTCTAGTGACGGTGTCGGTAGATCCGTTTTCTCTTGATGGTAAAGAATACCTTGGTTTGATTTTTCGCCAGCAAGAAGTGGGAAGCGTAAGCAATGAATTATCAACCGATTTTATGGCTTGTTCACTTCGTCAAGATTTATTTGCTGAAAAACTGTCTGTGGTTTATCAACCACAAGTTAATGTAACAAATAATACGCTTTATGGTGTTGAGGCATTAGCAAGGTGGTCTTCTGATGAGTTTGGTGATGTCTCCCCAGATGTGTTTGTTAAAATTGCTGAAAGCTATTCACTTATTTCCGAGTTAGATTTACTGGTATTCAATAAAGCCTGCCTACAATTTGTACATTGGCGAGAAAATGGTATATCGATTCCGCACATTTCCGTTAATTTTTCTGTCATGAGTTTTTGTGATTCTAATATTACGAATCATATAAAAACCATGTTGACGAAATTAGATATTCCATTTGACCATTTAATTATTGAAATAACTGAACGTACGCCATTTCCTTGTGACATCAATATCGCCGATAAAATAGCTGAGCTTTATTTTATGGGAGTGAAAGTGTCGTTAGATGATTTTGGAACCGAGCATTCTAACCTCAAGAGGTTGCTAAAGTTTCCCATATCTCATTTAAAGTTAGACCGTTTTTTTGTACATGAATTTCCACATAAGATGGCCGTTCATTTGAGCCGCATTATTTTTAACATGTCGCAAGAGCTTGACCTTCTAGCTATCGCTGAAGGTGTGGAAACGCAAAGTCAGTTGTCTTTGCTAACTGAGATGGGTTATCGCGTCATGCAGGGTTTTCTCTATTCTCCACCTTTGTCTTCGACTGAATTTGAGCAGTGGATGAAGGTGAGAATCTCCAATTCTTAAGTTTAGGATGCCATAAAAAAAGGTTTGTTTGAAACAAGCTGAGTGTGCCTGTCCTGAGTCCGTATGAGTGCTGGCTTGACGTTCCACTCTCGCCGTTTAGTTCCTTCTTGGGGTTATACGTCGAGTTAATATGTCACTTAAGAAGTAACGTTACTATTAATTAAGGGTACGAATATGTTACGAAAGATGAATATTAGAGCGCGTCTTTTTGCCGCGTTTTCCGTGATTTTGCTGTTGTTAATAATACTTGGTGGGGGTGGGGTTAAAACCATGCAAGATATCCGTTCTAACTCGCAGAAAATCGAGGAGAACATACTGCCAGCCATTTCCAGCCTTGGGGACATGAACAGTAATTTAATGAGAGTGCGAATTTTTACGTTGCGCTTATTAAACGAAGACTCTGAACAGAATCAAAAAACACTGGCGACTTTGCAGGCTATAAAACAGCAAGTGCTGCAATACCAACAAGCTTATGAATCACACATTGAAGTCGCGAGTGAACGTCAGCTTTTTGAACGTTTTTTGCAGCATGAGAAAACCTATTTTGGCTTACAGACTCAAGTGACAGAAGCAGTATTAAAGCAAGATAGCGCTCAGCTTATGGCTCTGACGCCAAAAATGAACCAGGCAGCTGATCAGATGGTGAAAGCACTGCATAACATTGTTGAGGAGAATCGTAGGATTGCCGATCAAACGAGTGAAGCCTCAAAACAGGAATATAATAATAGTTTGGTGGCAATCAGTGTGATTGTTGTGGGCGCTGCGATATTTGCTGTCTTTATTGCCATTTATTTGGCGAAGAGTATTAATCAACCACTGCAAGCTGCCATGCATTCGGCTGAACGAATTGCTCAGGGGGATTTAACGCAAGCATTGAAGGTGGATGGCAAAGATGAAGTGACTCGTTTGGCCATGGCCTTAGACACTATGCAAAATAACCTTAGAGAAGCCATCGTTCATATTGGTGAATCTTCGAGCCAGTTGGCTTCAGCAGCAGAAGAACTTAATTCTGTGACTGAAAGTTCAACCCATGGATTGCAGCTACAAAGTGATGAAATTCAACAAGCGGCTACCGCCATTACACAAATGAGCTCTGCGATTGATGAAGTGGCAAAAACGGCTCAGACTACTTCTCAAGATTCACATGAATCGTCTCGTTTGGCGTCAGAAGGTAAAGGCAAAGTGGATGAAACGACCTTAGTCATTACGGATATGAACCAAGAAATGCAAACCAGTACCAATGTGATTAACCAGCTGGCCAGTCAGATTTCTTCTATTGGACAGATTTTGGATGTGATACGTGCTGTATCAGAGCAGACCAATTTACTGGCTTTGAATGCAGCAATCGAAGCCGCTCGTGCGGGTGAGGCAGGACGAGGATTTGCGGTAGTTGCGGATGAGGTCCGTAGTCTTGCTCATAGAACACAAGAGTCTACCGAAGAAATCGAAACCATGGTGAAAGACGTTCAGACATCCGCTAATGCAGCGGTATCTTCTATGGAAAGTACCAGTCAAAAAACCAGCATGGCTAAGCAGGTAGTGGCAGAAGCTGCTTTGGCTTTAGAGCAGATTACTCGCCGTATTGCCGCAATTAGTGACAGTAATCATGTGATTGCTAGTGCCGCAGAAGAGCAATCAAATACCGCGAAGGAAGTGGATGGGAATATTACTAATATAAGTGATTTAGCAGCACAAACCGTTGTCGGTGCGAATCAAACGAGCGCCAGTGCGGCGGAATTGACTCGTTTAGCTGTTGAGCTTAATGATCTCGTGGTGAAATTTAAAGTTTAGAGCATCTCATTTCCTGAACTAGGGAAGGTACGAACAAGTCCACTGACTTCAGCGTGTGGATAACTCTCTTTTATTCAAGGCAAGTTTCGCCGTCCAATATTGAGCATATTGGCAAGAAGCTTAACAAAGAATAAAGAGAGCTTAGACCACGCCCTTCGGGTCTTTCAGAGAAACGGCCTCTCTGTGTTAAGAGTGATTGAAAGGTATTAACATTCCTGCTCACTCTTGCCTTGATAGACCGTTTCTCTGATAAGACTGATGTTCAGAAGACTTATTCGCACCTTCCCTAGGTAGTGCTGTGCTTTCTTTAAGGTCAGATAATGTGTGTCAGAAAGCCGCTTTACTGGGCGGTTTTCTTTTTGGTCTTGCTCAGCTTAGAATGGATTAAGGAAAATTAAATAAGGTGTTCCATATGTTAGCGATGACGCTTGGCTATAATAAGCATTACTCAGAAGAAGCGCCTGACAAAGAGGCTTTAGATCAACTGACGGGGTATGCCTTGGTTGAGTTTGGTGCGCCTTGGTGCACTCATTGTCAAGCCGCTATGCCAGTGATTGAATGCTTCATGAAACCCTATCCGACTCTGCCTCATGTTAAGGTGTTTGATGGCAAAGGAAAAAGGTTGGGGCGCCAGTTTGGCGTGAAATTATGGCCGAGTCTGATTTTACTAAAAAATGGCCATGAAATTGGTCGCTGGGTCAGAGTTACTTGTCTTGAAGACTTAAATCAAGCTAACGGTCTACTTATGGATGGTACGAACAACTCCTCTTGCCTCAGTCAATGAATAAAAGCCAGTAATTCGCACCTTCCTTAAAACCCTAGATTAAATTCTAATGCCTAAACCGTAATATCAATTAAGCTACCAATGGCTTTGTTTGAGCCATCAATGACCTGTGCATTTGATTGGGCATTGCGAGTGGCTTGTCTCGCTTCCATTAAGCTTTCTTCGATAGAACCCTGCTGTGCATCGAGTTCTTTGGGCTGCACTCGATCAAAGGTTTGCGTAGCCATTTGCGCTACTTCTTGATTGGCCTGTTCAAGGTTTCGTTGGCTTTGTTGTAAGCCCTGTTGGCCATATAAAAAAGGTGGACTTTGTATCTTCATGGGCAAACCTCTCTTTCTGTGCATGGTATTTTAGCAACATGATGTTAGGCTGTGAGTGAGGGTTTTGTTCATTTTTGTGATGTATTGCAAACGAGGTGATGATGAAAAAACATTGGCTAGGCTGCTGTCTCTTAGTGGGTAGTTTGTATAACCATGCCAACGGGAGTGATTCCGAGTACATCTATGACCCAGCAATAGAGCAAGTGTTTTATCAATCTATAACCACTCAAGTCGATTCGATGGCGGTGGCAACGCGTGTCGCGCGACTAAGTCATCTGTTTATGGGAGTGCCTTATGTTGGCGGCAATGCTGGAGAAGGGCAAAGTGGTCAATTCGATAAAGATCCCCTGATACGCTTCGATGTGTTTGATTGCACGACCTATGTTGAGACGGTGTTGGCTGGAATACAGTCCGTTTCAGCTGCAAGCTTTAAAGACAACTTAATCGACATTCGTTATCAGCATGGTCAAGTAAATTTTGTGCAGCGTAACCATTTTCCCAGTTTGGATTGGTTGCCGAATAACCGCGAAATATTGCAAGACATCACGGATCAAGTCGCTCCAACACAATTTCAGCAAGCCAGTACGCAAATTGATCGCGCGGCTTGGTATCGTCATTTAAGTGCGAAAAGCATCGCTTGTGAGCAGGGCTGTGAACCGATCTTGGAAAAATTGCACGGGACCGGACAGCACTTTCAAGTGGTCCAAGCTGACATTCCCTATGTTCCGTTAACCGCCGTATTTGTGGGGCCAGATAAACAAGTGAATCAGGCTTTGCTCGATCGCATTCCGTCAGGGAGTGTGATTAATATGGTACGTCCTGATTGGGCGCTGAAGAAATGGATAGGTACCAATTTAAATGTGTCGCATCAAGGATTCGTGCTAAGACAAAATGGTCGTCTGATTCTTCGCCATGCCAGTGTGACGCATCAAAAAGTAGTGGATGAGGATTTTATCGACTACTTTGCTCAGTATGATGCGTCTTCATCTTTGCAAGGTTTTAATCTTCAGTCGATTCGCTTGTAGGACTTTTTTACCGATTTTTTGCGTGTTAGGTCTGCGTTAAAGTGTTTTAAATGAAGTTCTAAGGCATCGCAAGAAATGGTAATTTCACGAACAGATAGGTACAAAGAATACATAAGGCAAACTAGGCTAGCAGCGAAAATATAACTGCCTACCTGTTGGTATTCTAGATAGATGGCCAGCATGGACATGACGCAGAGAAAAAAGCTTATCACGCCCGCTTCTTGCATTCGTCGAATGAGATAAATGCGTTTTCTTAAGTTAACGATTTGTTCAGTGGTGTTATCGTCTTCTTGTTTTGGATCAAAGGTCCGAATAATGGAGGCGAGGGTCACGAAGCGGTTGGTATAGGCCAGCAATAAAAGGGAAACGGCGGGAAACAACATAGCGGGAGTCGTTAGGGTGATGATCATGGTCTTCCTTTTGAGGACGTCATTCATTGATAGTATTAACCGACTCTATTTTAACAGTTTTTCAGAAACAGTGTGATGGAAACCATTGCGTTTGGAGGCAGTGATGAAACTAGTGGTTGGAACCTTATCAACTTGGTCTTTACGGGCTTGGTTATGCAGTCAATTAGCGGGAGCTAACGTTAAGTTACAAGGGATTGATTTGCAATCAGAAAGTGACAAAGCCGAGCTAAGAAAATTGTCGCCAACAGGCTTGGTGCCCGCTCTGCTAATTGGTGACATAGTCGTGCATGACTCTTTGGCTATCGCGGAATATTTTAACGACTTCTCAGATGGTGCTTTGTATCCATTATCAGCGCTTGAGAAGGCGGTGGCGAGAAGTTTATGTGCCGAGCTTCATGCGGGCTTTGTAACCTTGCGTCAAGAATGTCCATTTTCACTACAGCCTGTGACACCGTTAACTGAGATATCCAGTGATTTACGTCACGAACTAAACAGAGTTGATGAAATTTTTTGTCAGGCAAAAGGGCCTTTTATGTTCGATAGTCCTGGTGCTGTGGATGCTTTTTACGGCATTTTAGCCTATCGTATTGCCGATTATGATCTGCCCCTGTCAGATAAGGCTAAACACTATCAACAAGCGTTATTAGCTTGGCCATTGTTGCAGCAAGCGATTGCGCTACGTTATTGATGGTTTCTTTGTGTCCCACATTTTGAGGCGAGGTTGGTTTGCAACTAGATCGTGTAAAATCCTATTTATTGTCCAAGCCTGAAGCGGTGGAAGTGTATCCTTTTGATAACCGTACTGCTGTGTTCAAAGTACAGGGAAAAATGTTTGCTCTACTGACTCGCTACCAAGCAAAAGGTTTGCTGAATCTGAAATGTCAGCCGGATCATGCTATTGAGCTGAGGGATGTGTTTGACGAGGTGATACCTGCCTATCATATGAATAAGCGACATTGGAATTCTGTAATGTATGAAGGAAGTTTGCCAGATGGGGAAATTGAGCGTTTGATTGATCACTCCTATGCTCTGGTTGTGAAAGGCATGAAAAAATCTTTAAGAGAAGGGTTGGTGTTGCGACATGGCGAAATCGCCGTCTATGGGAGCGATATCCAAGAGTGCTAAGTGCTCTAAAGAGAGCGTGTTAGATATAAAAAACGCCAACAAGAAGGACATCTTGTTGGCGTGATCGATTTCCTAGAGGCTAAAGTTTGAAGGCCGACATGACCTGTTGTGTCTGTTCTGACGTTTGAGCCAGAGATTCACTCGTTTGGTTGTTCTGCTGAACTTGCAAACTTGCCTGGGCAGATAGTTCAACGACTTTTTCATTTAACTCATTGAGTCTTTGTACTACATCGCTTTGCAGGGTGACACTTTGTAGTACCGAATTACTAGCACGATTAATGCCTTCGGCTGAGCTGGCAATGTCTTCAAGATATTGCGCAGTCATACTCATTTCTTGAGTGGTTTTTTGTGATTGCTGATGACTTTCCGTGATTTTGCTTTCCGCTTCTTTTGCGCCACTCTGTAGCTTGTTAATCATGGCTTGAATTTCATCTGTTGAGGCTTGAGTACGACTGGCTAAGCCACGCACCTCATCTGCTACGACGGCGAATCCACGTCCTTGCTCACCGGCTCGAGCTGCCTCAATAGCCGCATTCAATGCCAGCAAGTTAGTTTGTTCAGCGATTTCACTGATGACATCCAATACTGTTCCAATGGTTTGAGATTGTTCAGCAAGTTGAATGACGGTGTTCAACCCTGATTCCAATTCACTGGAGAGTTTATCTAGTGAATCAACGGTTTGTTGTATTGAATCTTGCCCTGTACGGGTTTTTTCGACGGTTGTTTTAGCGGAATCTAATGTCGATTGCGTGCTTTCAATAACTTCATCTTTGAAGCTGTCGACTTCAGCAATAGCTTGTGTCATTTCAGTGAATTTGCCTTCTCTTTCTTGGCTAATTTCTCTGGTTTTAGCGGAAGCAATTTTCAGCTCTTTACTCTTAGATTCCACTTCTTGGTTAAGTAATACTGCTTTGTTCAAGGTATCGCTAAGTCTTTGTACAAAGGTATTGTAGGAGATGGCGATCTTAGTTAACTGGTCGTTTCCAGATTCAGGAAGACGAGCGGTTAAATCACCAGAGCCGTGGGAAATATCTTCTAAGGCGGTTTTAATTTGACGTATTGGTGTGAGGATAGACCTTAGAATAATCACGGAAATAAACAGAGCAAAAAGAATAATGGCCGCACTGATGCTACCTAATTTGATGATTTCTTGTTTAAACTGCTGATCAACATCGTCTAAGTAGATCCCAGAACCAATAATCCAACCCCATGGGGCAAAGCCTTGTACATAGGAAATTTTTTCAACGGGTTGTTCGCTGCCAGGTTTTGGCCATAGGTAATCAACAAACCCTGCTTGTTGTGCTTTGACCACCTTGACGAATTCTGAAAACAGTTTTTTTCCGTTAGGATCTTCAAGGTTTGCTAAGTTTTTTCCATCCAGACTGGGTTTAACTGAATGCATAACCATGACGGCATTGTAATCATTGATCCAAAAGTATTCAGCACCGGCATAGCGAATGCCTTTAATGGTATCCATTGCGTATTTCTGAGCCTGATCTCGACTCAGTTCGCCTGATTGCTCGAGTGATTGAAAATGGGTTAAAACACCTGTGGCTGTTTCAACAACGTGTTTCGTTTGCGCGTATTTTTCATTAAGGAGTGAGGTTTTGTTCTCACTAAGCGAAAGCGAAATCACTAAAATTAAGCCAATGGAAAAAAAAGTCACCAGACTGATTAATCTGTGCTTAATAGGGATTTTTCTTAAGGTGTCTATCATAGCGGTATCCTCTCGGGAATCTGCGTTATTTTTATTATTGTCTATAAGTGATTTTGCTTCCTGCTTACTAGTTTTATCCTTTTTTATTAAACAATTCAATAATGCCATTTAACTGTCATTTCTGTGTAACTTTTTGTCTATAGATTAATTGTCAACTTCTCTTAAGCAGGGGAGGTTAGAAACGACAATCATGGGAAGGCTGCGTTTCTAATATCTCAAACAGCAGGTTAGAGCACCATCTATAAGAAGTGAAAACAGGTGGCGGTTTTGACTTATTTTCGTCAGTAAGAAATCACTATTGATAGGGCAGTATTATGACAATTGAATGCAAACAAGATTTGAGCTTTGATGAACTAGATGAGTTAGTGCGTCCAGCACCGGAAGTGGTGGAATTTGAGAAAGTAGCGAACAAGATGGTATCGCGTCGTGGCTTTCTAAGTGGTGGTGCAGCGGTCGGTGCCAGCGCATTCGTGATGGGATCAACCTTTGGTGCTGCTCAGGCTATGGCTGCTCATCATCAACCTTCTCGTTTAGCGTTTGATATGGTGAAAGCCACGACTGCTGACACTATTACCCTGCCAAAAGGTTACACTTGGCAAGTGGTAGCTTCTTGGGGGGATCCATTGTGGTCAAAAGGCGTGCCTTTAGATACTAATACTGGCGGTACAGGCGCTTCTCAAGAAATGGCTTTTGGTGATAATAACGATGGTTTAGCCTTCTTTAATCACAATGGCGTGTTTGTATTGGCCGTTAACAACGAATACGTTAATCCAAAAACCTTAAATGCCAACCGCGAAGGCGGTGAAACCATGACGGCAGATGATGTGCGCAAGAACAAAGCTGCACACGGTGTGTCCATTATGGAAGTGGCTAAATACGATGGTAAGTGGAGCATCATTAAAGACTCTAAATTCAACCGTCGCATCACTGCAGATACTGAAATGGAAATCACTGGTCCAGCACGTGGTCACGATTTGATGAAAACCTCAGCGGATCCTCGTGGTGTATTAGCAAAAGGCACTTGGAACAACTGTGGTCAAGGTCAAACACCTTGGGGAACTTATCTGACTTGTGAAGAGAACTTCAACAGTTATTTCGCGGCTTCTGATGACAGCTATCAGCTTCCTGATGAACTTAAGCGTTATGGTGTGAGCACTTCTGAAGGTCGCTACAAGTGGGAAATGGCAGACGATCGTTTTGACCTTGCCAAAGAACCAAATGAGCCAAATCGCTTTGGTTATGTGGTTGAAATTGATCCAATGAATCCAAACTCTCGTCCTAAAAAACGTACCGCTCTGGGTCGTTTCAAACACGAAAATGCCGAAGTCGCGATCGCGGCAAACGGTCATGTTGTTGTTTACCTAGGCGATGATGAGCGTGGCGAATTCCTTTACCGCTTTGTTTCTAAAGGCAAATACCAAGTAGGTGCTGACAACTCAGACTTGCTTGCAGAAGGTACTTTGTACGTTGCTAAATTCCATGACAATAATCGTGGTGAGTGGTTGGCACTTACGCCTGCAACCACTGGCATGACAGAGGCAGAAATTGCCATTCACACTCGTCAGGCGGCATCTAAAGTTGGTGCAACCACCATGGACCGTCCTGAGTGGGTCGCTGCCAATCCAAACAAAGTAGAAGCCTACTGCTGTCTAACCAACAACAAAAACCGTGGTGTGAAACCAAATGCGGGTGGCGATGCGACACCAGCAGAAGGTCCAAACCCACGAGTTAAGAACAACTTTGGTCAGATCGTACGTTGGGAACCAAGCAACGAAGACCACACAGCGAATGACTTTAAATGGGATTTGTTTGTGATGGCGGGTAACCCAGCCGTCTTTGACGATGCTTATGCGGGTTCTGCGAACGTGAACAAAGACAACATGTTTAACTCACCAGATGGTTTGAAATTTGACCGCAACGGCTTGTTGTGGATTCAAACCGATGGTAATTACTCGAACGAAGGGGAGTTTGCTGGTCAGGGTAACAACCAAATGTTGGTTGGTGATACAGAGACGGGTGAAATCAAACGTTTCATGGTCGGCCCAACTAAGTGTGAAGTGACTGGCGCGGCTTGGAGTTCTGATTACTCAACGATGTTTGTCAGCATTCAGCACCCAGGTGGTACTTGGCCAACAGGCGCTACACCGCTTTCTAGTGTGATTGCTATCACACGTGAAGATGGTCGTGCTATCGTGTAACCAGTACGATAAAAGCGAATACAGGCCAGCATGCGAAAGTATGTTGGCCTTTTTCGTTGTAAAGACAGATTAGATTTTCTTTTGTTCTGAAGACTTTAGTTGTGACGCATATCATGATATTCATAACTAGCAATGTATGAATGTATAATATTTCATTATACTTCATCGGAAATTCAAGGAAGATAAGAGCAGATATTCAGTTTTGTTCGTTTTCCTTACAGACCCAAAGTTTCCTAGTGATAAAGCATAAACGGATGATAGCCCAAAGAAGGTATGAATGAGTCTGGTCTTTTCTAAATCGTTGTTTGTGAAGCAAGCTATATTAACCTTGTTGTTAGCGATTAGTTTGAGCTTGATAAGCAATAGTATTCAATTGCTGGATGGTATAACCCAGCAAAAAAAGATGATTGAAAACAACTTCAATCAATTGCTTGGTGTGGTTGAGCAGCCTTTGGCAAGCGCGGTGTTTCGTTTGGATTACCCTGTTGCGAAGCAACAAGTCGAGAGCCTGCTAAATTCGCCCTCCATTGCGAAAGTGGAAGTCAGCGATGAAAATGGCAAATTGTTTGTTGCTGCCAGTGCGCCGCACCGAGTATTTTCTTCATCACAAGCTTTGGCAGATTGGTTATTTGGTGATTTTACTTCCTTTCAACGCCCTCTGATTTTATTACAGCCTAGCTTTAATTCTGGCTTGCTCACTGTGGTGCCGGAAACTCGTTATTTAATGGACAATTTGCTGGCGACCCATGTTCCCCTCTTATTGTTTAATTTATCAAAAGACATTCTGCTTGCTTGCCTTGTATCACTGATTTTTTATTTTCTAGTGACTTATCCTCTGGTTCGTCTTACTCGCTCGCTTGCTAAGTTAGGACGAGTACGAAAGCTGCCCCTATTTGGGGCTTTTTACCGTCGTCATCAAGCGGATGAGCTAGGACAGTTACACGCAACCTTCAGTCATTTATGGGACAATTTGAATACTGCCCTGAGTGATTTGGAGCGCAGTAACAGTCACACCAAAGCCATGATTGAACACGCAGCAGATGGCATTATATTGTTGGATGATCAGCAACAAATCCGCATTGCCAACACCACTGCCAAAAGCATGCTTAAATTGGACAAAGAGGATTTGCCTGATACGTCCTTGGAAGCATTCTATGAAGAGTCTGATTGGCCTTATTTCGTCGATTTAGTCAGTGCTTTACCGCTAAACCATCCAACCACTATAGAAAGTCAATATTACATTGACGGGCAGACATTGCCTGTCGAAGTGCGCTTGGTGAAGTATCAAGTGCAATCCAATGTGGAAACCCTGATGTTGATGCGTGATGTCAGTGAACGTAAGCAGGCTCAGGATCATATTCACCACCTCGCCTACTATGATCCTGTTACGGATCTACCTAATCGACAATACTTAACGGATAAGTTGAATGAAAGGCTGCAGGCCAGTAATACGGATAGTGACTATTCGGCTGTGGTTTTCATGGACATTGATCGCTTTAAAGTCATTAATGACTCTTTAGGGCACAACGTCGGCGATCAACTTTTGCGTTGTGTGTCTAAGCATTTGTCCGTTCTCGTATCCGACCCTGTGTTATTTGCTCGTATGGGCGGGGACGAGTTTGCCTTTCTTTTGCCGACACTAGGGCAAGATTTAGCGGCAGCCGAAGCGCAAGTAGACGATTTAATTTGTCGTGTCATGTTAGCTTGCCAGCAAGTGAAAACAGCAGGACATCATGAAGTTCATATTACCGCGAGTTTGGGCGCGAGTGTTTTTCAATCAAGTGAGCAGTGTGCTGAGGTGATCTTAAAGCAAGCAGATACGGCTTTGTATCGAGCAAAAGAGTCAGGCAGAAATACTTATGCTATGTATCGTCCAGAAATGCAGGCGGCTTCTGATGCACGTTTGGAAATGGAAAAAGCCCTACATCATGCGACTGAAAACAAATTATTTGAACTCTATTATCAGCCACAAAATAATGCTGAAGGTGAGTTAATTGGAGCCGAAGCACTATTAAGGTGGCGGGATGCTGATAAAGGCTTTATTTCGCCAGCGGAATTTATTCCTTTAGCGGAAGAGATAGGTCTTATTGTCGACATTGGTACATGGGTTCTGGATGAAGCCTTGTCACAAGTAGCAACTTGGCTAGAGCAGGGAAAATGGCAGCCATCATGGCGCATGTCGATCAATGTTAGCCCCATACAGTTTCAGCAAGCGAGCTTTTTGCCAACGTTAAAAGCTCAGTTGGAAAAACATCATGTGCCCGCTTCGTGCGTGGATTTAGAAATTACAGAGAATACCTTGTTGAATGATTGGGCAACCAGCCTAACCAAGATGCAGGCAATAAAAGACTTGGGCGTGTATTTGTCCATTGATGATTTTGGCACTGGATATTCGTCGTTGAAATATCTTAAATCCCTACCAATCGATAGATTGAAAATTGATCAATCTTTTGTGCGAGATTTGCTCACGGATCACAGTGATGAAGCCATAGTACATGCGGTGATCGCCATGGCAAAAGCATTAAAAATAAATGTCTTAGCAGAAGGTGTAGAGACCTTGCCGCATTTTGATCGATTGAAAGAATGCGAGTGTTTCTTTTATCAAGGCTACTATTTTGGTCGCCCCGCCCCTGCAGACCAATTTATTGCTTCTTTTGTTCATGATTCGCCCGACATTGCCCCCAGTTTTTGATTTATGATCATGTAAAGACATTGAGTCAGTTGTTTAAACGTTTTACTGGGCAAGGGTGAAATATGGATTTTTTATGGTCGGTCACGAGTGTGACTATTCATTGGGCCGCATTGTTTTTTGTGGTTCTGTGTTTTGCGTTACTAGTGGCATTGGTCGTGATGTATTGGGTAGATACGCATCAAACGGCCCATACTATTCGTCGTAATTACCCCATCGTGGGTCGCTTCCGTTATTGGTTTGAGCATCTCGGTGAATTTTTTCGTCAATACTTTTTTGCTTTAGACCGAGAAGAGCGCCCTTTTGATCGCGCGGAACGCTCTTGGGCTTATCGAGCGGCGAAAAAAGTGGATACCACCATCGCTTTTGGTTCTACTCGATCATTAGATACTCAAGGGGATATCTACTTTCTTAATTGTGCTTTCCCAACGTTGGAAGAAGATGCGGCCCAACCTAAAGAGGTCTGTATTGGCGAGCATACATCTGTCTCGCCATTTCGAACCCGTTCTGTGGTGAATATTTCTGGCATGAGTTTTGGTGCTTTGTCGAAGCCCGCTGTTCAGGCATTGTCACATGGTGCCCGAAAAGCAGGGATCTGGTTAAACACTGGGGAAGGGGGGTTATCACCTTATCACCTAGAAGGTGGCTGTGATCTAGTGTTTCAAATCGGTACCGCCAAATACGGTGTACGAAACGCACAAGGTCATTTGAGTGACGATAGATTAAAAGCCATTGCCGCTCATGACAATGTGCGCATGTTTGAAATCAAAATGAGCCAAGGGGCCAAGCCGGGTAAAGGAGGAATGTTACCAGGTGCTAAAGTGACGGAGGAAATTGCCCATACTCGCGGTATTCCTGTTGGTGCCGATTCGATTAGTCCCAATGGTCATACGGACATCAAATCAATCGATGATTTACTGGATATGATTCATCATGTCCGTAAGGTCACAGGTAAGCCTGTGGGCTTCAAAATGGTGGTCGGTGATGTCTCATTTTTTGATAAAATGTGTGAACGGATACACAAAAAAGGCCTCGATTATTGTCCTGATTTTATTACCATTGATAGTGCAGATGGTGGTACTGGGGCGGCACCGCAATCCTTAATGGATTATGTGGGGATGCAGTTAAGAGAAAGTTTGCCTTTGGTCGTGAATGCGATTACTTCACATGGCTTACGCCCTTATATCAAGGTGATTGCATCGGGTAAATTGATTGTGCCGGGCAAAGCCGCATGGGCATTAAGTGCTGGTGCGGATTTTGTGGTGTCTGCCCGTGGTTTCTTATTTTCGCTTGGTTGTATTCAAGCCTTGCAGTGCAACAAAAATACCTGTCCAACTGGCATCACCACACACAATCCTGAGCTGCAAAAAGGTTTGGTGGCCACTGAAAAGTCCGAGCGAGTGGCAAATTATGCGCAAGAATTATTGCATGGTATTGGCTTAATCGCTCATTCCTGTGGTGTCAAAGAACCTAGAGAGCTGAACCGTTCGCACGTAAGAATCATTGAAAATCAAAGTCGCTCCCAGTTATTTTCAGAAGTAAATCCGTTGCCTGAAGTGAAAACGGAATACCTGAATTTTGTTGCACAAGAAGGCCGTGAAGGCACTCCTTTACAATAGACATTTCTAGACTTGATATTCGCTATCCCTGTTTATTTTTCTGGCTGTACGGTATGTTAGCCGTATTAAATGACGAGAGGGAGTTACGGAAATGGCACTGTTTCATTACGCATATCATGTCACGTCCTTAGCAGAGACAAGAGATTTCTATACTCGTGTGTTGGGCTGTAAAGAAGGGCGTCATACAGAGACTTGGGTGGATTTTGATTTTTATGGTCATCAACTTTCCTTGCATTTGGGCACTCCGTCACCCACCAGTCTTACCGGTAAGGTAGGTGATCATCTAGTGCCCATGCCGCACTTTGGGTTAATCCTAGCTTATGAGGATTGGCGTAACATCGCCGATCGTTTGGAGCACGCAGGGGTGACATTTGATTTAGCGCCGAGTGTTCGTTTTGAGGGTGAAGCGGGTGAGCAGTGGACCTTATTTTTTAAAGACCCAAGTGGTAACGCCATTGAGCTTAAAGGGTTTAAAGATCTGACTCAGGTATACGCGTCATGATTCCTTTGGTGTCAACTTTAACGGAAGCGGAACAAAAAGCTTGGTTAGCCAGTTTATCAAAACACATGCCTGAGCTGTCTTTTGGGCTATTTTCTGAGTTAAGCCAAGCACAAAAGTCCGCATGTGAGTTTGCTATTGTGGCTAACCCTGATCCGAATGAGCTTGCGGATTTACCAAATTTAAAGTGGGTACAAAGCTTATGGGCAGGGGTGGAACGTATGGTTGCGGCTTTCCCTGAAGCTGGCTTTAAAATTGTCCGATTAGTAGATCCTCATTTAGCAGAGACCATGTCTGAGGCGGTATTGGCGTGGACATTGTTTTTGCATCGAGACATGCCATATTATGCTCGCCAGCAAGCACAAGCGACTTGGCAACCTAGATCAATGGTGCGTGCGGTTGAACGACGTGTTGGCATTCTTGGGTTAGGTGAGTTAGGCAAAGTCAGTGCGTTACGCTTGGTCGAAAATGGTTTTAATGTATCGGGCTGGAGTCGCCAAGCAAAGCAGATCTCCGGTGTAACCTGTTTGCACGGTGAGCAAGGTATGCAGCAATTGTTGGAATCTTCTGATATTTTAATTTGCTTATTACCTTTAACCGCGGCAACGCAATCCTTATTGAATGAACAGACCTTATCCTTACTACCCGCTGGTGCCTGCTTAATTAATTTTGCTCGCGGCGCGATAATCGATGATTCAGCGTTAAAATTAAAACTTGATCAAGGTCACCTAGCACACGCTGTATTGGATGTGTTCCAGCAAGAGCCTTTAGCCAGTGATAATGATTATTGGGGAAGGCATAATGTGACCGTATTGCCTCATATTTCAGCACCAACACATATGACGAGTGCTTGTCAGGTAGTGGCAAAAAATATCAATTATTATCACGAGACAGGTCAAATACCGACAGCGGTCGACATGACTCGTGGCTATTAAGTAAAGTACGAATAAGTCCGCTGTTTTCTGTCTTATTCGTAGCTTTTTTAACATACGTCTTCATTTTGTTGGCAACCAATAAATCTAAAAAGGAGAAACGCATGCCTCATTGTATCGTCGAATTTAGCCAGAATTTAGCCCAAGAGTTACCTCCAATGGATTTATTAGAAGCCGTTCGAGATGCCACTATAGCGTCTAACTTGTTTACTCAGGAAGACATTAAGTTACGGGCTATGCCCTATAAAAGCTTTCTGACCGCGGGGAAAGAAGATGCTTTTATTCATGTGACGTTACGGATGCTATCTGGGCGAACAGAAGCGCAAAAACAGCAAGTTTCGCAATTAGTGCTGGATGCATTAATACAGTTTTTATTAAAAGATGTTAGTTTTACCGTCGAGGTATGTGACATGGACCGAGAGACGTACAGCAAGAAGGTTGTATTGTCTTCTTGATGAATGAGTATTAAATAGGTTTAAAAAATGAAGCGGTTATTGTGTTGTCTGGCATTATTGCCAAGTATGTTGATGGCTCAGGAGGCGGAGCCAGTGCCAGTCGAGACCGAGCAAGAAAGTGAGTCTTATTTTCAAGCCGAGGAGCCCGAAGTTCCTGAATCTATTAGCCAGCGAGCAAAAGAGGCCAATGGATTATTTCAACAACGGGAAATTCGAGAAAGTGCAACGGTTGATAATCCATTTGTGATTACACCTCATAGACCAAACTATTTCTTGCCTATTGCGTATACCTCGAACCCAAATGATCGCGCTTTTTTAGGGGACGAAAGTGATTCTGAAAGCCTTCAGAGTGTGGAATTTAAATTTCAATTAAGCGTTAAGTTTCCCGTGGCTTATGGTGTTGTTGGACGTAATAGTAGTCTTTGGTTTGCCTATACTCAGCAAGCCTATTGGCAAGCTTATAACAGCCATATTTCCGCGCCATTTCGAGACACCAACCATGAGCCAGAAGCCTTCATCGTGGTTAAACCAAAAGAAGCTTGGTTTGGCATTAAACCCAGTTACGTAACCTATGGATTGAATCATCAGTCTAATGGGCAATCTGGTGATTTATCGCGTTCATGGAACCGCTTTTACATCGATTTTTTGTTTGAAACAGAAAATACCGCCTTTTCCATTAAACCTTGGTACCGTTTTCCTGAAAGTTCAGATGTAGACGATAATCCGGATATTGAAGATTATTATGGCTACGGCGAATTTAGCATGATTCATGTGATTGATGATTACAGTATCGATGTGATGATTCGAAATAACCTGGATATGTCTAATAATCGTGGCGCCATCCAAGTGGGCTTCAATTTCCCGTTATGGGGTAAAACCCGCGGCTACATTCAGTATTTCAACGGTTATGGACAGTCATTGCTGGATTACAATCATCAAACCCAGTCGCTGGGGATTGGTGTCATGCTAAGTAATTGGCTTTAAGTTTTCCTTATTGCATGACGATTGACATCTTATCGTCATGCAAGTGTCATGGTTTTGTCATTTTTTGCTTTTAAGGTAGGTGTTAATTCAACCTAGGAGTACAACAATGAAATTAATTCCAATCGCAACCGGTTTAATGGCAATCACTCTTCTAACTGCTTGTGGCGGTGAAATGGCGAAAAAGGGTTCTGCTGAGACAATGGCAGAATCATCCGCTATGAATAATAATGATTTGTATGAAGTGCATCATGAAGGTCGTATCTATATTTTTGATGATCGCGATGTGTATGAAGACTTCCTAACTGTTGGTGAGACGTCTTTCCGTAAAGTTCGCATTGGTGCTGGTCCTAAAGGTGAAACACTTGTATTCGGTCTAACGAACGAAGACAAAAAGAAAATGTCTGGTATCGCATCAGTTGATATGTATGACGGTTCACTAGAAGCATCTGAGGACTTCTACGGTGAAATGCGTGCTGAAGGTCGTATTTATGTGTTCGGTTCTTTAGAAGAGATGAACACGGCACGCGTCGTCGGTGAAGTGCCATTACGTTACACTGAGATCGGTGCAGGTCCTAAAGGCGAAACGGTTGTATACGCTCTAAACAGCAGCAACAAGAAAGTTCGTCCAGATGCAATGATTGCTAAGTTCCACAAAATGAATGACATGAAGTAATCCCAATACTTTAAAGTCAAATTATTAGAATACCCCGCTATTTAGCGGGGTATTTTTTTGCTTAATCATTGTACGCCTTTCTCACTTAAAGCCTCTCATCTGTACCACTGGGCTTGTCATCAAGTTGTCATCGAAACGCCACCTTACTGACATTTTACTGTTCTATTTTAAAGGTAAGATGAAATGAGAGGTGAACACCTATGAACATACTTCAGAATATTCATGCATTTGATGTACAGACTTTCTCTTGGTGTATGGCTCGAAAACATAGGGCAAAGTTGACTAGCATGGGACGAGCTGTTTCCTTTACGGCGGATGGACCATTGTATGCCGCACTGGCAATGATTTTGTGGTTTACCGGTTACCACATTCTAGTCATGATCATGGTGCTTGGTTTTACCCTTGAGCGAATTTTATATCTGATTTTAAAGCGTGGTTTTAAACGTAATCGTCCTGCGGATGCCTTGGATAACTTTAATAGTTTCATTATTCCTTCTGATCAATTTTCTTTTCCATCAGGCCATACTTCCGGGGCCTTTTTCATGGCTTACTGTTTAAGTGAGTGGTTCCCAGGCTTGAATATGATGTTGTATTTTTGGGCGATGAATGTGGGGCTGTCACGAATCTTTTTAGGGGTGCATTTCCCAACGGATACTGTGATTGGTGCTTTATTAGGAAGTGCCTGTGCCGCAACGATGATTGGAGTGCTAGCATGAAAATTTTGTATGGTGTTCAAGGCACAGGCAATGGTCACATTACTCGCGCTCGGGCCATGGCCGCAGAAATGAATGTCGCTGGTATTCAAGTAGATTTCGTGTTTTCTGGACGCCCAGAAGAAGAGTATTTTGACATGGAAGTGTTCGGCAATTATCGAACCTTTCAGGGGTTAAGCTTTGTCGCTCGTAATGGCAAATTAGACTTGTATGCGACCTTTCGTAAAGCGAATTTTTATACACTGTATCGTGATATTCAAACGGTAGACACGCGTGGTTATGATCTGGTGATTACGGATTATGAACCGATTGTCGCGTGGGCTGCTAAACATCAAGGTGTGCCTTGTGTCGGCTTTGGTCATCAATATGCGTTTAAGTACGATATTCCACGCTACAAGAAAAATTGGATAGCACAGTGGATTATGTCTAATTTTGCGCCTGCAGCTACCCAGCTTGGTGCCCATTGGCATCACTTTGGTCATGATATTTTACCGCCTTTGATCCATAACCACGATGCTCCTAATAATCCTCAACCGAATCAAGTTTTAGTGTACTTACCGTTTGAGAACAGTGAAGCGGTATTAGATTGGTTAGAAGCCGTTCCAGACTATCATTTTAGACTGCATTGCAAAGACATTGAGCCGGGTGTGTATGGCAATGTTGAAGTGTTTCCTTTCAGCCGAGATCAATTCCAGAAGAACCTCAGTGAGTGTGAGTCGGTATTGTGTAATGCGGGGTTTGAATTGAATTCGGAGGCGCTACATTTAGGGCGTCGTATTTTAGCCAAGCCAATGCAGGGGCAAATTGAACAGCATTCCAATGCCATTGCATTAGAGTATTTGGACATTGCTAAAACCTGTCAGGAATTGAACCCTGAGGTCATTCGAGATTGGCTTGAAAGCAGTCGAGTGGTTCAGATCAGCTATCCCAATGTCGCGAAGGCCGTTGTAAGTTGGTTGCAGACAAATGATGATTCCAGTTTATCGGATTTGTGTGACCAATTATGGCAACAGGTTCCTAATCTGAAAAACATCAATTTTAGCGACAACACGCCGAAAAAAACGGTAAAGTCTCGTCCAATGAAACGTGCGACAGTATAAACTGTCGCACGTTTTTCCAACGCTTTAAGCTGATAAATTGGTCTTGAAGAAGTCTAACGTTCTTTGCCAAGCGAGTTCAGCATTTTGCTCTTGATATCGTGCAGTTGAGTCGTTGTGAAAACCATGATTGGCTTTTTCATAAGTGAAGGCCGTATAGGTGACTTGATTGCTCTTTAGCGCATTTTCATAAGCGGGCCAAGTGGCATTGACGCGTTTGTCGAGCTCCGCAAAATGGAGTTGAAGCGGCGCTTTGATTTGATCAATATTGCCTTTAGCAGGCGTGCCGTAATAAGGGGCTCCAGCATCAATAACATCAGGCAAATTGGCGGCTAAAGAATTGGTTAAATAGCCACCAAAGCAGAAACCAACCATGCCCACTTTTCCGCTACTTAGTTCATGACTTTTCAGTAAGCGTGCGGCCGCCATGAAATCCTCTTCAATTTTCGCGCCATCAAGGCTTTTCTGCATGGCACGACCTTCATCATCATTACCAGGGTATCCTCCAAGAGGAAATAAAGCATCTGGTGCAAAGGCAATGAATCCTGCTTTTGCCAATCGTCTCGCCACATCTTTGATGTAAGGGTTCAATCCTCGGTTTTCATGGGCAACCAGTACAGCAGGTGCTTTGTTACTCGCACTAACCCCTTTTGGTAACACCAGATAGCCTCGACCAGTGCCATGACCACTAGGGCTTTCAAGCTCCAAATAAGATGCGGTTATCTCAGGGTCATTAAACGACACTTGCTCCGCTAAGGCGTAGTTTGGGGTGAGAGATTTGGCAATGACTGACAAAGATAAGCCAGTAACACCAAGTGTGCCTAATCTTGATAAGAAGGTGCGTCGGTCGATGTCACCATGAGCGTATTCGTCATACCAGTCGAACGCTTCTTGGGGAATAGATGAGACTTGCGGGGTGGTTTTTTCAGCTGCTTGATTCATTACAATTCCTTCTCTTCAGTCGAGTGAATGTTAAAGAAGAGGCTAATAAGCCTGATGACGCCAATGGGGCTTGTTCATCACTTCTTTAGGTAACGGTTAGTTCAGTCATTAAAACGCCTATCTTTGAGTGGTAATGAACAGGATAGTTCAATTTTTATGCTAGTGGTGTTTAGGGATTTGCCAAAATTGATCTAAATTTGGTTTACACTCGTATATAAAGTCTCGATGTTTAAGTGCGTACCCTAATGTTAGACAGAGCCTTAAATGTCAGCCGCTGTCTCATATTCAGGCTTGTTACATACTTAAAAGCTTGTCATTCTTGCAGAAACATTAAAAAGGATAGGATGTAAATGATGCGAAAATCGCCCATCATTATTACAGGAGGTGGCCAGCGACTAGGATTAGCCTGCGCTCAAGCGTTACACGAGCAAGGTTATCAGGTGATTATTACATATCGCCGGCACCGCGAAGAAATTAATACGATAGAAGCGTCTGGAATTCAATGTTTGCAGGCTGACTTTTCAACATCAGATGGTGTTGAGGCCTTTATTGAGAAAGTAACCAGAGATTATGATGCCCTTGGTGGCATCATTCATAATGCCTCCGAATGGGAAGCGGAGAAAAATTGCTCAGATACGACGTTATTGATGGAAAAAATGTGGCAAGTTCACGTATTTGCACCTTATCGTATAAATCTGGCCTTCGAAGGATTATTATGTGCAGGTTTTAAAGACGATGGGGTCGCCGACATCATTCATATGACGGATTATGTCGCCGAAAAGGGCAGTGATAAACACATAGCTTATGCCGCCAGCAAAGCCGGTTTGGCAAATTTAACTTGCTCTTTTGCTAAACGTTATTCACCTCAGATCAAGGTGAATGCCATTGCCCCATCATTATTGATGTTTAATGACAGTGACGACGATGACTACCGACAGAAAGCGTTAAATAAGTCACTGTTACAAAAGGAGCCGGGAGAGCAGGAAGGCGTACTCGCAGTTAAGTATGTATTAGAAAGCGGCTACTTGACAGGTCGGACCTTGTCTCTGGATGGAGGCAGACATTTGGTGTAACCAAATGGGGACTTCTTTTAGCACAGCCTCCAGTCGAAAGGCAGGAGACAGCAACGTAGGACAAAGATATGAAAGCTAACATAGCGGAAAACTCGACAGTAAATCATGCTTTTCTTTCAGACGAGGCTAAGCAAGTTCGTGACGCTCTAATCAAAAGTGGGTTAGAAACCCCTATGATTGATAATGGTCTGACCACGGAAGAAAAATATCAACGTATCAAAACGGCTTTTGAAGATGTGGTCAGTACACTGGGTTTGGATTTAACCGATGACAGTTTGGCCGAGACGCCTCATCGTATTGCTAAAATGTACGTCAAAGAGATTTTTTCGGGTTTAGATTACACACAGTTCCCAAAAATTACTGTGATTGAAAACAAAATGAAAGTCGATGAAATGGTGAAAGTCAGTGACATCAGCTTTACCAGTACTTGCGAACACCATTTTGTCACCATTGATGGCATGGCAAAGGTCGCTTATTTGCCTAAAAATAAGATCATTGGCTTGTCGAAGATCAATCGCATTGTGCGTTTCTTCGCTCAGCGTCCACAAGTGCAAGAGCGTCTAACCCAGCAAATTTTGGTGACCTTGCAAGCACTGTTGGAAACTGACAACGTGGCTGTGAGCATCAGCGCAGTGCATTACTGTGTGAAAGCGCGTGGCGTGATGGATGCTAGTTCTTCCACTCAAACAACGGCTTTAGGCGGTTTGTTCAAGCGCAGTGACAAGACTCGTGGTGAATTCCTCGCGCAATAAATAGTTGTCATTAGCAAACGAAAAGAGCTGAAATTGAAGTCTTCACCCTTTGTGGGGATACTTTAAGATTGGCTCTTTTTTTATGCCTGAAATTCAGGCAAAGTGTGCCTTTCTATCGACCTAATACGAAAGGCTTTTCACATGAAAGATAAAGAGACGTGGTTCCCTGCCAAAGAAAATGGATTGGGATGGGGAAAGCCGACTACTTGGCAAGGCTGGTTGGTCTTGTCATTATATTTGTTTGTCTTGTGTCTGATTTCCATTCTAGTAGACCCTAAAGAAGCCTTAATGACATGGGCTTTTTGGGTGGCCTGTAACACCTTAGTTTTGATCTTGATTTGCTATTTAAAGGGCGAACCACCAAGCTGGAAGTGGAAGCCAATTGAAAAAGAAAAACGTAAGTGGTTTAAGTAAATTTAAAGATTTTAATTGCAGATTAATGATTTAAACTGTCAGAAAATACAATTATTTGCTTTTAAAAGGATGTATTCATGCGAACTTCTGGCATTTTGTTACTGATTGCTTATTTGGGCTTTATAAGTCTCGGTTTGCCAGATGCGGCACACGGTATTAACTGGCCCTTTGTCAGGGCAGCGTTTCATGTTCCAACAGGGTGGTTGGGGCTGGTGATTGCTGGCGGTGGGATTGGCTATTTAATTTCGAGTTTTTCTGTGGGCTGGCTATTGTCCAGATTGGGCGTAGGCTGGCTGCTTGTGCTGAGCAGTGGCTTAGTAAGTTTTGGCTTATTTGGCTTCTACATAAGTGCCAATTTCACGATTTTTGTTTTGTATGCCATGGTCATTGGTTTAGGGTCTGGCGCAATCGATGCAGGCCTCAATGCTTATGCTGCAGAGCATTTTTCCACTAAGCACATGAACTGGTTACATGCCGCGTTTGGTGTTGGTGCAACGGCTGGCCCTATTATTGTCACCAGTGTACTACTGCATTTTTCACAGCATTGGCGACTGGCCTATGCGGTGATTGGCAGCATTCTGTTGTTAATGGCATTGGTCTTTTTCTTCAGTCGTCATTTATGGCGAAGCGGCCAACATGCATCGAAAACCTCGATTGAAGAGGTGCAAGAAGATGATCTAAACATTACCCAATGGCAAGCTCTAAAACACCCCATTGTCCGTTTCCAAATTGCCTTTTTTTTACTCTATACTGGCGTTGAAGTCGGAGTTGGACAGTGGGCATTTACGCTTATGACGGAGACCAGAGGTATTTCCATTGCCAGTGCTGGCACTTGGGTAGCTGTGTACTGGGGAGCCTTAGCTTTTGGTCGAGCCATCTTTGGTTTTTTGGTAGAAAGGTTTTCCATCGATCGATTATTGGGCTTGTGTTTGCTGGGCTTGGTGTTAGGCGCTTTGTCATTTACTAATAGTATGCACGCCTATTTTAGCTATTTTGGTCTGGCATTAATGGGCTTTTGTGCAGCGCCAATTTTTCCTTGTATGATTTCTCAAACCGCGATTCGCGTTGGTAAAAGGATGGCCACTTATGCGATTGGGTTTCAAATGAGTGCCGCCGTAATGGGCGCCATGACCTTGCCATTTTTAAGTGGTTTAATCGGTGAGCAGTTTGGTTTGATGTTTGTCAGCTTAAGCTTTTTCGTTTATGCCGCGGCGTTACTGATCTTATTTATGGTCATTATTAAGCGAGCGAACTGACGTTCGTTCGCTTGTGATTCTCCCTGAAAAACGCTTTATTTGCTTTCTTCTTCCAATGTATTTCTTTGCACGAGTGTCGGAAACAAGTACATCCAGATGCCAACCACAGCAAGAGTACCGACACCACCTACAATAATGGCTGGAACGACACCAAACCACGCGGCAGTGACGCCAGACTCAAATTCACCAAGTTGGTTAGAACTGCCAATAAAAATAGAGTTGGCGGCACTGACTCGTCCCCTCATTTCATCTGGTGTTTCTAATTGCACCAGTGTTGAACGAATCACCACGCTGATCATATCGGAAGCACCCAATAACACCAGTGCAAACATGGAAAGGATGAGTTGATCTGATAAGCCAAACAGAATGGTCGCCACCCCAAATACGCCGACGGCAGCAAACATGATTTTGCCAACACTTTGAGTTAGCGGATGTCTGGCCAAGTAAATAGACATGAGCAAGGCACCTAGTGCGGGTGAGCAACGTAGTAGACCAAGTCCCCATGGCCCGGTTTCTAGTATGTCTTTGGCAACAATCGGTAACAGTGCGGTTGCGCCTCCTAATAATACGGCAAACATGTCCAATGAGACGGAGCCCAGAATGACCTTATTACCTCTGATAAACATCAAGCCGCCGAGTAAGTGCTCTAAGCTAACAGGCGTTTTATGTTTGACGGTAAAGTTGTAGCGCAAGAAGGACAAGATGACACAGGAAATAAGAAAACAGCTCATGCTGGTCGCAAATAAGGTGGTCGGCCCTAACAAATAAATGACGCCACCAAGAGCTGGACCGGCAATGACGGAGATTTCTCGAGCAGATGCCATCGCACTGACCGCACGGGAAAGTTGTTCACTGGGCACTAGGTTCGGCAGAATGGCCTGATTGGCAGGTAATTCAAAGGCTCTTGCTGTACCAAGTAATGCGGCACAAGCATAAATCATATTAGCGGATACGGTATCGGTAAAATTGCCATAGACCAAAATTGCGACAGTGCCGGCCATGGTTAGGCGCGTAAACACGCAAATTAGACGACGATTGTAGCGATCAGCCACATGGCCGACCACCAAAGTTAGTACAAGTTGCGGTAAAAATTGACATAACCCAACAAGCCCAAGAGCTAAAGGACTGTCTGTTAAATCATACATCTGCCAACCAACGCCAACGCTGAGCATTTGAAAGGCAAAGGAGGACGCTATTTGGCCGATCCAGTAGTGTAAGAAGTTACTGTGTTTGAAGAGGGAGGGTAGGTCTTGGCTCAAGTTAGTATACTCATTAGGTTACTGAATTTATATTCTATCCTGCTTTGAGGTTGAATAAAGGGTATTGGGTCTTAAGAAAAAGTTTAAGAATTGTGAATTTTATAATCTTTTTTCTGATAACAGCCTTTTTGTTCGGTGAATCAGGAATAATGCTGAGTGGATATAAGCAAGCTTGGATGGCTTGCTTTTAACAAGGTAAAACAATAGGCACTTCCCCTTTGCCCTATTGCATAAGCCACTCTGGCTTATGGTGTTATAACTTTATAAGGACAGATCTTGATCAATTCAGAAACCTATACCTCAATGCATGAGTCTGTATCCCGTTGGTTATTGCTGATTTGCTTAGTGGCAGTGGGCATTGGACAGTCATTTGTATTTACTTCCTTGCCACCAATTGGTCGTGAAATCGGCTTGGCAGACGTTCGCATCAGTACACTGATCACCGCAGGGGCGGCGACGTTTGTGATAGCGGCTTTTTTCTGGGGCAGTATTATTAATCGTATTGGTCGGGTGCGCTCAGTTATCTTTGGTATGAGCAGTTACGCAGTGACCATTTCAGCGACTGGGTTTGTGTTACAAGAGGCACTAGCGGGACACCTTTCTGCCGAGCAGACCTATGTCTTTGTGTTTACCTTGCGGATCATTTTTTCCATGGGGATTGCGGGTATTTTACCTTCTATCCAAACGTTTCTGATTGCTCACACAGACATTAAACATCGCAGTGCCACGATTGCTATGATTGGCGCGGCTTTCAGTATTGGTATGATTTTAGGGCCTGCATTTGCTTCTTTGTTAAGTAACCTAGGTTTGACGGTGCCTTTTTACATTATTGCCTGCCTTGCAGGCTGTGCGGCGATTTTAGTGGCTTGCTTTGTGAAAGATGGCAAACATGTACGTCAGTTTCAAAAACCGCCCAGAATTAATTGGCTGAAGCAGCCTGTCATGCCGTTTCTGGGAATGTCGACTCTGGCGATTTTGTCGGTAACTGGCATTCAACAGATTATGAGCTTTCTAATTCAAGACCGTTTCCAGTTAGACGTTGCAGAAACCACACATCAGCTGGGATTTGTGATGATGACCATGTCTTGTTTTAGTATCTTGGTGCAGATGATTCTTGTGCCGCGCTTCCGGCTCGGTGTGGTCACATTGATTTCGGCTGGCGTGATATTGGGTGTATCCTCTCAATTAGCCTTTATTTTCTGGCATTCGATGGTCGGTGTATTTGTTGCCATGGCCCTTTTCGGTGCCGGCTTTGGCTTTCTTTTTCCCGGTATTGTGACCGCACAAACCTTACTTGTGAAAGACGATCAACAAAGTCGTTTGGCCAGTATGAATGCGTCAATGCAAGGGTTGGGAGCTGCCCTTGGCCCCGTCATTATGGCGTCGCTGTATCAACTGGAACAATGGGTGCCTTTTATGGCACTTATCATCGGGCTGCTTTTCTTGTGTGTGGTATTTGCCTACTGCAAAGCCAAGTTTGGTGCCGCCTTCAAAACTAGTTAATCAATTTAGCCTGAGCCACTTGACGTGGTGTGACACCAAAATGTTGGTGAAAGCGCCGACTGAAATGGCTTAGGCTCAAATACCCTAATTCATAGCTGACTTGGGTGACAGAACCGTTTTCTTTGAGTCGTTGGTAGGCTTTACTCATTCTTCTTTGGTGCTGATATTCTAATGGCGTACAACCAAGTTGGCGTTTAAAACAGTCGTAAAAACGACTGCGACTCATGCACGCCATTTTAGCCAGTTGGCAGGTATCCAGAGGCAGTGATAAATTGTTTTCGATCCAATGAATCACATGGGTGATGCCATTAGTATCAGGGGCATTTTTGGTAAATTGCAGTAATGCTTCGCGACCATGGTGGCGTAAGATTCGAGTAATGAGTTCACTCACACCAAAGTCCACCAGTAAATCTCGATCAGGGTCATTTTGCACATAGTCACTCGCGAGGCGGTCTAGCACTTGCTGAGTGGCTTGGGTGTGGATGGTATGTAAATGCTGGTTGGGATCAATTGCTTGAGCTGTTGGCAATGAAGTGTGCATTACATCATTCATACGATCGCAAATTTGTGCCACTTTTTCGTTTGAGATGGCGATGGTCAGGCAAGTCGTTGGCTTAGTCAGTTCTGCTTCTGGGAAATCGATGAAGACTTCTTCATCTGGTGCCAGGATGAAAGATTCATGTGGTAGAAAAGGGATGTTGTCTTGGTCTTTGGTATGCATGACTTTCGCACCCGTCACCATACCGCAATAGAGTAAGCTATCGGCTTTCAAGCTGACTCGATTGGCCTGCTCATAGGTATCGTAGATACTCAATTCTGAATGAGGGCCAGCAAAACAGACTCGATTCTCAACCAGTTGAACTGGCGAACGTTTTCGCGCCAAAATGGCTTTTGTAGATAGGGTTGAAACACTCATAATCACACCTCTTGTTAAACTTGTTATGTTGGCGTGTTGCGCTTTCTATTGTTCATCATCGCCCGAGCTGAGCTAAGGGTCAATCCTAAAATTTGGATCACCAGACAAATATCATGGACTGGCAGGCAAGTTTTCTCCTCAGTTTGTTTCTACAGTTAGTTGTTAGTCAAAAACAACAAAAACAGAAACGATAACGGAGATAGAAAGTATGATTTATTCTAAACCTGGTACCAGTGGTAGCTTAATTTCTTTTGAAAGTGATTATGGTAACTTTATTGGTGGTGAATGGGTTGCGCCCGTAAAAGGCCAGTATTTCGATAACACAAGTCCTGTCGATGGTCAGGTATTTTGTCGTATTCCGCGCTCTACTGAAGAAGACATTAATTTAGCACTTGATGCCGCTCATGCAGCACGAGTTGAATGGGGTAAAGCTTCTGTCACCACTCGCTCCAATATTCTGCTCAAAATTGCTGATCGAATCGAAGCAAATCTAGAAGCATTGGCCGTCGCTGAAACTTGGGATAACGGTAAAGCGGTGCGCGAAACACTGAATGCAGATATTCCTCTAGCAGCTGATCATTTCCGTTATTTTGCAGGTTGTTTACGTGCTCAAGAAGGCAGTACGGCAGAACTAGATGAACATACTGTGGCCTACCATTTTCATGAACCTCTTGGTGTGGTAGGACAAATTATTCCTTGGAATTTTCCTATCTTGATGGCCGCGTGGAAACTTGCACCAGCCTTGGCGGCGGGTAACTGTGTGGTATTGAAACCTGCAGAACAAACGCCAGCGTCTATTTTGGAGCTGGTTAAGGTGATTCAAGATTTATTGCCTGCAGGCGTTTTAAACATAGTCAACGGTTTTGGTAAAGAAGCCGGTCAAGCTTTAGCAACGAGCAAACGTATTGCCAAAATCGCCTTTACTGGTTCTACGCCTGTTGGTTCTCACATTTTGAAATGTGCTGCTGAAAACATTATTCCTTCTACCGTCGAGCTAGGTGGTAAGTCACCCAATATTTATTTTGGTGACATCATGCAGCAAGAAGAGTCTTACATTAGTAAATGTGTGGAAGGCTTAGTATTGGCTTTCTTTAACCAAGGAGAGGTATGTACTTGTCCTTCACGTGCTCTGATTCATGAATCCATCTATGATGACTTTATGAAGCTGGTGGTCGAAAGAACCAAAACCATTAAACGTGGTAACCCGCTTGATACTGATGTGCAAGTGGGAGCGCAAGCGTCGAAAGAGCAGTTCGATAAAATTTTGAGTTACATTGATATCGGTAAAAAAGAAGGGGCTGAGTTGCTGATTGGTGGAGAGGTGGAGAACATCGATGGCTTGGACAATGGCTTCTATGTGCAACCTACCTTGTTTAAAGGGTCTAATGAAATGCGTATTTTCCAAGAGGAAATCTTTGGACCTGTAGTCAGTGTGACGACCTTCAAAGATGAAGCGGAAGCTTTGGCGATTGCCAATGACAGTGAATTTGGTTTAGGCGCTGGAGTATGGACACGTGATACTAACTTGGCCTATCGCATGGGAAGAAACCTAGAAGCAGGTCGAGTGTGGATGAACTGTTATCACCAATATCCAGCTCATTCTGCATTTGGTGGTTATAAAAAATCTGGGGTTGGTCGTGAAACCCATAAAGTGGCATTAGAGCATTATCAACAAACGAAAAACATGTTGATTAGTTACGATGTCAATCCGCTTGGTTTCTTCTAACAAGCAGCGAACGGTACATTTAGTATCTCAAGCCAGAGCATAAGCTCTGGCTTTTTTGTGTTGCTTGACCGAGTTTTTTGGTCTTGTCGCGTCATTTATTTGCCTATCATCGAATACTTTTCTTGTTTCCTATTGGAAACTATCTTTCATAAATGATAATTTCAGCGTATTCATTTTGTCTGTTCATCACAGATTAGGTCGCTAAATGGCGAGGACTTACTATGGCAATCAGTTTATTCGATCTTTTTAAAGTAGGAATTGGTCCTTCCAGTTCGCATACTGTCGGCCCTATGGTCGCAGCGAATCAATTTTCTCATCAGTTAAAAGAGCTTGGCCTTCTAGGCAGAGTCGCGCATTTAAAAGTGGATTTATATGGTTCTCTTGGCGCAACAGGCAAGGGTCATGGAACGGGTGTTGCTGTACTAATGGGGTTGGAAGGAGAGCTTCCTGAAAGCATTGATCCGAGCAGTGTGTCTGCACGAGTCGCGCAAATTGAGTCTGCTTCGATGGTTCGTATTTTAAGGGAACACAGTGTTGCTCTGAATGTGTCGCAAGATTTGACATATCATCGTATTGATCGTTTAGAGTTTCATGCCAATGGCATGGTATTAGAAGCCTTTGATGAAAACGGCGAAAACCTGCATCGAGCGACTTTTTACTCGGTCGGTGGCGGTTTTATTGTTGAAGAGGATGAGCAAGGCAAGGTGTCTTTGGTTGAGGATACAACAGAGCTGCCTCATGTTTTCCATGATGCTGAAACCCTAGTGGCCTTGTGTCGAGAAACCGGTAAGTCCATTGCTGACATCATGTTGGAAAATGAGCTGGCATGGCGAACGGAAGACGAAGTGAAGCAAGGTATTTTGTCGATCTGGTCGGTGATGAAGGAATGTGTGCAGAAGGGCATTCAAAATGAAGGCATTTTACCTGGTGGTTTAAAGGTTAAACGGCGTGCCGCCAGTTTGTATCGAGATCTGTCGAGCAAAACACGTATGGATATGATTACCCCCTCTTTGGGCGCAATGGACTGGGTGAACTTATACGCTTTAGCGGTAAATGAAGAAAATGCAGCGGGAGGTCGAGTTGTGACGGCACCAACCAATGGTGCGGCTGGCATCATTCCTGCGGTTCTACATTATTATTGGGAGTTTTGCCCACGTTCCAGCGAAGAAGGTGTGATTGAGTTTTTGTTAACCGCTGCTGCGATTGGTTTGTTATTTAAAGAAAATGCGTCTATTTCGGGGGCAGAAGTCGGTTGCCAAGGTGAAGTGGGCTCGGCCTGTGCGATGGCGGCGGCTGGATTGGCGGCGGCAACAGGTGGATCACCAGAACAAATTGAAAATGCGGCTGAGATCGGTATGGAGCATAATTTGGGGTTAACCTGTGACCCAATTGGTGGCCTAGTTCAGGTGCCTTGTATTGAACGAAATGCCATGGCTGCGATGAAGGCAATTAACTCTGCGACTATGGCGTTGAGAGGAGATGGCTCGCATTATGTCTCTTTGGATAAGGTGATCCGTACCATGAGAGAAACAGGCAAGGATATGAATGACAAATACAAGGAAACCTCTAGAGGCGGTCTTGCAGTGAATGTGATTGAATGTTGATGACACTTTTGTGGCAAAAATATGACAAGTAACAAAACTGTCATATAACTGTAGTATATTGATTTTCAGTGCCTTTCGGGGCACTTTTTTTTACCTGTAAATAATGTCGCTGTCTTTCTGTCTTGACTGGGGTTTTTATCTATTAATGCTCAGTGTAGAATGGCGCCGCATTGAATTTTACAGAAATGTGACGGGATGATTTAAGCACCAAATTACGTCGTAATGCTGGGATAAGCATTCGTTTGAATTGAGAAAACTCATATTTCAAAGATTTGGTAGAAATTAATTATAGATAGTAGAGCCTCATGGATCTTACAAACAATTCCAAAAAAACGTCCGGTTTACTAGCCGGTAATGATTTTATCCGAGTTTTGGTTGCACTTGCCTTTATTCTTGCTTGTGGCTTTTATGCTTCAGTGAATGGTGTTGCCGCCTCTAATCTGTCCATCTTAGCCATTGCTGCGGCGATTGGTGCTTATATGGCAGTTAATATTGGTGCTAATGATGTGGCCAATAACGTTGGTCCAGCGGTGGGTTCAAAAGCCTTGTCGATGACAGGGGCGATCTTGATCGCGGCAATTTTTGAAGCGGCTGGTGCGCTTATCGCTGGTGGTACTGTGGTTGGTACGATCAAAAAGGGCATTATTAATCCGAATGCGATTGCCGATGCAGAAACCTTTATCTGGGTGATGATGGCAGCATTATTGGCTGGTGCGATTTGGTTAAACCTTGCCACCTACCTTGGTGCACCTGTGTCAACGACGCACTCTATTGTCGGCGGTGTTCTAGGTGCTGGTATTGCTGCTGGTGGTTGGGATATTGCTAACTGGGATAAAATGGTTGCAATTGCTGCTAGTTGGGTAATTTCACCTGTATTTGGTGGTGTGATTGCGGCGGTGTTCTTGATTTATATTAAGCGTGCTGTCACCTACAAGAGCGATATGATTGAAGCGGCAAAGAAGACGGTTCCGTTACTTGTTGGCATCATGGTATGGGCATTTTCGACCTACTTAATCCTCAAAGGCCTTAAGAAAATCTGGAAATTAGACATTATTTCCGCAGGTTTGATTGGTTTGGCTATTGCTTTGACGGTTTATTTTATTGTTCGCCCAATTGTTGATAAAGCTGCGTCAAGTTTGAAAAACGATAAAGATTCAGTGAATAGCTTGTTTACCATTCCTTTGATTGTTTCGGCTGCTCTGTTGAGTTTTGCTCATGGTGCCAATGATGTGGCAAACGCGATTGGGCCATTAGCGGCGATTAATGATGCTTTGATCTCAGGCACTGTGTCTGGCAAAGCAGCTATCCCGATTTGGGTGATGCTAATTGGTGGTGTTGGTATTGCCTTTGGTTTGGCTTTATTTGGACCAAAGCTGATTCGCACAGTGGGCTCAGAAATTACTGAGCTGGATAAAATGCGTGCTTTCTGTGTAGCGATGGCGGCTGCCATTACCGTCATTATTGCCTCTCAATTAGGTTTGCCTGTGAGTTCGACACACATCGCTGTTGGTGGCATCTTTGGCGTAGGCTTCTTGCGCGAATACTTGAAGTTGTCTTACAACAAAAAACTGGCAGCCATTATTTCTCATTCAGAGTCGGCTGGTCATGATGCTGAACAAACGCAAGCTTTTGTTGAGCGCTTCGAAGTGGCGGATGTGATTGAAAAACGTGCCATTTTACGAGAGCTAAAAGCGGCTAAAGCGTCATCGCCAATTAGTTCTTCTGAGCGTAAAGGTTTGAAGAAAGCGACCAAGAAAGAGTTGGTTAAACGTTCCGCACTCTTGAAGATTGCAGCGGCTTGGGTAATTACGGTTCCAGCTTCGGCAACCTTAGCGGGTCTAATCTTTTACATGCTGTTGGGCTTCTCAGTTACCCACTCATAAGTTTGTCAAAATAGACCTTTAAATTTTGTTTTAACGAGCAAAGTTGGTGATAAAAAGACCAGTATTCTGGTCTTTTTCTGTTTTAATGGCTCTGTCTGTGGTATATAAATGTAAAGTTTTAATGCACAGATTTGTTTTGGCCCATTGGAATGTCTTAGTTAAGGGAATTACGCTTGTTAGGTTTTACTGCCATTCTTGTCACGATTGCTGTAAGTGGCTTGTTTTTCTTTGTACGCTGGAAACAGAAACAAGATGAACTGAGAAAACGTTTATTAGAACGATTATCAAGCCGCGGAGAGAAAATGCTGCATGCGTTTAGCATGTTGTCTGACCGATATTTCTTAAAAGAGACGAAGCTTTTTTTAATTGAGTATCTGTTATCCGTCATTCAACAGTTAAAGCGTGCGGGCATTAATACGGAATTTACTTACGAGCAATATAATTTGACCAAGTTATACTCTGAAATTGCGTCTGGTAAAAACGTATCAGAGAAACGCAGAGTAAACAGCCAAGTAGAGTTTGAGCAAACTCAGGGGGCGTTGCAATTTATCCTTAAAGAGCTTCGCAGCTTGTTGAATGGGAATAGTATGAGCCGAGTGATGATACGTCATCATATTGGTTTAGTTCGTTTTACTTATTCCTTGGCTTATCGAGATCATTTGGTAAGTCAGGCGAAACAAGATTTAGAGCATGAAAGAAGAAGCCGAGCGCTGGAAAAGTATCGTTTGGCTTTAACGGTGATGGATAAACACAGTACACTCGGTTTGGCGCGAAAGGAATCTTCGCGTTTGCAAAATATGATATTGGATGTCGAAGAAGCGTTATTAGATAAAAAAGAAGAAAATAAAGAGTAGTATTATCTTTAAAGAGTGGGTGTTTAGTTTGAATCGACTAATCATCGACTGAATATTAACCTAGTAAACGACGTATTATATGAGTGCTGTTACCATTACCGTGCTGTTGTTAGTGATCGGAGGCTTTATTGCTTTTGCCATCGTGCTGCAATTAAAAGAGCAGGCTCGTTTGGAAAAGCTTCGAAAAATAGCTTCCCTGAACAACCAATTGCGCCAAGTACGTCGTTATTTGGATGAAATGCCGCCTCAATATCAACCAAAAGACATGCGAATATGGTTGTTTACTCGAATGCTGGCCATTTATGATCAACTACTCTCCTTACAACCTGATGCGAGTCTAAGTCGTCGTCGAAACCATTTGGCGGAAGAGCTGTCAGAGTTTCAAGAAAGCAAACAAAAACGTCGTGCTCAACCCATGAACGATGAGTTAAAAATCATCGAAGTGAAGCGTCTTTTCGAGTCGTTTAAATCTTTTTTAATACAAGCGCAAAAAGATAAAATTGTGGGATCAGATGTTGCTCACCGTTATAAAAAATTGATGGATTTTTATCATTATAAGGTCAATGCGGATTACCACGCTTATTTGGCACGACGAGCATTCCTAAGTGGGAAAATGGAAAGTGCGATTGACCTTTATAAAGAGGCTTTGGTGCAGTTGAACCCTATTCAGGAAGAGGTAGAAGCTCAACCTATTATCCAAAAATACCAGGATATATTACAAGAAATTGAAGAAGATTTAGCGCTACAAAAGGCCGAAGAAGAGCTGACCAAAAGCATGGACAGTGAAGAGGAAGAAGAGCTTGATGATGAATGGAATAAGTTTATTGAAGGTTCTACTTTTCAAGAGAAAAAACGTTTTTGAGGCATTTCTTTTTAAGTTCGTATCCCATATCCTAGAGTGAATTCTCCACACTCGCTTTGTTTTTATTTTAAAAGGATCCGCTCAGTGAATCTGGCCTTACTTTCTGCTTTTGTCCCCACATTCTTTTTTGTTTCTGTGACACCAGGTATGTGCATGACGCTAGCCATGACTCTGGGCATGACGGTTGGCATTAAACGCGCATTATGGATGATGGTTGGTGAGTTAGTCGGCGTTGCGACTGTCGCGACCTTGTCAGCCATTGGCGTGGCGGCGTTATTACTGAATTACCCAAGCGTGTTCATGGTACTTAAATACCTAGGCGGTGCTTATTTGGCCTTTATTGGTGTTCAAATGTGGTTGTCTAAAGGGAAGATGGCCATCAAAACAGATGACGACAGCACCCCAGCATCACGTAAAGAGTTAATGTCTCAAGGTTTTGTTACTGCGATTGCTAACCCTAAAGGCTGGGCTTTTTTTGTGGCCTTGTTGCCGCCTTTCTTAGTGGCTGATCAGCCATTAGCGAGCCAATTAGTTGTGTTGATCACTATCATTTTGACATTAGAGTTTAGCTGTTTGCTCATATATGCAGCTGGCGGCCGAACATTGAAATCCTTACTTATGAAAAGCGGCAATGTACGCATTATGAACCGCATTGCGGGCACTTTAATGATTGGTGTTGGTGTTTGGTTGGCAGCGGGTTAAAGGTGAGCCAGCTAAGCTGGCTTTTTGGCTTTGCTTTTCGGGGTTCTCTTTCTGGTGGCAGAGCGCTTTTTGAACGCTTTCTTCTTCGGTGCTGGTAAGTGTTGTAATGACGCTGTTGAGACGCTTCTGGATTGATTTAAGAGTTCTGTTAGGTTGTCGGTGAGTCCAATCATAAAGTCTTGATAGCGACTCTCTCCTAAGCTCATGGCATTCAATTGAGCTTCCCACTGCGCAGTCATATCCGGTGTGACTAATTGAGAAGGTAACGTGTCTGCAAACGCTCGGCCTGTTTGACTGGCATGAATCTGTTTGCCTTTCCTGATTAAAAAACCTCGCTTAAATAAAATCTCAATAATGCCAGCACGCGTTGCATCTGTGCCGAGGCCGTCAGTTTCTTTTAAGATGGCTTTGATGTTTTTATCGGAAACAAAGCGGCTAATACCAGTCATGGCCGCTAGCAAAGTTGCGTCCGTGAAGGCGGCAGGTGGCGTGGTCACTTTATCTTTAATGATGCTTTGATTGCACCAAAGGGAATCCTCTTTTTTTACATTGGGCAGTTGTTCTTGATCTTCTTCTTGATCGGTTTTTTTCTTAGCAGGAAGAAGTGAACGCCAACCTAACGATACCGGTGTGCTGCCTTTTGCTTCAAATTTCCCTCCCGCGATATCGAGCTGAATAAGCGTGGAAAGATACTGATAGTCTGGATAAAACTGCATCAGATATTGACGTGCAATCAAACCAAATATTTGGCTTTCGGTTTTGTTAAGCGAAGCGGCTTTATGTGCTTGTGATGTTGGAATGATAGCGTGATGGGCGGTGACTTGTTTATCATTCCACGCCTTGCTTTTAAGTTTAGCGTTGGCATTCTCCGCGCTGTTAGCGAGTGCTTCTGAACCTTTACTAAGAGCATTAATAATGGCTTTGGCGTCTTTATGTTGCAAGGTCGGTAAATAGCGACAATCAGACCTAGGATAAGTAATGATCTGGTGGCGTTCATACAAAGCTTGGCAGGTGTCTAATACTTGCTGTGCCGACATAGCGAAAATTTTCGCAGCATCAATCTGCAATGAGGATAAATTATAAGGTAAAGGCGGTGGCTGCTTTTTTTGCTTGTAA
Organism: Marinomonas aquiplantarum; assembly: GCF_003314975.1. Classification (GTDB taxonomy): domain Bacteria; phylum Pseudomonadota; class Gammaproteobacteria; order Pseudomonadales; family Marinomonadaceae; genus Marinomonas; species Marinomonas aquiplantarum. The sequence goes on from NZ_QNRF01000004.1 coordinate 184,837, forward strand.
TCTGCTTGTGTTACAACAGCGGGTTGGTTGGCGATTCGTGAGGCAACATTTTCTGCAAGGGCTCGATGAAGCACTCGGCCTTCTTCATCCATGTAGGGGCGACAAGCATCACTTGGTAGCCATTTGGCTTGAAAGTGCTGATCTTCCTGGGTGGTGATTTGTGCCCAAACTTGATAATAGTTTTTAGCGACAAAATTTTCTCTTTCCGTATCTCTTGCCACAACTAAACCGAGTACTGGTGTTTGCACTCGACCTATGGATAAAACTCCCTGGTAGCCTGCTTGACGACCTCTAATGGTGTAAGCGCGTGTTAGGTTTAGGCCAAATAGCCAATCGGCTCTCGCTCTGGCTAAGGCAGAACGTGATAGGGCGGCGAATTCAGCATTGGATTTAAGTTGCTGTAAGGATTTTTTGACCGCTGCTGGAGTTAGGTCGCTGATGAGGACTCGTTGAGTTTGTTGCAGTTTCTGAGCGGGCACCTTGGTGTAATGCAAGACTTCGTCAACCAGTAGTTGACCTTCGCGGTCAGGGTCACCAGCGTGGACCAGCTGTGTAGCTTGTTTAATTAACTTTTTTAAAATACTGAGTTGCTTTTTGGTGTTGGTTTTTTCTTGCCATTGCCAATCATTCGGTATGATGGGCAAGTGATCAAGTTGCCATGCTTTAAAAGCGGGGTTATAGACGTGAGGTTCGGCCTGCTCTAATAAGTGGCCAATGCACCAACTAATGCAGTCGCCATTTGGCAACCAAATACAGCCTTCCTGTTTTTTTTGTGGACCTGGTAGGGCGGCGGCAATGGCTCGTGCCAAGCTGGGTTTTTCGGCAATATAAAGAATCATGGTTACACTTACTGTTTATATATACAGTAAGTGTAACTAAGAGTCGAAATTAAGACCAGTCTATCTGGCTATTTTATTGGCACAACCATGACGGGAATGTCGCTGGAGTGAATGACTTTGTTAGCAGTTGAGCCTAACACCATTTGCCCAATGGTACTGTGAGTACGACTGTTCATGATGATTAAATCTGCTCCCTGTTGCTGGGCGGCCTGCTGTATAGCTTCAGCTGGAAGACCGCTAGTAATAAGGGTTTCTGGTTCTATGGTAAGTTCGCTCAGCTCATCTTGATGACGTTCTATGAATTCTTTTAATAGGGTATTCATGCGTTGTTGCACGCCACTATTGGCTTCATTGCGCATGGTTTCTAAGACATCGTCACTGATGTAGTTATGAATCATGCTTGCAGCTTGAGGGTTGAGTGGTTCCATAACGTGCATTAAAACGATTTTAGCCTGATGAGTTAGCGCTAAACTGAAAACCAATTCAATCGCAGATTGAGTTTGGTTTTCTAGATCACAAGCGTAAAGTAGCGTGTTGATTTTCGGTAACATATTAAGGCCCTCTTGTTATGTTCCTTGATCGGATCCTTTTAGCTTAGTCTCTTTAGCTTTTTCTTTGCTGATCTGCATCAATTATTTGTGTACTGATTTTGAGTGATGTGCTGGAAGCGCTGGAGGTATTAGGTTTGTTGACGTGATTGGCAAACAGAAAACAGCTGATTGATGAGATAAAAATAAAGCTGATAAACAACATGCTCCAGTAATCAGTCGCTTTGCTATCGCGTTTATTGAGTTTGGTTGCTGGAACAAAGGCTTTCGTCTTCATGACATTCTCCTTCTGTATCTGTTTATAGTTAATTAATGATAATCAATATCATTTAAAAAAGCTATCTCTGTGATAACTATTTTCAACTGCTGACGGAGGGGGCTGTGCCATGTTCCAAGCGGTTTGGCTATGTTATGATGGCGGCCTAATTTTTTAAGCGATAAAAAGAGAGTGTAAACATGTCAGAACTGTCGTTCGACTCAAATGAAGCAAAAATTGCATACGGCATTGGTCGTCAAATCGGTGATCAGCTACGTGGTAGTGATCTAGGTGAGTTGTCTTTAACGCATTTGTTCGCTGCGATTGAAGACGCTTTGAACAATGCTGAAATGCGTGTTCCTGGTGCTGAGTTGGAAGCGGCATTTGCTGAACTTCAACAAAAAATGGAAGAGAAAAGCCGTGCTGCTTCTGAAGAAAACATTGCAGCGGGTGAAGCTTTCCTAGCAGAAAACAAAGCGAAAGAAGGTATTCAGGTAACTGAATCAGGTTTACAGTACGAAGTACTTGAAGAAGGTACAGGTAACGTGCCAAGTGGTGATGCGACGGTTCGCGTTCATTACGAAGGTCGATTAACTGACGGCCAAGTTTTTGATAGCTCTATTGCTCGTGGTGAGCCGATTGAGTTCCCACTAACTGGCGTGATTTCCGGTTGGACTGAAGGTCTACAGTTGATGAAAGAAGGTGCTAAATACCGTCTTACTATCCCAGCTGAATTGGCTTACGGCGCACAAGGTGCTGGCGCTATGATCAAACCTCATTCTGTTCTTCAGTTTGATGTTGAATTGATCGCGATTGTTTAATCGTTAGATTGGTTGTATGAAAGCGAGCCCAAGTGGCTCGCTTTTTTTTTGCTCATTTTTTATAGCAATATCGATTGTTTTAAGCCTATGAATAGGCCTTATTTATATACTTCTTTCCATACGCACGTGAAGTTTTCCTGCTTCTAAAAAGACTTTGCCGTCTGAGCGAAAGTTTTGCTTTTCATAAAAGCTTTGTACTTCTACTTGTGCATTTAAAAATACAGTTTGAATTCCCATTTCTCTTGCCACTTGAACCGCTTTTCGTAGTAGACGTTCCCCATAGCCTTGATGTCGATAAGCAGGTAAAACGGCCAGTCGACCAATTTGGCCTTTTTCAGTTAAGCGGCAGGTACCAGTCGGCACAGCAGTAGTGCCAAAAGAGACAAAGTGTACAGCGTATTGATCTTCATCATCCCATTCATCAATCGGGTCTATACCTTGCTCGATGATAAAGACTTGGGTGCGAACGAATTTAAGTTGTTCTTTGCTGCTGTTCCAATCAGACGTTAGGATGTTCATTCCTCGTCCTCTTCAGGTTCTGGTGCGGTAAGTTCAATCAGTCCTTGCTGACCCATTAGGAAACGAACAAGAGGTTCTAGATCCTCATGTTGAGATAAGTCTAACCCAGAAAAATCAAATTCGCTCTGATCGCAAATCGCTTGAACAAACGTGGTTAATGTTTGAGCTACTATGATGTGTTCGCCATTGCAAAATACTTTAATGGCGTCAGTCGTATTGGCTTGTCGATAATAGCAAATACGAGCATCACCAGGACGGATAAAGGTCTTTCCTTGTTTGGCGGAAGAGAAAGCTTGATCTTGTTCAGCTTGGTTCAATGGTGATAAGTATTCAGGATATTTGCTTTCGCTCATGGTGTCGCCGAGCCATTCAGCCAAGAGATCAGGTTGTTGTAATAAGCGATTTAACTCCTCTTGTAAGTAGCGAATATCGTCCTGATGAATTTCCGCACTGTGTGCTCTTTGCTCTGGTTCGGGGGCTGAAAAACGGCTTTTTTCATTGATGCTTTCACAGAGTTTATCGCGTATGCCGGTTAGCGCATCTTGTAGACTCGGTGCTCTAAAACCAATGGAATAGGTCATGCAGTCATCGTCAAGCGCTCGGCCATTATGAGCAAAGTTGGGCGGCAAATACAAAATGTCGCCAGCCTCTAATGTCCAATCCATCTCAGGATCAGCTTGGAAGTTATCTAAGATGTGTAAGTCAATATTGGCCAAAGCTGAGTCTTGATAACTGTCGGGCCCTAAGACTTGCCAGCGGCGTTTACCGGAGACTTGTACAAGAAAGACATCGTATTGATCGTAATGTGGTCCAACGCTACCGCCTTCAGTGGCGTAGCTGACCATGACATCGTCTAATCGCCAGCTCGGTAAAAACTGGAATTGCTCTTTTAAAGCTTGGATCTCTGGCACCCAATGATCAACCGCTTGCACCAGTAAAGTCCATTCTTTCTCCGGTAACTGAGTAAAGTGTTCTTCATCAAATGGGCCTTGTTGTAATGCCCAAGGGCGATCACCATGCTCAATGACAATACGTGATTCAACTTCTTCTTCCATGGCCATGCCAGCCAGTTCATTGGCGTCAAGTGGTGGCGTGAAATCCGCGAGACCAGCACGAATCAGCAGAGGTTTCTTCTGCCAATATTCAGTGATAAAAGTGTGCGCTGTCATGCCACCCAAAATAGACAATGGAGAATGAAGGTCAATCATATTGTTGCTCATTAGAATGAATAATAATCTGTTATTAGAGACAAAAAAGAGCCGATAAATCGGCCCTTTTTCTCTTAACTCAATGTCGTTTCCTTAGCCGCGAATGGCTTTGGCTTGAGCGACAGCATTACCAATGTAAGTACTTGGTGTAAGTGCTTTGAGTTCATCTTTCGCTTGTTCTGGAAGTGTCAGAGTATCAACGAACGCTTCGATCGTAGCTTGGTCAATTGTGCGGCCACGAGTCAGCTCTTTTAGTTTTTCATAAGGTGACTCGATACCGTAACGGCGCATCACAGTTTGGATTGGCTCGGCCAATACTTCCCATGCGGCATCTAGGTCTTGCTCTAGGCGAGGCGCATTGATTTCTAGCTTGCTAATGCCTTTTAACGTCGCTTGGTAAGCGATTAAGCTGTGTGCTAAACCGACGCCAAGATTACGCAATACCGTCGAGTCGGTTAGGTCGCGTTGCCAACGAGAAATTGGCAGTTTAGCGCTCAAATGATTCATGATGGCATTGGCAATGCCCAAGTTGCCTTCTGAGTTTTCGAAGTCAATTGGGTTAACTTTATGCGGCATGGTAGAAGAACCAATTTCACCTGCAATGGTTTTTTGCTTGAAGAAGCCCATGGAAATGTAGCCCCAAACATCGCGATCAAAGTCGATCAAGATGGTATTGAAACGGCTAATAGCATCGTACAACTCTGCGATGTAATCATGTGGTTCGATCTGAGTTGTGTAAGGGTTCCAAGACAATCCCAAAGAGGTCACAAAGGCTTCTGCATGCGCTTGCCAATCAACGTCAGGGTAAGCTGAAAGGTGGGCGTTGTAGTTACCGACCGCACCGTTGATTTTGCCTAAAAATTCTACCTGCTCGATTTGTTTCAACTGACGACTTAGACGAGCCGCCACGTTCGCCATTTCTTTACCTACTGTTGAAGGCGAAGCGGTTTGGCCGTGAGTTCGAGACAACATAGGTTGTTCAGCGTGCTCAATCGCCAAATTCTCAATGGCTGTGATGACGTTTTTCAGTTCTGGAGTAATGCCTTCCTCCAAAGCTTCACGCAACATCAAGGCATGAGATAAGTTGTTGATGTCCTCAGATGTACAAGCAAAGTGTACAAACTCAGAAATGGCCGCCAATTCGGCATTGTCAGCCATTTTGCTCTTGATGAAGTATTCAACCGCTTTGACATCGTGGTTGGTGGTTTTCTCAATGTCTTTAATTGCTTGAGCATCAGCTTCACTGAAGCTATCGGCCAGTTGATTTAAAACGGCATTGGCTGACTCACTAAGAGCCGGTACTTCAGTAACTTGTGGGTGGTTAGCAAGAGCTTGTAGCCAGCGAACTTCAACGATGACTCGCATACGCAGTAAACCGTACTCGCTGACTGAGCGACGCAGTACGTTGGTTTTCGATCCGTAACGACCGTCGATAGGGGAAATCGCATTTAAGCTAGTTAATTCCATTGAGATAACGCCTCGAACATGGTTTTCAGGGAGCGGCTATTATAGGCAAAAGCAAGACGGTAATACAGGGATATGAGGCGAGGTTAGGCATAAAAAAGCCCTGTATTGTCATTTCGACAATACAGGGCTTGGTATTACGCGGTTAGCGAAAACTTATAGTGACGCCAACGCTTGATTGAAGGTTGCACTCGGACGCATGATCTTAGCAACTTCGTCTAAGTTCATGTGGTAGTAACCAGACAAGTTCGCAGGTTTACCTTGTACTTCCGCCAATTCCGCAACAATTTTCGCTTCATTGTCTGTTAGCTGTTTTGCTAATGGAGCGAATTTCGCAGCCAGAGCGGCATCGTCTGTTTGTGCAGCCAATTCTTGTGCCCAATACATGGCCAAATAGAAGTGGCTACCACGGTTGTCGATTTCACCTGTTTTACGAGATGGTGACTTGTTGGTATCCAACAATTTACCAGTTGCTTTGTCTAGGCAGCTTGCCAAGATTTTTGCTTTCTCGTTGCCGTGTTTGATACCAAGCTCTTCGAAAGATACGGCGACTGCTAAGAATTCACCTAGAGAATCCCAACGTAAGTGGTTTTCTTCCATCAATTGTTGAACGTGTTTTGGTGCTGAACCACCCGCGCCTGTTTCATACATACCACCGCCATTTAGCATTGGTACGATAGACAACATTTTCGCAGAGGTGCCCAATTCCATGATTGGGAACAAATCGGTTAGGTAATCACGTAATACGTTACCAGTCACAGAAATGGTGTCTAGGCCACGTACAATACGTTCCATTGAGAAACGGATTGCTTCGTTGTAAGGCATGATGCGAATATCTAGACCTTCAAGATCGTGTTCTTGTAGGTACTTCTCAACTTTTTTACGTAATTGCGCATCGTGAGCACGTTCTTCTTCTAGCCAGAAGACAGCTGGTGTGTTTGATTGACGTGCACGCGTCACACCCAATTTCACCCAGTCACGGATTGGTGCGTCTTTGGTTTGACAAGCACGCCAAATATCACCTTGTTCAACGTCATGTTGCATCAACACATTGCCTTGCTCATCAACAACGCGCATGGTGCCGTTTGCTGGCAGTTCAAATGTCTTATCGTGTGAACCGTATTCTTCCGCTTTTTGCGCCATCAAACCAACGTTTGGCACAGTCCCCATGGTAACTGGATCAAATGCACCGTTGGTCTTACAGAAGTTAATAACTTCTTGGTAAATACGCGCGTAAGTACTTTCTGGCATGACCGCTTTCGCGTCGTGAGCTTTACCGTCACGGCCCCACATTTTACCAGAGTTACGAATCATCGCAGGCATAGAAGCATCGACGATTACGTCACTTGGTACGTGAAGGTTAGTAATGCCTTTATCAGAATCTACCATCGCAAGCTCTGGGCGTGAGTTGTAGACGTCTTGGATCGCTTGTTTGATTTCTTCTTGTTGTGCTTCTGGAAGTGTTTTGATTTTGTCGTAAACACTGCCTAGACCGTTATTTGGGTTAACACCGATTTCTTTGAAAAGTTCACCGTATTTTTCAAATACGTCTTTGTAGAAAACTGTTACAGCATGACCAAATACGATTGGGTGAGATACCTTCATCATGGTCGCTTTTACGTGAAGAGACCACATGATGTCGTTTTCTTTGGCATCTTGTAGAGTGTCTTCAAAGAAAGCGCGTAGTTTCTTGCTGCTCATGTTCATGCTGTCTAGTACTTCTCCAGCAATCAAAGGCAGAGTTTTCTTCACTTCAACGGAACCGTCTTGACCAACAAATTCGATGCGAACAGTTTGGTCTTTTTCCATAGTGATGGATTGTTCAGAAGAGAAGAAGTCGCCGCCACGCATGTAATCAGCGTGAGAAGTTGATGTTTTCTTCCATTTGCCCATTGAATGAGGGTTTTTGCGAGCAAAACCTTTTACGGCAGCAGGTGCGCGACGGTCTGAGTTACCTTGACGAAGAACTGGGTTAACGGCACTACCAAGTACTTTAGCGTAACGTGCTTGAGCGTCTTTTTCGGCGTCAGTGGTTGGATTCTCTGGGTACTCAGGAAGGTCGTAACCTTGTGCATTCAATTCTTTGATTGCTGCGTTTAGCTGAGGCAAAGAGGCACTGATGTTAGGCAGCTTTACGATGTTTGCTTCTGGAGAAGCGGTAAGTTTACCTAGAAATTTAAGGCCATCAGGAGCTTGTTTGTCAGCTGGTAAAGTATCAGAAAAAGCAGCGATGATACGGCTTGCTAAAGAGATATCTGTTAATTCTAGCTCGATGTCTGCTTCTTTTGCGAAAGTGCCAAAAATTGGCAGCAAAGACGATGTTGCTAATGCTGGTGCTTCATCGGTCAACGTGTAGTAGATGGTTTGTTTCGACATGTAATTCCCCTAACATTTCAGGCGTTATGCCCATTGGATCGAAGATGACTTTTACCCGCCATTCCTAATTTTAACAAAACTGAGATGGTTAAAAATTTGCCCGACATACTAACGAAAAAATGCATTCAGAGATATCGGTTGCAAACTATACTCGTAATTAACGCAAGTTATTCTTGTGTATTTTTGCGCATTAAAAAAGGTCTTTGCGACCTTTTTTAATAATTAACTGCGTGAATCTAATGCGTTCAACAGGGCTTTTCGTTTAAAAATAAGATGCCAGCGTTTACCGCCTAATTGACGCCATAACATTGCGGCTCTGACGCCAGCCATCAGAATAGCGCGAACTTGGTTGGCAACGTGGGCCTGCTGTAAAAAGCGACTGTCACCATGCACTTGAATTCGAAATGGCAATTTACTGAGGGTGTCCTGATACATGCCGGAGATGGAGGCCATGATGTTTTCGTGTAACACCGAATCATAATGCTCTTTTTTACCCGCGATCTGAGTGATTTGCTGACCAATTTGGGACAACATCTCAGGGTGCTTTGCCAATTTATTTTCAAGATGAATCAAACTCAGAGTGTATCTTAAGGTATCAGGGTTCACGCTGTTACGGTCTTTACCCAGCGCTTGTTTGGTAATCTTGCGACCAATCGCTAGGTTGCTTTGACAATCCCACTGACCACCATAGATGTCTTCGGTTTGATCTGCATTGAGCATCAACACACTGTCGATTAAGGGTTGCAGATAGGTCTTGTCTGCTTGACCTGTCTTAGCTAGATTGGCGACCAACTCCGCAGCTTGGAAAACGGCAGATAGGGCAATGGTTTGCTCTTTTTCTCTGTTACTCACGTTATCTACTCTTTTTCTATTTTGCGTGTTATCCGGTAATGAAATTAAAGCGTTTTGAACTCAGGGCTATTTATTAAAAGCAATGTTAATGATGCCGCCGCCTAAGCAGACATCGTCTAGATAAAATACCACGGACTGGCCAGGAGTGATGGCTCTTTGTGGTTCTTTAAACGACACTTCTATACGGCCATCGGCTAATTCGCTAAGCGTACATTCTTGGTCTGGCTGACGGTAACGACATTTTGCTTTACAGGTCAGTGGGAAGTTTGGTTTTTCACGCGCTACCCAATCAAAGTTATCGGCAATTAAATGAGTTTTAAAAAGTGACTCATGCTGGCCCCCTTGAGTCACCATAAGTACATTGCGCTCTAAATCTTTTTCCACTACGTACCAAGGGTCATCCGAGTAGTTTGCCAAACCACCAATTCCCAAACCTTGACGCTGACCAATTGTGTGGTACATCAAACCGTGGTGGCGGCCAATTTTATCGCCCTCAAGTGTTTCGATGTCGCCGGGTTGGGCGGGCAAATATTGTTCAAGAAAGTCTTTGAAGCGACGTTCGCCGATGAAGCAAATACCAGTGCTGTCTTTTTTGTTGTGGGTGATTAGGTCGTGTTCTTCTGCTAAACGACGTACTTCTGGTTTTTCTAATTCGCCTACAGGGAAAAGAGATTTAGCAATTTCGTCTTTTCCTACCGCGTGTAAAAAGTAGCTTTGATCTTTATTGTTGTCTAAACCTTTTAGCAAGACTGGCTCGCCATTTTGCTCGCCGCGACGAACATAATGACCTGTGGCGATGAAATCAGCGCCCAAAGCGACAGCGTATTCAAGGAAGGCTTTGAATTTGATTTCTTTGTTGCACAAGATGTCTGGGTTAGGCGTTCGGCCTGCTTTGTATTCGGCCAAGAAGTGTTCAAAGACATTGTCCCAGTACTCAGCAGCAAAGTTGGCAGTATGAAGTTTGATGCCTAACTTATCGCAGACGGCTTGAGCGTCGGCTAAATCTTCTTTGGCGGTGCAGTATTCTGTGCCGTCATCTTCATCCCAGTTCTTCATGAACAGGCCTTCAACCTGATAACCCTGCTGCATTAAGATTAAAGCTGATACAGAGGAGTCAACACCGCCTGACATACCGACGATGACTTTTTGGGCGCTGTTTGTGTTGTTCACAAGGGAGCTGTCGTTCATTCTTTCTCTATTCTCATTGTTAGAGAGGCTTGGCCTCAAATACATTTATTGGCGAAGATTGTACCATTTTCATTTCCATGGATGCGAATAGCGCAAAGATATTGACGGCTTATTCCTATCTTTTTAACTATTTGCTGGCGTTAAAAATTGCTTGGATAAAAAGGTTAAAGGCAATGTGGGGTTGTTTTGTGCATCTTCAATACAGGCATTAATGAGTGGGCTGCGATGAGGGAAGCTTTGTATCTCTTCCCAGCTAAGCCAGTGTGACGAGATAATGTCGTCGTCCAATTGATCACTGATGTATTGGACTGGGCGGCATAAGATGCACAGTCGATGATAGGTGTCGGCGCCTTTGTAGGGGGTAAACGCGTATAAACCGACTAGCCCAATCGGTTCCACTAACCAGCCAGATTCTTCTTGTGTTTCACGGATCACCGCTTGTAATACGTCCTCGTTATTTTCGACGTGCCCTGCTGGTTGATTGAGTACGACCTGGTTGTCTTGCCACTCTTTTACCATGAGATACTTTTGGTCTTTCTGGACGAGGGCCGCGACGGTTAGGTGTGGTAGCCTGTTTCTTTCTTTGTTGCTCAAACTGATTAACCTCATATTGCAATTCGCTAGTGGTATCCGTGTATTGCCATTCTCCAGGGGCTAGGTCGTCGAGTGTGTATGGGCCGATAGCGTAGCGAATTAATCTTAGGGTAGGGAATCCAACCGCCGCAGTCATACGTCGAACTTGGCGGTTTTTTCCTTCGTGTATTTGCAGACTAAGCCAGCTTGTTGGGATGTTTTTACGCTCTCTTACCGGAGGGGTTCGAGACCAAATGTCGGGCGTCGTCATACGCTTGGCTTGAGCGGGTTTAGTGAGGCCATCTTTTAGTTCAACACCGTGTCTCAGTTGTTCAAGTGCTTGGTCTGAAATGTCACCCTCGACTTGTACCCAATAGGTTTTAGGCATTTTGAATTTTGGTGATGCGATAAGGTGCTGCAGGGGGCCTTGGTTGGTCAGTAACAACAAACCTTCTGAATCATAGTCTAAGCGTCCCGCTGAGTAAAAATCTGGAACGTCAATAAAACTGGATAGCGCCATTTTATCGTCTTCAGAGGTAAATTGGCTTAATACTTGGAAGGGTTTATTAAATCTAATTAAATGGCTTGGCATATTGGGCTAAAGATTCGCTTATATCAGTGATATAGAAGGCAAAGGGAAATATCTTACTTCTGTTGAAAGGAAGTAAGATATCAAAATCGGCCCCAAATATCGACGATGGAAATGGCAGCGTAGTTTAGGCGGGGTGAGCTTCCTTTTTGTGTTCTTCTTTTACACTCTCATTTTCTGGAGGCTTATTGTCCACGTCCGTTGAGATGGGGGTTATGTCAATTGCGTGCAAGCCGCGCTCTCCTGGCTCAACATCAAAGGTGACAGCCTGGCCTGCTTTTAAGGTTTTATAGCCTTCAACATTAATGGCGGAATAATGAATAAATAAGTCTTCATTAAAATCCTCAGACACAATAAAGCCATAGCCTTTCGCATTGTTGAACCACTTTACGGATCCATGATGCATGAGTCACTCCTTATCCACTCAAGATATTAAATCGATGTTAAAAATTGCGTCGGCATGCCTTAGGGCTCGAGCTTTTGGCTGCTTCAGCGTTATCTGTTTAGGGTAGAATGCTAAATAAGTGCAAACTGTTTTTTGTTAAACAGTGTTAAAATCAACCTCAATAAGCATTGATTGCACTTTTAGTTACCCTAATAATGAGCGTAGAAGCCGTTTTGGGATTTGTAAAATCCAAGTGCGAATGTGTAGCGTAAATAAGTGGTAATGAGTCAAATTTGGCAAATTACGTGAAAAATTGTAGCCTCAGAGGCATAGAATGATTGTAAATCAGCAAATTAGACTAACATCAGAAGATGAGCAGCATGGTCACTCTGGTATAGCGATTGCGCCAGAAGAAACAGAATTAAAACCACCGTCCATGTATCAGGTGGTGTTATTTAATGATGACTATACGCCAATGGACTTTGTCGTATTTGTATTACAGCGTTTTTTTTCAATGGATGGAGAGAAAGCTAATCAGGTAATGTTAGAAGTGCATACCAAGGGGAAAGGTGTCTGCGGCATTTATCCTTTTGATATTGCGGAAACGAAAGTGGCAATGGTTCAACAGTTCGTAGAGCAAAACGAGCACCCCTTAATGTGCGACCTACAAAAGGTTGACTGATTCAGAGAGAGGGAATAGCAATGTTAGATAAAGAACTAGAGCAAACCCTGAATACAGCTTTTAAAGCGGCCCGAGACAAGCGTCATGAATTTATGACGGTAGAGCACTTGTTGCTAGCACTTATTGAAAATGGTGCCGCTTCTAGTGTGTTAAAGGCTTGTGGCGTGAATTTAGAGACGTTGAGTAAAGAACTCGAAGAGTTTGTCGACAGCACCACTCCCTTGATCCCTGAAGATGATGAAGAGCGAGAGGTTCAGCCAACGCTGGGTTTTCAGCGTGTCCTCCAAAGAGCCGTTTTCCATGTTCAATCCTCAGGAAAGCGTGAAGTAACGGGTGCCAATGTGCTCGTGGCAATTTTCAGTGAACAAGAGAGTCAAACTGTTTATCTGTTGAAGCGTCATGGGGTTGCTCGAATTGATGTGGTCAATTACGTGGCTCACGGCATTTCCAAATTAGGTGATTCTTCTGAAGAAGTGGATCAAGAAGACGATGCAGAAGACACCAGTACGGCACCCTTGCAGAAATTTGCTTTAAATCTGAATGAAGAAGCCAAAAACGGCAAAATTGATAAATTGATTGGTCGGGAATACGAAGTTGAGCGCGTTATTCAGACTCTATCCCGCCGCCGAAAAAATAACCCTTTGCTTGTTGGTGAGTCTGGGGTTGGTAAAACAGCCATTGCTGAAGGGTTGGCGAAGCGCATTGTGGACGGGCAAGTGCCTGATGTGATTGCTGACGGGGTAGTTTACTCGCTCGATCTAGGGGCTTTGCTGGCTGGAACAAAATATCGCGGTGACTTTGAGAAGCGCTTGAAGCAATTGCTCGGTGAGTTGAAGAAGCTGCCTAACGCCATTCTGTTTATCGATGAGATACACACCATTATCGGAGCTGGCGCGGCGTCAGGTGGCGTGATGGATGCCTCGAATCTACTGAAACCTGTATTGAGTTCAGGTGGATTGCGCTGCATTGGCTCAACAACCTTCCAAGAGTTCCGTGGCGTGTTTGAAAAAGATCATGCTTTGGCCCGTCGTTTCCAGAAAATTGATGTGAACGAGCCAAGTGTGGATGATACTTATCAAATCCTCAAAGGTATTATTGGTGCGTTTGAAGAGCATCACCAAATCAAATACGAAGAACCCGCTTTGTTGGCGGCGGCGGAGCTCGCTCAGCGCTATGTGACAGATCGTCATATGCCTGACAAAGCTATTGATGTGGTGGATGAAGCTGGTGCATATCAGCGCTTACAACCAGAAGACAAACGCAAAGCTTCGATTACCGTGGCAGACATAGAAGACATTGTCTCGAAAATAGCGCGCGTGCCTGTGAAAGCGGTGAATTCAGATGATAGACAAGTGTTGTCTAATCTAGAGCGCAATTTGAAAATGGTGGTGTTTGGACAGGACAATGCTATTGATTCGTTGTCCTCCGCGATCAAGTTGTCTCGTGCTGGTTTAAAAGCAGAGCAGAAGCCAATTGGTTCCTTCTTGATGGCTGGTCCTACTGGGGTCGGTAAGACTGAGGTGACCAAACAGTTGGCCAAGCAATTAGGTCTTGAGTTGATTCGTTTCGACATGTCTGAGTACATGGAGCGTCACGCGGTATCCCGTTTGATCGGTGCGCCACCAGGTTATGTGGGCTTTGATCAAGGCGGTTTGCTAACGGAAGCGGTGACTAAGAACCCACACAGTGTTGTTTTGCTAGATGAGATTGAGAAAGCTCACCCTGAAGTCTTTAACTTGCTTTTACAAGTGATGGACCATGGTACTTTGACGGATAACAATGGTCGAAAAGCGGACTTCCGTAATGTGATTTTGATCATGACGTCAAATGCAGGGGCAGAGGAATTGGCTCGTCGCTCTATTGGTTTCTCTAACCAAGATAATTCGACTGATGGTATGGAGGTGATCAACCGAACCTTCACACCGGAGTTTAGAAACCGTCTCGATGCTGTTATTCAGTTCCAGCAGTTGGACGAGCGCATTATCTTCAATGTGGTCGATAAGTTCCTTGTGGAGCTTCAGGCGCAGTTAGATCCAAAAGGTGTCTTGCTGGATGTCTCCGATACAGCACGAGGCTGGTTGGCCCACAAGGGCTATGATAGACAAATGGGGGCTCGACCAATGGCCAGAGTCATTCAGGAGCATCTGAAGAAGCCGCTGGCTGATCAGATATTGTTTGGTGACCTGAGCGAAGGTGGTACGGTTAAAGTGACCTTAGATGAAAAGAAAGATGAGTTGAAATTTGACGTCATCAAGGAAGCCGTTGTCCATTAATTGCCTTAATGTTTTTTGTTAGACCAAAAAAAACCACAGTCCTATGGATTGTGGTTTTTTTATATCAATTCACTGAAGGTTCAGCGATCGATGAAATTAACGAGCTCGGTAGACAATGCGACCTTTAGATAGATCGTATGGTGTTAGTTCTACTTTTACTTTATCGCCTGTTAGGATTCGGATGTAGTTTTTGCGCATTTTTCCTGAGATGTGTGCAACAACAACGTGTCCATTTTCTAACTCGACGCGAAACATGGTATTCGGCAACGTATCAATGATAGTGCCTTCCATTTCTAAGCCTTCTTCTTTTGCCACAATATGTGTCCTATGGTGTTAACTTATTTTGGTTGGTAGGCGCCGACCTGAATTTGTTCGAGAGCTGTAAGCCTAGAAGAGAGACTTCTTAGCTTAATGAGCGCTAAACGCATAATACGGTCTCAAAAATGCTAAGAGCGATGTTTAGCAGCACCTGAAATTTTGTCGAGGCATATTTTGCCTAAAAACGCGCCACAAGGCAAATTCCCTGTTTTATTTAAGGCTATTTTTAGACCTTAATTGGCTGC
The DNA here is from genome assembly GCF_003314975.1 of Marinomonas aquiplantarum. Classification (GTDB taxonomy): domain Bacteria; phylum Pseudomonadota; class Gammaproteobacteria; order Pseudomonadales; family Marinomonadaceae; genus Marinomonas; species Marinomonas aquiplantarum. The sequence goes on from NZ_QNRF01000004.1 coordinate 199,973, forward strand.
TTAAGCTTATTTTTTGAGAAATTTATCAGTTTTGAGTTCGTTATTGGGGTGGGAATGAGGTTTTGTAGTTGTGAAATGAATTGCTTTCTTGGGCACAGATTAGCGCCTAATGAGATCAGGTGCTCAGACTCAACCTGACAGTCAATTAAGGCAATATTGAATGCTTCTGCGTGATCGCAGAAGATCTTAAGTGCCATTTTAGAGGCGTTTGGCTGTAATGAAAACATAGATTCGCCAAAAAAAACTTGCCCCATTGCGACTCCATAAAAGCCACCAACAAGCTGTTCTTCTTGCCATACTTCAATGGAATGGGCGAAGCCTAAGTCATGAAGACGAGAATAGGCTTGCTTAATATCGTCTGAAATCCATGTTCCTTCATTTCGAGCTCGTAAATCAGAGCAATGGCTAATCACTTGGTGAAAAGCTTGGTTAATCGAAAATTGCATGTTTGATTTTTTTAAAGCTTTTTTTAAGGACTTTGATAGGTGGAAATGAGTTGGCAATAATACGCAGCGTTGTTCCGGATGCCACCAAAGAATAGGATCTGGCTCGCTGTACCAAGGAAAAAAGCCATGCTGATACAAATGTATTAGTCGCTGGGTCGACAAATCCCCTCCCATGGCGGATAGCCCTTCTGGGTCTTGGAGTGCCTTGTGAGGTTGAGGTGTGTCAAAGGGCGATTCAGATAGAATCATTAATTCACACTCTTCATTTGCATGGACATCGGTCATTGAATTCGCTCTTTGTTGTTCAGATTTCTCTTAAATTCAAATCAATATAACGCCCAAACCTGCCTAACGTCATGATCGAAAAGTATTATATTTTTTTTAGGAGTAAAAGCCACCTTTGATAAAAAGGTCAAAAAAAGTCTAAAGCTTTATTTTTATTACCCGATATGCACAATGAGGAAGAAAAGATATTCGGGTTGCGACTTCCTGACACACTTTGTGATCTATTTTGTTTAATTGTGCACGGATGAACAAAGAAAAATGGTCTTTTTGAATGTGATTGACTGTTTTTTGTTCGAAAAAGGGTATAAATTGAAAAAAAATAGAAAAAAAGTGCAAGGAGTGCTTGACCAGTAAAGGAAAACTTGGTTTTAATCGATGCAGTCCTAAACGGTAATTCGAAAAATTGTTGGATGCAGTTTTGGAACTACTAGATAATTTGCTTTTTTGGCAATTGTCACAAAAGTGAAACTGATCGGTTTTAAGATACATGAGTCGTTGATTTAACAACGTTTCTTGGTTAGACGAAAATCTATCAAAGGGTCTACAAGACCACATAATATAATATAAAGGGGAATCTTGAATGAAAGCGATTAAACTTGCTTCTGTGTTTGCAGTATCTGCTGTTGCGGCTGCTGTTTCTACTACTACTATCGCTGCTGAAGGCGTTTTTTCAGGTAACGCGGGTATTGAATACGTTGCTGTAGATGACGGAAATAACGACCTTAGCGGAACTAACGAGGGTGAAGTTGAGCTTGCTATTGATACTGGCATCGTTTACGCAGAAATTGAAATTGCAACTTCTGGTGGTGATGAAGGTACTAAGATTGGCATGGAAAAATTGTACGTAAAACAAGGTGCAGTTTCTTTCGGTCGCTTTGATGGTTCAGTATCAACTGGTTCATTCATGGGTATGGATGAGTACTTCGGCGGTGTTGATCTTAAAACTTCTGGTGATACTGATAATACTGGTATCCGTTACCAAGTATCTCCTGAGCTTACTGTGGCAATTGAAGCAACGGAAAGTGTAGATGCTGTAGCGGCCGTAGCTGATGATCCAAACACAAATGCTGATGAAACTGTTGATGCGGTTGAAGCTCAGGATTCTGACATCGGTTTTGCTCTTTCTTATGTAAAAGACTTCGGTGCATTTAAAGCAGGTATCTCTGGTGGTTCGGTAGGTGATGCGAATGCTGTAAACGTTGGCGTTCAAACAATGGCCGGTCCTGCAACTGTCTCTTTGAACTACGGTTCAGGTGCATCTGGTGTTACTGGTGATACTGATGTTGAACTAATGACAGCATCTGTAGCATACGCAGCTTCTGAAGCACTTACTTTGACTCTAGAATTTTCTAGCAACTTGGAAGCTGAAACCGATGGTACTTACTTCGTAGGTGAGTATGCAGCTGGTGACTTGATCTACTACGTGAAAAACTACGCTGGTGATCTAGATACTGAGCTTACTAAAGTTGGTGTTAAAGCTGAATTCTAAGATTCCCCTTTCGTAAAGAAAGTCTTTCTTAGTAAATACGAAAGCCAGCCCTTGGGGCTGGCTTTTTTTATGGTAAGCTTAACGTGTTTTGGCATGCAGTGGATTAAGCATGTGTTTGTTTTGGTTAGCATAAGATAGGAAGGCAGTTTTGTCAGAAGAGATGAGTGAGTCGGCACGATCACCAATTTGGGATATGTTTGCAAAGCAGGCAGCGTTTATTGCGGCTTTATTGCTGTTGTTTTTTTTCGGTTTAGCCACTTATTCCTATAACCCGCAAGATGCAGGGTGGTTTTATTCTGGCTCTGGCGGCGCCATTCAAAATTCCATGGGGCCCATCGGTGCGACATTAGCCGATTTGATGTCCGCTTTTTTCGGTACTTTATTCTATTCTCTACCACCTTTGTTCTTTTGGGTGGCCATTATTGTATGGCGTAACCCCCATCAGCTTTTACCTCTCAATAATGCTTTGCTTAGTGTGCTGGGCAGTATTCTTTATTTATGTTTTGGTTCTGCGCTTTGTTTTCTGCACACAGTCGGTGAGCAGGATTTGCAATACGGTGCAGGAGGAATTTTAGGGCAGAGTTTAGGTATCCTGCTTTATGGTGTCATTGGTTATGATGGTGCCACTCTGGTCAGTCTCGCATTTGTTATTTTAGCCTTTACTCTGTTATCCCAAGTTCACTGGCTTAGCTTGATGGATAAGTTAGGGGAAGGTGTTTACCGCTTCATCTTTAAGCTAAAGGAAAAGTGGCAGACAAGTAAGGAAAATAGAATCAACAAAGCGGCAATGCACGAAGACGCTTTGCCTGAAGATTTTGCCGAAGAAGAGCCAGCGATTTTTCGTAAACAAAAAAATCGTCAGAAAGTCACATCAAAGGTGGCAGAAGAGAAAGCCGCCTCTCAGCACAATGAAGCTTCAGCTGACCAGTTTCAAGATCATTTGCTTGAACCGGACTCAAGCGAAGCGCGACAGTCTAAGGGGAAATTTTCTTTGGCTTCGCTTTTTTCGAAATCAAACGTATCGTCAGCTGAGGCGACCCCAGAAAATGCCACAGACAAAATTCAAAGAGAGCCAGACTTTGATGGGTTAGACTCTCTTGCAGTCGATGATGCAGAGATTAATTTTGGTGACACGCTTTATATTGAAGAAGAGTGGTCTTCAACACCTAAACCTGAAAAGCAGCCTGTATCAGAACCTGCTCAGGCTCAAGTGACGGAATCGATTGTTGAAGAAAAAACACCTGCAGAGGTTCTTAACAAGGAAAAGGCCGATGAGTTGTTGTTTGGCGATAACCAGGAGGCGGCTATTCCTCCAGCTCACAAGCCGGCAGTAAGAACATTATCGGAAGCTAAACAACTTGATCGTCTTGGTGGGCCATCATCCTCTGAGGAGTCTGTGAAGCCGCAAGAAAAAGGTTATACCTTGCCGGATCGCTCTGTTTTAACGCAGCCTAAGCCAAAACAGGGTGGGTATACTGAAGAAGAGTTGCTTTCTTTGTCGTCATTGTTAGAGCAAAGGTTACAAGACTTTGGCGTCAAAGCTGAAGTAGTAGAAGTGAATCCGGGCCCAGTGATTACGCGTTTTGAGATTCAGCCTGCCCCAGGTGTGAAAGTGTCTCGTATCACTAATTTGGCAAAAGACTTAGCACGATCGTTAAGTGTGATGAGTGTGAGGGTGGTTGAAGTCATTGCGGGTAAATCCACCATAGGAATAGAAATCCCCAACCAAGTCAGGGACACCGTTTATTTTTCCGAAGTCATTAATTGTGACATGTACGATAATGCCTCTTCTGGTCTAACGTTGTCCTTGGGGCATGACATATCGGGCGAGCCTGTGGTGGTGGATTTGGCTAAAATGCCGCATGTATTGGTTGCTGGTACGACAGGGTCAGGTAAATCCGTTGGTGTAAATGCCATGATTTTGAGTATGTTGCTAAAATCCACACCGGATGAGGTACGTATGATCATGGTCGACCCAAAAATGTTGGAGCTGTCTATTTACGAAGGCATCCCGCATTTGTTGACGCCGGTCATTACTGATATGAAAGACGCCGCTAACGGTTTACGTTGGTCAGTCGATGAAATGGAGCGTCGCTATAAGCTGATGTCTAAGCTTGGGGTGAGAAACATCGCAGGTTATAACAAGAAGGTGCGTGAAGCCATTAAAGCGGGCAGCCCTATTGAAGACCCATTATGGCAACCGGAAATGGCGATGTTCTCTGAGGACGGTGTGGCTCGCACTGTACCGCATCTTGAGCCCTTGCCTTACATCGTTATTATTGTCGATGAGTTTGCTGACATGATGATGATTGTTGGTAAAAAGGTGGAGGAGTTGATTGCTCGTATTGCACAAAAAGCCCGTGCGGCGGGGATTCACTTAATTCTCGCTACTCAACGTCCCTCGGTGGATGTTATTACTGGGTTGATTAAAGCCAATATTCCGACGCGTATGGCATTCCAAGTGTCTTCAAAAATTGATTCTCGGACCATCCTTGATCAAGGTGGAGCGGATCAGTTACTGGGGATGGGAGACATGTTGTATCTCCCTGCCGGCTTACCCACGCCGATTCGTGTGCATGGTGCTTTTGTTTCGGATGAAGAAGTGCATGCGGTGGTAGAAGAGTGGAAACAAAGAGGTGAGCCAGACTACATCAATGATGTGGTGGTCAACCCTGAGGATTTGATGTCAGGCGATGGCGGTGAAGAGAAAGATGCTTTGTATGATGAAGCCGTAAAGATTGTTATTGAAACACGTAAAGCCTCAATTTCTTCTATTCAGCGCCGCTTGAAAATAGGTTACAACAGAGCCGCAAATTTAGTAGAAGCGATGGAAGCGGCTGGTTTAGTTGGGCCAATGGGCACCAATGGGCAGCGCGATATCTTAATTCCAGAATAGTCGCGACGATCATTTCCATAGGAGAATTGTTTTGAAAACACGAATGCTGGCGCTGATTTCCTTATTCATAGGATTATTATTCCAAGGTGTGGTACAGGCTGAGGAGACATCTGCTCAGCAAGTGGCTACTTTGTTGGAACAGAATCGTAATGTCGAAGGGGAATTTCGACAAGTTACGTATGATGAACAGGGTAAGCAATTGCAGGTCAGTGAAGGGGTGTTTCTTCTTGCTAAGCCAAATCAGTTTGTTTGGGACAGTATTAAGCCTTTTGCTCAGCGTATTGTGTCGGATGGTCGTACGATCACCATTTGGGATGTTGATCTAGAGCAAGCAACGCAGCGCCCTTTGTCTGGTGAAATTGGTTCTTCGCCTGCTGCTTTATTGGGGCAGCCGGCAGAGACGGTATTGCCACTTTATAATATTACAGCTTTGGGAGAGGAAAAATTTCGTTTATCTCCGAAAGCAGATCAGGATCTATTTCAGACACTTACCTTGTCATTTCGTGATCAAGTGATTGATGCCATGAGTATCTTAGATGCTTTGGGGCAGACCACGGTCATCGAGTTTAATAATGTTGAAGCCCATGATGGTGTGGCAAAAGAGAATTTTAAATTAGATTTACCGGATGATGTTGATTTAATTGTAGAAGGACAATAATGAAAGACCTGTTTTCGGATCTGAGTAACGGTGCCTATCAACCTCTGGCGGCTAGACTCAGACCCACTCGTTTAGAGGATTATATTGGACAATCGCATCTGGTTGGGCCAGGTAAGCCGCTACGACGAATGGTTGAAACAGGTCATTGCCACTCTTTTATTCTGTGGGGACCGCCAGGGGTAGGGAAAACCACCTTCGCTCAGCTATTATGTCAGGCATTAGACGGCCATTTTATTGAAATTTCGGCGGTGATGTCTGGGGTCAAAGAGATTCGTACAGCGGTAGATCAGGCTAAACAATTACGTCAAATGAACGGCACTCAAACCATTTTGTTTGTGGATGAAGTCCATCGCTTTAATAAATCGCAGCAAGATGCCTTCTTGCCATTTATCGAAGATGGCACTTTTTTGTTTATCGGTGCCACCACAGAAAATCCTGCTTTTGAACTAAATTCGGCGCTTTTATCGAGAGCTCGAGTGTATCGTTTGCAAACGCCGAGTGTGGAGGATGTGAAACAGGTATTGGTGCGAGCCTTGCACGATGAAGAAAAAGGTTTGGCTAATATGAAGTTCGCTCTGGATGAACACTATGTTGAAGTTTTGGCTCTAGCGGCGGATGGTGATATTCGTAGAGGGTTAAACTTCTTAGAGATTTTATCGGATTTAATCGAGCCAGGAGAGCAGGTTACTCAGGCTCAGTTAGAAGATGTGTTAGGCGGTAGCATTCGTCGTTTTGACCGCAATGGTGATGTCTTTTACGATCAAATTTCTGCTTTTCATAAGTCGGTACGTGGTTCGTCCCCTGATGGCGCTTTATACTGGATGGCGCGCATGTTAGATGGTGGTTGCGATCCTTTGTATATTGCTCGTCGCTTATTGGCCATAGCGTCTGAAGACATTGGTAATGCGGATCCAAGGGCATTGCAAGTAGGTTTAAATGCCTGGGATATCTTTGAACGAGTTGGTCCTGGAGAAGGCAATCGGGCGATTGCGCAAGCGGCTGTGTATATGGCTTGTGCTCCCAAAAGTAATGCCGTGTATCAAGCGTTTAATCAAGCTATGTCGGATGTGGCTGCTCAGCCGAGTTATGAGGTGCCGATTCATCTGCGTAATGCGCCCACATCGTTAGCGAAAAGTATGGGGCACGGGGATGAATATCGTTATGCGCATAATGAACCCAATGCGTATGCTGCGGGGGAGAATTACTTGCCGCAAGAAGTCGCTGCAATGCGCTACTACCAGCCTTCGGACAGAGGGTTGGAGAAAAAAATTGCGGAGAAGATGGATTGGTTATCAGAGCTAGACCGTCAAAGTTTGCAGCAGCGTTATGCTGCAGTCGATTGGGGAGAGGAGTCATGATGTATCTGATGATTGCGTTCGGCGGAGCACTGGGTGCTGTTAGCCGATACGGTATGACTAAATGGATCAATGCTTATTGGCATCATCACTTTCCATTCGCAACTATGATGGTCAATCTCTTGGGCTGTGTGCTGATGGGGGTTGCTTTCGTGGTCATCAGTGAGAAAATGCCTTCGCTTGAAGCTTATCGACCTTTAATTATTGTCGGTTTTCTTGGGGCATTTACCACCTTCTCTACCTTTTCGTTGGAAATTGTCTCATTAATTCACATGCAGGCTTGGCTAACGGCATTAAGCTATTTATTATTGAGCTGCATTTTAGGTGTGCTTGGGCTCGCCATTGGTATGGCGTTAACTCGCTTCTTTTAATCTGTTGGTTTAGACAGATTGGTTTTTATTGGATATTAGAGGATATTGTTGCTGAAATGTTAGATATTAAAGCATTGCGCGCTGACCCTGAGGCCATTGCGGCTCAACTTAAAAAGAAAGGCTACGAACTGGATGTGGCTAAGTTTTCGTCGCTAGAAGAGCGTCGTAAAGCCATCCAGATTGAAACAGAGCAGCTGCAGCAGTCTCGCAACTCGGTATCCAAAGAGATTGGTCAGGCGATGAAGTCTGGCGATAAAGAAAAAGCCGCTGACTTAAAAGCTCAAACCGCGACACTAGGTGATGACTTAAACGCAGCCAAAGAGCAGTTAACTCAAGTTCAAGCGGACATGGATGCGTTGCTTGAAGGCATTCCTAATATTCCTCATGAGTCTGTTCCTGCTGGTGTGTCGGAAGACGATAATGTTGAAATTCGTCGTTGGGGCGAACCAAAAAACTTTGAATTTGAAGCAAAAGATCATGTTGATCTTGGCGAAGCGTTGGAGATGCTGGATTTTGAAGCTGCGGTTAAAATTACCGGTTCACGTTTTGCGGTAATGCGCTCTGATTTGGCGCGTCTACATCGTGCTTTGACTCAGTTTATGATCAATACTCATGCCGATGAACATGGTTACAGCGAAGTCTATGTGCCGTATTTGGTCAATGCTCATTCTTTGAAAGGAACGGGGCAGTTGCCTAAATTCGAGCAAGATTTGTTTAAAGTGCCGGTTGATAAAGACAGTGGAAACAGCGATTTCTATCTGATTCCAACGGCAGAAGTGCCAGTTACCAATTTGGCTCGTGATGAAATTTTTAACGACGCAGATTTACACAAGAAATTTGTTGCACACACACCTTGTTTCCGTAGCGAAGCGGGCAGTTATGGTCGTGATACGCGTGGCATGATTCGTCAGCATCAATTTGAAAAGGTTGAGTTGGTGCATATTTGTCGTCCAGATCGTTCAGAAGCCGTTTTGGAAGAATTGGTTGGTCACGCTGAAGCCATTTTGCAAAAGCTTGAGTTGCCTTATCGAACGGTTATTTTGTGTGGTGGTGACCTTGGTTTCTCTGCTCACAAGACCTATGACATTGAAGTCTGGTTACCAGGTCAGGCTAAGTACCGCGAGATTTCATCTTGCTCTAACATGTGGGACTTCCAAGCTCGCCGAATGCAGGCTCGCTGGCGTAACCCTGAAACTGGTCGCCCTGAGTTGGCACATACCTTGAATGGATCTGGTTTGGCTGTTGGCCGTACCTTGGTTGCTGTACTTGAGAACTATCAAAATGCTGATGGCAGTGTGCGAGTTCCTGAAGTATTGGTGCCATATATGGGCGGTAAAACGTTATTAAGTAAGGCGTAATCTGCGCTTTTAATAAAAAAGCCTCTCGTTGAGGCTTTTTTTGTGTGAGACAACATTATGACAGGTAAAGTCTATTTGATTGGAGCGGGACCAGGTGATCCTGAGTTACTGACGCTCAAAGCATATCGACTATTAAAGCAGGCGGATGTGGTGTTATATGATCGACTGGTTGGGCAGGAGATCATCGAACTGATACCGGAAACTGCTGAAAAAATGTATGTAGGTAAAGCCAAGTCTTTACATAGCTTGCCACAAGAAGACATCAATTCTTTGCTCGCAGAAAAAGCACAGCAGGGTCATCAGGTGGTGCGACTAAAAGGTGGTGATCCTTTTATTTTTGGTCGTGGAGGAGAAGAGCTGGAAGAATTGATTGAAGAAGGTGTGCCATTTGAGGTTGTACCAGGGGTAACGGCAGCCGCAGGCTGTGCCGCTTACGCAGGTATTCCTTTAACACATCGTGATTATGCTCAATCAGTACGTTTTCTTACGGGCCATTTGAAGGATGGCACGACGGATTTACCATGGGAAGAGTTGGTGCATCCTGCTCAAACTTTGGTGATTTACATGGGGTTAACTGGTCTTCAGGATATTAGCCAATCTTTGTTGAAATTTGGTATGTCGGCGACGATGCCGGTGGCCGTCGTCGAAAAAGGCACATCGAAATCTCAGCGAGTGTTTACTTCGACAATTAGTGAGGTATACCAAGTGGCAACAGATAATGAAGTAAAATCGCCTGCCTTATTAATTATCGGTGAAGTTGTGACATTACAAGATAAGCTGGCTTGGTATGGTAAGTACTAGTCTCTGTTGTTAGGGAAGGTGCGAATAAGTCTTCTGAAACCAGTGAACTTGTTTGTAGCTTTCCAAGACATGATAACGGAGTTTCTTCTTTACTGAAGGGCTCCGTTTTTTTTATGTCTTATACGTCATGAGAAGATAAGCTGGCTATAAGCAGTTCGCAGGTTTTGGTAAGCCGGCAATCTTTGCGGCTAATTTTGGTGGGCTACCAGGAAAGAGAGTCATCAAATAGATACTTCGGCCTTTTTCAGCGCCTAATTTTTTGGACACCGCTTTCGTTAATGGGCGCATAGCAGGAGACACTTCAAACTCGTGATAAAAATCACGTAGCAGGTGAATGATTTCCCAATGCTGCTCAGTCAGGGTAATGTCTTCCTGAGTGGCCAGCTGTTGCGCTAGCTCAGGTGTCCAATCGTCTAGGTTTAATAAATAGCCTTCTTCATCTAATAAGATCGAATCTAACATAACAATTACCAACTAATGTGACTGGACGCTGAAAAGGTTATCTCAACCCATTCTGTGTCGCTGATTGCTTCGCCTAGGCTAGGTTGAACGCCATACCCTGTTGCGTCTCGCTGTAAATAATAAAGACGGATATGCTTTTCTTCCAGTGACTTCAGGTGCGTTGAGTGGGGGGGCGTTAGCCTTAGTATCGCTTCTTCAATGAGCAGGACGGAATCTCCCTGTTTTAAGCTGCGTTGCCAAAGGGATTCGGTGTTGCTTGAGTAGCTCAATTGGTTAATCTGATGGAGGGTCATAATTAAAAGCGAAATACCTGCTGATAGCTTGAGAACAACTCAGACCATGCGGCTGAATCCAGTGAAGTAATACCAGGCCATTGAGTGGCTGGGTCTGGGGCTAAGCTAGAAGACTCAATAAAAACGTTTTCAATGTCATAAAATTCCAGACCGTCGAGTAATTTGTGCAGGTTTTTACCTTGTTCTGGTTCTGGTTGTTGGTGTTTTGTAAGAAGCGAAAGTGCGGCATCAGACAGGCAAAGGTCGACTTTTTGTTCGAATGTCGCCAATACCAAGGCGAGATCTAACCCTTCTTTACAGGCAATACTGCTGTAAGGACTCGATGTTAAATGGATTAAGGTATTCTTCATCGTCTTACCTGAATTGAATGATTTTTTGTGTAGAGTTCATCAGCTCGACGAACGTGCCTAGGCCTTCAAGCTGGAAACCACTAGACAATGAGTGGTGGTTTAATTCATAGCGTTTGCTTTCTGTTTCGTTGATTACGCCACGTCGAACGGCAGCAGCAATGCATAAATACAAAGGCAGATTAAATTCACTGGCGAGAGTTTGCCATGCTTGTTTAAGGTTTATCTCATCACGAGGCGGCTGTGCTAAGTCGTTGCCAATAAGGACCGCATCTTCATAAAAAAACACCCCTTTGATACTGTCAGGCTGCGCTGTTAACGCTGCTCTGGCAAAGCATAAGGCAGAATGACAAGCCTTGCTTTGGTAAGGAGAGCCGGTAACGAGAAGGGTGTGTTGCATGGTTTGAACCTTAAATCGTCGATCAGATGCGGATTTTACCGATAAAAAAGGCCGCAGTCAGCGGCCTTTTCATTTTTTGACTCAATATTAGTCGTCGCTGCTAGACATGCCTAGCAAAGACAAGATACTGATGAACATATTGTATAAGGCAACATAGAGGTTTACGGTTGCCATAATGTAGTTCGTTTCACCACCACGCACAATTTCACTGGTTTGCAGCAAAATGATGGCTGCAGAGAACAGTGCGAAGCCTGCTGAGATGAAGATTTGCAGAGCTGGCATTTGTACAAAGAAACCGGCAATTACCGCGAACAAAAGTACAAAGAAACCAACTGTGATGAAGCCATTCAGGAAGCTGAAGTCTTTTTTGGAGATAAGCGCGTAAGCGGATAATCCCATGAAAGACAAACCTGTGATGCCGAGCGCACTCATGATTAAGCTAGCACCGTTTGAAAGGCTTAGGTAAGCACTTAAAATAGGACCTAGTGTGAGGCCCATGAAGCCAGTTAACGCGAATACGCAAAGAATACCAGCGGCACTGTTTTGGCATTTATGAGTTAGGAACAATAAGCCGTAAAATCCAACCAAGGTTAAAATCAAACCAGGGTGAGGTAAGTTGAAGGCCATGCTCAAACCTGCCGTAAAGGCACTGAACAAAAGGGTTAGCGACAACAAACCGTATGTGTTGCGGAGCGTTTTGTTTGCCGCTTGGGACGTGTGTGTCGAAAGGGCTTCTGAGTAACGCATTAGAGTAACTCCTATAAAGTTTATGTTTAACTATGGACTTAATATGAGGTGGAAAGTTCCAAAGTTCAAGTAAGAATATTTGTTTTATAATGGAAAAGCGACAAGTGAGAGACTTATTAGTAAAAAATGTTGGTTTTTAGTCGTTAGATTGATGAAGGCTGGCCGTGCTTATGGAACGGGCTTTTGATAGACTAACTAACCTACTTAGGCGAAGCGAGACTTATGTTGGAACACGATTATTCCTTACCCATCTCATTTTCTATGGCGGCTCAAATCGGCTTAGAAGAAACTGTTCTACTGACGTATCTGCAGCAGCAATTTTATGCGCAAAACGCTCAGACACTGAGATTGGATATGCGTTTACTCAGCCGTCAATTGCCTTTTTGGACCGTGCCGATGATTTTACGTTTATTGGCCAACCTTCAGCTCAGTCAGTTTTTGAGCTTTCAGCGTCAAAATGATTTGATAGAAGTGCAATTGGTGGCAAAAAAGTCAGACCAAGCAGCACAAGTTGCGTCACCCAAAGTGGCGGTGCAAGACGATCAATTGATGGACAAGATGGATCGTTTGCACAAAGCGTCGCGTCAAAAGACGGAAGAATTCACGCCGCAACCAAAAACCTATACGACACAAGCGCCAACTCGACATTATGAGACGTCGCCACCAGTGGCGAAAGATCGCCGTGGCGTCACTGATTTCGATTTATATTTAGAGCAGAAAGAGCGAGCGCGTCAGCCAGATCAATGGCAACCCGAAGAAGCAACATTTGAGCAAATTTTGCAAGCAGGCATTGCGCGTGAGTTTGCGATGGGATTACAAACAGAGTTTTTGTTACGTATCAAAGAACAACGTAAAAACGTCAGAACTTGGAATAGCGAGTTTTTCAAATACGTAAAACGTCAGTGGCAATACAAACAATCGGATCGGGCTTCATATGAAGGAACCTCAGTCAGTTCAAAATTTAATAAAACCTCTCGAGAGCAAGTTAGCGACGCCCTCAGCAACATACACGACACAGACTGGTGATCAAGCAGAAAGCGGTTACGGTGGGGCGAGAGATTCGGGACCATCAGAGGCGGAGCAACAGACTCGTGTGTTGGTTAATATGCTGTTTGCCCGTTTTAAAGCCATTTACACTCACAAGTTTGCCTCGGCGTATAGCAATCCAGATGAAGTAAAGCTGGCAAAGCGAGAGTGGGCTATTGCGTTAAAAGGTTTTCAAGAGCCTTTGTTGGCTTATGCTGTTGAGCGTACAAAGGAAACCTATGCTTGGCCGCCAACCATATCCGAATTTCTAAAACTGATTAATACGGCTTATAAAGCCTATGGTTTAATCGATCCTCGTTCGGCTTACAAAGAAGCCTGTGCTTGTCGAGTTGATCCATTAACTTTCCGCTGGAGTCACCCCGCGGTGTATTTTGCAGGTGCAGATACGGGTTGGTATAAGCTCAAATCAGAAGAAGAAAGAGTTACTTGGCCGTTGTTTGAGCAAGCTTATTTAAAGATTATCGATCGTGTCATTGCTGGTGAACGTTTGAGCGTGCCGAAAGTGGTGATGATTGAAGATAAACACACACTGGATATTACAACCTTGGCGCAACAGATTGCTGAGCAAATGGAGATGACAGAAGAAGCTGTTGCTCCATTGCTTTATTACACTCAAAAAACACCAGGGTCTGGTATTCGGCAGCGTTATCGTGAGCTGAGTCAAGCAAAGCTGACTAAACTCGGTTTTCACGGCCGCTTGCCTAATTAGGTGGACGAGGCAGTAAATTAGACTTTCTGTTTTATTGACAAAGGTACAATAGCAGGTTGTCATAAGCATCATAGAGATAACGAAACCTGTATTGAAAGATGACAGAGGTGGTTATGTTAAAAGTTTTAATTGTGGATGATCACGATATGGTCAGCCAAGGTATTAGCCTCGTATTACAGGACGTTAAAGGTGTCGAGGTGGTCGGCGTCGCACACAGTGGTGAGGAAGCCATTGCACAATCTAGAGCGACAACACCTGATATTGTATTGATGGATGTGCATATGCCGGGGATTGGTGGTTTGGGTGCGACGAAAGAAATAAAACGCATTTTGCCAAAGACTAAGGTGATTGCTCTGTCGGCTTTAGATGACAACCTGTATCCCGTAAAATTGATTGAAGCGGGGGCGTCTGGCTATGTCACCAAGGGGACAAATGCTTCCGAGTTATTAGACGCGATCAGTATGGTGTCGAAAGGCGAGCATTACATTTCCAAAGACATTGCTCAGAAGATGGCCTTGTCTAAATTCTCGATTGATGATCAGGGTTCTCCTTTAGGCGAGCTATCTGACCGAGAGTTGCAAGTTGCGCAGATGATAGTGGATTGTAAAAAATCCAGTGAAATCGCAGAACATCTTAATGTTAGCCCTAAGACGGTTAGCACTTATCGTACTCGAATCTTCGCTAAATTGAATATCGATAGCGACGTTGAGCTTATTCATTTGGCCGTACGTTATAATGTACTCGGCATGGGCTAGAACGAGGTTTGTTTGAGCCACTCCGAATTTGATTCTAAACACTTTGTTAGTCATCTTACGACCCGTCCAGGGGTGTATCGTATGTATGATGAGCAAGGGGAATTGCTTTATGTTGGTAAAGCAAAAAATCTCAAAAATAGGGTCGCCAGTTACTTTCGTCCTACAGGTTTGACCACAAAAACCATGGCGCTGGTGAGTCGAATTCACCATATTGAAATCGCGGTGACCAAAAGCGAAACCGAAGCCTTATTGCTTGAACAGACTTTAATTAAGCAGCATCGACCGCCTTATAACATCTTGCTTAGGGATGATAAATCCTACCCTTATATTCTACTGTCGAACCATCAGCATCCTGCTTTGTTATTTCGTCGTGGTGATAAAGCCAAACAAGGTACCTTATTTGGTCCTTTTCCGAGTGGCACGGCAGTCAAAGAAAGTCTGAACACCATGCAAAAGGTGTTTAAAGTACGTCAGTGTGAAGACAGTACTTATGCCAATCGCTCACGACCATGTCTGCAATATCAGATTAAGCGTTGCTCTGGTCCCTGTGTCGGTTTAATCAGTGATGAAGAATACGAGGCTGATGTACGTCATGCGAGAATGTTTTTACAAGGCCGTAATCAAGAGCTAACGGATGAAATCAGTCTGCAGATGACGGATGCTGCAAAAGACATGGAGTTTGAGCGAGCCGCAGAGCTGCGTGACCAAATGATTCAGCTCAAGCATATTCAAGAGCAGCAACATGTTTACGGTCAGTCGGGCGAAGCGGATGTGATTGCTTCTATTATTCAGCCTGGTGGTTTGTGCGTCCATGTGATGATGGTGAGAAATGGTAAGGTGGTTGGCAGTAAAAGCCATTATCCAAAAATGCCGTTGGAGATCAGTGAAGGAGAATTACTGTCTTCCTTTATTGCTCAATTTTACTTAGGCGGTGCACAAGAACTACCAAAAGCATTGATCCTAAGTCATGAGTTGGATGATATCGACAGCCTTAAGGAAGGTATTTTTGAAACCACAGGTAAAAAAATCGAGGTTGTTTCAAATGTTCGTGGCCAAAGGGCGCGTTGGTTAGAGCTGGCAAAATTGAATGCTGAGCAAGGCCTGCAGGCGCGACTTTCTGATAAACGAAATCATTTTAGCCGTATAACTGCCTTGCAAAAATTGTTAGGCTTCACTGAGCCGCCAGCTCATATGGAATGTTTTGATATTAGTCATTCCAGCGGTGAGGCGACAGTAGCTTCCTGTGTTGTGTTTGGACCCGATGGACCAGACAAAAAGCGTTATCGGTCTTTCAATATCGAAGGCGTCGAAGCGGGGGATGATTATGCCGCCATGAAGCAAGCGCTAACTCGTCGATATAAGCGAGTGAAAAGTGGTGAAAACCCTGCACCAGATGTCTTACTCATTGATGGTGGTAAAGGTCAGTTAAGCCAAGCAGAAGCGGTGTTACAAGAGTTAGGTTTGGTCAATATCTTTTTGTTAGGGGTAGCGAAAGGAGACACTCGTAAGCCGGGGCTGGAAACCTTGTACATTGGATCCAAGGAAGATGAGGTTGTGTTACCGCCTGATTCAGCGGCACTCCACTTGATTCAGCATATTCGGGATGAGGCACACCGCTTTGCCGTGAAAAGCCATCGTCGACGTCGTGATAAAAAGCGGCGACATTCGGTTTTAGAGGATATTCCTGGAATTGGTCCAAATCGTCGAAAAGAATTGCTCACCGCATTTGGTGGTTATCAGGAGTTGTTATCCGCCAGTCAGGAAGACATTGCTAAGGTAAAAGGCATTAGTGCGAAAAAAGCCGAAGAAATCTACCTCTATTTGCATAAGAGTTAAGCTCGCTACATTAAAGTTAGCAAAAGCTAAGTTTTTAAACGTTATGTTTTACTGGGCAGGTTTGCCCCAGCATTAATTGGATTTGAAATGAATATACCGAATATTTTAACTTCCGTTCGCATCTTGATGATTCCGGTATTGGTGGTCATTTATTATTTACCATGGGAAGGGCGTTATCATACCTGTGCCATCATTTTTGCTTTAGCGGCGATTACGGATTGGTTAGATGGTTATTTGGCGAGAAAGTTAAATCAGACATCAGCCTTCGGTGCTTTTTTTGATCCAGTCGCAGATAAGCTGATGGTCTCCATTGCCTTAGTGCTATTGGTGGCAAGCTATTCCAATCCCTTGATGACGTTAGCCAGCGCGGTCATTGTTGGTCGAGAGATTGTGATCTCCGCTTTGCGTGAATGGATGGCTGAAATGGGCAAACGCGCCAGCGTGGCGGTGTCTTATATTGGGAAGCTAAAAACCGCCATGCAAATGCTGGCTATTTTTATTTTATTGGGTTCTCGTCCAGACACTTTGGTTGCACATATTGGTGAAGGGGTATTGATCGCGGCGGCCTTGCTCACACTTTGGTCAATGTACGTTTATCTAAAAGCCGCTTGGCCTGAGCTGATGTCGAAGGAATCGGATAAAAACTAATCAGAATGCAAAAAAGTGGCTAAGTTAGCCATTTATTTAGAATTTTTCCTTGACGTGAAAGCTCAAATACATAGAATAGGCACCGTCTTTTGAGACGCGGGAATAGCTCAGTGGTAGAGCACAACCTTGCCAAGGTTGGGGTCGCGAGTTCGAGCCTCGTTTCCCGCTCCATCTTTAAAGATTTCTGATAGAGGCCGGATGGCAGAGTGGTCATGCAGCGGACTGCAACTCCGTGAACGCCGGTTCGATTCCGACTCCGGCCTCCATAATCAGATTGCCCGGGTGGTGAAATTGGTAGACACACAAGACTTAAAATCTTGCGCTTTAACGAGCGTACCGGTTCGATTCCGGTCCCGGGCACCATTTATGGTGCCTTTTTTGTTTCTGCACCTTTCTAAATTCTTTCTATCCCTTCTATACTAAGCCTTTCAGGCGTTTTCTCGATTTTCTCAAATTGCTTATTTTTCCTATCCTGTGCTATGTTTTCTAAAATTCAGCACCATTTGAGCACCATTTCCAGCACCATTTATTGAGGACGAATAATGGCTAGTGCCTATAAACGAGGGAATAAGTGGAGAGCGCAGTTTGAGCTTTCAACAGGCCGCAAGACGAGAGACGGATTTAAAACAAAGCGAGAGGCACTCGCTTGGGCTGTAGAGGCTGAAAAGCTAGACAAAGAGAGACTATCGGATGAAATCCCTGATCGTCCTTTCAGCGAAGCTCTAGAGCGTTATCGTGATACCGTAAGCGTGACCAAGCGCGGACAAAAGTTTGAAATACGACGAATTGACCGATGGCTGGGCAACGGAGCGGACGACACAGACCCTTTATGCTTTATCTCACTGCAGAACCTACAAGCAAAACACTTTGCAGAATGGCGTGACAGACGCCTACAGCAAGTTGCTGTGGGTACCGTACTAAGAGAATGGAATGTCTTGTCAGCCATTTGCAGCGCCTGCTCAAAAGAATGGGGATGGCTAAAGGACAACCCCATGTCCAAAGTAAAACGGCCAGCAGAACCAGAAGCCAGAACAAGGCGATTATTACCAGGTGAGTTTGAACAACTCATGATCGCCACACAATACGACATAGACACCCCACCAGAGTCCAAAAGCGAACGAATAGGCGCTGCCATCGTCTTTGCTATAGAAACCGCCATGCGTGCCGGTGAGATTTGCGGCATCACATGGGAAGACGTAGATCTAACCAAGCGAACCGTATACCTACCCAAAACCAAAAATGGCAACCCAAGAACAGTGCCATTATCTAAAACCGCGGTAAAAGTGTTAGAACAACTTAAAACGCTTGAAGACTGCAAGCGCAAAGCCTTTAACCTAAAGTCAGATTCCCTTGACGTGAACTTCAGAAAGATTCGTAACAAGTGCCTGATTGATGATCTACACTTTCATGACTTAAGGCGAGAAGCACTGACACGACTCGCCACCAAAGTAGATGTGCTTAACCTAGCGAAAATATCAGGCCATACAGACCTAAGAATTCTGCAGCGCGTCTATTACGCACCAGATATGGGTGATATAGCACTAATGCTAGACTGATGGATATTAGTAGATGGGTTATAAAGTTAATTTTTTAGTATTATTTTCTAATACCTATGGTTAGTAAAATGCAACAGGATGTTAAATGGATATGAAAATTAGTAGCAATATAGCTTCATGTAGAAAAAAAATTGCAGAAGTTTTTGTGAGTCCAGTAAAAACACTTATAACTCTTTCTGCTATTTTAGTGGTTATTATTTTTTTCATTACAGCCTGTTGGGGATGGGTTAGCGATACCGTTTTTCCAAATACAAAACTAGGGCTATATGATAAAAGCTTTTGGGAGAACTTTTTGGTTGAAATGCATGGAATTGTTTTTGAACTATCCATCGTGGGTGTCTTAATTATTTGGCTGGATTCAAAGAGAAGTAAAAGCAATGATATAGCTAGGCTGAGAGAGGACCTTGATGATTTTTCGACTCTAGACTTCCCGGAAATTAATGTAAAAAAACTTGGTCACATTAAAAGATTAAATGCTCATAAAATTAAGGATATAGACGTTCAAAATTTGATTTTGAATCACCTTAAAGTAAAGGGGGTTTCTATAGAGGGGACTAGGCTGATAGGTCTGAAAATTATAGAGGGCTCTGTAATAAACTGCTTATTTAATTCTGTGAAGATGCGGTCTTCTAACTTTCAAGGTAGCACATTGAAAGGTACTAGTTTTATAAAATGTGACCTATTGAAAAATGATTTCACTAATACAATTTGTAAAGGGGTAAATTTTTCAGGTTCATGTCTAGAGCGAGCAAACTTTACTAATTCAAATTTACAGAGTGCTACATTTAGAGGGTGTGATGTTAGATTTATTAACTTTGAAGGAGCCAATCTAAAGCAGTCAAGTTTTAAGGATGCTGTTAATTTAACTGCAGAAATTCTGGTAAAGGCTGAAAATATTGATCATATCAAAGTTCCAATAGAAATAATGAACGAGTTGATTAAGCTACGTCCTGATATGAAGCAATATGAGATACAGGCCGGCAATTGAGGAATTTAACCTCCACACAGTTCATTATATGAACTGCTGACTGACAGCATGCCCTTAATGTAATTAAACTAGCAACAAATTAATGCTCAGTCAATATTAAGTTGACTGTTGATTGTGCGTGGCTCTACTAGCGCAAAAGGGTAAAACCTTTTACTGTAAAGGAAATGATAACAATGTGAAGCTGTTATACACAGCAGATTGCAGTGCAACCACACCTATAACAAAAGGGAAGTTATGGCTAACAACAAAACGAGACGAGTCTTCGGTCATATCCCAGGGACTACAGTAGGTCAAATTTTTAAAGATCGCGCCGCTTTAGCAAAAGCTGGTATTCATAAGCCAATCCAAGCTGGCATTAGTGGAAGCGGTAAAGAGGGTGCTGATTCTATTGTTTTGTCCGGTGGTTATGAAGATGACCAGGACGATGGCGATGTCATCATCTACACAGGTGCTGGCGGTCGAGATGAAAACACCGGTAAACAAATAGCCGATCAACAGCTAATAACCACCAATCTTGCCTTAGCCAGAAGCCATCTAGAAGGCTTACCTGTTCGTGTTTCCAGAAGCAACAAGCATAAAGACCCAAAATCAACAGCAAAGGGTTATGAATACGCAGGCTTGTACAAAGTTGATGACTACTGGCGAGAAAAAGGTCGCTCTGGTTTTTATGTGTGGCGGTACCGTCTTATAGCCTGCGATGAACAACCTACTAAAGAAACACCTAGCGAACCATCGAACGACCATGGTGAAACCAAGCGAGTACAAGCCACGGTCCAGCGTATCGTTCGAGACACCAAAATAGCCAAGCGCGTAAAGCAGCTGCACAACTACCAATGCCAAGTATGTGGGATTGCGTTACAAACCAGCGCCGGGTTATATGCCGAAGCGGCTCACATTAAACCACTAGGCCAACCACACAACGGGCCTGATGTAGAAAGCAACATCCTCTGTCTTTGCCCCAATCACCACGTACTGTTTGATAACGGCGGTTTTACTATTGCTGATGACCTAAAGTTGATCGGCATGGAGGGTGAATTGAAGATAGTCAAAAAGCACACAGTTGATCTAGCGTTTATCCAGTATCACCGAGAACATTACCAAATTAAGGAATAGTCCTTGATTGGGCTATTAGAATTATTTTATAGATCAGGTTTTTTTAATTTCTAATTTTGATGAATGAGAATATATTTTATGAGTGGGTATCAAAGGGAAACAATACTTCTTCTTTCAGTTCATGATATGGCTTGTGGACATTATTTATCAAAGGCTGAAGCTGTTCTAAAAAATGAAATAGAAGTGGATTTTGAAAAGGATTTCAATGAAATTAATTATATTTTAGAAATTTATAATATTAAAGAATATATCGAAAACAATGTTTATCTTAAATCTTGGTCTCAATCAGAAATTGACGATTTCAAAGTCAAGGTTAAAGGATACGGAGTGCATATAGGGAGGTTTTTTTCGAAATTTAATGATGAGGATGTTCTTTCATTTTTTGATTTTTTGATTTTTGATTATGAAAAAACATTTTGGAAGTTGATTAATGATCATAAGGTTTATAAAAAAATATCCCCGGAAAAAATTGAGATTATGTTAAATAGATCACCCCGTCAAATCGATGAAATTTTAAAATATAAAGATTTGGTTTCTAGATATGGAGATGTAATCTATAATTTTTTACTGTCCTATAGTAGGTCTGCTGAAATACTGCTTTCAATATATGAAGTAGAAAATAAATTAAATAAAGTTGAACTTTACCTGCCAAAAAAATTAAGCAATAACAATAAAAAAGATATTATATCTGATTATATTGATTCTGAAGACTGTAATTACAATTACTTATCGATAATACAAAACTCTAAAAAGAGTGATGAGTTTAGGATGTCAGATAAAATTAGGTTGAAGGCCAAGAGAAAAAAGGGTGAAGAAAGTTCAAGGTTTTTTAACGATAAAACCAATAAATCGGTTTTAAAATATGGCGTTTCAATTAGTTATATTGATAATGCTGTGGCTATAAAAGAATGTAGACCTGAAGGTTTTGTTTTTCATTATTCATATGATATGAAATATATTGAAAGAAATTCTAGTCCTTACTTTCTTTACTTAAATTTCAAATATCTTTTTGAATATATAGATCATTTTAATAGAATTAATCTAATTAGTAAGCGAAGTTTGGTTGGTCTTATGGAAGGTATAATGGGAGTGCGCTCAAAAAGTGAGTACTTTTATGGTATCGCATTTAATCAGCTTCAAATGTCATCTCAAGCGCAGATTCATACTTACTCAGATGTTTTAAAAACATTAGGATATTCTTTAGAAAATATTTTACAGTTTGTATATACATCATTTTTTTCTAATTGCTATGGTTATGCAGATAATGCGAGCTTAACTATGCCGACTGAAAGTGCTTTAGCTTTAGAAAAAGTTCGAACATTAGCTCCTGAATTAGAATCAGTCTTAAAGCAATATAAGTTGTTTGTTGAAGAGGGAGAGATAGATTTTGAACTTTTACAAATTTCGTCTGGACCAAGTTCTATGAGAGATATACCTAGCTTAAATGAAATGAAGTATATTTATGTTGATGAAAAAAGCACTATAGCTACTTCATGTTTGAATCTTTTTTTCTCTGACCAAACAATGTTAGCGTATGTTGAGCCATTTAAAGAAAAAAAATACGGTACATTTTTTGACTTATTATCTAATGAAAAAAGTGTTTTATTCTCATCGTACGAAAAGTATCAATTACCTAATATTAACTATTTGATAGATAATAATCATATATATATTGATGAGTTAGGATTTTTAAGGCCTGTTAATATTAATCGTATTCTTATTCTAAAGGATTTACATGATAATGAGGCTGTTTCTTTCTATCATTACCCCATAGATTTAAGAGAAGAAGTAATAAAAATGATTAGTGATGGATTAGTTTTTTCTAAAAGTACCCTGTTTTCAAAGCCAGAACAAGATTATTTTAACTACTACCTTAATAAAAGTGAATTTACAAATGGGTTAGATTTAAGGAATAGTTATCTTCATGGTACTCAAGCTAATCCATCTAAAACTGAACTTCATGAAAATAATTACTATGTTTACATGAAGCTTCTTGTTCTTGTTTTATTGAAAATTGAAGATGATCTATTTATTTTTAGAAATCTTGTGAAGTAGTTGTATTCGAATGATTTTTTTAATATTCCTAAAATAATATTAAAAAGAGAAACTAAGTTGATCTATTCAATTAATAAATTTGAAATGAAAAATGAAGCTGCTATTAAGAGTGAAGTGAAAAATCATATTGTTAATGATTAAATGTTTATTAGTATTTAATTTGACATAAAAAAACCGCCCTTTGGCGGTTTTTTTGTGTCTGTTGTAAGTCAATTCAATGTGTCATTTTCTGAGCCAGTGCCCATGCCATTACGTCGCTGGCGACCCAGCGCCAGTTGGTGCGGTTTTCTGATCCACCGACGTTGCGTGCTTTTGGAAAGGTGCGTTTGCAGGCTACGTCACCCATGAACTTCTTCTTTGATAGACCAAGATAGGCGGCGCATTCGTTTGAGCCCCAAAGGGTTTTGTTGTCTGCTACTTTTGGTTTGCTTAGCGTCTGAATCAGTTGTTCTAGTTTTTCAGCTAGGGCGCTTTCGGCTTTTGTTTGCATTGGTGTGTTTGAGTTTTCCATGATCGCATCCTTTGTTGATTGGAGTGATGAAGTAATATCTTGTCTTATTAATATGAACCAAAAGTACACATATTGTAAAGTACTTTAGGTTCATTTTTTTCGAGGGCAATAAAAAACCGCCCGAAGGCGGTTTGATTTGAGGGTGTGTTTTGTTCTACAGAAGAACGGAGTACCAAAAAACGCGACCAATTATTCTAACGTCTTGAGCAGATTCACCACTCAGTTCTTCATCTTGTACATCGGGGTTCGCAGAAATAATTCTGATACCGTTGAAAGGTAATCTGTATAGGTACTTCACTCGAAGAAGCCCACCATGCTCAATTGCGTACATTTTACCGTCTTGGATTTTTACCTGACTCGTATCAATTCCCACTGTTGATCCGCCAGGTAATACAGGTTCCATACTGTCACCAGTAACCTTGCAGCATGCAACTGTATCCGTTGATACACCTGCTTTGTGTAGAGTTGATAAGTTGAATCTTAATTTATGAGTTGAGATTTCTTGCACGTTAGAGAATCCGTTTCCTGCCGCCAGTTCTACTTCACTAAAAAAGGGTACTTCTACTTCATGAGGTTCGAGAGGGGTGTCACTATCCCATGCATCAGCCGTATGAAGATTGTAGGTAGAAGTATTTTCTCTAACTTCATCAGAAATGATTTCTCCAGTCCCGTATTCTAACCATTCCGGTCTTACACCAGTGGCGGAAGCGATCTGTAAAACTTTTTCCCTTCTTGGTTGTGACTCCCCATTAAGCCATTTGTTTGCGGCTTTAACTGTTGTGCCTGTTTGTTTTGCAAGCCATACACCCGCGCCATGACGCTTAACGTCTGCAAGTTTAAGAGCCTCTAAAAGTCTTTCTGGAAACGACACGCAGCCACCTTTCAATAAATGAACCAATAGTTCAATTGTAAAACATACTTGCGGAATTTTCGGTTCATATATAATATGTACTTAAAGTTCATAATTTGGAGGTAAAAATGAACTCAATGAAAGAGCTTATTAGTTGTCTTGATGGTGGTGTTCCCACGGCGGCCAATGTTTGTCGTGTGAGTGTAAGAGCCGTTTATAAGTGGATTGAAAAGAACCGCTTGCCACGAACCGAATACACCAATGAAACAACCTATGCAAAAGAGTTAGAAGCAGCCAGCAATGGCAGTGTAAGAGCTTCTGATTTTCTGCAACAAACCAAGCATAAGCAATCTGCTTAATCACAAAAACATTTGATTTTCTGGGGAGAAAATGACGATGGATTACTTTCAGCAATCACTTCACGATTTGGTTCACCAATCTAATCAGTCTTCTAAAGACATTTCGGCCGCGTTGGGCATGAGCCACCAGGTATTGATCAACAAGGTCAATCCGAACAACACGGTCAACAAGCTAACCGTTCATGAGCTTCACGCCATTCAATTACTCACCGGAAACGATGTGGTGCTTCGCGCCATGCAGGGTTCCATCATCTTGTCGGCCTTAAAAGACGCGCCTTGCTCCATCGTGGAAGCGGTAGTGTCCAACGGCAAAGAATGCGGAGACGTGTTTTCTGCTGTGCAGGAAGCCATGGCGGACAACCGTTTAACAGAGCGTGAGCGCAGCAAGATTTTGAAAGAAATCCGAGAAGCGATTGCGTCATTACAACGCACTGAATTGGCGGTGTTGGCTCATGGCCAAGTATGAGGGAGGAACGATGAAACGAACATTTGAGCAAGGCGCTGCTGCCTATAAAGCAGGAGTGAAAATGTGTGAAGTTCAACAAGAGGTTTTGGCAAACCCTGCGGAAAACCATGATTGGTTAATGGGCTTTTTAAACGCTCAAAACGAAGCAGTGGCCTCGTTAGAAGTGCGATATGGTGCCTTGTTGGAAAAACAAGAGGTCTTTATCTGCAAGCTAGAGCAACAGTTAGAAAAGCTGGTTGTTGAAAATATGGCGCTGGCATCACGCTTAAAAATGGCTGTGGTGTTTAAGGCAGAACTTCATTGAGGTGCTTATGGAATACGTTTGCGCCAACTGTGGCTGGGAAGGGCCAAAATCCAAACTTGGAAAGTCGCTGACCTTGATAGGGGCAAAAGACGAGTTTTGCCCAACGTGCGGAAAGGCGGACTTTTTAGTGAATGAAACCGAGTTGGAAGAGATTGTGTTTCACCAAACGAAAGGAGAGGGAACATGCCTACCACAACGTCTATTGAACAATCCTACGAGCAGTTAAAAGCCTTTGTTCGTAAATGTCCGCCAGTGCCAATACGGGCAGCGATTAATAAGTCTTGGGTATCCGAAAAAGCAACATTAGAGGCGATGAAACATGACCGCACAACCAGTAAACGCACCACAAATTGATGCCGTTTTATTCTCGTTTACGAAAACGGAAATCAATGTCATGCGTCTTATCTCGGCTCACTGGCAAAAGATGTATGCCTGCCACGAGATCGATAGAGGCGAGCCAGTAGGGTTGACCTTATACAGCGTTTGGTCCCCTTCATTCACATTAGAAAAGCTATCCCAACAGCCGAGTTTTAGAACGGATCGGGTTACTTCTGAATGTTACGACGTGGGCAGCATAGGCGCGCAAGTGTCTTTCCCGCTTTGTACTTGGGAGTTGGACATGCTTAGTGCCATGGTGAACTTTGCCGTTCACGGAAAACTAAACCGCTTTTTGCTCACTGGTAAAGGGGTCATGGCGGATGTAGTCGGGCAGCACTTTACTCAGTCTTGGACGTGCAATAGCACCGCCATTGCCGTGGCAGAAAAGTTGGATTTATTGCGCAGTGTGGCGGGGTTGTTTTCTGGTCACAGTGGGTATGTCTTTGCTTTGCAGAGGGTAGAGCGCTTGCAAGGAGTCGAAGCAGTATGAGCAGTACCTTGAGTTATTGGAGTCGCCCACAAGTAGAGCAGGCAATCCCGCCAGCGCCAGCGGGTTTTATGTGGCCTTATGAGTGTGAGCAGTGGCGCCGTAAACAGCTGGAAGGTTTAAGTCGTGAAGACGCTTCTGTTTTTCGTGAGCGTCTTCAGGAGTTGGACAAAACAAAGGGCTATATCAAAGCCAATGCTTGGCTTTCACGTTCGGTTGAACGCTTTACGTTACTGGAAAAACTGGCCGTTT
This sequence comes from Marinomonas aquiplantarum, assembly GCF_003314975.1. Lineage (GTDB taxonomy): Bacteria > Pseudomonadota > Gammaproteobacteria > Pseudomonadales > Marinomonadaceae > Marinomonas > Marinomonas aquiplantarum. The sequence continues at coordinate 226,195 of NZ_QNRF01000004.1, forward strand.
TGCGCCCTGTGGTTTCTGGGGAATTTGAGCGACTGTTAAAGGAAGTCGGTAATGATATGGCCATGGATTGGTTGCGTGACGTGGTAAAGCGCTTGCACTACTGCGATAAGTTGATTACGGAACTGGACGGCGAGGAACTTCATCGCTGGGCAGCTGAGAAAAGTAATTACTTTGAAGTGGAAATCTATGCCATTGGTACCCAAGGCACCCCAAGTGCGGTGAAAGCCTTTATAGCATTGCAGCTTGAGCAAGTGGGTGCCACGTTTGACCACTGGGATGATAACGACAGAGTAGCGGGGCTCGCCGCGCGGATGATCACCAATGAATGGTGGGTTCGCCAAGCCAAGCGCCAATGGATAGTGGTGGAAAATGTGCTGAGAGAATGCGGCCAGGTACACCGCTATAAGTCGCCTTATGTGTCTTGGTGGGCGTTGGGTAAAGCGGAAAAACAAGCCGCAAATAACAAGGCATTTTTGGACGGCTGGGAAGCGGTGAATGATTTGGGGCAGTCGTTCACGCTGGCCGAATTATCGAAAAAGGGCGTATCTGACCCAGATAACCGCTTTGCGGAAATGGTCGTTAGAGCAAAGGGTATGGAAGAAATCGCCGACGAATTAGGCCACGATGGTTGGTTTATCACACTGACGTGTCCTTCCAAGTATCACCCTATCTCACGCGGTAAACGTAACCTGAAGTTTTGGCGCGCAGGCAGCCCCAGCGTAAGAACCGCACAAAAGTATTTGAACTTGGTTTGGCGTCGTTTCCGTTCTTGGTGTAATCGCCACGAGATTCCTTTTTATGGTCTGCGAACAGTGGAGCCACATCACGATGGCTGCCCACACTGGCATCTAATGTTATGGACCGACCCAAAACACTCGAATGACTTTTTACGCGCCTTTGCCAAGTACGCCTTGCAGGAAGATGGCAACGAACAAGGGGCGAAAAAGCACCGCATAAAAGTGAGAAAAATCGACAAGGACAAAGGGTCTGCTGTTGGTTACATCGTCAAATACATTTCTAAAAACATTCACGGTAAACACGTCGATACAGACCATGAAACAGGGCGCAGTGGTAGTGACGCGGCCAAGCGCATTGTGTCGTGGGCGCGCTTGAATCGTATTCGTCAGTTTCAATTTCTAGGCGGTGCCAGTGTAACGGTGTGGCGAGAGTTGCGCCGCTTAGGGAAAGACAAAGCCCCCAAAACCTTTGCCGACATTTACCACGCGGCCAACCGGGCGGACTTTGGCGGGTTCGTCAAACTCATGGGCGGGGTGTTTGCTGGCAAAAACCAAACCCTGAAAACCCACTACAGCGAGCCAGAAGAAAACCAATATGGGGAAATGGTGAAGTCGGTGAAAGGCGTGGCAAAGGGGATTGATGTGCTGATCACTCGAATTTACGAATGGACAGTGCGTAAAAAAGGGTCTTTGGCTTTGGAGGACGGCGAAGCCGTCCCTTGGACTCGTGTCAATAAGTGTACGGGGCCGAATTTCGGCCGGAATTATGAGCCAACCAAATATGGTGGAGGTGGCCAATATGTCAGTCCGGGTTAAATGCCCTAGGTGTAAAGGCAAAGCGATCATTACCAACAGCAATGATCTCGCAAAAGACATAAAAGACGTGTTTTACAAGGAGCTTTACGTGCAATGCATAGGTGAGGGCGGCTGTGGTGCGCGTGCCGTTTTTGGCATGGAATTTAAGCACTACATCAACCCACCACAAACCGACGTTGTCAGCATGGCGCGGAAGATTTTAGAGCAGCAAGAACAACTGGACATAAAAGGGGTGTGAGCGTGGCCAAAACCGACCAAGCCAAAGCCGATAAGAAGCGCCAGCAAGACAAAGAGCGCCAGCGTGCCAAGCGCCAACGGGACGCGGAAAAAAATTCGTCACTCGGTATTCGTGAATATCGAGTGACATTATCCCAAACCGAGGCGGACGCACTGACCGACCTGTGCGCTTATCGGGGCGGTGTTGAGCCATACGGCGCGGCGGAATTCATCGCCACTTTGATACGCCGCGACAAGCAACGAATGGAAGACGAAAAAGCGCACCTTGGAACATGCGACTTTTGCGGCGAGCCATTACCAACGGGCTGCAAAAACGGCCTAGGCATACCGAGACTGAAAGGCGTGGAAAAATGTTTTTACACGCGAGACGAAAAGAAACTAAGGCTATAAACCAACCGCGTGACACGTCACGTTTTTAAAAATTAACACTAGGGAGAAATGGCAATGGTAAAAATGGGTGATCACACCGTAAAGGATATTAAGCACGAAATAGAGCAAGCCGCCGAGTTTATCGGCATGGTGAACTTTCACATCGAAGATGAAACCGCGAGTCATTTTGTTGATATGGCAATGGAAAAAGCAGAAAAAGCTTTGTCATTGTTAAACACTCAAAAATCAGACAACGACACACCAGAGCCACGGTGTAGTGATTCCGCAAGTGGCAAGCACATGTCTTGGTAGGGAGAAACTACAATGACCGACAACCTAGAAATCACCATCGAACAGGCTCAAAAAATCACCCTTGGCCAAGTGGACAACGGCACCCTTGCCACCGCGGTGACCTGTGCCGATAGCCTTGCCATTGTTCGCCACGGGCGCGTTGAATCGTACCTGGTACCGAAACATACCATTGATGAACTGTTAAACCGACTCGCCATCATAGAGTGTGAAAACAAACACCTATTGGGTGAGAAAGTGTCACAGTCCATCAAGGTACCAACCCTGAGTTATGCCACCTTGGGCAACGCCTTGTCTAAATCGTCTTGAAGTTGTTCTAGGTGCTCGGCGATTACATGCTGAGCTTCTTCGGGGAGGGCTGCAATGTCCTCAAGTGTTACTTGTTTGAGGTCGTGCAAAAGCAAAATGAAATGTTCCATGATCGTCTCCTTGATCGGTTAATACCCATTCCTTGGGTACCTAAAAGATTAGATCGATCTGATCAAAAAGTAAACAGGAGAATCAAAGCTTGAATATCAAGAAAACTAAGACTACCATTCAAGGGCGCTGGCAAAATCCAGCGTCGGGATTGGCATTCTGAATTCACAGCGGACACATACCGCGTACGCGGTTTTTTTGTGTCTGGCGTATAGCTTCCTGTTATGGGTGAGCTGTGCGGGGCGCATTCGTGCGCGCCAGCCCTGTGACTGGTATGCCAACCCGTATAGCTTGCCCACCCTAATTGGCATTGGGGTGAGCAATTAAATAGCTTTCACAGGAGATAAACGCTATGGAAAATCTCACAATCCTTTCTAGAAATGTTCGTGTTCATGATGAACTCTATTCTCTAAATGACCTTCATAAGGCATCTGGTAATGAAAAGCGACATGAACCAAATCGATTTATCCGAACTGAAAAAATTAAAGAATTAATACAAGAGATTGAGTGTTACCCAGAAATGGGTATCAGTGTTAAAGCTGTTAGAGGTGGAGCGAATAAAGGCACTTGGGCTTGTAAAGAACTGGTCTACGCTTACGCTATGTGGATCAGTCCGAAATTCCACCTTCATGTCATTCGCGCCTTTGATCAGGTCACAAACCAACAGCCCAAAGCAACCAACCTAAACCTAGACAACGTCATCTCGGACTTGCCCATTGGCACACGTTGCCTACTGTATGTGGACGAAACAGGCACACACATGATGCCCATACACAACAAATCCCTAGTCAACATAGAAACCGTTCGACACATCCAGCGAGACGCCAAACTGCTCAAAAACGCAGTGGACGACTTCCGCCACCGGCTCATGGCCTTATCAGGTGAATACAGCCTAGAGAAATTGAAACAACCCTTGCTATAAAACGAAAAACGCCCCTGTGATGGGGCGTTTTGGTTTATCTGTGCTTCTCTTGAAACTCTATTAATTGTTGTTTTTTCTTTGGGCCGATTCCACGACGTTTAATAAACTCATTGGGGTCAATTTCCAGACACTTTTCAATAGTGGTGTAACCTTCAGCGAATAATTCCCATGCAGCGGGTAAACCAAGCTGAGACAGTTTTGAAGCAAACCATTCTTGGCCATGGGTTAGGCTTGCATCTTCATCAAGTTCGCCAAAGTATTCTTCCATGAATATTGGGTGTTCAGAAAGATAGTTATCTATGGCGGTAATCATTTGATCGTCTGATAATTTGGATTCGACAATTTCACGAAATCCGATCAGGTTTGCTAAAAATTCGTCTGGAAGGTCTGGCTCATCCCCAATAGTTAGCTCTAACCATGAATTATCTTGCTTAAACTTCTTAGGTAGTGACTTATATTCATCATTAGAAAAAACCTTGTAAGCTAATTTTAATTCTTCTAAAGGGGTTTGGGGGGAAGCATCGGGTACAAATTGCCATGCAAGGGTTTTGAACTCCGCTAAGTCCATTGCATCAGAAAGTAAGTCCGAAAGTTTATCTAGCTGTTTCTCTGTTAAGTCGTGGTTATCATAAAGATTGTCTTGGGCTTCCTCGCAAGAGAGTACAAAGTTACGAACATCCTCTTCAGTTTCGAGTTCCTTAACCATCTGGCGTGCTTCTGTTTTTGTGGTGGGAGTGGGAACCGAAGTAAAATTTGTCTTACTTGATAGGTTGTTTGTATCTGTGCTTCTAGTAGATTGACTATCAATGGAAAGAGTGTTTCCACTGGTGCTAGTTGGTGCAAAGACAGTGGTTTGGACTTGAGTTTGTGGGGCTACACTTTTCTTTTTTAGCTTACTATTATTGTCAATGCCAACATAAACAAACAGACAAAAAACGATGATAAAACCAATGTAACCAAAGAAATATCCAGCAATGAGGCCAAAGAATAGCGCCATAAAAAAGATAGATTTTTTACTCATGGGTTCCTTGGTCTTCTTGTATTCTTCTTTTGCTGAAGCGAGAAACCCTGTTTTTTTCTCGTTGGGCAATGTGTCGGCCTTTTGATGGTCGAATGGTTGCCATGCTGGAGCATCGCTGTTTTCTGCGAGTTCCATATTATCAAAGCGGAAGGTCTTTTCTTCGTCTGATGCAAAGCACTTAGCGTAAACAGTATATTTATCTACTTTTAACGGCATGATAGTTCGACGGCTACCTGGTGAGCTTCCTCCATGATAGATGATTTCAAATACTTCACCGGTTTTTAGTTCAAGCGCTTCTTGCATCATCCGACGCATATCTGAGTGTTCCATATATCCTCCTTAATCTAGCAGTCAGTTGAATATAGGCTATTTTTAAGAGCGTGACACGTCACAATTTTACAAAATCGACATTTAGAGTTGAGAGAAGAGATCATCATAAAAGGTACTTTAAAATTAAAGCTTAAAGTATAAATATGATGAAGTTTTGAAGGAAAATGCTAAAGTATCAGAGATACTCTTAACTATTATTAGACAGGTTTTTATTAAATGTGGAATTACATAGATAAGCTTCTTGAAAAAATTATGACCATTGCATTTTCTGTTGTTGTTACAGTTTTTTTGTTGACAAATATTAATAATAAGCAATGGGGAGCTATATTAGTTCAAAAGGATAATATATCTATTCATGATGAAAGTATTAAAAGCCTAGAAAGAGAGATAGCAGATATAAAATCAGTGATTAGTGAAGAATCAGGAGCTAAGAGCCTTGATGTTTCAGGGAGCATAAAAACTTTAGAAATGAGTTTTCTGGTACTTGAGGAAAAAAATAAAGAAGTTATGTCGATACTTAGAGATGACCCTGAAACATTAGCTACGATAAGAGAAATAAATGTAAAATATGATCGTATCTTAAGCGATCTTGATAAAATTGATAATAAAGTTATACGTGCTGAAGATAAAATTTACTCTGGATTTTCATCAGATAAGACACTTTTATGGACATTGGTTGTGGCTATTATAGCTATGTTTCTTCAACAGATTTTTTCTAAAAGAAAAGAAAGCAAATAAAATATAATTTTTCTTGAAAAATATGTCATTCCGAGTTTACCGAAACATACTATTCGAAAGAAAGTCATAAAACACTGTGCTCGAAGTTTAAAAAAAGAACTGGGGTGCATCATCATTTCTAAAGAAAAACGCCTCAGTGATGGGGCGTTTTGATTGAGGTAAGCGGGTGCAACATTTAAAGCTTCTATTTAGTTTTATTTCTCATATTACATTGTTTGATTTTAGCTACAAATGCAACCCCACTTCGGTCATAAGGTAAAACCACTGAAATATCTGTGGCTAATCGTGGATCGCTCATCATATCAATAAAGCTTTGAATACCTTCAATAAAGTCATTTACTTGATCAAGCGTAAAGCTCACTTTAAGAGGTTCTTTATCTGAAACTGTTAATAAGTCTGAATGCGCAAGTACCTTGTTGCGCCAATCTTTAATGCCAGAGTCAATGTAAAACTTTTTTAGCGTTTCAAACTTACCCTTTAATAATTCTGATTCAGTTTGTGCAATGAATTGGCAAAGTGACAAGTTTTTTTGTTTCCCCCAATTACTCGCTGCTGGGTCCATAAGCGTTGCAACTTTGATACAAATTCTCTCTAAATATGCCTTTTGAATTAACGGGAAGACAAAACTATTAAATTCATTTAGTTCATTACAGCTTTCATCCTCTCCAAACAGTTGCATGTAAAGCGTTAAATCAATACAAACATTTGAAAAGACGCTCTTGAGAACCTGAAGGTCTTCTTGATTAACATCTAATAAGTTAAAGTCGAGAGCGTTCATTGGATCTAAATGTTCCATTGAAGGGTTTTCCTTAAAAAAATCTTCCCACGATGTCGTTCTAGCCATGCAATTACCTTTTAAATATGCTTAATCAATATCTATACTATTAACTCTTTTTCCTTGGCTCATTTACTAGGGCGCCTTTGATCAGATAACAAACCAACAGCCTACAACAACTAACCTAAACAACATCATCTCAGGCTTGCCCATTGGCACACGTTGCCTACTTTATGTGGACGAAATGGGCATACACATGATACCCATACACAACAAATCCCTAGTCAACATAGAAACCGTTCGACACATCCAACGAGACGCAAAGCAATGCGAATCCGTTTAAAAGCTCTTGGGTTGGTACCAAGAGAAGAGTTGGAAGCTTAAAAGTATTGGAAGTAAATTTTCACATATTAAAGGGGCCAAAGTGGCCCCTTTTTATTAGTAGTTTCTATTTGCTCCACTCGTCAATAATGAACTGCGATACATCAGGATGTGCTAAGCCTTCCCAAGCAGCACAGTTAGTCGTTGCGTTAACAACGATTAAAGAATCGTTTCGATCCATAGCTGCCCATAGCGTGTTTTTAACTTGTAATTCTGAATATTGTGATTTCAAGTACCAAAGAGATTTTTGGACTTTTGCCCAGTCTCCTAGAGACTTTATAGCTTCATGAGTTTTTGTATAGTCTTGACCTGGTGAATTCAAGTCATAAGAAATAAACAGATTGTTCATAGTCGTGTTTCCTGTATTAAATTTCAAAATTTACACAAGAAAGCTTGAAGGCGTTACTATAAGACCCTATCCTAACGGTTCCTAAGCGCAGTTAGATCTTGGAGTATTCCATTGTCTTTCTTGCATCGAAGGCCTCTAAATTGAGGCCTTTTTTATTTGTAAACCACGTATATCAAGGCTTACAAGAATTATTTTGATGCTCAATGGATTCAAAATCAAGGCTTGAAAAAAACGCAAAAACCAGAAAGTTACCATAACTAAGTGGTTACTAACCTTTCTTGCTTGATCATTCTTTGAACAGCAGTTTAGCAACCGCAGAAAAGGTTTTTTTTCACAATTTTTTATGGTCACAATGTGATGATTTTTATTGCACGGAAAAAGCTCACAAATCTCGATCAATTTGAAATTATCAAACATCTCCAACCCCAAAATCACTCACTAGCACCTGACTCAACTCTGGCCCTGCCAATCTCACCAAAAAGGGTCTTACACACGGGTCATTTATTAGTGCTTCTACTTGGATCAATGATGCAAGCGTGACACGTTACAAAATTGGAATTTAACAGCACTATTTGATCGATATAAACATAGTAACGAGAGGGTTTCTGTCTTCAGGATCTTGAGCAATATCTAGCCTATCGAAGCCTTGGCTTTCATAAAGGCGAATTAACTTTTCGTTATTTTCACACTCTAGGATGATGGTTCTACCACCCACTAAAGCTTGAGCCTGTTTAATAACAACAAAGACATCAGCTAGAATTTTCTCTAAATCAATTGGGTTATCTGCTATGGACTTGTTTTTACCGATTTGGCCTATTAGATAGGTGCTGACAGTATTGTTTTTGGCTTTGAGCTTTTTTGCTCTGCTTTTAGATGTGTCTGGATGTATCTTGATGTCTTTGAAAGTGACGGTAAAGTAGGCCAGTAAAAAGCCGTTGTCATCTAAAATAAGGTGTGTGTTGCCTGTGCCTTCTTGTTCGAAGCGAATGGCTTTGTTTAATAAAAAGTCTTGGACGTCGTCATTTGGTGGGCAAGTAAAATCAGCAAAAAGGGCAAGTGCAATTTCTTGCCCTGTGTCAGGATCGGCTAGGATTTCTGAGAGAGATTGAAGCGTCGTGCTAATAGCTGTAATCCTTTTTTGCTTTCTGCTTTTAGGTCTTTGTCTTCAACATCCACTAAGCGTGGCTGTGCAACAGCCTTCATAAAGCGTTTTGAAGATTCTCTATCCTGTATGACAAAGCTTTTGTCGAATGATGTAGTAGCCATTTGAAACTCACTTCCCGAATCGGGATTTATCAAATTTAATACATAGTATATTACTAACGTAGGTATGCTTTCTAATTGAATAACCTAATGGCTTTGATTCGTTTGATATATCTTTGTCTATCTTTGTCTAACTCTTTCTATCTTTATCTGTATGGAAGGGTAGTCTTAAACATCGATTTGTTCAACATCCCCAACCCCAAAATCACTCACTAGCACCTGACTCAACTCTGGCCCTGCCAATCTCACTAAAAACGGCCTCACACACGGGTCATCAATCAAACCAGCCAGCTTAAATGACTGCGCCATTTGCCTGTGTGTGTCGTACATACTTTGTACCATGGTCACTTCATTACTGATCATACCCAGCATGGTGGTTAAGTTACTGCCTAGTTCGGCGGTGACTCTATCCAACAAGTCTTCAAAGTCGGCTTTATCCATAGTGCCCGAATCAAAATCTGTTATCCCTTGGTCCAGTTCATTCAAAATGTCGCTCGATGTCGCGAGCAAGTCATCTGTTGCGCCTGCGGCGGTACCCATGATGGTGTTGATGTTGGCACAACTGTCTGGCACATCATTCAAATAACTGTCTACAGACTTCACCGCACTGGCCACTTGTAAGTCGTCCAGTAAAGAATCCAACCGTGTTTGTACATGGGCGTTTAGCGTGTTGGCTCCCGTACCGTAATTGAGCAGGGCGTTTTGGCAGTTGGTGACTTTCGTGGCATCGGGTAGCGTAGGGTCAATAACCGTTTCCCCTTCCACGGGTAAGTATTTATCAAGCCGCGTGCGTAAGGTTCCGCACTGGCGATTGGTCGCGGTGGCCTTGCTCATGGTCACGCTTTCAAATGGGCTACCTGCGGCAAATGCATTAAATGCTCCTTTGCTGAAATTAAGCCCCATAACAAAACTCCTTCATCCATCCATGTGAATCACTATCACTTAATAGCTTACTGATAGCTCTGAAATCAAAAATGATCGATTGGCATAAATAGAAATAAGCCCTTTTATTTAGAGGGTTCATTTTTAAACCAATATGATTGAAATAGGAGATCATAATGATATACCGAAAAGTTAACCTTAATAGCTTAGTAAAAGTTATAGCTGTGATGAATAACCCTAGTCTCTCTGACCAAGATAAATACAATTTCGTAATGGCGGAGGTTAAGCTGCAAAAAGCTAGGAAAAAGCTTGCGGAAAGGGAGCTAGAGAGCTTCCTTGATCCGTATGACTGCACTGATCCGGTTGTTAAGTTGTATAGGGAAATGTTAATCAATGCAACTGAAGAAGCTTTTAGATTATTTCCGTACGTAGAGAGGGTTACTGGGAAAAAATTTGGCATGTTAGATTTCCTTAATATGTAACCATCTCGGTTCTTTGAACACTACTCGCCCTCGGGTGAGTAGGCGTTCATTCAGCTCTTGCCAAATCGCTTGCTTGGGAATGGTTTCACAATCGTAATACACCTCACGCACGTTCTTTAAATCACCATGGCCTGCGGCATTGTTTGCCATAATGCTGGCAAGCCCTGCGGGTACACGGTGCATGTTAAGAATGTCTTGCTGGGTGACTTCTTTGATCTTGTCGTATTCATCCCGGTTGCCAAAATCCCCAACGGGGAGCAGCTGAACACGGTCTTTGGTGTAGCCAGGTTTGCCCGAAATGGTGGATTCCATGTTGAGGAAGAGTGAACGATGGTTGCCGGGTCCTTTAGATTGGACAATGGCTTGTTCTATGTCGTCGGCTTTGTCATCGTCCAAATCAAACGTAACCAGTATATAGCCCGAATGCGCGCCATTCAGGTAATACTTACGGCGGAAAAGGGTAGCGGCTTCACCAAGTAAAATACTGTGTATGCCTGCAAAGTAGGTTGGCACACCATAGATGGCTTGGCGAATGTCACCGCCGTTTAGATGAATTATGTCGCTGGCGGGGTACTCAAGAAAGCTGCCATCGGATTGCAGCAAAAAATAGTTGTCGTCGGTGCCGACTCGAACATTAATGGCCGGGAGGCGAACGTAACGATTAATGCCGCCTAGCCAATTTCGAATCGCTAGGAAATAGGCATTGTCGAACACTTCAAAGTCTTTAAAGGCTCCCCTAAATTCTGCTCGAGTAATCATTGGGTTATCTTGCACGCTGGCCAAGAGTTGGTTTTGTTTAAACTCCAACACGCTGGCGTGGGTACCATTGGCATACAGGGTTTTGGCGAGTCCCGCTAGGCTCACCGGTGGCAGGTACCAATAGCCATTCATATCGGCAAACACGCCGAGATAATCACCTATTTGGTTGCCTAACACCGGTTCTGGGTCCCCAAAGCTAAAAGCGCGAGTTTTGCTCTTTTTCTTTTGGGGCATGAGTCCACCGTTCATAACGCTGGTATACAGACGGTCTACTCGTTGGCGTGGTTTTGTTGTGTTCATCATATTGTCCTTCATCCAATTGCAACCCGCGCTTTACTGATTTTCTTTCCGGGCTTTTTCGATTTAACAAACTGTCTTTCGGCTTGCATGGCGTGGAACACGGCCCACGCTAAGTCGGCATGGCCTGTACTGCTGTTGCGTGCGGCACCGTATGTGATGGAGCCATTTGGTGTGGTGATTTGGTGAATCATCATGAGTGACTGAGAAAGCTCTTTGTTGCCCATGTCGTATTCAAAACGTCCACCGTCAATGAGTCGTTTACCCCTTGTGACCAGGTCGGTTTTTTCGGACACCGAATAGAAAATAGGGACGACATGCTTAAGCTTTAAATCCAAGCAGCATTGGAAGGTGTCGTGACCTATGCCGGTCACATCGATACCACACCAAACCACATTGAAGCGTTCGTATATCTCGGCAATACGGGCGGCTTGGTATTCTGAGGTAATGCCTTTGAATTGATGCGTTTCAATGACGCGCCATTTCTCGGCCAGTGTGCGTGGAATTTCCAGTACCACCAAAGCGGCATTGTCTCGGACTCGGCTGGGGTCATAGCCAATGGCAACAGGGCGAAGGAATACAGGATTGTCGCCATCAAAATCCACGTCTTTCCATTTGCTGAATGCATCGACCATGCATTTCTGTAATGTGCTGAATGGAAACACGCTTTCGTTGTCGTCCACGAACTTACAACCAAATAGGTTTTCGTAGTCCGCTTTGCTGTATTCCGCTTTCAGTTCGTCAATATCGAATAGATCACAGCCCATACGCTCCGCATCTTCCACGGTCACAAGATGACGCCATATTTTGTCGCCGCCAAGAGAGCCTTGTTTTAAAGTGGCGTCTGTTAGGTCTATCTCAACTTTGCGTGAGCGGTTTTTGTTGAATTTCTCACCGCTCCAGTGTTCATAAGCGGGGTGCTGCAAGCTAGACGGCGTAGAGAAGTAAGTACGTCGCCATTTCTTATGGGCAGCCATACCGGACGCCAGCTTTTGCAACTTGGCGTAGCCGTGAATCCAAAACACTTCGTCCACATACAAATGGCCGTGGTAGCCCTGTGCTGTGCTGGAATTGGTTGATAAGAAATACAGTGTGGCCCACGTCTTACCGTCTTTGGTTAGCTCGATGGAATCTTGGCCTTTTAGCTCAATCTCAAAAGTGTTGCGTGCAAAGGCTTGAATATACGCTTTGAAAATTCGTGCCTGGTCTTTTGAAGCGGATAAAAAGACTTGGTTTTCACCGTTCTTGCATGCGTCCTCAAAGGCTTCCCATGCAAAGTAGTAAGTTGCGCCGATTTGGCGTGATTTCAGAATGAAGCGGTTACGACGTAAGTCAGGATCATGCGCAACTGCTCGCCATAGTTTTTGATATTCAAATAGGTTTTCAGCCGCCCATGTATCGAATTTAGACAGGTCTATATTGCTAATGTCATTCTTGGGCGAGGCTTTCTTTTTCCCGCGTCGATTATTGCGGCGTTCTGCGCCGGCTACCGCATCGGGCTTACCATCGGCAATGGCCTTGGCTTCGGCCATGATCTTTTCGGCTTTTGCTAGGTCTTGTCGCAAGGTACCAAAGGTGCGACACAGCGCATTTAACTCTTGGATTTCTTCTTTGGTCTTATTTTCTCGATTAGTTAACGTGCTAATGCGGCGTGTAATTTCGATTTCTGCCGTGTCGAAGGCGAGCAGTTCTTTCCAGTTAAATTTCTCAATCCAGCCATAAACGGTTCTTTCTGAAACATTAAGGCGAGCCGAAATCTCCGCGGGTTTATGAGCGCGGATATACAGCAGTCTTGCATATTCAATAACGTCTTGAGAGTGTGCCATGGCGCCATATTAGCTGCCATGAAAGCCAGCAATAACGCTAATAAATACAAGCCATTGTGATAATGGCGTTATCGCAATTTTTCGGATTTTAGCCGCTGGATTGGTCGTGTCTGGCTGCTTATCGTTGCAATCACAGAGTGTTTTAACTGAGTGATAGGAACGGGAAAAGGGCGAAAAATGGCAAAGTCTTCTAAGTGGTTCAAAGTGGCAACGTCTGGTCCCACTGTGGATGGTCGCGAGATCAAAGAGCAGTGGATTAAAGACATGGCCGAAACTTATGACACGGACGAATACACCGCCAACATTTTTCAAGATCACTACAGTTGGTATGGCAATTATGGCCAAGTGGTAGCGCTTAAAGCTGAGAAAGATGCAAAAGGCCGTTTGTGTCTTTTTGCCCAGCTACAACCAAACAAGATGCTATTGGCGCTGAATCAAGCAAAGCAAAAGCTATTTAGCTCTATTCGAGTGATAGAAGACTTTGCAGACACAGGCAAAGCTTATCTCATGCATCTCGCCATTACTGACGAGCCAGCCAGCCTTGGTACAGAGCAACTTTCCTTTAGCCAAAATGGCGAACACTCACAAATTTTTTTAAATGAAGAAAGCCAAACGCTGAGCTTTGATAACCAACCCTCAGACGAAGAGTTGGAAGCGGAGGTCAAAAAGCGTCCAAACCTTCTTCAGCGTTTATTCAAACTATCCCCAGCACAGGAAGATGAACCCATGACAGAAGCAGAAAAAGCCGCTTTCGAAAAGCTGCAAACCGAGTTGGCTGAGTTTAAAAACCAGCTTGACGCACTCACGCCAAAAGATGAGCCAGCGGATGACGACGTGCCAAACGAATTCGCGGCAGAAATCAAAGCGCTAAAAGACAAAATCACGGCGCTTGAAGACGAAAAGAAAGCCTTTTCAGAGCAAGCCGAAACGCTAAAAAACCTAACAGAAAGTTTCGCAGCACTGCAAGACGACTTTGCCAAAGCGATGAAAGACAAAACCGAAGCTCCGCCAAAAGGTACGGGGGAAACAGAAACCACATTTGAGATCGTTTAAGCGGTCAATCATTGGGTAAGCGTCTGGGGAGCCGCTAAAAGAGAATCTTAAATAGGAAACGAAAATGGCTAAAACATTGCTATCTCCACAAGGTAAAACCCGCTTAAAGGCGTATCTGAATCAGGTGTACGCAGCGGTTAACGCGGCCGTTGGCGAAGAGTTTGAAGTAGAACCGTCTGTTCAACAGCGTCTTTATGAAAAAGCGGCCGAGCATGGCGCGTGGTTCTTAAAGTTGATCAACGTTGAAACGGTAGCGCAAATCAAAGGTGAAAAAGTGGGGTTGGCGGTTTCGGGATTGCTAACCAAACGAACCAATACGGATAGCAATGACCGTAAAACGTCCAGCGTCGTCAGTGAAAGTAAGTCCGGCTATGAATGTCAGTTTACCGAAGTGGATGTACATATCACGTACAGCAAGCTCGATAAATGGCGCAACCGTACACCGCAACAATACGCAGAGTTGTATTCCAGTATTTATCGCAAGGCCATGACGGATGATCGTATCCGAATTGGTTGGCATGGTACGTCCATTGCGGCTGAAACCGATCCAGAAAAGAACCCGAATGGCGAAGACGTCAACAAAGGTTGGATTCAAAAAGTGCGTGATGAAGCGGCAGAGCAAATTGATGAAGACGGTTTGACCTTTGGGCATATGGATGCGGACATGCGCAACTTAGATGTGGTTGTGGAATCGGCTAAGCAGATGATTCCAGAACACTTGCGTGATGATTCCCAATTAATGGCTTTTGTGTCCTCTGATTTGATGGCGGATTATCGCTTGAACAGTTTGGCCGCGAATGGTGATCAAGCCTCAGAAAAAGTTCTAGTAAACGACAACAAAGTGATGGCGGTATTTGCTGGACTAAAAGCCGTTACACCACCGTTTTTCCCTTCCGGTACCGTGATTGTGACTTACCCAGAAAACCTTTCCATTTACCTGCAAGAAGGGTCGTTGCGTCGTCATATCAAAGACAACCCAACGCGTAGCCGAGTGGAAGATTACAACTCTGAAAACGTGGATTACATCGTTGAAGAGCCTGAAGCCATTGGCATCATTACTAATGTTACCCAATACGAAGAAGCAGAAGCAGAAGCGGAATAACACGTTTTGGTTTAACAAATGGCATTTGGCTTTGTTCAAGTGCCATTGATTAAACCCATACAAATGGAAACCAGCATGAACTTGATTAAAAAACGCCAGATGGATCGATTGGCGAACCTGAACAAGCAAAAGGGCGCGCATAAAAGTGAGGCCAAAGGCGGTAATGCTAAGCCAAAAACTGTGTCGAAGTTACGCAAACAGTTGCAAAAGAAAGCTGAAGTAAAAGTGGTCGATACACCAGCCGATTCGACGGGTAGTGATGGTTCAGAAGCTGATCTAAAAAACTTAAAAGACGATGTCAGCGACCTTGAAAACCGTGTTGACGATGCTGAGTCCGAAATCCAAGCGATTAAAGAAAAACTGGATGATGAATCGGACTTTGTGGGGAACCCTGAACTGGAAACCCACAAGCAAATGTTGGTTGGTTTGATGGATGAAGTAACCAGTGTGGAAGACATTGAAGAGCGAGCACCATACAAAGCGGAAGCAATTAAACGCTTGGAAGATTTTGTGAACGGCTTTGTTTCATCCGGTGCTCGTTATCCAAACATTGTCGCGGTGTGGGTAATGATCTGGCTGTTTGACCTGAAAGACATTGGCCGCGCTATGCCACTGGCACTTCATTTGGTCTCACAAAAAATTCAGCTAATGCCTGGTCGTTTCAATTCGAACATTGCCACCTTTGTTTGTGATCAGGTGTATGACTGGGCCAAAGCTCAGTTAGATGCTCACAAGTCATCGGGGCCATACCTTGAGCAATTAATTGAAGCCATGGAAGCCGAGAAGTGGGAACTGAACAAAGTCGTCAAAGGGAAGATGTATGTCATCTACGGCAAGCATTTAGACGCCTTAGCAGAATATGAACCGGCGCTTAATGCTTATGAAACCGCAATGGACATTAACCCACAGGCGGGTGCCAAAAAGCGCATTCGTGAGTTACAGGCAAAGTTAAAACTATAACGACTCCCCCACCAACCATCAACAGCGGTGGCGGTTTGGCTGCTAGTCAGTCCATTACCAAAACCGGATGGTTGGTGTTTTAAACAAACTGGAGCTTGAGCGTGAGTTTAAACGGTAAAGCAGATAGCAGCGCAACAGATACCGAAATCGAAAACCCAAATGGGTTCTTTCCAGATATTAGTGTGCGCGTATTTATTGAAACCTATCGCTTACCAGATGAGTACGACGAAGCCCCAATGGTATTTGAGCTGAATAATGCCATTCGACATGTGAATGAAGAGTTATTGGACTTTGTGCTGATTTTGCAAAGCGTGAAAGACGCGGAGAGTTTAGCTGAAGTGAATGCCGAATTGGTGCCAGCGTACAAAGCGGCTGTTATGGGGTGGGCACGTTCAGCATTGATTAAATACTTTGAAACTGTTGGACGAAAAGCGGCAGCAGAAATACAAGGCGAGCGTAACGAGATCATTGTGACGGAATGGAAAGGAGATGCCCAACGCAACATAGATTGGATTGCTAAGCGTCTTCTACTGATTGCGGAAGCGCATGGTGCTGTGCCGAAACGCCGCAAGTATGCCGATGGTTTTAGGGCATCAATATTATGAAAAAAATGGCCGCGTTACGCGAGTTTTTAGAATCAACCCATTGTTTCCGTAAGGAGCAATTTGATGCATGGGTGGAAGAGTTAGAGCAAATCACGCGTGGTCGCTTTGATGGTAACAGCGTGTTGCTTTACACCATGGAATACAGAGCGGTGTTTTCGATTGAGCGTTTTGCCTACACAAAATATCCGATTGAGGTTTTGCATGCTCGCTTGATTACCTGGTTAGCGGATAACGATGACCGCAATGCCATGAAAGAGCCAGAACCAAAAGTGGTGTTCGATGTGTTGGATAACAGTACAGCAGACGTTGAGATTACGTTGATGTTTGAAGAAGACGTGTACATCTCACCCAGTTATCAGGGAAACATTGAATACAACGGCCAGAAATGGGCGCTAGTCCATTCTGCTCATGATGTGGCTGAGTCGTTTGATTTGATGGGCGTTAATGAATAGCAGCGGCCTACAAGCATTCTGGCGCGGCGAACATGCCATTAATGCAGAATTGCAGATGTTGAGATTACCAAGACACAGAAAAAAGCGAGCTCTTGATCAAATGGGACGTGAAGTAAAAAAGCAGTCCAGAAAGAACGTAAAAAATCAAAGTAGCACGCAAGGCAAAAGGTTTAAGCAAAGGCGTAAACCCAGAACACGCAAAGGGTTGATGTTAAGTGGCTTGGTAAAGGGCGCGAATATTCGTCAAAGAACGAAAGGCAACGCCATCACCGTTGGGTTTAAAAATGCGCAAATGGGCCGAGTAGCCAATGAGCACCAAGAAGGCATTACACGAACCTTTAATGCCAGAAAGATGAGCGAACAACAAAAAGCGGATTGGCGAACTGAGCCAGCAAGTATGGCGCAAGCAAATGCCATTATGCGGTTTGGGTACCGTTGGCGAGAGCGAGATAAGGATGGCAAACGAAAGAAAATTAGCCGTCGATACATCGTTGAGAATCTAACGAAGTGGCAAGCGCTCGGACTTTTAAACGAACTGAAGCATGGCAAGGGTGGAAGAAAAGGCGGAGTAA
This sequence comes from Marinomonas aquiplantarum, assembly GCF_003314975.1. Lineage (GTDB taxonomy): Bacteria > Pseudomonadota > Gammaproteobacteria > Pseudomonadales > Marinomonadaceae > Marinomonas > Marinomonas aquiplantarum. The sequence continues at coordinate 243,849 of NZ_QNRF01000004.1, forward strand.
AAAGCTGGCAAACAGTATTGCCGTCCCGCGAGTTCTTTTCCAACGACACGCAATGGGTAAAACAAATGGCGCATGACGTCATGAAAGCAGAACTAAGCAGAGGCAAATAACATGGCATTAGGCAGCGTTAGCGTTAGCAGTCAGGACAATGGAAACGGCGATTTTACTAGCGCTGAGAACCAATTTTTATTCATCGGGTTGGCCGGGAAAAACGCGGGGACGGTTCAGTACATCGACCAAACAACAGACTTGGACGAAGTGTTAGGCGTGAATGCCAGCAAGCTCAAAACGACCATTCAAAAAGCAAGACAGAATGCCGGCACAAACTGGACGGCCATTGCTATGCCAGTGGGTACCGCTGGTGAATGGCAAACCTCGTTCGATTCCGCAATGGCTAATAACTTGGTGTGTGAAGCGGTTGTGGTGACAGACCCAGTGACGACACAAGAAGAGTTAGACGCCATGAATGTGGCAGTGGTGAACGCTGAAAATCAGTATGGCCGATATCTTCATTGGTTTGCTGTGACATCGGTTATGGATGCCTCAACAACATGGGCAGATTTCATTGCCAGCTTTGACGAATTGCAAGACGGCGTAGCAGCGCCTTCTTTGTCTTTGATACCAGAAGTGTTTTCAGGCTGGTTGGGTACTTACTGTGGCCGCTTGTGTCATGAAGATCAATCCATTGCGGATTCGCCAATGCGTGTGGTCAGCGGTGCCATTGTGGGTTTATCCACGTTACCAGTGGATAAAGACGGTATTACTTTCAATATGAGTCATGCAAAAGCACTGAACGATGCCCGCGGAACTGTGCCACAAGTGTATGCCGATTATGACGGTATCTATTGCAGCGATGGTATGACGCTGGCACCTGAAGCCAGTGATTTTGCAGTGATTGAAAATTGTCGTGTAGTGAATGTGTGTAAGCGAGAAGTACGCATTTTAGGTATTAAGAAGATTGCGGATCGAGGGTTGAACAATACACCCACGTCGGTTGCGGCTCATGAAGCCTATTTTATGCGTCCACTGATTAATCGAAGTAAATCCAGTTTTGTCGGGAAAAATACGGTACCAGGTGACGTAAAACCACCGCAAGACGGTGATGTCGCCATCACTTGGAAAAGCAGAACAAACGTAGAGGTGGGGCTGTTGATTCGACCATATAACAGCCCTAAAGCCATTGCTGCGACAGTGGCATTAGAACTAAGCAATGAGGTGTAGAAATGCCACATCATATTTCTGGAATGGATGTAAACGTGTCATTGGGTACGTCATTGATCAATGTGAAGCAGTTTACGCTCAACATTGAAGACGGTGTCAAAGCCGTGACGACCCGGGGCGTGCCGCATGGCCATGTAAACGGCACATTGTCGGCCAGCGGTGAAATCACGCTGGATACTGAAAACTTTAACCGTGTGATTGAAGAAGCTCGCAAGGTTGGGTCGGTCCAGCAACTAGGTACATTTGACATCATCGGGCTTGGTAAAACGGTTGATCAATCCTTAAAGACAGCAGCTTACGGTTGCAAGTTGAGCATTAGCAAGTTGTTAGATGCCAGCGGTGATGGCGGCGACAAACTGGAGCATACCATTCCGTACACGGTAACCGATTCGCGCTTTGTTGAAATCAACGGTGTGCCTTATGCGGATCAAAACTTCATCGAGACGTTGGGGCTGTAGATGAAGATTAAGTATCTGGTTGTCCACTGTTCTGATACGCCAAATGGCCGAGAGACAACGGCAGAAGACATTCACCGTTGGCACTTGGAATGCGGCTGGGATGGGATTGGTTATCACGCAGTCATCAAGCTAGATGGTGACATCGAAGCGGGTCGCCCAGTGTATTGGCAGGGCGCTCATGCTGATCCATACAACCATGAATCATTGGGTGTTTGCTTGGTGGGTAGAGACAAATTTAACGACGAGCAAATGCGCTCACTAGAAGGTTTGTTTTTGGCCTTACATGCTGAATACCCAGAGGCGCAGATCGTTGGTCATTGCGATTTAAACACACACAAAACCTGTCCTAATTTCGATGTGAAAGCGTGGTGGGCAGAGGTGAAAAAACGGAGTCTGGATTGATGAGTATTTTAGGCGGTTTGAAAAGCTTATTTACAGGTGAAAGCGGAATTGTGTCATCGATTGCAGGGTTGGTAAAAGACTACTTTCCGCCGGATTTATCGCCAGATAAAAAAGCGGAGTTGGAAGCAAAGCTTCGTGATTTTCAATTGCAAGCACAAAGGCAAGTTGATGACGCAACAAGTGAAGCCGAGAAAAATTTAACTCAACGAATTGCAGAGCTAGAAGGTACGGCGAGCGATTTAAAAGCCATTCCATTTTTCGGTCCGGTAATGATTTTCTTGCGTGGCTTGCAGCGTCCTGTATGGGGCTTTGCCACCTTATACATGGACTTTATGTGGTTTGCAGAGTGGACAACATTGTCGCAAAAGCAAGAAAGCGCGCTGATGGTAATTAACGTGTTAGTGCTTGGCTTTTTGTTTGGTGAGCGTGCGATTAAAAATGTGATGCCGCTGATGACTAAGTTTTTTGAAGTCAAAAAAGGGTAGGTGTTTATGGAGCTGTCACAAGCAGAACTGACCATCGTTATGTTTATTTTGTCGGCTGTTGTCGGTGGCTTGGGCGGCTTCTTGGCATTTTTATTCAATCGAATTTCAGCAAATGAACGCGGCCTGATGCAGCACAAGATAGATGCAGCGGAAAAGTACGCTCATAAAAATGAGATTAATGATCTGGCCGGAAGGCTTGAACGGAAAATTGAAGACCTTTTTAAGCAGGTCTATGACGCTAAAAAATAGGGGGAAGGTATGTCTGAAGCACAAGTGATCGCGGTAACGATTGGAACAGAGAACTTTGAATTCACGGTGACCAACCGAGAGTACAACAAGTTTGTAGATTCGATGGCGGGCGGCAAGGTGACAATGGGAGCTTATAACTTATTGTCCAACACGGTTAAGCAAGAGCAGCACGCGACTCTAAAAAGCATGCTGGTCGATGGCAACAACAATCCAAAGTCTACTTTGGTCATGGAAGCCGTGGGAGTCATTACCGAAGACTTTACCAGCGATTTACCAAAAGTGGTAAAGATGCGAGCGAGTTCTGCAAATTCATCGAAAGAAACGGATTTGAGCAACTCGTAACACTCAGAATGCGCCATCTACCACATGCTGATGACTCGTTTGAAAACTTAGGTCGAGCATTGTGGTTAGAAGGGCGTGAATTGGAAAGAAACACGGCAGCCATAACAAATGGCATTAATAAGGCTTTTTCAGGGTAGGTGAAAAATGGCGCGAGGGTTAGACAGGTTGATGCTGACAATCGGTTTATTGGATCGCATTACTGCGCCCATGAAAGGCATTCAGCGCACCATTAAAAATGTAACGGATAACTCCCGCAAAGCCTTTATGAATACTGCAGCGGGGGTAACTGCGTTAATTGCAGCATCAACCTCTTTTGCTTCCACGGTCAACCCGGCAAATGACATGAACAACGCGCTGAATGAAGTGCGCTCGTTGGAAGTGGCAGATCAAACACTGGCTCGGCTTAATCAAGCGGGGCTCAAATATTCGATTGAGTTTGGTGACCAAGCAGCCGGTTATGTGCGTTCTGCATACGATATTCAATCGGCCATTGATGGTTTAGTGGATAACGATTTGCCGCGGTTCACTACGGCTGCCGGTACGTTGGCAAAAGCCACAAAGGCAAATGTAACCGACATTACCAGTTACTTCGGTTCTATGTATGGCATTTTTAAGCGCCAAGCCAATGAAATGGGCAAGGGCACTTGGGTAGAAATGTTGGCGGGACAAACTGCGAAAGCGGTGCAGATGTTTAAAACAACGGGGCCAGAAATGTCGGCCGCGTTCGAATCCATTGGAGCGGATGCCGCCACTATGGGGGTAAAACTTCATGAGCAAATGGCGGTATTAGGGACGTTGCAAGCCACCATGAGTGGTTCAGAGTCCGGTACAAAATACGGCGCTTTCTTGGAAGGGCTGGCCAATGCTCAGGGTAAGTTGGGTTTGAGTTTTACTGACGAAAGCGGTCAGCTACTTCCGATTGTTGAAATCCTTGAAATGATTAACACCAAAACCAAAGGGCTCAATGCATTAGAAGTGCAAGATGTACTTAGTAGCGCGTTTGGGTCCGATCAGGCGGTGTCATTCATTAAGTTAATGTCGAATGACATTGGCAAGCTTAGCAGCGATATAGACAAGCTAGGCAACATAACCAGCATGCAAAAAGCCATTGATATGGCTAAGGCCATGCGTGATCCGTTTGCACAGGTGGCAGCGGGTATTCGAGGTGTATCTATCGCGGTTTGGCAAAAAGCATTACCGGCTATTAATCCATTTATTGATTCCATTACAAGCGCCACTTTGGTGATTGTGGAATGGACAGACAAATACCCACATCTAACTAAAGTCATTGGTTTGGCGGCGACAGCATTCATTGGCTTTGTGGCCATCGCTGGCTTGATGAGTATTGCAATTGGTTTGGCCCGATATGCCATGGTAGGGCTGACGATGCGCTTTATCATCGTTAAGCCCATTGTTTGGGGGGCGCAATTAGTGATGAAGGTATGGACTGCCTCACTGTGGTTAGCAAGAACAGCCTTATTAGCATATGTGCTTTATGGTCCTGCGTTGGCCGGTGTTTTTATGGCTATGAAGACGGGAATACTAACAAGCTTGCCAGCTATTTGGGCGTTTACGGCGGCTTTATTGGCGAATCCATTAACTTGGGTCGTGGTGGGTGTTGTCGCATTGATTGCCGCGCTAGTTGCTTTGGTTGTTTATTGGGATGACGTGACTGCAACGGTTAAGCGTTTCTTTTCTGGTATGTCGGCATTGGCCAATACTACGATATTTGAGCCCATTCAACAGTGGTGGGGAGATTTTCAAGTCTGGCTTGGTTCCGTGTCGTTCATGCCTGAATGGGACTTACGGATTGATTTGTTCGAATCCATTAAGCAGTGGTGGGTCAATTTCAAAAACTGGTTAAACACCCTTGATCCGTTCGCATTTCTTGGTGACAAGGTGGATTGGCTGAAACAAAAGCTAAGTTGGATACCGGGTATTGATGTTGAAAACAGTACCTCACAAGAAGTGGTGTCGAAAGCCGTTAGTCACTCTGAAACAGTAAACAGCATGGTGTCTCTGCCAGGGACAGGTTCTAGCCAAAGCAGTGGGGAATCTGGCGGGTTGTTTCAATCCATTAGCAATATGTTTGGTGGTTCTAAGAAGTCGGTTCAAGTAGACAAGATAGAAGTAAACAACCATGGCCAAGGTGTGCGTGGTGACGAGCTTATGTATCAATTGGAAATGGAAGCGGGCTAATGGCGAGCATTGATTTATTAATCAAAGATGATGATTTGGATTTGTCCGCTATTGGCGAGCCGCTTTTGGTGTCGGGTGGGGATTGTGTCGCACAAGACTTGCGCCACATGATCCGTGAAAAAGCCTATGCATTCAAACTGATTGGTGAACGCAACCCAACTACCATTTCCGCGCTATGCACAGACATTGAAATCCAAATGGAAAATGATGAGCGCGTTTACCCAGGTACAGCCAGTGTTGCATTAAATGGTGATTCGTTAATGTGTGAAGCGCAAACCGTCTTCGGTGAGCGCATTACGGTGACGGTATGACAACTGACTTTGAGCAGGTATTGGTTGATAACGGAGTACCCACAACGGAACAGGCCATAACGGCAGAGTTTCGAACGGTTCTTTCTGAGTCGGGATCGACCATTGCTAACAACTCTGATTATTCACCATTTTGGCGGCTTATTTCTGCGATAGCCACAAAGCCTGTGCAGTCGCTTGTGCAATTACTGATTAGAAATGTCATGCCGCAGTTTTTCTTAAAAACAGTGGGTGAATCCTTTATTGAGCTATGGGGAGATAGTTATAACTGCCCACGTAAGCAAGCCCAGTTTTTGAAAGGCCGCGTCGTATTTACGCGAAGTAATACGGCGGGAGCTTTCAATGTTCCGGCTGGTACCGTGATTTATACCGATTTAATCAATAACACCATTTACAGGGTGATGACCGATGTAGATGCCGTATTTGAAGACGGTGAAGCGGGTTTGATTGTGTCCGTTACATCGGAAACGGCAGCAACGGCATATAACCTAGAGCCAGGTTATTTTTCAAATTGTGATTTGGACGGAATCAGTGTTAACAACCCTGATAATTGGATTGATAAAGTCGGGGCGGATTTGGAAGACATTGAAGATTATCGGCCCCGTATTCGTAACGCATTCAATACGCTAAGTCATTACCACACGGACGGCGTTTATAAGTATTTGATTTCATCTTGGGTAGGAGTTAGTGAGCAAAATATCTGGTTTCAGCACGACGCACCACGAGGACCAGGTACCGCCAATGCTTACATATTGTTTGAGTTAAATGCGCCAGCGCAAAGCTACCTTGAAACCATTAACCGTCAGATTTCTACGGAAGGCTACCACGGCCATGGTGATGATTTAATCGCGTATGCCATGCCTGAAACTGAGCATGATTTAACGGCCACAGTGTATTTTTCGGACACGTTATTAGATGAAGAAAAAGAAGCCAAAAAAACGGTGATTTACAACGCGATTTACGCGGCTTTTCGTGGGAATGCTGCCTATCAGATGACGAAAACAGAGCCCTTTTCTCGCTTCTCATTTACCAATTTGGGTGGGGAGCTTTTTGATTTAGTAGAGGGCTTAGAAGATGTGGAATTTAGTCTTACCAGTATTGTGTCTGAGCTGGCCATTCCTCGTTTAAGTTCGCTAAGTGTGGTCGAGGGCTGAGCATGGAAAAGTATTCGTTACCGGTTTGGATGCGACAAGGCGAAAAAGCAAAAGCACTGAAAGCGGCGTTTGATGCATGGTGGGGCAAAGTTGAAAAGTGGCTACAGGTACCGCTCGATCAAATGGATGCGGAAACGTGCCATTCAGCATTACTGAAGTATTTGGCTTTCCAAAAAGACGTAAAGCGTTTTTCGAATGAGCCTGAAGAGCTATTTAGAAAGCGAGTGAAATTTGCGGAACAAAACGCTATGGACGCAGGCTCAAAAGCGGGTTTTATCGCCATTTTTGAGCGTTTGGGAATCGGTTTTTTAGAGATGAAAGAAAGAGAAGATGCCGAAAGTTGGGATGTTATTTCTCTTCGTCTAAGTGATTCACAGATAGCAAGTAATATCGATTTGCTGAGCTACATCATTCAACAGTATGGGCGTACATGCCGCCGATATGAGTTGACAGTGCTAACACCGGTTGAGCTTGGCGTCAGTGTTATTGAGGTGGGGTATTCATGGCACCTTGATGTGGCTAAGCAAGTTGTTGAGCCGTGGGGAGCACAAGTGATTTTGAAGGATATTGATATTGGTCACTCATGGAACCTTGATGTGGCTAGTATCTGATTAAAAAGAGAGAGTTGTTATGGCATTTATTACGATTGATGGACAGAACCACATTGCCAAGAAACAGGGCGATAAAGAACAGCTAAACATTACTAGCTTTGTACTTGCGAACGTTCCGAATCTTGGTTCCGAACCTGCCACGCGAATAGAGACAATACCAAATAGCTATGTGGTTGATCAGTTACCAGTGACAAAGTCGGGTTATGTAAATCCGAATCAGGTGGTTTATTCACTCGTAATGGGATCAAACATTGGGAGCTATGAGTTTAACTGGGTGGGGTTAGTTGATGATGATGGCGTTTTAATAGCGGTCACTTATATCCCTTTAACCACAAAAACGAAAAATGATGGTGCAAAAGCAGGTAACACATTTACACGTAACTTTTTGATTTACTACACGGGGATTCAGCATACCACCTTAGTGAATGTGCCTGCCGAAACTTGGCAAATAGATTTTAGTACCAGATTAAGCGGCATCGACGAACGCGAACGCCTCTCCAATCTGGACATATATGGCCATGAAGGCTTTTTGGGCGACGGCTGGAAAGTAACCGGATCGGCAGGAACATATAACGTGGTTTCTGGTGTCGGCTACGTGGGCGGTATTCGCATCAAAAACGCAGAAGCACAAGAAATCACAACTACGACTTTCCCGAATGAAATTTGGTTAAACGTGAGTCTGCAGGGTGACATTTCAGACATGACCGCTGTGACTGAGTTTGTGATTGATACAGGACCGTTCGATGACTATGTCGATGCAAATAACTATGGTCATCACTTAGTAAAACTGGCAACACTAGATTCTAATGGTCGAGTGACTGACAACCGTATTATCTATGAAAATGTTGCTCAGCATGAAGCGAAAGACGACCCTCACCATCAATATAAAGTGTATGCAGAAGAGCAAGCCAACAAAGCGCTTTTGGATGCTGCAGAAGACGCGAAAGCGAAAATGGAGCTATATGGATACGGAACATCTGGTTCCAGTTTGCCAAAGATTGAAGATTTTGACACGTTGTTAGTCGGTGATTTGGCGAATGGTCAAATATTAAGATTCGATCAGGGTTCTCTTAATGCGCCGGCTTCTGGTATTGGTGTGGTTAGTGTGAAAATGTATACATCGACTGGGGGGAGCATTGAGTTAGATTATCATCAACTTAATCGTCGGTTTATAAGGTTTGTTACTTCTAATGTGTGGTCTAACTTTGTAGAGGTGATGACGACAAAGGGTAAAGCGGAGCATGATGATGTTTCGAGTGGTTCGAATTCTAATTTGTATGTTACTCCAAAATCATTGTTTGATGCTGGGGTTAAATCTGAGCTAGGCGTAGAGCAAGATCTTAAATCAGTTAGCTATAGTTTAAATACTATATATCAAAATCTAGGTAAAAAAATGAAAGGTTTTTGGATATATTTTGAAACTATTAGTACAGCAGTAAATGATGCTGTTGAGATCACAGAAGATCCAGACGATTCAGAAAGTTGGCATGCAGTGGCTAGGCGTAGTCAGAACTCAGAACTAAATACACTAATTGTTATTCCTGTTGGTTATTTCTTTCGAATAAAGACGGCATATAAATCAATTTCGGAGATTTCGTAATGGAGTATAGATTTTTTAAAAGTGCGAATGGAGATATATATTCATATGAAAAAGGTGTTCTGACAGTAGGGGAAAGAGAGGATGCTATAGCTTCATTAGAATTGACTATTGCGCAAAGTGATGAGTCAAAAAAGTTGAAATTGGCTAAAGCAGCATTAAATGAATCTAGTGATGCTGATTATTTGGAAAAGTTAGAGCGAGTAGCGGCAGCGGAGTTGTTGCTGAATTCTAAGCCTGAATTAGTAGAGTTAGAGCAAGTAATGTCTTCTAAATGTGTTAAGTCAGGTTTGGTTGAGCTATCTGAAATGGAGTTAATCTCTCATCTGAATTCGTCAAAAACGGTCGATGATCAAATATCACTAGCAAACACGGAATGTACACGACGCATTAATGAACATTGGAACCAAGTCGGTCAAATTAATGCTTCACTTGGTATCTATGGTGAAGAAGACACAGCCGCATGCGCTGCATGGATTTCAGCAAATCGTGAAGCATTAATCGCATTGTTAGACCGTGATGATCTTACTGAAATCGATGTATCAGACGATCAATACTGGCCGAGTTTTGAAGGCTAGAGTGAATGATCATCCTTTCCTTAAATGGTACCCAAATTAAAGGTTATGGAATTAAGGTAGATTGTGAGTTCAGTCTGCCTGAATCCGATTTATCTGGAAAAAGCTCTTCTACAGCGACAGCCGAAGAAGGCGAGAAAGCATGCCGTTTGCGAGTATCGCTTAATATCAAGTATTCCGATGCCGACGACCTAAAAACTATTAAGTTACTCAGCATGGATAAAGACAACGACACAGGCACCAGAAAAATCTACAACATAGATAATCAGACCGCTAAAGCGTTTGCTATCAGACAAGTTAAGTTCTCAGACAAATTAACAGCAAGAGAGCTTGATGATGCTCAAGCCTGGTTAGTGTCCTTTGTGCTGATTGAGCATCAATCCATTTCCGAAAAAGTGGAATCGCTAAAAATCAAAGAGAATGAGCCAAAAGCGGTACCTGCAGATGAAAAGGTAATTTCAGAAGAAGCCAGTGCCACAACATCACAACCCACTTGGATAGAAAATGTTTTTGCATACCTAGACGAACAGTTAGCCGGCGAGGACTCGGCAACAGATGAAGTATGAGTACACTCTCAAAATCAATGGTGAAGCTTCAGGACTAATAGCTCATGATATCGTATTAGATTCTGGCATACCTGGTCGTGCTACCTTCACAATAAACGCAACCGATTCACCAAGTGGCATCGTACTATTTTCATTTAAAGTGAATAACGACCAGCAGCACAATCATTTCTATGGCTATATTGAACGAGCAACCAAAATCAGCAATGGTGTTTGGTCGATCTTTTGTCGTGAAAAAGCCAACGCCCTTGAACAGAGGGTACCACTATCACTTCGCAATAAAACACTAAAAGAAATACTGGATGAAGTGAAAAAGATCACGGGGGTTGGTTTCACAATTCCACAAGCAGACTACACAACCAAAGCCATTCCTTATTGCTTCAATACAGGGAATGGTTTTCACCTTCTGCAATCATTGGGCAACATGCTTGAGATTAAAGATTATCTTTGGCAACAGAGAAGGGATGGACTCATTTTTGTTGGCTCATGGTCCGATGGCCATTGGCCAAAGCAGCCAATTAACATTGCCAATAGCTTGTTTGACAAACAAAGCCCAAACCAAAGTGCTGAGATAATGGCAATACCAGGCCTAAGGCCAAACTTCATATTGAACGGGACCAGATTAAAAAGCATTCGCATGATAGACGCAAAAATGGTGGCTTCATGGAAAAAGTGATCGAACGTGTTTTAATGCGTAAATACCCAGAACTGAAAAGTGGTTGGCACTTGCCAATGTGGGCAAAAGTGACAGACATACAAAAGCCACTTACCGGACAAACTGCAACGGAAGAAGAGCCAATATACACAGTATCGGTTCAACTACTGAAAGAGAGCGGGGAAGAAGACAAAGACGTTCCAGTAATGGAAGACGTTCTGTTACCAGTTCCAGCCGGCGGTGAACAACGTGGCTTCTGGTCAAAGCCAAGTAAGGGAACCATTGTTGAATTGGCCTTTGCTTATGGATCACCAGCACACCCATTCATTCGTTCCATATTGCCACATGGTTTAAAGCTGCCAAACATAGCCGAGACGGATCAACGCTGGCAACAATCCGAAACCGGATACATGCAAGTGAATAAGGACAACGAGTGGGAAACCAAAGGAAAGAATAGCCTGACCGAGATTGAACAAGACCTAAAGTTCAAGGCAGGGCAACTAGCCGAAGTCATTGCCACCAAACACCATGCGGGTGACGACACAACAAACATTTATAGTTTGCTCCACGACCTCATGAACACCGTGGCAGACCTCGCCAAAATTGCAGGAACACACAACCACTCATACACGTGGAGCGATCCAGGTGGCGCGGCAACCACATCACCGCCTATGAACACATCCAGCTACACACAAAAAAGCGCGGAAGCCACAGAACAAGCGGCCAAGCTGCAACCACTACTCAAATAAAAACCACATCAACAAACACAAAAGGGCGCATATAGCGCCCTTTTTAATGCCTGAAATCCTTCATGGCGCCACATATCCCAGCCCCAAAAAGCACTCCTCCCCACGCCTGCGCGCTTTACGCTTTTTTGGATTTCTGCAATTCTAAAAGTGCAATAACATGCCGTCATAGCCTATACACACTGTGTCTCTATAAAAAATGAAATTGCAGTAAACTGAAATGAAATGCAATTTATGAGGCATTTAAAAAAGCTTTTCAAATCACTGTAGGCCTTTAAATTTGAGAGGTTAGCAATTATTTCTTAATAAGACTCTAAACCAAAACCTTTTTCTTAGTGGCTAGGTAAGTACTGATTGTATAAGGTGTGTAATAATCATGCGTCATTCCAAATGAGTTGTGATTAAGGAGTAGTACTATGTTAGATGAAATGTCAACGGAAGAGAAAAGAGCAGAACTCAAAATAGAAATATTTGATGAAGCAATAGAATCTATGGAGAAGTATGGGCGTTATTGGAATGGTTACATATCTAGGACGCTTCGTTTCACATTAGTTGACATGCTTGAAGAAGCTGGTTTTGAGAATGTACAAGTGCAAGAAATAGCGCCAGATTGGGAGCATGTATTCTATTTACCTGAGCATCATTCCTTGGTTGATAGCATAGCTCAGAAGAGAGGCAATGGTATAAAAATAGTATAGAATTAAAACGATAGCACCGAATTGACACCTATTTTGTTTTATATTATTGAAATTTATAAGAAAGTTTATTCCGGTCCCGGGCACCATTTATGGTGCCTTTTTTTATGCCCATTAGATACCTACCTTCGAATCCAATTTCTCAAAGAATCTCAGTAATAAAGTCCTAAAACTCCTAGTTTTCATTAGTTGATAGCTAATGCGGTACTCTGTATTTATCTTCCCAACCCTCAACGCATTGCCTTATATCGTCTGAATTTAAATAAAAGCTCATCATGCTTGTAATGTTAAGCCGTTCAGTGCTTTTACATCCCTTGCGCAGAAGGATGAAGGTGAGTGTCTTAGTCGTCTAGGATATGTGAAATTGACAAAATTACTAAATATTAGTAGTTTTAAGGCTAAAGAGAGGGCTTTATTATGGCAACGACCAGTATTGATTTGGGTGAGCATTTCACCAATTTTCTATCCGATTTAAAGGAAACAGGGCGTTATCGCAATGCTAGTGAAGCAGTGCGGGCAGGCCTTCGTCTCTTGGAGGAGCAAGAAGCCGAATATCGCACTAAGCTTGAGACCTTGCGCCAAGCTCTGCAAGCTGGAGAAGATAGCGGCGAGAGTACACTTACACACGCACAGATTATTGCCAAAGCCAAAGCTGAGCTAAATGGCTGATAAATACACCTATTCAAAGCTTGCTGAACAAGACCTGATTGATATTTATCTTTACACCGCCCAAACATGGGGGCGGAAACAGGCTGATGTTTATAGTGCAGGGATTGAACAATCCATAAACAGGTTAGCGGATTCGCCTAACATTGGCCGAGCTTGCAATGAAATAAAAACAAGCTATCGCCGTTTTGAACATAAGTATCACACTATCTTTTACCGCCAGAGACAAACCGGTATTCTGATTGTGCGCATCTTGCATGAATCAATGGATATTCGTCATCACATATCAGGTTGAAATTAACCCTTTCTTAAGCCTTACTCCGTAAAATACAATTATGAATTTAACCGAGGCGGTGGGACGTAGGGGCAAAAGATGAGCAGCCAACCACATAATAATACGATGGATAACAGAGGGTTTAACTCTGTTAAAGCCTCTGTCAGCAAAGCGGTAGATTTGCGCTGCGTTCCTGTTATGGGGAGCGTTTAATGGATCAACATTTTGAACAGGCTGAACTCACCCGCAAAGAAAAACAGCAACAACAAGAAAAAGAAGACTATAACAATGAAATGGTTGGTAATGATACAGGCCGTATCAAACGTTTTAGCGCCAATAAAGAGAACCAAACAGAGCAAGATCAAAAAAAGAAACGTGAAAAAAGTCTACAAGATCTCTTGTTAAACGCTGAATACCTAAAAGTTGATAAAGGTATAATTGACTGCATAACGGCAAGGGGTTTAGTTTTAATCCCACACACACTTTTCAAGGCAAGCCCTTTGCTAACGCATTGATAACAAGAGGATACGGCGGGAATGTCAACTTTCAAACAAAAGTTGATAAAGACAAATTCCTAACATTTTCGCCAGAAACTGCCATGCTATGATGCAAAAACGGCGCAATACCAATCACCCACCGAAAGGGGCTGCTATTAAAGTTAGTCCCATACGCTCATTAGATGCTATCCAACAGATTAAAAATTCACTCTATGACCAGCCTCGTAACTTGGCTTTATTTACCTTAGGCATTAACACCGCCTATCGCGCTAATGAAATTCTTTCTCTCACAGTTGGGCAGGTTAATCACTTAACAGCGGGTGATATTCTTGATCTCAAACAATCGAAAAACAGTGAATATAGATTAGCGGTGATCAACCACGTAACCGAAACTGCATTGCAAAACTGGCTAGCCTGTCACCCCAGAAAAGACGATCCGAAAGCACCTGTATTCCTATCGCAACGTCGCCGCAACAAAGCCCTTAGCGTTGCCGCTGTGAACAGACTGGTCAAGCTATGGTGCAAAGATATAGGCTTACCAGAGAATTACGGCTCTCACACGCTACGCAAAACATGGGGCTACCACCAACGTATACAAAACCAAGCTTCTGTCGCCATCCTCATGCGAGCCTTCGGTCACGCCACTGAAGCCCAGACACTAGACTACCTTTGCATACTTCCAGATGAAATTAGGTCGCTATATTTAACCCTAGAGTTGTAATAGCGAAAAAAAAGTGCAATAAGTTATGTGGTTGATTAGTAAATACACTAAACTGAAAAAATTGCCTAAGACCCAAAGCAGACATTAAACAAGACCTGATAAGAAAATATACTTAAAGGACATATCATATAAAACAGCAGGTAAAAAGGATGGCTAATGTGGCTGAATTTGATTTTTACAAGCAAGCGCAGAGCTATTATAAGCTAGCCCCTTTAATCGTTCTAGGTAGCGGTGCTTCAATGGCGTATGGGCTGCCCGGAATGGCAGAGCTTGCTGTCTATATTAAAGATAATGTTGATCCAGCGTTAATACCAAGTGCTGACACCGGATCATGGAGCGAATTTTGTGGGCTGCTTGATACGGGAACTGACCTAGAAGCAGCCCTTCATCAGGTAAACTTATCCGAAGAAGCTACTGAATTAATTATTCAGGCAGTTTGGGATCTTATCAATTCCAGAGACGAAGAAATATACCGGCAGTCCATTGGTAAGAACTCTATGTTTCCACTTGGAACTATGCTGTCCCATATGTTTAAAACCAGCCTTTCTGGGCTGGATGTAGTGACTACAAATTATGACTGCTTAGCAGAATATGCATGTGACCAAGAAGATTTGTACCATTATTCTGGCTTTTCACATGGATATACTAGAAGGTTAGCTGAGCCAAATCACATATCATGCCCTAGGAAGGTCAATATTTGGAAAGTTCATGGTTCATTAGATTGGTTCTACTCGCCACAGGATGAAACCATGTCAATAACAAAATCCTCTCTTAGGCCAGACGATTTTAGACCTCAAATCGTAACCCCAGGTGTTCAAAAGTATCGCAAAACACATTTAGAACCGTACCGCTCAATAATAGGAAATGCAGATACAGCCATTTCAAAAGCATCTTCTTATCTTTGTATTGGCTTTGGCTTCAACGATGAGCATATTCAGCCCAAGCTTTTAAAGAAATGTCAAAAGGACGGAGCTTGCATAATTGTTATAACTTACGCTTTGACAGCTCAGGCAAAAGCACTTTTATTGGAAGGTGGTATATCTAATTATTTGGCAATCGAGCGGGCAGGAAATGATAATCAATCAAGAATATACTCCTCTTTAATTCAAGACCCGATCATAGTTGACGAAGATCGCTGGAGTTTAGAAGGATTTCTAAGGCTAATAATGTAAGGATAAAAGAATGCCTATTTTTAATTTTCAAGATGCCGATGCGTTAGGAAAAGTCTCCACAGTAGACACAACAACTGTAATTGTAGATGTGTTTAATCTTGAGCAGCTCAAAAGGCTTCAGGTCAACAGGCTTGTAGTTTTACAGAGTAGTAAACCTGGCCAGCATTTGATCGGTCTGATAAATAAGGTAACAAGAAAAAAACTGGACTCCAATCTAATTGACGAAGATATAGAAGATCAGGCTACCGAGCAAAACCTTTGTCGTATATCCCTTATTGGAACGCTACTTGATCGCGACGGAGAAAGACAAAATGTATTTCGTCGCACATTGGAAAGTGTCCCGGAAATCGATGCAAATTGCTTTTCTCTTGAAGAAGACTCTCTTACTGCCTTTATGAGAATTTTATCAAGCACTGCAGAGGAGGGTAAATCACTAACGCTTGGTCGATACACTTTGGATGAAGGTGCTGTAGCATACTTAAATGGAAATCGCTTTTTTCAAAGACATGCATTCATTGGTGGAAGTACTGGTTCAGGTAAGTCATGGACAACGGCGAAAGTTATAGAGCAAATGGCGGAGCTGGATTCCCCAAACGCCATTATTTTTGATCTACATGGCGAATATGAACCGCTGCAAGCGGAAAGTATAAAACATTTTAAGATAGCAGGCCCAGGAGATATAGAAGCTGGAAACACACTCGATAATGGTGTCATCCACCTTCCATATTGGCTGCTCTCATATGAGGCTCTCGTCTCAATGTTTGTAGATAGAAGTGATCAAAATGCTCCGAACCAAACCATGATTATTTCGAGAGAGGTTAATGCTGCTAAGAGAAAGTATTTGGAAAATGGTGGTCACGGAGAGCTACTCAATAACTTTACTGTTGATAGTCCGGTTCCGTTTGACCTGTCAGCACTTCTAGAGGAACTAAACACCATAAACACCCAAATGGTGCCAGGTTCTGGAGGCAAGGAGAAGCAGGGGGAATTTTTCGGTAAATTGGCTCGAATGATTGCTCGTCTGGAAAATAAAACTTCAGATAGACGCTTGGGCTTTCTCTTTCAAGGTGGAAGAAACACTCTAGAATTTAATTGGCTTGATACATTAATTTCGAAACTTATGGGGAGCGCAGGAGAAAATAATAATAAAGGTATCAAGATAATCAATTTTTCCGAAGTTCCTTCGGACATACTTCCGCTGATTGTGTCTCTCGTTGCAAGGCTTGCCTTTTCTGTTCAGCAATGGACACCACCACAGCTCAGACATCCAATAGCATTATTGTGCGATGAGGCCCATCTATATATCCCGCAAAGATCGATGGCGGACGCTGCGGATGATATTTCTATAGATATATTTGAAAGAATAGCCAAGGAAGGTCGTAAATACGGAACAAGCCTTGTTGTTATTAGCCAGAGACCCTCAGAGGTAAACAAAACAGTTTTAAGCCAGTGCAGTAACTTTGTTTCTATGCGTTTAACAAATGTTGATGATCAGAATGTAATTAAAAAACTGTTGCCGGATAGCTTGGGCGGGTTTAGTGAAATTTTACCTACCCTTGATACTGGAGAGGCGCTTGTTGTTGGTGATGCGAGCTTACTTCCTAGTCGGATACGTATCGATAAGCCTATTCATGAACCAAACAGTGGAACCGTCGATTTTTGGGATGAGTGGCAAGATGTTGTTCCTGACGACAGGCTAACTCAATCCGTTGATAATTGGCGCAAACAATCAATTCAATAAGCGACGCTAACTATCAGGGAGAAGCAGTTGGCTGCCAATGATAAAAAAACTCAGTCTTTAAGTATCTTTCTCATTAAGGAAGAGTACAAATCAGTGGAAGAAATAGTTTTGGCTTCAGGCTGTAGCAGCCCCATAGTTATACCTATTACAGAGTTAGGTGATGCCCAGCTCTACATCAAAAGAAATCCCACAAGGTTTCCTAAAACAAACTGTGGTACGTCGTTAGCAGATTTATCAAATGTCCGCTCCTGGCCGAAAGACGACACTCCAATCTGCTCAGGTTTGATATGGTGCAACCCTGAGCAGTTCATTGTAGCCTAATTCACCATTCCATTTTTCGTTTAGTCTTGGCCTTCACTTTATGGGCATCATTACTCAAAGAAGTGTCCTTAAGCATCTCTTCCCAGTGGGCTAGGATTTGGAATAATTGGTGTTCTTCTATTTCCGTAACTTCCACCATAAAGCCGTCTTTTTATGTGCGCCTTCGCTACGTCACCGCCCCCCAAACCTTAGACGACTATCTTAAGGCTCTTTGTCTGGATAAGGAGGCATGAGCCCTGATACAGGCGATTTTTCCAAGCATTCATTCCATTTATCCAACTCTTTAAACAACGCCTCATATTGATGAATATGGCCTTCTTGAAGCGTTTTCCATTCCTCAGTCAGGTTGTCATTTTGGTTTGATTTGTTTCCATAACTGGGCACCAACGATACAAGCTATTGATTTTAAATAACTTTATGAAAAATCAAATTACTGCACTTCCCTTCAATTCACTCCCATATCACTGATTTATAAAGATTTATAGTGGTTCGATTCCCGTTCAATCTATTGATGCAACAACAGGGATAAAATCAATAAAACCCTAGACTATTATTATCATTGGACTTCAATAATTATACGTCTGATTTTAATTACTCCAATATGCCTTTAATCAAAAAAATTATAAGTTTTATGGAACGTAATAAGCTCAGTGCTCGCCAAAGATTGGTATTGCTCCGAATGAGGATACTCTCATGGTGGAAGCCGAAAGATAATGCAGGCATTGCGTTCGCTAAAGCCATGTTAATATAAAATTAATTTTTAATCGCTAGAGTATGCTCATCAGCATGAGTGCATTATATTAAGAGTAATATACGCATACATTCGGGAGAAAAAATGGCTCAACTAAAGAAATATGATGACAATAGTGTTGAATTTATTGTTACACCAGAAGAATTAAATGATTTAAAAACTATCTTGGCATACACAGGAGAAAATTTCGACAAGACTGATCTCACGTATGATGGATGCGATAGTATAGAAATTAAATCTCTCTCTGAAAAATTCAGAAAAATCAATGAAGTCCATTTTGTACTCTCCAGAGAAGATGCACTCACATTGAATAGATCAGTCTATGCCTGCACAGAAATGGATACCAGTGGCCTCACAACCGATAGAATGAAAAAAATATTTAACGACTTTTATCAATTTGATTTTAGAAAAGAATTTTATGGCATTCAAATTAGCGAAGGCTTTGAAAAAGATCGAGAAGCCTTCTTAGCTGAGCTGACAGGAGAGTGATATAGTAAGCTCATCTGAAATTATTGCCTCTGTCGCCTCTGGCCACGCTCTAAAAAAACATGGGCAAGCTGAGATGGGTTTAAATACCCCCCGACAGATGGCAGCACGTATCCAAGAGACAATCAACCACCCCGATACAAAAGCCGAAATGTTTCAAGACACACATAAAAATGTGCAATTAATTATTAAAAACGAACGAACGAACACATTCATACATTTAAGTGCGAGTCCCAAAAATGGTGATTTGGGGACAATCTATGAACCACGTGTCGGAGCACATCGAGCGTTTCAAGAAAAGCTACTCAGCTCTATAGGAAGAACTAACTCTAGCGCCACTCCCTCTGACACGTTAAAAATCTTGGATGATTTTTAACGTGTCAATATTGATAGATCACCGAACCCAAATCATCCTGACACAATAACAGACAAAACAATCAGACAAAATGTTCAATCAAAAGACGTGCAAGAATTAGCGACAAGTATAGAAGTACGTCAAGAAAATATTACGCAATCAAGAATAGAAACAAACGAAAAACTCAAAATCACCAATCAAGACCTACAAGAGCAAGTAATCATACGGAAAGACGTTGAATTATTTGCAAAACAAGACGGCATAATCTACGCAGAAGATACTGATTCACTTTTGATGGAATCAAAAGATAGTAAGACTGTAGACATAAAAAAATATCCCGATGGTAGTGCACAAGTCACCATCACGTCGACGGATGGCACAGAACCAATAAGCAAAGATCTAAATTTACGAAACACATCAAAAATGCTTAAAGCTATTGGCAAAGCAATTCCACTTCTAAGTTTAGGAATTGCAGCTGTGGAAGCCAACAGCATGGAACATCAAGCTGAAGAACTTGTACAAGACAATATGCTTACTCCCGAGCTCGCGCAAAGCTATAGTGACCTCATTATTTCAGCGCATATCCTTCAAATTTCCATTGATCCGACTCCAGCTTCAGAAATAGGAGTACAAAAACTATTTGATGAATGGTGTGAAACTAATAACATCTCCCCTGAGATGCGTGAAAAACTTGAACCCCCGTCAACACTTGAGGACATAGCCCACATTAATCTGGGAAATGAAATCTCCAATGCGAGGGAGTTTGCTCAAAAATTGCCGCGTATTCCTAATGAAAATCAGCCAGAAGATGTACAAATATTTGCTGAGTTCAACCAAAAAATTGATATAGCTAACGCCAAAATAGACGAAATTAAAAGCAGTGATCAAGTAACACGTCGAGACACAAGAGCAATATCAATGCAGTATTTAACGATCCAGCATTTAGACAAACAAATCGCCGATCATTATGAGAATCTTGCTGAAAATAATAATTTACAAAAGATCGTAGATTTTTCTCAGCAGAACGTAGAGGATTTGAATGTTGAACCTGTTACTACGTCAGGTATAGAAAATGAAGACGTCATCCACATCATCACTAATGCGCAAAATCCTCATGATATATTGCCAGATATAGTTACATCTGACAAAGCTGTAGTACTAAGCTCGAATGGTCAAGAAACACCGCTTTCTGAATTTCAACAAAACAAAGAGCAAAGCCCAATACCGTCTCTACACTCATATAATCACAGCGTCGCAATGCCTTAAAGATCAACAGTATAAGCAACCACATGACCCGCGATAAAAACATATTACCGCCTATTGACGACGTACCAATTCTGGATGCCGCTTCAAATAATATGAAGATCTCCCTCGCAACTGGGGACTCTGGAAAAATTTATATTTTCCATGAATCTCCATTCCCTGAACCTGTAAGTTGGATCGAATATAATATGGATGAATATTATATGACCTTTATTTCAGAAGTAGGTAGATTACAGCCATTAGGTATTGCCATTCCTGATAAGATTGCCAAAACTATAGGCACTCAAGATCATATTATAGTTACGCATCTGATTGATGGAAAAGAACGTGGATCTGTTAAAATTCCTTTAATGAGGCAAAAATACGATAATTAAATTATCTACACATCACACTAGCTAGAATTAGGGCTATTTATGTTTGACCTTACGCACTCTGATGGTTTTTCCAAACACTCATTCCATCTCTCTAACTCTTCAAAAAAAGCGTCACATTGATCAAAATCCATATCCTGAAGTGACGAATGAATGGCTTTACTATCTTTTTCTATGTCTTCGCTTTGGTTTAATTGTTTTCCATAGCTGGGCACCATTTATGGTGCCTTTTTTGTTTCTGCACCTTTCTAAATTCTTTCTATCCCTTCTATACTAAGCCTTTCAGGCGTTTTCTCTATTTTATAAATACCGTTTTTTTAAAAAAGGTATCGCTTCCTAGCACCTATTCACCTTACTTTAGGGTGTTCTTGGCTTTTTTAATGAAAGATAGGCCGATTAAAAAAGCCAATAAAGTCGCTGATGACAAGACTAACCAGTAGGGCAAGAGAGCGTGTTCTGGACCAATTTGCGGCTGTATTTCAATATGGAATTGAGCGGCAAGAAAGTTAATCAAGTAACCGCACATTAGCGCGCCACCAATCACACCAATTAAATACCCGAGTAATGTCTTTTTGCCCATTTCTTTGCCGATTACGCCTAATGTGGCGATGTTGGTTGCCGGTCCCGCCATCATAAACACCAAAACGGCACCTGGTGATACACCGGCTAAAAGCAGTCCTGCGGCAATGGGTGTGGAAGCTGTTGCGCAAATGTACATGGGAATAGAAATGATGACCATGATGAGCATCGCGAGAATGCCGTCTCCCCATTGGGCTAAAAAGCCACTGGGTAAATAAGCTTGTACTAATGCGGCAAAACCGATGCCGATTATTAACCACATACTGATGTCATCCACCAAGTTAGTGGCTGAAAAGCGTAATCCTTTTTGTATTTTTTGGGCCGCGTTGTTCATACGGTTGGATTTTTGGGTGCTGCAGCAGGAATTAGGTGCGACGTTGTTTTGCTGTTTCTTGTTGATTGAACAACAAGAGTTTGAGGTGTTTTTGTCTTTGGACGAATTTGCCGCCGTGTTGTGAGCGGATTTTGGCATTATTGAGTTAGATGAGGCACAACAGGATGACGTATTGTCTGTTGGCTTGTCGTCAACGGAATAAGAGGATTTGCTTTGATTATCTAATGAGTTTACGAATAAGCCCGCAAGAATGGCGCTGAAAATGGCTGCAATTGGTCGAACAAGGGCCATGAAAGGTCCAAGCATAACGTAGGATACGGAGATAGAATCGATGCCTGTTTCCGGTGTTGAAACGAGAAAAGAGCTGGTGGCGGCTTTTGAGGCTCCGGCTCGGCGTAAACCCATGGCCGCTGGAATCACACCACATGAACAGAGAGGCAAGGGAGCGCCGATGAAGGCGGCTTTTACTGTGGTTTTGATGTCATGACCACCCAGCTGTTGGTTCATCCAATTTATTGGAATACAGGTTTTCATTATGCCAGCCAAAGCAAGGCCAAAAATGAACCATGGAGCGGATTCTAAAAACAATTGATAAAAGTGAGATAAAAACAACATGTCATTGATCTCCTTGATGAACGGAAGATTCATATTGGACTTCGTTTGTGTCTTGTTCTAATGCTTCTAGAATGGTGCAATGAACGGCACTTTCATGGCCACCACAGCAGGCATCGGAGAGTTTTTTTAACGAGCTCTGAAAGCATTTTAATTCGGCTATTTTAGCTTCGATTTCAGTCAATTTATCGTCTACCAGCTGCTTTACATCTGAGCAAGAATTGCTCTCTTTGTTGATTTCAATGGACAGCAATTCTTGGGTTTCAGCTAGGGTAAATCCCACTCCTTTGGCTCGTAATATGAAATGTAAAATGTCTTTGTCTTGTTCCGAATACAGTCGATAGCCTGAGTCTGAGCGAGCTGATGCATGCAATAATCCGCTTTTTTCATAAAAGCGTAAGGTGTCTTTATTGATCTTGTAGAGTGTCGCGAGTTCGCCAATTCGATACATGGTGTTTAGATCCGTCTGGTCACGAAGTGTTAGAAGGAATTATAAACCTTGGAGTTAGGTCCAAGGTCAAGCAAAGGCAAAATTTAATTGCTCAAACAAACATTCGTATCAAATTGATCAACGTTTTCTTTTGTCACTATGTATAGGAAAGGTATTTGAATGCTCAATGTCTCGCTTGCATCGGCTACTTTGTTATCTAAGCAATTAGGCAGCTTTTTAGGGGAAGGTTACTCATCCATTGCTCTGTTCTTCAAATACCTCTTTGGCGATTTTTTGAAAAGACTGAAAGGCGAATTGCTCCTGTAAAGGACTGACACACCATAGGTACAAATCGCGGGAGACAGGTAGAATGTGTTCGAGCTTAAGTTCACAGATCGAAAATTCTTCTTTGATCACGGTAACAGGGAAGTGAGGTAGTGCGGCGAGATAGCGGCCAGACGCTAACATTTTCATGAGCATATAAGCATCATTGCGGAATACGGCTTTGGTTCTTGCGCCGTGGATGCCATAGGATGAGAGCATTTCAGTAGTTTGTTGTTCAAAGTAAGAAGCGATTCCTAAGCTTAACCAGTCAAGAGACATAAAGTCATCAATCTGAATATCACTTCTATTGGCCAGTGGGTGTTGTTGGCCGCAGAAGATGCCTATTTTGTCTTCTTTTAGTCGTTCGCTATAAAGGCTGGTGGTGTTTCTGTCTGATGATTGCGGTGCAATGACGATATCAAATTGATCATCGAGTAACCCTTCCAATGCAACAGAGGGGTTTAAGCAGGTTATGGTCAAAGACACGTCTGGGTGTTCTTCAATCATGCGATCAATCACTTTGGGCAATACTCCCATTGCTAAAAGGGAGCCAGAAGCAATGCGCAAATTTTGTTTAATGCCTAATTTATATCGAGAAACTTGTTCCTGTGCGGCACCTAGACGACGGGTAATGGCTCGGCCTTCTCTAGCAAGGGATTCTCCTACTTGGGTACTGGTTACGCCAAAGCGGCTGCGAGTAAAAAGCTGGGTGCCGGCTTGCATCTCTAAGGTCGCCATTGCTCGGGTCAGAGTGGGCTGAGCAAGATTAAGGTATTCTGCCGCCGCGGTAATGGAGCCTTTATCAAGAATGGTGGCTAAGTATATAAGGTGTTTGGACTCCATAAGGGCATTCTCTTATTCGTCAATTGTTTATCTTATTGCGTTTATTATTTGGAAATTGGCGACACTCGTTGAATATTCTCGATTCGCAAACGGCGCATTTTTGTTTGTCTATCTTATCCAGCATCATGCTGATGGCTTGGTTTGAATTATCGAATATATGATGCTTTAACAGGTTCTGAAAGGTTGGCATCGAGTCAATTTCATCGGATACCGTACCTTTTAAGGAACACATAAGTAAATCCCCGCCGAGTTTATTGATGCGCTCTATTTCTGATTCCAGCAAAAGCACCCCTGATGCATCCATGAAATTAATGCCTTTAGCAACCAGTATTAGGTTACTAGGGCCTTGCTGTGTGTGCTTAGCGATTTCCTTTTGAACATAATCAACAGAGCCAAAATACAATGAACCATCGATGCGGATCATTTGGAATTGTGGGCATGTGTTTAAATTGTATCGATCAATGTTGCGAATCATTCGATGTTTTGCGGTTTGCAAGGGAGCGACTTTAATGAGGCGTGGACGTGAGGTTCTACGTAGATAAAAGCCGAGGGATAAAATGATGCCTAAGTAGATGGCGTATTCTAATGGGATAAATAGGGTCGATAAAAATGTCCCTATTAAAATACAAGCTTCAGCATGATTCAGTTTTATCGTATCGATAATGTGTTTGCTGTCGATCAAATTCCAAGCGATCAGTAGGACACTTCCAGCCATCGCAGGTAAAGGCAAATAAGCGGTACTAGATGGAATAAAGCAAATAACCAATGCAACAATAATGGCAGCAAATACCGCGGCTAAAGGGCTTGCTGCTCCAGCATCGTAGTTGGCACCTGAGCGAGTGAAAGAACCTGAACTGGTATAGCAGGAAAAGAACCCTCCGATCATATTTGACATGCCTTGGCCAATAAACTCTTGATTGCCATCAATGACTTGCTTAGAGCGTACCGAAATGGCACGAGCAATTGAGACTGCTTCGATCAGACCCAGTAGTGCGACAGCAAAAGCGCCTGAAAACAGAGATTGTATAGTTGTTAAAGACAGGTCTGGAATTGACACTGGGGGTAAACTGCCAGACATGCTTTCTACCATGGCAACATTATGATGCTGTGCGTTTAACAAAAGACACAGTAGGCTTCCTGTTAGCATTCCAATCAGCAAATAGGGGAGTCTGCGGTTAATGGCTTTCACCAGTATTGAAGAGATAAAGGTTGTTACACCGATGGCGAGAGCGTAGAGATTGGTGTTGCTTAGGGTATGAAATAAAGCATTGATTTCGGCGATAAAGTTTAAATCAGACGGCAGTGATACTCCTAATAAATGTTTGATTTGGCTGGTGGCGATGAGGATGGCAGCGCCTGTTGTAAAACCAATGATGACAGTGTGCGAAATGAAATTTACCAAAGCCCCTAGTCTCAAAGTGCCAAGAGAGAATTGAATCATGCCAACTAAAAAGCTCAACGTGACGACTATGGTTAATTGCTCGCTGAGACCATTGTATGTCATTTGGTTCACAACAGAGGCGACAACGATGGAAAGGGCAGCCGTTGGGCCGGATATCATATGGAAGGAACTGCCGAATAATGAGGCAACGGCAGCAGATACTATGGCGGTATACAGGCCAAACTCAGGAGGTAATCCAGCAATGTAGGCATAGGCCACACCTTGTGGAAGGACTAACACGGCACCGGTTATGCCTGCCATGAAGTCTTTTTTGAGATCTCCGGCGGTAAGTTGTTTGCCCCAAGAGATAAAAGGGAACAAGGTGAGAAGTAGAGATTTTAACATGTGTTTTCCAATTGATTGGCGAAATGGAGGAAACAAGACCGACCCAAGTTGGCTGAAGATAGTAAACAATCAACTTGTATTCGTAAAATGATAAAAGAAAGCTCTTAATCGACAAAAATGAATGTGTGAGGCTCATAATGTATTCATTTTTGATTGATTAGTGTCTTAAATAAGTATTTTACGGATATCAATTCTCAGGTTAGATTGATCACACCTATTAAAAATAATAAGCAAGGTGGAATTCAAAATGCAGAATTTGAAAAGACAGTTGCGTCAAGGATTGAACATAGTCGGCTTAATGTGCGCGGGTAGCTTGGTCAGTAGTGCTGCTATCGCTGAAAAAATTGGTATGGAATCTGCCACACCAAATAGCGTTTTAGGTATGTTGCCCCAGGCAATGGCACCTTATTGGTCTGAGCAGGGGGTTGATGTTCAACTGTCTCTCAATCAAACACTGACTAAATCGTTGCTAAAATTGGCGAAAGGAAGTTTAGATTCTGCCGTCATTCCGCCTCCCGCCTTTACCGCCATGAAAAAAGGCGTTGGCCCTTATGCAAAAATGGCCGAAAAGGCGCAGCAAATGTCTCACAATGTTCGTGGCCTCTTTACCATCCCAGGTAGTTATTATCATGCTATTACGCGTGCCGACTCTGGTATTGGATCTTGGCCCGAAGCAAAAGGTAAGCGTGTTTTCATCGGTCCTCCAGCTGGCGTTGCCAATTCTCAAATAAGTCGTTTAGCCGCAGCGGGTGGTTTGCCTGTTGGTGAATACGATCCAGTTAAAGCGCCTTGGGGAGCTGCCGTTCAAAGTTTCCAAGACGGTCAATTTGACGTGTTTGTGGGGACCTTTTCACTTGGTTCACAATCAGTCGCAGAACTCAGCTTAACCAACCCGATTCGTATTTTAGGCATTCCTGGGGAAAAAATGATGCCGCCAGAAGGCTTGGGTATGCAACCTGCGGAAATTCCAGTCAATACTTACCCTGGCCAAGTTAATGAATTGCCGGTTTTAACATGGCAAACCATTATGATGATGGCGGTGAATAAAGACCTGTCAGACGATATCGCTTATACATTGACGAAAGAGTTTATCGAACATCGCGGTGCTCTGGCGGACTCAAATGCTTTGTTTAATGACATTCTTACCACAGACTTTTTTGTTGGTGTGAATGCGCCGTTGCATCCTGGTGCAGTTCGTTACTACCAGGAAGCTGGGATTCCAATACCGAAAAAGTTAATGCCTTAAGCGGTTAACCATCTACTTTCTCCAATGACGATTGATTAAGTGAGGCGTCGCCTCACTTATGGAGTGACTATGTTTTTCTCGTCTCAAATGTGTTCGAAACTGCTTTCATGGATGGTGGCGGGCTTTAGTTTGGTGATTGCATTTTATGGCTTAGCGAATGTTATGCCCGCAATCGGCGACTTTCGTTTAGGACCTTTCCCTTTAGTGGAGTTCCGAGCATCCTTTTTTGCTTTATGTGTTATTACCATCGCTTTGGGCATTTGTCTTAGATATTTACAAGGCGAAACGTCTGTTGTGAATGCCATTATCAGCGTTGGGTTGTTATTTGTATTGTTGTATTGCAGTTGGTCTTTCTATCAGGTCAGCAGTGAATTAGATGACGGTATGTTTTTGTTTGGTGCCAAAGATATGTGGATTTCTGTCTTGGCAGCATTTGGCGCTTTGTATTTTTGTTGGCGTATTTGGGGAGTGCCGGTTGCCTTACTGGGTGTGGTTGGGATCTTGTATATGGCAACTGGTCAATACTGGCCAGGTCCATTGCAGACGGTGAGTCATGATGTAAATGAAACCTTGGCTCAAAACCTTTTGTACAGTTTGGATACCGGTATATTAGGCAGCACGTTTGCCATTGTGATTACGACGGTGTTTCCTTTTATCATTTTGGGGGCCTTGTTAGAGGGCGTCGGTGCTGGTGATTCTATGATTCGAATTGCCTTTCACTGGATGAGGAGAACGGCTGGTGGGCCAGCACATGCGGCGGTACTGTCGTCGGCTTTATTTGGTACGGTCTCGGGTAGCGCGGTTGGTAACGTGGTCGGCACAGGCGTCATTACCATTCCTATGATCAAACGCCGTGGTTTCTCTGCAAACTTTGCCGGTGCAGTAGAGGCGTCTGCTTCAACTGGAGGGCAGATTATGCCACCGATTATGGGCGCGGCAGCGTTAGTCATGGCAGACTTTGTTGGCGTCAACTATATGACGGTGATTATTGCCGTATTGGTGCCATCTATTGCTTATTACGCCAGTTTGTTTGCCATGATTGTGTTTGAGTCTCGCCGTTTGGGGATACAAGCCAGTGAGACAGTAGAAGGCGTAGATGCGCCGGTGAAACAAGATTATTTAAATTTAATGCTAATCTTTGTGCCATTAGCCATCATTGTTTGTTTGCTGTTGTATGGGTTATCGCCTTCAGGGGCTTCGATTACCGCGTTGGCTGTACTGTTTCCATTGAGTCTCATTAATCCTGAGATTCGCTCTAAACCGATAAAACTAATACAGAGTTTACAAGTTGGTGGACGCACGTTTGCTGGGTTGTTAATGGCCATTGCCGCCGTCAGTATTGTTATTTCTGCATTGTCAGCCACCGGTGTGCCGGTTAAATTCAGCGTCTTATTATCTAGTATTGTCTCGGATTCCTTACTGATTTCCTTATTGCTCGCAGCCTTGTGTTGCATCGTTTTGGGAATGGGTATGCCTACTTTGCCAGCCTACGTCACGGTAGCGACCATCGCGATTCCAGCAATGGAGCAACTTGGTTTGGCGCCATTGACGGCTCATATGTTCGTATTCTTTATTGCCGTTGGCTCTGCAATTACGCCACCTGTGGCGATCGCTGCCTTTGCCGCAGCAAGTATCTCTGGTGGTGGCCCAATAGGCACCTCTGTGCAAGCGTCGAAAGTCGGCATTATGATTTTTGTGATTCCGTTCACCTTTGCTTTTAACCCCATGTTACTTAGCGTTGCTCAATCTGGTGTGCCATTTGAACTGTTGTCTTGGCTTTGGTTGGTGATCAAGCTAATGGTAGGGATTTTGTTGTTGGCGACAGCCTTAAGTGGTTTTCATACACATAAATTGTCTTGGCCTGAAGTGGTTGGTCGTTTAATGGCGGCTGGGATGCTATTCGCTCCTGGTGTGGTTTGGGATCAAATAGGCGCCGTTTCTGCTTTGATACTTTGGCTATGGCATTTGCGTCACGACATGAAAATTATTCAGCGTTTTAAAGGAGTAGAGTAATGACCAATATTATTTACATTGTGGCAGACGATTTAGGTTACGCAGATTTAGGTTGTTATGGTGGTCGTGATGCTCAATTTGGTAAGGTGTCGCCAAATATCGATAAGCTGGCTGAAGAAGGCATGATGTTTGTCGATGGTTATGCAAACTCTCCTGTTTGCTCACCCACACGATTTGCCTTAATGACAATGGCTTACCAGTATCGTCTTCGTGGGGCGTTAGAAGAACCCATTAACAGTAAAAGCATTGGCAGCGATACATTGGGGTTGCCTCCCCATATTCCCACTTTACCGGGTCAGTTAAAGAAGTCTGGTTACTACACTGGACTAATGGGGAAGTGGCATCTTGGGTATCCTCCTCATTTTGGACCAAGGTCGTCAGGTTATGATGAATTTTTCGGCATTATGGCTGGCGGTGTTGATTATTTTTCCCATAAAAGTGGTCATGGTGATCACGACCTTTGGATTAATGAAGAGGAACACAAAGAAATTGGTTACCTTACGGATCTGATTTCTGAGCATTCTTTAGAATTTATTCATCGTCGCGCAAAGGACGCACCAGAGCAGCCATTTTTCTTAAGTATTCATTACACCGCGCCCCATTGGCCGTGGGAAACCCGTGATGATGAACATCTCTCTGGAAAAATGTCGACTTTATTTCACCTTGAAGGTGGCAACATTCATACCTACCGAAAAATGATTCATCACATGGATGAAGGCATAGGTAAAATTATGGCGGCATTAGATGAACATGGTTTGACCGAGGATACTTTGATCGTTTTTACCAGTGATAATGGTGGTGAACGCTTCTCTGATAATTGGCCTTTGGTTGGCGGTAAAATGGATCTAACCGAGGGCGGAATTCGAGTGCCTTGGATTGCTCGTTGGCCGAAAAAAATAGAGGCTGGAAAAGTGAGTGATCAGCACTGTATGACAATGGATTGGTCGCGCACTTTACTGGAAGTAGGGGAAGGGCCATTTGACCCTGATTATCCCGTAGATGGTGTTTCTCTTATGCCTATTTTAAAAGGAGAGGTTGAGCGTTTTGAACGTCCTTTGTATTGGCGTATGAAGCATCGCAGTCAAAGAGCATTACGTTTAGCGGATTGGAAATATTTAAAAGTCGATGAGCATGAATATCTTTTTAATATTACAAATGATGCTAGAGAGCGTGCCAATCTAGGCAAACGTTACCCAGATAAATTGGCGGAAATGAGACAGCAATGGTTGGATTGGAATGCAACCATGCCCGCTATTCCTGAGGATGCTGTTGTCAGTCTTGGTTACAGTGTTGCGGACATGCCGCAACGTTAAACAGAGTGTTATCCAGTTGTGCCTTCAGCCAATCTTTCATTAAGGGGGATTGGCTTTTTTTATTTTTACGTGACACATAGATGTTCGCTATTTGTTATCTATTTTAATGGGGGTAGGATGGGTTTAGTAACCAATTCTAAGGGGCTCATTGATATGAGATGCGATCAACACGTCTTACTGACACCTAAACAGATGGCTTTGGCAGATCAAGAGGCCGTTTATTTAGGGGTTCCTGCATTTGATTTAATGGCTGCGGCTGGTCAAGCCGTAGCGGAAGCCATTATGGCGAAATGGACAAAACGTCCTGTTCTAGTGATGGCAGGTCCTGGCAATAATGGTGGCGATGGTTTTGTGATTGCAGAGCAATTGCGCCAGCATAATTGGCCTGTGACTCTGGCCTTTATGGGGCATTTAGACAATATGTCCGCTGAAGCTCAGGCGCACGCAAAGGCATGGAAAGGTGAGTGGCATCCTCTGTCACAAACTCTGTTAAATGACGCTAAGTTGGTGGTTGATGCCTTGTTCGGCGCGGGCTTGTCGCGGCCAATTGAAGGTCAGGTTCAGCATATGTTGGAGGCCGTTGCTCAGTCAGGCTTGCCGGTATGCGCTGTTGATGTCCCAAGTGGTCTAGACGGCGCGACAGGCCAAGCGCTCGGAGTAGTGGCTAAAGCCGATTTGACGGTGACTTTTTTCCGTAAAAAGCCCGGGCATTTGCTGTTTCCTGGGCGTACTTTTTGCGGTGATTTGCTGGTAAGGGGGATTGGTATCCCCGCTAAGGTACTGACGGATTTACGCATACAGACAGCGGAAAATCATCCAGATCTTTGGCTGTCTGATTACCCTCTAATGAAACAAGATGGTCATAAATTTCACCGTGGTCATGTGCTGATTTATGGTGGTCAATGGATGACAGGGGCCAGTCGTTTAAGTGCGCGAGCGGCGCAACGAATCGGGGCTGGGTTGGTGTCATTAGCCGTACCGGAAAGCAGTTGGCCAATTTATGCGGCTGCTATGTTGTCAGTGATGGTAAAACCTTTGGCTGCACATCAATCAGAACACGCGTTTCAGCAGATGTTGAACGACTCTCGTTTTAATGTGGTGGTGATTGGTCCTGGTGCTGGGTTAGAAGGAAACGACAAGCATCGTGTTAAACACGCCGTGCTAGAGACGCTTAAATGTGGTCGAGCTTGTGTGTTGGATGCGGATGCATTGACGGCCTTTTCTGAACGGCCAAAAGCATTGTTTGAGGCCATTCATGATGCTTGCATCCTGACACCTCATGAAGGAGAGTTTGCGCGCTTGTTTCCTCATCTTTCTGAGCAATCAGGAAAGGATAAACTGAGCAGAGCCAAACAAGCAGCGCGTGAGAGTGGAGCCATTGTCTTGCTAAAAGGCGCGGATACTGTCATCGCTTCGCCAGATGGACACGCCATTATTAACACAAATGCACCAGCTGAACTGGCCACTGGTGGTGCGGGGGATGTGCTGGCGGGGTTTATTGCCGGCTTGGTCGCACAAGGCATGACACCATTTTATGCTACCGCCGCTGCAGTATGGCTGCATGGCGAAGTGGCAAATGAATTTGGTGTGGGGTTAATTGCTGAGGATCTTACCGATGCCTTACCAAATGTGTTGCAACAACTAAAATAATTCAGCGAGCAAAGTGAGCTATATTTCTTTACTACACCGTAAATTTATGCGTATCTATTCTCGTTTATTATGAATAAGTATGGATAAGCGTATCCAGCATGGAAGCGGCTGCAACGGAGAGGCTTGATCTCGGTTGGCAAATGACACCCACTCGCCATTGGATGCTGGGCTCGGTAATGTTACGACAGAGAGAGCCTTGTTCGATGGCTTGTTGTCGACACAGTTCCGGCACCACAGCTACTCCCATGCCTTCGCTGACCATGCGTCCGACTGTGGTTAATTGATGTGCATCGAATGCGACATTGAGCTCAATGCCGACCTTATTAAGGGAATTTTCGATTTTTGCCCTGACACTCGAAGGACGCTGTAGGGTAATAAAGTCGTATTCTAAAAGTGCTCGCCAAGAGATGGTGTCGTGCTTTTCCAATGGGTGGTTTTGCGGAACTATGGCGATGAATCTGTCTTCGTATAATGGGTAGAAAGATAAATCCACTAGGTTGCTTGGTTCAAAAGAGATACCCAATTCAACTTGGTTATTACGGACCATTTCTACCACCACATCCGATAACACATCATTAATGGCAACCTGAACATTAGGGTAGCTAGCATGATAATTTTGAATAGCTTTAGGTAATAACGAGGCCGCAAAAGATGGCATGGATGCAATGGTGATTTTCCCTAGCTGTAAAGCGAAGCGTTGCTTCATTTCATCTTCCGCATTTTCCCATTGCGCTAATAATCGTCTCGCAATTGGCAGCAACGCCTGACCCTCTGGCGTTAATGAAATATGACGCGTGGTTCGAGTGAGTAATTTTCCACCTAAATCCTCTTCTAAGCTTTTAATGGATAAACTTAATGCTGGTTGTGATAGATGTAGCTGAGTCGCGGCACTGGCAAAGCTCATCGATTGTGCCACGGCTAAAAAAGCTCGAACTTGTTTGATATTCATGTTGGGTCTCTGAACGAAGGCTATGGCACTGAATGTGCGGTTTTATTTATTTGATATTCTTATTAATAAAAAGAAAAAACAAATTTAATTAATTTATTCCATTAGGTCAAACTGGACGGAATTCAAAAATAATAAAATAGGAGATTCTTAATGGCCGGTTTTGATAAAGTTGTGGCTTCTTATGAAGAAGCGATGGCAGGTCTGCAAGACAATATGACCATTCTAGCAGGCGGCTTTGGTCTGTGCGGTATTCCTGAGAACTTAATTGCTGAGATTAAACGAAAAGGCAGTAAAGGTTTAACGGTTGTATCGAACAATTGTGGTGTCGATGGTTTTGGCTTAGGCATTCTGCTCGAAGACAAGCAAATCCGCAAAATGGTTTCGTCTTATGTTGGCGAAAACGCTCTGTTTGAAAAACAGCTATTAGACGGTGAGCTTGAAGTAGAGCTGACACCTCAAGGTACTTTGGCTGAGAAAATGCGTGCTGGTGGTGCGGGAATCCCTGCGTTTTATACAGCAACCGGTGTAGGCACACCCGTAGCCGAAGGCAAAGAAACAAAACAATTCCATGGTCGCGAATATTTATTAGAAGAAGCCATTACAGGTGACTTTGCGATTGTAAAAGGCTGGAAAGCCGACCGATACGGTAATGTTGTTTATCGTCATACCGCTCAAAACTTTAATCCTCTGGCTGCCACTGCTGGCAAGATCACCGTTGTCGAAGTCGAAGAAATTGTCGAAGTCGGTGAATTGGATCCTGCGCACATTCACACTCCTGGTATTTATGTCGATCGTGTCGTGCTCGGCACCTTTGAAAAACGCATCGAAAAAAGAACCGTTACGCCAACAGAATAAGAAGAGGTTTCCTATGTCACTTACAAGAGAGCAAATGGCGCAACGTGTTGCCCAAGAGTTACAAGATGGCTTTTACGTTAATCTTGGGATTGGTATTCCTACCTTGGTTGCCAACTTCGTCCCAAATAATATGAGCGTTATGCTGCAATCTGAAAATGGTTTGCTTGGTATGGGCGAGTTCCCAACGGAAGACACCATTGATGCCGATATGATTAATGCCGGTAAACAAACTGTCACCACAGTGAAAGGTGCTTCTATTTTTTCCTCTGCTGAGTCCTTTGCCATGATCCGTGGTGGTCATGTGGATTTAACCGTATTAGGTGCATTTGAAGTGGACGTGCAGGGAAACATCGCGTCTTGGATGATCCCAAATAAACTGATCAAAGGTATGGGGGGTGCCATGGATTTGGTGGCCGGTGCAGAGAATATTATTGTTACTATGACTCATGCGTCGAAAAATGGCGATTCAAAGCTGCTTTCTAATTGCTCTTTGCCATTAACGGGAAAAGGTTGTATTAAGAAAGTGCTGACCGATTTGGCTTGGCTAGAAATTGAAAACGGTGCCTTTATCTTAAAAGAGAGGGCGCCAGGTGTTTCAGTTGAAGAGATTGTTGAAAAAACTCAAGGTAAATTGATCGTACCGGATGATGTACCGGAAATGACTTTTTCCTAGAGAGAACCACAAATAATAATTATAGGAGCTGCTATGAAAGCTGTAATCGTTGCTGCTGCAAGAACCCCAATTGGTGCGTTTAACGGTGCTTTGTCTTCTCTGAGTGCCGTGCAATTAGGCACTCAGTTATTGTCTGGTATGTTAGCCAAACAACCTGTTTTAAAAGATCACATAGAAGAGGTCATTTTAGGCCAAGTTTTGGCGGCAGGGTGTGGCCAAAATCCTGCCAGACAGACGGCGTTGAACGCTGGGCTGCCTAAACACGTTGGCGCGATGACCATTAATAAGGTGTGTGGCTCAGGTTTAAAAGCGGTGCAGTTAGCGGCGCAATCTGTGTTGAGTGGTGACTCTGCTATGGTGGTCGCTGGTGGTCAAGAAAGCATGAGTCAAGCGGCTCATGTTCTGCCAAGTAGTCGCAATGGTAAAAAAATGGGCTCTTGGGAATTGCTGGATACCATGGTAGTTGATGGACTTTGGGATGCTTTCAACGATTATCATATGGGACAAACCGCCGAAAATATCGCCGATCGTTGGCATATTAATCGCGACGAGCAGGACGCATTTGCTGTGCACTCTCAACAAAAAGCGGCCCAAGCTCAAACGTCGGGACGTTTTGCCGAAGAAATTCTCCCTATTACGATCCCTCAGCGTAAAGGTGATCCTGTCATTGTCGAAGCAGATGAGCAAATCCGCCCTAATACCAGCTTAGATTCATTAGCAAAACTTCGTCCAGCCTTTGTTAAAGATGGCACTGTGACTGCGGGCAATGCATCGACTTTGAACGATGGTGCTGCCATGGTGGTGGTGACCTCTGATGAAGAAGCGGAGCGTTTAGGCTTGCCTATTTTGGCGGTGATTGAAGCAGCCAGTGGTGCAGGTGTCGAACCTGAAATCATGGGAACGGGTCCAATCGTTGCGACTCAAAAAGTACTTGAAAAGGCGCATTGGCAAGTTGCCGATCTGGATTTAATCGAAGCCAATGAGGCCTTTGCTGTACAAGCCTTATGTGTCAATAAAGAATTGGGCTTAGACCCAGAAAAAGTCAATGTAAATGGTGGCGCTATCGCTCTTGGCCACCCAATAGGTGCTTCAGGCTGTCGAGTTTTGGTCAGCTTGGTTCATGAAATGCCTCGTCGAGATGCCCATAAAGGGTTGGCGACCCTGTGTATCGGAGGCGGTATGGGCGTCGCTATGTTGATCTCTCGATAACGATAAAATCATCAAATAATGGAATCTAATTAAAGCGAAATTCCAGTAAGGAAGGCGTTTAGTCGTCTTCCTTACTTTTTTGCTGTCCAAAAAATATAAAAATAGGATATACCGATGAATACATTAGAACAAAAAAAGACAGGCCTACAAAAAGTCAGTCAGTTCTTTGTCACACTTCTACAGCGCTATCTGCCTGACCCTTTTATTTTCGCTATAGTCTTAACGATTGTGGTGTTCTTGTTTGTTATGCCAAGTACGGGACAAGGACCAATGCAGGTGGTCAATGCTTGGGCTGGCGGTTTTTGGAACTTACTGAGTTTCTCTATGCAGATGGCCATGGTCGTTGTGACAGGTCATGCTATGGCCAGTGCGCCAGCTTTTAAGCGTAAATTAGCCATGTTAGCTGGGGCTGCAAAAACGCCGGGACAGGCGATTATCTTAGTCACCGTAATCAGTGCAATGGCTTGTTGGGTGAACTGGGGTTTTGGTTTGGTTGTTGGGGCGATTTTTGCTCGTGAAATTGCTGCACGAGTGAAAGGCGTTGATTATCGTTTGCTGATTGCTTCGGCATACAGTGGTTTCTTATTCTGGCATGGTGGATTATCGGGTTCTGTTCCGTTGTCTATTGCTGGTGGAAAAAATATTGAGACGGTGACAAATGGTGCCGTAACAGCAGCGATTCCAACATCAGAAACCATTTTTTCCACGATGAACTTGGCGATTCTTGCTGTTATGTTTGTCTCTATTCCATTATTAAACCGTTTAATGCATCCCGCGCCTCAAGACACCATCACCATAGATGCTGAACTGTTGGCAGAGACAGAAGCTGAGGTGACAGAAAAAAGTAAAATGACACCGGCAGAGCGCCTAGAAAATAGCCGTACTTTGTCATGGATTCTGGGTGTAATGGGCTTTGCCTATATCATTTATTACTTTGTTACGAACGGCTTCGCGCTTAATTTGAACATTGTGAATTTCACCTTCCTGTTTTCCGCTATCTTGTTGCATGGCACA
The DNA here is from genome assembly GCF_003314975.1 of Marinomonas aquiplantarum. Taxonomy (GTDB): domain Bacteria; phylum Pseudomonadota; class Gammaproteobacteria; order Pseudomonadales; family Marinomonadaceae; genus Marinomonas; species Marinomonas aquiplantarum. Next base: position 280,557 of record NZ_QNRF01000004.1, read on the forward strand.
CCTAAGAGTTTACTTAATTCAATTTCTCAAGGCGCGCGTAACTGCTCTGGTATTTTGCTGCAGTTCCCTTTCTATGCAGGCATCATGGGGATGATGACGGCAACGGGAGATTCTGGTGTATCACTGGCTGGTGTAATTTCACAGGCATTCGTGTCTATCTCCAATGAGACAACTTTCCCTCTGTTTACTTTCTTAAGTGCTGGCATTGTGAATTTCTTTGTGCCATCTGGTGGTGGTCAATGGGCAGTGCAAGCGCCAATTATGATGCCCGCTGGTGCCGCGCTGGGTGTTGATGCTGCGAAAACGGCCATGGCGATAGCATGGGGAGATGCTTGGACTAACATGATTCAGCCTTTTTGGGCGTTGCCTGCCTTGGCGATTGCTGGGTTGGGAGCGAAAGATGTCATGGGTTACTGTCTGATGGCACTGATTGGTTCTGGCGTTATTATTTCTTTAGGTTTTTTAATCTTCTAAAGAGCCATTACTTTAAATCAATCCTTATCCATTATTGATGTTTAATCAAGCCGCATCTTGCTCGTTCCAAGGTGCGGCTTTTTACTGGAAAGACATAGTTAAAATACTTTTTTAAGCCACTTTTATTACACGTCTTCTCAATATTTTGAATACTATGCACAAAACCGCGATTTACTTTCTTATTCTTATACCTCTTGCTTACTCTAGTCTGGAAGACGCTCATTTATACTATAAGGCAATATAGATTGACTCGAATTTCAAACAGGTTTGAATGAATAATGACCAGACTAAACGCAGTAAGACATATTGCCTTACATGATGTTGCTAAGAAGAGGGCTGTTCCTGTCGTAATGAATTGCCTACTGATAGGGGCAACAATGCTGACTTCTATGAACGGGTATGCGAAAGCCGACTGGATGTCTGTTACGTTAGATAATGACTTTTTTGTCAACGAAGACAATGGCTACACCAACGGTCTTTATTTGTCTTCTTACGAAATTGATGAAGCACCAAGCTTTGTGCCAAATCCAGATATATGGGTAAAACCTTTTATGTGGAGCATGCCAAGCGGCCCTGCTTTAACGACCGTCAAGGCGCACAGCCTTAGTCAAACCTTGATGACGCCTAGTGACTTAACTTTGACTAATCCGCCTGAAGGTTCGTTCCCCTATGCTGGATTATTGAGTTATACCAATACCTATATCTCAGTGAGTGCCGATTATGCGGATAAAATCAGCACGACATTGGGTGTAGTTGGCCCCTTGGCTTTAGGGAAGCAGACGCAGAAAACCATTCATAAAATGATTGGCGCACAAGACCCGAAAGGCTGGGATACTCAGTTAAAAAACGAACCTGTTTTCATGATTTCAAGAAGTCGAACTTGGCGTGCTTGGGTATCGGAAAGTGGCAATATGGATTTGCTAGTGGGGGGCGGGGTGAACGTCGGAACCATTAGGAGTGGTGTCAATAGTGGCGTAGTGTGGCGCTATGGCAACCGAATGGAGAACTCTTTTGCCAGTATTTTATTGTCTAGCAATCGTATTTCGAACCCAATCGCCATTGATCACGGCTGGTTTGTGTTTGCCGGTGCATTATTCAGTTATGACTTCAATCAAATCTTCATGGACGGTAATACTTTCAGAGACAGCCGTTCGATTGATTATGACCATGAGAATAATATTTTCTCTACAGGGTTAAGTTATTCCTGGGGTGACGCTTCTTTGGCCTTTGCTATCAATACACCCTTTTCCATCAATGGTGACTCTCGTGACAGAGAATTAGATAAATACTTACGATATGGCACGTTAACCTTTGCTTGGTCTCTGTAACTCTACTAGTTACCTGTCATACAAAGTGTGAAAGCCTTTCGTTTAGCGAAAGGCTTTTTTTGTGAAGCCGTTCTTTTTGAGCCGCTGTTATTATTTAAGCAAGTCTGTGACATACTCTAAAAAGGCATCGGGTTGGCCATAATATTGGCTGTGTTGAAGACGAATTAGTTGATCTTTGTTTTGTAAAAATAAAGTCGGAAACCCAGATACTTGCCAAGTATTCATCATTTTCTGGTTGTACTGAATATTCTTTAGAGAATGCTCTTTTACTTCGTGCATGGCAGCTTGCCAAGCGGATTCTTCTATGCCTAATTGTTGTGCGAGAGCTTGTAATTGGTCTTCTTGATGAAGCGCCATGCCTTCAATGTAGTGCGCGTGTTGTAAATGTCCAAGCATAGTCTGTGCCTTGAAGCCCAGTGTTTGCCCAGCCCAAAATGCTTGCGTTGGTAAATACGAATCCAGAATAAATTCGGCACCGGAGGTGACTCTTTGTTGGTATTTTTGGCCAAATGTTACCTTAGCCATTCTGGCTATATGCTGATCCGCTTGCACAATATGTTGGCGAAAACCTAGGTCGATAGCACGTTTCGGAATCATACCACCAGGGTAGTAGTGAATATCGAATTGCGCTGATTCAGCCAGCGTTTGTAATAGAGGTGAAGCTGCATAGCACCAGCCACACATAGGGTCAAAGAAATAATGAATACGGTGCATTGTGAGTCCTTATAGAAAATCATTCTACTAAGCTTACTCTCTTGATTAGTGCTGAAAAATAGTCAAAAATGATCCAGGTTGTTTCTTATATTGTTCAAATGGAATCGCCCTAAATTTACCGTCAGAGACAAAACAATGGACAGAGTGCTAGCGGCAAAAGTTTTTATTGATGTGACGGAAACTCGCAGTTTTACCAAAACCGCGGAACGCCTAGCCATGTCTCGCCCCATGGTGACCCGTTACGTTGATACCATAGAGACTTGGTTGCAGCGACGATTACTGCATCGCACCACACGACAGGTGTCGCTCACTAGCGACGGAGAAGCTTACTTGGCTGAGATCACTTCTTGGTATCAACAGGCTGAGCGATTATCCAGTCTTGCCGAGCAGAGTGATGAACTGTCTGGCTCGATTCGTGTGGCGACCAGTATGTCATTTGGCTATGCTCAGCTGATGCCGGCGTTAAAAGAATTTATGGCTTTGCATCCGCAAGTGGAAGTGGATGTGGATTTAGCGGATTCTACAGCAGATTTGGTAGAACGACGTATCGATTTGACCTTACGCATTGCCTCAAATCCCGACCCTTCGCTGATAGGTAAACCCATTGCTCAATGTGAGTCTGTCTTGGTTGCATCACCGCAATACCTTGCGCAAGCCGATAAGGCGCTCATTCTCCAGCCAGAAGACCTAAAGCACCATGATTGTTTAGGTTACAAGAACTTTGAACAAACCATTTGGCATCTTTCGAGCAATAAATTGAATGACAAAGTGGCTTCTTTAGACACATCGTCATTGGATAAAACCATGGTGTCGGTTGAGACTCATTGCCGTTTAACCTGCAACGAAACCTCCGCCTTGTTACACGCTTGTCTATTAGGCATGGGCATTGCCATGCAGCCAACTTATCTGGTCAATCCCTATCTACAGCGTGGCGAATTGTGTCAAGTATTGCCGCAATGGCGACCCAAAGACTTAACCATTTATGCGCTCTATTCATCACGAAAACACCTGTCACCCAAAGTCAGAGCGCTGATTGACTTTCTCGCTCAGTATTTTCAGCAACACCCTTGGTGAGTGTATATACTTGCTACAAAATGAAGCAATTCAATAATATACATGTGTTTTAAGCTTGGTTATGCTTTGGATGTTCTAAGATTTGGTAGAAAAAAAGGGGTAGACTAATACTACTTTGGTGTGTATCGGTGAAGGGATTTCGAAAATAACATGACAAAACTCCAATCCAACTTTGCTTTTCTCAAAGGTCACAATGACCTTTTGCTATCCATTGCTCAAGCGGCTGAGAATAATTACCCAGATGATCCGAATACTACACTCGTTAAGTTGCGAATTTTTGGCGAATACGTGGCGAATCATCTTGGCACCTTGCTCAATATTGACCCACAAGAAACCCAGTTTAAATTGCTCGAAGAAATTCAACGTAAAACGAAAATAGATGAAACCATTCTGGATGTGTTTCATAAACTTCGTAGCATTGGCAACCAAGCGGTTCATAAATACCATAATGATTTAAACGACGCCGAAATGTGCCTGAGGTTGTCGTTTCGTTTAGCGGTTTGGTATTACCGCTTGATTAGCCAAGACAAAGATTTCCCCTCGCCGTTATTTCAATTACCCAGTAAGCAAGATCAGCAAGCAACTCAACAGGCGTTTCAACAAGAAATAGGCTCACTTAAACAGGCCTTAATGAAAGCCGAGCAAGCCGCTTTGCAAAATGAACATAAAAGCCAAGCTGAGATTGAAGCACAGCAAACCGAATTAGCCGAGCTAAAAGGCCGTTTGTCGGTTTTTGAAAGTACCAAGCAAGAAACCCAAGCCCAAAGCGACGCACGCATTGCCGCCTTAGAAGCTCAACTGAAAGCCAAAGACGATGAATTAACCAGTTTAACCGAAGAAGACCGTAAAACTTTCCACAGCCAAGCCAAGACTCAAGCGAGCCAAAACAAGCTCAATTTAGATGAACAAGAAACCCGCTATTTGATCGACGAGCAATTGCGCCTTGCGGGTTGGGATGCGGACACTCAGAATCTCAAACACAGTAATGGCACGCGTCCACAAATCGGCCGTAACATGGCGATTGCCGAATGGCCAACGGGAATCGACGAAACAAACAAGGTAGGTTTTGCCGATTACGTCTTGTTTATTGGTCTTACGCCCGTTGGTGTGGTGGAAGCCAAGCGTTACAACATAGATGTTGCTAGCAAACTCAACGAAGCCTACCGCTACAGCCAAACCTTTGATGTCCTGGCGTACCAAAACGAATTGGCTAAACGCGCTGCCAATGATGATGAGATGATGGCGCAGGTCAGCGAGCTAAGAATTAACCAATATAATGCCACTGGCTATAATATTCCTTTTTGCTTCTCTGCTAATGGGCGTGGTTACAGCGCCGCGGTAAAAAGCAAAAGCGGCATTTGGTATCGGGACACGCGATTAGCAACCAACCAGCCGGATGCCTTGCCTCAATGGTTTACCCCAGACGAGTTGCTAAGCAAGCTTAATCAAAACATCGGTCAATTAAACAACTGGTTTGCCACCCATGCCGACATGAGCGAATTGGGCTTGCGTTACTATCAAGAAGACGCGGTGCGTGCCGTGGAAAAAGCCGTCGTCGCAGGAAATCGTAGTGCCTTACTGGCCATGGCAACGGGTACAGGCAAAACCCGCACCGCCATCGCCATCATGTATCGCATGATCCAATCCCAGCGGTTTAAACGTGTGTTGTTCTTGGTGGATCGCCGCTCCTTGGGCAATCAAGCGGTTGGTTCGTTCGACGACACCCGCATTCAAGGGCAAACCTTTAATAGCATTTTTAACATCAAAGGGCTGACTGATCGTTTCCCAGAAGACAGCACCAAAATTCACGTTGCCACCGTGCAATCCTTGGTGAAGCGCGTTTTGCAAAATGACGAATTTATCCCTGTTGGCTTGTACGACGCCATTATCATAGACGAAGCCCACCGAGGCTATATTCTCGACAAAGAGCAAACCGAAGGGGAATTGGCATTTCGTGATCAGCGAGATTATATCTCGGCCTATCGCCGCGTGATCGACCAATTTGATGCATTCAAACTGGCGCTGACCGCCACGCCAGTCTTGCATACTACCGAGATATTTGGCCGCCCGATTTTTAATTATTCTTACCGCACCGCCGTGATTGATGGCTACTTAAACGACTATCAGCCGCCGATTAAAATTAATACCGAGCTCAACACCAAAGGCATTGCTTTTGCCAAAGGCGAGCAAGTTCAACGTCTTGCTGTCACTGGCGATTTACAACTGGATGAACTAGAAGACGAGCAGAACTTCGAGGTCGATCATTTCAACAAGCAAATCATCGCGCCGAATTTTACCAAGGCCATTTGCCAAGAACTGACCAACTGGCTTGACCCAAACAGCCAGCAGAAAACCCTCATTTTTTGTGTCAATAACGAACACGCCGACATGGTGGTTGAAACGTTACGAGACGCCTTTCGACAATCAGGCAACCCGACATACGCCAACTTAGAACACGACGCCATTATTAAGATCACGGGCAACGCCGACAAAGACGCTAACAAGGTACAAAGCCTGATCACCCGCTTTGAAAAAGAACGCCTGCCGAACATCGTCGTCACCGTCGATTTATTAACCACGGGCATCGACATTCGCAGCATTTGCAATCTGGTGTTTTTGCGCAAAGTGCGCAGTCGCATCTTATACGAGCAAATGAAAGGCCGCGCCACACGTTTGTGTCCCGAAGTCGGCAAAACAAGTTTCCGTATTTTTGATGCCGTAGACGTGTTTGCTACGCTGGAATCCGTCGACACCATGCAAGCCGTTGTGGTGCGACCTAACGTCAGCTTATCGACCTTGGTGGCCGAAATCCGCGACGAAAAAGCCTACACAGTGATCGAAAGTAACGACAAATCTTTTGCCGACAACAGCCATGAACAGCTGGTGTCCAAATTACAGCGAGTGATCACCCAAGCGAATTACCAAAAAGATCGCAGCCGCGAGGTCGAACAGCAAGTGCAGCAATTGGATGAACGCCTAACCAACGTGGTTGGCTGTGATTTTGCCCAGTTTGCCAACACCCTAAAAAGCCAAGGCGCGAAGCAATCCGCCGAGTATTTTGCCAAGTTACCCACTGTGATCGAGCAAATCGAAGGTTTAAAACGCACGATAAACAGCTTGCGAGATCGCCCGATTTTTACCGATATCGAAGACAAGGTGATTGGCGTGGAAACCCTGTATGGCGATTACAACCAGCCCGACGACTTCCTCGATGCTTTTGATCGGCTGGTAAAAGACAACATCAACCAACTGGCGGCGCTCGATGCGGTGGTTAATCGGCCGCGAGATCTCACCCGCAAGGGGCTGGTGGAATTGCAAGAATGGTTCGATGCCAAGCACTTTGACGAATCCGCTTTGCAAACCGCGTGGAAACAGAAAACCAACCAAGACATTGCCGCCAAGCTGGTCGGGCACATTCGCCGTGCCAGCATGAGAAACCCACAACTCTTGCCCTTTGACGTGCGTGTCGATCATGCCCTTGAGCGCATAAAAAGCGAAAACGACTGGAACCCAGTGCAAATCAAATGGCTGGATCGTCTCGCCAGCTCGATAAAAGACAAGGTCGTATTGGACGATGATGTCTATAAAATCGGCAATTACAAACGCGATGGCGGCAAACGCAAACTGCAAGACGCCTTCGACAATGAACTGGACGAGATTCTGCAAAAATTTAACGAGTATATCTGGGACGAGCTGGCTTAGCTCGGTATCATACGCACCAACTATTACCTTGATGCGCCTTAGCCCAACATGGCTAAAGCGCTCTTATTTACTAGTGTTACAACATAGAGAAGTTTTATGAACAACAACGAGCTGGTCGCCAAACTCTGGAAGCTGTGCGACAACCTTCGCGACGGCGGTGTGTCCTACCAAAACTACGTCAACGAACTGGCGTCTTTGCTGTTTCTAAAAATGTGCGAACAAACCGGCCAAGACGAAGATCTCTTGCCTGAAGGCTACCGCTGGAAAGATCTGACCAGCAAAATTGGCATAGAACAACACAGCTTTTACAAAACCTTATTAAACAAGCTAGATGGCGATCATCATGCCATCGTGCAAGCCATCTTTTTGAACGCCACTACAACCATTACACAACCTGCGCAATTGACCGAATTGATCACCAACATGGACAAGTTGGATTGGTACGACAACGACGGCACAGGCAAAGGCCGCGACGACTTTGGTGACATGTACGAAGGCTTGTTACAGAAAAACGCTAACGAAACCAAATCTGGCGCGGGGCAATACTTCACGCCGCGCCCGCTGATTAGCGCCATTGTGGAACTGATGAAACCGCAACCGCGCGAAATCATTCAAGACCCAGCGGCAGGCACAGCAGGCTTCTTGATCGAAGCCGACAAATACATCAAAGCCCACAGCAACAACCTAGACGACTTGCCCGACGACATTCAAACGTTCCAGATGGAGCGCGCTTTTATTGGCCTAGAGTTAGTGCCAGAAACTCGCCGCCTTGCCTTGATGAACTGTTTATTGCACGACATCGAAGGCGACAGCGAACACGGCGCGATTCGTTTGGGCAACACCTTGGGCGCGGATGGCGAAAGTGTGCCCAAAGCCAATGTGGTCTTGTCTAATCCGCCGTTTGGCAGCGCGTCGAGTAGCAACATTACCCGTAAGTTTGTTCACCCAACGGGTAACAAACAACTGTGCTTTATGCAGCACATAGTTGAAACACTGGAACCCGGTGGCCGCGCGGCGGTGGTGATTCCCGACAACGTATTATTCGAAGGCGGCAAAGGCACCGACATTCGCCGCGACCTAATGAACAAGTGCAACCTGCACACCATTTTACGGTTACCCACAGGCATCTTCTACGCCGCGGGCGTGAAAACCAACGTACTGTTTTTCCAAAAAGGCACACCAGACAACCCACAACAAGACACCAACTGTACTCAAGAGACCTGGGTCTACGACATGCGTACCAACATGCAAACTTTTGGCAAACGCCGCATGCTTACCGACGCCCATTTTGACGCTTTCATTGCCGCCTACGGGGAAGACGCCAACGGCCAATCACCACGGGAAGAGGGCGTTTTTACTGGGAAAAGCCAGCAGCTTGGCGAGATTGAAGGGCTGGGTGAAGAGGAAGGCGTTGACAACGCCCGCTGGCGCAAATTCAGCCGTGACTACATTCGCGAGCAAAAAGGCGACAGCCTAGACATCACATGGCTCAAAGACCTCGAAGCCAGCAACTCGGAAAACCTGCCCGAGCCAGACATACTGGCAGGCGAAGCCATGGCGGAACTCACCGAAGCCATGAGTGAACTCTACCAACTCATGCAAGCCCTCGGCGCCGATGACGAAGCCGAAGCGCAAAAACAACTGCTAGAAGCTTCCTTTGGATTGGAAGAAAAAGCCGTCGAAGGCAATCCAGAGCAAGGCAATCAAAAAGGCCAAGGTGAGCTATTTGGAGGCCAAGCGTGAGCGAATTGCCGAAGGGGTGGGTTGAGACGACGATTGGAGTTGCTGTTCTTAATGTGAATAATTTAAGGGAGCCAATATCATTAAAGAAACGTTCTGAAATTCAAGGTCAATATCCATATTATGGTGCGACTGGGCAAATAGATTCACTTAATGATTTTACTCATGAAGGCGATCATATTTTAGTAGGAGAGGATGGCGCTAACCTTTTATCCAAATCAAAACCTTTAGCTTTTATTGCTAAAGGAAAGTATTGGGTTAACAATCATGCTCATTCATTACGATCATTGGCTAATATGCCGAGTTTATATATTTGCTTATACATAGATTCATTAGATTTAACTCCTTGGGTTACAGGATCAGCTCAGCCAAAGTTAACTAGAGGAAATTTAGATAAAATTCCGTTACCGCTCGCCCCACTTGCCGAACAAAAACGCATTGTCGAAAAACTGGATCAAGTCTTAGCGCAGGTGGACACCATCAAAGCCCGCCTCGACGGCATCCCCGCCATCCTCAAACGCTTCCGCCAATCCGTCCTCGCCGCCGCTGTTAGTGGGAAATTGAGTGAGGGGTGGCGAAAGAAAACGCATCTGTCATTAAGTTCATGGTCGTTTGAGGCTGCTGAAAAAGCCTGCACTAAAGTTCAAAGCGGATCTACACCTAGAAATAATCCATTCGATCAAGGCGGTACTATTCCTTTCTTAAAAGTTTATAACATCGTTGAGCAAGAAATAAGCTTTGATTATAAGCCTCAATTTGTCACAAAGGATGTCCATAGCGGCGCTCTAGGAAGATCTATAGCGCTTCCTAACGATGTGCTAATGAATATAGTTGGCCCACCACTTGGCAAGGTCGCAATTCTCACAGATCAATTTCCTGAATGGAACATCAATCAGGCTATCACTCTATTTAGAACCGATGAAAATACTTTGTCGCATAAATTTTTATACTACGTTTTACGCGAAGGTGAGCTAGTCCGAAAAGTTATGCCTGACACCAAAGGTAGTGTAGGCCAAGTTAATATATCTTTATCACAATGTAGAAATGCAATAATTCCTGTGCCATCTCTTAAAGAACAAACCGAAATCGTCCGTCTTGTGGATCAATACTTTGCTTTTGCCGACACCATCGAACAACAAGTGCAAAAAGCCCAACAGCGTGTCGATAAACTCACCCAATCCATCCTAGCCAAAGCCTTCCGTGGTGAACTCGTGCCGCAAGATCCAACCGACGAACCCGCCGACGAACTGCTGAAACGAATCGCCGCCGCCCGCGCCGAAAGCGACGCCCTTGCCAAGGCCGCGAAGAAAGTAGGGAAGAAAACGGCTAAATAAATATCACTTTTAAAATACCCTAATAGAAAGCTAACTCATTATTAAAAAGGATAAACTATGTCATCGACGATAAAAAAAGTACTCACTTCCATCGATTCTTTCTTCGGATTCCTTGCCTCTGTTTTAATGCGAGTTCTTTTATACGTGTTTTCATTTATTGTGTGTGTGTTGACTGTGTTGGATGTTCTAACCACACCTTTTTATGATGAATCAAGTGACGCTATATTCAGTTTTAGCCTCAATGAGCTAGATAATTTGGAAGCAGTGGTTATTCTTACTTTTATTTTTGTGACGGTGCGTTTCTTTAGGCGCAGTAAAGCAGAAGGTGTGACGCTTTGGCCATGTTTAAAATCTTATGTGTTTGTGTCTGCTGTCTCTGTGGCGTTTTCATCGATTATTTATTTACTTGTGCTTATGCTGGTGATGTTTGATCGCGGTGAAATTAGCCTTTCTGTTTTTGATGAGCACTCTGATTTACAGTATTTCTCCAACGCAATTTTCACTATGTTAGCCTTGTATGCTTTTGCCCCTTTGCCAAAGTTGGGTTGGTTGCAAAAAATGAGCGGTAAGCAAGAAGAGGTTGTGTCTGAACCAGATCAATCAAATGACTTTACTCACTCTGAAAAAGGTTCTGTGGATTCAAATATGAACGAAACAGACTCTTCACATTCAAGCTCTTTTCATTTAGATAAGACAGATAACAAATAAGAAAGGGATTTTAAAATGACTTTAAATAATCGTGTTGTATTCGTGTTGTTGTCTTTGGCGTTAAGTAGCCATGCCTTTTCCCGTAGTGACATTCCTTTAAAGAAAGGCGCTGATTTTTTAGTGAGTGCTTGCCAAGAAGTCGTTGATATTTATGATGCGCATGGTGAAGCGAAGTTTCTAGCATCTCAGCGTACGTCTTTGGCAGAAGGTATTCGTACGGGTTATTGTCTTGGCGTTATTGTGCAATACCGAGAAAGTGCTGGTTATTGTCGTTATTCAAAAAATAATGTACTAGAAATGGCTCAAGCGATTGCTCGTACCAATCTGACTGAGTCTCAGTTAAAACGAACGGATACTTCTGACATTTTAGAAGAAGCGTATTGTGGACTCTAGATTTTACAGTATTCCTGAGGCGCTGAGACTGTTATTTGGTTCAGACATGCTGAGAGAGGTTCCCTCGTTACGAACCAAGGCAAATTCTTTTTTGCGCAACGGCCTTTTGACTTTTAAAGAGGATTTAATTGTTCATAAGAAGAGCAAGTTTATCCCTGAAACAGAGCTGGATACCTTGTTTAACGCTATGTTGTTGAGCTCTATTTTTACCGATTCAAAGGAAGTGAAAGCGATTTTCTGTGAGCCTGAAAAACGCGCTCAATGTGCCGAGGTCGTGAAAGCCATGTTCACTCGCCAGCATTCGCTGGCGGGGATCGCTCTTTCTAGTAGCAAGACGACGACTTTTGTTACTTGTCTCGAAGGGGATTTTGACCTTAGGGCGAACCGTTTACCGAATCCGTTTAAAACCTTGCCTCAAGCTACGCTTGGCAGTAACGGCTCTTTGCTTCGTGTCTTGTTGGCTCAAGCGGCGGTGCTTGAGCCAATGGACAGTATTCTAATGAAATACTTGGATGGTGAATGGCTTGAGGCTCAAGCTTTGATCAGTCAATTGGATATAAATTTAGCGGGTGTTGCCGAGCTAAAGGCGGAGATAGACAAGAAAATCCATGAAGCGGAAGAAGTGGATGATTTGTTAGATTTTATGCGTGGTCTTTAAGGCCTCGCATAAAAAATAAAAAATAGTTAGAAATCGCTTTGTTGTGCAGTGCACAAATTCAACCTTGGTTTTGTTGGCAACATCCCGTTGACAACGAAACGGAGGTTCAATATGAAAACATTCACTTTAGCTACACCTGCTACTCAAAAGCAATTTGGGCAGCAAGCAATCACATTGGCGTCAGATTTAAACGCAGCTGATGGTATTAATAAATCAGTGCATGCGATTAATTTTCAGAAGCTAAAATGGAAACTTACCAAGTCAGCCGAGGCCACTTGGAGCGATGAAATGTGTGACTTTGCAGAGTTAGAGTATAAGAAGTTTCTAACACTAAAGCTTCTCTATCCAAAAGTCTCTTTTGTTCCAAGTAAGATCGTCGATAAGTTTTGGCATGAGCATATATTAGATACAAAATCTTATGCCGAAGACTGCATGATGCTATTTGGTTCGTTTCTGCATCATTATCCGTATTTTGGCATATATGGCGATGACGATCAGCGAGCTCTTCAAGCTGCTTTTGATGAGACGATTGAGCTGTATGAATCCCACTTTGGCTCGTACCCAACTGATGCATTATTTAGCCAACAGAGTGTTGAGGCAGCACGCTGTAGTGATCATGCATGTCATGTTCCATCATCTTGCGCATGTCGTGTACCAGGTGCGTGTAAATAAGCTCTAAATCATATTACTTGAGACAATATCAGCTGATGACGGCTGATATTGTCTTTTATTAATGGCGACTGGCAGTCGCTTCCAAGAAAAATAATCATGAAATAATTACTATGTTGTGCAGTGCACAAGTTGAATCTAGATCCCGTTGACAAAAAACGGAGGTTCAACATGAAAACATCTATTTCGAAAACGCTTCATTCAAACTTACGAGTTTCAAGTGCACAGGATTTAAACACACAAACGGCAAAGACCGAACTGGTTATCAATTTTCACATGACAGAAAGCTGCAACTATCAGTGCAGCTACTGCTATGCCACTTGGGATGACTTAGAAGCCAAAAATGAGCTTCATCGTTTGTCAGGGCAAGTGGAATCCCTTCTACAAAATCTTGCAGACTATTTCCTACGTCCTAATCCATTGCAGTCTGAAATGGGTTATCAGAACGTACGCCTTAATTTTGCTGGCGGTGAGCCTATGTTGCTCGGGCAACGTTTTTTGGATGCTGTTAAGTTTGCGAATCAGTTAGGTTTTCGCACGTCTTTGATTACCAATGGACATTATCTTACTGAGGATATTTTGGATGAATTAGCACCCTCTTTGGATGTGTTAGGGATGAGTTACGATACCGCGGATCATGCTTTGGCACAGGGTATTGGCCGTGTTGATCGCAAAAAACGTTGGATTGATGCTGAACAATTGGTGCAGATGTGCGCCCGTTATCGGTCGTTGAACCCGACGGGCGTTTTAAAGCTAAACACAGTGGTAAATGCTGTGAACTGCAATGACAGTTTGTTTGGTCTGATGAGTGAAATTAAGCCTAACAAATGGAAGTTGTTACGTGTTTTGCCTGTGCATGATCACCAGTTAACGATTACTCAGGCTGAGTATCAAGCTTATGTTCAGCGACATTCTGCGCTATCTAGCATCATTGTAGAAGAAGACAATGATGCCATGACGCATACGTATTTGATGATCAATCCAGAAGGGCGTTTTTACCAAAATTCCGATGCAGGTTGCGGCTACATCGTCAGTAATTCGATTTTGACTGCGGGTGTTGAAAAAGCACTGAGTCAGGTTCCTTTTAACATCTCTGGGTTTAAGCAGCGTTACCAGCTTATTCCTTCGGTGATGGTTTGAGGAGGAATTTATGATGAAGCAGATTATAAATGGACTCGAGTCAATTCCTTTTTCGTTGCGAGAAAAGGCACGTCAAGAAGTCTCAGATTTACTTAAATTAGGAAAGCGATCCAGAAGGTGGAAAAAGCTATCAAACAAGAAAGACTGGATAAGTTGCAAGTTGAATAAGTGTTATCGATTGGTTGTCAGGCTTTCGAGGGTTTCTACTGGACCGTATATCTGTATGAACCATTCGGACTACGATAAGCGCTTTAGGTAACGTTAGAAAGTTAGTGGGAGTAAATAACCACACCAGATTCTCGAATTTGTTTTAACAGGGCTTGGTTGGTGAGATTTTTCTCATCCACCAAGTTGATCATGTAGGGGCTGTTTAAGTCGTCTAGTTCAATACGAAGAGAGGGGATGATGTCTTCTTTTGGTGTTGAAATAGAAAGGTCTATGTCTGAGCCGTTACGAAAATTGCCTGTGGCGCGGGAGCCGAACAGAGTCACTTTTTCAATGTCTGGATACTTTGAAAAGGTCTCAGACATTTTTTGTAACAAGTTTGTTGGAATGCCGAATTTGGAAAGGGTCATAGGGTAGACAATTTTTCTTTCAGTTGAATGAAGCAGGCGTTGTAACTTTCCCGTACTTTTGAATATTCCGTTCCAAGAATACTCGCATCGTAGGCGTGTACCGTTTTGTTACGACTTTCGATCATGTCCATCCATGTTTGACCGTCTTGGATGAGACCTAGGTTAAACGCCAGCCTTGTCGCGGTTCTTGATCCTGTAATGTTTTGATGACCTTCGTATTCAAGGTAGTCTTTTAAAACTTTCCAAGCCAGTTCGTGAGTGAATTCGAATCTCTGTAGAACGCCTTCCTTTATGATGTTTGGCGATTTTTCGTCGTAGGCTTCTACGGCTTCGTTTAGTTGCAGTAAGACTTTTTTATAGTTTTGAAACCGTTGTCTCCAACGTTCTGCTAGCTGACTATCTTCGGTTATATCTTTGTCGTCTCTTTGGCCTAGCACGTTTTAGCATTATGTCACAGATTACGTTGAGTAAAAGAGCGGGGCGTTCAGCCTATTTCCTAAAATACTCCGCCAGCGCTTGCCATTGTTGTTCTGATTGAGCGGCGAGCATTTCGCCATCTAGCATGCTTGGACTGTATTCTTCGCCGCTGAGTAGACGGCACACACCACCCGTTTCCGTGAAGATCAGCACCCCAGCTGCGTGGTCCCAAGGCATCATTTTATAGGTTAGGCTAAATTGAAAGTGCCCGAGTGCCATCTGTCGGTAAGCCGGACAAGAGGGCAGGTTGTTGATGCGAGCGAAGCGTGTGGCCTTGATCGCAAAGTCTTTTTTTCTGTCACCGACATAGGAATGAATCGACATGATGCCAGCATGTTGTTCCAGCGGTGTGTCTGCTTGAATATGTAGTGGGACAGGGGCGGTTTCAGGAATCGCGTAGTTACCTCGCTCTGCCTGAGTCGTCGCTTGATAGTAAGCGCCTTGTCCTTTATTAGCATAAATCCAATCATCGTTTACTGGGTCATAAAGCACACCAAAACGAGTAGTGCCTTTGACGACGACCGCTAAAATGATGCCGAAGTCTGAAAGTCCGTGAGCGAAGTTCCAAGTACCATCAATGGGATCAATGATGACACAAGTATCAGCACGGCTAATTTTGTCCGTGGTTGATGGGTCTTCAGCGACAGCTTCTTCACCGACAATGGCCCAGTCAGGAAAACAGTGTTGAATTTCTTTGGTAATAAAGTCTTCACTGGCTTGATCGGCAATGGTGACCAAATCACTGCGACTGGTTTTTTCTTTGATATCTTGACTGTCGAGTTGGCGAAAGTGTGGCATAACAATCTCTTGGCCAGTACGACGTAAAATATTGATTAACGTGTCTTGTGTGTTTTGGTCGAGATTCATAAAGCCTAACTCCGCTGCTTTTCTTTGTGAACAACCATTATACGGTATCAGTATGACAATTAGTTTATTGAGTTTGGAAATCTTGCCATGACATTTTTTAGAGGAGGTGTTGACAAGGTTGAGATAAAGTACAAGAATAAAGATTCGAATATGAATATATATTCAAAATTAAGATCAATAAACAAACAGACTCTAGATTTGGAGTCTTTTTTTGGTCTCTGGTTGAATATATATATTCATAGTGGAATTTTAATCTTAGATAGGAGGGGTTATGAATCCTTTCCAGCTTGATGTGGATGAGCTTGAGAAAAAAGCTCGATCGATTAGACGTAAAATCATTCGGCTTAATGCCGACAGTCCAGCTGGTGGACACACAGGTGCCGATCTTTCACAAGTTGAGATTGTGACGTCTTTGTATTTTCGCTTATTGAACTGTGCTCCTGACCGTTTGTCGGATGATGATCGTGATATTTACATCCAATCTAAAGGACATGCGGCAGGCGGTTATTACTGTTGCCTTGCTGAGGCGGGGTATTTTCCTGAAGATTGGTTACCTAGCTATCAGCATAATGATTCACATTTGCCTGGTCACCCTGTTCGTCAGAAAACGCCAGGAGTCGAATTAAATACGGGCGCACTAGGGCATGGCTTGCCTGTAGCCGTTGGTCTGGCATTGGCCGCTAAGCGTGATGGCCGTTCGAGAAAGGTTTATGTACTAACTGGTGATGGTGAGTTGGCCGAAGGCAGTAATTGGGAAGCCGCTTTAGTGGCGTCGCATTATCAGCTCGACAATCTGATTGTTATTAATGACAAGAATAAACTGCAATTGGCAGGGCCGACTGAAACCATTATGAAAACCGATCCGCTGGACCCAAAATGGCAAGCGTTCGGTTTTTCGGTGACGCAGTGTGATGGTAATGATGTCGCTTCAATTGTCAGTACGCTAGAGGGACTAAAAGCCGAAGGCAAGCCAAATGTAGTGATTGCGAATACTACTAAAGGCGCTGGTGTGTCTTTTATTGCGGGACGTCCAGAATGGCATCATAGGGTGCCAAAAGGTGAAGAAATTGATCTTGCATTGAAGGAGCTAGCCGATGTCTAACAGTGAGCATTTAGCCAATGTTATGGTGCAGTGTTTCATCGACGCGGTGAATAACGGTGTCGATTTGGTACCTGTGGTGGCGGATTCGACTTCCACCTCTAAAATAAAGCCGTTTGTTGAAGCTTTTCCAGATCGCTTGGTCAATGTTGGCATTGCAGAGCAAGTGATGGTTGGCACGGCTGCCGGTTTGGCGCTAGCCGGAAAAGTTGCGGTAACCTGCAATGCCGCGCCTTTCTTGATTTCTCGAAGCAATGAGCAAGTTAAGGTGGATGTTTGTTATAACAACACCAATGTGAAGTTGTTTGGTTTGAATTCTGGTGCCAGTTACGGGCCGCTTGCGAGTACCCATCATTCAATTGATGATATTAGTGTGATGCGCGGCTTTGGCAATATTCAGATTTTTGCTCCAGGGTGTCCGGTTGAGTGTAAGCAAATAATTGATTACGCCATACAGCATGAGGGGCCAGTTTACATTCGCATGGATGGTAAAGCTTTACCTGTATTACACGATGCCGAATTTCAATTTACTGCAGGTGAACCTTCTTTGCTAAGAGAGGGGCAGCAAGTGGTGATTTGTGCACTCGGGTCGGTTGTGCATGAAGCGGTTGCTGCAGCTGATAAGCTCAAAGAAGATGGAATGGACGTTGCTGTGGTAAATGTATCGTCAATTCGTCCTTTGAATCGACAAAGTTTAGCCAATCAATTGAATGACGCTCGTCATGTTGTCAGTGTAGAAGAGCACAACGTGAATGGCGGTTTAGGAAGTGTCGTGGCAGAACTTATGTCCGAACAGGGGATAGCTGCAAAGTTGGTACGATTGGGTGTTGAAGATGGCGGCTACGCCGCGGCAGGTGATCGTCCTTATACTCGAAAAATGCTTTCTATCGACAGTGCGGGTATCGTGAAGGTTTGTCAGCAACTTATTAATGAAACATCGATGTAAAGTGAGGCTGGAATGCGCCGTGTAATTCTTGCGATAGATGAAGGTACGACCAATGTTAAATCCTTGCTGTTGAATCCGCAGGGTGAGGTGATCGGTAAGGGGATGGCGTCTCTATCGATTCGTTTTCCTGCGGCGGGTTTGGTTGAACAAGATCCGTTTGAAATCATTGAAAAGATGAAAGCTTCTATCACCTTGGCAATCGATTCTGTGGAAGACGATGTGGCGATTGACGCAGTGGCTATCAGTAATCAGCGTGAATCTGTTGTTCTTTGGGAGCGAAGTACTGGCAAGCCTTTAACCCAAGTGATGAGCTGGCAGTGTCGTCGCTCTGAGTCTTTGTGTGACACCTTGCGTCAGGATCAGACGTTTAGTCGCTATGTGCAAGATGCAACTGGCTTGGTGCTCGATCCCATGTTTCCAGCCACTAAAGTGTCAATGGCGTTAGAGCAAATTCCTGATGGTCATGTCAGAGCGGAGAGAGGCGAGATTTGTGTTGGTACCGTTAACTCTTGGATGATCTGGAATATGACTCAAGATGTGTTTGTTACAGATGCATCGAATGCGGCTCGAACTCAACTTTACAATATTGGCGAGCAAGGGTGGGATAAAACCATTCTAGCGCGTTTGGGCATTGCTTCAGAGACGTTACCAGAAGTGGTTTCTTCTTCTCAGGTTGTCGGGATGACAAAAACGTTTGGCTCACTTAAGTCTGGAATTCCGATTGCTTCTCAAATCGGAGATTCCCATGCGGCACTATTTGGCCATGGTGGCTATAAAGCCGGAGTGGTTAAAGCTACCTATGGAACGGGCAGTTCGGTGATGGCGGCCATGCCGACATTACCAAGCATTCGTCATGAAATCAGTACCACCATTGCTTGGCAGGATGACACGTTATTTTATGGCCTTGAGGGCAACATTACTCACACTGGTTCGGCGATAGATTGGGCTAGACGAATGCTTGGCGTGGAGAGTATTGAGGCCATGTGTCAGCTGGCTGGACAAGCGGATCCAAATCATTCCGTTTTCTTTGTACCGGCTCTGTCTGGGCTGGGTGCACCTTATTGGGATTTAGAGGCAACAGGAGTTTTTTGCGGTCTAAAAAGCTCAACAGAGCGAGCGGACATTGCGCGATCGGCGTTTGAGTCTGTAATTTTTCAAGTCGCGGATGTGTTTAATGTGATCTCAGATGAGTTACCGGAAAAGATAGAGTATTTGTGTGTCGATGGTGGACCAACACAGAATGATTGGCTTATGCAAGCTCAGGCTGATTTATTAGGCGTTACGATCCGTCGCGGTGAGGTGGCCGAAGTATCGGCAGTGGGCGCTGGGTTGCTGGCAGGATTAGCGATCGGCTGGTGGCAATCGAAAGATGAACTCGAAGATTTAGAGAATACATTTACTTTGTTTTCACCAAGACAGGATAAGCATGAATATTGGCAAGACCGTTATCAGTTGTGGTCTTTGGCGATAAAAAAAGCGCGCTTGGCTTTTTAAAATAGCCAGCTGGTTTTCAAGGACAGAGTGCTCGCGAGTAGAGTGCTTAAGAGTTGTAATCGTTTCAGTGATGGTGGTTTTCTCTATTACTGTGACTTAAGGAAAATGGATTTTTGGGGGTTCCAACATAAAAAATCAGACCGTTAGATTTTTTACTCTAGTGATATAGACATCTCTTGAGGTGTTTATTACACTTTGCTTTGAATAAATAACTAATATTGAATATATATTCAATAAGGAGAATAATATGAATAAAAAAATCCTTGCTACTACGTTGTTTGGTCTATCAATTGCCTTCTCAAATATTGCTGCGGCAAATGGCTTGATTGCGATTATCACGCCATCTCATGACAATCCATTTTTCAAGTCTGAAGCGATGGGCGCTAAGGAAAAAGCAGAGGCGCTCGGATACAGTACGCTTGTGGCCTCCCACGATGATGATGCGAATAAACAAGATCAGCTAATTTCCACTGCCATTGCCCGTAATGCCAAAGCCATTATTTTGGATAATGCTGGGGCAGATGTGACTATTGGCGCACTGGAGAAAGCCAAAGCAGCTGGAGTGCCTGCTTTTCTTATTGACCGTGAAATTAATAAAACCGGCGTGGCTATTTCACAAATTGTTTCCAATAACTATCAAGGCGCGCAACTGGGCGCGGAGAAGTTTGTTGAGTTAATGGATGGTGAAGGTTCCTACGTAGAGTTGCTTGGCCGTGAATCTGATACCAATGCTCGTGTACGTTCTCAGGGCTACCATGATGTCATTGATGACTATAGTGATCTAAAAATGGTGGCTCAACAAACGGCTAATTGGAGTCAAATTGAGGCCTTTAATCGAATGGAGTCTATTCTTCAAGCTTACCCAGATATTAAAGGTGTGATTGCCGGCAATGATACGATGGCACTGGGGGCGGAAGCTGCATTAAAAGCAGCAGGTCGTAATGATGTAATCGTGGTGGGATTTGATGGCAGTAATCATGTTCGAGATTCCATTCTAGCGAATTCAAACATCAAGGCGACGGTTTTACAGCCAGCTTGGGATCAAGCTCAAATGGCGGTCATTCAAGCCCATCGTTACATTGAAACGGGTTCAACCGGTGTTCCTGAAAAACAACTGATGGACTGTGTTTTGATTGATGAATCCAATGCTAACCAGCTTGATACGTTTGCTTTGAATTAAGGCTTAAGCAGAAGCAAACCAAGTTTTGCTTCTGCTTTCTTTTACGCTAAATGAGTATCAAGGGTAGCAATGATGTCTAACTATTCTGTATTTAAAGTCCTCTTATTGAGCCTTGCTTTGGTGGGATTGGTCGGCTGTCATGTGGTGGATTTGGATGAAAATGGTGAGCCCATTATTCCAATGTCTGCGGCAGATGCTGAGCTGCTAAAGAATATGACGCCGAATGCCATTGCCGATAAGCTTTGGCCTTCTATTAAAAAGGATGCGCAACATAACGCAGTGGCCTTGTCGTCGATTGAAAAAGACTCGAGTGTGGTGTCTTTCGTACGTTTTCAAGGCGTAGTGAGTCGCTTCGACGAGTCTAAACTTAAAACGTCTCTCGTCGTAAACTCGGCGGGTTATGATATCGCATTACAATTTGGAAAAATCATCAAAGGAAATTCCATTCGTGATGCAGCATCGATGATTTCGTTCAATCAATTCAAGAATCAAATTCAATTCGCACAATTATCCAAATCTCTAAATAAAAAAGCCATTGCTCAGGTAGTAAAGCCCGATAGTAGCTGGGTAGATCAGCCTGTAAGCGTGTTGGCAGCAGTGACAATAAAAGCGAATAAGGTGATGCATGCGGTGCCTCTAGAAATCAGTAAAGAGGGAATGTGATGTCTATTTCAGATGAAAACGTCATTTTACGTGCTGAGGACATTTGTATGGTGTTTCCTGGTACGAAGGCTCTCGATCATGTGACTTATAAGGTTTATCAAGGCGCGGTGAACGTCATTATTGGAGAGAATGGCGCTGGTAAATCCACCTTAATGAAGATTATTTCCGGCGTACAATCACCAACGCATGGCCAACTTTATTTGAAGGGCGAGAAAGTTCACATCACAGGACCTCGCTCCGCAGCTCAACATGGCATTGGCATGGTGCATCAAGAGCTGAATTTATCTGAAAATCTAACGGTGGCGGAGAACTTGTTTTTAGGAAGAGAGCAGCAAAAGGGCATTTCACCTATTGATGAACGCCATCAAAATACCATCGCTAAGCAAACAATGGCTCGATTGAAGCAAAATATCGCACCGAATGAGTTGGTGGCCAATTTAAAGGTTGGCCAGAAACAGTTGGTGGAGATTGCTAAGTCCTTAATTGCTGATGTCGATATTCTCATCTTGGATGAGCCTACATCGGCATTGAGCAAAAAAGAAGTGCAGGTTCTGTTTGAGGTGATTAATGATTTAACCCAGCAGGGTGTGTCTATTGTTTATATTTCTCATCGGCTTGAAGAACTGATGGAGATCGGCCAGTACATTACTATTTTACGGGATGGTAAGTTCCAATCAGAGGCCATGGTTAAAGACATTGATGTTGCTTGGATTGTTCGTGAGATGCTGGGTAGCGAGCCTGTCACCAATTTCTTAACAGCAGACCGTTCTTTTGGTGAGGTCGTGCTTCAGGCCAGTCACATTAATCTGATCAATGAAGCGGAAGTCACGCTAGTAGACGATGTTTCGTTTTCATTAAGAGCCGGAGAAATCGTAGGTATTTATGGTTTGATGGGAGCGGGGCGAACTGAATTATTCGAGTGTCTGCTGGGGAAGGAACGTTTTTCTGGCGAATTTACGCTAGACAAGCAAAAGGTGAATACCCATATGAGTACCTCTGAGCGCATTAAGATGGGGTTAGGCTTGGTTCCTGAAGACAGAAAGCAATCTGGCATTTTTCCGATTAGCTCGGTTGCCAATAACTTGTCTATGTCGAGTTTATGGAAGCGCCTAAAAGGCTTAGCCATCAATGAGGTGTCTGAAAAAGAAGCGGTCACCAAAACAATTGATGAACTCTCTATAAAAGTTTCCTCACCTCAAGTTGAAATACAAGCGTTAAGCGGTGGTAATCAACAGAAAGTGGTGATTGGTCGTGCTCTATTAACAGAGCCTAAAGTACTGTTATTGGATGAGCCAACCAGAGGCATTGATATTGGTGCAAAAGGTGATGTATTCGAAATGATGGTTAAGTTGTCGGAGCAAGGTATTGGTATTTTGTTTTCTACGTCGGACTTAAAAGAAATTATGGCGGTTTCTGATCGAATATTGGTTATGTCTAATGGCAAGTTAACGGCCGATTTAATGAGAGACGAAACGAATGAATCACAATTAGTTCATGCCAGTGCTCAAGGATTTTAATTATGAATATCAAAAATAATAACCATGTACTTCGTTCCGGCAATCTTGGGTTAATCCTTCTTAAAATGAGAACCTTCATTGCGCTCTTTATTATTTTAGGCTTTTTCTCTTTGACTGTTGATGGTTTTCTGGCCCCTGCCAGTTTGATCATTATGATTAAGCATATTTCCATTAATGCTTTTCTTGCGTTAGGCATTACCTTTGTCATCATTACCGCAGGCATTGATTTATCCATCGGTGCAACATTGGGTTTTTGTGGCATGGTGGCAGGTTACCTGATCTCTCATGGCTTAGTGATTGAGCCGTTGGGAATTGCTATTTTTCCAAGTGTTTGGGTTGTTGTCCCTGTTGTGATAATAATCGGCGGCTTCATTGGGGCCATAAATGGTTTTATTATAACGCGCTATAAAGTTGCCCCTTTCATTTGTACTCTAGGCACTATGTACATTATTCGTGGTGCGGCCATGTTGTTGTCTGGTGGCGAAACCTTCGCGGGTTTACAGGGCAACCCTGAGCTAGGAAACACTGGGTTCGATGCTATTGGCTCTGGCTATCTATTTGGGCTTCCTATTGCTATTTGGTTGATGTTCATTATGGCGGGCGTTATTGCTTATATCGCTAAAAAACTGCCTTTTGGTCGTCATGTGTATGCGATCGGTGATAATGAAAAAGCAGCAGAATTATCTGGCATCAAGGTCAATAACGTCAAAGTGTGGGTTTATACGATTGCGGGGATATGTGCTGCAATTGCTGGGATTGTGGTGACCTCCCAATTGGTGGCAAGCCATCCCGCGACTGGTACGACTTTCGAGATGAACGCGATTGCCGCAGTGGTTTTGGGGGGAACTTCCTTAGCAGGAGGTCGAGGTACCATCACTGGTACTTTAATTGGTGCATTTGTGATTGGTATATTGGCGGATGGCTTGGTGATGATGGGCGTCAGTGAGTTTTGGCAGATGGTGATTAAAGGGGTGGTCATTATCATCGCCGTGATCATCGACCAGATGCAAAATAAAATGCAGTATAAAGCGGCCATTGGCTCTCAGAAGGCGGTTTGTTAATAGCCTGATAACATACATGCTGTTAGGCAGTGATGTATTTAAGAAGATTGAACAGAAACGGTTAAATACATTTAGTCGTTTCTGTTGTTTTTTAATGAGCGCCTAAAATCGCTTCTGCAGTCACTCTGTCTGTAATCAACACATCAATGTAGTTACCTGATAACGCCCCTTTGATGGCATCTACTTTGTCCAATCCACCCGCAAGGGCAACAACCAATTCACAAGCTTCAAGCTGCTCAAGTGACATGCCGATCACAGGGTCATCTTCAGGGTCGATAACCGGACGGCCACTTTCATCGTAATAGTGCAAACAGATATCGCCTACAGCGCCTTTGTCTGCGAGTTCTTTGAGGCGTGTTTTGTCGTAGTAATTACCAGAGTTCCGCAACAGATTCGATGGTTCCAGCATACCAATACCGACAATCGCAAGGTTGACCTTGTTGAACATTTCCACCACGTCAGACACTTCTGCGGTGTCGAGCATTTTGAGTTTGTCTTTTAGGGAGTGCTCTATACTTTGAGCTGGCAACATAAAGGCATCGCACGAGAGAATGTCCGCCATCGTTTGTGTCAATATGGTCGCTTGGATATTGCCGTTATGTCCTACACCACCGAGCACTTGAATGACCCCTTTGGCTTTTACTTTGGTGGTGTGCAAATGATCGACCATTGAGCGAATGGTGTCGCTCCAAGAGGAGATACCAATGAGGTCTCCGTCTCTTAGTGAGGTATCTAAATAATGGGCTGCAGAAGACCCAATAGCTCGTTTAATTTGTGCATCAGAAGGGTTGTCTTGAACGTCCACAACGATGACATTCGACACCCCGAAACGCTGCTGAATTTTGGTTTCTAATCCAATAAAAACAGAAGGCGGCTGAATGACACTGATTTTGACAATGCCTTCTTTGAGGCATCGAGTAATTGATCGAGAGACTTGAGATTGTGAAAGTCGAAGTGTTTTAGCAATATCGGCTTGTTTTAATCCATCCTGATAGTACAGAGTGGCGATTTTGAGTAACAATCGTTTTTCATCAATTTTTGACATTCTTTCGCAGTCTCTACACGGGCTTTTAGCGTTACTATAATTTTAATGGTGGTATCTGAAAATTACTATCCCTAATGTTATTTCATAACGCTGGCCCGTGAATTCGACACAAAAGATTAGGCCAGTCGACGTTGTTGCGGATGAGTTTGTTGGCTTTGTTGTAAGTTTTCTACGGTCGTTTGCGCAATATGGTTTAGGGCTTCATCTGTAAAGTAGCCTTGATGACCAGTTACCACAACGTTAGGGAAGGTCAACATGAGTTGGAATACACTGTCTTGAATAATATGCGAGGACATATCTTCAAAGAAAATTTTGTTTTCTTGTTCATATACGTCTAATCCCAAATAACCGATTTTTCCGCTGTATAAAGCATCGATGGCTTCTTGAGCATGAACTAATGCACCACGGCTGGTGTTAATGATCATCACACCATCTTTCATTTTTTGTAGGCTCTGTTGGTTAATCAGATGATGAGTCGCCTTGGTTAACGGACAGTGTAAGCTGATAATGTCACTTTTTTGATAGATGTCATCCAGAGACAGGTACTGACAACCTTGATCAATGAGCTCTTGTGATGGAGATAGGTCATAGCATAATACTTCACAGCCGAAGCCCTTCATAATGCGACAAAAAGCCGCACCGATACGGCCAGTGCCAATACAACCAACGGTTTTTCCTTGTAGGTTAAAGCCCAACAAACCTTCCAAGGCAAAATTGCCTTCTTTTACTCTGTGGTAAGCTCGATGGGTTTTGCGGTTGAGGGTCATGATAAGGGCGACAGCGTGTTCAGCGACTGACGTTGGGCTGTAATCTGGAACATGAAATACCTTCATTTCCTGTTGTTTTGCCGTATCCAAGTCTACATTGTTAAAGCCTGCGCAGCGTAACGCAATGGTGTTCACGCCTTGTTGTTTTAATTGGCAAATGACTTCTGCATTCACATCGTCGTTAACAAAACAGGAAACCGCATCGAACCCTTGTACCAAACTGATGGTTTCTAGACTTAAACGACTTTCGAAAAACGTCATTTCAAGGTCTGTGCCTGAGATGTAATGATTTAGCGTTCTTTTATCGTAGGGCTTACAAGAGAAAACCGCGATTTTCATAACAAATGTCCTATTAATTTATGAAAGATATACAGGTTATAGCGTATATCTCTCTTAGAAAGTAAATTCCTTAGACTTTTTTTGATATGCAGCAAGTTTTTATAATAAATATTTATGAGACATCATTGAGAAGAGGGTTTTCGTTTACATAAAGAAATAGTTAATTTGTATCTGGTAAGGAATTGTAATTTTTTATTTATATATCACATAACAGGATGAAGAGGGCGATAGGTTTCGACTAGACTAACCATATTGATTCACATTAACAACGGATGCCCCTAACGACTCAGCTTTCATCACGCTTTAGGGGAGTTTTTGCCTGGAGGCAAAAGTGTATTGGACTTCTTCTAATAATATTTTCAATCGCTGGGTGATTTTGACCTTAGTGCTCGGTTGTTTCTTATCCGTTTATGTCACTTATCGTGTGCATACTTCCAACCAAGACATTATCGATCAATCAGCAGCACAGGCATCAGAGGAAGTCTTACAGCAGGTCGTCACTCGGATTCAGCTCTATCAATATGGTTTGAGAGGGGCTCGAGGAGTGGTACTGACCGCAGGCGAAAAAGACATCACACGTGATGACTTTTATCAATACAGTGTGACCCGAGATATCGACACAGAATTCCCCGGTGCCAATGGTTTTGGTTTTATCCGTCGGGTACCGCAGGAATCGATGGACGAGTACTTGTCTCAAATTCGGACTTCAAGCTGGCCAGATTTTAAGATCAAGGAATTGTCTTCGAATTTCAGTGAGCGTTACATCATTGAATTTGTTGAACCTATTGGTCCCAATCAGCAGGCAATTGGCCTAGATATCGCTTCTGAAGTCAACCGCAGAGAAGCCGCGCTGTCTGCTATCTATGATGGTGAGGTTCGAATAACAGGGCCCATTACACTTGTGCAAGCTTCCGGTAAAACATCCCAATCGGTACTCATTCTGATGCCCATTTATCGGAATGGTAAGGTGCCTAGGGACACGCAAGGGCGCTACCGTGACGGTTTTGGTTGGAGTTATGCGCCTTTGATTATGGAAGATGTATTGATGGGGTTGGAAATCGACCAGAGTAAGATTCATTTTGAACTCTATGATGTCACCGATTTGGACGACCAAGTCGGTTTTTATTCTAATGATGGAAAAGGCTCTATCGAGCAGCTTCATATTACCGAAACCGAAATATATGGTCGTAAATGGCAGAATCGGTTGAGTGTTACGGATGCTTATATCCGTGAGTTACGTCTTTCTGACCCTTATGTCTTTCTGTTTTTTGGTTGCACGTTGAGTGTTCTGGCTGGCATTTTAGTTGCCGTCATTCGTGTCAACATGGCTCGTCGACAAGAGGTCGTTGCTCATCAATCTCGCATTGCCGCTGTGGTCGAAAGCTCGGCAGATGGCATTATTAGCTTGAATCTTGAAGGCATGATTACGAGTTGGAACCGAGGTGCTGAGCAAATCTATGGCTATCAGCAAAGAGAAGTTATCGGCCTGTCTGCGCTGCAAACTCTAGTACCGAGTGAGCTGCAAACTGATGATAAGAAAATGTTTCTACAGGTTCGACAGCAAAAACAAGCCTTGTCAATTGAAACCCGAATTCAAACAAAATCAGGCTCTCAAGTACCAGTATCGCTTACCATCTCCCCCATTTTTGATGCTAATCAGTCCATTGTAGGGATCTCACAAAGTGTGCGCGATATTTCCGAACGTAAAAAGGCGGAAGCCAAAATTCGAGAGCTTAATATTCGTTTAGAAGATCAAGTGAAAGCTCGTACCGCAGAGTTGGAAGATTTAAACCGATTGCTAAACGACGTATTACAAGCATCGTCTGAAATTGCCATTGTGGCGACCGATAAGAAAGGCTTAATTACCTTGTTTAACAAGGGAGCCGAACGCATGTTGGGTTATCAAGCAGAGGAAGTCTTGGCAGAGAGAACGCCGGTGGTGTTTCATACCACGGCGGAAATTGATCAACATCGTGCGGTCATTTTTGAAGAATACGGTAGCTATGTATCAGACCCGATGGAAGTGCTGATATTCAAAGCTAAACAACAAAATTATGACCGTCAAGAATGGACCTATGTACATAAGAGTGGCTCGCGACAGCCTGTGTCACTCGTCATCACGCCGATGAAGAATGCGCGTGGTGATATTGTTGGTTATCTTGGTATGGCGATGGATATTTCAGAGCAGAAGAGAAATCAGCAAGCCTTAGTCGCAGCGAGAGATCAGCTATTAATTGCTGCGGAGGTTGCTCAATTAGGTGTGTGGAGCTGGGATCTTGAGCAAGATGTCTTAGAGTGGAGTGATATGATGTATGACATTTATCACTACCCTAAGAACTTAAATGAAGACGGAGTAACCTTACTTGATTGGCAAGCAAGATTGCATCCAGAGGATAAAGAAAAAACCCTTAATCACTTTAATCAATCTGTGCGTAACGGCAAATTATACAGTGATGTGTTTCGTATTATTTTGCCAGATGACAGTGTGCGATTTATTCAAGCTGGCGCATACATTGAAAAAGATTCGCAAGGTAACACGTTACGTTTAACTGGGGTGAATCAAGACATCACGTCAGAGCGAGAACTTGAAACCTGGTTGCGACATGCGAAAGATGAAGCTGATGCGGCCAGTGCGGCTAAGTCCACTTTCCTTGCGAATATGAGTCATGAAATCCGTACTCCAATGAATGCCATTTTAGGCATGTTGCAGTTAGTAAAACGCACTCCGTTGTCTGATCAGCAAGACGATTACATTTCCAAAGCGCAAATCTCGGCTCAGTCATTATTAGGCTTGATCAATGATGTATTGGACTTCTCTAAGGTCGACGCGGGTAAGTTAGAGTTAGAACAAGTGGTTTTTGATTTTGAAGCGTTATTATCTGAATTGTCGACGGTGTTGTCTGGCAGTCCAATTCGAGACCAAGTGGAATTGGTTTTTGATGTTGACCAGCACCTTCCAAGTCATTTTGTCGGCGATAAATTACGCCTGTTACAGGTCCTTATTAACTTATTAAGTAATGCTATTAAGTTTACTTTAGAAGGCTGTATCACCCTTGAAATAAAATGCTTACAACAAGAGCAAGGCATGGCTCAATTAGCCGTTGCAGTGAAGGATACGGGCATTGGTATTTCACAAGAAAACATAGATTCTATTTTCGAGGTATTTTCTCAAGCTGAATCTTCCACTACTAGACGTTTTGGTGGGACTGGATTAGGTCTGGTGATTTGTCGACGCTTCGTTGAATTAATGGGCGGAGAGTTAACGGTCGAGAGTCAATTTGGTAAGGGCAGTTGTTTCTCTTTCTGTATTGACTTGCCTATCGCTGATGAGGCTTCTCGTAAGCCTATTCAACAACCGGTCACACAGCAAAAAAGCATTAAGGTGTTAATTGCAGAAAGTAATTTGGCTTCACAAATTATTTTAACTCGAATGGCGCAAAACCTTGGTTGGCAAACGGAGGCCATCGATGATTATGCTGCGATCAGCCATGTACTTAAACAGGCTCATACTGACAGCAAACCTTTTGATGTTGTATTGATTGATGTAAAACTGCCTAATTTTTATGGGCAGTCTAGTCTCGATGAACTTGGTCAGATTATCCCTGATGGCGCCCCACTTCCCAAGAGTATTTTGTTGCTCAATGCGACAAATGAAAACGCTCATGAAACGACATTACCGAATACGGTTAAGTTACTGAAACCTGTGACCTTGAGTCGTTTATCTGAAACCGTTTACCAAACATTGGCAGTAAAACAAACTGTTCAAGTGGCGCCAGTAATGGCTCAGCAAGAGGATAAAGTGCTGCAAGGCATTAACTTATTGTTGGTTGAGGATAACGAATTTAATCGTCAAGTCGCGACAGAGTTATTGATGATTGAAGGGGCTAATGTGTCCGTAGCAACAGGCGGTGCAGAAGGCGTCTCGATGGTACTAAATCAAACGCTTCCGGTATTTGATTTAGTCTTAATGGACATGCAAATGCCGGACGTGGACGGTTTAGAGGCCACTCGAGAAATTCGAATGGATTCACGTTTTGCGAATTTACCGATTGTTGCTATGACGGCTAATGTGTCGGCCACAGATCGTCAAGCTTGTCTAGATGCTGGTATGAATGATCACTTAGGTAAGCCATTGGACATAGGGCAAATCATTGCTTGTATTCTGCGACTTATTCCCGACAAACAACCTAAAATTCATCCTGAGAGTGAGGATGGAGTGCGGCTTTCTAAGCACTCTGCCAGTGTTTCTGAAAACGATGTACCTGAAACGCATGTATCGAAAAAGAAGGTACTGGAAAAGAAGGTATCTGACGAGAGTGCTAAGGTAGGCACTGTCGAAGCAGACAATTCCCTTGATGCTGAAAAAGTAGAAGATATTTTAGATCGTTTTGGGGGCAGTATTGAGCTTTATCGTAGTGTTATGAGTGGCTTTGAAAGTGAAGCCGATACCCTCATTGAACAGCTTAGAAAAGCGGTTGATGAACAAGATGTTGGTCAGCTGATAGAAGTCTTACACAGTTTAAAAGGGTCTGGGTTGACCATGGGGTTAGTGAAGTCTTCTGCTGTACTTGGTCAATACGAGGCGGAATTAAAGGCCTCTTCTGATGCAGATGCTCATGCAAGCTGTATAGACGGTCTGAGTCAGTTGGATGTGAAAAAAATGATTGATGATGAATTAACTGATATTCATCGAAGAGTGGAGCAATTCGCAGATTATTAATTGATTGTCTAAGCTCAATAGCTTAGTGGATTATTTTTAGCTTGATTAGGTTGAACGATAGATAACGGTTGGAATTAGGAGAATAGGAATGTTTAACGCTGGTTTGAAAAATGACATAAAAGCGCTAAAGGAACAGCTTTACTCACTTAATCAGGTTAAGGATAGCCTAGACGAAGAAATGTTAGTAATGAACTTAAGCCCAGAAGGCATCATTGTTAACGTGAATAAAAAATTGATGGCTGAGTTAGATTGCTCAGAAGCGTATTTTGTTGGTAAGACCTTGTCGGACTTGACCCCTCAATATGCAAAAGGCACCCCCCACTTTAAAGCCATACAAGACGCCATGAAAACGGTTCGTCATTGGGCCGGCGCAATTGAAGTGATGCGTGAAGATGGTAAGGAAGCATGGTTACGCGGAATTTTCCAACCAGTGCTTTGTTCTGAAGGGAAGGTGAAAGCTTTTTCAATTCACTGTAACGATTTGACTCGAACCATTACCAAGTCTCGTGAAGATGAAAACATAATTGCAGCACTGCAACGATCGACGGCAGTTATTGAATTTGATTTGTCAGGAAACATTTTAGGTGCGAATAGCTTGTTTTTGGATGGAATGGGGTATTCTTTAGAGCAAATTAAAGGTCAGCATCACCGTATGTTTTGTGAGCCAGAAGAAACTAACTCAAGTGAATACATTAAATTTTGGGAGCGTTTAGGGCAAGGTCAATTTTCCACTGGTCGATTTAAACGCGTCGACAGTCGTGGAAATGTGGTTTGGTTAGAGGCTTCTTATAATCCCATTTCAGACATACACGGTCAGTTTTATAAGGTCGTGAAGTTCGCTTCGATTATTACGGATGTGGTAAATCGAGAAATGGCGGTATCAGATGCCGCAGACATAGCCTTTACGACATCTCAGCAAACAGATGAAAGTGCTCAAAAAGGCAGTCAAGTGGTGAAAGATACCGTCGATGTAATGCACGACCTTTCTGGACAAATGGCGCAAGCAGCAGAGGGTATTTCAGAGTTGGACAAACAGTCTCAATTAGTCGGGTCAATTATTCAAAGTATTCGAGGCATTGCTGATCAGACAAACTTATTGGCCTTAAACGCGGCCATTGAAGCGGCTCGTGCAGGTGAACAGGGTCGAGGTTTTGCCGTGGTGGCGGATGAGGTAAGGCAATTGGCATCGCGAACTAGCGAAGCCACCGAAGAAATTGTTGGGGTAGTGGAGAAAAATCAGCTGCTGGCCGAGAAAGCAGTTGCCTTAATCAATAAAGGCAAAGAGCAAGCCGAACAAGGTTTGTCATTGTCGAACGAAGCTGGCGAGGTCATCATTGAAATACAAGATGGTGCTCAGCGAGTAGTGGACGCAGTAGGGCAATTTGCTAATCAGTTCACAACCGATTAATAGGCAATCATCCATTGTGCTGAATTAGAGTGCCGGTTTTTAACCAGCACTCTTTTTTTATCCGTTACGTATAGAGAAACTAGTCTTTCGCTAGAGTGTCTAATATGTCTAATAGCCAGTCCACTTCTTTGTCGTTTTTCAAACGTTGAGCCATGGCCTTCTCATGCTCCATAACTCGATCACTTAACGTGCTGAAAAACTCTTTACCGGATTCGGTCATAAAGAGAGCGTAAGAGCGACGATCATTCTTTGCTGGGCGTCGTTCAATAATGTCCATTTGCTCGAGTTTATCAACGGCTGCGACCATGGCTGATCGGTCATTGCCTAAGGCTTGAGCCACGGCAGTCTGAGTTAAACCAGGGTTACGATCAACGATTGCGATCACGGCAAAGAGTCCAGGGCTAATGCCTAAGTCTGAACA
Source organism: Marinomonas aquiplantarum (assembly GCF_003314975.1). Classification (GTDB taxonomy): domain Bacteria; phylum Pseudomonadota; class Gammaproteobacteria; order Pseudomonadales; family Marinomonadaceae; genus Marinomonas; species Marinomonas aquiplantarum. The sequence goes on from NZ_QNRF01000004.1 coordinate 313,070, forward strand.
CACCTCTGAAAATTTGCTGAAAAAGTTCATTTGAGCGCGGCGTAGTCGGTAGCCAAGCAAACTATTGAGTATGCCAAAATCCACGTTGCTGTCAGTTTGTTTTGTTTCGTCAGACATTCAATTCTCTTTATGTTCGTTAAATCCTAACAATTGTAATATAAAGCACTATTGTTGCGACACTAAACTATTTGAGTTTTTTGATGGTTTGTTTTTTTCGATAGTGCATGGAAGAACATAAAAAAAGAAAGCCGACGCAGAGGTCGGCTTTTAAAGACATCGTCTCGTAAAAACAGCTTAGCTGATTAAATGTACCAAGCCGAGCGTAATGCCTGGGAAAAGAACCAAAAGTGCGACCCTAACAAAGTCAGAAATTAGGAAAGGAACAACACCTTTAAAGCACTCTTTTAACTTTAGAGTGTCATCGAATGATTTAATGATAAAGACATTCATCCCGACAGGGGGAGTGATCAGACCGACTTCCACCACAATAAGGGCCAAGATGCCGAACCAAATACCCGCGTCAGCGACAGGAATACCAAAATCCATTGCGACAATGATAGGGAAGTAAATTGGGATGGTTAGCAAGATCATTGCCAAACTGTCCAAGAAACACCCCATGACTAAGTAAGTCAGTAGCATCAACGTCAAAATGGTATAAGGTGATAGCCCTGAGTTAGTGATTAACTCCACACCCACATCCGGTAATCTTGATAATGCAATGAAGACACTAAATAGATCCGCTCCCAATACGATGAAGAATATCATCGCAGAAGAAACAGCCGTTTTCATTAAACATACTAACAAGCCATCTAAGCGCATTTTACCGTGAGTTAAAGCCAAAATAGCCGTTAAAATAACCCCTACAGAAGCCGCCTCGGTTGGCGTAAAAAAGCCAAGATAGATGCCGCCTAGTACAATCAAGAAGATGATGGTGATGTGCCAAACGTCTTTCGTTGATTTTAGTTTTTGTGCAAAGGTTGTCTTTTCGCCACGTGGTCCAGATTCAGGAAAGATACGCACATAAATGGCGATGGCTAAAATATAACCGCCAGCGGCTAAGAAGCCTGGAACGAAGGCAGCAATAAACATTTTTGAGATATTTTGTTCCGTTAATACCGCAAAAATGATCAGTACCATAGAAGGGGGAATCAAAATCCCTAATGTCCCGCCCGCAGCAAGGGCGCCAGCGGCTAGGCTGCCAGAGTATTTCAGGCGCTTCATTTCAGGCAGTGCGACTTTACCCATGGTCGATGCGGTTGCTAAGGAAGAGCCACAAATTGCCCCGAACGCAGCACAACCCGCAATGGCGGCCATGGCAATACCGCCACGTTGACGACCAATCCAAGTGTTACAGGTGCGGAACAGTTCTGCAGTAATACCAGATCGTGTTGCCAGTTCCCCCATTAATAGAAACAAGGGCACAACAGATAAATCATAGCTAGAAAATTTAGAAACAGGGGCTGTCCCTAAATAGTTTAGTAAAGCAGGCATGCCACCAATCATGACATAACCAACGCCACCGCATACCAGCATAGCTAAAGCAATGGGGATACGGATGCTCATTAGCACCATTAGGGCTGCCATCATTAAAAAGGCCAGCTCAATATTACTCATGGTTGCCTCCACGAAGTGTGGTGTACAGTCTATTCAGACCACAAAATCCGCAAAGCAGCATGCAAATAACGCCAACGGTGAAAGTCCACCATGTGGGAAGTGCTAAAAGCATGGATTGCTCAAGGTATTCTTTCGCTTCGAAGCCACTTAGGGTCATTTGGTAAGCAAAAGTAAAAGAGACAGCAGTAAAAACAAGATCGCTGATGATCCCTAACGTGCGTATCGTGCTGGGTTTGCAATGCGCGGTAAAGAGATCAACAACTACATGGCCTTTTTGCTGATAACATTTGGGGAGGAAAAGAAAGATTGCCATTCCTAATCCCATTTCTGTAATCTCATAGTCACCGACGATAGATTGACCTATCGTGCTGCGACCGATAATGCTGGCAACCGTTACGATTGCCAGCATTAACATAATGAAACCACCCGTCAATGCGAAGATATTGGCAAGACGTTCTAATAAAAGATGTCTTGAAGTCGCCGTAAGTTGCATCATGTTTAAATCACCTAACTAACGAGAACTTAAAAGTTCTCGTACTTCTCGATCAGTGTTTTTGCTTTATCCAATAGACGCTCAGCATCGTAGCCGTCGTCATTCATGTCTTCAATCCATTGTTCAGTTACAGGCGTCAGTGTGTCTTTCCAGCGGTCGTACTCGGCGCCTTCAATAGTGTTGAAAGTGTTGCCATTGTCTACCGCATCTTTACGAGCACCAATTTCATAAGCATCGAATACGTCCCCAACAAAACCAGCAAGTGGCACGCCAGAGTTATCATCGATCACTTTTTTCAAATCATCAGGTAATTTGTTATATGACTTTTTGTTCATAGAGAAAATGAAGAATTGAGTGTAGAAACCACGATCACCTTTAAATTCAGTGTGATGTGGCGCTAGCTCATGAATCTTCATTGGTTTAACCACTTCAAACGGTAGGGCTGTTACATCAATGACCCCTTTTGAAAGTGCGCTTGGCATGGATGGTACTGGCATGAAAACAGTATTAGCTTTAAGGATATTAAGTGCGTCTGCCATCATTTTATTTGGCGAACGAACTTTCATGCCATCTAGGTCTTCTAGTTTTTTGATGTCTTTGGTTCGAGAGTGTAGAGAGCCTGGGAAATGGGTATGAAGAGTCAACAAATGAACATCTTTTAGTTCATCTTGCATTTCGGTTTCAGCATACTCTTGCATGGCCATACTGGTGATACGAGCGCTCAAAGGCATGAAAGGCAATTCAAACGCAGTTGCTTTTGGGAAACGACCTGGTGTGTAACCACCGACTGTCCAAGACATATCAACGATGCCTTTACGCGTTTGATCAAACAATTGCGGTGGTTTACCACCTAGTTGCATCGCCGGATAAATGTCAATGTGAATGCGGCCGTTCGATTCCGCTTCCACTTTGTCTGCCCAAGGTTGTAAGAAGTTTACTTGCGCATTCGAAACTGGCGGTAACATATGGTGAAGCTTGAATGTGTATTCAGCTTCTGCAAGGACGCTTGTCGATAGAGCGGCTCCAGCGACTAAAGCCAGCGCTTTTAGTTTTAAGTTTTTCATAATTTGCACCTTATTATTTTTGTCTTATCCAGTGTCAGTATAGTCAATTGCTTATATTGACGATCTCATGTGCCTAGTTGCTCCCGAGACTTAAAATCATTTTGGCCATAACCCCGTGCTAATTCAATCATATTGCGTATGACTTTTTTGCTTAGTGTATTCAAAAAAAGCAAGAGGGTGTAAAAAAACATGAAAATGTTTGCCAAATTAACTGTTGTAAGGTACAACAAGTTTTTGTTTTTTTACATTGCTTACAGCATAACAATAATACGAGGTGACAAGATGAGTAAGGTGATTTCTCTAGATCAGGCAGCAGGCCTAATTCAAGATGGTGCGTCAGTGGCTTGGTCTACGGTTGGCATGTCGTATTTTGCGGAAGCGGTCGCCAAAGCCGTAGAAAAACGTTTTGTCGAGACAGGCCATCCTCAGCAACTTACCCTTATTCACGATTGTGGTTGCGGTGATGGTAAAGATGCCGGAATGTCACATCTTGCTTACCCCAATTTAGTAAAGCGACTTATTTCAGGGCACACAGGTCAAGCCCCTAAAATGGCGCAGATGATTACTGACGACGCGATAGAAGCTTACCTATTGCCACAAGGGGTATTGACGACCATGTGGCGTCAGATTGCAGGCAATAAACCAGGTGTTATCACTAAAATAGGCATGGGAACTTACGTTGATCCTCTGGTGAGTGGTGGCAAGGTAACGGCTAAAACCAAAGAAGACTTGGTAAAGCGCATCAGTATCGAGGACGAAGACTGGCTATTGTTTAAGAAATTTCCACTGGATGTGGTCGTGATTCGCGCCACCACCGCGGATGAAGACGGCAACTTATCGGTTGAAGAAGAAGCCATGCTGGCGGAAATTTTGCCTATGGCACAAGCTGCGAAAAATAATGGCGGTATTGTGATAGCTCAAGTGAAATACATTGCTGAACGTCATTCGATACACCCAAAAGAAGTTAAAGTGCCCGGTGTATTGGTGGATTATGTCACCGTAGCGCCAGCAGATGATCACAAGCAAACCATTGGCAGTGTTTACAATCCAGGCTTGGCAGGTAATTCCCGAGTACCATTAAATGCTTTGCCTGCTATGCCTTTTAGCGCTCGAAAAGTCATAGCTCGTCGTGCCGCCATGGAGCTCGAAGCCAATGTGATGGTGAATTTAGGTATTGGTATGCCTGACGGTGTGGCGGCCATTGCGGCAGAAGAAAAGGTGTCGCACTTGTTTACCTTAACGACAGAGTTAGGCACTTATGGTGGTATTCCTGCTTCGGGTGCGGACTTTGGCGCAGCGTGGAATGCGGATGCCATTATTGAGCACGAAGCCCAGTTTGATTTTTATGACGGTGGCGGTTTGGATATTGCTTTCTTAGGGTTAGCGCAAGCTGATCAACAGGGGAATTTGAACGTCAGTAAGTTTGGTCCAAAAGTAGTTGGTCCAGGCGGCTTTATTAATATTTCACAGAGCGCGAAGAAAGTCGTTTTCTGCGGTACTTTGGTCAACGGTGCCAAGCTTGAGTTCAGTGAAGGTAAGGTACAAGTCATTGAAGAAGGTAAGGTGCAGAAATTTGTCAACGCCGTTGATCACATTACTTTTAGTGGTGATGTGGCGCGTGCGAATCATCAGCCAGTGGTGTTTGTTACTGAGCGTTGTGTGTTGGAACTACGCCAAGAAGGTATGGTGCTGACCGAAATGGCTCCCGGCTTGGATCTGGAAAAAGACGTACTAGCCGCTATGTCTTTCCGCCCTATTATTGCTGAGGATCTTAAAACCATGCCAGAAGCCATTTTTGCAGAACAATGGGGCGGGTTAAGCGAGATTATGTCAGCGCAAGGTCAATAACAATAATAACCAAATTTGAGGTACGAGTATGTCTATCAAAAATGTTGAAATCCCTTACGGTGCTTATTGGAGCACACCTTTTACCAAATGGCAGGGTTCTCTACAGCATCTGCACTCCATGAAATTTGCAGCACATGTGACCAAGCAGGAGTTGGCTAAACGCGACATTGATCCCACTGTATTTGACTCAGGTGTGTTGGGGATGACCATTAACCAATACCAATCTTTTAATGGTGCGCCTTGGCCTTTGTATGATGTTGGTGCGGTGAATACGGCCGGACATGCAGTGAATCAGGTATGTGCGACCAGTGCGCGGGGGTTATTTGCTGCCGCATCGGAAATTGTCTGTGGTATGGCCAATGTATCTTTATTAATGACGGCTGATCGTTGTTCGAATGGGCCGCATATATATTATCCGAATGCCAAAGGGCCTGCGGGCGCATCGGAAGATCAGGTTACTTACAACATGATGAATGATTGTGTTGGCGGCCACTCTATGATGCAAACCGGGGAAAATGTGGCGAAGCGTTTCGACATTACCCGTGAAGAATTGGATGCCGTCACTTTTCGACGTTACGAGCAGTATCAAGATGCTCTTAAAGACGATCAGGCGTTCCAAAAACGTTATATGACTTTGCCGTTATCAGTGCCGACGGCGAACTTCAAAAAAGAAGAGACGGTTGTCTATGGTGATGAAGGGGTCTTCCCAACCACCTTAGAAGGTCTGCAGAAGTTAAAATCCATTCAAGAAGGTGGGGTGATTACCTTTGGTAATCAAACACACCCGGCAGACGGTAATGCTTCGGCGATTTTATGCCGTTCTGAGGAGGTCGCGAGTTTAACGGCGCGCCCAGAAATAAAAATTGAAGTGCTAGGCTTTGGTCAAGCTCGAGATGATCTGGCTTATATGCCGGCTGCACCAATTGAGGCTGCAAAGCGAGCGCTTGCTGTGGCCGGTGTCGATATTAAAGACATTAAAGCCATCAAGACTCACAACCCATTTGCCGTCAACGATGTGGCGTTAGCGAAAGCGATGGATTTGGATGTGATGGCCATGAATAACTACGGTTGTTCTCTGATTTGGGGACACCCTCAAGGGCCAACTGGCATGCGTGCTGTGATTGAGCTGATTGAAGAGCTGGTTATTACGGGTGGCGGCTATGGTCTATTCACTGGTTGTGCCGCGGGTGACACTGGCATGGCGGTGGTTATTAAAGTGTCGGACCGTTAAAGAATGGTGTTGTGGCCGTGGGCTTAGGCTCACGGTTTTTTTTACACTAAAAAATATTGTTTTTAAATATAATAGTTTATTTTGACATTTGTTTAGTTACTAAACTATTATCGAGTAAATGACGTCAAGGGTGCGTTTTAGTGTTGAGCTTGGCGCTTGGCCCATAAACATAAAAATAGAGGCTTCACATGGTAACTTATGAATTTATTAACTTCTCTGTAGAGAATGGCATTGGGCATTTAGAGCTGAATCGTCCTGAAAAGAAAAACGCGATCAATGATAGCCTTTGTCTTGAAATCGAACATGTTTTTTTAAACCTTTCTGATGACGTCAATGTCATCGTTTTGTCTGGTAATGGTCCTGAGTTTTGCTCGGGTCTTGATCTGCGCGAGCATAAAGCTCGTGAACCCTTTGAAGTGGTTAAACACTCACAAATGTGGCATCGCGTATTTGGTCATATTCGTGACTCTGGCACACCGGTTGTCGCAGCGATGCATGGTGCGGTGATTGGCGGTGGTTTGGAACTTGCCATTTGTGCCCATGTTCGTGTCACAGAAGAAAACACCTTCTATCGTTTGCCAGAAGGGAAACACGGTATCTTTGTCGGTGGTGGTGCTTCGGTGAATGTGGCCAATGTGATTGGTGCGAGTCGTATGACAGAAATGATGTTAACAGGCCGTGATGTGGATGCCGAAGAAGGTCACCGTATCGGTTTAGGCCATTATGTGATGCCAACTGGTGAAGCGTTAAATAAAGCCTTTGAGATAGCCGAAGGTATTAATAAGAACTCCAAATACTCCAACTGGGCGATGACAACGGGTCTCAGTCGTATCAATAACATGTCAGGTCAAGAAGGCCTGTACACAGAATCACTCATCTGCGGTATTACGCAAACCAGTGAAGAGGTAAAAGCCCGTATTGATGCTTTTTTGAACCGTAAAAAATCCTAAGCCATGATTTTTTCTCAGAACAAAAACAAGATTCAGGAGTTATAGTATGCAAATTCAAGGTAAACACTTCATTGTCACAGGTTCGGCATCAGGGATTGGCGAAGCCGTTGCGCGTCGATTGCATGGCTTAGGTGCCAGCGTCACCTTGGCGGATGTGAATGAAACAGGTTTGGCTCGTGTGAAAGCGGACTTGGGTGAGCGAGTACAAGCTTGCATGACAGATATTGTTGATGAAGCGTCGGTACAGAAGACGGTTGATCAAGCCGTAGCCGAATTTGGTGCCATTGATGGTTTGATCAATTGTGCCGGTATTCCTGGTGCTGAGCGTGTCGTTGGACGAGAAGGCCCGCACAAACTGGCCAGTTTCCAGCGTGCCGTTTCGGTCAACCTTATTGGCACATTCAACATGATTCGTTTAGTCGCGGATAAAATGCAGCACAATGAGCAAGCGGATAACCTAGAGCGCGGCGTGATTATTAATACAGCATCGGTGGCGGCATTTGACGGGCAGATTGGTCAAGCAGGCTATGCAGCGTCAAAAGGTGGTGTTTGTGCGATGACTCTACCGATAGCGCGCGAATTAGCTCGTTTTGGTATTCGTGTTATGACGATTGCCCCAGGTTTATTTAAAACCCCAATGATGGATGTGTTACCAGAAGAAGTGCAGAAGTCGTTAGGAGAAGCCGTGCCATTCCCACCGCGTTTAGGGGAGCCAGATGAATATGCAGGTTTAGCTCAGCACATTATTGAAAACAGCATGTTGAATGGCGAAGTGATTCGCTTGGACGGTGCCATTCGAATGGCTGCCAAATAATAGGCGGCTCGGCTCAATGCTTAGTATTTGATAACGCAAGCTTGAGCCTCCGAGAGAATAACAATAATAGCGTTAGTGACGACGTCATTAATGACTCAAAAACACAACTTAAGCCACACAAAAACAAACAAAGTGGTTTTAGGAGCAGAACATGAGTGTTGGATTTCATCCTATTAAAGTAGTGGCCCATCCGATTGAGGTAATCAAACAGGATGATGGTGTGCAGATTATTAATAGTCAAAAGCCATTAGATGCTTTTGCTCGATGCTGGACAGATCAGTTGGAATATTGGGCGACAGAAGCCCCTGATCGTGTGTTTGTCGCCCAACGAGATGAGCAGGGCGAGTGGGATGAAATTACCTACTCTGAAGCCGTGACGCGAGCACGCCGTATTGCTTCTTGGTTACTGACTCAGCCTGTGTCCACGGAACGTCCGATTGTCTTCTTGTGTGGTAACAGTGCAGAGCATTTGATGTTGGCGTTGGCTGGCATGTATGTGGGCATTGCGCACTCACCTTTGTCACCTGCTTACTCCTTGATCGCTACGGATTACGCCAAGTTACAAGGCATTATGGACATTTTAACCCCTGGGTTAATCGTGGTAGATGAACTGGCACCTTATGAAAAAGCCATCAAAGCAGTGTGTCGAGATGAGCAAACGCCGGTCATGGTGATTAAGGGGGATACTCAGGCGCAGCAAATCGCAAACCCAACCATGTCTTATGAGGCGTGTTTAACTCTGCCGATCTCAGAACAAGTAGATGTGGAAAATGCCAAGGTCAATGGTGATACTGTGGCCAAGATCTTATTTACCTCTGGTACCACAGGTATGCCAAAAGGGGTCATCAACACGCAACGAATGATTTGTGCGAACCAAGTGATGATTCATCAAGTGATGCAATTTCTCAAAGATCAGCCGCCAATTATGGTGGATTGGCTACCTTGGAATCATACTTTTGGAGGCAATCATAATGTTGGTATTGCCTTGTATAACGGTGGCAGCTTGTATCTTGATGATGGTAAGCCAACGGAAAAACTATTCGATAAAACGTTGAAAAACTTAGCTGAGATCTCGCCAACTGTGTATTTCAATGTGCCAAAAGGCTTTGAATTGTTAGTGAAAAAGCTCAAGGAAGATGATGAGTTTGCGAAGAAATTCTTTTCACGTTTGCAGTTTACCTTTTTCGCTGCCGCAGGGTTAGCGCAGCATATTTGGGATGATTTGGATGCTTTGGCTATTCAGTATACCGGCAAGAAAATCCCTATGCTAACGGGACTGGGCTGTACTGAAACCGCACCTTCTGCCACTTTTGCTTCCGTAGAAGAGTCCACCTCTGGGGTGATTGGTGTACCAGCGCCTGGTGTGTCCATTAAACTGGTGCCAAACGAAGGCAAGTTAGAAGCGCGAGTCAAAGCGGTTACGGTTATGCCAGGTTACTGGCGTCAGCCTGAATTGACCACCAAGGCCTTTGACGAAGACGGTTACTACTGCTTAGGCGATGCCTTTGCTTACCTTGATGAACAAGCGCCGCAGCGCGGCTTCCGTTTTGATGGGCGAGTCTCTGAAGACTTTAAGCTCGACAGCGGTACTTGGGTCAGTGCGGGAACCTTGCGAGCTAAGTTCATCAGTGCGTTAGCGCCGTTTGCCCAAGACGTTGTGTTGTGTGGTACGAACCGTGGTTATATTACCGCAATGGTGTTTCCGGATTGGGCCCATTGCAAAGCCATCTTGCCTCATGATTTGGTTGAAACGAATGAAGAAGTGATTGCGCATGATGCGGTTCGACAAGCCTTTAAAGACAAGCTAGTGGAGTGTGCAAAACACAATACTGGCAGCTCGACCTTAGTAAAACGAATCATTTTACAAGCGGCACCACCGAGCATCGACGCACACGAAGTCACAGATAAAGGCTCTTTGAATCAACGCGCGGTGCAAACCAATCGTCAAGATCAAGTGGAACTCTTGTATCAAGAGCCAATCGCGCCACAAGTTATTAGCCTTTAAAATGTTTACGCATCAGCGAGAACTGCGCATTGAATGGGGCGATTGTGACCCAGCGGATATCGTCTTTTATCCGCGCTACTTCGCCTTCTTTGATGCTTCTACGGGGGCATTATTTGAGGCCATGGGATGTTCTTTAAGAGACGTTCGGAGACAAGCGAATCAGGTTGGCTTTCCTATGGTAGATACTCGTTCGCAGTTTTATAAACCTTCTAAATATGGCGACATCGTGCTTATCGAAAGCCAAATTAGCGAAGTTGGGCACGCCAGTTTTGGTATCCAGCATCGTTTGTTTAATGACGGCAAGTTGGCGGTTGAGTGCTCTGAAAAACGGGTTTGGGCAGGTCTGAATGAGCAAGGTGAATTAAAGGCACAAGCGATTCCTGATAGTGTCCGCAAGCGTATGCTAGCTTAGTGCATCAAGTGATTAGTAAAAGGCCGAATTGTTATTCGGCCTTTTTTGTATTTATTCTGAGCGAGTTTGGACACACAACTCAATAATGCGTTTGCCGCTGATTAATACAAAGCTTCCAACCGTAATGGCAAGTGCAGTTAGATGGAAAACATCGTCTAGTAAAAGCATATCCATATTTTGCTCCTCAGTGAGTGTTACCCATCAATAAAGCACATTCACTTGGTGTCGTCCATATTTTTTGCACTTTTTTGGTTTTTTAATCCTGTAATTTGCGCAATTGCTTTACGCCTTCTGTAGAGTCCATTGGGTGATTCCCTTATAGTTATTCAACTTCCTTTTGTCTTTGACCTCATTGCTTGGGGCTGCTGTCTAAATGATTCGTCTGCTATTGATTATCCGCTTATTAACCATGCCCTGTTTATGGATGAGTCTGGTGCAGTTTGTGTTTGCAGAACTGTCGTTTATGTTTTTCAAGGATAGGGTGGGCGAGGCTTTTTTTGTACCGGCTTTGACAACCTTTGCCTTTGCACTGCCACTCTTGTTTGCCTTTAAAAAATACCCCTTGCCTTCTGTCAATGTAAGAGAAGCTATGTTGTTTGCGTCATTAACTTGGCTCACAGTGGGGATGTTAGGCGCGATTCCAATTATCAATGTGACTCATGTGTCTTTTACCGATGGGGTATTTGAATCCATTAGTGCTTTGACCACGACGGGGGCAACCATCTTATCGGGTCTGGATGATATGCCACCAAGCTTTTTGATGTATCGCCAATTCTTACAGTGGATGGGAGGCTTGGGAGTGGTGATCTTTGTGGTCGCTATTTTACCTATGTTGAATATTGGTGGTATGCGTTTATTAAAAGCCGAAACGCCTGGGCCAATTAAAGACGAAAAGCTGTCTCCTAGAGTCTCCAGTACCACTCGCTATCTGTGGATGGTGTATTTGGCTATTACGGTGCTGTGCGCCATTGCTTACTATTTAGCTGGCATGTCTTTATTTGATGCCATTGGACACAGTTTCACCACCGTCTCGACAGGTGGTTTTTCAACCCATGATGCCAGTATGGGCTATTTTGATAGCCGTTTGATCTTGTGGATTTGTAACCTCTTTATGGTGTTGGGCGCGATCAATTTTGCCTTGCATTACCGTGTTTATATTGCACGTAGCATTAAGCTGTATTGGCAAGATGAGGAAACTCATGGTTTTGTGTGGGTCATTACCCTAGTGGCTTTATTATTGGGGCTATTTTTATTGCAAAGTCGGTCAGAAGAAGGCGTTTGGAATGCTATCACGCAAGCTTTCTTTCACGTCATTTCCTTTATCACCAGTACTGGTTTTGCCGCTACTGATTTTGGCGCTTGGCCTGCGGTGACGTCTATTGTGCTGATTTTTGTGGGCTACATAGGTGGTTGCGCAGGTTCGACGGCTGGCGGTAATAAAGTCATTCGTAACATCATTTCGCTAAAGTCCATTAGTATGGAAGTGAAGCGCCTTGTACACCCTAATGGCGTGTTTACCATGAAGTTTCAAGGACGCAGAATTAGTGATGATGTGCGTCATTCTGTGATGGGGTTTATGTGTGTGGCGGCCATTATCACGGTAATCTTTACGTTATTATTGATGGCGACGGGCATGAGTTTTATGGCGTCGCTAAGTGCCACTGCTGCTTGCTTAAATGTGCTTGGGCCAGGCTTTGCTGAATTGGGTAATAACTTTGCGCCTTTAAGCGACACAGGAACCTGGCTAATGAGCTTTGCCATGATTCTTGGTCGCTTAGAGTATTTCACCGTGCTGGTGTTGTTTTTACCCGCACTGTGGCGTCATTAACACATTTGCTGGTGCGAACATTAAAGGTTAGTTACAGACAGTTCATCGTTCAGATTAACGTCGCTTGGTTCCAGTTCCACAGCGATGCTTTTTGACGTTGGTGTGTTGCTAAACTCGCCATGACTATCCAGTGGTACTAATGGATTGGTTTCAGGGTAATAAGCAGCTAAGTTGCCAGCAGGGATGCTGTAGGGCACGAGTTTAAAACCGTCTATTTTACGAACCACTCCGTCGTTCCAGAGAGAACGGATGCTGACTTTTTGACCTTCTCGATAGCCTAATCGTTTTATGTCTGCAGGGTTGATAAAGACCACCTTACGTTCATTTTTAATACCACGATATCGATCGTTTAAACCATAGATGGTTGTGTTGTATTGGTCATGAGAGCGTAGCGTTTGCAGAATAAAGCTCTTCTCGGTCAGCAAGCCTTTGGTTTGCTTTGGCAAAATGGAATCTGGTAGAGGGTGGCTATGCAAAATGGCTTTACCAGCTGGTGTGTTCCAGTTTCTTTCTCTGGCACTGTTGCCTAAATAGAAACCGCCATCTTTTAAAATACGTTGATTGAAGTTTGAAAAGCCAGGCACAACCGCCGCAATGTGCTCGCGAATGATGTCGTAATCTGCGATCAGAGATGCCCATTCAACCGGATGGTTGCCAAGTGTCGCTTCTGCTATACCGGCTATGATAGCGGGTTCGGATTTTTGTAAATCACTCATGGGTTCTAATACGCCACCGGATGCGTGAATCATACTGAATGAGTCTTCTACTGTGACTTTTTGTGGCCCATTGGCCTGATGGTCGATGTCGGTTCGACCAAGACAAGGCAAGATCAGAGCTTCTTTGCCGGTAATCAGATGGGATCGATTTAATTTTGTACTGATTTGCACGGTTAGGTCGCATTTTTCTAGAGCCGTGGCAGTGGCTTGGGAATCGGGGGTAGCCGCTGCAAAGTTGCCTCCTAGGGCGATAAACACCTTCACTTTCCCATCGCGCATAGCTCGAATGGTATCGACCACAGCGAGTCCTTCTTGTTGTGGTGGCGTGAAGTGGAAGCGTTTCTCCATAGCGTCAAGAAAGGCCTGAGAAGGGCGTTCATTAATGCCCATCGTGCGGTCACCTTGAACATTGCTGTGGCCGCGAACCGGACACGCACCGGCACCTGGTTTACCAAGGTTGCCACGTAAGGCCAATAGATTGACGATTTCATGAATGGTGGCCACAGAGTGATGATGTTGAGTGATGCCCATGGCCCAAGTAATGATCACACTGTTGGCGTTTGCATAGACCTCAGCGGCCTGCTGTATTTCATTTCGTGTTAAGCCTGCTTGATTAAGGATTTCATCCCACGAAGTTTGTTTTACTTGCTCAAGATAGGGCGTCATACCCTGAGTATGTTGAGCAATAAAATCATGATCAAAGATGGCTTTGCCTTCACGTTGAGCGTTTTCTTCCATTTCGATCAAGACTTTCACCATACCTCGAACGACCGCCATATCGCCGCCAATTTTAGGCGTGTAGTAAGCGGTATTGGTTGGTTTTGAAGAATTGGTCAACATTTCGATAGGGCTTTGTGGGTTCTGAAAACGCTCTAAGCCCCGTTCTTTTAAGGTATTGAAAGTGAGTAATTGCGCGCCACGTTGTACCACTTCTTTCAAAGTTTCTAACATGCGAGGGTGGTTGGTGCCGGGGTTCTGACCAAATACGAACACCGCATCGGCGCGTTCAAAATCGTCTATTTCTATGGTGCCTTTGCCAATGCCGATGCTGCTGGTTAGGCCATAGCCACTGGCTTCGTGACACATGTTTGAGCAATCAGGGAAGTTGTTTGTACCGTAAGCACGAGCAAATAGTTGATAGAGAAAAGCCGCTTCATTACTGGCTCGGCCAGACGTATAGAAGGCCGCATTATCTGGTGAATTTTGACTTTTTAGCGCCTCGGCAATTTGACTGAAAGCTTGCGTCCAAGAGATGGCTTCGTAGTGATCGGTAGCAGGGTTATAACGCATGGGTTCGGTTAAGCGCCCCTGATATTCTAAGAAGTAATCGCTTTGCGTCTTCAGCCAAGTCACACTGTGCTGGGCCATGAACCCAGCGTCCACCTTACGAGACGTGGCTTCCCAGTTCACTGCCTTAGCCCCATTTTCACAAAAGCGAATTTTGGCTGGATCGTGTTTTTCGCCCCAGGCACAGCCTGGGCAATCGAAGCCTTGTGGTTGGTTGGTTTTTAACAGAGTGAAAATATTGCGTGTGGCGTTTTCACTCTTCAGCCAATGTTGTGCTGTGCTTTTCAGCGCTCCCCAGCCGCCAGCAGGTCCTTTATAAGGGCTATAAGTATGCGTTTTATCGGTCATCTTGATTATCCTTTCGAGCGGTTGGGGCAAAGAATCTTGGCTCATTTTGTTTGGTAAGGTGGATTAGGGTCAAGCCATATTGATTAGCAAGTTTGACGGCAAGGTGGCTTGGTGAAGCAAGATGGATTAGATGAGACAATCCTGCTCTAACAGCTTTTTGAATCAATTCTGTGCTGCATCGACTGGACATAACAATACTATGATTGTGCAAGCTTATGCCTTGGCGCGCGGCGTAGCCAATGATTTTATCCAGGCAGTTATGTCGACCTATGTCTTCCATGCAAACCAGAGTGTCGCCTCGTTCAGATAGCAGCAAAGCCGCGTGCAATGCGCCGGTTTTCTGACCCAGCTGTTGCGCCTGATTGAGTCGACTCCTTAGGTCGCCAAGCAATTCTGCTGATAAACACTTAGATGGCTCTAATGGCATTAATGATGGGAAAGCTTGATCAAGTGATTCAATACCACATAATCCGCAACCACTGGCCCCAAGGTGAATTTTGCGCTTGCTTTTAAATTCACTAAAGCGTCGACTACTGATGATCAAATTGATGTGTATGCCGTCAATATTCCGTGAGCTGTTATGCGGTTGTATGTCGATGTCACGAACATCTTGTTGGTGTTGGATGAGGCCTTCGCTCAAAGCATAACCGAGTGCGAATTCTTCCACATTTACTGGCGTGATCATGATCACCGCATAGGCAATGTCATTAATACTGAGGCTTAGAGGTACTTCTTCTACAAGATCGACATAGGCTAGCTCAAGAGAATCCGCTTCCCCTGAAAATTTCGTACTGCAGTAGCCATGAAACTTCATTGAATCGAGTGACATAAGTGACCTTGTCGAAGGATGAAAATCAAACTTCATAGTACGTAGGCGAAAGTTTCTCGTCTATGGTTTTGTGGTGAAAAGAAGGTGCATTTTTGCTGCTGGAATTGACCACTGTCTATTGGCCAAGGGATTGCTTGGAAGAGGTGTTTATTTAAACAATGAAATACCGTATTCTAGCGCCCTCAAATAAAATGACGTGTTTTTTGTATGTATTTTGTAAATAATGTCTCAGATCAGGCATCAAGGGAGATTTTTACGCAACAAGAGTGGCAGTCAAAACAGACATACGACACAGTATGTGCAGGTTTTGTCTTACGTCCTGTTTAACATAGAGAAAGTGTGTGACGTTGTGTTCAGTAAGTAGTTGGGCTTTTCAATAGTCCACATTTCCTTATGAGTTTTTATATGCCGTTTTTAAAACGCCTTTCGCGTTGGGTCCTAGATGACCAGCGAGCTTGGCTAGCCATTATCGTGGCTGTTTTTTTGCTATTTTTATGGGTTTATCGAGCACTGGTTTCTCCTTCAGAAACCAATCCTAAAGACTACGTTCTGCCGACTAGCTCAACCAGTACCAGTATTCAAAAGCATCTTATTGAACCTTCGGATAGTGATGATGTCGAGTTTGAATCCTTGTTGACTACTGATCCGATAGAGGAGGTGGAGCAAGCCAGTGTCGCCCCGCCAAGCATCGACTATGTCATCAAGCCTGGAGACACCTTAGCGAAAATCTTCTCTCGTTTTGGTTTGTCTCGTGAATCCATGTACTCTGTTTTAGAAGCTGACCAAGAATACTTGGTACTGGAACCCTTACTGCCGAATAATCGCTTTACCTTTAAGCTAGACAGTGACGGTCAGCTGCAAACCCTGACTCGACGCATTGATATCAGTAAAAGTGTGTCTTACGTTCGTCATGGAAGTGGTGGCTTTACTTATCAAGAAGACATTAAGCCCATTCGTTATACGCAGACCAGTATACACAGCAAGATAACAGGCAACTTCTATTTGTCGGCGAAGAAAGTCGGCTTATCGGATAACAACATTTTAATCATTCATGATGTGTTAAAAGGGCGTGTGAATTTCCGCAAGGATTTACGTGCGAATGACGAATTTGATTTGATCGTCAAGAACGGCAGCATTGATGGTGTTTCTGTAGGCGATACTCAAATTGAGGCTTTGCAGTTTAAAGTTCAGGGTAAAATCTACCGCGCTTTTTTACACTCTGATGGACGTTTTTATGATCAAGATGGTAATAGCCTGACCCCCGCCTTATTACGCTGGCCAACGGCGAAACATTACCGTATTAGTTCACCTTTTAATGCTAATCGCCTTCACCCTATTACTGGACATCCTGCACCCCATAATGGGGTTGACCTAGCGACACCTGTCGGCACAAAAATCCTTGCGACTGGCGATGGTGTGGTAACACGAGTGGCCACACACAAATACGCGGGGAAATACATAGTGATTGATTACACTGGGCCTTACGGCTCTCGTTTTTTGCATTTGAACAAAATATTGGTGAAAAAAGGTCAGAAGGTAAAACGAGGTCAAGTGATTGCTTTATCAGGCAACACTGGACGAACCACAGGAGCGCATTTGCATTACGAATTGCATGTTCGAGGTCGCCCAGTCAACCCAATGACCGCTAAAATTCCAACGGCCAAATCTGTCCCTGCAGACCAAAGAGACGAATACAATCGAAACGTCGTGCAGTGGATTGAAATGATGGCGAAAGATGAGCCTACGGTTACAGATTAAAGCCCACCTGCTTCCTAAATTAGATTGGTTTATCCACGAGAACAATAGGGTGGCCTTGTGAGCAGGTTTCAATTCGCGCTTCGACCTTGTAAGCCAGAGCGATATTTTCAGTGGTTAAACTGTTTTTAGGGTTTCCAATGCTCAATATGTTGCCCTGATGCAATAAGATAACTTGGTCGCAATAACGCAAAGCCAAATTGATATCATGGCTGATCAGTAAGGCAATCGAGTTCTGTGAATTGACTTCCTCTCGAATGGTATTCAATACCTGCATTTGCCAGTTAAGATCCAGAGCACTGGTTGGTTCATCTAACAAATACAGCTTAGGATGACGCACAAGTGCCTGCGCTAAACTAATCATTTGCTTTTGACCACCAGACAATTTATGCATTGGATAGAATGCTAAATGGGCTATGCTCAGGCGCTCAAATACCTCTTCAATAAGGTGTTCTTGATTGTGTTGTTGAAGCGCTGAAGCGGCACTCTTAATTACTTCATAGGCCAGTAAACTGTTACCTTGAGGTAGCGTTTGTGGAACATAACCAATGTTTTTTAAACGCTCGTATTGATGCATTTTAGCAAGCTCCATACCTTCCAAATAAGCATGCCCTTGATAAGGGATTAGCCCCGCTAAACTTTTTACAAAGGTGGATTTACCTGCGCCGTTTTGACCTAATAAAGCGACTAAACTCCCCGGCTTTATAGTATCTGTCGTGATGTTCGATAGGACTTGTTTAGTGCCGTAAGCGACACCAATATTATTCAATTCTAAACTCATATTGGATTGCGCTTTTGATGTTGATAGATAAGAGCAATAAAGAATGGTATTCCTACGAGTGCGGTAACCATGCCAATGGGAAGTACCAAACCAGGGATAAAGCCTTTACTGACGATCGAGGCGAGAGACAGCAGCAGAGCACCACATAAGGTGCTGGCAACAATAAAAAATCGATGACTTTCGCCAATGATCATTCGAGCAATATGCGGAGCCACTAAGCCAATAAAACCAATTTCACCAACGAAGGCAAGAGCAACTGCGGTTACTAAACTTACACGTATTAGGGTCATTAACCTTAGTCGTTTGACATTGATCCCCATACTCTGAGCTTGTTCTTCACCACTGCGAAGTATCGTCATAGACCAAGCATGACGTAAGCTGATGAAAAAGCATAAGAGTAAAACAAAACTGACAATGAAGGCTTTTTCTAAGTCAGCTCTTGCGAGACTTCCCATGGTCCAAAATACGATTTGCTGGAGCTCACCTTCTTCTGCAATAAATTGAATGACACCGACCATGGCGTTTAATCCAAACATTAATGCGATACCAAATAGTAATACACTTTGAATACTGCCACCTAAGCTGTTGGCAACCCCAAGAATAATGAGTGACGTCAAACAGGCTAAGGAAAAAGCAAAGATAGGTAATAAATATGTCTGGCTAATACCATAGTCACTAAAATCAAAAACGATGGCTAAGGATGCGCCAAAAGTGGCAGCTGAACCGACGCCAAGAGTGAATGGGCTTGCCAATGGATTGTTTAGTGCGGTTTGCATTTCCGCCCCAGCTAAACCTAGAGACGCTCCGACTAAAATAGCCATAAGTGCATAGGGCAATCGAATATCCCAAATAATAACCTGCTGAGACATGGATAATGAGTTGGGAGACCAAATGCCCTTTATTAAATCGACATAAGTAAGAGAAGAAGGTCCTGTCGCTAGGTCGTACAACAATGCCACCACAATACCTATGGTTAATAGGGTCAAAAACAGCATGCGCGTGCCGACATGATGACGATACTGATTAGCCAGAGAGTCCGACGGACTAGGTGATTTTTTGAATAGTTGAAAAAGCAATGATGATAGCCAATTTTTCTTATTCATGAACAGCCTTAGAAAGCTTTGTCCAATAAACGCCTGTTAGCGGTATCGCCTGGAAGTGATTGAAAAAGTACTGCAATGTCGCGTCGGGATTTAGATCTTGAAATGCCTCTGGGTATAGCCATTTGGCGACAACTTGTACAGCAACAACGTTTAATGGTGAATTATAGAAACCATGCCAAAGTGCATAACTTTGCTGTGTTTGAAAAGCCATCAATGATGTTAGGTTATAGCGAATTAACGCTTGATGTAGAGATTGTTCTGCGTATTTTTCAGGAACACCTGCTCCGAGCATTACATAGGGAAGTTCATCATCAGGACTTTCTTTAGGCATACCTTTTGACCCAACGGCCGTGGCGATATAAACATCTGGTTGTTGTGCTAATAGGTATTCTTGGTTCATGATGCCGGCGACACCAGGAACGACCGACAACGCAATGTTATTGCCTCCAGCCGTATCAATAAAATCCGCCATCATTCCTCGACTCATGGTTTCACAGCAAGCGCTTAATACGCCGACACGACTATGAATGAATACTCGCTTCTTTTGTGTCGGAGATAACTTGCTAATGGTCGTAGTGACTTTGTTAAGCTGTTGTTTATAGTAGCGGATAAAATGTTTAGCTTGCGCTTCTTTGCCTAAGACCTTTCCTAGAAGCATTAAACTGATTGGAGTGTTTTTCAACGGCGCCTTTCTAAAATCAACAAAAATAACTTTAATACCTGCTTTTTCAAGGATTTTAATAGTATTGGCATGGCGCGCATTAGGGCCATGCCCATCAAGACTAAAAATGGCTAAGTCTGCTTTTAATTCTATGGCGCTTTCTATACTAAAACTGTCCGCTGAAGAGCGACCAATAATGGGGATGTTATCAATTTCTGGGAAGCGTTTTTGGTATTCAAGATAGCTGCCGTAATCTACCCATTCGAGTTTGGATAGCATACCTGCAATGGGTTTAATTGGATTATCCTGATCTAGTATAGACAAGGCATGTAGATAGCGACTATCACCCAAAATAACTCTTTTTGGCTGCTCAGAAAAGGTGATTTTTCGATTTGCTAAATCGGTTACAGTAAAGGGCTTTTGTTCAGCGTAAATCACTGAGCTTAAAGTAATGAGTAGCAAAAATGCCAAGCATAATCTGATGTTGTTTAACGTAAATGAAGATACCATGGTAAGAAAATCTCCTTGTACTAAAAAGCCAACGTTTATGACTAAACGCTGGCGAAAGGGGAAAGAGGGTTATGACTAGAATTTCAGTGCAGCACTTAAGCGAATGTCGCGACCGGCGGCAGCCGAACCTGAAATGCTTTCCCAGCCAGCATTTGATGTGTAGTCTTCAACACTGGCGTGGCTTAGGTATTGTTTGTCAAAAAGATTATTAATGGTCAAAGAAAGAGTTAATTGATCGTCTCCCAATGGCAGCCATTTGGCATAAAGGTTATGAACTGCATAGCCAGGTTTATCAAGCTCTAAGTCTGTTGTTCCTACCGTTTGCTGAATATTATGGAGGCCTTTTACAAATTCAGCGGACCAGCCAGCTTCAAATGTGTTGCTTACTTGATAATCTAGGCTCAATACTAAAGTATCGCCTATTGAGGTTGCTGTAGAGCCATATACATAACGTGTGACAATCTGGTCATTCGCTTTGGTGTCGGCACTATGGAAGTGAAGGCCGGCTAACAGTTTGTTCATCTGATAAGTTAGATCCAGATAGAAACCTTCTGTTTCAATATCAAAATCATAATTATCAGACACTTTAGACCAAGGCAGCTCAGTTCCTATTCCGTCCTCAATGGTCGATTTATAAATACCCGCTCCAATGGCTAATTGATTTTTTCGGTAATTGACGCCTAATTCAAGATTTTTGGCGGTTTCTGCTTGTAAATCATCGGCGTTACTAATGCCAGAAGAGAGTTTATAAGCATCTTTTATTTCTGGACCACGAAGCGCTTGAGCGTAGTTTGCGGTTACATTTAAAGTATCGTTAATGTGATAAACCGTTCCAATGTTAGGAGATAATCCACCTTCAGAAAATTCACTTCCATTTACATCGGTAAGTTCATATTGGTCATAACGAGCGCCAGCAGAGAGCATCAATTTTGGGGTCACTTCAATATTATCTTGAATATAGATGCCCACTACGGTGCCTTTTTCTACGTATTCCGTTGTTTCTGCGAAATAGCTTTCATCATCTCGATAGTTTAAGCCGTACGTCAATTCATGCTGCTTGATTAGGCTAGTGTTTTCTAACGTAAGGCCAATCGTTTCGACGTTGCCGGTGTACTTTGTACCGGTATATTCACGGCTTTGTTCATTGTTGGTTTGGTAAACAGTCACTTTGGTATCAAGCAAATCATTGTCAAAATCAGTGAATCGATAATTTAACGTTGTGGTTTGTCTGTCTCCTGAAGTGGGTTCTGCAACGTTTCTAGCGCTGGCAAAATGTTCTGGCTTGTACAAAACATCCCCTTCTTCGGTTAAGTTTTCATGTGTGATCGAAAGCGTTTGTTCATCTGTGAGGTGAGTTTTGATTTTTAAGAAACCAAGAGTCTCATCCAGTTCTGTCCCTTTGATTTCGTTGTCATCAGCGTCTTCATAATTGTCATGACTTGAGTCTGTCAAATGAAGCATTGCTTCTGTTTTAGCGGATGATGTTCGACCATAAATAGTGGCGCTGTTTTTAATACCGTCCCCATTGCTACTTATGGTCGATTTCAATAACACACCAAGGTTTTGATCGTCTTTTAATAAATCGCTTGGGTCTTTGGTGATAAAACGAACCGAACCTCCTAGCGCTCCAGGACCAGACGTAGCACTGGCCGCTCCAGCTTCTATTTCGACGCGTTTCAATAACTCTGGCTCGATGCTAATACGTCCAGCATGATGAAATATGCCGCCGGCTTGTTCAGCACCATCAATGGTAATGTTTAGAGAGTCTTCACCTATGTTACGTACATAGATTTTTTGGCCCATTTTGACAGAGCCGCCAGCGGTAACTTCACTTTTGTTGCGAAATAATCCCTCAAGGTCAGTTGTTTGGCTGTTTTCTATGTCTTCGGAAGAGATGGCTTGATCCAGCTCAGTGATGGCGCGACCTTCTACTTTTAGCTCATCAAGAACGGTTGCATCCTCCGCAATCGCTTGGGTTGATAAAACGGCTTGGAAGATGGCTGTGGCCAAAAGAGACTTAGTAAATACGCGACAGGAAGACATAATTAACCTCTATAAATGAGAATTGTTTACATTGTTTGAAGCTATTATGTGTTTTATGTAAATAATGTGAATGACTTTTACATCTGTTACATTTCGATCATGTTAGCCCTTTATGCTCGCGCTTTATTTCAGTTTTTACATGGAAGACAAATTAATACTCGTAAGCCGTTTTCTGGTTCTTGATTAATATTTTCAGCATGAATTGAGCCACCAAGTGCCAGTATTTGCCGCTTGGCCAGTGCCAAACCGAGACCATAGCCACTTTTTTTGGAACTGATACTAGGATCGTCATTTTGATTATTCTGCTCGTTTTGTTTTAGGCGGAAAAAGGGGGTAAATATGTCTTCCAAATGTTTATTTGGTACTCCATGTCCTTGATCTCTGATCTCAATGTCTAGATGGTCTGATTTTTGGTCTAGCTGGACTTTGAGGGTTTTTCCTGCCGGAGTGTGAAATAAACCATTCCTAATGATATTTTCCAACGCTGCAGTTAATGCTTGTTGAGCACTGTTGATGAATATTTCATGATCTGGTTGTATTAGCTGAATGTTATGTTGAGAGAATTCATATCGTGCATCGTCGACAATGACTTGTAGAAGAGAGGTTATTTCTAATGCATCTAATTTGAGAGAGGGCGATTCCGTATTAAACCAAGCCAGTGTTAGAGCATCTTCTATCAAACCTTGCATATTGGAAGATTCATAGCGCAACCTTTCCAATGCTTGCTTCGAATCCAGGTCTTGCTCAACGCAATCTACTGCAATATTCAAGCGTGCTAACGGTGTTCTTAGTTCATGTGATAAATCCGCTAACAACTGTCTCTGGCTTATGATCAATGTACTGATGCGGTCTGCCATAGTATCAAAGGTAGACGCCAAATTGGTGAGTTCATCATGACGGTGTGAAAAGCCTTCATTCGCACGTACATCAAATTTACCTTCGCTAAATTGGTGCGTGGCTCTTTCTAGTTTTTTTAGGGGCTTCATTACATGTTTATATAAAACAAAAGTAATCAGACAGAGTAGTAAAAAGGGAATGGCGATTTGCAGTATCAAATCAACAATAAGAAGATTATTGCCAGGCCGCATTCTTTGGGGGAGTTGAATTAAAAACCGTGTATGGCCATCTGTAAAAGGAATATCCATCGTCGGATTTTGAGTGAAGTATAGGTGAATTTTCCATTCAATACTGCGGCCTAAGGTGAAAGCATCAATGTAATGTTGTGATAACTTTGTATTCGCTAAAGTTGTGATAGAAGGCAAGGCAATTGCTATCCAGGTATTTTCCTTCCTTTCTATTTGATCTATCCATTTTGCTAGAGCTTCCTCACCTTCAGTATTAAGAATTCTCTCAGCTTCCTTCGCGTAGTATTTCAGTTCTTCTCGATAGGAGTGATCAATATAGCTCATGCTTTCCTCGGTATGCTGAGCGACGAGATCAATAAGCCAAAACAGCACTACAGTGCTTACGGCAACAACAAAAAAGAGTTTCCAAAGTAAGCGATTTTTCATCGGTAGCAATATCCTTGGCCATGCACTGTAGAGAGTTGTTCGCTGGGCATACCAGCGGCTACTAGCTTTTTTCGGATACGACTGATGTGCATATCAAGGCTACGGTCATATTGATTATGTGCTTTACCAAGTGCCATTTGAGACAAAAAAGCTTTGCTGAGAGTGATGTTTTGATTTTCCACCAGAAGCCATAATAAGCGGAATTGAATAGGGGATAAGTCAATAATTTGTTGATCGAAATGAACACTCTGCCCAATACGTGACAAAGTGAGCAGGTTGTCGACTAGGTTTAAGGTGCTTTTGGCTTCTTTTGACTGCAAGGTGCGTCTCAATAGGGCATCGACCCTTAGCCACATTTCGGTAAAATTAAAGGGTTTGGAGAGGTAATCGTCGGCGCCAATGCTGAGCCCTTTAATACGGTCTTCTTCGGCACCAAGTGCTGTTAGCATCATAACGGGCGTTTGACGTTCTTTGCGCAGCAAGGTTAAAACATTCAGTCCATTTAAGCTGGGCAACATAACGTCGAGTAACACTAAATCAAAAGAATGTTTGATGGCTTCGAGTAGACCTTGCTCACCGTCCTGACACAGTTTGGTTTGAAATCCTTTAGACTCTAGTAATTGAGATATTCTTTGTCCTAAAAAAACATCATCTTCAATAATCAAAATTTTTGACGTTGACATGATAGACACCACTAAACGAAAATGATTTTCATTCTATTGTTTTTCTTTTGTAAAGTCACATAAATAAAAAATGGTAGGGAAGAGCTTTGTTAGAGCTTTGAGGGTAGGGACGATTGACAATCAAAGAGAAAGTTCATGTCCGATAGACCAGACATGAACTTTCCATTAAAACAAACATCATAATTACATGACGTTGTTTGGCGATTATTAATAGGGGTGGATGATTCTAGAACAAGCATCAAAAGCCACGGCTTATGCCGCGGCGCGATAACTCCGATTTCCTAGAATAAAGAGTACCAAGAAGACACCTAAGCCAATGGCTTGTAACCAAATGTCTAAATTAGGCCACAGCATCAAAACAGCGGCTGCTAGTGCCAAGACCCGAAATGGAATGGACAGTTTGTCTTCTAAATAGCCTTCCATTGCCGCCACTAAAGCGTATAACCCAAAGACACCGAAAAAGCATAAACGCATGAGTGTTTCAGCGTCACCGCCAATAAGTTGGGTATAGGCCATTAATAGCGGCACTATGTATAAACCTTTTGCCAATTTCCATGCTGTCATGCCGGTTAACATAGGCGGTGTTTTGGCAATCGCTGCTGCTGCAAACGCAGTTAAACAGACAGGTGGCGTGACATTACTGTCTTGAGATAACCAGAAGATGATCATGTGTGCCGTGACCAGAATCATTGCCACATGTTCTGCCCCTAACGCTTGATCCATTAGCATGCCTTTAAAGTCATTGGGTACTTGAGCGACCAATGCTTGAGCTTGATCGATTGGCATACCTTGAGCAAGAGAGCTCATGACACCAGGGTCGACTAACATGAAAATAGCGTGGGCGGCTTCTGGTAAGGTGCCAGAGGCAATCATGTCAACCAATTGGCTTTCTGAGATGAGGTTGAACAAAGCCGGGGCCGATAAGGTACCTAGTACAATATAAGATGCCGTCACAGGTAACCCCATGCCCAAAATCAAAGACGCGATGGCAACAAGAACGATGGTGAAAAATAAGCTACCGCCTGCCCAATCAGTGATCAATAAAGAAAAGGTGTTGCCGACGCCCGTTGTGCTGATGACATTGACCACTAAACCGATACCAATCAAAAGCACCGCTGTGGTGGACATGTTTTTGGCACCTTGTGCCATGGCATCTAAAATGGCTACAGGTCCCATCTTGTGCTTTTTGGAAAGAAAGGAAGCCAAAATGACCGCAATGATACTTAAGCCCGCCGCATAGGTTGGGGTAAAACCTTGTACCAATAAGGTGACGAGCACACCCAGTGGTAAAATATGGTGCCAACCTTCTTTGAGTACTTGCGACACGACAATGTTGCTGTCATCTTCTGTCGCGATGACTTTACTGCGTTTGGCTTCAACACGAACAAAAAAGCCAACCGATAAGAAGTAAAGCAGAGCAGGAATGGCCGCAGCACCAATAATGGTAACGTAAGACACCTGAGTATAAGAGGCCATAATGAATGCGCCAGCGCCCATGACAGGCGGCATCAACTGCCCACCAGTGGAAGCGGCCGCTTCAATGCCCGCAGCAAAACGAGCAGGGAAGCCTGCGCGTCTCATTAATGGGATCGTGATGACACCAGTCGACACAGTATTTGCAACTGAAGATCCTGACACAGACCCCATTAAACCAGAGCCTAAAACGGCGACAAAGCCCGGTCCACCAATCATTTTACTGGCCAGAGCACGAGACAAATCAATAATGAAATCACCGGCTCCTGATTTTACTAAAAAAGCACCGAACAAGATAAACATGAAGACAAAGCTCCATGAAATACGTGAGATGGAACCAAACATGCCATCGGTACTAAAGAAGCTGCGATACAGAAGCGTTTCCATGCTTAAACCTGGGAAGGTAAACATGCCACCTAACCATTGCCCCCAAACAACCACATAACTTAAGGCGATGAGGATTAAAACAGGAATGAACCAACCGCTGGTGCGGCGGATTAACTCTAATGAAAGCAGTACCGCGGCACTGGACACAATCCAGTCGGCGGTATCGAAGGTGACGCCTCTGGCATAGAGGGCGTCTTCAAAGAAAATGATGTACAACACCATACCGGCTAGGGCCAAGACAATCAGGCTGTCACACAGTAAAGCGAGCTTACTCTGTTGCCACTTAGGGCTGGCAGGAATCAGTAACGCACACAAAGCGCCAAAGCCAGCAAAATGAAAAGCAGACACCCATAATTCGGGCAAGGTTGCTATGGTGTTGATGTAGATATGAGCAACCGCTAGAAATATCGACAAAGTAAAGACAAAACGATTGATCCAAGGGCTGGAGCGGTGCTTGGTTTCGAAGTCCTCAAGATTGATTTCTTGGTCGTCTGTAGAGGGTGTTGAAGCAGTCATTAAGCTACCTTAGGAATACATAAAGAACAAACAAAGCGCCATAGATAAAACCAATTGAGCATCGGTAAACTATGGCGCTGCATTAAAAGGCGTGTTATTCCGCAATCAAGCGTGCTGGAATATCAATGCCACGTTCACGATAGTAACGTGCTGCACCTGGGTGAAGTGGTACCGGCAAACCTGCAATGGCTTTTTCAATGGCCATAACAGACGTCGCTTTATGGATTGCGCTCAAGTAACCGAGGTTTTCATAAAGGGATTTGGTTAGCTGGTAAACATCGT
Organism: Marinomonas aquiplantarum; assembly: GCF_003314975.1. GTDB lineage: Bacteria > Pseudomonadota > Gammaproteobacteria > Pseudomonadales > Marinomonadaceae > Marinomonas > Marinomonas aquiplantarum. Next base: position 340,214 of record NZ_QNRF01000004.1, read on the forward strand.
CTTCTGAAAGATCAGCACGGGCTGCCAAGAAGTTCGGCTGCGCAACTGTGTTGATGTTTTTAGTTTGACCTGGGTAAGTGTTAGCTGGAATCACATAGCGAGTCCATAGCTCGTAATTACCGTTGGCCGCTTTCATTTGTTCATCGGTGAAGTCCAGTACTTGTACCTTATCGCCCATGGAAGCGTATAAACGTGTTACCGCACTGACAGGAACACCGGCAGGGGTATTCATGCCTTCGATGTTGCCGTTTTGCATGGCATCAGCGCTGGCACCGTAACCCATGTAAGCTAAGCTGAATTTGTCTGGATCAATGCCAAGGCCACTTAATTGCTGGCGACCTGATCCTTCCGTTCCAGAGTTTTTCTTACCGATGGAAAATTTATTGTTTGTCCCTTCTAAGTCTTTTAGATCGGCAACCGTACCGGTTTTGGCTAAATCAGACTTCAATACGAAGTGTTCAACATTTTGCCAAAGCATGGAGACAGAGCGTAGTTCGGTTTGCTTACCGGATTGTTTGAAAGGACCTTCACCTTCCCATGCCCATGCACCATATAAGCCTTGTAGAATAGCAAATTGAGCTTGGTCTTCACGCAGAAGTTTGATGTTTTCACCTGAGCCTGCAGAGCTGATAGCAGAAACGGATAAACCAAATTTAGGTTCGAGTTTTACTTTACTCAAAGTCGCAATCGCTACGCCAACAGGGTAGTAGGTGCCACCAGTTGATGCTGTCGCTAGGATGTAATTGCGCTTATCGTCTGCCGAAGCAGCACCAGATGATAGTGCGATGGCAGCCGCTGTAGCACTGCTTAGAATGGCTTTGGTTACAAATCCCAATTTCATATTATTTTTCTCCTCATTATGGGGTGAGTCCAATTTAACTATAGCGCGTTACTATAGCGAAATGCATACCAACTTTTTATCTCATTGAAATATAAGGTTTTTAATTTTATTGTCAGTGTTTTACCCTTTTTTCATCAAGATTTGAGCCGATTCTTGCTGATAGTCGAAAGGGACTGATCGGCAAAAAATGGCTCATGGTGAAAGAGCGAAAAAGCCCTTTTTGTCTGTTCTTTTTACAAATAGATACCTTAGTATAAGCAATATTTTGCCGATGGAGCTGAAAACATAAAATGAAACAAGATCATAATATTCGTGTTGTAATGTTTGATTTGGGCAATGTGCTGGTGGACTTGGGCGACGTTGGGGAAATGCATGCTATGTTGAATACTCAAGGTGAAGAGTCTGAGGTATGGCGTCAGTGGCTACAGTCGCCGGCCGTTGCGGCATTTGATTCAGGTCGAATTTCATTCGATTCTTTTGCTGACGCATTATTAGAGGAAGTGGCAAGTAACACGGACAAACATACCTTTATGCAGGCATTTGAAGCTTGGCCGAGAGGTTTGTATGCCGGCGCCTTGGCCTTAGTTGATCAGGTTAAACCTGAATACCATCGAGCCATTTTATCGAATACCAATGCCGCTCACTGGCCTAGACTCATGGGAGAAATGGGCTTGGCAGGGCACTTTCATCATTATTTCGCTTCCCATCAACTGGGCTTGGTGAAACCGGATCGAGCGGTTTATGAGGAAGTATTAAGGCGCTTGGGTGTCGCGCCACAAGAGATTCTATTTATTGATGACAATCAACTGAACATTGATACCGCAACAGCACTGGGCATTCATGCTCATAGGGTGAAAGGCGTGATCGAGGCTCGTCAGGTTTTGACCCAATATCAGGTACTGACGCAATAATGGCATTTTAATCAAGATCAACCCATTGCTTATGGTCAAAGCGGTAAGCGAAAAAACCTTGGGTAGACAATCGGAGAAGGTTAGATGAGAGGATTTGATGGGCTAAGCTCAAGTAACTATTCACGAACTCGGCCTTTGTATCCAGCTGAATTTTACTATTGGTTATTTCAGCAGGTGAATGCATCCAGTGTGGTATGGGATTGTGCCTGTGGAACTGGGCAAGCGTCTGTTGATCTGGCCGCTTACTTTGATCAAATTGAAGCCTCTGATATTAGTGAGTCGCAAATAAATGCCGCCACACCACATCGGCGTGTCACTTACCAAGTATCGCCTGCGGAAATGACTCACTACCCAGATCAGCATTTTGATCTAGTATGTGTGGCTCATGCTCTTCACTGGTTCGATTTAGACGCCTTTTGGGCAGAATTAAAGCGCGTACTGAAACCAGGTGGTCTGTTTGTCTGCTGGGGGTATAACCGATTATTAATAGGGGAAGCAGAAGATTACGCCATTTCGCAACATGTTATGCCACTCTTGGCGCCTTATTGGCCCCAACAAAGTCGGCTGTTGTGGAATGAATATCGAGACATCGAATTCCCTATAGATTTAATTGACGTGCCAAAATTTGAATTGGTTTGTCACTGGTCCGTTGCGCAGGTAAAAGATTTTATTTTTAGCTGGTCTGGGGCGCAAGAATTTCTGAGTCAACATGGGGAGGAGGCTTTACTGAGCAGTCTTGAACCCTTGGAAAGAGCTTGGCATACGCCACATCAAAAGCAAGACGTTAATTTGCCATTCTTTGTTAAAGCGGGTCGTTTCAATTGATACAAGACATTTGTTGGCTCAAATTTGCCTTTCATAGGAAGATGAAATAGGAAATTAAGACTAAAGTGGAATAGCTAGGCATTAGCAGACCGCTATAGTAGTTCTGCATCCGAATAAAAACATTAACAATGGAGCGGGTTATGAAATCATTATATAGCGCAATTTCAGTTGAAGCGGAAAAGCACGCCAATATCAGTCAGGCCGAGTTTGAAAAACGCTATCAAGAATCGATTGACAACCCAGACGAATTTTGGGGCAGAGAGGGGTTGCGCTTAGATTGGTCTAAGCCATATACCAAGGTCAAAAACACCTCGTTTGAACGAGGTAACATCAGCATAAAATGGTTTGAAGATGGTGAGTTAAACGTGGCTCACAATTGCATCGATCGCCACCTGCCTCAACTTGCCGACAAAGTGGCTTATTACTGTGAAGGGGATTTGGAAAGCGATGAAAAAATCGCGGTAACCTATCAAACCCTACACGATGAAGTAGGCCGATTGGCGAATGTATTAAAACGCCAAGGGATTAAAAAAGGCGATCGAGTCGCCATTTACATGCCCATGATTCCACAGGCCGTTTACAGTATGTTGGCTTGTGCACGTATCGGTGCCATTCATTCCGTCATATTTGGGGGCTTTTCTGCTCACGCGATAGCGGATCGTTTAAACGATTGTGGTGTGAAATTGGTCATTACCGCCGACGAAGGTAAGCGAGCGGGTAACACCATTCCATTGAAACATAACGTTGATATGGCCTTAGACAACAATGCTTGTCCGTCAGTGGAAAAAGTCCTGGTATGCCGTTACACCCAGAAGGACATTCCTTGGGTGGCTGGTCGTGATTTGGACTGGGCTCAAGAAACAGCGAATGAATCAACACAATGCCCAGCTGAGCCGATGAACGCTGAAGACCCATTGTTTATTCTTTATACCTCAGGTTCTACAGGAAAGCCTAAAGGGGTGGTGCACACCACTGGTGGGTATTTGCTTTACGCTTCGATTACCCATGAGCTTGTGTTTGATTTAAAAGCGGACGATGTTTACTGGTGTGCGGCCGATGTGGGCTGGATTACGGGTCACAGTTACATGGTATATGGTCCTCTTGCTAATGGCACAACCAGCATATTGTTTGAAGGTGTGCCGACTTTTCCAGATTCTGGACGCATCGGCCGAGTGGTCGACAAGTTTGATGTGACGATTTTATACACTGCGCCTACCGCCATCCGAGCCTTGATGGCAAAAGGCGACGAAGCCACGAAAAGCAGTGAACGTAAATCATTGCGTATTCTTGGTAGCGTTGGCGAACCCATTAATCCAGAAGCATGGTCTTGGTACTTCAGTGAAATCGGTAATTCAGCTTGTCCTATCGTAGATACCTGGTGGCAAACGGAAACGGGCGGCATGATGATGACGCCAAGAATTGGTCAAGGGGACATTAAACCTGGCTTCTGTACTGGTCCTTTGTATGGCGTTCAGCCAGCATTGGTGGATGCTCAAGGGGAAATTCAAAGTCAGCAAGGTGTGTTGGTTGAAGGCGGTTTAGTATTGACCGACTCTTGGCCAGGGCAAGCTCGTACCGTATATGGTGACCATGAGCGTTTTGAACAAACCTATTTCAGTACCTTCGATGGTATGTATTTCACAGGGGACGGCGCTTCACGAGATGAAGATGGCCATTATTTGATCACAGGTCGAATGGACGATGTATTAAATGTGTCTGGTCACCGTCTAGGTACGGCTGAAATTGAAAGTGCTTTGGTGGCGCACCCATCGGTGGCGGAAGCCGCGATTGTTGGCTATCCGCACGACATCAAAGGGCAAGGTATTTATGTGTATGTGACCCCTGTGTCTGGTATGACACCGGATGATGAATTAAGTAAGTCTCTTAAGCAGTTTGTGCGTCAGGAAATTGGCCCAATTGCGACGCCGGACTTGATTCAATGGGCGAGTCGAGGTTTGCCTAAGACTCGTTCGGGTAAGATTATGCGTCGTATTTTGCGTAAAATTGCGGCAAATGAACAAGATCAATTAGGGGATACGAGTACCCTAGCGGATCCTAGTGTGGTTGATGATTTGATTGAAAACCGTTTAAATGAGTAGACATAGTACTGACCTAATAAGGATAAAATGTGCTGTCACTTGTTATTGCGGATGACCACCCATTGTTCCGTAGCGCGCTGAGTAGTGCGCTGCGGGCAGAAATTAAAGACGTAGACATAGTCGAAGCCAATGATTTGGATTCGACTTTACGTTGTCTGGAACAGGTAAAAGATCTGGATCTTTTGCTACTGGACTTGAATATGCCCGGCAGCGGTGAGCTCTATGGCTTGATTCGTATTCGGCGAGACTACCCAGATGTTCCTGTGGCCATTATTTCTGGCAGTGAAGACAGTGCCTTGGTTGCCAAAGTGATTGAAGCGGGGGCCTTGGGGTTCATTCCAAAGACCAGCGAACCTGCTGTGTATGTGGCCGCCATTAATGAAATCTTGCTAGGGGACATTTGGTTGCCTGAATCTCTTAAAAGAGACGTTGATAATCAACCCGCGGCAGATTTAACCATGCAAAAGCGTGTTGCGGAATTGACGCCACAACAATACAAGGTGTTGTGTTATTTGCACGAAGGTTTGTTGAACAAACAAATTGCTTATGAGTTATCTATCTCAGAAGCAACCGTAAAAGCACATATTACGGCTATTTTTAGAAAGCTGGACATTAATAATCGTACGCAAGCGGTATTAGTCGCCAGTGAGCTCAAATTGCAAATGTCTTCTAATGAGTAGCAAGTAATCGACGCTTAGGATGATTCTTTTTCAGAATCGTTTTTAGGCTGACAGCATGACATCTTTTCTGGCACTGGATCTTCTCCTCCTTCATGCCATGGATGGCATTTAGACAATCTCCTAATGCTTAAATAGCTGCCTTTTATCACACCAAAACGCTCTATCGCCTGAAGGCTGTATTGAGAGCAGCTTGGGTAAAATCGACAGTTATTGCCCAGCAATGGGCTAATCCCATATTGGTAGGCTTTTATTAAAAGCAGAGCAAGGCGTTTTATCATAATATTCTGTCAGCTTTTTGTCGGAAATAAGGATGTATATCCTAGTGTCTATTTGATAATGTAAAACAATTCTTATTAAGACCTTATTATATTATGCCTGATTCTTCTTTAACACTTGATGCTAGCCAAATTGTCGCATATCAAGGCGAGCCTGGCGCTTATTCTCATTTGGCTTGCAAACACACCTTTCCTGATTGGACGAGCGTAAATTGTGCAACCTTTGCCGACGCTCTGCATATGGTCGAACAAGGTGATGCCTTTTACGCCATGATTCCTGTTGAAAATTCGACCGCAGGTCGTGTCGAAGAAATCTATCGTGAATTACGCAAAACACAGCTGTTTGTTGTCAAAGAGCATTTTGAGCCAGTGAATCACTGTTTGATTGCTCGTCATGATATGACCTTAGAGCAAGTGACACGAATCGGCAGTCACCCACAAGCGCTTGCCCAATGTGACGGTAATATAAAAGCGCTGGGAGCGAAAAATCTGGCGATGTACGATACAGCAGGTGCCGCCAAACACATAGCAGAGCAAGAAGAGCCAGGGCTGGCCGTGATTTCATCCGAATTGGCGGCGGAATTGTATGGTTTAAAGGTGCTGCAAACGCATTTTAATGATACTCAAGGCAATACCACGCGATTCTTGGTGTTCTCTCGTCAGCAAAAAATGCCAGTGTACGAATCAGAGCATACCTATATTACCTCCTTTATGTTTCGTGTACGTAACATTCCTGCTGCTTTGTATAAAGCCATGGGGGGCTTTGCTACACAAGGTATTAACATGCTCAAACTTGAAAGTTATATGGTCAATGGCAACTTTACAGCGACCCAATTTTATGTGGATGTGGAAGCGCATTTTCAAGCGCCCGCCATGCAAGCTGCGTTAGAAGAATTACGGTTTTTCTCGGAAGAGGTGCGTATTTTAGGAACCTATTTAGCGGATGAGTATAGGTTGAAGTAGACAGTATGCGATCTCAATTTTTATTATTCTTGTTATGTGTCAGCAGTGTTGCCGCATGGGCTGAAGACGATCTGTTATTTTCTGATGCGGACTTTTTAGCCTCATCTGATCAAGCCAACACAGATTTTTCGGGTTACGATGGCTTTCTAGAAGACATTCCCGTTGTTGTCACGCCCTCAAAAATCCCTCAGCCTAGAGTCGATGTGTCTTCTACCTTGTCAGTGTTAGATGGGGAATTTATTCGTCGAGTTAATGTGCAATACGTTGAGGATCTATTGCAATTTGTGCCGGGCTTTTCTGTTGCGCCGTATCATGCCTCTAGTCAAATCGTCGCGTCTTATCATGGCACTCAATTAGACCAATATCGTCGAATTCAGGTACTGATCAATGGCCGTTCTGTGTACAGCGTTGGGTTAGCTCGAGTGGAATGGGCAACCTTGCCTATTAGCATTGAAGATGTCGCTCGTGTGGAAGTCAACCGTGGGCCAAACGCCGCCAGTTATGGCATCAACTCCTTCTTTGCAGTGGTGAATATCATTACTCGTTCACCATTAGAGACCTTGGGTAATAGTGTTACCAGCTATGTGGGGTCGCAAGGGGATTATCGCTTATATGGTCAGCACAGTGGCTTGAATAAAGATTGGAGTTATCGAGCATCCGCTTCTACGACAAATATAGATGGTTTTGATGTCGACGTTTATGGGGAAGATCGGCATGACGGTCATGGTGCGACAATGGGAAATGTTTTTCTCCAGCAAGAAACCTCTGATAGTCGCTTTGATCTAGACATTGGAGCAAGTCACTTAAAAGCCAATATCGATCCCTCTACTTATGAGGATGAATCCGCTACAGGTTCATACGACACGAATGACCCTTTACGAATCGTCGATCGGGAATACATCAAAGTTGGCTTTAGTCAGCAGACCTCTACACATCACGAATTAAGGCTGCAATATTATTATGACTATTCAGATGCCAATGAATTCCATAATGCCTTCTTAAATAAAGACTTCTATAACGTAATGTTTGGAGGTTCAGAAACAGAACATGTTAATGCTTCTTACGAAGTGGATTTAATAGAAACTCGTCATGATATTGAATTGCAAAGCACTTGGCAGGCGGCAGACCAACTTAGAGTGATTTCAGCATTGGGTTATCGTTGGGAAAAAGCGGAATCGGAACATTATTTATCTGGTATCGCTCGAGATGAAGTGTTTCGCTTGTCTTCTAACTTAGAATATCGAGCTGATCAACATTGGGTGCTGAATACGGGCGCTATGTTAGAACACAGTGAATTGAGTGGGACTTTTTTGTCTCCTAAATTTGGCATGACCTATAGATTATCAGAGCAAGACTCCCTGCGTTTTAATGTTTCAAAGGCGGTTCGTACGCCCGATTTGTCGGATCAACATTTCCGCTGGCACTATGTCTTATCAAACGGCGAGAGTTCAACGGTGACCTACGCCGATGAGGGGGAAGAAGAAGAAAAAATCACCTCCTATGAACTGGGTTATTATCATTACTGGCCAACCAGTGGTCTTTCATTGGACATCAAACTGTATCATGACGAAGTGGATGATATGGTACTCAGCTCAAAAGTTTTTAGTGCTTTGTCTGGTACAGATGCAGTGATAGAGGAAGGTGTGACAGAAGACGTTATTATTGATGGCATAGAATTGGAGCTGGATTGGCGTTCTCGTTCAGGTGCTATCACGCGTTTTACCTATGCCTATCAAGACACACAAACTGATAATTCTCGTCTAGAGCGTGCCACCACGCCAATTATGACCTCCTTGTTCAGTAGTATACCGTTGTCAGACAATTGGTCTGTTCAAGGTTACTACTGGTATGGTAAGGAGCTAGGAGGACGTGATTATCAGTTGGTCAATAGTTGGCTGGCGTATCGACATTCATTTGGCTTGTATAGCAAAGCTACTTTTGGTGCTGGAGTAGAGGCTCGTCTAGACAATAATGCTTTGGTGTCTAGACACAACATTTTAGAAAAAGATGCCTATACTTATGTATTTGCAAGTCTCACCTTTTAAGTTTGGTTGATCAAAGAGTGAAAAGGATTTTGTCTACTTTTTTAGGATGGCTGTTGACGTTTCATGCGTCCGCCGCCATCTATGTACTGCACGATACGGAAGAGAGTTCGGTACGATCCTTGACGTTTCAGCTTTCTAAGCGTCTTGCTAGTAGTGTACCGCCAATCCCAATTCGTCAAGCTTACTTTCTGAATAGCATTAGCCGTATTGAAGATCAGGATGTGGTGATTTCGGTTGGTCGTGATAGCTTTGAACAAGCTTGTTTATCCATGTCGCGAGGTGCACTGTTTGCTCTCTTTATTGGTGAGGAAGAATATCAAACCATTCGAACTAACTGTGCTGTGCCGACCAGTGCGGTTTTTTCGGCTGCGCCACTGGAAAAGCGGCTGGCTCTGCTCAAAGCCATTTGGCTAAACCCGAAACCTTTAGCTGTGTTATATTCTGACGCTATCCAGCTGGATACTGTTTCAATGGAGAGGCTGGCGGCTGAATATGGTTTTAAATTGGTATTTTGGCAAACATCGACAGACCGCATCTCCGTGCTGAGGTCATTGAGTTTACTGTTGGACGATTCGGATTTGATTTTTTCCATTGTTGACAGTCAGTTGTATCAACAAGGCAATGCCCAAGATATTTTGAAGCTCTTATTTCATCAGCAAAAAGTGATGGTGGGACCTTCTTTTGCCTTTGTGCGAGCAGGGGCTTTGTTTGCCATTCACTCCGATGCCAAACACAAGTTGGCGCTACTGAGTGTGATGATTCAAGATTGGACTGAGACTGGCACCATGGCTGAGGCGGCTTACCCCGAATGGCTGCGAGTGAGCTTCAACCCATATTTGGTTAAAGCTCACGGTATTGTTTTGCCTTCAAAACTGTACTTAAAAGATCAGTTTGGACTCTGTTCAGACACCAATTGCTAATAACGCCTGCCCCATAAACGCTAACGAATTTGCAGTGGTTTACTCAGAATCGACCTAGTTTGTTTACCCTAAGAAACGCTTTACTAAACTGGTGAAAGGTACTGGCTTTTCAGCATGTAACCAATGCCCTGTGCCCGCTAATATTTTGAAACTGGCATTGGGGAAAGCGCGTAAAATGCTGTCTTGATTCTCTGCCACTATGTAGTCTGACTTTTCTCCTTTGATGAAAAGAGTGGCAACGGGATTACCTTCGATCAACTCAGGTTTCGCCAAAATGGTTTGGTAAGCGTTTGCTATGTGTTCCACTGCTAACGTCAGTTGTAAGCCTTGATCCGTTTTAGAAAGGTTCTTTAATAGGAACTGACGAATGGGCAAGCTTGGCTCATAGGACGCGAGCAGGTTATCTGCTTCTTTACGGTTTGATAGGCTTTGTCCTTGAAGAGCTTGCAAGCCTTCTAGAATCTTTGTGTGGCTCGGTTGGTAATCCACTGGAGCAATGTCGACCACAATGAGTTTGTCGATCTGGTTGGTTAGACTCGCCATTTGCATGGCAACTTTACCGCCCATTGAATGGCCTAACAGATGGAAGCGTTCTAAGCCCGTTTCCTGGGCCCAATCCAGTACTGCCTGAGCCATTTTAGGGTAGGTGGCCTCTGCCATAGGAGAAGATTGGCCGTGATTGGGAAGGTCAATGCAATACACAGTAAAGTGTTCCGCTAGGGCTTGAGCAATAGAGTGCCAATTATCGGCATTGCCGAATAAACCGTGAATGACAATGAGATTAGGGCCGGTGGAACCATACTGTTTTACGTGTGTCATACTAACCTTGCTTTATCCGAATTTCAGGCTATTGTAGCAAGCGACATTGGTTGGCGTCTTCTATTAGAGTGGTATTAACGTGTTTGACCCGTTTTTTATAAAACAGCTTAAATCCCCCCTGCAAAAATTAGCATGGCGTATCGATGCCGTGGGAATTAGAGCGAATCAGATTACTTTTTTTGGTTTCTTTGTCGGCATGATGAGTTTGCCGGCTCTGTATCATCAGGCCTATGGTCTAGCGTTGCTGTGCATTGTCATAAACCGTTTGATGGACGGTTTGGATGGGGCGGTAGCGAGAGTGCAGGGGCCTACTGATTTAGGTGGCTATTTAGACATTACATTAGATTTTATTTTTTATTCTGGGGTGGTGTTCGGCTTTGTGTTGGCGAATCCTGAAGCCAATGCTGTTGCCGCGGCTTTTTTGATTTTTGCTTTTATGGGCACTGGAAGTAGCTTTTTAGCCTTTGCTATCATGGCGGAAAAACGCAGTATTGAGCGTTTAGAGTACGGTAATAAATCCTTGTATTTTTTGGGCGGTTTAGCAGAGGGAGCGGAAACCATTGGCTTCCTAGTCTTAATTTGTCTATTGCCGAATAGCTTCGTTGAATTAGCGTATGTATTTGGACTGGTATGCTGGATAACAACAGTGACTCGAATCTATGCGGCTTACCAAACCCTGAAGTAAGTTGAGGTTATTCAAAAAAAGCGATTTCGATGTCGCTTTTTACAATGGCGCAGCAGGCCAGTAGGTAGCCACTTTGTACCCAAGCAAGAGGTTCAAATGGGTAGCTAACTTGTCCCCACAATAGCTTAATGGAACAAGACGAGCAGTAGCCTTCACGACACTGGTATTCAACGTGAATACCAGCGCGTTCAAGCTGTATTAAGAGCGGTTCATCTTCGGTTACCAGAATTTGCTTTTTACCCAGCAACACCCGATGAACTTGGTCTTTATCCTGAGTAGGGGCAGTTTGCTCGCCTTGTTCAGGTTGAAAATGCGCTACTTTAGAGATCGAAGTCATCGAAATCCGATTCGTCTAGATCGTTATCAATTTGTCCAACCAGATAGGAACTAATTTCCGCTTCCTGTGGTGCTACCTGAACGTTGTCACTGACTAGCCAAGCGTTGATCCAAGGAATAGGATTATGCTTAGTCTCAAAGTGAGTGTCTAAACCAACGGCTTGCATGCGAACATTACTAATGTATTCAACATATTGACCAAGAATTTGCGCATTCAAACCAATCATGGAGCCGTCTTTGAATAGGTAACTGGCCCATTCTTTTTCTTGCTCTGCGGCTTCAATGAAAATCTGACGCATTTCATCTTTGCATTCAGCGGCAATCGTCGCCATTTCTGGGTCATCTTTACCCGATGCCATCAGGTTAAGCATGTGTTGCGTACCGGTCAGATGTAAGGCTTCATCGCGGGCAATCAGTTTGATGATCTTGGCATTGCCTTCCATTAAAGTACGTTCCGCAAACGCAAAACTACAAGCAAAGCTGACATAGAAACGGATCGCTTCCAGAACGTTGACCGAAGCAACGGTAAGGTACAATGCCTTTTTCAGTTCGTGCATGGAGATTTCAACATCACCTTTGCCCGGTACATGAAAAGTGCCCAGTCCCATTGTGTTATACAGATTCACCATTTCGATCAAGCGGTCGTAATATTTAGACACACTGTCAGCACGTTTGGTAATTTCTTCGTTGTTCACAATGTCGTCAAAAATCTTGGTCGGATCATTCACGATATTACGAATAATGTGCGTATAAGAACGGCTGTGAATGGTTTCACTGAATGACCAGGTTTCAATCCAAGTCTCTAGCTCAGGTAGAGAAACAATTGGCAGCAAGGCGACGTTTGGTGAACGACCTTGAACACTGTCCAGCAGCGTTTGGTATTTTAGGTTACTTAAGAATATGTGTTGTTCGTGTTCTTCTAAACGCTGAAAATCTTTGCGGTCAGTAGAGAGGTCGACTTCTTCAGGGCGCCAGAAAAAGGACAACTGCTTTTCGATCAGCTTTTCGAAAATAGGGTGCTTTTGTTGATCGTAACGAGCAACGTTGACGTTTTCACCAAAGAACATAGGCTCTTTCATGCTGTCGAAATGTTTGCGGTTGAAAGTCGAATAACTCATCTCGCAATAATATCCTCTAATGCGAAAGGACGCGGAATAGCGTGCCTTATCAATTAATGTGTTTGGCTTTTTAACATGACTAAGCCCCAATGAAATGGGGCTTAGTTATTACGTCGGTTCGACGGTTTTAGATCTTACAAGCACCGCCTGCGCAATCATCCATGTCTTCTTGTTTGTCTTCGGCACCGTCACGAGTGTTATGGTAGTAAAGTGTTTTCACACCCAGTTTGTAGGCCGTTAACAGGTCTTTCAAAATGACCTTCATTGGTACTTTTTGAGACTCGAATTTCTGTGGGTCATAGTTGGTGTTAGCAGAAATCGCTTGGTCAACGAACTTCTGCATGATGCCAACAAGTTGTAGGTAACCATCGTTAGACGGGATGCTCCACAATAATTCGTAGTTGTCTTTTAGACGTTCAAATTCTGGAACGACCTGTTTCAAGATGCCATCTTTACTGGCTTTGACAGAGACGAAACCACGTGGCGGCTCGATACCATTGGTTGCATTACTGATCTGAGACGAGGTCTCAGAAGGCATTAATGCCGTCAATGTAGAGTTACGTAGGCCGTGTTCAACAATCTCTTTACGCAGAGTTTCCCAGTCATATTCCAATGCCGTTGGGCAAACTGCATCGATTTCTTTTTTGTAGCTGTCGATTGGCAAAATGCCTTTTGAATACGTTGTTTCGTTAAACGCAAGACAAGGTCCGAATTCTTTAGACAGTTTGTTCGACGCTTTTAACAAGAAGTACTGGATTGCTTCAAACGTTTTGTGTGTCAATTCGTTGGCACTGCCATCTGAATACTTCACACCATTTTTCGCTAGGTAGTAAGCGTAGTTAATGACACCCACACCCAGAGTACGACGTAGTTCAGTAGCGCGTTGCGCTGCTGGAATTGGGTAGTTTTGATAATCCAGTAGGCTGTCTAGAGCACGTACGATCAACTCAGCCAACTCTTCCAACTCGTTTAAGTCTTTTAGTGCGCCTAGGTTGAACGCAGACAAAGTACATAGGGCAATTTCACCTTCAGGATCGTCAACACGTTCTAAAGGCTTAGTTGGCAAAGCAATTTCCAAACACAGGTTACTTTGCTTAACCGGAGCGACTTTAGGGTCAAACGGACTGTGAGTATTACAGTGGTCAACGTTCTGTAGGTAAATACGACCAGTACTAGCGCGTTCGGAAGCAAACAGGGTAAAGAGTTCAGACGCTTTGATGGTTTGTTTGCGAATGCTGTCGTCTTTTTCGTAAAGCGTGTACAAACGATCAAACTCTTCCTGATCCGCAAAGAAAGCATCGTACAGACCTGGTACATCGGATGGGCTGAACAAGGTGATGTTTTCACCTTTGATCAAACGTTGATACATCAAACGGTTGAATTGCACACCGTAATCCAAGTGACGAACACGGTTCTCTTCCACACCACGATTATTTTTCAGTACTAACAGGCTTTCGACTTCCAAGTGCCAAATTGGGTAAAACACGGTTGCCGCGCCACCACGTACACCACCTTGAGAGCAGCTCTTAACCGCTGTTTGGAAGTGCTTATAGAAAGGAATGCAACCTGTGTGGAACGCTTCACCACCGCGAATTGGGCTACCCAAAGCACGGATAGCACCAGCGTTTACACCAATACCAGCACGCTGGCTCACGTATTTTACGATGGCGCTGGAAGTGGCATTAATGGAATCCAACGAGTCGCCACACTCAATCAATACACAGCTACTGAACTGACGAGTAGGGGTACGGATACCGGACATGATTGGCGTCGGCAACGAAATTTTAAATTGCGATACCGCATCGTAGAAACGGCGAATTAAGTCTAAACGGGTGTTTTTATCATAGTTAGCAAACAAGCAAGCTGCGACTAGGATGTAGATAAACTGAGGGCTTTCGTAAATCTCGCCAGTCACACGGTTCTGGACAAGGTATTTGCCTTCTAACTGCTTAACGGCAGCATAAGAAAAGTTCATGTCACGAGAGTGATCGATAAAGCCGTTCATCTGTTCGAAATCGGCTTCACTGTAATCTTCTAGCAAATGACCATCGTAACGTTTTTGCGCGACAAGGTTTTTGACATGAGCATGTAGATGAGGTGGCTCAAAGTCACCAAATGCTTTTTTACGCAAATGGAAGATGGCTAAACGCGCAGCTAAGTACTGATAATCCGGTGTGTTTTCGGAAATTAAATCGGCAGCGGATTTGATTAAGGTTTCGTGTATGTCCGTTGTACGAATACCTTCAAAGAATTGAATTTGCGCTTTCAATTCTACTTGGGAAACGGAGACATTATCTAATCCCTCGGCAGCCCACATAATGACTTTATGAATCTTTTCTAGATTGATATTTTCGGTCGTCCCGTTACGTTTAGTAACTGTGAGAGTACTCATGCCTTAACTTCCCATTAGCGCATTGTTTGAAAAAGAGGTGCCACACATTATGTAGTGCTTGTTTATATATCTAAACACTACATATAGTGTTTTATTTAAAATCTGTAACGAACAATAGTGCTCAATGGATTGAAAATCAAGGCTTGAAAAAAACGCAAAAATAAGAAATTCACCATGACTAAGTGGTTACTTACCTTGTTTGCCACATGCTTTCGATGATGGCAATTTGGCAAGCGCTAGAAAGGAATTTTTTACATTTTTTTTTGCCCAAAATAGCGCCATATTCAATGCACAAAAAAGACTCAAGAAAACCACTCCAGCACCATTTTGAACGAGGCAACTGCACTGAATAAAACCACTTGGTGAAGTAAGTATATGGGCAGTGCGTATTGACCCATAAAGGCCAGTATTTTAACAGCCAAGCTTTCTCCGATTGATAGCGTGTGCCAGCCAAGATAACCAAGTAGTGGACCAATGAGCACGACACCAATCCAAGGAAATGGGAAAACGATGTCTAAGGTACGAGTCGGCAAGGCGAAGAAATGTTGTCGAATAAAATCAAACGCATTGGGAAACAGTAGCCAATCCGTGAAATGATAGATGTAAAGGATTGTGGCACCTAGAAGCGCCGATAAAATCGGCCAGCGAAGCAAAGGCCGAGTGAGCAGGGAAGCGAGTAAAATAAAGTGCAGTATGCCAAAGTAAATCCATTGTGTTGGTGCTGCTAAGTATGTCGCAAGGGAAATGGCGGCGGCTGCGATGAAGAGCTTAAGATCGCGTTTCCAAAAGGTGTTTGGCCGTTGTGATTGATGTGTTAGATAACCGGACCAACCGACAGCGGTCAGAAAAAGCGTTAGAATCAAACTACGAAAATATACCCAGAACGGGTCATGAATCGAAAACTGCAGAAAATCAAAGTTACGTAGATCCCAGCAGAAGTGAAATACAATCATCAAGGCAACAGCGAAGCCTCGATAAGCATCAAGAAACAAACTTCGTTTTTTGGCAGCAGGTGTATAAGGTAGAGTAACAGCAGAGGTTGGCATTGAATTCCGAGGCGAAGGCTTAAATGACGATAAAACCATCATACCGTTACTTATTTTCTAGCTCAAGCAAGCAAGGTTTGTTGGCGCAATTGAAACACGAGCTGAATTGGCAGCGTGAAGCTTTGCGACTCTATGGCCGAGACGTACTGGTGCCTAGACAGGTTGCTTTCGTGGCAGACAAAGGCTTGTGTTACCGCTACTCAGGCAAAGATCATTTCGGTGACGGGTGGCCGCAAAGTTTGTTGGTACTTAAGCAAGAAGCCGAGGCGATCGCCGGACAAGCATTTAACGCCGTCTTGCTAAACTGGTATCAAGATGGGGAAGAATATATGGGCTGGCATGCGGACGATGAACCCAGTTTGGGGCCGGCACCAGTGGTGGCGATGTTAAGTTTGGGTGCGCAGCGCAGTTTTGTTTTCCGTTACAAGCAAGATCATACAATCAAGCACAGCCTTGAGCTGGAAGACGGCTCTTGGTTGATCATGTCATCTTCTGTTCAAGTCCTTTGGCAACACACATTACCGGTAAGAAAAAAGGTCAAAGCAGAGCGCATAAGTTTAACCTTTCGTCGCTTACTTTGACCTTCTAGTGGCTTGAGGTTTTCTTGCCAGTCAGACGGTTAACTCAACTCATAAAGTCTGGCTACAAGCCTTAAGCCCCGCTCTACGGTGCTTTACGTTTCCTTAACCAGCTGTCTTGATGACGAACAAAACAGATTCGGTCGTGTAAACGGCTGGGACGACCTTGCCAAAACTCTATGAAATTGGGCATGAGTACATAGCCGCCCCAATTCTCTGGACAAGGAATGTCGTCTGTTGATTGAAATTTTTGCTCTTCGGCGTCATAGGCGCTTTTCAGCTCGCCTCGGTTCGCAATGATGGCGCTCTGTTGCGAGGTTCTTGCCGCCAGCTGGCTACCACGAGGTCGAGTTGCAAAATACTCAGTAGACACATGACGTTCTACTTTTTCAATGCGGCCTTCAATACGGATTTGGCGAGACAGAGCAGGCCAGAAAAAATTCATACAGGCTTTATTGTTGGCTTCTAACTGCTGGCCTTTTTCACTGTCATAATTAGTGAAAAAGGTAAAACCACTGTCGTCTCTTTGCTTTAATAAAACCACGCGAGAATGCGGCCAGCCATCCGAGTCAACGGTGCTGAGAGTCATTGCCGTTGGATCATCAGGGCAAGCTTCAATAGCCGCTTCGAGCCATTGATCAAACAAGCTAAGAGGATTATCACCGGCTTGCTCTTCTAATAAGTCTTCGAATTGGTAATCACGACGAATCGATTGCAGGTCTCTGTTCATAATTAAATCCGGTAAGTCGAATGAGTCATGACTTTCGATACCTTGGTCATGATATTCATAATAGGCGATGGAAACTCATAACCGCCTGCGTCTAATGCCATGGCTTTGTGTTTGGCTTCGTCTATGTACATTTGCTCCAACACGGCTTTGCTTTTTTTGTCTTGCTCAGGCAATTTGGCCATGTGTTTTTCAAGGTGCACACAGACCTGGTCTTCAGTCGCGGCAACAAAGCCCAAGCTGAGTTTGTCGCTAATCAAGCCTGCGCCAGCACCAATCATAAAAGACGCCCCAAAAAACAGAGGGTTGAAGATGCTTGGTTGGCTACCAAGTTCGTATAGTCTTTGTTCGCACCACACTAAATGGTCTATCTCTTCATCTGCAGCATGTTCCATTTCTTCACGAACGCTGGGTAATTTGGCGGTCGTCGCCTGACCTGCGTATAAGGCTTGAGCGCAAACTTCACCAGTATGGTTAATTCTCATTAAGCCAGCCGCATGCTTGCGTTCGCTGTTATCCAATTCAGCCTCTTCCAGATGTCGTGCTGGGGAAGGGCGTGATGCATGTGCAGCATGAGGTACTAAGGTCTGTAGCGCTCGATCAAAGTGTAATACGGCTTTATCAACAAAGGATGTCATTTACCTTCTCCTCGTTAACCTGGTGGCCAGGTCATGTTACGGCCACCGAGTACGTGCATATGAATATGGTAGACGGTCTGGCCGCCCATTTCGTTGCAGTTCATGACAACGCGATAGCCTTCGTCACTGATGCCTTTTTGTTTGGCAACTTTGGCCGCAGTGATCTGTAACTTGCCCACTAGGCTAGCGTCCTCATCGGTTAAGTCATTTAAGGTCGAAATATGACGCTTAGGTATGACTAGAAAGTGGCAAGGTGCTTGGGGCATGATGTCTTCGAAAGCGATCACATCATCGTCTTGGTATAAAATCGTGGCTGGAATCTCGCCCTTTACTAATTTGCAAAATAAACAGTCCATCTCTTCTCCTACGTATTATTTAAGCTAAGCGGATTAGCATCAAGGGCTTTTACGCAAAGCTTTGATCCGTGACAAGGGCGACGATTTTAATCGCACCCCTTTTTGAATCAGTTTGGTTAATCGGCTTTCTAAGTGGTCATCAATGTCAGCACAGGACAATAAATCATCAAAGCCCAGCTTTTGAGCGTAGTCTAACGACATTTTAACATTCTTACTGATGAGTAAGCACTGATCTTCATCGCGCATTAAAGGTAACAAGCGCTGCAAGGTCACGTGTGGAATGTGGCCGCCATTATCAAATACTAAGATGATTGAACCAGACTGACGTAAGTCGGGGCGTTGGAAATAGCCTATCAGGGTTTCTAACTCACTAAATTGTTCCACCTTATGGCTGTGATGGTTCGTCAGAGCTTGTGCTTTCTGCATGTCGTCGTCTGATTGTCCGAACAAAACAATATCAAACTGGTCGGCGAATTGGTCCAAAGGTTGTGTTTGGCGCAAGTGCACACGAATTGGAATTTGAATGTTAATGCTGCGATGGGCTTGGCTGTTTTCATCGGTAACCGTGTTGCTTAGGTCAATCAATTTGCCGTTCAAGTGATCGACTACAAGCTGGATATAGCTCATGCCCAAATCAAAGTGAGAATACTGATTGTGTCGTCTGGTGGGTAAGGGGCCGCATTGTATCTCAAGTACGGTAACGCCTTCACGGTTGATCTCATGACAGATAAAGTTGAGATTGAGAGCTTGATCAGAGAAGTGTTTGAATTCCTGTGCTAACACTTCAATCAAGTGTTTAATGAGCGTCGTATTCTGAAGCACTTCCACCTGTTCGGTGTTTTCTGTGTTGATCGTCAAGTGGGTGTCATCTTGGTCGAGCTGCAGAAAGTTTTCATGGGCTTCGTCTATGAGCTTGTTCAAGGCCAGTGGCATGGCTTGATCTGATGTCAGGTTGTCCTTGATGTCGGTGAGCACATCCACTCGTTCGATTAAGCCTTTGATGTTGTTATTAGCGACCTGACTGGAATCGAGAAAAAGTTTCGCCTCAGCGGACTTCAAGGCTGGTTTTAAATGCGCTATGCCGCCACCGATGACATTGATCTGGCGGCGTAAACGACTGGATAAATCGGACAGCAGATCGAACATTTCCGCTTGAGAATAGCCACGGCGATGGGCGTACTTCTGTAATAGTGGCGTGGTCTGAGCGATCATACCGGTGAAATGGATTAAGGCTTCTAAAATGATGGTGATGGTCAGTCCCCATTCCAACAATACTTGACTTGGCAGGATGCCATATACGGATAAAATCCAAGTAAAGTGCCCAGTAAAAAGTAGCACCCTAGCGGTAAGGTAATAACCTGAATAGGGCACGTTTTTCACAAACGCATAAATGGCATGAAAGGTAAGGAAAATCAGTGTTGAAACCACCATGGTAGACATCACCATGATGTTAATTTTCTCCGGCATCATGGTAAAGATAACCCCAAACAGGGCATTAACAGAGCCAATGAGGATTAACGCTTTATCCATATTTGGTAAGTGGCGTTTGGTATCCAAATACAGACGAGAGAAGAAAACCACGGCAGTTAAACAACTTAATGAGGCGAGGTTGTAGATTCGTTCTGGCGTACCTGGGTGATTTGGAAACAGCTGTGAAATGTGATCGTGCAGTGTTAAGTGTAAAACAGCAATGCCGACCAGCATGAAGCCGTAGATCAAATACATGGCATGGGAAGTCTTAATAAAGAAAAACACATTGCAAACGAATAGTGTCAGTAATACGCCGATCAGTAATCCGGTGATTAAGATTTCATTTTGTGAATCCTTAGTCGCCTCAGATAAGGTTTTTAGCTCAATATTGGCATTAATGGGTAAGTGTGACGACATCTTGATGTAGATGGTGAAAATAGGGGGAATATTGCTTGGAATCGGGTAAGCATAACTTAAGCCTTCAATCGGTAAATTGGTATAAGGTCTGGCTCCGCCTAACTCTATCTGAGCCTGATTGCCGTATAAGTTGGGTAAAAATAAGTCGAGATGTTGCAATCGTGGTGCGCTGATATCAAGAATAATCGGTGTTTGGGAAGTGGTCTGAATCGCGGCTTCCGTTCGTATCCAAATATTACCTTGTACTATGCCGAATTGCAGATAGTCGCGTGCAAGAGGGCGAAAACGCTTACTGTATTCATCCGATGAAATGTCTCGATAACTGAGGTTTTTGGTTTCATCAATGTAGTAGAACGCACTTTGGCCAATATTAAAGGTGGAGTGCGTATCGTCTATGATCGCGATACTGGCTTTCCCCCACGCGATGTTGGAGGCGCAGAGTAAAAAGAGTAAAATGAATCGATGAAGCAAAATGCTGGCCCATGCTATGTCAGTAAAGGCTCATTATTAACTAGATAGGGGATTGAATGCTATATCCAATTTTAGTGGAGCATTATGTTTGGTTTGGCTTATTGCTTTTACTGGTCACTTGGTTTACCCGAAGAGATAAGCCTGAAACGCGCAGCAATTATTTGTATGGCTATGGCATGATCGTGGTTTTGGGGTTTTTATTAGCCCTAGATTGGGTCGCAGGCATAATGTTTGGCTTGCTGGTGTTGGAAGTCGGTCGAATATTCAAAGCTTGGTTGGATCGTAAGGCGAACCAATTGAAAAAATAGCCCGCTCTGAAAATCAAAAAAAGGCTTCATAAGAAGCCTTTTTTTATAGTCTTTGACCTTAGTTGAGCCCTGTTAACCGGTTCAGGCTTACTTTTGCTCGCGAGCAATGGCTCTGTGACCAATGTCAGTACGGAAATAGACCTTGTCCCATGACAGGGTGTTTACCACATCATAAGCGCCAGCTTGCGCTTCTGCTACTGTGTCGCCTAATGACACTGCGCATAATACGCGTCCGCCATTGGTTACCACATCACCATCTTTCAAGGCTGTACCCGCTTGGAAGACTTTTTGATGAGCAGGAAGAGCCGTGTTTAAGCCTGAGATGACATCGCCTTTAGCGTAATCAGCAGGATAACCGCCAGCGGCCAATACCACTCCTAAGCTCGCGCGAGGATCCCAGTCTGCTTGAACTGTGTCCAGTTTACCTGCAATAGCAGATAAGCACATTTGAGCCAAATCAGAACGCAGACGCATCATAATAGGTTGCGTTTCAGGGTCACCAAAGCGGCAGTTGTATTCCAGTACTTTAGGTGTACCGTCGGGCGCGACCATCACACCTGCGTATAAGAAACCACGGTAGCGATTGCCTTCTGCATTCATGCCTTTTACCGTCGGCATAATCACTTCATTCATAATGCGATCGTGAATTTCAGGTGTGACGACAGGAGCTGGTGAGTAAGCACCCATGCCGCCAGTGTTTGGTCCTTTATCGCCATTATCACGAGCTTTGTGATCTTGGCTGGTGGCCATTGGCAAAACGGTTTCGCCATCGACCATGCAGATGAAGCTGGCTTCTTCGCCAACCAAAAACTCTTCAATGACGACACGGTTACCGGCATCACCAAACGCATTGCCTTGTAGCATGTCTTCCACTGCAGCAATGGCTTCGGCTTCAGTTTCTGCCAAGATCACACCTTTACCTGCTGCCAAGCCGTCTGCTTTGACAACGATAGGGGCACCTTGCTCCTTGATGTAAGCCACGGCAGGGGCGATTTCGGTAAAGTTACCGTACGCCGCGGTTGGTATTTTGTGGCGTGCGAGGAAGTCTTTGGTGAAAGCCTTAGAGCCTTCTAGTTGAGCGGCACCTTGAGTTGGGCCAAAGATAGCCAAGCCTTCTTTCTCAAACGCATCGACCACACCAATCACCAATGGCGCTTCCGGGCCGACAATGGTGAGGTCAATGTTTTGCTGTTTTGCAAAAGTGACTAAACCATCAATATCGGTTACCCCAATATCAACATTCTCAACCTTGTTTTCTGTTGCTGTGCCTGCGTTTCCAGGGGCAACAAAGATTTTTTCAACTTGGGTGGATTCCGCTGTTTTCCATGCCAAGGCATGTTCACGACCACCGTTACCAATAATAAGCACTTTCATAGTCTAATCCTTCATCATTAAGGCGCTGTAGAAGGGGGTACAGCGCCAATCAATGGAAACCTCTTAGTGGCGGAAGTGGCGCATGCCAGTGAAGACCATTGCCATACCAGCTTCATCAGCCGCCGCAATAACTTCTTCGTCACGCATAGAGCCGCCAGGTTGAATAACGGCTGTGATCCCAGCTTGAGCGGCCGCATCAATACCATCACGGAATGGGAAGAAAGCATCTGATGCCATAACGGAACCTTCGACTTGAAGGTTCTCATCAGCCGCTTTAATACCAGCGATTTTCGCACTGTAAACACGGCTCATTTGACCAGCACCCACACCGATCGTCTGACCGGCTTTCGCGTAAACAATGGCATTGGATTTAACGAATTTAGCGACTTTCCAAGCGAACAATAGGTCGTTTAACTCTTCCGCAGAAGGCTGGCGTTTAGAGACTACTTTTAAGTCGTCCAATGTAATAGCGCCGTCGTCACGATCTTGTACTAATAAGCCACCGTTGACGCGTTTGTAATCCATCGCCGGGATTCGCTCTTGTGACCATTGGCCGCATTCTAGCAAACGTACGTTTTGTTTGGCTGACACAATGTCTGCCGCCGCTTGGCTAACGCTAGGCGCAATGATGACTTCAACGAATTGGCGATCAATAATGGCCTGTGCCGTTTCTGCATCCAATTCTTGGTTGAAAGCAATGATGCCACCAAAAGCCGATGTTGGGTCGGTTTGGAACGCCAAATCGTAAGCTTCAAGTTGGCTAGCTGCTGTCGCTACACCGCAAGGGTTGGCGTGCTTAACAATAACGCAAGCTGGTTCTTGGAAGCTTTTAACACATTCTAGTGCCGCATCGGTATCAGCAATGTTGTTGTAAGACAGAGCCTTACCTTGCAGCTGTTTTGCTGTGCTAATAGACGCTTCTTGTGGGTTGGCTTCCACGTAGAATGCCGCTTTTTGGTGTGGGTTTTCGCCGTAACGCATTTCTTCTTGCTTGTTGAATTGCAAGTTGAAGGTACGGGCGAAGTCTTCACTGCCGCCGTCTACTTTTTTGCCTAGGAAATTGGCAATGGCACCGTCGTAATGTGAGGTGTGTTCGAACGCTTTTACCGCAAGGTCAAAACGTTGTTCATAGCTAAGGCCACCCTCAGTGTTTAGAGATTCCAAAATAGCAGAGTAGCTATCAGGAGAGACAACAATCGCCACATCTTTATGGTTTTTTGCTGCCGAGCGAACCATGGTCGGACCACCGATATCAATGTTTTCAATGGCCATAGGTAGATCGCAGTCTGGACGTTCAATGGTCGCTTCGAATGGGTATAAATTGACCACAACCATGTCGATTTCATTGATGCCGTGTTGTTTCATGATGTCTCCATCGATGTCGCGACGACCAAGAATACCGCCGTGTACTTTCGGGTGCAGTGTTTTAACGCGGCCATCCATCATTTCAGGGAAGCCAGTGTAATCGGACACTTCAATGGCTGCGACTTGGTTGTCTAGTAATAGACGGTAAGTACCACCTGTAGAAAGGATTTCAACGCCTTGAGCGGTCAGTTCGCGGGCGAATTCGACAATGCCTGTTTTGTCGGAAACACTGATTAACGCTCGTTTGATTGGAGTCACTGTTTTTTGATTTGCCATCATGGTTCTCGCAATGTAGTTAACATTAAATAAACAAGGGGAAGAAACAAAAAAAGGGCGAACCCGCCCTTTTTAGTAATGCTTATAGCATGCCGTATTGTTTTAGCTTCTTGCGAAGCGTGCCTCGGTTTAAGCCAAGGAGTGTGGATGCTTTAGTTTGATTGTCTTTCGTGTAATTCATTACCGATTCAAGAAGAGGCGCCTCAACCTCTGCTAATACTAATTGGTATAAATCAGTAACCGGCTGCCCATCTAAATGAGCGAAATAATTTTGTAGTGCTTTCTCAACATTGTCACGAAGGGTTTGTGACTGCTCAGAAGAAGCGGCTTGAAACGTATGTGTTTGAGTTTGTTCTACCACAGAATGACCTTCTATTTTTTTAAAGCTAACCATTTAACAATGGCACTGGTGATTAAACGACACACCGTTTAAACATCAATGCATTCGGTACCAAAATTGTTCGTCTACTGACGAGCAAAGAATTCTTCTAACTGATCGAGCTGTTCTTGCGTATTATCAATACGATTGAACACGCTGCGAAACTGAGTGTTATCTGCTAACGTTTGCAGATACCAACCAACATGCTTGCGAGCAATACGTACACCAAGATAGTCACCATAAAACTGATGCAAATTATGTACGTGCTTGATAACCAATGCTTTCACCTCTGCAAGAGAGGGTGGATCTAACAATTCATTGGTCTGTAAATAGTGATTAATCTCATTGAAAATCCAAGGTTTCCCTTGGGCGGCACGGCCAATCATAATGCCATCCGCTTGAGTATAGTCCTTCACAAATTTAGCGGTTTTCGCGTCCTTTATGTCACCGTTGGCGAACACAGGGATTTGAATAGCCTGCTTTACTTCTGCAATGGTGTCGTACTCGGCGTTGCCTTGAAATTTGCATTCTCGGGTGCGGCCATGAATGGCGAGCGCTTGAATGCCAATGTCTTCTGCCATCTTGGCAATGGTCATGGCGTTTTTCTGCTCTTGACTCCAGCCCGTGCGAATTTTAAGGGTGACAGGCACCGACACACTATTTACAACCGTTTCCAGTATATCGCGAACCAGACTTTCATCTTTCAATAGAGCTGAACCTGCGGCTTTATTACAAACCTTTTTGGCAGGACAACCCATGTTGATGTCGATGATCTGAGCCCCTAAGGCCACATTTTGACGAGCGGCTTCGGCCATCATTTGAGGGTCACCGCCGGCAATTTGAACGGATCTAGGGGACACTTCATGGTCGTGAACCAAACGATGACGACTTTTGGTGGAGTTCCACAACCTGACATCCGAGGTGACCATCTCGGAAACGACTAGGCCCGCACCTTGGTCATGACAAAGGCGACGAAAAGGCAAATCGGTTACACCAGCCATAGGGGCCAGAATAACGGGCTTTTCAACGCAATATGGGCCAATAGCAAATGCCATGATGTTCCTGAATACTGGATTGAATGTTAAAGATCTTCGACTGTGTCGAGCGGGCGTGAATAATACCTAGGCATTTTGTATTTTTGAAGTCTTGACAGGCGAAAAATTGGCTATTTTTTGTGCTTTTTTTGATCCTGTTGGCAAACTTCTTCAGAAATGCCCTGTTTTAGTAAGAACGCGTCTCCGCCGGGAAGGCTTTTAACTCATGAGTAACGGCTCGAGCGCCAGGGTCTTGTATTGGAATCACTAAGTGAATCGGTGTGTTTGGTGGCATGAAGGTAATGTCGAGGAAATCCTTATGCAGATAGGCACTGGGCGAAAACAAGCGTGCGGCAACCGGTTTACCATTCAAATCATAGAACTCTAGAGCGATTTTGGGCATAGGCTGAGAAAATGCGCTGTTATTGGTAATGATGGCATTGACCATTAAGGCATTCGGAATGTCAGGGTGGCTCTGGATGCGCACATGTTGAATGGAAATTGCACTGACATCATCAAACCTTGGAAGTGTGCAACCAGTATAAGAGCACAACATACGGTACAGGCCGCGAAAATGAGAAGAGCGGCTGCCCTCATCAAAATAATGGTTTGCGACTTGTCCAACTAAAATCCCTACGCCAACTAACATAGCCATAAACCACAGCCAAGGGTGTGAGCGTTTGACGGGTTTGCTGGGAGAGGATTCATCTAGCAAAGGGGCAAGACTTTGCTGTGCTGACAATTGCTCTAAAAAGCTGTGCTGATGACCTGCTTCTGAAGGACGAGTTTGCTCCGCAGCGGTTTGCGCTAAGGTATGCAAGGCCGTCATGTAATCGGGCTCAGGGCTTGGCGCAATCTTGTCTTTGGCTTTGGAAGCCGTGCTTTGAGCCGCTGTCGCCTTGATAGTGGCATTAGCGGAGAGACGGTCTGTGCCTTGTTGTGCCGGTTTGTTGCTCGTCGCTGTTTGGGTATTCGCTTTGGTCGCAAATCGCTCCTCAGTGTTAGGTCGAGAAGGATTGGTGCGTATTTGTGGTTGGCTGTCAGTGCGCTGTGATTTTGCTTGCAGTGCCGCTTCGACTTCCGCCAGTTCCACTTCCCAAGGGGCTAATTCATCGCTTGATTGGGTGGCCGGCGTCTGAGGAGCTTGGCGACTCGGCTGGAAGTTGTATGCGTCTTCCTCTTCCATCTTAGGGTTGTCATGGTTGTGATCCATGTCCTGCTGGCTGGCAGGCTGTAAATCCTCGTCGGTGAACAAGGTGTGCAACCAATCTGGATTAACGATGTCGTCAGCGGGGGCTAAACGGTTGTCTGCGTGCAAGTCTTCTCTTAATGAATCGGATGACGGAGCAATGCTCGTGTCAAATGGCGTCTCTTGAGGTGTGGACTTAGGCGTTGGCGCTTTGGCCGGTGTTTTAGGTTGAGCATCAGAAGAGGGGGCTGCTGTGTGTTTAGGGCTATTAGCCACCGCCTTAGCGGCATCAAATATATGGAAACATTGGCCACAACGTACCTTGCCCTTGGCCATACTCAATACTTCGTCACTGACACGAAATGCCGTTGAACATTTAGGGCAGCGAGTGGTTAAGCTATTGGCCATGGGCGTGTTTCTTCCTTAATCTAAAACAAATGACGGATGGTGTTTTACGCGTGCTTTGTGCCGACAATGCGAACCCATTCATCGCATTCTGTGACGTTCTCAATGGTAAACCAATCTTGATAGGCGTAAATCACTTCTTGCGCTTGGTTTGCTAGGATGCCAGACAAAGCCAGCTGGCCTCCGGTTTTAACCAGTGCTGCAATGGTTGGCGCCAGCTCAGCAAGCGGGCCAGCCAAAATATTAGCGACCACTATGTCAGCCTGCAAATCGGATTCATAAGGTGGCAGTTTGACTTCCAAGCGGCTAGGATCAATGTCATTGCGCGAAGCGTTTTCTTGGGTGGCTTGTACGGCTTGTGGGTCGATGTCGATGCCCACCATATTGCTTGCACCAAGTAATAAACCGGCAATGCCTAGAATGCCTGAACCACAACCATAATCTATGATGGTTTTGTCTTGGCAATCAATACTGTCTAACCATTTTAGACACAGTGCTGTCGTTGGGTGAGTGCCGGTACCAAATGCCAAACCTGGGTCTAGCATCAAGTTGACCGCATTTGGATCTGGTACATCGCGCCAGCTTGGGCAAACCCATAAGCGTTCACCAAATTGAATCGGATGGTAATTGTCCATCCACTCTCTTTCCCAATCTTTGTCTTCAAGAATTTCGATTTTCAGGTCAATGTCGGCTTCACCAATGGATTCAGCTTTATGCTCTAGTACTGGGCGAATCTCGTCGATTTTGGCTTCCGCTTCAAATAAGCCGGTTACCTTGGTGTTCTTCCACATTGGGGTCGTGTTGAGTTCTGGCTCATAAATCGGGTCGTCATGGATGTCTTCAAAAGTAACCACCATGGCGCCACACTCTAATAGAGTATCTTCGAAAGCAGGAACGTGGTCTGGAGTCGTGTGAATACGTATTTGCAACCAAGGCATAAAAGATGTCCAACAATGAATAAACAGGAATAGAATAACGAAGCTTGATGCATGAGGCGAGAGGAAAATGACAGAGTCTGGCGAATATTTTATTCACCAGACTCTGGGCGCGGATCATTAAAGACCGAGCTTTTTCTCCAAATAATGGATATTTACGCCACCTTCGATGAAGTTAGCGTCATTGGCTAGGTCTTTCTGTAGCTCAATGTTGGTTTTGATGCCGTCGATGAAGGTCTCATCTAATGCGCCAGAAAGGCGTTTTAGAGCGGCAGTACGATCCGCTGCATGACAAATGATCTTAGCGATCATGGAATCATACGTTGGTGGAACCGAGTAACCACTGTATAGATGAGAATCAACGCGAACACCCATGCCGCCTGGTGCATGGAAGTATTCCACTTTACCTGGGCTTGGCATGAAGGTTTTTGAATCTTCCGCATTGATACGAGACTCAACCGCGTGACCGTTCAGCTTGATGTCTTCTTGTTTCAAAGACAATGGCAAGCCGCTGGCGATGCGCAATTGCTCTTTCACAATGTCAACGCCGGTGACCATTTCGGTTACTGGGTGTTCTACCTGAACACGAGTGTTCATTTCAATGAAGTAGAAGTTGCCGTCTTCGTATAGGAACTCGAACGTACCTGCACCGCGGTAGTTGATCTTGATACAAGCGTCTACACAAGCTTTCAAACAAGCTTGGCGAGACGTTTCATCCAACATAGGCGCTGGCGCTTCTTCCAATACTTTTTGGTGACGACGTTGCAAAGAACAGTCACGATCGTATAGGTGAACGGCATTGCCTTGGCCGTCAGCCAAAACTTGTACTTCAACGTGACGTGGGTTGGTTAGGAATTTTTCCATGTAAACCGTGCTGTCGCCGAAGTAAGAGCCCGCTTCAGACTGAGTAACGCTGATTGATTTTAGCAGGCTAGCTTCGTTATGAACGACACGCATACCACGACCACCACCACCGGCAGCCGCTTTTACAATCACTGGGAAACCAATTTCATTGGCAATGCGCAAACACTCATCAGGATCAGAAGGTACAGGACCATTTGAACCTGGTACGGTTGGCACGCCAGCTTCTTTCATGGCTTTAATCGCAGAAACTTTGTCCCCCATCAGGCGGATGGTTTCAGCTTTTGGACCGATGAAGGCAAAGCCTGAGTTTTCAACCTGCTCAGCAAAGTCCGCATTTTCCGCTAGGAAGCCGTAACCTGGGTGAATCGCAGAAGTATCTGTCAATTCAGCGGCACTGATAATAGCGGGAATGTTCAGGTAACTTTGAGCAGATGGGTTCGGACCAATACAGATGGATTCATCTGCTAGGCGAACGTGTAATAAGTCACGGTCAATCTTTGAGTGAACCGCAACGGTTTTGATACCAAGTTCTTTACACGCACGTAGAATACGTAGCGCGATTTCGCCTCGGTTAGCAATCAATACCTTATCAAGCATGATAAAACCTTTAATGTTGGGTTATACGATGGTAACTAGCGGTTGGTCGAATTCAACTGGCTCGCCGTCTTCAACTAGGATCGCGCCGATAGTACCTGCTTTATCCGCTTCGATTTGGTTCATCATTTTCATTGCTTCAACGATACAAATGGTATCGCCAACGTTTACTTTCTGGCCAACTTCAATGAATGGCTTCGCACCAGGTGCAGAAGATTTGTAGTAAGTGCCGACCATTGGAGATTTAACAGTGTGACCTGTGATAGCAGCTGGTGCTTCAGCAACTGGCGCCGCCGCAGGAGCAGCTGGCGCTGGAGCAGCAACCGGTGCAGGAGCAGCAACAGAGGTAACAACTTGTGCACCACCACGACTAATACGAACGGCTTCCTCGCCTTCCTTGATCTCGATTTCGTAGACGTTTGACTCTTCTAATAGTTCAATTAGTTTTTTAATTTTACGAATATCCATGGGTACTCTCTTCTGTCTGTATTAGTTTATCAGCGTAATTCTCGCTGATGGTTATAAATGCAATTACATTAAAAACGGCTTTAAACAAAAAAACGTTGTCTAAAAATAGAAATGTTAAAGCTTGTAATTGAAGAGATTATCGTTAAAAAGCGGGATATTGTCCAGTTCTTCGGGGAAATATCATAAAAAACTCAACTTTGATTGTTTTTTAATCTATTGTTAACCCTGCTCTCTTCGACAAAATCTTTTAAAGTAAAATTTTAGAAAAGCGCCTGAAGACGGTTTAGTCGACTGATCAGTTCCGCCTTGCTGGGTTCTCCGACCAAGGCCAATTCAGAAAGCGGACGTCCAGTGGCGTCTAAAAACACCAAAGATGGCGGTCCATACAAATTAAATTGTTTCATCAGTGCTTGATTAGCAGGGGAGTTTTGAGTGACATCCACGCGAACGAGGCGAACTTCTTTTAATAACTCCTGCGCTTCATTAGATGCCAACATGGCTTCAACCGTTTTACA
The DNA here is from genome assembly GCF_003314975.1 of Marinomonas aquiplantarum. Classification (GTDB taxonomy): domain Bacteria; phylum Pseudomonadota; class Gammaproteobacteria; order Pseudomonadales; family Marinomonadaceae; genus Marinomonas; species Marinomonas aquiplantarum. The sequence continues at coordinate 370,532 of NZ_QNRF01000004.1, forward strand.
GCTCACACACCAATCTGCGTATAAATCCAGTACCAGCGGTCTGGGATCGTCATGGACGAGTAGCTGTTCCAATTCGTCTAAACTGCTGATTTGTTCGTCGAACAAAGGACTTGTCTGGTTCGTGGTGGAGGACGGCAACAGCAAACCTTGCAGTGGCTTTAAGGGAGAATAGCCACCACTAAAGCCGCCAACCATTTGTACGCTACCCAATAAGCACAGTAGCAACGCCAAGAACCAGCGTACAGGATGAGACGCGACCGTGATCGCGCGATGCACAAAATAGCCACTCATTGCCAAGGCTAAGATGCCCCATAAGAATAAATGGCTCGACACGGGCAACCAACGATTTAACAACCAAATGGCGACCGCCAATAATCCAAAGCCAAGTAGCACTTTAATGTCTTCCAGCCAATGGCCTCCCTTAGGCAGCATATTGGGGCCAAATAAGCCCACCAATAACAAGGGCACGCCCATTCCCAGCGCCATAATAAATAAAATGAAAGCACCGTAGAGAGCATCTCCTTGACTACTAATATAAAGTAGCGTGCCGGCCAATGGCGCAGTTACACAAGGGGAGACAATTAACGTGGCGAGAATGCCAGCAATAAAGACACCAAGGCTCGCTCGCCATAAGGAAGACGACTGTAAATCAAACGCCGTCAGTTTATTCTGCCAAGAAGAGGGCATTTGTAACTGGAACACACCAAACATGGCCAACGCCAACAGGATAAAAATAACCGCACTAATAACGACAAAGATCGGGCTTTGCAGTTGCGCTTGTAAGTTGAATTGTAAGCCAAGTAACCCGACTAGACCGCCAATAGCGGCATAAGCGAACGCCATACCCAATACGTAAATCAAACTTAAATAAAAGCCTTTAAAGCGTGACGGATGGTTTGCAGTGGCACTTTGGGTGCCAATAACAATCGCACTGACAATGGGCACCATGGGTAAAACGCAAGGGGTGAGAGAGAGTAATAATCCCAATCCAAACATCAGTAATACACTCTGCAGTAATCCATTGTTTTGCAGATCCGTCAGAATAGCTTGGGCAACCGAAGGTTCAAGTGTCGACGCCGCATTTACCTTGTTGGCGTCATTGGCGATAGCAGAAGGTCTTGTATCGGCCTCTGCAGTCGACAAACGCTCGGGTACCGTGAACTGGATAGGAACCGTTTGTGGTGGATAACACAAACCTTGATCCGCACAACCTTGGTAATTTAAGGTGGCTTGGATTGACGTGCCCGCAGGCAGTTGAATGTCATAATAAATGGGTAAACGAACTTGTTGGCGATAAATGATCACCTTGCCATAGTATTCATCTTCATGGTCCTGACCTGTCGGAAACGGCGCGAAATACAAATGATTGGCTTGCGGCCCCGAAATACTAAAGCGTTGCTGGTATAAATAATAGCCGTCAGCTATGTCCCATTGAGCGCTAAATTGACCTTCTACAGGGGCACTAACGCTTAATTGGAAGGCTTTCTCGACGGGAAGAAACTGCGGTTGTTCAAGAGAAGTAGTAGGCGCAAAGGTAAAAGCATAGGCCGAAAAATGAAACAGTACAGCAAACAAAGCAACAATCAGGCGCATAGATAAATTCAACAAGTAGAGAAGGCCAAATAGTGATAAAGTCGTCATTTATCACCTCGAATGAAGAGAGTAGACTACCAATCCACCTTAAAGTTGCCAAATGTAAGGGGCTAAATTGAGTAAAAAGCTAATTTCTTTACTGTTTTCTGTGGTTTTCCTAGCCGCTTGCCAAAGCCATCCGGTCTCTCAAGATCAGGCTGAGCCGGTATTCGCGCCGGAAACCTCAACCGCAGAAGCCGCATCAACATCGGCTGAGCCCGAGTCGGCAAGCATCCCAGAGGTAACAGCAGACGACTCAGAATCCGTTCCACAAAATGTTCTCACACCGGCCCAACAGCTAACACAATCTTTGATCAAAAAAGGCCGTCAAGCCATGTTGGCGGACCGCTTATTAACGCCAGCTGAAGACAACGCCAACCTGTATTTTCAGGCGGCTTTGGGGCGAGATCCTGGAAACTTCGAGGCCACACAAGGCATTGCCCAGATTGTTGAAATCTACACAGATTGGGCATGGCAAAAAGCGCAAGCGCGTCAATATCGTCAAGCCGAAAAATATTTAGACAGTGCGCGCTCGGTAAATGCCCAAGACCCTCTGATTGTTGAAATGAATAGTCGCATTCAGGATCTCAAGCTAAAGCGCCAGCAACAGGCAGAGCAAGCCAAGCAAAATCGAGCGAAAGCACAACAAAACACAGGGAATGGGTCATCCTCTGAAAGCCAGACAGAGCCTAGTGCGGCTCAGCAAGACGGTGTTTTTACATTGCCAAAAGATTTATTTACATTGAGCGAAGAGGAAATAGTTGTCAAAATACAGCCTATTATTAACGCTGTTGCGGCCACACAGAGTCGCTTAGAAATTAATTGGCCAAATGATAAACAGGCTCGATTGATTTACCAGATAATCAACAGTCGCGTGACCGATTTTCGTGTGCGAGCCATGATCTTCCATAGGGCCCGTTATAACGTAGTGTTACAACAAGATTAAGGTGGTACAAAAGATGTCTTGGTTAAAGGATAAATGGCAAGCTTTAAAAGAGCGTTTGAACTTTTCAGGCGTCGGAAAAGTCGCTGCAATTGTCGTATTGGTTTTGGCCGTATTGTTGAGCTTCTTAGGCATGTACTGGAGCAGTGAGCCAGATCAATTTGATGTAGTGGCCAGCGCCAAAGAACAAGCCGCTGAACGTGGTTATCTAAACAACAGTAAAAAGCTAGTGGTTGGCTACACCACCGCCAGCACATTGCACACTCTAGTGTCGACCCTACTAGACAAGCCGGGTGGCTTTATTAGTAACGACTTAATGCCGCCAGGTTTGTTCATGGACAACATGCCAGCTTGGGAATTTGGCGTATTGGTTCAATCCCGTGATTTAGCGCGGGCATTTCGTAAAGAATTCAGCCGTTCTCAGTCACAGTCTACCGAAGACGTGAATTTGAAGATTGCCGAGCCACAATTTAACTTTGATACTCGAAGCTGGGCTTTACCATCCAGTGAAAGCGAATACCGCCGTGGTAACAAAGAACTACTCGAATATCTGGATCGTTTGGCGGGGCAAGGCAACGACAAAGCAAACTTCTATGCTCGTGCCGACAACTTATCGGATTGGTTATCTGACGTGAGCACGCGATTGGGCAGCTTGTCACAACGTCTGTCTGCCAGTGTTGCCAATGTGCGCGAAAACACCGATCTAGCGGGTGACAGCAGTGCGCGTCAAAGCAATGATTCAGGTACTTATCAATACGTGAAAACTCCTTGGTCAAAAGTCGACGACGTGTTTTATGAAGCGCGTGGCGCGAGCTGGGCGTTGATCCACATTTTGCGTGCCATTGAAGTAGACTTTGTATTCACCCTACAAGACAAAAACGCCTTGGTTAGCCTGCGTCAAATCATTCGTGAATTGGAAGCCACGCAAACCAGCATCTGGTCGCCGATCATTCTAAACGGCAGTGGCTTTGGGGTATTGGCGAACCATTCTTTGGTGATGGCGTCTTATATTTCTCGTGCAAATACGGCCATCATCGACTTGCGCCGTTTGCTTGAACAAGGCTAACCCGCCAATAGCATAAGGAAGGGCAGAAGTGACTTTAAACTGTGTTGTTCGTCACGCTGAGTTTGAAGACGCTTCCGCCATGCTCGACATTTTTCGCCAATGCGACCCGCACTCGACCTTAGCCAATCGTCATAACGACATTAACCTGTTGGACGTCATGGACTGGCTTGAAACCACCACAGACCGACACCCCATATTTATGGCGGAACAAGACCAGCAAGTTATCGGCTGGTGTTCATTAGAAGCGTTCTACGGTTTACCTTCCTTCGATCAAGCTTGTGAAATTAGCCTATATGTCTTGCCGTCATGGCAAGGTCAAGGGGTTGGTAAAGCCATGCTGGAACACGTCATTCAACATCGACAAGAAATTGGCTTTCTGCACCTTGTCGCCTACATCTACGCAGGCAACGACAACAGCCTGTGCTTTTTCAAAGCCAACGATTTCCAAACATGGGGCAAACTGCCCAACATTGCTCGCAGTGAAGAACGGGTTGAAGATGTGTACCTTTTAGGGCGCGAATTTGAGCTTTTGGATGACAGCAGCGTGAGGGAGGAGGAATTCACATGAACCTAAATAACCAAAACATCGCCAGCATGGACATCAACATACTGTTCAGCATTATTAACCTCAAACTGCGCAACGATTTTTCGAGTTTGTCGTCATTATGTGCCAGTTTTGAGATTGATGAGCAACGGCTTATTGAACGACTCAAGAGTGGTGGGTTTCACTTTGAAACCAAAGAGAATCAGTTTAAGAGGGATTCCCTCTAGCCTCCCTTTCGTAAAGGGGAGTCAAACCAAATCTCTTATTCCCTCCCCTTATTAAGGGGAGGGTTAGGGTGGGGTTAGTCCAGCAACCTCAAATGAACTCATCACCATCTACAACCAAACCAAATCTCTTATTCCTTCCCCTTATGTTTTCAAGGGGAAGGATAGGATGGGGTTAGTCCAGCAACCTCAAATTTACTGTTCCTTAGGCTATTCTGGATTCCTCTTATTAGCTTTGATAGGGGAGCATTTTTCCGCTCTGCTGAGCGGGTAACTTTTGCCAAACGATGCAAAACTTTTTATTTAAAGGAACGCAAAAAATCTTTTTCAGAATCATAAGGGCTCATTGCATTCGGATGTTGCCAATGTTTGCACAGGGTTCAATATTGTAAGGTGTTGAGCTGTTTTGATGCTTGGAGAAAGGTCTTCGGTTACTGACTTGGGAAGACCATAAGGTCGCACAATCAGGATCGCGTCGAACTGATAAGGGTTGAGTTGCTCATTACCTCTTTTTACGTTAAAAGCGTTTCAAACCTGACGAACTCTCATGTTCCTTCCCCTTTTCAAGGGGAAGGCTAGGATGGGGTTAGTCCAGCAGCCTCAAATGAACTCGCCGCCAACAACAATCTGTAGGCCCGATAAGCGCAGCGCCATCAGACAGTGAAAGCAAATTTTTATAAGATTTTATCCAAAGGGCTGTCTGTCCCCGCGAAATGTTGGCCTATAACATGAGTATAAATTTGAGTTGTCGATACATCGTTATGACCTA
>NZ_QNRF01000005.1 GCF_003314975.1 Marinomonas aquiplantarum
GGCCAAACAGTGCCATTGGTGGCATTCCACCTAAATGGCTTATGAAGGCAGCTTAGGCTCTACTTTTCACCCCTGTTAAAAATGGGGGGATTACAATGGCATCAAAGCGAGCTTTTTAATTGTTTTTAGAAATGCTTTCGAAAAAGTGTTATTCGCTTCAGGCTACGTTTGCTCTGTGTTAATTAATAAATTAGATTTGAGGGTATTGAACTCCTCTTTGTTAATTAGACCCTTCTCAAACAACTCTTTTGCATCTGTCAGCTCTTTCAACTGCTGAGAGGGGCTTCCTTCAGCTTCTTGGGTTGGCGGGGGGCTTTCAGCTGTTTTAGACTGGTCTTGTGTGGCTTTATAAGCTAAGAACCAAAATATAGGTAAGGATATAGGCCAAATAGGTACAATTAATCCTAGAATCAGGTACATCACCGCTTTTATGTTCATCTCTATTCTCGTTTCTGTAGTATTTGAAGAAAGTGAGCGATTAGCGATACATGCTATGCTTATCACTCACTAATAGGCTCTTACATCAACATTTCGGATAAGCTAGATGCCGTTTTATCTTGAACCGCTGGAATAGCTTCTTCGATTTTTAAATTCATTTTGTTTGCTGTCGTTACGATTCGAGTCTTGTGAATTATCCATTTAAAGTTCTCTCCTCGTTTAACAGAGCTTTCTGCCATAGATAACGTTGCTGTATTCGAAGTGGACATACCTGTTGCTGATTTGTTTTGTGTTGAGTTTTCAATTTCATCGCCTTCCAAGGGGCGCTCTCTTAGCTCAATATCCATCACAAAGGTATAGTAAACATCTTCTACTAAGGCATCAGCGAGAAAGCCAGCTGCGCCAGCTACAAGCCCAGACTTCATAGAGTCGCTGCTAGATGATCCTCCAGCGGCGCCAACCATATAACCTAGAGCAGCTCCTTCGGCAGCTCCTTTGTAGCCTGCAGAGAGAGAACGGTCTGCTTCATCAGCCGTGGTTTTTCCTGCGGAGAGAATTGTTGCATTTAGCATTAAATTCGCTTCTTTGGGATTATTTGTAACTGTAAAACCTTCTGCACTAAGCTGCTGTTCGATGGTTGTTTGCATTACTTTTCGCATCTTGTTTCCAGATACGTCTCGAACACGTGTATAAACGATACGTTCTTCTGGTGCTAGAGGATCTAATACCACTGCATAGCTTAATCTGGATTCAACGTCCAACTCTCGCTTCTTTAAAGCTGTGTTCATAGAAGAACACCCGAACATAAAAAGAGTTGTTATGATTATGGCGCTTTTAAATATATTTTTCATGGAGGTGTTCCCTAGTTCTTCCCTTATATGAGGTTTGCTAGTCGAATTTCTTCGACCAATGGGTTACTTTTTTTGAAACACCTAATTGTTATTTATTTATGAATTTTGAATAAATAGTAACTAGTTACTGGTTTTTTAAATAAGAGTGATGCATCGCGACGATTTCTGATCGATCGGAAATAACAAGCTTCTTTTTGACATTGCTCCAATGCGAATGCGCTGTACTTTTCGCGATATTGTAAGTTCTTTCAAAGTCGACAACTCTGCCGCCGTTAGCTAGTACTTTTACCAACTGTTGTTCGCGAGATGTTAAAAATTCTAGCTCCCATATCAGAGATGTATGGCCTTGGACATCATTTGATGCTTCGAGTAACTGAATAAACTTTACTCCAGAGTTTTTTCCTATTAGGTCCGACTGCTCACCAAGTAATGCACACTTATAGTTCCAGTCACTGGAAGTGAATATTATTTCAGTATTTGTCTTTGGTGTGAGTGATGAAAAGGCTGTTTTTATACTTTCTCTAATATTTTTTTCCTTAAAGTAGACTGTTTGGTTGCGAAGAGCGATTGGGGCGTTTTTGTTACCTATTAGCTCCTCCATGTGAGAGTTTGTCGAAACGAGTTTATTCTGTTCATCCATTAGTAAGGATGGTAATTCTTGTTGTTGTACAAAGTAATCCATACCTGGTGATGATGCTTGGGACGCCCTAAACCGTTGGCCTAATTCCCATACCTCTCGCAACTTTGGCTGCAAGTAGGTTAGGAATGATAATTTGTCGTTAAGGTCTTCTTCGGAGGTGTTTTTGAAAAGTAGGTTGAGTGATATCCAATGGTTTTCACAAGAATATAGTTCAAGAACTATGGCATCATTAATGTCTTGAGGTTGTAGCCATTTCCAAAAAACGGATTTAGAAAGTTCTTCAATAGGGAGATGCTTAGCCATGTTATATGGTGTAAATGGGTGATGCTTTAACTCAATTAAAGTCCACGGATCTATATGAATATACTCGTTAATATAAGAATATATATCCTCTTTTTTTAGTCCAAATATTAAAGGGCTTTTTAGGTCTATATTGACCTGGTTTGGTACTACTATTCTAGAATTTTTCTTCTCTCTTAACGTTATGAAGCCACTTTTCGACTTAGTTCTATTACATAGTATTTCTATTAAATACTCCCATTTATTTTGGTTTATAATTGTTTCATATAGTGGTGATAGTATGTCTTTCAAATTAAAATCCTTATAATATTAGGTTATGGTGGCGTATAGCCACCACTTTTTACCTCCTTATAATTAGAGCTCCATTATTTTCGCTATCTACACATGGAAAGTAATTTTCCATTTCACACAATACTTCAAAACCATTTTTTTGGTATAAGTAGAGCTCGGGGTCTAGAGAAAATCCGTTTTTGCGTCGGCTGTTTATATACTGAGTTATGTCTCCACCTGTTTTAAATTTCCAGCCTTTAAAACCAGGTACTCGACTTCCTAACGCTAGCATATAGCAAGTTCCTGAACTTATGAATTTATCATAAAAATAATCGATAATTAAGTTGGATACACCATTTTTTACTCCAGACATTCCTATGCCATATATTATATGTCCATCCGGCTTATGCGTTCTTTTAATAAAACCATTATCTGTCTGAATGTCCCAGTTGTGACAACTCATACGACTGACTCTCTGAACTGCTGCATAACCAACAATTTTCTCCTGGTGAATAACAATGACATTGCCTTCTGGAAACGTTTTGTAGCGCGATTTTATAATACTTAAATCTGCTCCCTCACTTCCCCAAACGTTTGTTTCGAGGGATTCTACCGCTTTAAAGTGACATGGTTTCAGTAACTCAATTTTCATAAATATCTCCTTTTTTGTGAGTATTTAATATGAGGTCACTAAAAAAATTAGTCACTATAATGCTTTAATAACGTTCTAATAATAAATTTTAGATTCGATATCTTTTAACTTTATTAAAACCATATTAGAACTTTATAAAACGCTTATCGTGTTTTTTAAATTAAATGATTTGATAATTATACCTTCATCAATGTAAGGGTATAAATATGAAATTAGTAGATGGTTATCCATGCGAGAAATCGGTAGATATTAAATATTCACCGTACTTAAAAAAATCAATTTATCAAAATACTATGGTAGTGCCTGGTGGAGGTTGTGCTTACTACCGTTCTAAAAAAGGAGATGCTTGTACATTTTGTGCTTTTCCTGGATTGACAAGAGACGTCATAAAAGGTGCCGGATATGAAGATTATTATGGAAGCTGGAAATTAGATTCAGAGACTTATATAAAAATGTTTGATTCACTTTTTGACTACAGTGAGAAAAGTGAAAGGTTGGCTATTTTCAATGGTGGAAGCTTTTTTCCAGAATCAGAGTTACCTATTGGCTTCCAAGAATACGTTTATAATAGAGTGTCTCACAGTAAAAAAACCAAACAGCTTCTTGTCGAAGCATATCCTAACTTTATTTCTAGAAAAAAATTGGAAAATGCAGTTGATCAGCTAGGAGATAAAACTTTGATGGTAGGAATCGGTCTAGAAAGTTCAAATGACATCGTGAGAAATAATATTATGAATAAGGGGATCGATTTAGGGCGATTTGAACGTAAAGTTAAAATGATGAAGGAGGTAGGAGTGGTAAGCTATGTCTATGTATTCTTGAAGCCACATTTACTAAATGAGGCCCAGGCTTATCACGACGTAATTAACACTCTTGAGTACTTATCGAGTATTGGTGTTGACGAAATCGCTCTGTCTTGTGCATTTGTATCGCCTGGAACACCATTGGAGAGAATTTATGATAGAGGTGACTTTAGAACGCCTTGGCTTTGGACCATTATTAAAGTGATTGAACAAGCAAAACAGAATCGATGGCCTGTTACGATTGGCGGTTTTGATGACAACCCGCCACCAAAAGCAATCCCGTCAAATTGCAGTAGTTGTGATCCAATTGTTCTGGATATTATTGAATCATATAGACGAACAGGAGAGTTTACTATGGAATCTGCGCCACTGTGCTCCTGTTATCCCTCCTGGGAGGAGGAGATGTCTAATGACCCAATGATTAAACGGATTTTATAGCGCCATTACAACGAGCCCCGCTTGAGCAAGCTCTATGTTTAGGCGGGCCTTTTAATGGCTCAGCATTGAACGATTTATTAGGTGTAGTTGAGTTGCAGATGGTTCTTTGATGTAGAGCTCTATAAACGTGTCCGTATAGACATCGTAATCTTGTTTTGCACTTAAGCCGAACATGTCTTCGCATGAGAACCATATATCGAATTTATGCTTTCCGCTTTCTAATATGTCGCTAGCTAAGAAGCTTTTATGTTTTTGCATTCCAACTTTTTCTGTTTCGTAGAAAAGAGTCTTGTCATCTAGAGATATGTTAAATCTACAATCTTTGCTCCAATATGGATTGATGGCATTCCAGATAGTTTGATATCTGGCGTCAAAAACATACTCTCCAGATTCGTTTAAGGTTAGAAAACCAGAGTAGTGAAATCCTGTGTTTTTGTTTGCTAACGTATTTAACGTGGTTGAGTTTAACTTTTTTGAGTAGTAATAGAAACGGGCGTTTTCGTTATGTACATACTCAGCGACTTTGACGCCTGACTTTGATTTCGGGGGCTTTTTTGATTTCTGTACAAGTCTAAAAACATCGACTTTTAGTCCTGTCCTGTAGACTGCGGAATCTACATTATTGTTTAGCAGAACATCATTGTTAGAGTTGCCTGAAGGTGTTTTGGCATGGTTGATAACTGCTTTTTCTAGTATGGGGGACTCATTTTGAGCTTGACGGCTTGTACTATTGGGAGAGATCGAGCTATCTACTTGGTTTTTTATTAGTGGCTTGGCATCGCTCGCTAGATTGCCTTTTGACGTATTGAAAGAAGCCTGCTCTGCCGTTTCTTTTTGATGTTCTTTGAGTGGCAGGTTTTCAACCTTATTGCTTTTATTTGTATTATTGATTAATAGATAACCGACAAGAGCGGCTAAAATGAGTACGCTGAATAGGAGTGTATTCGAAGTATTGGTGCTTTTATTAAAAAAGAACTGCACTGTGTTATTCGGGCGCGTCGATTCTTTATCATTAACTTCGTGCGAAGTATCACCAATCGTCTCAGCTTCGTAATTGTGATTGCGGTCGCTCTCTATACTACTTGTACTTTTCTCGTTTTTTGACATTATGCTTTCAGAGCTTTCAGAGCTTTCAGAGCTTTCAGAGCTTTCAGAGCTTTCAGAGCTTTCAGAGCTTTCAGAGCTTTCAGAGCTTTCAGAGCTTTCAGAGGTACGTTCTAGAGATTTCTTGTTTTGTTTCTTTGCATCTTTCTCTTTTTTTACCAGTTCGTGATATACCCTTTTCCATTCATCTGCTAGTGCGCGAGTTTGGCATAACTGTTCCAAAATAAGAAAGAATGTCTTCCTAAAAGGTTCAGATGGTATAATTCCTTTATCTTCCCACTGTTGCAGATTTTTGTAATCTATTGTTGAATTAGGTGCGAGCTTTTTATAATAATCGGCGGCGGCCTCTCGGCTTTTTACCAAGTTAGACTTTACTCGGATCTCTTTGATCAACTCACCAAGCCTAGTTGCATTAGGCGCTTCAGTTAGATGATTTACACCGTTTTCAATGTCAAACATGCTTTTTACAGCTCAATATTTCGAAAGGTAACTTGTCTACTTTTACCATCAAAACGGATGTTCAAATAAAGTGCCCTTACTAATGTTGAGTCTGATAAAGCTTTTGTCTCAAAAGACACTTGAAGAGTTGCTTTTGATTGAACAGGGAAGGAAATACCGTTGTAACCTAAATGACCGTAAGATTGAGTGCCAATAGTAAAATTTGTAACATTTGCTCGGTTGTTAGCGTTATCAATTAAGTAGGATGATTTGCCATATTTTAAAACGTCATCTTTGCCTGAATTGTATAGATCTATATGGCAAGTGATTTTAGTGCCTGACTTAGAACATTTATCGAGTTTAAATTCTATCCCAGACTGCTCTACAACTCGCCCAAAGTAATACCCTTGCTTAAATTTGAACAGAGGAGCAAACGTATACTTAGGCGCGCTGAATTCGCTTCCTATTAACAGAAAGGCAAAAAGTCCGATTAATGAAGCGACATAAAATCCGATAGAAGTACTTTTTCTTGCGACGCCAAATGCTGTTTTCTTGCCTAAATATGCAATGAATACAAAGAGTAAGGTGGCTATCAAAACTAAGAACGCTCTATAAGAGCCAACACCGCCACCGATAGATTGTACTAAAAACTCACTGATATTCGTCTCAGAATTGATCATTTGAAAGAATGTGAGCCAGGTAACGATAAGGGTTGGTACAAGTATTACGAAAAAATTGAGCGCTTTACGCATTGTAGTCCTCTTTATGCATACGTGTGAGAGATGAAGATTGGATTCATCATTGAAATTGCTTTTATATATTCCTACCTTCCTTATTCCGTACAAATTAACATCATTTTGTTACATTGAAAATGATGTTAATGAAGAAAGTATCGGCTTCTTTTATCAAGCCCTCTGGTTAATTTTCTGTAGAGCGTTGTGCAAATTCATCATATACTCCCCTGAAGACTAACTAATTTAGGAGTATAAGATGTCTTAGTTTGATAATGTTTCTATATCAAACGTAATCCCCCTTTTTTAATGGAAGTTATAAGTAGAACTTAAGCTGCTTTTAACAGCCATTTCGGTGTAATCCCATCAATTACGGTATTTAGCTTTTCATTGTTGTACATTCATAACCACTGAGTGGCAAGAAGTTGGACATGCTCTAGATTCAAATTGATGAAGGTTGAGTTATTCATGCCTTGCCGTTCGATTAAAATGCTCGATATAAGCATTTTGAGTTTTGAATAAATAATAGGGGGATCTCTCTCTTCGCTACCTAATTAACAAGTTGCCCAGATATAAATTCTGGATCGTTATCACATCGGATTTCCCTCGTCATTCAATGACTTGTTCAAGAGATCGAATGACCCTTGAACTTGCTAAAGACAGCCCAACCTCAATAGCGAGTTCTTCTCGATTATAATCATCAAGCACACTAAAGGTTCTCAGTTTACGACCACCAGATAATCCATCACTCATCAAGTCGATTGACCAAACTTTATTCGGTGCCATAGGCACACTTAATGTGTCTGGCTTATTTCGCTGTATCCGATGACGATTAAGTTCTCGATAAAGTCGGTAAACGCGTTTGCGGTTCCAACTGTCGCCTTTTACATTATGAAGGTAGGGCTATACAAAGACCAAAGCCTCATGGTTTATTTGCTTGAGTAGGACGGAGTAGCCAATCTGCAATAAGCTCATTTTCAGATGAAAGCTTTCTTTGATATCGATAGCACGTCTCACTGATGCCCATACAAACCCAGGCAAGACGAATCGATATCTCATGCTGATCGATGACGGTCTTTGTCATCTCTCCGCATTGAGATGGCTTTATCACTTTTCCTCAAGCGCTTCCTGACGAATCTCAGCTTTGAGTTGTTCTTCCGCATACATTTTTTTAAGACGTGTATTTTCTGCTTCAAGTTCCTTTAAACGTTTCATTATAAAGGCATCCATGCCGCTGTATTTTGCTCGCCATTGAGACAGAAGTAGGGTTAATGCTGGGTTCTCATGCCAAATCGGGAGCAGACACTCCCGCTTCATGTTGTTTTAAAATATATATAATCTGGCCTTCGGAAAAACGTGACTTTCTCATAGATAGCTCCTGATTTTTATATCATAAAACTCTCTACTCAAAATCCTAATTATTTTTCTGAGGGATTACAAACCAAGACGCTTTTCTTCGGTTTCGCGTAAAAAGCGGAAGAGTTTTTTACGATTGGTTGTTTTGCCTTCTTGTGACATTTCTTTTTGCGATTGACGAATTAACTGTCGCAGCAGTTGGATGTCTTCGATTTCAGGGTGATCAGCTAAGTAGTTTGATAGTTCTTCTTTGCTGTTTTCACCGATTAAGGCATCACGTTTTATTTCCAGTTGATGGAAGAGTTTGTTGTAGGCCGCTGATGTCGAATCAAATAGCGCTATGCGTTGATCAATGGCTTCGTAGTCTTCCGTACGCATCACTTTACCAATGTACTGTAAATGCCTTCTGGTGGCTTCGTGGTGCTTGATACGATCTGCTTCGGCAAGAGCATCTCTTAGCGTGTCAGACATTGGAACTTTCTTTTGCTGATTCTTACTAAGCTTCAATAGCTTTTTACCGATCTCTTGCAAAGCTTCCATTTCGCGCTTGATCTGAGTTTTGCTCTTAGGGGTGTCTTCTTCGTTTTCGAATTGATCAAAATCTGTCATGGGAACCTATACAAGAAAAATAGTCGCGAGTCCGAGGAAGGATAAAAACCCAACCACATCGGTCACGGTAGTCAAAATTACACTGCCCGCTAAAGCGGGATCGATACCAATCTTTTTTAAGAAGATTGGTAATAATGTACCTGTTGTTGCTGCAAACAATAGATTAATAATGGTCGCGCCTGCAATGATATAGGCAATCTTGATGTTGTCAAACCAGATGGCCGTTAAGGCTGCGATAACACTGGCCCAGAGTAGGCCATTAATCATGCCGACAATTAATTCTCGATTAAGCAGCCATTTGGCGTTGGTTGAGCCAATTTGGTTGAGTGCGATGCCGCGAATGACCAAGGTGAGTACTTGAGAGCCAGCAATGCCGCCCATGCTTGCCACAATGGGCATTAGAATCGCCAAGGCAACCACTTGATCTAATGTGTTTTGAAAAAGCCCAATGACATACGAGGCAATAAACGCGGTAATCAGATTAATACCAAGCCAGACTGCACGTCGTTTAGTGGTTTTCAAAATGGGAGAGAAAGTATCTTCATCATCGTCGAGGCCTGCCATACTTAGCATGGAGTGCTCGGCTTCATCACGAATAACGTCGACTACGTCATCTATGGTGATACGACCTAATAGCTTCTTACTGTCACCATCAATAACAGGAGCGGATACTAGGTCCATTTTTTCAAATAATTGTGCGACTTCACTAGCGGGTGTATCGGCATTAATGACAGTGCAGTCGGTGTCCATAATATCGCGAACTGTGTCTTCAGGGTCACTGACTAACAGTTTGGTCAAGGTTAAGGTGCCGAGTAGGCGATCAGATCGACTGACGACCAGCAGATTGTCTGTCATATCCGGAAGACTGGAGTGACGACGTAAATAGCGGAACACAATATCAACCGTAATATTGGGTCGAATGGTAATGGTGTCTGTGTTCATCAAGCCGCCGGCAGAGTCTTCCGAGTAGCTCAACAGTGCTTCTACTCGGGTTCTGTCCTGGGCGGTCATGGAAGACAGAACTTCTTTTACAACAGTTTCTGGTAAGTGTTGTAATAAATCGGCTAAGTCATCGCTTTCAAAGTGCTCGGATACGGCGACTAATCGCTCGGTATCCATTTCTTTCATGAATTGCACACCAATGTCTTCGCTTAGATATTGGAGTACTTCACCTTCGTTTTTTGAATCAATCAGCTCCCAAAGCAGTTTACGTTCTTTCGGTGGGGAGGATTCAAGTAAGCGAGCAACATCTTGTGCAGGAAGCGCACCGTTAAGTAAATAACGAATCTGCATCGTCGCCCCAGATTCGAGGGACTCCGTAACGGTTTGCAGATGACTTAACGTTTTCTCAGACATCGAGTGTTACTCGTCTTCGCCAAAACGATTGTTAATTAATTCAATAACGGCCTTGATCGCGTCTTCTTCATCTTCGCCATTGGTTTTGACCAGAATTTCGGTGCCTTTTCCAGCCGCTAGCATCATCATCGCCATGATGCTTTTACCATCAACGTTACGACCTTCCTTTTCAATGGTAATGTCGCACGAAAAGCGCGAAGTGGTTTCAACGAGTTTGCCGGCGGCGCGAGCATGCAGGCCAAGTTTGTTGATGATGGTGATACTTTCTTCCTGCATGCTGTGCTCCCTAAATTAATGATTCAAAGCTGGTGTATAAATCTTCATTGGTTTCTGCTGCGCGCAATTTGCTTAGCGCTTCTGGAGACTGAGCCAGTTCAGCAATTTGTGCCAAGGTGGATAAATGCAGGTCACATTCATTCGGTGGCACGATGAGAGCAAAAATCAAATCAACAGGTTGTTTATCGATTGAATCAAAGTCGATCGGCGTTTGCAGTGACATCACAACAATGGCGGTGTGATTGGCGGATTCCAAACGACAATGAGGAATAGCAATGCCGTTACCAATGCCGGTACTGCCCAGTTTTTCACGACCTAATAATGCGTCATACACGGCTTCATTATCACAGTGCAGGCGATTAGAAGTGATTTCGGCCAAACTTTCTAGAACACGTTTTTTGCTGACAATGTCTTGTTTCGCAAGAACGAGTTCGGCTTTTACTAGTGAGTTTAATGGCATGATAACTTTATACCTGTTAAATCAATCTTTTACGTTCATTTGAAGGAGGGATATTCATCGCCTCACGATATTTCGCAACGGTACGTCGCGCAACCTGAATGCCTTGATCGGCCAAAATAGTGGCCAATTTGTTGTCGCTTAACGGCTTTTTAGCTGGTTCGTCCGCAACCAATTTTTTAATCATAGCTCGAATTGCTGTAGAAGAACATTCACCACCAGAAGCGGTATTAACATGGCTGGAGAAGAAGAATTTCAGCTCAAAAATACCTTTAGGGGTGTGCATGTATTTTTGCGTAGTCACCCGTGAAATGGTGGACTCGTGCATGCCTACTTCTTCTGCAACATCATGAAGAACCATGGGCTTCATGGCTTCTTCGCCCAACTCAAAGAAATCAATCTGTCGACTAACGATACAGCTAGCCACTTTTAGTAAGGTTTCATTACGGCTTTGTAAGCTTTTCATGAACCATTTGGCTTCTTGTAGGGAGTTCTTAATATAGGTTACGTCTTCAGCAGTTGAAGCTGTGCTGGCCATTGCTGAATAAGTTTCATTGATTTTGATCGGCGGTAGGGCGTCATTATTCAGCTCTACTTGCCAAGTGCCGTTACGTTTTTTGACTGAAACATCTGGAATTACATAGTCTGTATCGTCTTCATCAATCACAGAGCCAGGTCGAGGGTTAAGCTGCTGGATGAGGTGAATGACTTCTTTTAATGCTTCGTCTTTTAATTTGGTTTTACGACTTAGTTGTACAAAGTCTCGACTGCCTAATAGAGGTAAATAATGGCTAATTAGGTTCTGAGTGCTTTTATACAGAGGGTGATCTTGAAATGCTTCAAGTTGAACCAGCAGACAATCACGTAAGTCGGTAGAACAGACGCCAATTGGGTCGAATCTTTGTAGTCTATGTTGTACGGCGTGAATTTCATCCAGCTCAAGTTCTTCAAGATCCACACTTAAAGACTCTAAAATGTCTTCTAGGGTGGTACTTAAATAACCATCAGGTTGAACGCAATCGACAATGGCGTAAGCAATTTCTAAGTCGCGATCTGACATGTGAGTGAGATTCAGTTGCCAGATTAAATGGTCTTGAATACTTTCAGCCGGTGCGTTACGGCTTTCAAAATCCATATCATTGTCAAAACTATTGGAGTCACTGACGGCCGCAGAACTTTGATAGGTGTCATCCCAATTACTGTCAATAGACAGTTCTTCAGGAATGCTTTCAGTCCACTCAGATTCTAAACGCGCTTCTTCGCCTGACTCATGATCATTGGTGGTACTGTCCTTGTTTGTCTCTCTATCCGTTTTCGCTTCAATGCTCGTTGTATCAGCCGATGTAGCTTCATCATCGTCTAGTTCGAGTAGGGGATTAGACTCAAGGAATTCGTGAATTTCTTGCTTTAAATCCAACGTCGAAAGCTGCAGCAAGCGGATGGCTTGTTGCAGTTGTGGGGTCATGGTTAATTGTTGACCGAGTTTTAGCTGTAAAGACTGCTTCATGGAGCAACTCTGTCTGTTTTATTAAATTGGAACGAGTTGTGCATACTACTCCCTTTCTACAACAATGATAAGGGGTTACAGGCGGAAGTCGTCGCCTAAATAGACTTTTTTCACTTGTTCATTATTGATAATGTCGCTGGCCTCACCAGAGGCAATAATATAACCGTTGCCTACGATATAGGCTTTATCACAAATGTCCAAGGTTTCTCGAACATTGTGATCGGTAATTAAAACGCCAATGCCGCTGTCCTGTAAATGCTTAATGATGAGTTTTATATCACCCACAGAAATAGGGTCGACACCAGCAAAAGGTTCATCTAATAGTATGAACTTGGGGTTCATGGCTAGGGCTCTAGCGATTTCTACGCGTCGACGTTCGCCACCAGACAGTGCCATGCCTAGATTTTTCCGAATGTGTGTAATATGAAATTCTTCTAAAAGAGATTCCAGTCTTGCTTTTTGTTCGGCTTTACTGAGGCCTTTACGGGTTTCTAAAATGGCTGAAATATTGTCTTCTACCGACATTTTTCGAAAGATAGAGGCTTCTTGTGGTAAATAACCAATGCCTTTTTGTGCGCGAACATGCATGGCATCTTGGGTGATGTCTTGGTCGTCAATGAAAATCCCGCCCGCATCGTTTGCGACCATGCCTACTATCATATAAAAGCAGGTTGTTTTACCGGCGCCATTTGGCCCTAATAATCCAACGGCTTGTCCTGACTCCACGGCGATCGAGACATCTTTTACCACAGGTCTCTTTTTGTAACTTTTGGCTAGGTTTTTTGCTTCTAGTCTTGCCATGAATTATTTTGCCTTGGCTGCTTGTGGTTTTAGGGTCATGGTGACACGACCTTGATCTTTTTTCTCAGCGGTAAAAGTGCCATCTTGGATCATATATAGAATGTAATCCGCCGAGATTGAGTTTTGCATGCGGCTTAAGTAGCCGTCCCCTATGATTTCAAGCTTGCTTTCATCTGTCGCGTAGTGAATTTCATTGCCTTTACTGATGACAATATTGCCACTCCAATCAACTTGTTGGCTAAATTTAGCAGGCTTGCCTGAGGCTTCAAGACTACTGAATCTCTGTGTTGTCGGGTCACTAGTGACTTTTAAATATTGAGCTTGAATTTCGATAGAGCCTTGTTTAACGAACACGTTGCCCTTGTAGATGGCTTGGCCGGTATTTTGGTCAAAAGAGGCTTCATCTGCCTGAATTTCTAATGGTTTTTCGATGTCATTAGGAAGGGCCAAGGCATATTGACTCAGGGCGAATAGGGTAATTAAACCTGTGGTTTTAGTGAATCGTTTCATAATTTCCTCGTACAGATCCCGTCATAATGACTTCTTCTGAATTGATATAGGTCGTAATGGTGCCCGCGGAAGTCTTACCTTGATTCGATGTAAGGGTCGCATTTCCTTGGCTAGTTAATGATTTGTCTTGATCCAAATAATGAATGGTATCGGCGTTTAATAAAACGTCCTCGGATCCTTGGTATTTTTTTACCGCCGTCACGTTGTCGGTTAGCAAGATGTCGTTACTGCCATCTTCTATTGCTCCTTGTCGTGCCTCTGCGTGCCAGCTACCTGATGTTGAATAGCGGTCAACATTAGGCTGTTCTAACAGTGTCTTGGCTGCTTGGATGTAGTGCAGTGTTTGTTCAGCATGGATGGTCTCAATGAGTTTTCCCTGAGGATCAAACCGTTGCGCGGTAACTTCTGTAATAAAATAGTCAGGGGTGCTGCTCAGTGAATCGGTAGAGAGCAGATTCACTTTTGGGGCCGCTTGATACCAAAACAAAGCCAGTGCAATGACAGCAAATGCTGCCATTAAAACGACAATGCGAAAGGATTTGTTAGAATGTTGCGAAGACATTAAATGGGTCCACTGGTACTAAGTATGATTAAGTATAAAGCGTAAGAGGCCAGTAGTGGTAGACCTACCCATCTTGGAATGCTGCTATTTTTGGCTTTTTTGAAGAGAATGATCGCAATGACCAGTGCGAACGTGAGGCCAAGAGTCCAAGGGTAGTCGCGGGTTAAAATGCTATGGTCAATAAGGCCGGGGGCAATCAGTGCTGGTAAAGGCAACACGGTCGCTAGATTAAAAATATTCGAGCCTAAAATGTTGCCTATGGCAATATCATGATGCCCCTTTCTAACGCTACTGATGGAGGCTGCCAGCTCTGGTAGGCTAGTACCAATGGCGACAATGGTCAAACCAATGATCAATTCGCTGACGCCAAGCTGAGTGGCAATGCCAATCGCTCCCCATACCAGTAACTTGGAGCTGCCGATTAGGACGGCTAAGCCCATTACCGCAATGATTAATGACATGCCAACGGAGCTGCCATCATCTTCGGGTAATTCTTCGACTAGTTCGCTGGATAAATCTTTACCGCCGCGCAATAAAACGAAAAGTATGGCGATGAACGCCGTGATGAGAATTATGCCATCCCACACGCCCAAAAACTGATCATAAATTAAAATGCCGGTAAGCAGTGTAATGCCTAAGACTAGAGGGGCTTCTTTTGTGGACAAACCGGGTGCGACAGGAATGGCTGAGAACAGTAAGCTGGCTCCTAGTACAAGAGCGATATTGGCAATATTGGATCCGAGCACGTTGCCAACGGCAATTTCTGGCGCTTGATCAAGGGCGGCAATGGCTGACACCACCATCTCAGGAGCGGAAGTGCCAAGGGCAACCAGAGTGATACCGATAATAATTGGACTAACATTCATTTTCTCAGCGACGAGTGCAGAATGTTCGATGAATTTGTCAGAGCTAAGAACTAAAAGAATCAGCCCAGCAATTAGGGCAGCAGAAAACAACAGCATGATGAAGGTATTACTCATAATTTCAGGAGCTACCATTTAATGAGGTTTAGCGTTTAAATTCAAGGCTTGACCTAGGAAACAAATTGTATTTAAGCGTGTGAGATTTTATTTTTAAAAATGCAATGATAGTATCAGTCGATATTCGCTAGGGAATAAGGGTGTATTAGTGGTTGATGCTTACATAGAAGTTCATGATCTTAGTTTTTACAGGGGAGACAGAGCCATTTATGAAAATGTCTCTTTGACTATCCCAAAAGGCAAGGTGACCGCCGTGATGGGCCCAAGTGGCACAGGGAAGACAACCTTATTGAGGTTGATTGCTGCTCAGTTATCACCTGATCAAGGACGTATTTTAGTGGCTGGTGAAGATGTGCACCGCTTATCAAGAAAAGATTTATACAAAGTCCGCAAAAAAATGGGCATGCTGTTCCAAAGCGGTGCTTTGTTTAGCGATATGTCAGTGGCTGAAAATATTGCTTTTCCTTTAGAAGAACATACTCAACTAAGCCGATCCAAAATAGAGAGCATTGTGCTGGATAAACTGCACAGCGTGGGCCTACGTGGTGCTGCCAATTTAATGCCGTCTGAGTTGTCAGGTGGCATGGCACGACGTGTCGCTTTGGCCAGAGCCATTGCATTGGACCCTGATTTGGTAATGTATGATGAGCCTTTCACTGGGCAGGATCCCATCTCTAAAGGTGTGTTGGTGAAATTGATTCGTCAGTTGAATGATGAAGCTAACATTACCTCTGTTTTAGTCTCGCATGATGTCGAAGAGTCTTTATCTATTGCTGATCATGTTTGCATCTTGGCAGGTGGCCATGTCATTGCCGAGGGCTCGCCTGAAACAATTCAAGCGTCAACTGACCCGCAAGTGATGCAATTCCTTCGTGGTGAGCCTGATGGCCCCGTACCATTTCATTATCCTGAGACCTCAGAGAGTCAAGGAGGACCCAGATGAATCTGTTAGTGGGGTTGGGAGCTTGGTTTTTAAACTGGCTTGAAGCCGTTGGTCGTGCAGGAATATTTCTCGCTCAGAGTGTGTTGCGCATGCCCGTACGCTTTAGAGAGTCAATTCGACTTTTGATCCAGCAGCTTTACGCAGTTGGTGTGTTGTCACTGGTGATTGTGGTGGTGTCAGGCGCCTTTATCGGCATGGTGCTCGCTTTGCAGGGTTACAGTATTTTATCAAAGTTCGGCTCGGAAGAGGCAGTAGGGCAGTTGCTCGCCTTATCTTTGTTGCGAGAGTTGGCGCCTGTGGTCACGGCGCTATTATTTGCTGGTCGAGCCGGTTCCTCTTTGACTGCCGAAATTGGCTTAATGAAAGCCACGGAACAGTTATCCAGTTATGAAATGATGGGGGTAGATCCCCTAAGACGAATCATTGCGCCGCGTTTCATTGCAGGGGTGATATGTTTGCCTTTACTCAGCATTATCTTTTCGGCTACAGGGATCATTGGTGGGTTGCTGGTATCCGTTGGCTGGTTAGGTGTTCATGATGGCGCGTTTTGGTCTTTGATGCAGCAATCTGTGTATTTCGATACTGATATTATGAATGGCTTTATTAAAGCGTTATGTTTTTCCGTCGTAGTGACTTGGATAGCAGTTTATCAGGGCTATGAATGTGTGCCGACTTCCGAAGGAATAGGCAAAGCAACCACTCGTACAGTGGTATTAGGGTCATTAGCCATTTTGGCATTGGATTTTGTTTTAACGGCAGCCATGTTTGGGGATTTTTAGGATGAGAAGTAAGCGTACTGAGTTATTGGTGGGTTGTTTTATATTGTTAGGTATCGCGGCATTTGTATATTTGGCGGTGCAAGTAAGTGGTTTGGCTTTTTCTGCGCAAAAAGACACTTACCAAATAGTGGCTCGATTTGATGACATTGGTGGTCTGACTAGCCGCTCTAAAGTCACCATTGCTGGTGTGACTGTGGGTACCGTTGAATCCATCTCATTCGATAAAGAATTGTATATGGGCCTAGTTAAAATGAACATCAATACCGATGTTGATAATATTCCAACAGATAGCTCGATTGCGATTTTAACCAGTGGTTTGTTAGGTGAAAAATACCTAGGTATTACCATTGGTGCGGATGAAGAAGTGTTGCAAGAGGGTGACGAAATATTTGATACGCAATCCGCTTTAGTACTTGAAAATTTGATTAGTCAGTTCCTGTTTAAATCAGGTGACTCGGAGTAAATAGTTATGTTTAAAGTGTTTTCTAGCGTGTTTTTGATGCTTTCTCTTTTGTCGATCAGCCAAGCTTGGGCGAAAGATGAAGAAGGCGCAAGAGACGCTGTGATTAAGGTTGTTGAAGCTTTCCGTGAGGACATCGTTCAGGACAAGGCATTTTTAGCTGAAAATCCGTCAGTATTAGCTGAGCGAGTGGATCGGATTTTGGCGACAGTCGTCGACTTTGACGACTTCTCTCGTAAAGTCATGGGCAAATATTATCGCCGAGCAACGCCTGAGCAAAGAGAGCGTTTTGCAACGGTGACAAAGGATACCTTACTGCGTACCTACGGAGCGTCACTGTTAGAATTGGATCCTGATAAGATTAATGTCCAACCGTTGGGGCCACAAGGTCGTGGCCGTGTAACCAAAGTCAATGTGGACTTTCAAATGGCCGACGCTGGACTGTTAAACATTGTCTTCTATATGGAAGAATCTAAACAACAGCAATGGTTGCTAAGTAATGTGGTGATCAACAATATTAACTTTGGACTGACCTTTCGTAGGCAGTTTGGTGTGATGATGGAGCAGAACCAAAATAATATTGAACAGGCGATTGACGCTTGGAAAGCATCTCTAGCCAAACAATCCTAAATCGCAGACATAAAAACGCCTTCATGAATCCGCTCCCAGTGAATGAGAGCGGATTTTTTTTTCGTCTTGATATAAGCTGGCTGCTTACTTCTTTGGCTTATAAAGTGCTATGGCTTGGTGTGATTCATGATGTGCTTTGTAGGGTGTTTCGAGTGGTTGGGGATTTAGTTGATATTCTGATGATAGGTTGCAGGGAGATCTTAAATAATGCGTGTGGAATCGCCACAGAGACCAATCCTTTAAAGTGGAATGAGCCTGTTATGAGGGATGAAGGAAGGTTTTAGTTTTTGCGGTTGTATGCCGTGTTAGTGCTTTGATCAACACTGTAGATGGTCCAGCGTTGGTTAGCAAATTGCTGTTTTGCAAAAACTTCCGCGACAACACGGCGGTTTTGGCTGCGGCCTTCGGTTGTTTCATTCGTAGCAATAGGGCGAGTTTCGCCATAGCCAACGCCTTTTACTCGATCAGCTTTGATACGGAAACTGTCAACCAAAACATCGGCAATAGCAGAGGCGCGTTTCTGAGACAGAGCGCGATTTGATTCTGCGGATCCTAGGCTATCCGTGTGACCTTCAATAACCACAGTGCTGGTTGGGTGTTCACGAAGGAATTTTGCAAGGTCTTTTAGTTCGGAATAGAAACGAGGTTTGATGTTGGCTTTGCCAGAATCAAACAATATGTTTAGTTCAACCGAGAGTAATTTGGAGCTTTGATTTGGGCAGCCTTCATTGTCTATGGCTGAGCCAATAGGTGTATCAGGGCAAAGGTCTCGAGCGTCAATCACGCCATCACGATCGGTATCTGCAAGACGAGCCTTTACATTTGACGCATACAGACTTTCGGCTGTGGCGAAATGACTAAAGGCAAGCAGGCTGGCTGCAATGCTGATGTGTTTGAACAATGACGTCATGAATAATTGGCTCTTTATACAACTTACCAACTAGCTTAAGTCAAAAAACAACCAGTAGCTATGGGGTTTTTGTATCTTTGTTTTATTAAATTGCTTAATTGTAATTTTCTGTTAAGAAGAAGCTGGTTTTTACCAGCTTCCTGTATTTTTCATGGAGGCCCAAGGTTCAGCAGGCTCTAACGATCCATCCTTTTGCAGTAGTTCAATTGAGATGTTGTTAGGGTCTTTGATGAAAGCCATATGGCCATCTCTTGGTGGTCGTAAAATGGTTACACCCATGTTCTGTAGGTTTTCACATACTTGGTAAATGTTGTCGACTTCAAAGGCTAGGTGGCCGAATTGATCACCGCCTGAGTAGTTTCTATCATCCCAGTTGTGAGTCAGCTCAACTTCGGGAGCACCTTGTTCTGTTGCGTAATAGATAAGTGAAAACTGGCCCTTTTCACTGTCCATACGACGTGTCTGTATCAAACCTAAGCCTTGTGTGTAGAAGGTGTGGCTTTCCTCTGGCTTGTCTGTTCGTATCATCGCATGTAGGTAACGAATCGACATTATTCTCTCCTTTTGATTTCTGCTTGCTTGGCATTATGGCAATAAGATTGAATAAATACAAAAAGTTAAGGTGAACTTACACGCTTTTTACTCATCTTCCCATACCCAGCGTAAGGGTTCACCAAAGTCATCATAAATCACTTTTTTCTTTGGTTTGTTATTGTTTATTTTGGCTGTGGATGGTGGTGAGGGCGGACGCTTTTTCTGTTGAATGGCAGCGACAACATGATTTAGTGGTGTTCGGTCTTGTCTTGGTTCACTAAAGCCGATGTGACTCGTGTTATACTTGCCATCAACAAGACCTGATTCGCCCATGTCGACTTGTTGGATTTCTCCTTTGGCTTTGATAAATTCCTCGACCAAAGACTCGAGTTCTTGTCGTGTCTCTTTTTTTGTGGTTTTAGGTTTTATCATGGCGCTTATATTATGGAAAATCCTATTGTTAATAAAGGTGTTACAGGTTTAATGAAAAAGTCATTAAACATTCATATTAAACGTAGAGGTAGCTGGTGTCTATTAGCAACTTAATTGTGCATGAAATTCAAAAGCACGAAGGCGAACGTAAGGCCATTTTAATTGCGCGTCCGAATGAAAACCCAGTAGACAGTCAGGCGGAGGCCTTGTCGGCACAAGTAACCAATTTATTTAACCGATCTGGTATGAATACGGGGCGCTTTGCCAATCCTCAAGGCAGTGAGGAGGGGTCTCAGTTACCTGGTTTGTTGTATAAGCATTTTAAAGATAATGATTTTGCCGACTTTGCTGCGTTCACCAAAGATTGCGCTGCCGAATATTTAAAACATCTAGAAGCGGTGGAAGAGGCGGAAGGAGGCTTGTTATGGTTTAACCATTATGAGCTTCATGATACGCATTTTTTATACATTGTTATGTTGAAGCGTAAAAAGGGTATTGGCCTTGGTGCAGATTTAAGTTTGTCTCAGATTGAACAAATCGAGATGGAAAAACTGCATATGGCATTGCGTATCAATTTGACGGCTTGGCAGTCTGGAGATGAAGGGCGCTATATTGCTTTTCGTTTTGGTCGTGCTCCTAAATTTGAAAGTGAATATTTTACCCAGTTCATTGGTTGCGATGAACCGAAAGCGGCGGCGAAAGAGACTCGTAAGCTAGTAGATTTAACCTCTGCATTTTGTCAAGCTGAGGGGATTCCTTCTAAGCAGGCGAATGAATTTAAGAAAGTGGTTTCTGAACATTGTCAGTCGAAAGCGGAAGAGCGTGAACCGCTAGAAATCAAAGACATTGCGTCACAAGTAGAGTCGCGTTTTTCGGTTGAGCAAGCCAATAAATTCTTAGAGATTGCAGATTCTGATAGTTTTAAAATGGAGAAAGAGATCTTCGTTGAAAAAGCGGCATTGAAAAAATTGACACGTTTATCAGGCAGCTCTCGTGCTTTAACCTTAAGTTTTGATAGTGATTTATTAGGTGAGTCTATCGAGTTTGATGCAGACTCAGGCTCTCTTGTGATTAAAGAGTTACCAAAGAGTCTGCTTAAGCAGTTGCAGGCTATTTCGAACTAAAGAAAAGCTTGTTTGCTTGCATGGTTAGCAGATAGGAAGCCTTATGAATTAAGGTTTAATAAGGCTTCTAGCTGCTTCATGTTGTCAAACACTTCCGTTGCGCCAGCCGCCAGTTGCAATTCTGCTGGTACCGTTTCGCTGAAAGCAAACACGCGCATGCCTGCAGCTCGCCCGGCGCGAATGCCTGCCACTGAATCTTCAATAACAATGCAATCTTCAGGAGCAACTCCAACGGCTTTTGCGGCTTTTAAATACAGGTCCGGTGCTGGTTTGCCGTGCTCAACGTCTTCTACACAAAAGCGTGTGCTGAAACGTTCAGCAAGTTCAATTTTATTAAGCTTGAAGTTCATTTCTTGGCGTCTGGCGTTGGTTGCCATGGCAATGGGCGTTTGAATTTTGCTCAATAGCTCAGTCACACCTTGAATGGGTTCTAATTGCTCTTCCATTAATGCCTGAAATTTGTCGCGATATTCTGCGTCAAAATGAGTGGGCAGAGCTTTGCCAAGCATGGCTTCAGCGTTACGAAGGTTTTCTTGATTGGTGAAACCGGTAAATTTATCGTGCAGTGTCTGATCATCCAACTCTAGTCCTTGCTCTTTTAGCATGGCGCGCAATAAATCGTTTGAAAGATTTTCCGTATCGACGATAACACCGTCGCAGTCAAATAAAACAGCCTTGTAAGAATACGTCATAAAACAGCTTGTTGGGTTATGAATGTATGCTGATGATAACGAATTTGCGTGTTATGAAGAAAGTAGAACAGAGTAATAAGCGTGCATTGATTGAGAAAAGGTTATAAAAGAAAAAAACGGACAAGAAAGGAAGGGAGGGGTTTTATTATTTTTCTCCCCTTAAGAGAAAATATCTAAGGTATAATCGTACGCTAAGCGTTTGTTATACTGAGGTTGGCCTAAGCGGCTATTAGCTAGCTTGGCTTAGGGTTTGTGAACGAAGGCTCATCTTCTTGATAGAGCGTACAGTGGCTTTAAAGAAAGCAATAACAGCTTTAGCTTGACGAGCGCGTTTTTGACGACGAGCGTGGTCTTCAACTGTAGTGTCTTTGTAGCCCCATTTAGCAAGTAGTGCTTCGTATTGTTTTTGAGAATCCATGAATCTCTCCTTAATTAAGTTGGTTTTTGAAAAATGTTGTTTTATTACAACAAGAGTTATATTAGTTAAGGCTGACCAATTGAACAAACGATCCTTTTTCACTCTATAGTTGAGTTTTTTTCACCTTTAATAAATTGTAAGGAAAATTGTCTTGTACCAAGCATTATCTCTGTTTTCAAAAAGTTGGATTTTTAAGCGTCAAGATCCAAAAGTAGCGCCAGAAGATTTGGCGCAGATCCACTTTTTGACAGAATCAAAAGCAGAGCAAATTTGGCGTGATTACATCAGTCAGGAGCAGCTTCATCCTGATCTTTTTACGGAGCAAGATTGGCCCAAGAAAACGCCTGAAGGTATTGAAATCAATAAGGCTCAATGGGAAAAGGCATGGGATGGCGAAGCGCCAGATTTACCCGAAGAAGTGTTGGCTCATTGCAATCATTGGGGGGAAGACACCACAGTGTATTTTTGTTGCCATAACGAGCAGATCTTTGAGCTTACTTGGGGTGTGTTTAAGCGTACATGGAAGGCCTTTTTGTTTTTAGATAATGGTCCGATTTTAGTCGGTAAAAAGAAGAAGCAGGCTTTACAGTTTCACTCTAATGGCTGGGTGAATTTATTGTTGAGATAAATTAACTGGATGAAATATAAACAGTTCGAGAGAGCATTAATGTAATTTAATTACATTAATGCTTGGTGTTTTGCTGGGAGCGTTCATTAAGTCGGTCCTTTGGGTTTATTTTCATTGCTCATTACCTCGCTTGCGACTGTTTAAGCAAGCCTGATTAAATGCTTGGTAATAACTTAGCAAATTTTCACTTTGCTGAGTGTATCCTAAGCTATCTAATAGCATGGCGGTGACTTCTGCGGTAGCAAACTGCATGTCATGTTTTGAGTGCCTGACTAAGAAGGAACGCTGTGCTGCTTGATTGATTTCAAAATGCGGAATGTGCTTGAGCCATTCGCTTTGATGGAACATCTTACTGGCTTGTTTCCAGGTGCCATCAAGAATCACAAAGGTGTGTGGTTTATCTGTCTTCTCCTCTGTTCTTACGAGTTCTAATTGATTTCTTACGGTTCTTTCTTGTTGCTGGGCTGTTTCTGTATTGGGAAACAAAATGGTGCAGCTTTCTTTACGCTCATCTAGAAGATTGAGAAGGGCTGGTTCGGGCTCTGTTCTGCTCCACATAAATGCTTGAGTCTGATTTGGGAAAAGGTCTGCGATTAAGCGTCCACTATTAGTGGGTTTGTGGATTTCGTCTCGATGGTAAAGCAGAATGAACTGAAGGGCGCTGTTTTGCGCTTGTCGGTGGTCACAAAAGCAGGCGAATTTCGCCATTAAGCAACAGGCGCATCGCTTGGCGTTTGAGCCTCGTGCTAAAAAAGGTCTCATAGCTTTGGCTTGGCTGTCTTCTCGTAATTGGTCGACAGCGTGTTTTGGAAACAGTCTGGTCATTGTTGTCTTCATTTTTTGGGTAGGGCGTCATTATGGTTTTTTTGAGCATAATGTCTATGGGCGTTTTGGTTATTAAAAATGCCATCTGGTGTTATTGTCATGTTGGTCTGTAATGTATAAATTTGTTAATAAAATTGGCGAATTTACACTTTGCTGAGAATAGCTTTAAACAAATTATGCAAATACAGAGGAATGAATTGGAAGCTTCTTTTTAGCGCTGTTCGTGGCCTCTTTCTCACGCTAAGGTGTGAGATATTATTTTGGTACTACTGAGTTATTTATGAGTCGTTATATCTCTCCCGTGTTGTATGTTCTTCTGATGTTAGTGGGATGTATGGCATTTGTTTCAATTGCTGGTGTGCGAGTGGGGATCTTCGAACCACTGACAGGTTTTTCCATGTTGCGTAAAAGTGTCTATGCTTCATTGGTATTATCGTTATTGGCTATTGTTTCATTGGGCGCTTGTCGTAAAGAAAAAAACATCGGTAGTCAGCGTTTCTTTTTTTTAGTACTCATTGTGTCTCTCGTCTACAGTTTTATGTGGATCGGCTTTTATTTACACCGTTCTGGCTTGCCTTCCATCAATGACATTTCTACTGATACTGAGATGCCACCTGCCTTTTTAAATGTAAATTTCATCCGTAGCTCCAATGAGAACGACCTCGCTTATAATCTAGATTGGGCGCCCATACAGAAGAAGTACTACCCAGATGTTCAGCCTGTATTCACGCAAGAAAGTAAACAGCAGGTTTATTATGTCGTGGCGGATCTAGTAGAGGATAGGGGCTGGGAAGTGATTGCCAAATACCCCGCAGCGGGTGTTGTTGAGGCAACGGCACGAACACCAATATTTGGCTTTCGCGATGATGTTGTTATTCGTATTTTGCAAGTTGGTGATGGTAAGGTTCGAGTGGACATGCGTTCGTGTTCACGTGTTGGTCGAGGGGATTACGGTGTTAACGCTCAGCGTATTGAATCCTTTATGACGGATTTAAACACTCGCCTTGAACGATCTGCTATGCCTAATGTTAATTCTGTTCGATAATAATTTCGCTTTTTTGCATTGAAAATCTGCTCGTCATTGAAAATCAGATAGGCTAGGCTTTGATGATTATTCAGTAAAGGGCATGGTGACGTGAGTCTTCGACAGCAACAAAAGCAACACACTCGATCCAAAATCAAAGCCATTGCGAAGCAGGCTTTTCTCTCTCAAGGTATTGCCGCCACAAGTACTCGTTATTTAAGTCAGCAGGCGGGCATCGCAGTAGGCACCTTGTTTGTGCATTTTCCCGATAAGCTGGCCTTGGTGAAGGATATCTTTTTTGATGAAATGGATGTTGCACTAAGGTCTGGTGCTCAAGCCCAATCTCATTGTGTATCACCAATTGAATATCTATCCCAGATGGCACAGGTCTTGTTCCATTTCTATGACGAATACGCGGAGTTTACCCGAGAAGTCTTGCTAGACAGCGTGGTAACGGGCGGCTTTCACACTAATCAAATTGCGATCATCTCCGAAGGTATAGTAAAACGCTTCCAGCAAGTGGGTGTAGACGAAAAAACGGCACACATTTTTGCTGAAAATATGGTTGCAAATTATTGGTTCGTCTTGTTGGAAAGTGTGCCAAAAGGGCAGCTCGGGCAGGCTGCCATGGGGCGCTTGAAGACCTTGAATTTACCCTTTGAAATCTCTTATCAAAACGCCGCAAAGAAAGCCCAATAAGGTCATTAAGTTCTCTTTTTTAGCCAAAAAAACGATCAGACTAGTTAAGGTTGTTGGCTTTTCGAAAAGGACCTTGATAGTCAAATAATCGTTCTGTGACTTGCCAGTGTTGCTTGTTCTTTTTTGCGATCACGAAGTCGGGGGTAGGCAAGTAGTCGACAAAGCGTGCTACTTGTTCCGCTTTGTCAAAGTCTATAGTCTGGCTTGCGTTAGCGATACGACGGCCAAATACATCATTAAAACTTTGACGAGATTTTTTATAATCAAAGCGAAAGGTTTCCGACAGGGTTAATCCATCCTCATCATGGTAAGTAATTTTCACGCTGTTGTCTGAGGCCTGAATGGTTGGGCTAATACCAGCGCAGCGCAGCACTTTGTTGTCCTTTAGGTTTAATGCTTTTCGCAGTAGGTCATCCGGGTCAATCAGCTTTTCTTGGCAATGTTGACAGTGTCGAGCGGCAATGTCGTTTTCTTCATTGCAATGAGGGCAGCGTTTAAATCGGAACCGATACGAACATTGTTCTTCACCATGAGGTGTTTCAATCAGTCCGTGGCAACGACGCCCAAAGTGTTCGATGATATTGCCATCGGCGTCTTTTCGCCCCCAAAAGGTATTGGCAAAATCACATTCAGGACAATGAATTTGCACGGCAACGGAATCGGCAGTTGGGCGTTTTTCGCCTATCTCTGGCTGGAAAATATTGTAGCCGTTGTTCGTGTAATCCAGTACCAAACAATCTTTCTTACCTGGGCTTAAACGCAAACCTCGTCCAACAATCTGCTGAAATAAGCTGATGGATTGTGTCGGCCGTAAAATGGCAATGACATCTACATGTGGCGCATCAAACCCAGTGGTCAACACAGACACATTGATAAAATACTTTATCTCTTTGGCTTTAAAGGCCTGTACCAGTGAGTCCCTGTCTTTATTATTCGTCTTTCCCGTGATGAGGGCAGTTTGATCAGCAGGTAAATAGCTGACGATTTCTTTCGCATGGTCTATGGTGGCGGCGAAGATCATTACTCCTTGACGGTCTTGGCTTAGTTGTAGGATCTGTTCACTGATCGCTTGTGTGACGCGTGGGTGTTTGTGGATGAGCTCATTGAGGGCGATATCGTCTGTACTGTGTTCACCATCGAGGCTTTCTGTTAATAGGTTAAAATCATAGTGAGCAATGGCGGCGTCGTAATGAATTGGGGGCGTTAAGTAGCCCTTTTTGACCATGTGTTGTAGTGGTAATTCGTATATACACTTTTTAAAAAAGGCGTCTTGGGTTGGGCGTGCGTAACCGTGGTAATGTTGTTCATAAATCCAGCTGCTGCCGAGTCGATAAGGTGTTGCGGTTAGGCCAAGAATTTTTACCTTAGGGTTGAGGGCTTTGAAATGCGCGATGGTGCTTAAATATTGGCCGTCATCGTCTTTGCCGATACGGTGGCACTCGTCAATAATGACTAGGCTGATCGCTTGATCAAAGCGGTCTAGATTGGCGGAAATGGATTGGATGCTAGCAAAGATGGTTTTCTCGTGTTGGTTTTTTTGCTTTAAACCTGCTGAATAAATACCAGCGGGGCTGCCTGTTGCTACAAATTTAGCGTGATTTTGTTCAACCAATTCTTTTACATGAGCAAGGCAGATAACGCGGCCTCTTGCCAGTCGACTTAACTCAGCAATCACTAAGCTTTTACCGGCGCCAGTTGGCAATACAATGACAGCAGGATCATCGGAGCGACGAAAATGCGCTAGTGAAGACTC
This sequence comes from Marinomonas aquiplantarum, assembly GCF_003314975.1. Taxonomy (GTDB): domain Bacteria; phylum Pseudomonadota; class Gammaproteobacteria; order Pseudomonadales; family Marinomonadaceae; genus Marinomonas; species Marinomonas aquiplantarum. The sequence continues at coordinate 26,931 of NZ_QNRF01000005.1, forward strand.
AACGGCTTGTATTTGGTAATCGCGAAGTTGAAAAGCTGTGCTCATGGTTAGATTATCTAGGTGTGTTAATCGTGTGGCTACAGTATGATAGCCAAATTGGCAATTTTGCCTGTTTAAAAGTGATTAATCTATGCCTCTTGAAACTTTATCCGCGCCTACCTTGTACGTTGAGAATTCGATTCCGACGTTTAGTCGGGAGGAGCCTTTTGCCAATGTCTTGATGGATTTACAAACTCAGGGTTGGAGTGTGCAAGACCATTTTTTTTCCGATGATTTTACTCAAGCTCTCATGGTTGAGGCGCATAACATTAATAATGCTGACATGTTGCAGGCGGGTATTGGTCGTAAACAAGATCACCAAGTGATGTTGGATGCTCGTCGTGATTATATTCAATGGATTGACCCTGATCGTCCGGTGCGTCGAGATTTTTTAAAGGTGATGGAAGAGTTGCGAGTGGCGTTGAATCGACGACTTTTTCTGGGCTTGTTTGATTACGAGGCGCACTTTGCACGATATGAAAAAGGCGCGTTTTACGAAAAGCATCTTGACGCTTTTAAAGGCCGCAGTAATCGAGTGCTATCGACGGTTTTGTATTTGAATGAGGATTGGCAAGATCAAGATGGTGGTGAATTTGTGCTTTATGACGAGCGAGAAGCCGATCAAGAGTTAGGGCGATTTTACCCACAAAAAGGTCGCCTGGCCATATTTCTAAGTGAAGCATTTCCTCATGAAGTGTTGTCGGCCAATCGAACTCGCCACAGTATTGCAGGCTGGTTTCGTATTAATAATTCCACTGGCCAAATAGTCGATCCCGACCAATAAGTTCTTTCCTCTGTTATGGTTTTAATCCATTGCCATTTTTTGTGTCAATAAACTCGAAAAATGGCAAATAAATCTCTATAATGCGCGCCGTTAATCATTGCTCTGGTTTTACGTTCCAGACCGCATAGGAGAAAAAATATGTCAAAAGTCGTTGTATGTGCCCTTTATAAGTTTGTCGAACTTCCGCATTACGAATCCATTCGTGAACCCTTGTTAAACGTCCTAGAAGACAACCAGATTCGTGGCACCTTGTTATTGGCAAGCGAAGGCATCAATGGCACCGTTGCTGGCTCGCGTGAAGGGATTGATACCCTGTTAGCTTGGCTTGACCAGCAGCCTGGTCTGGAAAACATAGTCACAAAAGAGTCTTATGACGAAGACATGCCGTTTTACCGCACTAAAGTAAAACTGAAAAAAGAAATCGTTACCATGGGAGTGGAAGGGATTGATCCAAAACGCGTGGTCGGCACTTATGTGAAACCGCAAGATTGGAATGATCTGATTTCAGACCCCGACGTCATGCTGGTTGATACCCGCAATGATTATGAAGTACAGATAGGTACGTTTAAAAATGCAGTCAACCCAAAGACTGAGACTTTCCGTGAGTTTCCATCTTATGTAAAAGACAACATGGATCCTAACAAACAGAAAAAAGTCGCCATGTTTTGTACCGGTGGTATTCGCTGTGAAAAATCCACTGCCTACATGCTTGAACAGGGTTTTGAGGAAGTGTATCACCTAGAAGGTGGCATTCTTAAGTACTTGGAAGAAGTGCCAAAAGAAGAGACTATGTGGGAAGGTGAATGCTTTGTGTTTGATAACCGAGTGTCGGTAAATCATGATTTGGAAAAAGGTGAGTATGACCAATGTCACGCTTGTCGTATGCCAATTACCGAAGAAGAGAAGCAAGACGAGCGTTTCCAGCAAGGCGTCAGCTGTGTGCACTGTTTTGACAAGTATACCGATGAGCAGCGTCAGCGTTTTATTGAACGTGAGCGTCAAGTGCAATTGGCTCGCCAGCGTGGCGAAGAGCACATCGGAGCAGAAGTATTAGATGCTGTTGAGAAGCATCGCCAAGAAAAGGCCGCTGAGAAAGAGCGCCAGCGTAAAATCCGCGAAGCCAAAGCGAACTAAATAGAACGCATATCGGCACTCATTGAATAGGCTTACTCATCTGTGTAGGCCTATTTTGTTTCTGCCAAACGCTTGATCTTTAAAGTGAACTTTTTTGCTTTCAAGATAAAATTGTTAGCATGGTAAGGTCGAACAATGGTTTCGAAATTGCTCTGACTACCGTACAATAAAAAATCGCTTTTCATTAGCCAGAATTCATCATGAGTTATCAAGTTTTAGCACGTAAATGGCGTCCTCAGACCTTTCTTGAAATGGCAGGGCAAGACCATGTTCTCCAAGCATTGGTAAACGCTTTGCGTCAGCAACGTTTGCATCATGCTTATTTGTTTACAGGGACTCGAGGGGTTGGCAAAACCACCATCGCACGTATCTTTGCTAAGTGCTTGAACTGTGAAACTAACGGTATTTCGCCCGAACCTTGTGGTACTTGTGACAGCTGTCGCGAAATTGCCGAAGGTCGCTTCGTGGATTTAATCGAAGTCGATGCGGCGTCTCGAACCAAAGTAGAAGACACTCGAGAATTACTGGAAAATGTACAATACGCACCAACCCGTGGCCGTTTTAAAGTCTATCTGATAGACGAGGTCCACATGCTGTCAACGCACTCGTTTAACGCCTTGTTAAAAACCCTTGAAGAGCCGCCAGAGCATGTGAAGTTTTTATTGGCCACGACGGATCCACAAAAATTGCCGGTGACCATCCTTTCCCGTTGTTTGCAATTCAACTTGAAAAACATGTCACCGCAGCGAGTGGTGGATTATCTGCAGACAGTATTAAACACGGAGCAGGTGCCATTTGATCAGCCTGCTTTGTGGCAAATTGGTCAAGCCGCCAATGGCAGTATGCGAGACGCTTTAAGTCTAACGGACCAAGCCATTGCTTTTGGCGATGGCGGTATTTCCGAATCCGGTGTGACGGCCATGCTAGGCTTGGTTAATCAAGCTCAAATTTTAGATTTGCTGGAATGCATTGCTGCAAAAAATGCGGCTGATGTGCTGTCTCGTATTGAGGCTTTAGCCGATTATCAGCCAGACTTTGTTGCCATTTGTGGTAGCTTATTGGATACCTTGCATCGAGTGGCGATAGAGCAACAAGTGCCAGGTGCCTTGGCTGATCAATTAGGTGATTTAGCCCGCATCCAAAACATTGCTCAAACCGTCAGCCCTGAAGAAATTCAAGTGATGTATCAGAGCTTGTTAGTGGGGCGTCGAGATCTGCATTTGGCGCATTCTGCGCGTGCTGGTTTTGAAATGCTTATGCTGCGGTTAATTGCTTTCCGTCCTGCGCCACCTATGACCATGAGTCATCAAGCGCCACCGCTCGTCGTGGATGACGCGGAAAAAAAAACACCGGAAGTTGAGTCAGTCAAGACATCTGAAAGCACCTTAGAATCGACTGGCGTTGTTGGGGCAGAACCTTTAGCTGATGAGGCGATATCTGTTGATGAGAAAGTACAAAGTGAAGTGCTGTCTTCGTCGGCTCAAGTGGATTCATCATCCACAAGTTTGAGTGCGGATGAGCGACCCCCTTGGGAAGAGGCGTTAGCGGACGAAGTCGTTGATGAGGTGGCAGACGATAAATTAGCACCTGTGTCAGGTTTTACAGCAGAGCAGCAAACGTCAGAAACACAGCAAACAGATACAAGGCTTGAGTCAGCACTTGCTTCAGAGGAACCTGCAGTGGTCAGTTCTGATCATACTCGTGATGAGCTCGAAGCATCCAATGAGATGAAGCATGAGCATGAGGCATCAGTCGACCATCAAGCGCCACAGAAGGCTGTGAACGACTCCCAAGCTGACCTTGATTCAGAGCAAAATGCCCCCAAAATGTCAGAGCGAGCGGCAGCACGAGTAGAATCCTTGCTGGAAACGTCTCATAACGCATCAGAGTCGGTTGATGATGAAGAGGAAGACGAAGAAGAAGCGGAAGAGCGAGCTATTGCCGATGTGGCAGACCCGTTTAATCCCGCGGCGGACCTCGTTGAAGCATTAGCGTCTGATGTGGTTGAGGCTGAGCCGGAATTGGCAGAGAAAGATTCCACTGACCCTAGATTGGCCAAAGTGCCAGATACCATTGCTCAACCCGCTTTAGGGATGCCATTGCCTGAGTTGAATCATTATAATGAGCTAACCATGCAAATTTGGTGGCTGGTGGCACCACGTTTGCCTTTGAGAGGCTTGGTGCAGAATATTTTGATGAACTCCAGTATGGTAGATGCCAGTGATCAGGGTATTCGATTACAAGTGCCACTTGAATATGGGCACATGCTAAACCAAGTTCGTTATGAACAAATTCAAGGCGCACTGAGTGATTTCTTTGCCATGCCAGTGCCCTTGATCATTGATACTGTAGAAGAGACCGAAGGGGTGACTGCAGAAGAGTTCGCCGCCAGTAAACGTGCAGAAGCTTTGCAGGTTGCGATTCAACACTTAAATTCACATCCAGTTGTGCAAGCCTTGTCCAGTACGATGGGCGCACAGTTGGTTTATGACTCAGTAAAAGTTAAAGCTTAATAATTTGGAGAGAAATGATGTTTAAAGGTGGTATGGGCAACATGATGCGCCAAGCGCAAAAGATGCAAGAGAACATGCAGAAGGCGCAAGAAGAAATTGCCAATATGGAAGTAGAAGGCCAAGCGGGTGCTGGTTTAGTAAAAGTCGTGATGACAGGTCGTCATGATGTGAAACGCGTTTCTATCGATGATTCGTTGTTTGAAGACGATAAAGAAATGCTGGAAGACTTGATTGCCGCTGCAATGAACGATGCGGTTCGTAATATTGAAACTAATCAGAAAAACAAAATGGAAGAAGCGACAGCTGGTATGTCTCTTCCACCAGGCTTCAAAATGCCTTTCTAGGAGCTGACCTCTTGTTTAGTCCTCTTATTTCGGAACTGATTGAGTCCTTGCGTTGTTTGCCCGGTGTTGGGCCGCGCTCGGCTCAGAAAATGGCGTTATACTTGTTAGAGCGTGATCATCAAGGGGCCGATAAATTGGCCAGTTCACTTCGCGAGGCGTTGGATAAAGTCGGTCGCTGTGGTAGTTGTCGTACTTTAACGGAAGAGTCTGAGTGTGATATTTGCCAAGATCCAGAGCGCGATGAAAAGCGCTTATGTATCGTTGAAACACCAGCGGATGTTGTCGCTATTGAATCGGCAGGATCGTATCGTGGGCGTTATTTTGTCTTGCTTGGGCATTTGTCTCCGATTGATGGTATCGGACCGGAAGAGTTAGGACTGGATCGTTTGGAAACCTTGGTGGTTAACAACGAAGTAGAAGAAGCCATAATTGCAACGAATTCCACAGTAGAAGGCGAGGCGACTTGTCATTATATTGCGGAAAAACTCAAAACATTGAATATTAATGTAAGCCGCATTGCCCATGGTGTGCCCATGGGTGGTGAGCTGGAATACGTTGATGGCAATACTCTGGCCTTAGCGTTAGAGGGACGGAAGACACTCTAAAATGAATGAGCATGATGAGGCGTTGAATATTGTGTGGGTCGCGGACAATGCGTCCTTAGCCAGTTGGTGTGACTATTGGGCTGAATTGCCCGTGATTGCGGTGGATACTGAATTTATTCGTCGTACAACGTATTTTCCGATTACAGGTCTAATTCAGATCAGTGAAGGGGAAAAGGCGGTTTTAATTGACCCTTTAAGCATTGATGATTGGTCACCATTGAAGGCCTTAATGGTGAACTCTGCAGTGATGAAAGTGTTTCATGCTTGCTCTGAAGACCTAGATGTCTTTGATCGTCTGTTGGGGGTTCTACCCACCCCATTTTACGATACACAAATAGGCGAAGCCTACGCCAGTGCGCAATGGTCATTGAGTTATGTGAAATTGATTCATGAATATTTACGCATTGAAGTGGCAAAAGATGAAACTCGTTCAGATTGGACGCAACGCCCACTAACCGATGCGCAAAAACGTTATGCGGCATTGGATGTGGTGTATCTTGCAAAGGTTTATCCGATGCAGGTCGCTCGCCTTAAAGACAAGAAAATGCTCGAATGGGCTCTAGAAGATTGTGAAACGCTCAAGTGGCAATACCAGATGAACTCAGATCCAGAGCAAAACTGGTCTGGTGTGAAGACAGCGTGGCGCTTATCTCCTGAAGGTTTGACCTTGTTACGCCTGCTGTTCATCTGGCGTGATGAGCAAGCCCGAAAAGAAGACGTGCCTAAAGGGCAAATTCTGAAAGATCGCACTTTATGGTCGATTGCTAAAATTCTGCCGACGCATCATAAAGCGATTTCTACTGCCGAGGAAATTACAGGCCGTCAACAGCGTTTGTATGGTGAAACCATCCTTGAAAAAGTCGCGATGGTGAAAGAGCTGTCTGCTGATGAATATCAGATGCCATTGGAGGCGCCTTTACCCTCTCAGGCGGGTGAATTAACGAAAGCGGTGAAAGCATTTGTTCGTGGTCGAGCAGAAACCATGGGCGTGGCACCAGAAGCCATGATGAAGCGCAAGCTGTTAGAACCTGTGGTGCGCCATTTGTTTGATGGTTCTGCGATTGATTGGCAAAACCCAGCGATGACAGGTTGGCGTCAAGATGTCATTGTGAACCCAATTTTAGATAAATTTAAATCGTCCTAATCGACCATAATAATGGTCAAGAGAAAACTATGAAACAGCAATTGATTATTGAAGTGTTCCATTCATCAAAGCGAGAAGGTATGTATCTTTTCGTAGAGAAAGCCGTGGGTTTGTCGAAAGTGCCTGATGAGCTGATGGAGCGTTTTGGCAAAGGCGTCAGTGCCATGACGATGCTACTCACACCAGAAAAGAAGTTGGCACGGGCGGAAGCGCAAAAGGTCATGGATGAAATTCGTGAAAAGGGTTTCTACTTACAATTACCGCCAGTGAAAGATGACTATTTGTTGGATCTGTATAAAACCCCAACGGAAGCTGTTTACTAACTATGATCGCAAAGCGTTATGAACCTTTTTGGAAAACGGTGCCATTGGAACAAATGTCGTCGGATCAATGGGAATCCATTTGTGATGGTTGTGGAAAATGTTGCCTGCAAAAATTGCAAGATGAAGACACGGAAGAGGTGTATTACACCAATTTGTCTTGTCAGCAGCTCAATTTAACGACTTGTCAGTGTAATGTTTACGAAACAAGACAGACTAAAGTGGCCAGCTGTATTACGCTGACACCAGATCAGATCGATGAGTTTCATTGGTTACCTGACACCTGTAGTTATCGAGTGTTAAACGAAACCAAAGACTTGCCAAGTTGGCATCCTTTGGTGGTTGGTAGTCATAAAGAAATGCTCCGTCAGGGGCTAACCGTCCAGCATTATGCTGTGAATGAGCAATCGGTAAAAGAAGAGGACTGGGATACCCATATTATAAAATGGGTACACGGCATGCCCGAACCTTATGACGTAAGTTAATCCGATTGGTTGGTCAATAGCAGCAGTGTGATTCAAGGAGTTCGCAGACGTGAAGTGGTTGAAGTTAAGTACAGTGTTGTTATTGGCCTCATTAACTTTTTGGGTGCCTCTTGCGAAAGCTGACGCGCAATTTCGAGTCATTGTCGATGCGTCTGGCAGTATGCTCATCAGTGATCCAGATAAACTCACCTCCGAGGCATTGCGCCTTATATCGAATCTTGCACCAGATGAAAAAGCGACTTTAGGCATTTGGTTGTTTGGGGAAACACCGCGTGTGCTGGTACCTGAAGCACCAGTGAATATTCAGACTAAGGCTCGAGTAGCCAGTTATGTTAACAGTTACCTGACCCAAGACGTTAAAACCGATCTTGAAGCCATTATTAAGTTATTGCTCGATACCCCGGATGCGGGTGGTTTAGAGCCAGGTTTTGATCGTCATTGGATTCTCGTCACCGATGGTATGGTGGACATTAGTTTAGACGAAGCAATAAACAAAGCGTCTCGCGATCGCATACTCAATGAACTGTCACAGCAACTTGAGCTGTTGGATATCCATCTGCACACCATCTCCATGACAGGTTATACCGATAAAGCGTTATTAGAAAACTTGTCTCTTCGTACCAATGCAACTCACACAGAAGTGGCCGTACCGGTGGACTTGTTAGACACGTTTGACCGTATTTTCTCGCAAGCTTCACCTTCCGATGAATTGCCTTTGAACGGTAATCAGTTTGTGGTGGATGAAGCCATCGATGAATTAACCCTTGTAGTATTTCATGAAAAAGGCGAATTACCCGAGGTGGTTTTACCTGATAACTCGTTACTGCCGATTAAAGGGGGCTTTAATGTGTCGGTGTCGTCGGCGGACCATTACACCTTAATCAGTGTACAGGATCCTTTACCTGGTACTTGGCAGGTGAAAAATGTCGACTTATCGCGTAGTAGCGTTCGTGTCATTACCGATTTGAGTGCGCGAGCAACGAAAATCTCCCCCGTCATTTTTGTAAACGAAGAGATTTATTCCTCTATCGGTATTTTCTTAGAGGGTGTGTTAATGCAAGACCCGCAGTTATTGGATTTAGTGAATGTTAAGCAAACCCTGTATCGTTTGAGTGGAGAGCAAAAAGAAGAAGTCTTGTCTTACGATGTGCCTAAAGCCAACGACCAATTTAAAATTCGCTTGGCAGGGATTGGCCTAGCAGGCAATTATGAACTGGTCAGTGAAGTGGATGGTCAGACATTCAAGCGTCAGCTGAGTCAGTTCTTTACTGTGCATCCAGCGATTGAGTTTGAAGGCTCAACACCAAGCGATAATCTGGTTGCCTTTACGGCTACACCGGTGAACTTAAAACTCAATCTATTACGCTCTAGTGTCGTGTTGGAGTTTACGGATAAAAAGGGTGGTAAACGTACCGAAGAGATGCCTTTGATCGGTCAGGGATATTGGGAAAAAGTCATGCCTGTGTCTCCGGATGATCATGTGGTGGTGCGTGCCAAACTGTCTGGTGTAACTCAAGCAGGTTTACGATTTGAATATCAAACACCAGAATGGCACTTTGATCGCCAAGGCGAGGCTGGTGCGACGGTTGGTGTCGGTGAACAAGCTGCGAATAGTTTATTGCTCTCGCCATCCAATTCGACTAATCGAGAAGTGATGCCTGTGGTGGTTGCACCGGCCATTTCCGTAGTCGAAGAGAATGGAGAGCCAGTAGAAGAATCGGTTGATGCTGAACCGACTGAATTGCCTATCACAGAAACAGAAGACGTGATGGATGAAGTAGACACCATGACACCGACCGATTGGATTATGTATGCGGCATTAAATGTTGCTGGATTGGCGGTGATTGTGGCGGGTGTATTGTTGTATCGACGTATTCGTAAGAGTGCGTCCAAATAAGAGTGATATAAGCGAGCATGTGTGAATTGTTAGGCATGAGTGCCAATGTGCCAACGGATATCTGTTTTAGTTTTTCTGGGCTAAGAGCCCGTGGCGGTCGTACTGGGCCTCATAAAGATGGCTGGGGAATGGCCATGTATCGCGACGGTGATGTATGGGCTATTCATGACCCTAGGCCGAGTGCAGATTCAGACATGGCAGAGGTAATGAGTCATACGTCACTGAAGTGTGACATAGTGATTAGTCATATTCGTCAAGCAAATGTCGGTGCTGTGTGTTTGCTTAATACCCATCCGTTTAGTCGTTTGTTGTGGGGCAAGACATGGTCTTATGCTCACAATGGTCAATTGGAGTCAGCTGAGAGTTTGGCGGTCGAAAAAACACACCCATTGGGCAGTACCGATTCTGAACGGGCTTTTTGTTGGATTATTGAACAACTTCAATGTCGCTTTGATAGCCTTGAGCCTGAGCTTGAAAGCTTATCGCAAGCCTTATCTGAATTGGCTTTGCAGTTAAAAGAGCGTGGCGTATTTAACATGATGCTGTCGGACGGCAAGCGACTCTACTGTTTCTGTACAACCAAGCTGCATTGGATTACCCGCCGGGCTCCCTTTAAGAAAGCCAGTTTGTCCGATGAAGACGTTATTGTGGATTTCCAAGAAGTGACCACAGATAAAGACGTGGTGACAGTCATTGCAACTCAGCCGTTAACACAGGACGAAACCTGGCAACAAATGCAAGAAGGTGAGTTGTGTGTGTTTGATGGTGGTGAAGTCGTCTGTCAGATAAAAAGCCCAGCATCAGCCGCCTAAGCGTCCACTTTGGTGATCGCCATGATCAGGAACTTTTTATTTGATCACTAATAACTGGTATCCTTGCGGCATTTGAGCAGTAACAGAGTAATCAGAATGATGAATGACAATGAAGTAATCAACACATTAGAAGAGCTGGAAGCCTTTGTATTGGCCGTTGAATCTGGTGGCATGGGGTTAAACAATGTTGCTGGATTGGCGCTGGCGACCAACAACAGTAATGGTCGTCCTTTTGTGGCTGTTCTGGATGATAACCAGCAGCTTTTATTAGGGCGTTGGGTGTCTAGTGACGTATTTGAAAATGGTAAAGACATTGTTCGCTATGGACCACGTAAGCACTAAATCCAGTATATAACTCAGTGCACTTTCTGCCGTTTGTCTGAGAGAATAAAAAATCCCCGCTTAGGTTTAGCTTAAGCGGGGATTTTTGTTTGGTTTAAGTCAAAGACGTTGCAAGGCTTATTGAACTAATTCGTTGTCGCTGAATTCACCTTCAAATAAGGCGGTTGATAGATAACGTTCACCTGAGTCAGGCAATACCACAACGATTTTTTTGTCTTTGTAAGCTTCTTGCTGGCTTAAACGCTCGGCGGCCACAACGGCGGCACCACATGAAATGCCGCATAAAATGCCTTCCTCACGCATTAGGCGTTTCGCCATCGCAATGGCATCATCATTGTCTACTTGTTCAACTAAATCGACCATCGACAAATCTAAGTTTTTAGGCACAAAGCCCGCTCCGATGCCTTGGATCTTGTGAGGTGCTGGCGTAGGTGTTTCACCCTTTAAGGTTTGAGTAATGACTGGCGAGCTTGTGGGTTCAACCGCCACACTGGTAATGGCTTTACCTTGCGTGTTCTTGATGTAGCGACTCACGCCTGTGATGGTGCCACCGGTGCCAACGCCTGCAACAAACACATCAATGTCTCCATTGGTATCCTGCCAGATTTCTGGCCCAGTAGTTTGCTCATGAATTTCTGGGTTGGCGGGGTTGTCGAATTGTTGTAACAGCACGAAATTATCGTCTTGGGCGATTTCTTGTGCTTTCTCAATCGCTCCCTTCATGCCTTTCGCAGGCTCGGTTAAGACAATGTTAGCTCCCAGAGCTTTCATAACTTGACGGCGCTCTAGACTCATACTGGCAGGCATCGTAATGGTGATGGGGTAGCCACGAGAGGCAGCTACAAAACACAATGCAATGCCAGTGTTACCACTAGAGGGCTCGACGATGGACTTGCCTTCGGTCAGCAGACCTTTCTTTTCTGCGTCCCAAACCATGTTCGCGCCAATACGGCATTTTACAGAAAAAGCAGGATTACGAGATTCGAGTTTTGCGAAAATGTTGCCATTACCAATGCGATTTAAACGTACAAGCGGTGTATTGCCAATGGTAAGCGAGTTATCTTCAAATACTTGATGAGACATAGCATTATCCTTTTTTCGTCTTTATGAATCGGGTAGATTTGTTTCACTATAACCTCTTCATTGGGATTAATGTTAGAATTTCCAACTATATCGATAGAATACGGAGCGCCTCACTTTTTTTTGCGCTCCTAACACCCTAATCAATTAGGATACTTCTTTGGAAACCATGGAAAATCATCTTGTGATGACGCGAGATCGTCATCGTATTAGTCGTAAGCAAGAGCAAATTCAAAAGCGCCAAAAAGACGGTCAGCCATTCGATAAATTATCTAATGAATTGACGGACTTAATCGACACTTCAAAAGCCCGCTATCAGTCGCGGCTGGCCGCTATGCCGACCATAACTTACGATGAAAGTTTGCCTGTCGCCGCTCGAGCCGACGAAATTATTAACGCCATTCAAGAACATCAAGTGGTGATCATCGCCGGTGAAACGGGCTCAGGTAAAACCACCCAATTACCGAAAATGTGTTTGCAAGCTGGTCGTGGTCGAGCTGGGCTCATTGGTCATACTCAACCAAGACGAATTGCTGCGCGCAGTGTGGCCGAGCGTATTTCCGATGAGCTTAACGTTGACCTCGGTGAGCAGGTGGGTTTTCAGGTTAGGTTCAGCGATGAAAGCTCTGATAATACCTTAATTAAACTGATGACTGACGGTATCTTGTTGGCTGAAATACAACAAGATAAACGTCTTTATAAATACGACACCATCATCATAGATGAAGCCCACGAACGCAGTCTGAATATCGACTTTTTGTTGGGCTATCTCAAACAAGTGTTAGCTGTGCGTCCAGATCTTAAAGTGATTGTGACGTCGGCAACCATTGATGTAGAGCGTTTTTCTCAGCACTTTGACAATGCACCAGTGATTGAAGTGTCCGGACGAACTTACCCTGTGGAAATTCGTTATCAGCCGTTATTGAGTAAAGCGGATTCTGATTTAGACGAAGACCAGAGTATGGAGCAGGGTGTATTGGATGCGGTGGAATTACTCATTGCAGAAGAAAAAACGTCTGGTTATCGCGGTGCCGGGGACATCCTCGTCTTTTTACCGGGTGAGCGGGAAATACGAGAGACCGCGGAGATTCTTCGACGCGCGGAACTTAGATCAACCGAAGTCCTGCCTTTGTATGCTCGTCTGACGGCCAGCGAACAACAGCGCATTTTTAAGCCTCATTCAGGGCGACGCATTGTGTTGTCGACTAACGTGGCGGAAACGTCTTTGACTGTCCCTGGCATTCGTTATGTGATTGACCCAGGTTTGGCACGCATCAGTCGTTACAGTGTTCGCTCGAAAATACAGCAATTGCCCATTGAAAAGATCAGTCAAGCCAGCGCCAATCAAAGGGCGGGACGTTGTGGTCGAGTTGCGGACGGTATTTGTATTCGGTTGTACGATGAAGCGGATTTTGCCAGTCGAGCGGAGTTTACCGACCCTGAAATTTTCCGAACTAATTTGGCCTCGGTTATATTGCAAATGGCGAACTTAAAACTCGGCGCCGTTGAAAAATTTCCATTCGTTGAAATGCCTGAAAAACGCATGATCAACGATGGTTACCGAGCGTTGACCGAACTCGGAGCGCTGAAAAAAGATCGTCTAACGCCCATTGGTCGACAACTGGCCAAATTACCCATTGACCCGAAACTGGGGCGAATCTTAATCGCCGCCGAACGACATGGGGTATTAGCGGATGTCGCGATCATTGTCAGTGCCTTGTCCATTGCTGACCCGCGGGAGCGACCTCAAGACAAGAAGGCGCAATCAGATCAGGCCCATGCGCAAGACAAAGATGAAGACTCGGATTTTGCCGTCTTTTTGAATTTGTGGGAACGGTATGAAGGTCAACGTCAGGTTTTATCACAAAACCAATTACGACAGTTTTGTCGTAAGCAGTTTTTGAACTTTATGCGCATGCGAGAATGGCGAGACATTCATCGTCAAATTATGATTGCCTGTAAACAGTTAGGCTTTAAAGATCGCGCCAGCGATGCTCGAAATTATGAAGCCATCCACCGCTCGTTACTCGCAGGTCTGTTTACTCAGGTAGCGAATAAAATGGACGACAGTAAAGAAATGCTGGGTTGTCGTTCACGCAAATTGTCTATCTTCCCAGGGTCTATGTTATTCAAAAAACCACCGCAATGGGTCATGGCAGCGGAATTGGTGGAAACCAGTAAACTGTATGCTCGTGTAGTGGCGCGTATTGACCCTATTTGGATTGAAGAATACGCCGCGCCATTTGTTAAGCGTCAGTACCTTGACCCTCACTTTGAGGCCAATCAAGGTCGAGTCATGGCCAATGAGCAGGTGTCGTTATACGGTTTGATCATAGTTGCGAAGCGTCGTATTGATTATGGTCACGTGAACCCTGAAGAAGCCCGTGAGATTTTCATTCGTACCGGTTTGGTTGAGCGTGAGCTGCGTTCCAAACAGGCTTTTTATCGACACAATAAAGCCCTGATTGATGATCTGGAAACACAAGAGGCGAAATTACGTAAACGCGATATCTTAGTCGATGACGAGGCGGTATTTAACTTCTACAATCAACGTTTACCAGACACAGTTCGCAATCTGAAAAGCTTAGAGCATTTTGTTAAGACACACCCTGATGCCTTGATGATGACGAAAGAAGATCTCATTAATCAAGAAGTCGTTTTGGATGAGGTCGCTTTTCCTGATTCGTTTGGTTTGAACGGTGTGGCGCTGCCCATTGATTATAAGTTTGAGCCGGGTAAGGCAACCGATGGTGCTACTTTGAAAGTGCCTGTGGGATTACTGCGTCAGTTAAGCATTGAAGACTTGGGTTGGGCCGTACCTGGCTACATCAAAGAGCGTTGTGAAGCGCTAATTCGTGCGCTGCCAAAAGCTTTACGTCGTCGCTTTGTACCAATTCCTCAGTTTGTTGACCGTATTTACCCGAATTTATCGAAAGAGAAAGGCGATTTACTTGAGCAATTAAGCTTGCAGATTAAGCGTGAAACCTTGATTGATATTCCATTGAATGAGTGGAATGCGGAAAAGCTTGAATCTCACCTAACGTTGCGTCTGGAAGTGGTGGATGAACGTGGCAAGGTGTTAGGTAGTGGTAAAGACTTGGCAGAATTGCAGAGTCAATTCAGTGACCTTGTAGAAGAAAGCTTTGCTAAGTTCGGCACTAAAGCGCACGAAGCGGACGATCTGACTGAGTGGCCGGAGCAAGGCATCCCTGAGCGCCAAGAGATTAAACAAGCTGGCATTAAAGTCACGGCGTTTCCAGCGCTAGTCTCTCAAGGTGAAACTGTTTCATTGAAAATGTTCGATGATCAAAGTACGGCGACCGAAGCGCATCGTAAAGGCGTGATTACCTTACTCAAGCTGACTCTAAGCAAAGAAGTGCGCTATCTCAAAAAGAACTTGCCGCAATTAAAAGAGTCTATGTTGATCTTTTCGCCCTTGGGGCCGAAAGAGTCCTTATTGGGCGATTTGCTTAGTGCCATTTTGGATAAAGTCTTTCTTGATGGTCGTCCTTTACCACGAGCAAAGCAAGATTTTGAACATTGTGTTACAGCAAATAAGAGTCATTTGATTGCAATGGGTAATGAGATGGCGACGCAATTATATCGTGTACTGTCTTCCTATCAAGGTGTCGCAAAACGCATGAAAGGCAGTATTCCTTTGCCATGGTCTCGAATTTATGGCGATATTCAGTTCCAATTAAAGCAACTTATTTATCCTGGTTTTATTGGTAATACGCCTTTGTTCTGGTTGGGGCAATTACCAAGGTATTTCAAAGGCATTGAAGTACGTTTAGAGCGTTTTCAAAACCATTTGAACAAAGAGAACCAGTTCGTGTCTGAACTAGAAGGGTTGTGGCAAACCTATCATAAGCAGAAAAAGGCTCATGATGAGAAAGCCTTGTATGATCCAGAACTAGTCAAATACCGTTGGATGTTAGAAGAGTATCGTATTTCTTTGTTTGCTCAGTCGGTTGGAACCTTAGAGCCTATTTCAGCAAAACGCCTTGCGAAACAATGGCAAAACGTCAAAAAATTGGTGTAATAAAAATTGGCTAGAATGTAAAACCTAGTCTAGATTTCCACTTACAGGGATAAAAATAATGCTTAACCGTATCAATGTCTTGTTGTTTGGCTTAATCATGATGTTGGCTCAATCCGTTTGGGCGGCGACTGAGGAAGACCCGTGGGAAGGGTTTAATCGGGCGATGTTCTCCTTCAATGATGCGGTGGATGGTGCGGTACTAAAGCCATTAGCAAAAGGCTATAAAGCGGTAACGCCATCGCCAGTGCAAAAAGGCGTGAGTAATTTTTTCTCCAATTTAGGCGAAATCGGTAACATCACCAATAACCTGCTGCAAGGTAAATGGGATCAGACAGCATCGTCTACTTGGCGATTTATCATCAATAGTACGGCCGGTTGGTTTGGTATTTTTGATGTTGCCAGTGAATTAGGCTTAAAAGAATACGATGAAGACTTTGGTCAAACCCTAGCCTATTGGGGCGTGTCGTCGGGGCCTTATCTTGTCTTGCCTTTCTTCGGTCCATCCACCGTCCGAGATGGAACGGGTAGGGTGTTTGATATGACCTATGATGATGGTATCAGTTATTTGTCATTGAATTCTGATGAAAGAACTGGCTTGTTCGCGTTGGATGTAGTGGAAACCCGAGCGCGATTATTAAATGCTGAATCAATGATCTTTGGAGATCGATACAGTTTTATTCGAGATGTGTATTTACAGAACCGTACTTATGAAATTTATGATGGCAATATTCCTCAAAAGCCGGAATCCGATCGCTTTAACGATGCTGATGGTAGCTGGGAAGAGGACGATTCTAGTTGGGGCGCTGAAGACGATTCTAGTTGGGGCGCTGAAGACGAATCCAGTTGGGGCGATGAAGGCGAATCCAGTTGGGGTGATGAAGACGAATCTAGCTGGGGTGATGAAGATTCTAGTTGGCAAGAAGACAATGCAGGGAGTAGCTGGTCGGAGTAATGAGGAGCGACCAATATGAGCCGAAAACCTACTTCAATCAATTTTTGGTTCAATGACGACTACTTTCGAGAAGTCATACTTAAAGGATTTTTGTGTGTTATTGGTACGGCCAGTGCCATTCTGATTGTACTCAATCTGTTTGTTGGTCAGACCATACTGGCGATATTGGAAATTGTGTTACTCGTGTTTACCGTGAGTGTTTGGTTTATGCCCAGACACTGGCGTCTTTTTAAATGGGCGGTGCTTTTCTACGTCGCCTTTCTTTTCAGTGGCATTATTGCCGCCATCGCTTTTTCCCCTTTATTTTCTGGGCGACAGGTATGGGTATTGATCTTTCCTGTTGCGTCATACTTGATGTTAGGTCGGCGCATTGCTGTGTCGCTCAGTGCTATATGTTTAGCTATGGTTTCAGCCATCATTATTAATCGTTTTGAGGGCGAATACGAAAGTTACATGCGCGGTATTCTGATCAATTTAGTGCTTGCTTATGCTTTTATTTGGGGTTTGAGTCACGGCGCGGAAATAGTCATTAAGCGCATACTGGCGGCACTTAGAAAAATTGCTTCCACAGACCCTTTAACCGGGTTATCGAATCGAAGAAACATTGATGCAAAATTTAACAGCGCATTGCAAAGTAAGCTCAGTTCTTCAGGGGGCTTGGGTTTTATTTTGATCGATCTGGATCATTTTAAAGAGGTAAATGATACCTATGGTCACGATGTTGGTGATGCCTTGCTGGTGGATTTTGCGGCGCGGCTGCGATCCTTTAGTGAAGCAGATCACAGTTTATACCGGTTAGGCGGTGAAGAGTTTTGTGTTTGGCTGCCACACCTGACTAGTCAATCTTGGGCTGAGGCTTTTTGCCAATACGTTCATGACACCCCGTTTGTCTTTCAAGGGCACACAATACATTATACGGTTAGCATTGGCTTGGTCACCTCGGAGCAAACTACCGAGACCTTCCAGCGCCTGTATTCTTTGGCCGATACCTGTTTGTATCAGGCCAAAGATGCAGGGCGAAATAGAGTGGTGATTAACTCGCTATAAAAGTCACTATGTCTGCTTACTGAAGGGTCACTCTTAATAGTTTTCCAGAGTCGGTTCCTAAATACAGAATCCCTTGAGTGTCTTGAGCGATGGAACGCAAGCGTTCATTCAAGTCTTCAAGATAACGGGTTTCCTTGGTGGAACCATCTTTTTCAACGTGAATTTTGTTTAAGTGCCTCAAGGCGAGAGCGGTAGACAAAAAGTCACCATTCCAATTTGAAAACAATAGTCCTTGATATTTGATTAAACTACTGGGCGCGATGGAAGGAATATACACCTTAATCGGGCTATTAATGCCGTCTTTTTCTGTGCCTTCACCGACGCTTACAGGTCCCCAGTATTCTTTGCCATAAGAGACAATTGGCCAGCCATAATTGGCGCCAGGGCGGATCAAATTGATTTCATCTCCACCTCGTGGACCATGTTCATTTGACCATAGTGTTTGGGTGTTATTGTCATAAAACAAGCCTTGTGGATTGCGATGACCATAACTCCAGATCTCATTGCGTATGTTGGCATGAGAGACAAACGGGTTATCGGCTGGAACCTTACCATCCAGATTTAAGCGAATGATGCTGCCGGCATGATTACGAAGGTCTTGAGCGTTTTTTCGAACACCACGATCGCCAATGCTAAAAAACACATGTTGCTGGTCATCAAAGGTAATGCGACCACCATAGTGCTTGCTGGTGGCACTGGCAGAGCGGCTGACCAATAAGTCTTGCCAATTGATCAAACGGTTATTGTCTAACTGAGCTCTTGCTAAGGTTGTGACAGAGCCGGCTTCGGTTGGTTTTGCATAGGTAAAGTACAACCAACCATCTTGTGCGTAATTAGGCGATCTGGCCACATCCAGTAAACCACCCTGACCACGGCTATCGATTTTAGGTAGATTAGTAAGAGCCTGCTTTTGACCATTGTTTAGGTTGACCTTGTACGCCTCACCCTGTTTGACGGTAATGATGGCAAATTGGTCATCAAGCAGGCTAATGCCCCAAGGTATGCCGTTAAATTCGGCAACTTGCGTGACATTAAGGTGCTGATCATCGCGAGACACGTCGTTAGCGTATCCGTTAAGCGATAATAAGCTGATAAAAAGCATGATCCAATATTGCATTTGGCCCCCTGAAGATTTTCGATCAGTATATAGAAAATAGTCAAAGAAACCGCACTAGGAAAGCCATTTCCTTTAGTATTGCTGATTGCTTACCTAGTTTGATGAAGTGTTCAGAACCCCGTCCATTATCGAATAAAAGCGTGACAATTTGGTCATAATTGCGGCCAATTAGCCAAAATAACGTTCACCTTGTGCAACATTGCGAGTGACCACGGCATTGGCGGCAATAATGGCGTCATCTCCTATGTTAATGCCAGGGAGGACCTTGGCACCACCGCCGATCCACACCCGACTGCCAATATGGATAGGGCGAGCAAAACATTCTCCAGCGGCGCGTGCGGCGGCATCACGGGGGTGATCTACTGTATACAGATGCGCGGCTGGACCTATTAAGACGTGGTCGCCAATGTGGATGGGAGCGCTATCAAGAAGTACGCATTGAAAGTTAATGTACACGCCTTTGCCCAAATAAATTTGGCTACCATAATCACATTGAAAGCCGGGTTCTATGATTACTTGTTCAGACTGTGCGAAGAGGCGAGTAATGTGTTTGAGATTGCCTTTACTGGGATGTGCGTTGTATTTAGCACAGGCAAGGCGAGCGGCTTCTCGCTTGAGACGAAGGTCTAAATCTAAGCTGTTGTAGTGTTCGCCGTTAATCATTTTTTCAAATTCTGTCATCGCACCTAAACCCGAGCTGGTTTTATCTTGTATTGCTTGTAAAGCAGGCATAAAAAACGCGACCTAGGTCGCGTTTTTGGAATATGACTACTTAACGACAAAGCGTCTTATAGCATAGAAGCCAAAGTGTCTTCCAACTTGCGTTGGTCAACGGCAAAATTACGAATGCCTTCAGATAGCTTCTCAGTCGCCATAGCATCTTCGTTCATTGCCCAACGGAAAGCGGCTTCGGTGATTGGAGCCGGTGCGGCTTTCACGTCAGAGGTTGGCACCAACTTACGCTCTAATGTGCCTTCGTCTTTCTTCAATTCTTCTAGCAAAGCTGGGCTAATGGTCAAACGATCACAACCAGCAAGCTGCTCGATTTCGCCGATGTTACGGAAGCTTGCGCCCATCACAACGGTTTTGTAACCGTGTTGCTTGTAGTAGTTGTAGATTTCTGTCACAGACACAACGCCTGGATCCGTTTCTGCAGTGTAATCCTGGCCAGTTGATTTTTTGTACCAATCTAGGATACGACCCACGAAAGGTGAAATCAGGTAAACACCAGCTTCAGCACAAGCTTGTGCTTGAGCGAAAGAGAAAAGCAATGTTAGGTTACAGTTGATGCCTTCTTTTTCTAGCTCTTCTGCTGCTTTAATGCCTTCCCAAGTTGACGCCGCTTTGATCAATACACGGTCACGAGACACGCCCGCTTCTTCGTACAGAGCGATCAACTTACGAGCTTTAGCAAGCGTTGCGTCTTTATCAAAAGATAAACGCGCATCAACTTCGGTAGAAATACGGCCAGGAACGTATTTTAAGATTTCTGTACCAACGATCACTGCAAGCTTGTCACCTGCGTCTAGAATTTGTTGTGCTTTATCATCGCTTTGAGTCTTTGCCCAAGCAACCGCTTGCTCAAGAAAAGGAGCATATTCAGGAATTTGAGCGGCTTTTAGCATTAGAGATGGGTTAGTGGTCGCATCTTCTGGCAAAAAGTCTTTGATTGCCGTGATGTCACCTGTATCGGCTACAATGGTCGTGAACTCTTTTAATTGAGATAACTTGTTGCTCATTGCTCTTATCCTTTGTGTTGATGATGTTTGACCAAATCAATGGCCTCTAATAATACATTAACGTTTGCGTCGGCTTTATGACCATTTTCGGAAAGATAGCGACGGAATTGTTTACCGCCTGGCTCACCTTGGAAAATGCCAAGAATATGACGCGTTAAATGAAGCAGTCGTTCCCCTCGTGCGAGTTGTTCCTCAACATAAGGCACAAATGCTTCCAATGCTTGATATCTGTCTGTTACCAATGGCGTATTGCCATAGATGGCTTGGTCTACTTGACTTAATAACCAAGGGTTGTGATATGCCTCACGGCCAATCATCACACCATCTACTTTTAGCAGATGTGTTTGGCATTCCTCTATGGTTTTAATGCCACCGTTAATGATGATTTCAAGGTCTGGAAAATCTTCTTTTAGCTGATGAACATAATGGTACTTAAGAGGCGGAATCTCTCGATTTTCCTTAGGACTCAAGCCCTGTAAAATGGCATTACGTGCATGCACAATAAAGGTGTTTACTCCGGTGGTAGCCACATCGCCCACAAAATCACGTACCACGCTGTAATCTTGTTGTTCATCCAAACCGATACGATGCTTAATAGTCACCGGAATGTTGCAAGCGTCCTGCATTGCCTTCATAGCGTCTTTAACTTTGTCAGGATGCGCCATCAAACAAGCGCCAATCAAACTGTTTTGTACGCGGTCACTCGGACAACCCACGTTCAAATTGACCTCGTCGTAGCCAAACTTTTCCGCCATGGCTGCGCATTGACCTAAATCTTTAGCGTTGGAGCCGCCTAATTGTAATGCAATAGGGTGTTCACAATCGTCATAACGTAAAAAACGTTCTGGATTATTGCCTTTTAATAAAGCCCCAGATGTCACCATCTCAGTATAAAGCAAAGTGTTCTTCGTCAAGGTGCGCGCAAACACCCGATAATCAGACGTAGTCCAATCCATCATGGGTGCGACGGAGAATCGTCTATCCACTGTATCCTTTGTATTGTCTGGCTTAGAGGCTATAATGTCAGTGTTTTCGTTTAGCATTTATATGGTCAATTTGGGTCAAAAATAGGCGTTTTAAGGAGTCTGGTGCTAACAAAGTGCTAAAAATATTTTTTTAGCACTCGCCTGTACCAAGCCTTCTAAAATACCTTAAATAATTATGGTTCCCAATTATGTCATAAAATTACAGGATTGTGATATGGCTAGTTTCAGGAAGAGAA
Organism: Marinomonas aquiplantarum; assembly: GCF_003314975.1. Lineage (GTDB taxonomy): Bacteria > Pseudomonadota > Gammaproteobacteria > Pseudomonadales > Marinomonadaceae > Marinomonas > Marinomonas aquiplantarum. Next base: position 48,549 of record NZ_QNRF01000005.1, read on the forward strand.
AAAAGAAAGATGGAACAGACGTAGTTTATGCCCAAATTCGGATCAAAAAGCAGGGCAATGTTGTATTCAGTGAAAGTGAGGCATTTGAAGGTCGTAATGCTCAGCGTGATGCGGAATTGTGGGCTAATGTTCGTGAATCTGAAATCAAGCGTAGGTTAGATAGCGGCAAATCACTCGTTCAGTTATCCGTTGCTGAAGGTATGTCACGTTATTTGGCTGAGCATGAGAATGCGCCAAACCCTCTTGGTAAAACCAAACACAACACCATGCTTTTAATGAGTAAAGAAGCGATGTTGGGGGAGGTGGCTTTGTCTGAAATAAAAGCCGCTGACTTATTGCTCTATTTTCGAAAGCGTTATCATGAAGATGGTGCGGCCGCGGCAACGGTTATGCAGGATGCGAGTTATATTCGTGTTTTAGCCAAATATGCCCGCGTAGCTTGGTCTATCCCCATTGATTTGCAAGAAATTGATGATGCTGTTGACCTTGGCGGTAAGATGGGAGTGATTGACCGATCGACTCAGCGCACACGACGACCAACTCTGGATGAGGTTAAGGCAATTTGTTCTTACAGTGGAAGAACCAAGACTGGCCGTGGCTGCAATACTAAGCATGTCACACCATTGGAAGATGTTGTGTTGTTCGCTATTTTTTCGACAAGGCGTTTAGGTGAGATTTGCCGTATGGAGTGGAATGATGTCGATTTTGAGGAAGGGACTGTCGAAATCAAAGACATGAAGCACCCAAGAAAAAAGAAGGGCAATAATGTTATTTTGCATTTGCCAGGTAGGGCGCTCGAAATCATTAAACGACAACCAAGAGCGGAAAATGAGCCTCGCATTTTTCCCTATCATGAAAGAACCATTGGTACGGCCTATCAGCGCGCGTGTAAGTTTGCCGATATTGAGGATTTAACTTTTCATGATCTGCGCCATGAAGGGGTTAGTCACTTGTTTGAGCTAGGTTACTCCATTCCTCAAGTGAGTATGATTTCCGGCCATCGGTCTTGGGCGAACCTTTCTCGGTATACTCATTTAGGCAAGTTGGACAAGTTTGATAAATATGATGGTTTTGAGTTTGTGAATGGCCTCGGAGAGGCCGGCTTGGTTAAGCCGACATAGCCTCTCGTTGTACGCGTCGGCCCCGTCTTACAGGGCCTTCTTTCGTCAGGTTTTGTTTTTTGCTTTGTTTTGCCGCAATAGGCGCTTTACCACTTAGCAGTAAGGCGCGTTGTTTGGCTTCTTCACGCGCTTTGTCCAATGCCTCGGCCAAATCTTCTAGATGAATGATGTAGGGGCTCTTCTGTGATTTACTCATTCGAAAGGCTGGTATGGGAAGCTCTCCAATATTAGCCGCTTTATTCGCCTCATGTAGCGTTTTGAAGTTAGTGTAATGCAATGCTTCTTCAAGCTTTACGGCCGCTCGTCCTTCAAATTCAGCCATGAGTAAAAATAGTGTTTTTGAGCTCATGTTCCTTCTCCCTAGTTTAATAGACGTGGTGGAACGTCTATCCACGTGCTTTTGAATTTTCCCGCATGCTTTGGGTCTTCCTGACGAACGCATTGTTTATAGCCAATCTGGTTAGCCCCAAATTTACGTGCGATTGCGCTGAATTCATTACAGCGCTTTGGGTCGCCATAAAGCGGTGATATCTGCTTTGGCGTAAGGTTGGTCATGTAATGGCTGACCAATTCATTCAACGCATTTTGATAGGGCTCTTCTGGAATCTCACCAATATTGGCAAGGATTTTTACCGCAATATCAACCTTGCTTAATCGTCTGTCGAACTTCCATTTTGAGACCATTTCTTTTGCTGCTTTGGCTCCCGCTTTTTCAATGTTAGCGAGGCGTGTTTTGGCTTGTTTTTCTGCCAGTTCTTTTGATACTCCAAATACGGCAAAGCTCATATCATCCTCCTTTTACGCAACCTGTTGCGCTGTTTTGATGACGGACATGGCTAATTCATAGCCGTGGTAACCCTTGGCGAACACGCTTCTTTGTTGGGTGTCTAGCTCGCCATGTTGGTTGTAAGGGTTGCGCCAGTATGTTGGGTCGGCATATTGAGCCAAGATGGCTAAGGCTTTGCTGTTATCAATGTCTGCATGTTCATTAAGAAGCTGACTGATGCGAGCATTGGCAGAGTTCAGTTGCTGCTCAAGTTGGTTAATGGTGCGTTGCAGGTTCTCGTTATGCAGTTTCACTCGATAATTTTCTGCAGCGGCACGAGCTAGGTTATCCCGCATGCTGTCAGACATAGAGGCGATTGTGCATAGACTCTCGTAGCCGTTAATGGCTTCGATAAGCTGTCGAACGGTGATGGGATGACTGTTTTGGTCGTGGCCTGCTATTAGGTCTTCTTGCCAGTTATATTGATTAGTATTCATGGTATCTCCTTGTGTGGCTAACAGCGATTTAATGATGCATCCATGCTCATTTTTTAGTGTGCCAAGCTGGCGATGGCGCCGGATTGTTCGGCTTTGATTTTTAGGTAAATTTCTTCGCGATGAACGGCAATATCACGCGGTGCGGTGATACCAAGACGAACTTGCATGCCTTTTACGCTCAGAATTTCCACGCTGATGTTGTCGCCAATGTTGATGGCTTGCCCAACTTTGCGAGTTTGGGTGAGAAGGGTGGGGGTTGCAGTACGAATGCGGATTAGATTGCTTTTGATGCCAGAAACCGTCACTTCGATTTCATCGCCAATCATGATGGTTTCGCCAATGCGTCGAGTCAGAATTAACATAATTTCCTATCCTTTTGGTTGTATTGATAGGATTAAATTACAACCATAAGTGGTTTTGTGTCAACACCTAAAAGTTGTAAAATTGTTTGTTTGATTGCTGAGCGCATAAAAAAGCCCGCTAATATGCGGGCTTTAGTGAGACAAAAAAAATTAAAATTTTACTTTTGCTTCGGTGACAACACCGACTATGCGGCAGTTTCCATTGATTTCAATTGATCGATATTCTGGATTCAGTGGTTTCAAATACTTATGGCCAGCATCAATAACAAGTTTTTTGAAAGTGACCTCATCAGTCCCTTCTAGCTTAGCTATAACTAGGCTGCCATTATCAGCTGCAATATTGGGATCGACTAGTATCAAATGACCTTCGGGGATGCTTTGGCCAGAGCTTGAAGTCATGCTATCGCCAACCACTTTTAACCAGAAAGCGTTTTCACTGGCCGAGCTAGGCGATTCTTGCCATTCGATATCATCACCTAAATCTCTGTAGTCTACAGCTTCGCCCCATGAACCTGCTTGCACGTGGCTTATAACAGGGAGCTTCTTAGAAGGAAAGCCAAATGGAGCAGATGTCACATTACTGGACGACTCGTCAGAGTTAGCGACAATTCCAAACTGAAGCCATTCTGGTGAGCACTCTAATGCATTTGATAATTCCAAAAGCTTTCTGGGGTTGTGTGTTCTCCCATCTTCAATTTTCTGAAGAGACTGTTGGCTAATGCCCACCACTTTTGCAAGTTCTGCTTGCGTAAGTTTTAAGTGTGTTCGCTGTTGTTTTACTCGTTCTGCAATTGTCATTTTAAACCAAGCATCATTTTACGTGTTAATCATAAATCCATATTTACAACTTTTAATGTATTTGACAAACAATAATATGTTGTTATTAAATACAACCAAAAGGTGTGGAGGATATATGTCTGCTATACAAAAAGCTGTAAATATTATTGGGACTCAAACAAAAGTCGCTCGATTAATTGGTGTTAAGCAAGCCCATGTTTGGAATTGGTTGCGTCTACACAAACGTGCTCCTGCTAAATACATTCGCCGCATATCAGAAGCGACAGAGGGAAAAGTGAGTGTTGATGAGCTTCTTCAAGACCATGAATCACTCTAATACTTAGTTTATTGCTCGATTTTTAAGCAAACCACGTTTGAATGAATCAGGAGAAAACAATGAGTGAACACAAAAGTAGAGCCAGAAAAATCCTTCCAGCGCCTGATATCACCAGTGTTGTTGGCGATATCAGTGAGCTTAAAAAGGCTTGTGATGTCGCTTTAGCGTCACTTGAGTATTCAAACTTACAAGGCACGCATTTTTATCAGCACCTTGTGAGTACGAAAGAGGCAACTGAATTAGTTCTTCAAGGACTTTCTTTTAACTACATAACGCCTCGTGTCTTCGATCACGTCTGGGATGGAATCCTCACCAAGAAAGACATTGCAATGAACCGTAGGGATTAGCTCGTTATTTATAAGGTCGTAGGTGACGGCTGCAACAATAAAGCCATCTGGTGCATCCAGTTCCCGCTCTTCTTCTGGAAGATTAATCACTTCTAAGAAGCGAGGTATGGGGCCTGAAACACCTGAGAGTCTTTTGGTGATGTGTTCGCTATCTCCGATTTTTTTAAGAAGCACAATATCCATACGCATTCCTTGCATGTGTAGTAACGGAATACTCAATTTAGAACATTACATACGTGGCTTCAAGTGAAGGGCACGTTTAGTTATTTCAGGAGAAAACAATGAGTAAGCATAAGTGCAGTTTAGGCGAAGTGCAGGAGTCTCTTTCTAAGTTAAGAGTGCAGCTTTGGGCAACCTCTGGTCATTTAAGTCATGCTGGTTTAAGTGAAACCCATGCATCTCGTCAATTAAACGCAACTGGCGAAATGCTTGATCAACTTCTTGAGCTGTTATCAAGGGTTCCCATTCCAACCGAAGTCTTCAATAACGAAGGCGTGGGAATGGCGACCGAAGTAGGGCATACGTCTAATTAAGGAGAAAACAATGGATCACATTGACCAAGCGATATACGACACAGTCCATAACTCTGGGATGGGGGCGAAAGCCATCGCGCCGCTGATGGGGGTAGGGCATCAGGTTCTGATCAATAAGGCCAACCCGCAATCAGAAACCCACAAGCTCACTTTGCGCGAGTCGGTCGCCTTGCAACTGATTACCGGCAATCATGCTATTCATCGTGCCATGGGTATTGAGCTGAGTGTTCAGGCGGAAGAACGAGGGCCTGTGTTGGGCATCTTAGAGTCGGCCTTTAAAGCGGGCAAAGAGCATGGCGATGTGGTTCAGGCGATTTATAAGTCGTTAGAAGACGGCCGAATGACGATGCGCGAGCAAGAGGAATGTCAGCGGGAAATCACTGAAGCCATTGAAGCGTTAATGCAGCTTCGTGAATCGGTGCTCAAACACAGTATGAAGCAAATGAAAGGTTAGCTGCCATGAGTATGGAATTAATGGTTAAGGCCATGAAAACCAAGGTAGGTAACCCACTTCGCAAACTTGTGCTTATTAAACTCGCTGATAATGCAAATGATCAGGGTGAGTGTTGGCCAAGTTATCAGTACATCGCAGATCAATGTGAAATTGGTAAGCGAACCGTGATCAGTCACATTGATTCATTAATAGAGTCTGGCTTGCTAACGAAAACCATTCGAAAAGGCGCCAAAGGAAATTCATCTAATGTTTATGTACTGAATCTTGACGCCAAGCCAGTAAACAATGGGGGTGCAAATGCTGCACCCCCTAGTGCAAATGTCGCACCCCCTAGTGCAAATGCTGCACCCCCTAGTGCAAATGCTGCACCAGGGGGGGGTGCAAATGCTGCACCCAGAACCAGTCACTTTCTTGAACCAGTCAAAGAACCAGTCAACTCTTTGGTCGTTCCGCCCAAACGCAAAAAATCAAAACGGGCTTCTGGCGTTCCCGATGAATTTCTCGTTGACCAGCGGATGCTCGATTGGCTAACCGAAAACCAAATCATCACCGACTGGCGAACCGAGACCAATAATTTCTTGGACCATCACCGAGCCAAGGGCTCAACCATGGCGGACTGGGTGGCCGCATGGCGAACGTGGATGCGCAATTCCATGAAGTTCGCCACAGGGCGACCGGCACCGCCGCACTCAGCCAAACAGCAAGTTCACGACAGTTTGTCGAATATCCACGATACCGACTGGTAGGAGCGAAGCATGTACGATTTGTTTGATGAATTCCCAACCCCAGACGCCGCGTATTTTGAGGCCGCCAACCACGCCCACGACCTAGCGCACTGGCAACCAAGCCACTGTGCCGTTTTCGAAGCGGGGCGGCGAGTTGGCTTTGCTAAGCTGCGTCGACGTGACACCGGAGCAGGCAAGCGAGCCTTCACCAAAATCTACCAAGACGTGTGCAAAGCGTGTTTGCGTGGTGAGCGATTCAAACGTGTTGTCATCGAAGCGCCCAGCTTTGGTGAACAACTGACAGAGCAAGAATTACTGCAACGCCGAGTGATCGGCCGTGAGCGGGTTGGTCAATTGAAAAGCTTGTTAAGGGCTACGACATGAGCACAGAAAACCTCATTCGATACCACTTTGACGATGGCTCTGAAATCACCGCGAGCTGGCGTGAAGCACCGCGTGACTGTAATTACATTTACTTTTTTAAGGGAGCCTACGCCTTCCTCAAAGTGAATGATCAAGGGTTATGGAAATTAGTGGATGTTGAGTTTCAAGAATGGGAGCAGATCACTAACCCCATTCGAATTACAGAGATTATGAAGAACGCTTACCCACGGCCTTCGGGGGTTTGAGAAATAGGAGCTAAGCAATGAAAAAGCAGAAATATAAACATTGGGAAAACACACCTAGCCAGCGATTTGTAAAGTGGTTATGGAATCGCTTTGGCGTGGCAGATCGCATGCATCTAATTGCCGCAGCGATGCACGCAAGAATGGAGCAGGGAAGTTTAATGAACAAAGTGGAAAAATTGGAAAGGGAGCTTGAAAAGGAAAAGATCAAGCACCCTAATTTAGAGATTACGGCAGAAGAAATCGAAAAAATAGAGCATCAACGGCTTAGGGCTTACCTATGGCGAACCCAGCGCCGCTTTTGGAAAAAAGAAGATACTCGGGAATAGGTTGCCGTTAATCCTCTTCGAATATGAACTCCCAGCCATGTTTCTCTTCTTTCAACAAAAATTCTAAGTCGTCGAAAGAAAGGTGGCGAGCCGTGGCTGGGGTCCAGTGAAATTTCTGGACTAAATAGAAGTGAATAGCGTCTAAGCCTTTGTGTGCTTTGTAGTTTTCACGTTTTGCGATTGCATCGCCGAAAGCTTCTATTTGGAAGTGTTTTTCTGCTTGAGCTTCATGACGGAATTGCATTTTGCGGGACTCGGTTGCTGATCTCATAAATATCATCCTTTGACGTTATGTGAAGTAACAATCTAACCAAAATAGTAACAAGGTTTCAAACCACTCAACCACGTTTTAAATAGGAACAAAAAAACCATGCGCTGGCTAGACCGGGACAAACCAAACACACTGGGCGCGCTAGGATGGCGGATCATCAATGACCAAATTACCTACCTGACCGCCAGCTCAGCTGATGCAGGTTGGACAGGCGTGGGCAACACAGGGCGCATTTGTGAATCTCTACAAACGGGCGTGGTGCCAAGCTTTCAGGGCGGTGGGGAAAGCAACGCCGCCATGATGCGACAAATCCGCATGCTGTCAGCCAAAGACAAAGGCTTTGCTTGGTTGTTTGCTGACTTATCCCGCATGCAAAAGCTTTGCTTATTCGCTGCGGTGTTGGCCGAAGGACGCAAAACCACACAAGGCAAACCGCTAAGCAACGCGCGCATTGCCGCTAGCTTGCCCGTCTTTTCTGCCGAGCTGCGCATTGGCCCAGCACACAAAAGCATGAGTGAAAAGACCTTCGCCAACAACGTAGCAGAAGGGCGCAAACGCTTTATCAAACGGCTTGAAAAAGAGCTGATCAGCCTAGTAAGGAACAAGCAAACCACCAAGGCCATTGCATGACCAAACGCTCTGCCAAAACCATCACAGATGCTTCCATCCGAGCCGCCCTAAAGAGCAACAAAACCTACCTATACGACACCCGCCGCGTGGAGTTTTACATCAACGCCGCGCGCACCGGTGGCACTTTTTACGACGTGGTCTACAAAGGCAAAAAGCGCCAGCGTACCAAGCTCGCCAAGTGGCCAGCGGTGACCGCGAAAACACTCTTTGCTGAACTTCCTGCCATACGTGCCAATGCGTTGGCTGATCGGCAAGCCAGCCTCACCGTTGCCACCTACCAAACCGGCGGCGAAGTCTTACTCTGGTTCATGCAGCACATAGACGCCGACAAAACCTACTCAGAGTCCTACGTGGCCACCGCGTCCAGCTACATTGGTAACCACTTACTCGCCGTACTTCATGACTACCGCATTAGCGACATCAACAAAGCCTTGCTGTACAAACAGCTCTACATGCCCATGCAAAAGGACTACGCGCTGTCTACCATAAAAGGTGTGCTGGGCACCTTAAAAACCGCCTTTACCCGCGCCAGCGAACTTGGCCTGATCAGCACCAACCCCACCAAACACATCACTTTCAGCAGTTTTACCACCACCCAGCCAGACAGCAAGCCCGGTAAACTCAAACCGCACGACTTGCCCAACCTAGTGGCCGCCATAAACCGACAGCCTCACATGAAGCGCGTTTTCTTCATGACCCAATTACTCCACGGCACTCGCATAGGCGAAACCTGCCTCGCCAAATGGTCGCATTTTTCCTCCAACATGTTGGAATGGTACCTGCCCGCCGAGAACACCAAAAACGGCAACGAACACCGCTTGCCCATCACCCAACAGGCCATGGACCTCATCGCCAGTTTGCCCAAGCAAAGCGACTATGTATTCAGCGCCAACGGCACCAGCCCAATCGCCAAGCGCACCGTAGAACGCTGGTACCAAAGCCTGAGCGACGACGTGGGCATTAAGTTCACCAGTCACGACATACGCAAACTCGCCCGCGACTGCTGGCAAGACATGGGCATCGACTGGGTAATAGGGGAAATGCTACTCAACCACGAACGGGACGGACTGGACAAACGCTACATGCACACCCATTCCAGAGAACAGATGCGCAAAGCGTTGGGGGAGTGGGGGAGGAATATGATTTTAAGAGAATAGATTAATGTTAAAGCTAATAAATTAATAGATTAATGGTCTTATTATTAAGGCTATTAAGTTAATATTTTAGTGTGTTGATGGATTAATATTAAAGCTAATAAGTTAATATTTTAATGGTCTTGTTATTAAGGCTATTAAATTAATAGATTAATATTAAAGCTAATAGCTTAATAGATTGATGTTAAATGAAGTGAAGTTGGTTTTTTAATATTATTAATTAAAATAATGTATTGAAATCAATGGCTTGTGTTTTATTTTTTTGTTAAATGGTTAATTTTGTGTAAGATTTAATTAAAAGTTTTTTTAATATCATTGCGGATTTTTTGTTTTGAATGTATTATTTTAGAAATAATATTTTGGATTTATATTGTGTGAGGTCAGAGGATTGAAATCTTTTAAATTCATTAACGAAGCAGCAAAAAAAGAGTTCAAAAAGTTACCTAAAGAAATTCAGGTGGAATTTGGTGCCAGTATCAATGCAGTTCAACAAGGAGAGGATCCGCTTACCGATTTTGAGCACATAGGTAAAAGTGTTGGTAAAGGCGCGATAGAGCTAAAAATAAATGGCAGTCCAGCATTTAGATCTATCTACTGTGCGAAATATAACGATACAGTATACATATTACACTCCTTCTCGAAAACGACTAATGGAGTGGATAAGAAAGCTATGAAGACTGCCAAAGAGCGCTACAAGTTAATTAATTAAGCGCTACTTATGCAGCGCTTAATTCTTTGGTTGTGCATTTGAATGTAACAGTTTTATCTTTCTTGATTTTCATGGAAGGCTTGATTTGGTAGCCAACTTTAGCCAAAAATCGAATCAGCTTGTCTGCCGAAAATTTAGATACCTTCCCACTGGTAAGCTCACTGACTCTTGGTTGTGGTATATCAAGTGCTTCCATAATATCAGCCGTGGTCCATTCTTGAGCTTTGAAATAATTTCTGAGCACTAGCACCATGTCTGCACGGAACTCAAGGTCAGCAGCTTCTGCTGGATCATCTACAATGGCTTCGAATATGTTGGAGTAATGTAATTTTTCCATAGTGGTAACCTACTAGTCATAAGATACAAATTATACAAAATTTTGTATAATTTGTATCTTAGATTCTATTGACATAGCCGTCAATAATTAAGATTAATTTATTTAAATTTATCGAGAGATTGACCCCTCCTAAATCCTGATCTACTATTTCCCTGCACTGGCAAAATCCAGTGTCGGGATTGAGACCCCGTTTTACAACAGCGGCCTAGAACACGCTCCGCGTGTTTTTTTGTGGCCGAGATTCGCCTGTTATGGTGGGTCTTTGTTTGGGCAGCATTCGTGCTGGCCGTTACCTGTTGGCGGTAGTCTCAACCTGAACTTAGATCCACCACCTTAATTGAGATTGAGACCTTTGTTATGGTGGTCAATGATGACAACAGGAGGCCATAGATGGCTCACTTAATGATTGCTTCAAAAGACATCCGTACACTCGACGGATTGTATTCCCTTAATGATCTTCATAAAGCGGCTGGAAGTGAAAGACGACATTTGCCAGCACAGTTTCTTAGAAATAATCAAACCCGAGAGTTAATAGATGAAATTGAAAACTATGCTAATTCGCATAGTTTAGTAATAAAGAAAACTCAGGGGAGAAATGGCGGTACCTATGTCTGCAAAGAACTGGTATACGCTTACGCCATGTGGATCAGCCCGAAGTTCAACCTAGAAGTCATCCGCGCCTTCGACCAATCCCAAACAGAACAACCGCCAGAACCCACCCAACAAAGCCTACCCAATCCCATCCAAGACGACGAAAAACTCAAACTCATTAACGACGTGGCCAAATCTTTAGGCATTATCGAAAGCATCGCCGTCGTCTCCGCCACCGACATCATGGACATGGTCCAAACCATCCGAAACTACCAACAACTCGCCAAAATCCAAACCAACCCCGCATGGGTCGACCAAACCATCGAACGCATCAAAAACGCCACAGGAAAGCACTTCGGGGAGGGTTAGAACAGAGAAGGACAAGGGGCGAAAGCCCCTTGGTTATTTGTGTTTTTAGGTCATCTTTTTTCAAAGCTATCCATGAGCTTTAATTTCTCGACTAATTTTTTTAGAATTTCTTTTCTATCGAAGTCTTCAAGATACGTTCTATAGCATCTAAAAGTGTTTTTTAGCTCATTCCATGGAGCAATATCACAATCATTCGTATTTAAGATGCTGTCTGCATGATTGCGATCTTCTTCATTTACTATGTTACCGGCATAACAAGATATACGGTAACGGTTTTCATTATCCTCTGAAGACCCAAAAGATAGGGCAATATCTGAGTTTGAAATCCATGATTGGTAAGCAAACCTCATTACTGGAGAGCCGTCCCAATTGTCTGCTTTGACGTTAATTATAACGCCTAACTCAGTACTTAACTGAATTTGTAGTTGCTCTTGAAATGCTTTTAATGATTGATCTTGTAATTGTTGAGCTTCTCTAAATCGAGATAAGTTGGCTATAACATAGTCAATGTTTTCTTCAGGGTAAGAGGAAGTACTCATTATACTCTCCAGATGTAATAGAAATTCACGTAGCAGAACCGTCCACTTATTGAGTGGTTGCTTAAAAAAATACTCAGCGAGTCTGTGCTTGATCGAGTCGATAAGACGTGGGTAACTAATACCGATCCATTTATCGAAGTCGGTTGGTGTTGCTCCTGAAGGAGAAAGGACAATGAAAATAGCTTCTTTATTCTTAAAGCGCTTTTCTTCGTTTTTAGTGAAATGGTTTTGATAGTCATCAAACGGGTTATTTTGTTCATGAAAAATCTTGTTTTCGATTATCATTACCCAGTCTTTACCTTCAAAAATCAAGTCTATACGTTTGTTAGACGATGTTATTACTTCTCTTTCTGGCGGTGTTGATAATGAGCAGCTAATCGATTGAAGTTTCTCTGGCAATATATCGACAAGAGCCTCTAGCACTAGTGAACCCAAACCATGTTCGCCATTGTTATTGCAGAAAAATGCTAAAATATCTGTGGTTGGGTTTTCATAATATCCACGACTACCGATGCTGAAAATAGTGGCCTCTGGTGTATTTGGTTTCGGTAATTGTCTTAATGTATCTAAAAAGCTTTGTATCTGTTGCAGTGTCGACATACTTTGTCCTTTTGAAATGCCGTAATTGTTTTATCCTGTTGCTGGTCACTTACACAAGTTGTCAAGATAGCATAAATTATTTGACCTCATTTCATTTCCTGTCGAAAAGCAGGAAATCTTTACTGTAACAAAAATTTACTTGGTCATTCCCGCTACTTAAAATTATGCTGTATATTTATACAGTATTTTGGTGTTAATCATGCGTGTGACTTATCTTGGTGTGTCTGAGTCGGCAGCGTTTATCGCGGCCAATAGTGTGCGAATCCCGCTTTATGGCGATTCTGTGTCGGCGGGTTTTCCATCACCGGCGCAAGATTTTGTTGAGAAAACGTTGGATTTGAATGATTTGTGTATTGCCGATCCAAATGCCACTTTCTTTGTACGAGTGAGTGGCGATTCTATGAAAGAGGCAGCTATTTTTCATGATGATGTGTTGGTGGTTGACCGGTCTCTCACGGCCAAGCATGGGGACGTTGTGATTGCATGCATTCATGGTGAAATCACGGTGAAGACGCTTGAGCTGAAACCGAATGTGTTGCTTCGCCCGAAGAACAAGGCTTACAAGGCGATTCCCATTACGGAGGAATCAGGCTTGGAGATAATGGGCGTGGTGACTTGTGTGGTGCGCAATGTGGCGCGTGGTGTTTAGTGTGTACGATTTTTGTACATTTTTATTGGAATAAGCCATGTTTCATTGATAAGGTAATTTTGAGGCTCAAGGCGTAACGGGTCCGATCTGATGATTTTTAATTTAAAGATGGGAGTTTAAGGATGAAGACGTTTGTTACTGCTTTATTGTTGGTGTTTGTTACTGGCTGTAATTCGCAGAGTATGCAAGGTGGCGAGCGCTCAGGCGGTGGGGGAAGCGACCTTTTTTCGTTTAGTAAGGAGAATGTTGGCGCCATTCGCGTTATTGGCTACAACGTGGAAGGTGGTTATAAGAGTGAGGCCAGTGTGGATACTGTCGTAGAAAATATGACTACGATTGGGTATGCGGATATTTGGGCTTTGTCTGAGGTTACGGTCAGTTGGGAAGACGAGTTGTTGGATGCGGTTGGGGATGAATTTACTGCCATTTCTACCAATGGCGCTATTGATACAACTGATACTCTGATGCTTTTGATTGATACCGGTAAGTTTCGTTTGTTGTCGACTGATGAGTTGTTGGGTTTGAAAATTCATCGTTATTCGCGACCACCTTTGGTTGCCACGCTTGAGGATTTGTCTTCTGGAAAGATTTTCCAGATTATGGTTAACCATTTGGAAAGGGGAAATGAAGAAGGCCGCCATACTCAAGCTAAGAAGCTGAATGCTTATGCGAGTGGTGTTTCTTTGCCTATTATCGCTATGGGTGATTATAACTTTGATTGGGATCTTAACCCTGGTAGTGATTATCGCGATGCGGGTTATGACTACATGACGAAAAATGGTGTTTTTAGTTGGGTTAAGCCTGTGAATATGATCAAAACCAGTTGCTCTCCAGGCTATAACAGCATTTTAGATTTTGCGTTTGTTACGTCGGATGTTGGTGAAGCGGCTTCGGATATTTTGCTTCGAGATGCAGAATATTGTGAAGATGATGAAAGCAAGCCTGATCATAGACCTGTTGAGTTATTGTTTAGTCTTTAATGCGATTTAAAAGCCACCTTCGGGTGGTTTTTTGCTATTGGCAGTGTAAGGAGGGGTGGAAGTGGAGATTCTCTTTTTTATAGTCGTTGTGATTTTGGTTGTCTCTTTTATGGGCAATTCTAATAAATCTAAAGGTTCCAAGCAATCCAATGTAAGCATAAAAAAAACACCTTGTACTTATTGTGGTATGACTGGAAAGGTAGAGGAAGTTTATACCGAACGTGATAATCATTTGAGTGGGGCAAGGATGGTTGAAAAACGGCGTACAGTTACGTGTCCAAACTGTCTTGGTAAAGGGCATCATTGAAGTATTAGTAAAATCTAAGCCACCTTCGGGTGGTTTTTTTGTGTTTGATGGATTTGGTTGGCTGGTCATCATAGCGTTGGGGAGATCTACAAGTTAATGTATATACTATGTGTTTTTATGTTTTGAGGGATCTATGGCTTATTACTGGGTGAATTTAGGAGATACATTTAAAGAAGTGCTTAAAGGTGAATTTTTGTGGGCGCCAGCGCATAGCTTCACTTCAAAGGGCAATAAAACCGTTAAGGCTGGCTGGAAAGCTGTGCCTAATGTGGTTAAGGGAGATATCATTTTTTGTTATTGGAAAGGTAATATAATTTACACAGCAATAGCCAAAATGGATGCATATGAGTCAATTAAGCCCTCTGCAGCAGTTTTTTCTAAATGGCCAATGGATGGTTACAAAATTGATGTGGACCTTCTTGAACTTGATCATATGGTTTCTATCGATTCATTTAGAGATACCATTTACGATCTATATAATGACTACTGCGTTCCTAAGCTTTTAAATTCAGTTAAAAAGGTTTCTGAGAACTATATGATCTCAATACCTGATAGTGCTGCAAATATAATTCTCCAGGAGCTTGGTGATGCTGTTTTTGATTTAGAGTTTAAAGCTCAGAAATATAGTCCTAATCTTTTCGCAAAAAAGGAAACAAAGACTAAAAAGTCGGTTGATCGGACCGTGAAAGAATCCATTGTGAAGTCAAGAGTTGGTCAAGGGCAATTTCGTAAAGATGTTTTAGCTTTGTGGGATAACACTTGCCCTGTTACTGATATCAAGATGCCATCACTTTTAGTTGCTTCACATATCAATCCATGGAATTCCTCTAATAATGAAGAAAGATTAGATGCTTACAATGGGTTACCTTTGTCTCCATCAATCGATAAGCTGTTTGATAAAGGCTATGTGTCGTTTAGCAATGATGGTCATTTACTTAAAAGCGATAAAATAGACGATACGTCGCTTAGATTATTGGGGATTGACCCTGAAATGAAAATAAGTGGTCTGACTGAAAAGCACGCTTATTACCTTGCAAAACATAGAGAACTATTCAAGTTCGAAGCAAAGGATTAGGTTGATGGAAAATTTTGATTTCATTACTTTTGTTGTTTCGGCAACCATAGCTGCGGTAGGGGTTTTTGTAGCGTTCCTGGTTTGGCTTCAAAGTCGAAAAGACGCAAAGCTGGCAAAAGAAACGGCAGAATTTACAAGAAAAACAACTGAAGAGGCGGCTAAGCATGCAAAAGAAACCGCGGTGATGTCTGTGAAACCTCACTTATCAATTGTGTCATATAGAGACCAACCAAAATTTACTGCCACACTGGAAAATAATGGCTTAGGGCCAGCAATGATTAACAGTTTTGATGTTTATCTTGATGGGGAATTGGCTTCGGGTAATGAGAGTCATCATGCTTTAGAGGTTGCTATTCAGGAGCTTGATTTAAAAATATCTGATTTTTCGAGTGAATATCTTACTTCTGGTTATGCATTTAGACCAGCTAGTGACGTTGTGCTCATGGAAATCGTATTAAATGAAAATATTACTCAGGCTCCGGATCACATACTAGCTGAGTTAAATAGAATTGATTTTGTTATTGGATATTCTGATATCTTTGGCAATGCTCAAGAGCCATACGATAAACGTGGCAAGCGTAAGTTTTGATAAAAATTAGTCGTACATGAACCACCTTCAGGTGGTTTTTTTGTGCCTGAATGAAACGTTTTCTTTAAAAATTATCTGTGATTTGCCGCCAACATGCCGCCATTGAGTTGCTAAGGGGCTTCTCTCTAGCCCAACAAAAACAAGCCTTTAACCATTAAATGTCGCTTTCATAAGAAGAGAACGACATTCGATAAATACGCGCGTGAGGCTTGCGAGCCTAGGAATTAGCCGTTACAGTTTATTCAAGCTGTCATTCTTGTGTGTGGCGGCAACACAATTTAGAGCCTCGCTTGTTGCGGGGCTTTGTCATTTCTGGGCCTCGCATCTTGCGGGGCTTTTTCGTTTCTGGACTGGACGCACTTTATGAAATTCCTGCCCGATGAGCTTATACAAACTGCAGTTTTCGTGGTGGTCGGAGTGCTAGGTGGTGCTGTGAAATATCTTCGCGACTTTCAATACAAAGCAAAGAAATTCTCGTTAATTCATATGCTTATCGCTGTGTTCACTGGCGGTTTTCTTGGGATGCTGACCTATTTTTTGTGTACTTCTCTCAATATGGGCGGGCCACTTACTGGGTTTATGGCGGGTGTGGCAGGATTGATGGGAGACGAAGCCATAAAGCTATTCATAGATCGATTTAAGCGAGGTTTGTCATGAGTTTGGATCTGAATCAATTACGCGAATTCGTTGTGATGCCAACGCTTTCTAACCTAGGCATGTACAGCCTAGCGGCCGAGCAGTTGGTTATGGGGACGATCACGCAGGAATCGCGTGCTGTCTACTTGAAGCAGCTTGGTAAAGGCCCTGCATTGGGGCTGATCCAGATGGAGCCAGCAACACACCACGACCTTTGGGTGAACTTTATCCATTACAAACAAGCGCTTATCAGTGATTTGCGCGGTTTGTTGTCTGGTGAAGCGGATGACGTGTATGAGGTGAGTGGGGTGCCTGACCCTCTTGAGCTAGTCAGTAATTTGAAATACGCCGTGGCAATGTGTCGTGTGCATTACTGGCGTAAACCTCAGTCTATGCCGCAGGCCAATGATATAGCGGCATTAGGGGAATATTGGAAAGATCATTACAACACTTACCTGGGGGCTGGAACGGTTGAAGAGTTTATCAATAACTTTCCATCTGAGTTGTATGGGGATGGATTAAATTTGGAGAAGCAAAAATGACTACGATTTTATTAGCAATTTTTAAGACAATGCTCACTAAATTGGTGACTGAAAAGGTGTTAATTGCGGTGTTCTTACATGTGGCCGAATTCCTGACAAAAAAGAGCACGAATACTCTCGATGATAAGCTTGTTGACGAAGTAAAAAAAGCTCTCAACGAATCGTGATTTTTGTCTAAATTCGAGTGTTTTTCGTTTTGTCAAAAATTCCACAAAATGCTAACAAAATAGCTCACCTCTAATATGTGCAATAAATGTGCAAATTTGCCGTTTTTTAGGTCATTCCTGATCGATCGGTCAGCTTTTTCGGTTGATTGTAATATATTGATTTATATAGAAAAGGTACTCTCTACAGGGCCCTTTTTTCTGCGAGTCATAGACGCGCGGCCTCACAGAAATTTTTCAGAAAATGGCTTCTATTACCCATTCCCATTTAACCATAACTCTTATGAATAGAGGGTAAATCCTTTATGGCTACGAAAGCACAGCTTGCCGCTGCTTTAGATGTGAATGTGAAGACGATTCGCAATCATGAAAAAGAAGGTTATGCCGTTGTTTATGATGATTCAGACTCAATTGACATCGAAAAATCGGTACATGCTTATGTGAGTTACCTATCAGAAACTGTTCGACAGTTAAGAGCAAATAATGGGAGGAAAACGGGGGGAAGCAGAAGAAACAGTAATCAACCCAAAACCCTTGATGATTGGAAAAAAGAGAAGGAAAAGCAGGCGGCCATAAAACTCCATTTACAAAATGGTCGTGAAAGCGGTGAGTTAGTCCCTTATGACGCGCTTTTAGAGTTGGTAAATGGCCCACTTTCGATGTTTAGAAGGCGGCTTTTAGATGTACCAAACCAGTTACAAAAACGCTTAAAGCTATCTCCCAAAGAGGTGAAATCGATTGAGCAAGTCGTAGAGGGCGCTTTTGACAGTTTAAATGAGCTTGGAAATGATGAATTACCGTCGCTTATCGAGAACATTCTCGAAAAATATTCTAAGCATTACGTCCCCGCCGAAGAAGGTGCCGCTGATACCGTGGAGCAAGGAAAATTATAACTCCGATGCTCAGATTTACCCGCCTAAGTCTTTTCAAAAGGCTTGGTTGCTTGCAATGGAATCACCTTTCATTGAAAAAATAGTTCTATCTAAGAGTGCTCGGGTTGGTTATGCCATTTTTATCAATACGTCTGTGGCATGGCTGGTCTCAAATGACCCTAGCAACATCATGATTGTTCAGAACACTCAGGGCGATGCCGAAAAGTTTGCGACGAAAGAGATAGGTAAGGTGTTTAGTCACTGTGTGCCAGTGATTTCTAAGCTGTATGGCAAAAACACCACCACAGAGAAGAGCTTTTTTGGCGGTGATTTGTCCATAGTCTGGGCCACATCGGCCAGTAGCTTTAGGATGGTGACCATCAAGTATCTTTTCATGGACGAGATATCGGGTTGGACCGACAATGTAGACAAAGAGGGTGACCCAATTGATTTGGCGATCACTCGAACTGAAAGTGAAGGCCAGCGCAAAATTGTACTTGGCTCCACACCAAAGGAAGCAGGCACTTGTAAGATTACCCGCGAGTTTTTGCAAACCGATCAGCGTTATTTGTATGTGCCATGTCCACATTGTGCTTTCAAGCAGAGATTAAAATTAGAGAACTTTCGATTCTCTCCTAAAAACTACAAAAATGCCCATTTCGTTTGTATTCATTGCAGCGGCAAGATAGAAGAACATCATAAGTTCAATATGGTGGAAGCCGGTGAATGGCGTGCTACTCGTGAATTTGAATGCTGCGGCGTTCATCAGACACCAGAAAAGTGGGATGAAACCGGCAGCGCACTGTGCTGCAAATGTGGCGAACCAGGTGACACCAACGAACGTGGCAAAATAGACGCAGGCTTTCATATTTGGTCGGCTTACAACGACAACCCCAATACCTCTTTGCCATCGATTGCCGCTGAATACGATAAGGCGAAAAAAGACCCACGAAAGATGCAGACCTTCATGAACACGAAGGTGGGTGTCGAATATTCTGATGCCGCGCGAATCCACAAACTCAATAATTTTGAGGCCTTATACCAACGACGAGAATATTACTCGCCAATGGAAAGCTTACCGGAGCAAACGTGCTGTGTGCTGGCAACGATCGATACCCAAAAGGATCGGTTTGATTATCACTTTTGGGCCATTGGAGATCGCGGTGAAATGTGGGCGGTTCACTATGGCAAAGTCCATGGAGACCCAGAAGACGCCGCGACACAGCAAAGCCTCATTCATGAATTAGAAACCGAATTCACCTTATCCGATGGGCAATCCATTGGTGTGTTTGCAGCGGCCATGGACTGTAATGGTCATGCTTGGAAGGCTATGCTGGAGTTTTGCGCCCCGTATCAGGGGTGGATCTTCGCTATTCGTGGTGAAGTGAACGCCAAAACCAAATTCAAGCCAGAATTCACACTCAGCTTTAAAGTACACCCCGAAGTGAAGTGTGAGTACCGCAGCCTCAATGTTCACCAGCTTAAGAACCGAGCGGCAGAACGACTAAACAACGAAGCCCCCGGTAAAAACTACATTCACTTTCCCGTGAGTGATGTGTTTGATCTAACGTATTTCCAAATGCTCACCGCCGAGGAACTAAAAGGCAGTGGCAGCAATGTGAAATGGGACAAAAAGCCAGACCAAAAGCGCAACGAACCGTGGGATTTACTCGTGTACGTACTGTGGTTATGGGACTTTCTGCGCCCCGAAATCAAACACGCCTCCCCACAGGAACCACTAGGTCTCATTGACCCTAATGCACACAAATCCTCGGACGACGTGATAGAGAACGATTATGGCGACTACTACGAAACGTCAGATTATGGAGATTACTAATGCCGATCTATTCCACTGAAGACAATCTCAAAATCGTTCAACAAGCCATCACCGACCTAGTGCAAGGCAAGCGCAAAGTAAGAGTGGAGTACACCAACCCGCAAGGTGGTCGCACGGCTATGCAATACACAGAAGTGAGCTTGTCCGAGTTACGTGGTTTAGAGCGTCAAATGATCAGCGATTTGCAAGCCGCGCCCCTTATGGAAAGCGTTGATGTCGAGGTGCTATTTTGAGCTATTCTAGTGTTGCCAAATCCCCCTTATTCAAAGGGGCTGAATTGCATGATAACGAAAAGAGCGAAAGCCATCTTTTAAAAGAGATCACCGCCAGTCATCACCTCATTCGTAACAACCCATTATTGCGAGTAGGGGCGTCTCGCTTTCGGGCAAGCTGTATTGGTGGTGGCGCCAAACCAGTATTTGATCCTGAGTTATTCAACGAAGCTTTTATCAAACGCTTTCAAGAATGGGAGCTGTATTGTGACTTCTATGACAATACCAACTTAGCCGGTGTACAGGCATTGGCCGTCATGACCATGCTACTGGACGGCAGTGCTTTCCTAGTTCGTCGACGCACCTTGCACCCCATTCCTTTGCAAATTCAAGTTGTCAGTCCACTTAGTTTGGCAATCGATTTAGAGCTAACTGGGTCAAGTAGCTATGTTCGTGGCGGCATCATGTACGCAAAGAACGGTAAAATCAAAAAGTACGCTTTTTATAAACTGCCAAGAGACCATCCAGACTTTGATGAAGACTCGGTGAACTGGCTCCCCGCAGAAGACGTGATTCACCTGCGTGACGTCGTGCATGTGTCACAAAGCACAGCGCAACCTTGGATTTCCCCAGGGGCTGACTTCGCCAAGCAATACCAGGACAACCAAACCGTTGAAATCAAATCTCGAATGAAGCGAGTAGGGCAACAAGTGTTTGCTCTAAAAGAAGCCGAAGTGAGCCAAACGATGGCGGGTCCAAACAGCCAGAAATCCCCAAGCAAATTGGTCCATCACGCAGGCGGTGTGACCTTTCTGAATGGCGTCAAAGAAGTGAAAACCGCTTCACCAGCCGAGATCGCGGGAAATTATCAAGAGCACAACAACCAAGTGCTCCGCATGATCGCCGGTTTACTGGGTATTACCTACGAAATGCTCACAGGTGACCTAACCCAGGTGAACTACTCTAGCATTCGAGCGGGCATGATCAACCACCGCAGGCTGATTAGCCAGCTACGAGACATCATGCTTGGCCCTGCTTTTAATCGTGTGCTTGGCTGGTTTATTGACGCCTATCACCTCGCCAACACAGACGGCTTACCCAACTACTTTGAAAACCCATACACCTACCTGAATCCCACGTGGATTTGGCCAGAATGGGAAGAAATCGACCCACTCAAAGCGGCCAAGGCGCTAGTGCTCGAAGTTCAGAACGACATCACCTCATTGGAAGAAGTATCAAACAGCCGAGGTAAAACGCTGGATAAACATCTTGATGGGGTGAAACGCAGTCAGGACGCCAAACAAACAAGAGGAATACAAGATGCGCCATCTACTGCAATTGATGACGAACGCTCCGATGATGATGACGATTGACGCTCATCAGGCCAATCTCAGTTTACTTAACCAGTTTTACCTGAATCCAGAGCTGTTCTTTTCTAATGAACAAGAAACGCACAAAGACACTTTTTGCCACATCGGCATCTTTGGTCCAACGTCACACCGTTTTAATGGCCTAGACGCGCATTGTAACCAAGTACTGTCTTATCGATCGTTGCGCCAAAGCTTCAATGCCCTTGTTGAAGACGACTCCGTGAAGAGCATCTTTGTGGAATTTGATGGCCCCGGTGGAGAAGCAAGTGGTTGTTTTGATCTGGCGAACTTAATCAAAGACATTAGCGCGATCAAACCAGTGATTGGCTTCATCAATGGTGGTTCTTACTCAGCCAACTACGCACTGGCCAGTGCGTGCACTGAACTGTATGCCAGCCCTCACAGCATGGCCGGTTCCATTGGCGTGATCTTTGGTCGCCGTGAAGTTCACAACGACAAAGAAACCATTACCTACTTCACCACAGGGGAAGCCAAAGCCGATGGCTCACCGCATTTGGCATTGAGTGACGAAGAGCGAGCGAGACACCAGACCATGGTTAACCAACTAGGCGATGCGTTCTTTCAGCTAGTGGCTCACAACCGAGGTATCGAAGCGGCTCAGGTGCAAGCCCTTCAAGCGAAATCCTTTACCGCTCGTGACCTACTGGCTCACGGTTTAATTGACGACATCAAAACAGAGGAAGAAATCCACGCCATGATGACAGACGCAAAGCACAAGCGAATTGTCGCCGAGATTCAAGCCACTCATGAGGCTGAAACAGCCGACATGAAAGAACAGATCCAAGCGCTACAAACCTCGCTGCAATCACAGGAAAGCTCACACAAAGAGCTCGCCCAGAAAATTAACCAGCTTGCCCAAGCCGCCGGAGTACCAGAAATGGCAGGGCAACTTATTCAAGACAACGCCAGTGAAGAAGCGGCAGCAAAAGCGCTAAAGGAAGCCGCCGCTAAAAAGGACGAAGACATTTCATTAACCAGCGGGTTGGAGTCATCCAAGGATGAAGACTACGACATGCTACAACTGATTGAGGAAGCGTAATGCAAGAGATTCATAACAAAGTCTCCGAGTCGCTGATTCTTCTTTGGGCTCATGAACAAGGGGAAATGTGCATTAAGCAAATCGATGCAGCGGCTTCCCAACCAGAGTGGGCTATCGTGACAAAAGAAGGTGAAGCCTTGTCCGTATCTGATGAAAACTACGATGGCAGTGATGCCTACGGTATTCATGCGGGTGGCGGCAAAGTGTACTGGGCCAATTGCGTATTCAATACGCTCTACATTGCGTGGCCAGAAGGGGTGACCGAGCCAATCAAGGCCTTGATCACCGAACAGCTTGAAAAAGCATTCATCGTTATCAAAGAAGGGTCACAGTAATGGAAAGAGAATTATTCGATCACGAGGCGTTTTCAAACGTCGCTCTCACCGCGGGCTTTAATGCTTCCGTTCACATTGATGCTGCCGTGCTGGACATGTTCACAGTGGAAAATGTAGAGCATCGTAATGTCATGATTGTGAAGTCAGGCCAACAGCTTCAAGTCTTGATGCCAGGTGAAATCGGCCAAAACCCCAACATCGACGAACACGATGCCGAAAGCGCGGTACCGGTGCATTTGATTCGCTATCCGTTTGATACGCGAATTGTGCCAAGTGATTTAACACGCATTGCTTCTTTGCGTGATAAAAAAATCAAAGCTCAAGAATTAGCGGCTTTGGTCAAAAGTCACATGGGCAAGCACAAAGACAACCATCGCTACACGGCTGCTTTTACCGCCTATTCCGCATTGAAAGGAAAGGTGAAAAACAAGAAAAACAAAGTGCTGATCGATCTTCACAAAGTGCTGGGTGTAGAAGAGCGCAAGCTGGATTTGAAACTAGGTACAGCCGGCACAGATGTTCCCAAATTGCTAAAAGCGCTTCGTAAACAAACGGTTGATAATGCCAAAAAGCACGGTCACTTAACCCTGCAAGGCGTCGAGTGTCGTATTGGTCAAGAAATGATTGAACGAATCTTGAATCACGACAGCATCAAAGCGTTTTACAGTGAAGAAATCCACGCCAAACGTGTGGTGGCTTTCGCGGATGACCCAAGTGAAATCAATATTTGTGGTATCAAATTCATTGCGGACGAAGCCGATGAAGTGGTCACCAAAGGCGCCTCTTTCCCAGTAGGCATCAAAGGCTTATTTGGAATGCTCCGAGCACCTGCGGACGTGCTGCACGCCAGCTCTGCAAAAGCCCGTGAATGTCACATCACCACCAAAGAGCTAGACCACGACGAAGGTTTGGAAATTCGCTCTCGTGCGATTTACTTGCCGATCGCTCGTGATCCTTCCTTGTTAGCAGAAATCTTCTCTTCCAACTAGCCATTCTCCTTCCAAATACTTAATCAAAATCACATGAGGCGTTTATGAATCTCAGGCACCATGCTGACTTAGACGCCTTAAAAAGTGACATTGATGAGTTGTTTGGCATACAGGCGACATGGCTCTCTAAAGCCGGGCAAACCGGCACACTGACAGGGACGTTCTCTTTTATCGAAAAAGAAATACACACTCACTCAAAGGCAAAGCAAGCGGGTCAAATCTACCTAGATACCGTGATTGCCACGTTCTGCGTTAGACCAAACCAATGTGTGTGTGAAGACGGTGACACGCTGCAGATAGATGGTGTGGATTATCTGATACTACCTTTCAACAAAGGGGAATTTGAAACGGTATTACCCCTTAAAGTGACCCAACAAAAAGACCACAGCTGGCGCTGACATGATTTTAGAAATTCATTTAGGAAGCGAAATCGCTGAATTAGAAGAGCAGCTCGAGCTATCCGTTCGTCAGTTGCAGAAGGCCGTCACCCGCACGCTAAAGAAAACGGCTCGTTGGCTAGAAACCCACACCAAACGAGAGCTGGGTGTGGCGTTAGCCGTACCACAGCGAGTTTTGGCGGCGCGCTACTACAAAACCTTTTATCTAAAAAATGGAGAGCGAACGGTGAGTGTTTGGTTTGGCTTAGCCCCCATTTCCGTTTATTCACTTGGTAAAGCCAGACAAACCGATGTTGGTGTCAGAGTGGGTAAGCATCATTTTGTAGGGGCCTTTATCGCGACGATGAAGTCCGGCCATACCGGCATCTTCAAAAGAAAATATGCCGCTGGTGGCCAGCGCACCAAACGACAAGACGGACAATGGACAGAGTTGCCCATTGAAGCCGTCACTATGGAAATTGATAAGATTGCGCAACCCATCATTGAACGCTATCACGCCAGAGCCGAGGCGCGATTCAAGCAGATACTCAAGCAAGAAATACATTTTGCAATGAACATAGAGGGGCAGTGAGTGGCAACCCATATCAACTTAAGCGATGTACACCAAGCCATCATCGATGCCCTGAAAGCGCGCTTCCATAGAGTCACCATAGACAGCTATGACCCAAATGACAATCTCGAAACGCTCGCTCCGGCGTGCTTGCTGAATATAGAAGAATTACCCAAAGCCCCAGATGTGGGCGATGGCCGTTATCCTGTTGTGGCGCAACTTGCCATCCATTGTGTACTGGGGCGAGAAGTGCCAAACCTACAAATAGAGCTCCAAGAGTTTGCCGTCGCCGTTTCCCAATTTGTTTATGAAAAGGGCATCTGGTTAACCGGTTCTGTAGTTGAAAAACCGTTCAACATCGAAGCCTACCCCGGCAACTTTCGCAAAGAAACTCAAGGTGGCTTTGATTCATGGGTAGTGAATTGGGAGCAAAAACTCTACCTCGGCGCGTCCACTTGGCAGCCCGAAACGATCAAAAGCGGCATTCGATTAGCAACCAACCCAATCGATGAAAACGACCAAGACGAGTACCGGAGTATTTAATGCGACAGCTTGTTGAAGCCATGGTGCGAGATATGTTGTCCCCATACCTAGATCGCATTGAAGAACTCAGTGAAGAAACTGAAGACCTAAGAAGACGCCTTCAAAGCGCAATTCGTTTGGGCTTTGTCAGCGAAATACATGAATCCAATACGTTAATTCGAGTTCAGCACGGCGCATTGAAAAGCCCCTTCATTCGGTGGTTTTCTTCTGCAGCAGGCGCGACCACAGATTACCGTTGTCCATCACTAGGAGAGCAAGCGGTATTACTGAATTACGGAGCTGGAAACAACGGCACACAAACCGTCGCATTGATAGGTTTATTCAGCGACACCTTTCCAGCCTCAAGTCAGGATGCCAATGAAATTATCCGCTGTTATCCAGACGGGTCTTTGGTGTCATATCACACTCAAAAGCATCAAATGACCATCAAATCGGTTGGAGACCTAAGCATCAATGTAGGTGGCTCAGCCGTGGTCGCCGTGGAGCAAAATGCAACCGTCGACGTAAAGGGCAAAACCGCACTGAAATCTTCTGGTGATACCACAGTAGACGCGGCAAACATCAAATTAAACGGTGGTACTGGTGTCGTTACGGGTGCACACAAATGCATGATCACAGGCTTACCCCATGCAGACTGTTCATCCACCGTCACCGCAGCTAAGTGATAGGAGACAACCTAGATGGCATTAAATCCAGAGAAACTGGCATTAGACATTGAGGCTGCCATGCAAGCCAAAGGCTTTGATCCACTCGCGAACAAAGCCGCAGGGCATGAATGGTGGTTAGCCTTTGCGGAAGGCATTGTGAATCACATTACACAAAACGCCGAGGTTGCCGTGGCAAGTGGTTCATCGGCAGGTACCTACAAAGTCACTTAATAACAACAGAAGGTGAGCGCATGATAGGCATTGATCGTAAAACTGGAAGGACAATACAAGACTTTGAACAGCTCGTTAGTCGCATCACACAGGTGATGACCACACCCAAAGCAGGGCGAGTGAAACGCGCCAACTTTGGCAGCGATGTTAGGCAATACTTAGGCGCGAATATGACAGACAGCACCTTAATTCGTCTTCAATCGGCCGCCATTGAAGCCTTCTATGAACCCGAAAATGGCTTAACGGATTTTGTGCCTTCACGCTGTGTTGCCAGGCGTTTAACCAATGGCCTTGCTCTGTATTTTGAAGGGCAATGGAAGGGAAAGAAAATAGAATTTGAGGTACCACTGGATGTTTCCCCATCAAAATCCACTGCCT
This sequence comes from Marinomonas aquiplantarum, assembly GCF_003314975.1. Lineage (GTDB taxonomy): Bacteria > Pseudomonadota > Gammaproteobacteria > Pseudomonadales > Marinomonadaceae > Marinomonas > Marinomonas aquiplantarum. Next base: position 74,987 of record NZ_QNRF01000005.1, read on the forward strand.
AAACCTGAGATCATCAAAACCCCCAGTTTCGATAACTTATTTCAGACCATTAAAAACAATGTGTTGGGTTACCTGCAAGAACATGCCCCAGACGACGTGGAAGCCGTAGCGGAAACCTTTGCGAATCAAGCGGAGCTTATGACCAAGCTTACAGAAGCTTTCACCGTGATATTGCAAAGCCATTTTCGACAAATGAATGCGCAGGCTCTGCAAATGTTTGGCATGTACGCTACAGATGACGACATGGTCGATCTGATCGTAAGCCAGCTTGGAATTGAACGACAGATTATTGATGAGGGCGACCCAAATGCCTTTCCTAAAGTACCAGCCACCATGGAAAGCAACGATGCACTTTTAACTCGGTATTACCTAGCGGTGTATGCCTTAGCCACGACGGGGACGCGGTCGGGTTATCGCTTCAATGCCATGACGCTAGGCGGCCGCCCAAAAATGACCGTTGAAAGCAATGAAACGAAAAAAGTCATTGTCACCTACGAGTTTGAAGAGCACGACATGGCAGGGCAAACCAAAGACGCCCAAGCTCGCCAAGTGGCTCCAGGTGAAGTGGATTGCTACATCCTATCTCACTCAGGCAATGGCACACCAAGTAACGAGCTATTGCAAGCCACTCAGGCTTATCTTGAACGAGATGACATCGCGCAAGAAACCGATTTACTCACCGTCAAGGCACCAGCCATCGTGAACTGGTCATGCGAAGCCGTACTTTACATCCGCACGGGCCCTGATGCAGATGTTGTAAAAGCCGCAGCAGAAAAAGCCATAAAAGAGTATGCAGAGCAACAGCATCGACTTGGCGGCAATATCGAACTTTCTATGCTTTACAGCGTGTTGCTTAAAACCACTGGCGCTCATCGAGGCGACATAGTGCAACCTAATCAGCCGTTGCGTTGCCAATACAACGAGGCACCTTACCTTGAGTCAGTCAAATTTACCGTCAACACTGAAAACCTATAGTGTCCTACCGGATAATCGTAGTTCACTAGAACGTGCCCTAGAGCTTGTTTTGAGTGAAGCCCTGTATTCGATTAATCATCCATATCCTGAACTGCTATATGCGTATAAAACTCAAAAAGAAGTAGTTTCTAACCTAGCTGCTGAAAAACAAGTGCCGATTTGGGATACGGAAGATACAGAGCAAGTTAAACGGAATTTAGCAGGGAATGCTTGGAAAGTTCGGCAGTTGAGCGGCACCAAAGCGGGGCTGGCGCTGGCTTTAGAATCGTTTGAATTCTTAAGCGAAATAAAATCTTGGTATCAACAAGTACCAAAAACAGAGCCGTATAGCTTAGACATTGTTGCGTGGGAAAAGGGTAACAAGCCCGTAAATGTGACCAATGCTAAAAAGCTTATGGCCTACATAGAAAACACCAAATCAGAGCGTGACAACATTGAACTGTCCTTGATGTTTGGGGTGGAAACAAGCTTAGGGTTGGTGGGAGCGCGAGCGCCATCAATCAATGTAAAAGAGGCCCAGGCAGGCGCCAACCTTTGGCCAATGCCGAAAGCGAGTGTGTCGTTATCCATTGCTGCCGCCATTCCGCCAGCGGTAACCATTCAGCCGCTTAACCTTCAAGCCTTCATTCCCGTGATCAAAAGTTATGGCCAGCTAGGTATAACCGCATCAGCAAGCCATCACAGCTTCACCATTTCACCAGTGCATGCCAAAGCCATTATTTAAGGTAAATCAAATGAGTGACCAACTTAGTTTAGTGATAACCCATAAGGGGTTAAATGAATGTATTAGCGCAAAAGGAAAGGGAATAGAAGCGCGCTTGAAATGGGTTTCAGCGGGTGACCGAGCCTATACGCCAAATCCAGATCAAACCACTTTAGTAAATGAAATTCAGCGTGTTGAATTTGGAGAATACAAAGACACCGGAGCCAGCCAACTACAAGCTGTCGCCAAGTTCAGTGGGCCGCAAGAATATCCAATCAAAGAACTGGGCTTTTGGTTAGAAACAGGCACCTTATTGGGCGTGATTTCAGCACCCGATACAACGCTCAACTACAAAGCCAAAGATGGTCACTGTATCCAGCCTATCACGTTGGACTTGAGTGCCTTACCCAGCGAAACCGTCACCGTAGTCGTGGGAACAGAAAACTTAAACATACTCATTGAAGATGAGTTTACTAAAATGGCAACGGCTCAAGTACAGACGATGCACCGACAAATCTTGCAAGAGTTTCGTTTGTTGGATTTGGAAAAGCGACTCCGGTAGAGGTGTTTAATGACAGATCAAACTCTATCAATTGTTGCTGGTACCACCTTTGATTTTGAACTGACTTGGGAGACGCAAAACGCAGATGCTGAGCTTGAGCCTGTCGATATAACAGGATGCCAGGTCGTTCTACAAATACGTAATGCGGTGGATGATTCGCTTTTACTAAGCTGCTCAACGCAAGCTGGGGAAGTAACCGTAACCGACCCTCTATCTGGAAAAATGCAGTTTCATATAGCACCAAGCAAAACCGCGAATCAAGATGTTACGGCATGGAAAGAAGCCCGCTGGGAAGTCAGAGTGATCTTCCCTAGTGATGATGTATATAGCTTGGTGAGGGGGTGGGTTAAGTTAATTTTTGGAGTGGTGAGATGAACAACAATATCAATCGAGTGGTTATCAAACACAGCGTAAAGCACCTCGTCCATCTTCAAATGGGTAGTAACCGAGTTACCGTCCACCAAGAATCTAGCCCAAAAATAAACGTGATTTCTTTAGGTGCTCAGGGGCCAGTAGGTAGCATTGCTGAAAATGTATTGGCAATGGCACAAGAAGCCAAAACGCTTGCTAGTGAAGCAAAGGAAAAAGCCCTCGAAGCCAGCCAAAGTCATCTAAACATGGTCAGCAGTATGAGCCTAACCCTAAACCATTTTATAGGCGCAATTGAAGCGCAGGAGTAGCGGATGGCAGAACCACAAAGCCCTATCGAATTGATGCTAAGCAAACTCAGTACGCTCTTAGGAACCATTGATGGGAAGCTCCGAAATAAGCTGGATAAATCGGGCGGTACCATTGATTACTTAACCGTGACAAATCGCTTAGCGGCAACGGCTGATCATGCTCACGCGTTGAAAGTTGCAAGACTGTTTAGCTTGGTTGGTGATGGCACTGGCCAAGTGTCCTTTGATGGTTCGGGTGATGTTGAAATCACCTTGAGCATTGCCGAATTAGCAAACAAAGCTGACAAAGCGGTGACCTATAGCAAAGATGAAGTGAATCAGCTTTTTAATAATCTGATTGGTATGTCACCACCAGAGCTAGACACCATCTACGAATTAGCAGAAGCGCTTAAAGGCAATAAAGACAGCATTGGGACGATACTCACAGAACTGGCAAAAAAAGCAAATAGCGCAGATGTGTATGACAAAGTCACGGCGGATGCGCGCTATCTGCTTAAAGGTGCCAAGTCAGAAGACTCAAAGCTACTTGATGGCAAAGCACCAGCTTATTACGCGAAGCAAACGGACTTAAACGCCACAAACCAAGAGCTCACGAATGTGATTGAACAATTAACCGCCGCTTTCGACAGTGGCACAAACAAAATTAATGGTGTGTAGGAGAGTATTATGAGTACACAAGATACAGCCGCTTTAATCGAATCGGTCAACAAAATGACGGATACGGTGAGTGGTAAGGTTGGAGAGATTGATGCAAAATCACTCGAATTAGAGCGTCGAGTTGATGATAGTTTGGACGCGTTAAATTTACGATTGCCGCGGCTGTTAGTGACTAAGAATATGCAAATGATGGATGGAAATGACGATGGTCTGCCGGACGACTGGGGGGTTGCAGCGGATGTTGACGGTGAGTTAATTTTTTCTGTTGTGCAGAGCTCGCAGGCGGCTGGGCGGACACAAGCTGTTGTAGATATGCTAGATGAGATAGAGCGGGATATAAGGGAGGTTTATCCTGATTTTGATATTAGATCGAGCGAATATTATAGAGTTCCATTTAATGTTTGGCGGTTCTCTTGGTCTACTAAAAATACGTCGTGGCTGGCTTATCCGTATTCATCGGATGTGGGATCTGTAGGTTCTCTGTCAGTGTCTAATAATAGCTATGTGACGATGGGAGCATTTGTTCGTGTCGTCAGTGGTTCTTCTTGGGGTCGCTGGTGTAATGGTTCTACTATTGGAAAGTGGCGCTGGTGTTCGTTTGTTGTTGAACCGACGGGGGAGTTCGGTGCGTATACTGTATCCCATCCGTACCGAGGTACAGATGAGGGTGTGGTTGAGGTTGCTCTTGCGGGAGTGTGTACAGGGGTTGTTGATCATCCGTCTCAGTGGTTTTCTATGTATCAAAGTTAGGGGTTGTTATGATTGATTTAGAAAGAGAAATGCATCCCATTGTAAAATGGCGAAATATTAAAACACGGCGCTTTCAGCTGTTGGTTGAGTCAGACTACACCCAAATGCCGGATTCTCCACTGTCCGACGAAAAGAAAAAAGAGTGGGCAGATTATCGCCAAGCCTTACGCGATATTCCAAACATTTACGACAACCCAGACGATGTGGTCTGGCCAACAAAACCTGAATAAATAACCCCAGCCGCGAAAGCGGTTTTTTTACGTCTGGAGAAAGCCATGACCACCAAAAAGCCCGCCACCACGCGGCAGAAATACCAAGTAAAAGCCCCATACCAATGCCCAAATACCAAGCATTGGCACCAAGTGGGCGACCGCGTCGAGCTGCTACCAAGCGAAGCCGACTTCCTCATGCTTAGCGGCAAAATCGCCACAGCGACCGATGCCAACAAAAGCGCCACCAAAACCAAAGGAGAGGCCTAATGCCAGAAATCGCATCCTTCGTACACAACGGCATCAGCGTAGAAACCCACTCAGCGCCGCCGCCAATGGGGCCATTAGGTGGCGTAGTCATCGGCGTAGTGGGCACCGCCCCTGACGCCCACGAAAGCTACGCCAAAAACACCCCCATTCGAGTTGCCAACATGGCCGCCGCGGCCAAACTCGACACAGTGGGAGACGAACGCGGCACCCTATGGCGCACCTGTTACGAGCTGCTCCGCATCGTTTCCGTACCCATCTACGTCATCATCGTAGAAGAGGGCAACGATGTCGCCGACACCACCAACAACATCCTCGGCAGCATTGATCCAACAACAGGCCAGCGAACCGGCATCCAAGCCCTAGCCGACTGCATGGAAGTCCCCACCCACATCGCCGCACCGGGGTTCAACACCAAACCCGTAGCCGATGCACTCGCCGCCATGGGCAAACGCCTCTTTGCCATCCCAGTGGGAGACGGCCCCAACACCAACGACAACCAAGCCGTAGAATACTCAAAATCATTGGGTGGCGAAGGCACAGGCTACGACGCTTACTACCTAGTCGATCCGTTTGTGTCGGTCTACAGCCAAGCGGCGAAAGGCAACGTCTACTTCTCAGCCGCCGCCATCGCCCTCACATGCTTTGCACGGGTCAACCCATGGGAAAGCCCAGCCAAAGGTGGCATGGGTGTTTTAATCGACGGCACCGCGCGCACCATCGACTACAACATCATGGACAAAGCCACCAATGGCGACCTAATGAACCGCTTTGGCTTATCCTACTTTGCCCGCACCTCACTCGGTGGCTTCTCACTCATAGGCAACCGCTGCGTCATGGGGCGCTTCGTATCACAAGTGGGCTTGGAATACACCATCATTCGCAAACTGGCCAAAACCGCCCAGCGCGCCATGGCTCGTAACCTCAGCGAATCCTTCATGAACCAAGAAATTGAAAAACTCAACTTCTGGCTCAAATCCCTACAAGCCGACGAAACCATCATGGGCGCACAAGTCTACCTGCACCCAACCCTCAACAACGTCGAAAACTACACCAACGGCGAATGGCACATCGCCATCAAATACCACGGCTACGCGCCAAACGAACACATGGTGTACCACCTAATCGAAGACGTAGGCATCGTCGAATCATTCCTAGAAGGAGTTCTCTAACATGGCAGGACAACGCACCCGCATCAGCCGCATGGCCATCATCAACGGTGAACCGCTCATCAAAGAACTGGACGAATTCACCCCGCCCGAAGTCAAAAAAACCATGCAAGAAACCCGAGGTGGCTCCTTCATCCCCGGTGAAATCATGGTTGGCCTCGAAAAAATGACTGCCAAATACAAAATCAAAGGCGCCAACCAAGCCCTGCTGTCAGCCTTTGGGCTGGCCGATGGCGAAATGTGCCAGGTCAACGTCAACGAATCCCACCAAGACGAAGACGGCAACCACTTCGCCATCAAATACAGCATCACAGGGGAAATCACCGGCGTCACCGAAGCCGCCAGCAAAATGGGCGAACTGCCAGACCACGAAATTGAAATGACAGTCAGCGCCTACAAAAAAACCGAAGCGGGCAAAACCCTTTACGAAATCGACCGTAACGCCCAAATCCTCAACCTTGGCAACGGTGACCTACTGGCCGCCCACCGTCGCAACGTCGGCTTGCCGTAAACACTCGCCAGCAAACCACTTCATCCCAACCCAAAGCGCCACCTAGGCCACTAGGTGGCACTCCCAAACAACACACCAAAGAGAACCCCCATGTTCCAACCACAAAAACACACACTCGTCTGGCCAACCAAAAGCGACAAAGGCGAACCCATCGCCCACGTACATTACCAACCCCTCACCATGGGGCAGCACCGAACACTGTCAGAACAGCACAAAAACAACGACACCCAGCTCCTGCGTGCCTGCATCAGCGCCAGCACCGGCCTAAGCGAAACAGAAATCAAAAGCCTCGTCACCCCAGACTACACCAGCATCCAAAACCAAGTGCTAGAGCTGATGAATGCCACCGCCAGCCAACTTATAGAAGGCGAATTCGACAGCGCCGCGCCAACCTTACTCATCCCCATCCAAAGCGACAGTGGCCAACAGAAAACCCAATACACCCTCAAACCGCCCACCGTCGCCACCACCGACCTAATGGACACCCACGCCAACGAATGGGAGCGCACCATCTTCATCAGCTCAAGCTGCACAGGCTTCAGCCAAAGCGAACTAGAACGGCTCAGCCTGTCAGACTGGAACCAACTGCAAGAGCGACTCATTGATTTTTTGCAACAACCGGCGGCTTACTTTCACCCAAAGACATAGAAACCCTGACCGACATCATCCCGCTGGTTTACCACGTACCACCGTCTGAAATCTTAAACTGGCGCATCGACGAAGCCATGCGCCGCTACCACCTAGCCGCCGCCAAACTAGGAATACAAAAGAGGTAAACCGTGGCTGACTCCAAAATCTCCATCGCACTTTCCGCCGTCGACAAATTCACCAAACCCGCGAAAAACATCATCCAAACAGCAGGGAAGCTAGAACACCAAATCACCCAAACCGACAAACACCTAAAAGGCCTAAGCGACCAACAAAACCTAATCACCCGCTTCAAAAAACTCACCGCAGGCCTAGACCAAACCCGCGCGGCCATGAAACAAGCCGCCCAACAAACCAACCAACTCAAACAAAACCAAACCAACGCCAAAGCCGCACTGGCACAACACACCACAGCTCTAGACCAAGCCGAGCGCAGCGTCCTAAAACTGGCCAAAACCCAAGGCGCACACGCCGAACAGCTCGCCCAAGCCAAACAACACGTAAAACAACTCACCCAAGCCCAAAGCGCCGCCACCAAGCAATACTCGGCCGAACTCGCCAACGCCCAAAAACAAGCCTTAAACACCGCCAAAGCCTACGGTGCCGAGTCCAAACAAGCCAAAGCGGCCACTGCCAAGGTACAACAACTCACCAAAGCCAAAGCCATAGCCGCCAAGCAACAGGCCACCGCGCTGGCGAACGCCCAAAACAACGTCAAAAAAGCCGCAGCAGCCTATGGCGCGCATTCCCAACAAGTCAAAGCCGCCACCGCCAAGGTACAACAACTCACCCAAGCCAAAAAAGCCGCCGAAAAAACCTACAAACAAGAACAAGCCCAGCTCAAAAACGCCCAAATTAAAAGCACCCAGCTCACCAACGCCTACGGCAAACAAGCCAAAGAACTAGGCGGATTACGCAAAGACATGAGCGCCGCTGGCTTGAAAATGAATTCACTCGGCGCACAAGAGCTCAAACTCGCGCGCCAAACCGACCAAGCCAGCCAGGCACTAGACCGCCAAAAAGCAAAACTGCAAAAAATCCAAACCCTAAAAGGGCGCATAGCAGACAGAAACGCCCAAAAAGGCGAACTCGTCGGCCAAGCCGTTGGCCTTGCCGTCAAAACCGCGCCGCTCATCATGGCAAGCAAACGTGCCGTCGAATACGAAAGCACCTTTGCCGACGTCAAAAAAGTCGTCAACTTCACCGACCAAAAAGAAGAAGCCCAATACCGCACCCAAATGATGAAACTGGCAGGGCGGCTAGGCGTAGAACAACAAGGCATCGCCGACATCGTCACCGCCGCAGGCCAATCCGGCATCGAAAAAGACCAACTCTTACAATTTGCCGAATCCGCCACCAAAATGAGCGTCGCGTGGGACGTATCCGCCGAAGAAGCCGGCAGCACACTCGCCACATGGCGCGCCGCCATGGGCCTCACCCAAAAGAACGCCCTAGACCTAGCCGACAGCACCAACTACCTCAGCAACAACATGAACGCCAAGGCAAAAGACATTGCCGCCGTCATGGTGCGCCAAGGCTCCACCGCCATGGGTGCAGGGCTTAACTACAACCAAACCGCCGCGCTCTCCGCCAGCCTCATCGCCGGTGGTGCCACCCAAGAAGTCGCCGCCACCGCCCTCAAAAACATCACCGGCCGCCTCACCACAGGCTACGCCGCCACCGCCGCCCAACAAGACGCCATGGGGCGCATCGGCTTTGATGCGGAAGAGCTCGCGGACATGATGCAACAAGACGCCCAAGGCACGCTGGTGGAAGTCATGCGTGGCCTACAAGACGTCAACGCCACCGACCGAGGTGCCGTCATTTCCCAACTCTTTGGGGAAGAAGTAAAAGGCGCGGTCGCCAAACTCGTAACCACACTCGATGACGACAAAAACGGCCTCGTCGCCGCCTTTGCCAAAGTCGCCAACCAAGCCGACCGAGCCAACAGCGTCAACGACGAATACGCCAACCGTGCTGCCACTCGTGGCCACAAACTCGCCATGCTCGGTGCCAAATTTGACCGCATGACCATAGTGTTAGGCGACCGACTCTTACCCGTACTCGACGCCGTCTTACCGCCACTCATGACCGCCGTAGACGGCATCGCCAACTTTGCCGAAGCCAACCCCAAGCTCACCAGCAGCTTGCTGGGCGTGGCCGCTGCCATCGCCGCCGTAAAAGCCGGCGCCATCGCCTTCAAACTCGCCAAACTCACCCTTGGCAACGGCCGTGACCGACTCAACCTTGGGCGCACCAAACTCAACCTAAGCACCGACCAAACCACACAAAGCGCCAACCGAGCATCACGCTCCCTAGACCGACTCAACCGCAAACTAAACGGACTCGGCGCAGGCGCAGGGTATGGCGGCAGAGCAAGAAGGGCAGGCGCAAGAACAGCAAACAGCGGAAACACACGAGGAAGCAGCCGACTCGCCACCCTCAGATACCATGAAGAACACATTGCCGACGCCAACACCACCCGCCAACGCGCGGGTGGTCGAAAAGGCAGCCGAATAGCTGGCCGTTTTGGCAAACTCAGCGGCTTTACAGGCCTAAAAAGCGCAGGGCGATTCTTCCGACCGCTGGACATGGCCATGCAGGGCATGAGCCTCGCCTCCGCCATATCCCAAGGCAGCGGCACCGACATCGGCGCGACCGCAGGGGACATGGTAGGGGGAATGGGCGGCGCGGCGGCGGGTGGCCTAGCCGGAGCCGCCATAGGTTCCGTCGTGCCCATTATCGGCACTGCCATTGGTGGTTTAGTTGGCTCCATCGCAGGTGGCATGGGCGGTGGCTCTTTGGGGGAATGGATAGGCGGCAAACTGGGCGGCTGGTTCTCCGAAGACAAAACCGACCAACCCGCACCAGATGCCATCGCCAAGCAAAGCCAACAGCTACAAAACAACAACAAAAGCATGACCTTCGCGCCAACCATCCACCTTACACCAACAGGCAACTCAAGTTACGACCAACAGCTCAGTGACCAAGTGATAGAAAGACTCAAAGCCGAATTTGGCTATAGCGCCATGGGCAACATGGACGTGGCGACAAGGGCCGATGGAAGCTTGGGGGATAAGCGAGGGAGTTAGGTTCTTAGTGCCTTTCAACGGTTTGAAAGGCACTGGTAAGTCAATAGATCTAATTTGGCTTAAGGCTTAGACGTTGGATGTTTTTTGCTGTGGTGTAAGGTCATTAACAATAATTGGTAAGTCGCGTAATATTTTTTTTACATTAATATTGTGTTGCTCTATTTCACGGACATCAATTTCACTATCAAGTAAATAGTCAGCTTTGCACCGCAATGTCTTTGCTTGAAGTAGCCATCGTGAAATGGTTCTCATGCGTTGAGCATTTTTTTTGTTGCCAGCAGAAGATGTAGGAACATTCTTTAATTGCTGAATTAAACGCTCATGTGAGCCTGTATCAGTATTTTCAGCTTGAGGTAACTTATCACCTAGCAATTTGCACTCATGATAGGCTGCGTAATAGCTCTTATGAATACAAGTTCTTAGGGCTTGGTTTTTATGTGCATAATCTTCAATAGTCGTTTCATTGAATAGGTATTTAGAAAACTCAATCAACTCATCCGTAGCTGTCATAGACTCAAATTCCTTATGGTTAGATAAATCTGGTCACGACTAGATCAGATATTTCGTCAAGGTGTTCCTGTTCAATTAATTCTTCAATGAAAAGGTCATTCAAATCTGATACTTTCATTGGATCATGCACAGCACCGAATGTAACTAAATTAGATAGCCAAACTTCGTATTCATCTGTGATTGTCTCAGACTGAACTGAGAAGTTCTCAATTTGGTACTTACTGAAAAAGGAATCTAAAAAGGTATTATATTCAACATACTGTTCAATCGAAATGTCTCTTTCTTCAAAAAAATCTAATAATGCTTTTGAAGCGTAAGCTTGATTTTCATCAACTGTTAGATTAAGTCGCGACATATATGGCTCCAACTTTACAAGATATTGATCATACATTCCTAAATATCTATATATTTTTTCTAGCTCTCTTACTGCATTTATTGACGGCGGATTACAGAATGCTAATTTTTCAAGGATCGCAATTGCATCCTTAGTTTGCCCCATCATCCTTAATCCCATTGCATAGTTAAGGCTCACAGTCTCATTTTCATTACAACTTAAAGCACTATAGTATGCTTCATCTAGTTTAGCTCTATCTGCACAAGCCGTTGCGAGCATCATTTCAGCAGAGTATCCAACAAATGGCGCAGAGTTAATTAATTTAGCAACCTCATGCTCAATGTTCTGAGTCATACGATGTATCGTAAACTCATCGCGTTTGCCAAAAAAACTTCTTGCGAATGTTAGTTCATCACATAGAGTTTCAATCTCTTGAAGCTTTTCTGAAAAGGCTACTTGTGGTTCTGACATTAATAAATTTCCAAAATACATGCTGATCAAAATTTCGCCGATAGTACCAGCTTAGATCATGTTAGTGAACTTAACAGTGTCTAATAGTTGGTATTTACGACAACTTAACTCAAAAAAATACATTTCTTTGCATATCTAAGATTGATAGATGATGGAGGCATTCAAGCAAATTTGAGACTGCATCATAGCCATGAACTCTTTGTTTTCCATCGAAAATGTATGTTGAAAAGTAGATCTAGACATAATTGAATGGGCCATCCTAGCTTTATATTTGGTGTGTTTTTGCTTAACTTTGAAGCCATCTTACATAGATAAATGGAGTTGGTCACTACTTTGTTTCAAAAAATATCATTGAAAATCGTCCGGATTTGCACCCGGCATGATGGGCAACATGGACGTGGCGACAAGGGCGGATGGGAGCTTGACTGACAAACGAACGAGTTAATGTCTAACCTGATCTACCGTTTTGGTAGCTCAGGTTGGCTCTTTCTAAGTCGCTTGTGCGGCGCTAAATGGGGGTCGGTGAAATGCAGCCCCCCATAAATGCTTTAAAGCACCAAGGAGGAACGAATCGTTCCTCCTTGTAACCATAGGTACAGGGAATGGGCAACATGAACGTATCCACAAGGGCAGATGGGGCTTGACGGATAAGCGGGGGAATTAAGTTAGAAGTTGAGGTGAATTGCTGGTGTTGAAATCTGAAGGTATTAGGTATCATTAGATTTAATCTGAGAGTGGTTGTTTTTTAATTTATGGTTGTTTAGAACCTAGAGGAGAATAAATGAGTCGCGAAATTCATGAAATGGACAAAAGGTGTGTAAACAGGCATAACGAATTGGCTAAAAATTTTAATGTTATTAGTAATCAGCAGGCTAGAATGGTTAATAATGAAAATATAAAATTAGCTAAAGAGATGTTTACGCATTCTTATGAAAAAGGAAGCTCATATAGTAATTTGATAATAATAGCTGGATATATTGGTTTTTTTACTTTGTGGGGGAGTTTGAGGAAAGAATTACCAAGCTGGGCTATTTTGGTTTCTGGGTTTTGTATTTTATTATCTTTACTTATTTTTATATGCTTTGAGCTGTATAAAATGATTGAGTTGTCGATTAAAATGAATCGTATTTCAAAACGCCTACAAAACTCATTTGAAAATACAATTGCTGAAGTTAAAATTATTGAAGAAAATAGTGCGCTAAGATCTAGTAGAGTATGGATATATACTCTTATACCAACAGTTTTTTTTGGTCTGAGTGCAGGTTTTGTTTTGTTGTATTGTTTTGTATCTGAGTTTTTGGTTTTAATTTTAAGTAAATAAAGGTTTTTAACATGTGTGTCCTGATAAGGTTGTTAGGCATGAGGAGATAGTGTGAACCTAAACTCTGCAGAGATAGAAACGATTGGCTTATGTATAAGTCTTGAAGCGATAGATGAAGTAGTGAATCATGCTCTGCTAGATATTCGTACCAGTTCAAAGAACCCTGAGAACGCTGAAGTCTATTTTAAAGATTCCATACACCGATCATTATTTTTAATACGCTTCTTAGATTTTTCAGGAGAATCTGGCGATAGTAAATTAACAGGTGTAACTGGCTCTTGTATCAAAGTTCTCAAACATGCGTGTGAAAACAAGAATTTCAATATTCATGATAGTGTGGGTGAGCTGGATGTCGCATTGAAAAACCTAGATGACTGGTTGAACTTCAAGTTACCACTGAAGCTTTGGTTACCTACATTAGATCTCGAAGCAACAATTAATGTATCGAGGTTTGATTTTCTGTATATCGCAGGAAATCACTCAAAGCATAATATTTCGAGGTTGACTGGCGTGTCTAAAAAGATACATAAGGTTTTAGCTGAGCACAATTATGATGTACCTTTGGAGGTAATACCTCTTGCGCTAGAGGATTTTCAGGAACATCTATCAGAAAACTATTTCATATATTATGGTACATGGATGGTTCAGCTTTTGAATGATGTGAGGTGGGGGATACAGAGGTACTTAGAGCCAATGTATAGTGCTTGCTATAAACAAGGTGATGATGGGGGCTCATATCAATATGAATATCCTCTAGACCTCCATAGTGAAGTTGCAAAGCAATGGTTTTGGCGTTTAATGAATCACATTCGGTCTAACCCATATGTGAATAAATTTTCTGCACCTTATTATCTAAAGGGTCAAAGCTCATTGGAACGGGGGGCTAGCGACTATGTCTAGTCATCTTATCTAGCGACATATTTTGCTGCGCTTGAAAGAACCAAGCTACACAAAATATACCTGTTAGCAGTCTTTAATATATTGGAATCCCATGATTAGTTCGCAAGAAATTTCTGAAATAGTAGAAAATGGTCGTGAAATTTTAGATATAATGCCTCCTATGCATGGAGGGTGTTTGTATATCAGTGCTATGTTAGTTGCAATGATTAATGATAACACTGAATTAGATGCAAAGTTAGTAACTGGAAGTTTGGTTGTAGAAGGTAAAACTATATTTAGCCATTCAAATATAGCCGGAATATTTTCTACTGGTAATGATGTTTTATCTAGTTGGGATGGACATGCTTGGGTTACTGTTTATGGCATTATTTTTGATTTTTCAATATTTAGAACTATCTACTCTGACCAAACACCAAAAAATATATCTGATCTTTTTATGAAAAAATTTGATGATGTTTCTTATTTAATTAGTCAACCTAACAAACTAAATGAAATAGGTGTGATTTATAATCAATGTGAGGAATTAACTAGCTCAAATGTTACTTCTTTAATACAAAGCGCTGATAAGCTGGGTTTAATAAACTACTAGCAGGGTGCAAAACAGGACTAAAACAGTTTGTTACTCACCAGACAAAGCATGAGAGTTTAGGGGCAGATGAAAGCCAGCAGTGTTTCATCTGTCCCATTATGACTTAATTTGATTTCTGAACATTGACCCCACCCAAATCTTGATCTACCATTCTCCTTGCACTGGCAAATTCCAGTGCTCGGGATTGGCGTTCCGAAATCACAGCGGATACAGATGCCGCTTTAAAGCGGTTTTTTTGTGTCTGGCGCATAGCTTTCCTGTTATGGGTAAGTTGTGCGGGGCGTCTTCGGACGCGCCAGCCCTGTGACTGGTACGCCAACCCGTATAGCTTGCCCACCTTAATTGGCGTTGAGGTGGTCTTACTTATAAGGCAAATCACAGGAGGCCAAATATGGCTACGGACATTATCTCAAGCAATGACGCACCCGTTGTACAAATCACTAACGATCAAATCACCACCACTTCGACTGATCTCGCAAAGTGCTTTCATAAGCGCCATGACAACATATTACGCAAAATAGAAAACCTAGAATGCAGTGCAGATTTTCATGCCCTCAATTTTGAGGAGATGATAATTGATGTGGAAGTAGGTAAGGGCGCAACTCGTCAAGATCGAGCGTATCGCATCACCCGCGACGGCTTCGTCTTCTTGGCCATGGGCTTCACCGGCACCAAAGCCGCCCAATTCAAAGAAGCCTACATCAACGCGTTTAATCAGATGGAAAAACAACACAACGAGCAAAAACACCTTCCCGCGACCACCGACAGTAACGCGGTCGCAGAAACGGACAAGTACCAACTGCTCAACAACATCGTGTCGTCCATGAAACTCACCAGCAACCCAGTCGTCTTACCCGCGAGTGAAATCACCGACATGATACAAGCCATCCGACTCTACCAAACCCAAATCGCCCAGCTCCGCACCCCCGACTGGGTAAACGACAACATCACCCGCGTCAAAGACTACGCCCAACGCAACTTCGTAGACTTCTAAGCGGTAAGCCTTTGCAGCAAACAAAAGCAAGCCTGCGAAAGTGGGCTTTAGTTGTTGCTTTTTCATGGGGTATAGGGATAGTTTTACGATTGATGAATTTAAGAGTTGAACATGTTTCATACAAAATTATCTATTTTGGAGATGTAATGGTTTCTTTAAAGGGAATCTTCCCTATGGATCTTCGATATCCGGGTATTGAGATTAAAGTTGAGTTAATTGTTTTACGTGCATATCTTTCTCAAATGGAAAAAGGCGTGAATTCAGTCTGTGAAAACTACATAATGGAAGAAGAAAAAACATTTAAAGATGCTGAGTACTATGAATATCAGCATGTTTATAATATAGCTGAAGATGAACTCCCACGAATTATTAGAATGCCATTCGTGGTTTCGATATATGCTCTTTTCGAAAATTCGGTTGAACGATTGTTAGATTATGCAAAGATAAAAGAAAATAACGAGCTATCTCTTAAAGATATAAATGGAAGAAGCCCTTTATCTAAACAAAATAAATATATGAAGCATGTTTTAGGATATGACTATCAGTTTTCCAGTGCGATCATGAATAAAATAAATAATATATCTAAAGTACGGAATTATGTTGCTCATGCTAATGGTAATATTAGTAATATTAGTAAAGAAAAAATTATAGAATTAGAAAAAATTGCTGATGAAGTTGTCGGTCTTACAGTTGATCCAAAATTTATTGATATTTCTTATGATTACTTGATTCATTCTATGGAAACTATTGAATCAACTTTGAAGGATTTAATGAACTACATGGAATCTAAGTATGGTATTGGCCAAACAGTAAGAAATTAAAATTTAGCGTTACAGCAAACGTCAGATAACCCCCTGAACCTCTGCACCCCAAACCAAACACCCCCAAGCCCATCCTTCTGATGGGCTTTTTCGTTTCTGTCTTTCCATTTTTATCTAAGGAGTAATCATGCGTCAGATGATGTCGCTCGGTGGTTTTGTGTTTTCGCTGAGCGAAGGCACGCCATACGAGGGTTTGCAGCGCACTAGCGACGGCGGTTGGGTCGCGGTGGCGCGATACGGTCAAAAGCCGATGAGCCAAAACACCGGCCAACAGTTGGAAAACATCACCGTCACAGGCACGTGGTTTCAAGGGGAGGGCATGACCAATCTAAATGCCTTGCGCACCTTGCAAAGCAAACGAGAGCCTTTGGTGCTGGCCGATGGCTACGGCAACAACTTAGGCCAATGGACCATCAAACGCTTGCAAGAAAAACAAGATAAGATCATCGACGACGGCACCGCCTTCGTCCTCGCTTTCACCCTAGAGCTAGAAGAGTACGCCAATGACAACCATCCGTAGCCGCGACGGCGACACCATATCCAACATTCTGTGGATCGCCCTAAAACGCAATGACGACGAAGCAGAAGAAGCCTTGTTCGAACTCAACCCCGGCATAGAAGCCTACGGGCCGGTGCTTCCCGCTGGCGTTGTGATCCAAATCCCCACCTTGTCAGAAAAAGCAGCCGAGACGGTAACCAACATATGGGACTAGACAAACCATCCAACTATTTGCCAAGAGTGCGCGTGAGCGGAGCAGGCGAGCGCATCATCAATAACCTCCTAACCTTGTGGGAGCGCATCGACGCCGCAGGCACGCAAAGCGACCAACTCACCTTGCACATCGACACCACAGGGCAAACAGGCTTGCCCAAAGAGGGCGCGGTGCTCACGTGGCAAGAAGGCTACGGCGACAACCTGATCGACAAAGGCCAGTTCAAAATTACCCGCATCGTGCCGAAGCTGTTTCCGCCCAGCGTGACCATAGTGGCGACCGCCGCACCGTTTCAGGTGGACGACAACACCGGCTTTAAAGAACGCCGCACACGCACCTTCGAAAACGTCAGCCTTGCCGACCTGTTCCGCCACGTCGTCACGCCCCACGGATTCAGCCCACGGGTGGCCAAAGAGTTTGAAAGCCTCACTATCGAACACCTAGACCAAATCGACGAAACCGACAGCGCCTTTCTGGCGCGTATCGCGCGGGAACGAGACGCCATCGCCAAACCCGTCAACGACCTGTACGTACTCGCCAAGCGCGGCCAGGTGAAAACCATCACAGGGCAAGCCATCCCGCCTGTAGTGGTGACCTTGCCAAGCAACAACGCCCCAAGCGAACAGGCGCGCTTCATCAACGCCCAACTCGACAGACCCAGCCGCCAGCGCATAAAAGGCGTAAAAGCCAACTGGACAAACAGCAACACAGGGGAAGAACACACCGTCGCCGTCGGAACCGCACCGTTCAAAAAACTACGCCAAACCTACGACAACCAAGCCAACGCAACCCAAGCCTGCCAAGAAGAACTCATCAAAAACCAACGCCAAGGCACCAGCGTACACCTAGAACTCCCCGGCAACCCCAAACTCGTTGCCGAAGGCATCCTTACCCTAAACCACACCTTCCCAGCCGAAATGCGCGGCAACTGGTCCATCGATAAAGTCACCGCCCGAGGCGACAGCAAAGCAGGGTACAGGTGTTCGGTTGTGGCGAGTGAGGTGGTTTGAGGGGTTTTTATTGGCAGATGGTGTGAAAGTGCTTAGTATCAAAGAATAAGGGTTTATAGCCAAGAAATAGCAGGCTGTAGGTAAATGACTAAACGCGCATGCGCACTATTGAAATAAGCATGAAAAAAATGAGTCATATCGAAAATGTAATGGGATTATGGAAGGAAGGTTTTCTCACAAATGAGGACGTTATTGCTTGGGCAGACCAACAAATTCTTATTGAAGACGAGCCGTCAGAGGCATTAATGGACTTATCAGTAAAAGGACCAGAATTTTGCTCTAAAAAGCCTTGGTATGAATTTCCTTCTGCTAAAACCTTCTCATTCTCTGAATCATTTGCATTGCGTGCTTCTAAGTTAGATATTGAAAACAATACAGAAATAGAGTGCTTTATAGAATGGCTTATAGATGCCTCCATGTGTGAAGATTTAGAACTCCCAGAAGTCTCTTTCGGATATAACGTTGATCATTATGCGTGGAATTTTCAGCTAGCAATAAAGTATTTTAAGGAAAACATTCAAGAACTATTACCAAATTGTCGGGACCGTGCAAATAGTTTAGGTGCTCAATACTTAATAAAGCCATAGTAGAATTTTGAGGCAAATAAAAAATAATACTTAATTTTTATTGATTCTAAATAACTCCGCCAAAGCTACGACAGCCAACCCAACGCCAAGGCACCAGCGTACAACTAGAACTCCCCGGCAACCCCAAACTCGTTGCCGAAGGTATCCTCACCCTAAACCACACCTTACCACCCGAAATGCGCGGCAACTGGTCCATCGACAAAGTCACCGCCCGCGGCGACAACAAAGCAGGGTATCGGTGTTCTATTGTTGCAAGTGAGGTGGTTTGAGGTTTTTTTATTGGCAGAAGGGGGGAAAGTGCTTAGTATCAAATGATCACGATATCAGCAGCTTACGTTAAAAGGGAAATGTAGATGGTAGGTGAATCTAAAAACTTAAGTGAAGGGATTACTCCCGAAGAACTGCATAAAGATAGAACTATGAAGCTAATATCTTTTTCTATAAAGAAAAAGACCTTTTCTGTTGGAGAGGCTTTGAACGAAACTGGAATGGGTTTTTCAGAATTTGTAACGACAGGGCAAGCTATTTATACCCTCGATTCCAATGTTTCGCATGAGATGGACTCTAGTGAAGTTCGAAATTGGAATTTAAAACCGGATGCATTGTTTGGTTACATGGGGCTCATTGAATTCGAGCACTCGGTGAAGTCAGCACAACAAGCCAAGAATATTGCCATATGGTCAATCTTTATTTCAGGTATTTTGGCTGTGGGATCATTGGGCACCTCTTTATATAGTATCTTTTTTAATTGATCGTATAGAATTATAGAAACTGTAGAGATAAATGGGGCTGAGCCCCTTAATTGCTTTCAGGAGTGCAGATTAAGTGAACGTAGTAGAACACAGTCCGGCGGCATGGTTTCTCTTGGAACAAGATGACGAGTACTATATCGATGTAAACTGTAGCAGTGGTTTGGTGGGCTTCTCAGTTCTCGTTCAACTCAATGGCTCTGAGAAAACGAATTATAAGAATCAAGGGGTTGAATTTATAAATGGTTTGGCCGAGGTCATTGCAGATAAAGCCGAGTTAAATCATCCGCGAAACATCAAAAACAATGAGCTCCTGAACATAGTTCATGAGTCAATAATGTCATGGAAGCAGTTACAAACATAACTATAGAATTTGGAGAATTTGGGGGCAGATGAAAAATAGCGCCTAATCTTCATCGGCCTCAAAAAACTGCGCCAAACCTACGACAGCCAAGCCAACGCCCAACAAGCCTGCCAAGACGACCTCATCAAAAGCCAACGCCAAGGCACCAGCGTCACCCTCGACTTACCAGGCAACCCCAAACTCGTTGCCGAAGGCATCCTCACCCTAAACGACACCTTCCCACCCGAAATGCGCGGCAACTGGTCCATCGACAAAGTCACCGCCCGCGGCGACAGCAAAGCAGGGTATCGGTGTAGCGTGGTGGCTACACAACCTGCCTGATTAAATTATTGTGATATCGCTCTGAATGGACTTTTCAATGCTGTGCGAATCTTGTACTTTAAAGATTGTGTAAAAATTGCTTAAGGAATGGCTGTGGACAAGCATGATTCAGAAGATACAGAGAGTGTAGAGAGTAAAAAGAGACATCAATTACATAAAGAGTTCCTTAAAAAAACAGGAAGCTATTTTATTAATTATGTTTATATAGTTCTTTTTTTGGAAAAAGAACCAAAACATCCTCTCGTTAAGTTTTGTGCGGCAATTACCCTGCTTATAGTTATTTGTTTAGGTGTTTGGCAGGTAATAGAGGCTAGGAAGTCTAACGAAATTGCAAGTAAAACATTGGAGTTGACGAATAAAGTGTCAGCATATTCTATTTTAGCTGATCCGAATACAAGGTCTGATATTTATTCTGAAGCTTTTAATATAGTTTCATCTTATAGAAATGATATGAATTTAGATATAAGTAATAGAAGTCTTGGTGGCCGATATTCTTTGAACCTAGAGGGTGGGGAATCACTTTTAAATATATTCAATTCTTCTTTAAAATTTAACATTGAAGATGTGTCGAGTTCTTTTATTACCTCTTATAAATCTAAAATCAAAATTGGCAATAATAATAATAATTTTTCAGGGTATTTATTGAATGACACCGAATTACAGTTAATTGGGGTTTGTGGTTATAATCAAGATTTTAAGGATCATCTTTATCCGGCAAAAAATTGCAATAATTATAATATTGATTATTTTGATTTTTCATATATTAATGATAGCAATGTTGCTATAAATTATATTAAGAATTCTATTGTTGATATTCAGTCTGGCTCAGCTTTTTGTGAAAGTGAAAAGTTATCTACCTTAAAATTATGTGTGAAAAAAAGTGTCAACTCCATATCATTTAATAATAGGGATGAACATGCTAACTATAATTTTACTGTTAGTTTTGGAAATAATTTAATAATAAGGTCAAATGTTTTAAATAAGCCTGAATTTGAAAGATTTAGATATAGAATAATTAGTTCTAATAAAATAGTTTTTTTTAATGAAAATAATAATTATGAATTTTATGCTTATAAGTCTAAGGTTGTTTATAATTCTTTTCAGATTGATGAGGCTGAAATAATAATTGATGATTCTGTTTTCACTCTAAAAGGAACGTCGTCTAATTTTTTGTCAAAGGTTATGGGTATTGATTATTTTTTACATAGTGTCACTAATTGTATTTATATGAAAAAAGAAATATATAGTAGATATATGCGTCGATATGATGTCAGTCAAGATAGATTTAGATGTGATTATTTGTATTATAGAGATTTTGATTTAAATGATTTGAGAATAGATGATTATATTGATCGAGTAATTAATAAAAAATATGATGGTGTTATTAATTTAGATGATTTTAGTAAAGAGTTGGCTGAAGTGGTTCTTGATCAGGCGAGAGCTTTTGATTTAAAAGATAAAAAAATTAAGTCTATTATCAATTCAAAAATATCTATCTTTAATGCTAGTGAGTTTTTGGCTCAAAATTATTATTTTAAAGGCACAACAATTAGGCTTAGGAGTCATTTTTTGAAATTTGATGTTGTAAATTCTATTTTTGACGATAATTCATTTATAGAGTTTGAGTTTCATTTGGATAAGGAAGATCCAGATTTATTTTGTAAAAAAATAAATTTATTATTTTCTAATAAAGAAAAGTTTAAAGGAACTAATTTAAAAAGATCAAATATTAAAATAATTCCAGAAGAGGCATGCACTTTGGATGAAGGGCTTTTTCAGTAACGATCTAGCCATTGACCCCTCCCGCATCTTGATCTAGTATTTCTCTTGCACTGGCAAAATCCAGTGTCGGGAATCTCACCCCGTTTTACCGAAGCGGCCTAAAACACGCACCGCGTGTTTTTTTGTGGCCGGAGTCCGCCTGTTATGGTGGGTCTTTGTTGGGCCAGCTTCGGCTGGGCCGTTCCTTCGGGCGGTTGTGAGATCCTGATTTAGACCCACCACCCATTGAGACTCTCACACTCAAGGAGTGGTCAATAAACTGACCGAAGGAGGCCACAGATGGCTGATAAACAGATTGCTCATAATGCTCCATCCGTTCAAATTAGTAATGATCAAATCGTTACGACTTCTACCGACATCGCCAAGTGCTTTGGCAAGCGTCATGACAACATTTTGCGTAAGATTGAAAGCTTGGATTGCAGCGCTGAATTTAACGCCCTCAATTTTGAGGTGGTTGAATATGAAGACGGAAAAGGGGAGTTGCGCCCTATGTATCGCATCACTAAAGATGGTTTCGTCTATTTAGCGATGGGCTTCACCGGTGCAAGAGCCGCTCAGTTCAAAGAAGCCTACATAAAAGCCTTCAATCAAATGGAAAAACAACTCCACGAACAAAAACACCTTCCCGCCCCAGCCAACCAAACACACCACTTCCAAGACCTCGAAAAATACCAAGTCCTCAACAACATGATCAAAGCCATGAAACTGGAAAGCAACCCAGTGGTGGTTCCCTCGAAAGAACTCGTCGACCTTATTCAAGCTGTGCGTCTGTACCAAACCCAAATCGCCCAGCTCCGCACACCCGACTGGGTAAACGACAACATCACCCGACTAAAAGACATCACCCAACGTAACCTCGTTGATTTCTAAGCCATAGACACAACAAAGCCCACCAAACGGTGGGCTTTGTTGTGCTTTAAGAATTATCTACCTGAAAGAAGTGCCATCACAAGTGCGCCTAATGCCGCACCAGCAATTACTTTGCCTGTCGTATCTGATGATTCGGACTTTGACGCTTGAGTGGTGTTGCCCCGTATCTGAGGTTCAACGGCATAGCCTTGGGCTTTAAGTTCCTTTGAATACGTTTCAATTCTACCAACAATATCTGTCATTGATACGTTTAGCGCGATGGCTGCTTGATACATTTGATCAATACTAAATGTGGCTTTACCAGCCTCTAAACGGCTATAGCTCGCCTGAGACAGCCCCATTAGCTCTGCCATCTTTCCTTGCTCAATACTTTGTTGTTTACGTAAGTTCGAAAGAACCACGCCCAATATTGCTGAATAAGTAACTTTTTGAATGCTCATGTGCACACCATAACACAAATGGAATAAATTTGTTTACAACGATTTAATTTAGGTTTAAGGTAGCGTTTTACGTAAAACGTAAAACATTAAATTAAACCTATATTTATAAGGATATCTTAAATGGATTCAAAAATTAAACCGGGTGATAAGTTATATCGCTCAAAAAGCATCGTTGAACACAGCGGTGTGTACCTAGGCAACAACCAAGTGGTTCACAACTCACCGTCTAACCATACTGAAGTTGTGGGGCTAGAAGAGTTTGCTGACGGTAAGGCTGTGAAAGTCATTAGCAACCAACATACTGATGTAGGCGAGCTAAATGCGAGAGTGCAGACATTATTAAGCAAAGAGACTAAATATCAGTTGTTCTCTAACAACTGCGAACAAGTGTCTAGCTTTTTACTTACAGGGAAAAAATACAGCCCTCAGATTGCAGCTACTGGGGTTGGATTTGTTGGTGGATTTGCTGGAGCCTACATTTCAGGAGGAAAACCAAATATTAAAAGTGCATTAATGTTTGGTGCTTTAGGTGCATTGATTGGATGTCTAGTCAGCAATGCTACTCGAGAATATGATGATGTAATTACTCAATAAAGTTTCTGCTCGTCGGCCTCATTTGGTTCTAAGGCTACGCAAAATTAACAGTCTTGCGTAGCCTTCCAAATACTGCTTTTAGCAATGTGCAGTATTGTATTGCCGTTCCTTATTTAAAGCCTCTTTCAACTCGTCTTGAAGCTCTTCAAGGTGCTCAGCAATAATGTGCTGGTTTGATTCTGGTAACGCTGAAATATCAGCAAGTGAAATGCATTCCAAATCTCTGAGAAGTACCTTTAAACTTTCCATGTCGTCTCCTTTATGGGTAATTTGCTCATTCCTTGAGCTTTTTAATCATTACATATGGAGTGCGTTTTTTGAACAAAAAGGCGTGAAATTCGAATGAAAGAAAAATCGAAATGCTAAAAAAATGCTAAAGAAAAATGAAGTGGAATATATCTTATTGAAATAAAAAAGGTTTTCTAAAAGTATGCCCAATCCATCATGGGTGCGACGGAGAAGCGTCGGTCTAGTGTATCGCTTGTGTTATCTGACGTAGCGTCAATGGTATTCAAAGTGTCTGCTTGCATTTAAATGATCGTAAAAAGTAAAAGTGGTGACTTATGGGGCATTGCCCCAAAAGACAGCAATAAATGAGTGTCGTTATTATGTCATAAAATTACAGGATTGGGATACGGCTAGTTTTCCCGAGAGCGAAGAGAAAGACGAATTGGTCGTAATTTATTTTCAGTTTTGTGAAGGGAGGAAGGAGGAAGCGTTGTTTACGTTCTTAAAGGGAGTTCTAGATGACAAGTTAGTTTTATTTAGTTCATCACTGGTGCTAGAACAGTCAAAACCTGCCTTGCCAAATGGTCGCACTTTTCCACCAACATGTTGGAATGGTACCTGCCCGCCGAGAACACCAAAAACGGCAACGAATGCCGCTTGCCCATCACCCAACAGGCCATGGATCTTATCGCCAGCTTACCCAAACAAGGCGACTACGTATTCAGTGCCAACGGCACCAGCCACGACATACGCAAACTCGCTCGTGACAGCTGGCAAGACAAGAAGAGCAGGGATCGACTGGGCTTTCTTGTAATGGAAAGAGGGGAAATGTTACTCAACCACGAACGGGACGGACTGGACAAACGCTACATGCACACCCATTCGAGAGAACAGATGCGCAAAGCGTTGGGTATTTGGAAAAACAGAATAGATCGTTGAATATTGTTTTTACTTCGGAGCTGAAAATATAGTCGACGCTTTGTCTTCTTATGCTTCAGCAGGGGAGGAGCTATGTTGAAACTGCTTGTATTCTCATTTAGTCTTTCTTTGCTATTAAGATTGATAAATCAATTTTTAATAGAAATAATCTTATATTGGATGCTTTTACACTAAGGAAAAAATTATGTACAAAATAAATGGGGTTTTTCTTGTTGCTTTATTAGTTATAGCAGGTTGCAGTAGCTCCCCTTTTAATAAAGAAAATCGGTTCTCATTGAAGGAATATGAAGATGATTTATTAATAGAGTGTATGAAAGGAGAGAAACTTATTACGGATGAAAGCAGGAGCAAAGAGGATGTTTGCCGTGACGTTAGCCATGCTTTTATGATTGCAGCTCGGGCAGGATTCGAGGAGAATGGCGAATTAGTAACAAAAATTTGTAAGAGAAAGGAAGACTTCGATCTGTGTGTATACAATCTTCAAAAAAGACATTATAACAAACATCTTCCAGGCTTTATCAGTAAATTTAATTCTCCTTCAGAGTAGTGCCTAACAAACTAGAGGTGATTCACTATTCACTGGGTTAGGTGGTTTCTGATTAAGTGTTGAAAGCCGCATTCGTGCGGCTTTTTTGGGATAAGTAGTCACACAAATTGATGAGTTGGTATTAACATAAATTAATCGCTTTAACCATGTTAATACTTTTAAACAATTGTGCTTTTTAAGCTAGCTTAACTATTATAAGCATTGACGGTACCGTCAAAGAGTAAAATAGTTGAGAGATAAACCTTATGCCTTTACCTAAAGCAAGACAAGAAAAGCCAAAAGCGACCGCGAAAGACGTTAAGTCTGCTGCTGCCGTTGGAGACGCTGCGTTTGCTTACTTCAAGAAGCATGGGTCTTTTCCTACTTCCAA
The DNA here is from genome assembly GCF_003314975.1 of Marinomonas aquiplantarum. Lineage (GTDB taxonomy): Bacteria > Pseudomonadota > Gammaproteobacteria > Pseudomonadales > Marinomonadaceae > Marinomonas > Marinomonas aquiplantarum. Next base: position 100,664 of record NZ_QNRF01000005.1, read on the forward strand.
AGAGCAATTAGCTAAGGGATAGCTTGCCTATTGTTCAAACCACTTCCTTGTTCAGATTAGCTGATAACTGGGAACTTCATAAAAACTCATTTGAGTCCTACAAGCTTTATGGCAGGCTTCCTGACTACTTTGGACGGGATGCAGAACTAAGCCATCCTACTGTATATCATATTCACCTTGCAGTTACTGAAAAACTCGCTAAAGAATGGTCAAAGCGTTACCCCAGAATAGATCAAGTTCGCTATCGAACGACTAAAGCGGGAGACCCCGAGAACGACTATTGGCTCATTTATGCCTATGATGATCTTGATGATAAATACTTACTGTTAACCATAATAGGTCCTGATGCACATAATGATGCTGAATGGCGGGCTTCTCTAACCACTCTTTACATTCAATTCGTTGAGCCTTGGATCAATGGCAAGTTGGATGATGTTATCTAATTAGCTGGTTATAAAAACGCTACATGCACACCCATTCCAGAGAACAGATGCGCAAAGCGTTGGGGGAGTGGGGGAGGAAGTTAGATAAGTCTTGTATTAATAAAAAAGTATACTAAGATCAGTGATTTAAAGAAGGTACTTCACTTTAAAATTCAATATATATGGAGATTAGTTTTGCTAAACAAATTATCGAATAGATTTGATGAGTTATTTAAAGAGGTTCCATTATTAGAATCTACAATTGTTCCTGTTGATGGTGGTTACTATAAAATGGATGAAGCTGCCCTCTTAGTTTGGGAAGTGAAAGTTAAAAGTTTGCTTATAAGCTCTTGTGGTAAGGAGTCTATTCATTATTCTGAATTTCTTGAGGCAAAAAAAACTCATCAATATGAATCGACTTCTGATGTATTTAAAAGATTGCAGAGTGTTTTTATTGCTGCAATGGATGATTATAAGGGTGGTTTTTTAACATCAATAAAGAACTTAATTCAAGCTGATGTTTTTGATAGTGAGCTTGAGCAAGCTAATGAATTACTTAATAGTGGTTATAAGCTTGCTTCAGCGGTGATTGCTGGTGTTGTTCTAGAAACAGCTCTTAGAGATCTTTGTGTTCGAGAAAGTATTCTTACTGGAAAGTTAGATAAAATGAATGCTGATCTCACTAAAAAAGGTGTTTATAATAAATTGCAGCAAAAAAGAATCACGGCTTTAGCGGATATCCGAAATAGCGCAGCTCATGGTAAACCAAATGATTTTTCTGAAAATGATGTAAAAAACATGATAAAAGACATCGAGCAATTTTTAGCTGTGCAGTTAGCATAAAGGTTCATGTTCTGATTATTTATTTGATTTTTGGTTTTTAATTTAATGAATTGGTTTATTTAACTTAAACTATTCTGAAACCTTAATAAAATGGAGTTTTACACATGCATCACGTAATACTTGATACAAATATATACAGAAATGACCCATCTAGAAAAAAACTAGACTTTCAGGCTTTTGAAAAACTTGCTAAGTTTAACTTAAGCTTAGTGATTATACTGATTTGGGTTGTAACTAACCTTGTAAGTATGATGATTTAATATAAATCTAAGGGATTATTAAAATGAAAATTGAAAACGCATTTGACATTCATTTAAAAGTAAATAAAAGCATACCTAGTGAGATTCGTGATGCTGCGGTTGATGTAAATGACACTTTAAATATTGCTTGGCTATCTGCACAGTCTATATTTGAGGATAAAGCTAGCCCTGAAATTGCGATCGAAATTTATAACCTTATGCAAGAAAGGCTAAACCTTAAGAAGGCCGATTGACTAATCCCCTTGTCCATTAAATAGTCTATTTAATCCAGTTTTAGCCTTATCTTGACCTCCTGCGCTTCCTGATCTACTATTTCACTGCACTGGCAAAATCCAGTGTCGGGATTGAGACCCCGTTTGAACCGTAGCGGCCTAAAACACGCACCGCGTGTTTTTTTGTGGCCGGAGTCCGCCTGTTATGGTGGGTCTTTGTTTGGGCAGCATTCGTGCTGGCCGTTCCTACGGGCGGTAGTCTCAACCTGAATTTAGATCCACCACCTTAATAAGTTTGAGACCTTGTTTAGGTGGTCTAACTTAGACCGTAGGAGGCCAAAGATGGCTCACTTAATGATTGCTTCAAAAGACATCCGTACACTCGACGGACTGTATTCTCTTAATGATCTTCATAAAGTATCTGGTGCAAGCAAGAAGCATCAGCCAGCAAACTTTTTACGATTAGAAACCACACAAGAATTAATTTCCGAAATTGAAAGTTCTTAAGATCTGGACAACCCAGTAAATACGATTAGGGGAGTAGGCACCTATGTCTGCAAAGAACTGGTTTACGCTTACGCCATGTGGATCAGCCCGAAGTTCAACCTAGAAGTCATCCGCGCCTTCGACCAAGCCCAAACAGAACAACCGCCAGAACCCACCCAACAAAGCCTACCCAATCCCATCCAAGACGACGAAAAACTCAAACTCATTAATGACGTCGCCAAATCCCTAGGCATTACCGAAAGCATCGCCGTCGTCTCCGCTACCGACATCATGGACATGGTCCAAACCATCCGCAACTACCAACAACAACTCGCCAAAATCCAAACCAACCCCGCATGGGTCGACCAAACCATCGAACGCATCAAAAACGCTACAGGCCGACACTTCGGAGAAGGTTAGTGAAGTTCTGTTATTGATTTGGTGTAAAACCTATCAATTGCTATTTTTTTATCATCAATCGTTTTATGAAACTGGTGTTCATATGTTTTTAGACCGTGAACACCAACTTCTTTTCCATCATAACGGAAGTATTCATTCAACTGGAGTAGTTCATTTTTTTGTGCTTGGTCAGTAAGCAATGATATTAAAATACTCTCTAGATCTTGTAGGGGGTATTTTTGCTTTTTACTTTCATAATATGCATTAAGATATTCTTTTTGGTGTATATGCCAATATTCTCTTATTTTCGTCAGTTCTTGATCATTTTTTTCGAGATCACTAACTAAAATTGAACGAGCCTGGATATCTTTTGTTGTTTCAAGTTCATCTTTAATACTTCTCCCATTAGATTTAATTTCATGGAGCTCTTCTCGGAAGAACGTGTAAGCAGCTAGGCTGCTTCCTAACGTATCCTTCAAATATCTATTATAACTGAGTGATCTTATATACCAGTCTGAAAGGGCTTTAAGATTATTTTGGTAACTAATTTGCTTTTTCCAAGATAAGCCAGCAAGAAATAGGCCTAGAGTAGCAGCACCCGCCAGCATCCCACCGATGTCTGCAAAGGTCACATCGCCTTCTTGCCAGGTCTTAAGGTAGGCCAAGGTGAAAATTGATCCGGCAAAAACACCAGTAAACAGTAGTAGGAAAAATTCAGTGAGATCGCTGTAGATTTGCTTGATGAGCTTGAGCATGGTGACGCCCTTGAATAGGTAATTGATCTCGCTACTTTACCTTAACCTTCGTCATTCTTGAAATCCCGCCTCATTTCCGGTCGTAAAAACGGAAGTCCTATCTATTGCAAAATTTCATTTGGCCTTTATCGATCTCTGAAACCTTACTGTATAAATATACAGTAAGGTTTCAGGTGGTTTATGCGTGTTTCATATCTTGGGGCATCCGGCTCCGCTTCTTACATTGCACAAAATAGAGTGTTGATTCCGCTTTATGGCGATTCTGTGTCGGCGGGTTTTCCATCACCGGCGCAAGATTTTGTTGAGAAAACGTTGGATTTAAATGATTTGTGTATTGCCGATCCTAATGCCACTTTCTTTGTACGAGTGAGTGGCGATTCTATGAAGGAGGAGGCCATTTTTCACGATGATGTGTTGGTGGTTGATCGGTCTCTCACGGCCAAGCATGGGGACGTTGTGATTGCGTGCATTCATGGTGAAATCACGGTGAAGACGCTTGAGCTGAAGCCCAATGTGTTGCTTCGCCCGAAAAACAAAGCCTATAAAGCCATACATATTACGGAAGAGTGTGAGTTGGAGATTTTCGGCGTGGTGACGGGTGTGGTTCGTAAGTACAGCCGTGGTCAGCCATCCCAATGATTGACCAATAAAGTGAGAATGGTTATTTTTAATTAAAATGCCTGGGTTGGTTGTTTTTTGTACTATTCTGAATGAATAGTGTATATAAATGTAAATTATTAGATACGTGTGGTGACGTCTATTTTGTATAAATATCCGCTTTGTATCTTTTAAATACAGGAAAATCGTGAATTCATTTTTTAATAAAGTATTAGCCACTTTATGTGGTAAAAATTTAGGAGATTAGGATGGCGAAGCGGATAGTTATATGTGCTGATGGTACATGGAATAAGCCAGAAGTAGATCTCAAGAAAGACTTTCCTACCAATGTATTGAAGTTCGCTCGTTCGATTCAGCCTGTGGCTGATGATGGAACTCAGCAACAGGTGTTTTACGATTGGGGGGTTGGGTCTTACTACAGTTCTGTGATGGGCGGCACAACTGGGCTAGGAGTTCATAAGAATATCATGGACGGATATCGGTACATTATTCAGAACTATTCTGACGGAGATGAAATATTTCTATTTGGATTTAGTCGAGGCGCTTATACCGTTAGATCTTTATGTGGCTTGATAAATAATTGTGGAATATTAAAACGCCCTAATGCCAATAGGGTTCAAGAAGCTTTTAATTTATATAAAAAATCTGGTAAAGCGAATAAGCCAAATGGACAAAATGCCATTGAATTTCGCTCTTCCTATTCTCATGAAAACAGGAATATAAAGTTTGTTGGCGTTTGGGATACCGTTGGTGCAATGGGCATTCCAATATCGTTTTTGGGAATGTTTGAAGATAAAGATGAATTTTATGATTCAAAGCTTGGGAGTAATGTTGGGGCGGCGCGTCATGCGATGGCGATTGATGAACATAGGTCCGATTTTCAACCAACTATTTGGGAGCCACGCCCAGGGGCTGATATTAAACAGACATGGTTTTCTGGTGTTCACTGTGATGTTGGAGGTAGTTATAAGCCGGATAAGCGCGGTTTAATTGCATCAGATGATCCAATGCACTGGATGGTTAGTGAAGCATTAGGCTTTGGCCTAGGTTTTGAGCCACATTGGACTTCTGTCGTCGACTCAGATGACTTGCCTAAGCTGAACAATTCTCGGCGGTCATTTTATAGATTGAGAGATAAGCATCTTCGCCCGATAGGTCATGGAAAAGGTAACGTTCTGATTCATAAATCGGTTAAGAGACGTTGGGATAGCGACCCAAGTTATAGACCAAAAAACCTTAAAGTTTATGTTGAAGAAAATGGCTGGCCAGATAGCTTTGAGTAGATTGAGTACGAGATAAGGACAATGGGCTATTAATAAGGAGAAAAATATGAATAAAAGTCTTCTAGTGTATTTTTTGTTACTTCTATTTTCTTCATCTTGTTTTTCGTTTGAAAAGGAAATTCCATTACAATTTAAAACTTTGAAAGCACTCCCTAAAGTGAACTCTAGAATATTATGCGATAGTTGTCAGGATTTGCCGGACACAACAGAAGTCATTTTTCATTCCGTAACTAAGCCATTAGAATTAAAAGAAATTTGTACTATGGACATATATCGTAGCTCAATTTTTTGTCAAAATCAGGGAGATTAAATATGAAGGGTTTTGATTTGTTTTTTTTGATATTTTTATGTTCATTTTCACTTACCAGCTATGCAAGTGTTCAAGATATTAAAGATCTTCAAGCTGATGGTATGAAGGCTAGATTTCAATATGACATCGCTACGAGTAATAGTAATTCTGAATTGTTAGCGGTGAAGGAAAACCTTCTCAGAGAACACGCACTACATCAAATACAATTGATGAAGATAGCTGAAACTGGTTATAGAACACAACACTGGGTTACTATTGCGATTTTCTTTATTGTTTCTACTCTTGTTTTAGGTGGTTTTTACTTATCCTACTTGCAGTTTAAATCCGATTCCGTGCGAGAAAAAGGCAGTACTGGGGATGCTAAGACATCTATTGAACTATCAAAGTCTGGGATTAAATTTAGCTCATCTGTTATAGGGTTGGTTGTGCTATTTATGTCATTTATGTTTTTTTATCTTTATGTAAAAGAGGTTTACACTATAAAACTCCATCCAATAACGCCTGTGGCAACTCCGGATGAACAGAATACCGATACGAAAAAATAGTTTCAGAAGCTGATAGTTAAAACCACCTTCGGGTAGTTTGTTTGTGACTGAACAAAACGTTTTTATCAAAAAAGACTTGTGATTTGCCGCCAACATGCCGCCATTGAGTTGCTAAGGCGCTTGTCTCTAGCCCAATAAATACAAGTCTTTAACCATTAAATGTCGCTTTCATAAGATGAGAGCGACATTCGATAAAGACGTGCGAGGTACTTGCGCAAGTTCACTATGTGCTTGCACTAGCGACGACCGTTAGATAGGCGCTATTTCAATATGTGAAAGCGGACACGTTAAATTCCTGTCCTGTTTTCTATTGGTCTATGAACACTTACTTCCCCATATCGCATCCACAAACTCAGGGTGATCGATAAAAGGATTTCGGTTGCCTTGTAGTTCTTCCACTCGATCATTTCGACGTTTTTCAAAGTGGCTTACAGCAAACACTTCATGCCATTCAAGTAACGTGCACAAGTCGCCGATGGAAGGCTGTCCGCTTTGTTTTTCGTTGCTGTCTAATATAATTAAATCAGGCATATTCTCTGGTGAGGCGCTGTCACCTTTTTCGTAGCGAATTGCCATGTAAAAAAGCATGCGAGCGATTTGACCTTTGGCTCTGTCTGTTGGTTCGAAGGATTCATTGGCTTTGTCTAGATAAGCACCAGATAAGACTTGGCTGCCATCGACTAGCTTGTCATAGACTGGTTTGCCACCGTTATCGTAGCCATAGTTGCTGTGTGCACCATTTATGTTGCGGTCAACAGGGCGCAGGTGATGCAAATCTGTGTAACCGTCTTGGCTTTGTTTTTTGAAACCACGGGATTTTGGCCACACGTGTTCACGATCCCATGAATCGTTTTTGCTTTTTCCTCGGTTTGCTTGGTCTATGTGTCTCACGTCATCTAAGTACAACATTTGTACTAATCCGCATTTTGGCCTGTCATCTGGGCAAGCAGAGTCGGTGTAAACCAGAGCTTCCCACACATCCATTTTTACACCATCGTACCAATCTGTATTGCCACTCTTTGTGTATTTGAGGGCTTTTTGGCCATCTATGATGGTGTGGAGTTTGGCTTTTAATGCTTCACCGGTTAATCCTTCGGTGCCATCGTAATAGCCTGCTGACACATAGGCTGAAAAGAACATAATAAACACGCAAACTCTACGAAACATAACCCGCCCCTTGCTTTGAAGATTTGGCTGGATTGTAGGTGAGTGGCGAGTGTCTTTTATGAGGGGAATTGCAACGATTTGTTATTTTGAATAAACCTATCTATTTGAAAATTAATAAGTTATTGATCTGTATAGAAGGAAGGGGGTGGGGCGCTTGCGAGATGGGTTTTCATTTTGCTTGTATGGATTCTCCTAAGTAGAGAGTGTTTTGTAGGTAGGGTGAATAAAGCGAGAGGTTAACTTATTGCGAAAGGAGTCGATCGGTTGCGCATGTTCTCATGCATCAAGGCAATGGTTATGATTCTACAATCATGAGAGACTAGGTCTGGACAGAAAGTACAGTTAGCCTAACTTATATTTGGACACCGTGAAATAAAGCGCGTATCGCCATTTGAAATGAGAAAGAAGCGTCATCAATCGATAAAATGTTAGAAAACAAGTGCTTTTTTGTTAATTGAATCGTGAGAGGGTGTTAAGAAGTTGGCGTGACTAGGGTAGAATATCGTCATTATAGAACAATTTATGATTGGAGCGACTGTGAACGCAGGTGAAGTAAAAGCACTTTTGGAATCTTCTATCCGTGAGAGTGAAGTTCTTGCAGAAGGAGAGGGTTGTAATTTTAGAGTAGTTGTCGTGTCGAGCGAATTCGAAGGCATGTCAACGGTAAAGAGGCAGCAGCTAGTTTATTCTCATTTACAAGATGCTATTGCCAGTGGTGCTATTCACGCCGTTACCATGAAAACTTACACGCCTGAACAAGCCAGTAAGCTGTAAAAAAATATTATAAGAGATTGATTGTATGGATAAGCTTTTAATTACGGGTGGATCGCCCTTAAATGGTGTTGTACGAGCTTCAGGTGCTAAAAATGCCGCGTTACCTATTTTGGCGGCGACCTTGTTAACCAAGGATTTGATTACCATAAAGAATTTGCCTCACTTGCACGATATTACGACTATGTTGGAGCTTTTAGGTTCCATGGGTTGTGGCGTGGTAGTGGATGAAAAAATGAGTGTGCAACTGGATATTTCAACACTTAATAATTGTGAAGCGCCTTATGAATTGGTGAAAACCATGCGTGCTTCTATCTTGGTGTTGGGTCCATTGGTGAGTCATTTTGGTCGCGCTGTTGTGTCCTTGCCTGGCGGTTGTGCCATTGGTAGTCGCCCTGTCGATTTGCATTTACGTGGTTTGGAAGCCATGGGTGCAAAAATTGATGTGACTGGCGGTAACATTGTCGCAACGGTAGACGGTCGTTTACAGGGCGCTCGTATTTTCTTTGATAAAGTGACGGTAACAGGTACAGAGAACTTGTTAATGGCGGCGACTTTAGCGGAAGGTCAAACGATCTTGGAAAATGCGGCTCGTGAACCTGAAGTGGTTGATCTGGCTGAGTGTTTGATTGCCATGGGTGCGAAGATTACTGGTCACGGAACAGATACCATTGTGATTGATGGTGTTGAGTCACTAAATGGCACAACTTACCCTGTTATGCCTGACCGCATTGAAACTGGTACTTTCCTAGTTGCTGCAGCGATCACGGGCGGTAAAGTCAAAGTGATTGATACGGATGTTAAATCATTAGAAGCGGTGTTAGCTAAGTTAGAAGAAGCGGGTGCGAAAGTCACTTGTGGCGAAAATTGGATTGAAGTGGATATGGAAGGGCGTCGACCAAATGCGGTTAATATTAGTACCGCTCCTTATCCGGCTTTCCCAACCGATATGCAAGCGCAATTTGTTGCTCTTAACTCAGTGGCAACTGGCGTTGGTCGAGTGATTGAGAACATTTTTGAAAACCGTTTTATGCACGTAGACGAAATGTTGCGAATGGGTGCTGATATCGAGGTGATGGGGAATACCGCCATTATTAAAGGCTGCGATAAGCTTAAAGGTGCGCCGGTTATGGCAACCGACCTTCGTGCTTCAGCCAGCTTGGTATTGTCTGCTTTGGTGGCGGAAGGTGATACGAAAATAGACCGTATTTATCACATTGACCGTGGCTATGAATGTATCGAAGAAAAGTTCGGTGCTTTGGGTGCTAAAATTTCACGAGTTTTAAATTAATATGAGCAAAGCATTAACCATCGCCCTTTCAAAAGGGCGTATTTTGGGTGAAACCTTACCTTTGTTGGAAAAAGCCAACATCATTCCTGCTGAAGATATCAGTAAAAGTCGTAAGCTGATTTTCGATACCAATCACGAGCACATTAAATTAGTGATTCTTCGTGCGACAGACGTGCCTACTTATGTAGAGCATGGCGTTGCTGATTTTGGTGTCGCTGGTAAAGATGTGTTGATGGAAGCTGGCACCAAAAATTTATATGAGCTACTTGATCTAAAAATCTCTAAGTGTCGTTTAATGACAGCGGGCGTGGTGGGGCAAACCTTGCCAACACGCCGTTTGAAAGTGGCTTCCAAATTCTCCAAAACAGCGAAAGCCTATTTTGCTGAACAAGGCATTCAAGCGGATGTAATCAAGCTGTATGGCGCGATGGAATTGGCCCCTATTATGGGCTTGGCTGATTTAATCGTCGACATTGTGGATACCGGCAATACTTTGAAAGCAAATGGTCTGGAAGCGAGAGATTTGATTGCGCCCATTAGTACGCGTTTAGTCGTGAATAAAGCGGCTTATAAAACCAAATACGCTGAGATTGAGCCGATTCTTGAAATGTTGAGAAAGGCTGTAGAAGAAAACGAGGGTAAATAGTTGAAACTGAATATACGAGAGTTTTCTTCGAGCTCTGTAGACTTTCGTGCAGAGCTTGAAGCTTTGCTGGCCTGGGACTCTGTCTCTGATGCTGGCGTTCAGCAAGCCGTTACCGATATCGTCACGCAAGTTAGGCAACGTGGTGATGACGCGGTTGTTGAATTTACAAACCGTTTTGATCGTCGTGATGTTAGCGCTGCAACTGAATTAGAAATTTCGCGTGAGCAGTTAGCGGAAGCGAAATTGCGTGTCAGTGATGAGCTGGTGGCTAGTCTAGAAGCCGCTGCGCAGCGAGTGCATGATTATCACGAGCGACAAAAGCAACCTTCTTGGCAGTACCAAGAGGCCAATGGCACGGTGCTGGGTCAAAAAGTGACGCCATTAGATCGAGTTGGGGTTTATGTTCCTGGTGGTAAGGCTGCCTACCCATCTTCTGTTTTAATGAATGTGATGCCAGCAAAAGTGGCGGGTGTTGGTGAGATCATTATGGTGGTGCCGACGCCTGATGGCTTTGTGAATGACATCGTTTTGGCGGCTGCCTATATTGCCGGTGTGGATCGAGTCTTTACCGTTGGCGGTGCGCAAGCGGTCGCAGCGTTGGCTTACGGTACAGAAACCATCCCTAAAGTCGATAAGATTGTCGGTCCTGGCAATATCTATGTGGCGACAGCTAAGCGCATGGTATTTGGTGCTGTGGGCATTGATATGATTGCTGGGCCATCTGAAATCTTGGTGGTATGTGACGGCAAAACGGATCCTGATTGGATTGCAATGGATTTGTTCTCGCAAGCTGAGCACGATGAAGATGCACAATCGATTTTGATCTCGCCTGATGCGGATTACATTCAGCAAGTTAAACAATCCATGGAAACCTTGATTGAGTCTCAAAGCCGAAAAGACATCATTAAAGTGTCTTTAGAAGGTCGTGCAGCTTTGATCCATGTGGCTGATATGGAAGAGGCGATGGACATTGCCAATTTAGTGGCCGCTGAACATTTGGAATTGTCGGTTGATGAGCCAGAAAAATGGGCGGAAAAAATTCGACATGCTGGGGCGATTTTCATGGGCCGTCATACACCGGAAGCACTGGGTGACTATTGTGCTGGCCCGAATCACGTGTTGCCAACCTCTGGTACCGCGCGTTTTTCTTCTCCATTAGGTGTATATGACTTTCAAAAGCGTAGCTCTTTGATTAACTGTTCGCCTCAGGGGGCGAGTGAGTTGGCAAAAATTGCATCGCCTTTGGCTCGTGGTGAGTCACTGGAAGCGCATGCTATGTCAGCTGAATACCGTATTCTTAAGGACTAATCATGCTGGGCAAAAGTCACGGTCACTCTAATGCGATTTATTCGATTCGCCGTGTTACGCGAATGTTGGCGTTGGTTATTTTGCTATTGGTAGGGGCTGGTTTTTTCCTACCAACAGACTATCGAGTTGAGCGTAGTGTGATCATTGACGCGAATTCAGAAAGCATTCTTGATACGGCTTTGGATGGCCGTAAATTGCCTTTGTGGATGCATGTTCAAAATGGCCGCCTGCGTGATTCTCAAGGTCAGTTGTCAGTCGGGCAAAGTGTTGCAATTGACTATCAAGATAAAGCTGTACAAGGAGATCTCACCTTGTTATCAGTCAGTGCGTCACAATTTACTTTTGATGTTCGTCCTAAGCCAAACGTTAATTTGGTGCAAAATCAGATTCGCTTTTTGTCTGTGCCGCAAGGTACTAAAGTTGTATGGCAAATAGAAGGGAATTTAGACGTTGGTTTTATTGGTCCTTATCTGGCCTTGTTTGCAAACGACATGGCAGGCGAGAACTTTGAAATTAGCTTGCAACAACTGAAAAATCTGGTGGAAAGTCAGGTTCAATAAGCAACTCTTTGCATGGCTGGCTGTTTATCTAATGTGATCTTTGTTTGGTAAGATTGCTGCCCTCTTAATCCAAGTAATGAAATACTGGTGCCCGGTTTCAGGGAGGCGATAAGTCTTTTTATTTGAATCGGGTCTCTGCTTGGGGTTTGATTAATTTCTAGAATGATGTCACCCACTTCTATACCTGCTTTATCCGCAGGGCTTTCATTGGTTATGTCACTCACGAGCAGGCCGTATTCTGATGGCAGGGCTAAATTATTAGCAAGATTGTAAGTGATTTTTTGCGCTTCCATACCTAAATAACCACGAATAACCTCGCCATGAGTAATGATGTCCTGCATAACACTCATTGCATCATCAATCGGTGTGGCAAAACCAATGCCTTGTGAGCCACCAGAACTTGAATAAATGGCGGAGCTAATACCGATTAATTCACCTTGCATATTGACCAAAGCACCACCTGAATTTCCAGGGTTGATGGCGGCGTCTGTTTGTAGGAAGTTTTCGTATGTATTTAAGCCGATACTGTTGCGACCCTTGGCGCTAATAATGCCTGAAGTAACGGTTTGACCTATACCAAATGGGTTGCCGATGGCTAAAATCTGGTCGCCAATTTGTACTGTTTCGCTCTGGCCGATTTGTATGCTGGGCAAATCATTGAGTTGTATTTTTAGAACGGCCAGATCGGTTGAGGGGTCAGAGCCGATTAAATTGGCAGCGAGCCGTCTTTCATCGTTTAATGCTACGGTGATACTTTGGGCATTCTGGATTACGTGGTGGTTGGTGAGGATGAAGCCATCTGAGGTCATGATCACCCCAGAGCCCAAGCTGGTGGTTTGTGTGGCAGCGGTTTTGTCAGTCCAGCGGCGCTTGGTAAATTTTTGGCTATATATGCTGACAACGGAAGGTGTGGTGGCTTTGACAATGTCGGCAAAACTAAAGGGACGTTGGCTTTTACGATTGTCTTGGATGAGTAGTGTGGTCAGACCTATACAAGCGCCTAATAGAATGGCGATAATAGCGGGCATCCAGTAAATTTTTAGCTTCATCATTGATAAGGGGTTGCTTTGTTACGCAGTGAATTTGAATTATTGCTGAATCGGACGCTAAGGCCAAGTCGTTTTAAAGATTATGCGCCAAACGGCTTGCAGGTTGAAGGGAAAAACCAAATTAAGCGGATTGTCACGGGAGTGACTGCCAACCAGGCTTTGATCGATGCGGCTGTCGCTTGGCAGGCGGACGCGATTTTTGTCCATCACGGTTACTTTTGGAAAAATGAATCCCCTGAAATTGTTGGCATGAAATATCGCCGTATTGCCACCTTGATTAAGAATGACATTAATTTATATGGCTACCATTTGCCTTTGGATGCGCATGTCGAGTTTGGTAACAATGCCGGTTTGGCGACGGCTTTAGGTCTTACATCTCGCGAAAGTTTGCAGTCAGGTGTGCCCCTAGAGGAATCCATTGGTTTAGTGGGGGCGCTGGAGAAAGAGATGTCCCTGGATTCCTTTCAGTTGCTGATTGAGCAAGCGGTGAAGAGAAGTGTGCTGTTTGAGCGTGTGTCTGAAAAGCCGATTAAGCGAGTGGCTTTGTGTACTGGTGGTGCGCAGGGGTATATTGAGCAAGCGATTAATGTTGGCGCAGATGTGTATATCACTGGGGAAGTATCGGAGCAAACGATTCATATTGCTAGAGAGATGGGCATTCATTTTATTGCTGCTGGTCATCACGCGACAGAGCGTTTTGGTGCACAGTCTATGGCCAAATTCTTGTCGGAGCAATCTGGGCTGGAAGCCATATTTATCGATATTGATAATCCAGCTTAAAAAAGATCCTTTTCTTCATAAAAAAACGGGCTATGTGAATAGCCCGTTTTTTTATGAGATTCAGTGATGCTGGTTAAAGCCACTGTGAGGTTTAGATACCACGCTTGGGTTCAAGCTCAATCTCTGGTTCTTTAAGGCCAAATGCTTCGCTCAACATGCCTTGATCTTGCGCTTGTTTAAGAGCGTAATCTCTAGGTGGTTCTGCAGGGATGTTTTCATCATTGTGATGGCTTGTTGGAGCCGAATCAATTTTGACATTGCTTAGTTGTGAAGCATTGCTGGCTAGATTGTTTTTTAGTTCAGCAAGGCGTTTTTCAACCATGATTATTTGTTCATTACTGTCTGCAAAGAAGTTATCAATAATGACTTGTTTATTATCAAGTTCCTGTTGTAGAGACTTCATGGTAACCAGATTGCCAGTTGTGTCTGGTTGCTTGATATTGCTCTTAGCGAGCAGATTCTTTATTGAGTAGGTGGCGATACCCCCAACAATAATACCTGTAATAAAAACAATGACATTGAATTCTTCTAAATTCATAACTCTCTCCTTAAAACATATTTCCATTATAGCTTATATAGGGAAAAGCGTAACAGGATGAGAGGTGTTGTTTAAGTTACAATTTGTTAGAATGCATGCAATTCACTTATTCATACGAAAGACTGACATGACACCAATCACACGTTATAAAGAAGACCTCAAGCGCGAAGATTTTCATTACGACCCAGCACAAGAAGAAGCAGTAGAAGCGTTACAAGATTTATTTGATCGACTGCTTGCTAAGCAAGAGCCTGAATCAACTGGTTTGTTCGGCATGTTTAAGAAAAAGAAACAGCCGCAAGTTGAGCAAGGATTGTATTTTTGGGGTGGGGTCGGTCGCGGTAAGACCTACTTGATGGATACTTTTTTTGACTGCTTACCGACTGAAAAAAAGTTGCGGTTGCACTTTCATCGCTTTATGCAGATGGTTCATCAAGAGCTTAGAAAGTTAAACGATGTGAAAAACCCCTTAGAAATCGTCGGTAAGCAAATTTCCGATAAAGCTCAGGTGTTGTGTTTTGATGAATTTTTCGTGACAGACATTACCGATGCGATGATTTTGGCTGGCTTGTTAGAAGAATTATTTAAAAACGGTACTAGCTTGGTCGCTACATCCAACATTGAGCCAGATGGCTTGTATAAAAATGGCCTGCAGCGAGCACGATTCCTGCCAGCCATTGATTTGGTGAAACAATACACCAAGGTGATGAATGTTGATGGTGGCGTCGATTATCGTCTAAGAACGCTAAAGCAAGCTAAATTATACCATTACCCGCTCAATGCTGAATCCGCTGATCAATTGAATGAAAGGTTTATGAGCCTGATTACTGATGCTTCACATATTGTAGAAGGTGGCAGCGTTGAAATTGAAGGCCGTGAAATTCCTTTATTAAGAAGCTGTGAAGATTTAGCTTGGTTTGATATTAATGCCTTGTGTGATGGGCCTCGAAGTCAGGTGGATTACATTGAAATCGCTCGACTTTATACCACAGTGATCATTTCCGGTTTGCCACAAATGGATGCCTCTCGCGATGACTTGGCAAGACGTTTTATTAACTTGGTAGATGAGTTTTATGATCGCCACGTTAAAGTGATATTTTCCGCAGAAGTGGCCATCATAGACATTTATCAAGGGACGCGCTTGAAATTCGAATATGACCGAACGATCAGTCGTTTGCTAGAAATGCAATCTGAAGAATATTTATCCCTTGAACACCGCCCGTAATGATGATTTCGGCTTTCTTATGCGTTAGAAATGCTGTATACTTCGCTCGCCTTTTTAAAAGGTAAGTGTACGTTGATTGATCTGAATAAGATCGGCCAACCAATAATAATAGGTATAGCGTGTTATAAGCACGCGTATTGATAGGGTTTTTTTGATGAAAACTTTTACTGCTAAACCTGCTGAAGTACGTCGCGACTGGTTCGTGGTTGATGCTGAAGGCAAAACTCTTGGTCGTTTGGCGACCGAAATTGCTCGCCGTCTACGCGGTAAGCATAAAGCTGAATACACTCCTCATGTTGACACTGGTGATTACATCGTTGTTATCAATGCTGAGAAAGTTCACGTTACAGGTAACAAAGCTGCAGCTAAACAATACTACCGCCATACTGGTTACCCAGGCGGCTTGCGTTCTATGAATTTCGAGAAGTTGATTGATCACGCTCCAGAGCGCGTTCTTGAAATCGCCGTAAAAGGTATGTTGCCAAAAGGTCCATTGGGCCGTGCAATGCACAAGAAAATGAAAGTATACGCTGGTACTGAGCATCCACATGCTGCTCAACAGCCTCAAGAACTTAACATTTAATACGGAAGATCATTATGTCAGCTACTCAATACTACGGTACAGGTCGTCGTAAAACGTCTACCGCTCGTGTGTTCCTAAAAGCCGGTTCTGGTAACCTAGTTATCAACAACCGTTCTATCGATCAGTACTTCGGTCGTGAAACTGCTCGCATGGTTGTTCGTCAGCCTCTTGAGCTTGTTGAAGCAACTGAAAAGTTTGACGTATACATCACTGTTAAAGGTGGTGGTATTTCTGGTCAAGCTGGTGCGATCCGTCACGGTATCACACGTGCGCTAATGCAATACGATGAAACTCTTCGTCGTTCTCTACGTTCTGCAGGTTACGTAACTCGTGACTCTCGTGAAGTTGAGCGTAAGAAAGTCGGCCTTCGTAAAGCACGTCGTCGTCCTCAGTTCTCTAAGCGTTAATATTCGCTTTAGAATCTGTATTAAAACGCTTGGTGTATGCCAAGCGTTTTTTTTGTTTAAAAAAAGCCTGTTCTTACCTTGTAACAAAATGATTTTTCAAAGAAAAATATTTGAAAAGATGGTAGAATAGGGTTTTTAGTTGAAGTCATTGTTTGGCTTCATGGGAATGAGCAAGTGACCGCACTGCGGTAATTGATAATTTGATAAATTCATTCATTTTTCATTGAGTGTGTTTATGGCTCAATCCAATCTATTTGTATTAGTAAAGCGCTGATATCTTATTATAGGTTTTGCTAATATAGTTTAATTGTCCTCTTGTTTAAGAGGGTTTTGAAGTCTTCAATATAGGGGTTAGACATGGGTGTTATTGCAAAGCGCTCCTCAATGACGTTCTTTTCTGATGGAGAAGATCATTACAGCCATCGCGTGCGTATCGTATTGGCAGAAAAAGCCGTAACAGTGGATATCATTGATGTAGACCCGTTTAACAAGCCAGACGAATTGGCAGATGTGAATCCGTATAATGAACTTCCAGCTTTAGTCGATCGTGATTTGGTGTTGTATGAGCCAAATGTCATGATGGAATACTTGGATGAGCGTTTTCCTCATCCACCATTATTACCAGTATACCCAGTTGCTCGTGCTGAAAGTCGTTTATACATGTATCGTATCCAGCGTGATTGGGCTAAATTGGTCGACCTAATTTTGTCTAGTAAAGACAAAGAAGCCGTTGCTCAAGCACAAAAAGAGC
The DNA here is from genome assembly GCF_003314975.1 of Marinomonas aquiplantarum. Classification (GTDB taxonomy): domain Bacteria; phylum Pseudomonadota; class Gammaproteobacteria; order Pseudomonadales; family Marinomonadaceae; genus Marinomonas; species Marinomonas aquiplantarum. The sequence goes on from NZ_QNRF01000005.1 coordinate 117,873, forward strand.
TACGTGAAGGTTTAATCAGTGTATCGCCAATTTTTGATGAAAAGCCTTACTTCATGAGCGAAGAGTTCACGATTGTAGATTGCTGCTTAGCACCAATTTTATGGCGTTTACCGGCTTTAGGTGTTGATATCCCTAAAGAGCAAGCTAAGTCGCTTCATAAATACATGGATCTTGTTTTTGCTCGTGAGTCTTTCCAAGAAAGCCTTTCTGAAGCAGAGCAAGAAATGCGCTTAGACTAAGCCATTTGATGATATAAATGTAAAAGAGAGGGGCTTTAGTGCTCCTTTTTTTTATTCGTAAAAAGGATAAAAGAGATGATTCCGAAACGATCTTACTTATTGAATGCTGCTTATTCTTGGGTGGCAGATAATGAAATGACACCATACTTATTGGTGGATGCAGAACAGGAAAACGTTGTCGTTCCAACTGAGTTTGTGAAAGATGGTCAAATTGTACTGAACATCAGTATGAGTGCCGTTCGTCATCTTATTATGGACAAAGACGCTGTATCATTTGAGGCGCGTTTTAGTGGTAAACCGATGCAGGTTTATGTGCCAATGAAAGCGGCGATGGCGCTGTATGCAAAAGAAAATGGTGATGGGTTTGTGTTTCCAGATGAAGAATTTGAACAAGAGCCAACACCAACGCCACCGACACCGCCAAAAGGCTTCCAATTAAAAGTAGTTAAGTGATTGTTCTGCCCTTGATGTTATGACATTAGGGGCTTTTCTTTGTGAGTCTTTTCTTAAGTTGTCGACTAAGTGCCCAATAAGCTGACCGTGTTAGCCTGGGCATCTTAGTCATTTAGATTTGTTTTGGCTATTAGTCTTCATAGCCAAAGAGTTGTCTTTCCAGTAAGTCCACCAGAGTATGAATGACGGTGATTTGGCATTCGTGAACTCGTGCTGTGCCTAATAAATTGACCTTAATTTCAGTATCATCTTGTGACGTCAAAGAGGAAATGTTTTTGGCTTCTGGGCTGGTCAAAGCCACCACGCTCATTTTTCGTTCGTGGGCTGCTTGAATGGCTTGAATGATGGGTGAGGTGTTTCCTCGGTTGGCAATCACAAAGAGGATATCGCCTGGGTTGCCAAGCGCTGTAATTTGCTTGGAGAAAACATCGTGATAGCTGTCATTATGAGTAATCGCTAGAATTGAAGAGCCTTCACCGCTTAGATTAATGGCAGGCAGTCCTGGTCGTTCTCTGTCCATCTTATCCAACATTAAGGTGCTGAAATACTGCGCCAAATGTGAGCCTGTGCTGTTGCCAATGCAGATGACTTTGCCGCCCGATGCGATGCTGTTGAAAATGACTTTCCCAGCATGTTCTATGTAGGGAGGGAGGCTTTCCAGTGCCTGCTGTTGAGCTTCAAAACTTTGTGCAAACTGCGTGTAAATTGCTTCTTGAAAATCCATAGTGATTAAAATACTGCTTTAAGCCAAGTTAAATGTTTATGGTCAATTTTTATATCAAATAGTACGGCATCAAAACGACTGGAGGCGTCGGTTTTGTTGTTTTTTTGTAGCCATAGGGCTGCGCTTTTGCGAACTTTCATTAACTTTGATGAGCTTAGGCTTTCCGCTGCTGTCCCATGAGTCTGGTCTGCTCGGAACCTCACCTCGACAAACACATAGGTCTGCTGGTCAAGAAAAATCAAATCTATTTCGCCGGTTCGACAATAGAAGTTACGTTCTACAAAGGTTAATCCTTGGCGACACAAAAAGGCTTCGGCTGCTTGCTCGGCTTTTTGTCCGCTATTCTTCGCTACTGTTTTCTTCGTTTTGAAAAAATTGCTTACTGCGCGCATAAACCAAGTTCCCTCTTCGGTAGGTCATTATCTCAGGTCGTTTGTGAAAAACGCCTTTGTCATCCATGGTGATAATGCCTGTATTGGCAGAAATCTTAGTGCTTTTTAACAAAGCAAACAGTTGGTATTTGTTCGCTAGCAAGTAAGAGTCTGCGCCCATTGCTTGCAGCCGACGTAAAATATTTGACCCTGGGTTCGCGGGCAGGGCACTGGCTGTCTTTTTATTGGATGCAAGAGCTGGCAATTCCGTAAACAAGATTCGCTCAATGTCTTCCGCTTTGCCATTTTTGTCTGGCGCACTGTCGTTTAGGCTGCTTGTGGCTAACATAGGGACAGAATCTGCGAAATAGAAGTCTAACAATGGTCGAATTTGTTTGGCGTCATCAAGCTTGCCAACATAAAAAACGTAATCTAAATCTTGTCTTGGTCGGGCGATGCTCTCAACCTTGCTGCCAGTCCATTTTTCAACGGATCTACGGCGTGACGTACTTTCATTGATTAAGAGTAGTTTTTGTACGGCACTCTGACGCCCCTGTGGGGTGTTGGCGTAAGATTGGGTTGAGGTAATGGTTACGTGCTCTTGTTCGGCAGCTTGAGTGAACTCATCGTTCTGTTTCAGAGCCCAAGTATCTTGAGTACTTAACACAGCGGCCTTGGTCGCGCCTTCTTGTTTGGCGAAGCTGATTAATTCATGGATTTCGTCTTCCGCGCTTAGCGAAAAATGAAACAGATTGTTAGCAGCTTTATTAAAGTCTAATTGGTTGAGCGCAATGACTGGGTATGGCAAGTTAAGGCGACTGATTTGTGCTACGTTATTTTTCTGTAGCGGCCCAATAATAATGTCAGGGGTCATGTCATTGGCTGCTTGTAGAGCATCGTTAATGTCATTGAACTGATCTACATCGACGATATTGACCTGTGGGCGCTTTTCTTTTTGGTTGTAGTAGGTGGCAAAAAAACCGTCGACAATGGCTTGTGACGCGCGCTTTAATTTGCCTGTCATTGGTAACATTAACACGACTTTTTCTGGCGCCATTTCTTCAACGGACGCCATAATTTGAAAGTCTTGTGGCGGAGTTATCGCTGCAGGATGGTTGGCGTTTTCTTGTTGCCAGTTCTGATAGTTAGCCAGCTGTTGCTCAATAGATAGAGATTGATCTCGTAAAATATTACTGATGGTTAGCCAGCCATTTAGGATAGGTTGTCGTTCTTGATATAGGCTATCAATTTCATTTTGTGTCAGGTTCTGAACGGCGAGCCATAGTTTTGCTTGGTTAGACTCACCTTCATCCAGTGGCAGGCTATAACTTAATGCCATTCTAAGTTTCACGGCTTCAGGCCAATTACCAAAATGCTCTAGAATGCTGGCACGGGTTTCTTGCAGGGCATTTTGTTTGTCTGGATGACGGGCAACAGGCAATTGTTCGGCTTTGTTTAACTGATGAAAAGCGTCTAGAGCATTGTCTAGCTGAGAATTGATGTTTGCAGCTAAAAGGAATGCATCAAATTGAACCGATGACTCTTTGCCTAAAACATTTTTTTCTAGGATTGAAATGGCTTGGATGTAATTGCCATTGTCATAGTTATCTTGAGCGAGTTGTAGAGCATCGCGAATCGCCTGATCTGAGCTCAAGGCCTTTTTCGGCTGGTAAATGCTAGGCGGTAATGTGCGCTCTTGGTTGGCTGTGTTTTGCTGCACTCGTGTGGTGTTTTGTTGCGGCATATTTAAATTCGCGGAATTACAGGCCGCCAGCAGAAAAGAGCAGAGGGTTAATGATATGATGCGGTAATTATATAGGCTCATAATCTTAAAAATGACAAATGAAAGAGGCATCATGGTATCACATACTTCGGATGAAGTGAGAGGGTCGCTGTATATAGTTGCGACACCAATAGGCAATCTAGACGACTTTACCAAAAGAGCAGAAGAAACTTTACGCAATGTAGACTATATCGCGGCGGAAGACACTCGACACACCCGTCGATTGTTGAATCATTTTGGCATTGAGGCCAAGTTATTTTCTGTACACGATCACAATGAAAAAGACAAAGCAGAGTACGTTGCCAGTTTACTTTCAGAAGGTAAAAACCTCGCCCTAGTATCGGATGCAGGTACACCATTGATCTCGGATCCAGGTTACCACTTGGTATCAAGCTTAAGAGCATTGGGGCATAAAGTTGTGCCTGTTCCAGGTTCGTGTGCTGTGGTGGCGGCTTTGTGTGCGTCTGGTTTACCAACGGATCAGTTTTTCTTCGCGGGTTTTGTGCCGGCAAAGAGTAAAGCCCGTCGTGATGTGTTTGCTGCTTGGGCGAAACAAGCTGGCACCGTTGTTTTCTACGAATCGACGCACCGAATTTATGATTCTATTAGCGATCTTGAGGCCGTATATGGTGATCAAGCCAACTTGGTGTTAGCTCGTGAAATTACCAAAACATTTGAAACCTTTTTATCTGGTTCGCCTAGTCAAATTCTGCAGCAGTTTGATGAAGATGCGAATCAGATGAAAGGCGAGTTTGTGGTGATGTTGAATTTATCTTTGCCAGAAGAAGATGAATCACTGCAGGAAGCTCGTCGAGTGTTGGCTTTGTTGTTAGAAGAATCTTTGCCTTTAAAGCAGGCGGCTTCGATTGCAGCCAAATTCACTGGCGGGAAAAAGAATCAACTTTATAAAATGGCGTTAGAGATGCAGCAGGACTGAGTTGTGTTGTTGTAGCCTTACCCATTTAACTTTCAAGACTAAAAACTGGGTTTACAAGGACGTTTGAATAAGTATACTCATGATTACTTGTCGGAGTGCCATTTGGCTGAGATCGCATAATTGAATGCGGGATCCGCAGAACCTGATCGGGTTGATACCCGCGTAGGAAACAAGAAAGTCATACTTTTTCTTATCTGCATCGAATGAACTCCTGTTTTGTTGAATTGTTTTCGATGCAGCCAGTCACTCGTCTATTTCAATTCTATCATTTCAGGATTCCATGTTTGCCTAGTCTGATGTCTAAATCAGTTCGTTAGGATAAACAGCACCCCAGACAAGCAATTCTCACGTTATTAAAAAGGGAAATGCTCATGTCTAGCTACAACAACAAAAAACCAAACAAACAGTCACGCGAAGAGTCTCGTTTGGCTGCAAAAGCCTTTATCGAGTCACTTCAAGCCACGCCTTTTCCTGCTTCGGAACGTATTTATCTAGAGGGTAAGCGGGATGGTGTACGTGTGCCAATGCGTAAAATCAATCTCACCGACACGCCGATCGGTTCGGACCCTGACAAACTGACGTTTGAACCAAACGAAGCCATTTTTGTATACGATTGTTCAGGGCCTTACGGCGATCCACAAGAAAAAATCGATGTTCATCAGGGGATCAATCCATTGCGAGCCAATTGGATTGAAGAGCGTAATGACACAGAAACCCTTTCCGTGGTCAGTTCCAGCTTTACTCAATCTCGATTAGACGATGGTAAGTTGGATGAACTGAGGTTCCAGCATCTACCTAAAATACGTCGTGCTAAGTCTGGTCAATGTGTGACTCAAATGCATTATGCCAAAAAGGGAATAATTACTCCCGAGATGGAATACATTGCGATTCGTGAAAATCAAAACTTGCAAGCCATTAAGAGTGAGTTGCTTCTTAAGCAGCACCCAGGTCAAAGTTTTGGGGCCAACCTACAAGACAAGATTACACCAGAGTTTGTGCGAGACGAGGTAGCAAGAGGCCGTGCCATTATCCCTAATAATATTAACCACCCAGAATCTGAGCCGATGATCATCGGCCGTAATTTCTTGGTTAAAGTGAATGCCAACATTGGTAATTCGGCGGTGACGTCTTCCATTGAGGAAGAAGTGGAAAAACTGGTTTGGTCAACTCGTTGGGGCGCGGATACGGTAATGGACTTGTCCACGGGGAAAAACATACACGAAACCCGAGAATGGATTTTACGTAATTCCCCCGTTCCTATTGGTACTGTGCCGATTTATCAAGCCTTGGAAAAAGTCGATGGCATTGCGGAAAACTTAAACTGGGAGGTATTTCGTGACACCTTGATTGAACAGGCGGAGCAGGGTGTGGATTACTTCACAATCCACGCTGGGGTTTTGTTGCGTTATGTCCCACTGACGGCGAAGCGACTGACTGGCATTGTGTCTCGCGGCGGTTCGATTATGGCTAAATGGTGTTTGGCTCATCATACGGAGAGTTTTTTGTATGAGCGCTTTCGTGAGATTTGTGAGATTTGTGCGGCATACGATGTGGCGTTGTCATTAGGAGATGGTCTGCGCCCAGGGTCTATTATGGATGCCAATGATGAAGCGCAAATGTCGGAATTGAGAACCTTAGGCGAGTTAACAAAAGTGGCTTGGGAGTACGATGTTCAAGTCATGATTGAAGGGCCAGGGCATGTGCCGATGCAGTTAATTGAGCAGAATATGACTGAGCAATTAGAGCATTGTCATGAAGCGCCTTTTTATACATTGGGGCCATTAACGCAAGACATCGCACCAGGTTATGACCATATTACGTCTGGTATTGGTGCCGCTCAGATTGGTTGGTATGGTTGTGCCATGTTGTGTTACGTGACGCCGAAAGAGCACTTAGGTTTGCCGAACAAGGAAGACGTAAAGCAGGGCTTAATTACCTATAAAATTGCCGCTCATGCAGCGGATCTTGCTAAAGGTCATCCAGGCGCACAGATTCGCGATAATGCTCTTTCGAAGGCGCGTTTTGAATTTCGCTGGGAAGATCAATTTAATTTGTCTCTTGACCCAGAAACCGCTCGTGCTTATCACGATGAAACCTTGCCTCAAGCATCAGGTAAAGTGGCGCATTTCTGCTCTATGTGTGGTCCAAAATTCTGTTCGATGAAGATTACTCAAGAAGTACGTGATTATGCCGCTGGACTAGAAGCGAATGCCATTGATTTAGTTGCTATTGAGGAAAATGATCCGATTGCTGGCATGCAAAAAATGTCTGAGCAGTTTCGAGATTTAGGCAGTGATGTGTATTTGACGACGGATAAAATTGATTCAAACCGATTCTCTGAGTCGTCAACAAGTGAGGTGTCAGCGGTAAATAAAACGGCTGCGACAACGGATCTTGAAACAGGCCAACCTTAAATAGGAGGTGAGATAATGTCAAAACCTCCTGTTATTTGGTGTGTTGGCGGGTCTGACTCGTCAGCACACGCAGGGTTGCAAGCCGACTTACGAACCGGACAAGACCTAGGATGCCATGTGCAATCAATCGTCACCTGTGTGACGGCGCAAAATTCTAAAATTGTTGATTCAGTTGAGCCCGTTAGTGTGGCGATGTTTGATGCGCAATGGCACACGCTGTTGGATGATGTGTGGCCGCAAGCCATTAAGGTGAGTTTGTTGCCCAATTATGAGTTGGTTGTCGCGTGTAGTAAGTGGTTAGCAAACATAAAACAGCAACGTCCTGAAATTAGCATTGTGTTTGATCCGGTTATGGCGGCCAGCAGCGAAGCAGGTAATCGGTTACAACAAAGTGAGGCGGCCACAGAGTTACTGACTCTAATGCTGCCTTATGTGGATTATCTCACACCAAACTTACTGGAATTTGAAGCGTTAACTCAGATTTCGGCGCATCAACCGGTCAACCAAATTGCCTTTCAAATCACTGAGAAATATGGCGTTAACCAAGTTTCTTGGTTGTTGAAAGGCGGTCATCATGAAGCGGCCACGGCGACAGATTGGTGGTTTAAAGGCGAAAGTGTGTGTGGTTTTTCAACGGACAAGTTGTCTGTTCATAATACTCGTGGCACAGGTTGTACATTATCAACTGCGTTGGCCTGTTTTCTGGGATATGACTACTTTGCTGACGATGCGATCACTATGGCAAAGGCTTACATTACCGGTGCGCTTAAAACTGGCGTGCAAATAGGGCAAGGAGCCGGGCCATTAGGTCGACCAGGTTGGCCGGAGAAAATTGAGAACTTACCTAATATTGTTACCGCTGAAAGTAACTTAGGACAGTCGCTGGCATTTGCAGAAATGAATGTGGATTCAATGGGGTTATACCCTGTAGTGGATTCCATTTATTGGTTGGAGCGAGTGTTGAAGCAAGGGGTTCGCATTGCCCAGTTGCGCATTAAGGACGCCGATTCAGCTCAACTCGATGAGCAAATCCAGCAGGCGATCTTGCTAGGAAAAACTTACCAAGCACAGGTGTTCATCAATGATTATTGGGAAAAAGCCATTGAATACGGTGCTTATGGTGTGCACTTAGGGCAGGAAGATTTGTTGGTGGCTGACTTAGCACGTATTCAACAAGCTGGTTTGCGTTTAGGCGTGAGTACGCATGGGTATTTTGAGATTGCTCGAGCTCTGGCGTTTAAGCCTAGCTATATTGCGCTGGGGCATATCTATCCCACGCAAACAAAACAAATGCCTTCGCAACCTCAGGGGCTTAAGCGTCTGCAGCATTACGTCAATTTACTCAAAGGTCATTACCCTACGGTAGCCATTGGCGGGATTAACTGCGAACGCTTTGCTGCTGTTACGGCCACAGGAGTAAACAGTGTCGCTATGGTAACCGCCATTACCTTAGCCGAATCGCCTGAACAGGTGACTCGTTTTCTGATAGAGCAGTTTGCGCAATCAAAAGAGGTCGAAAATGCAAATATATCTTAATGACAAACCGTTCGAGTTTGATGGTCGTTATGTTCAAGACTTAATTGATACGTTGCAAAAAGAGTCTAATGGTGTGGCGGTGGCCATAGATCAGAACATCATTCCTCGCAGTGCTTGGGAAACGACCGATCTACTCGCTTCTTGTCGTGTGTTTATTTTTGAATCCATTGCTGGAGGTTAGGTATGGAACCCTTGATTATTGCTGATCATGCGTTTTGTTCTCGTTTGTTTGCTGGTACTGGAAAGTATGCCAGCGCCGAAGCGATGACGGAATCCATCTTGGCCAGTGGCACGGAATTGGTAACGCTATCTTTACGACGTTTGGATTTGCAGCATCAAACGGACAATATTCTCAAGCCCTTACAAAGCATGGGGGTAAAGTTATTACCTAATACGTCTGGGGCAAGAAATGCAAAAGAAGCCATCTTTGCGTCTGAGTTGGCTCGCGAGGCGTTACAGACAAATTGGGTGAAACTAGAAATACACCCAGATCCACGTTACCTGATGCCGGATGGTAATGAAACCTTGGCCGCTGCAGAGGCGTTGGTAAAAAAAGGCTTTGTTGTAATGCCTTATGTGCATGCTGACCCTGTTCTGTGCAAACGTCTGGAAGAGGTTGGCTGTCAATGTGTCATGCCTTTAGGTTCGCCTATAGGATCGAACATGGGGCTGGCGAGTCGACCTTTTTTAGACATCATTATTGAACAGGCTAATGTACCAGTGATTGTGGACGCGGGGATTGGTGCGCCATCGGATGCTTCTCTGGCTTTGGAAATGGGGGCGGATGCGGTCTTGGTGAATACCGCGATGGCTGTAGCGAAACAACCAGAGCAAATGGGTAAGGCGTTTCGTTTGGCGGTCGAAGCAGGTCGATTAGCGTACGAATCTGGATTAGGGGAGAAGCGGTTTGATGCGGCGCATGCCACTAGCCCACTAACGGAGTTTATCGGGGCTTTGTCATGAGTAAGGCGTCTGTTTTGCGTGTTGTTGAGCAGAGCCCAGCTATTGCAGGTCAGTTCAGTCAGGTGCTTGAAGGTCTGGACTGGCAAACCATGACTCGCAGTCATCAAATGAAAACTGAACAGGATGTGATTCGGGCTCTGGCAAAAGATAAGTTGGACGTAGACGATTTTGCCGCGTTAATTTCGTCCGCTGCAGCGCCTTATTTGCTGGAGATGGTGAGCAAGAGTGAGCGTATTACTCAACAGCGTTTCGGCAACACGATTAGTTTATTTGCGCCACTGTATTTGTCGAATACCTGTGCCAATGAGTGTACGTATTGTGGTTTTTCTATGTCGAATGCCATTCGCCGTCTGACACTTAATGAGCAGCAAGTAGATGCTGAGGTGGCTGCTATTAAGGCGAAAGGATTTGACCATATCCTGCTAGTGACTGGTGAGACAAATAAGGTCGCTATGCCGTATTTTGAGCGTATGTTGCCGCGCATAAAGCCTCATTTTAGTCAGCTCTCAATGGAAGTTCAGCCATTAGAAAAGACGGATTATGAGCGTCTTCAGCAGTTGGGACTGGATGCGGTCTTGGTGTATCAAGAAACCTATCGACGTAAAACCTACCTAGAGCATCATTTGCGCGGCAATAAGGGCAACTTTCATTATCGCTTAGATGCGCCGGATCGTATTGGTCAGGCGCAGATTCATAAAATAGGATTAGGAGTACTGTTGGGCTTAGAGGATTGGCGAACGGATTCTATTGCCATGGCTCATCACCTACGCCATTTGCAAAAGCGTTATTGGCGTAGTCGTTTTAGTGTGGCGTTTCCTAGGATTCGTCCTTGTAAAGGTGGGATTGAACCTAAATCCGTGATCAGCGATCGCCAACTGGTTCAATTGATTGCCGCTTGGCGGTTGTTCGATGCGGATTTAGAGATGAGTCTGTCGACACGTGAATCCCCTAGTTTTAGACAACATGCTGTAAAAATGGGCTTTACGACCATGAGCGCTGAGTCAAAAACTCAGCCAGGGGGTTATGCCGAAGAAGCTGAGCCTGCTTTGGAACAGTTTGAAATTAGTGATGAAAGAAGCGTCGCTGAGATTGCAGCGATGATTCACGCGCAAGGGAAAGAGGTAGTTTGGAAAGATTGGGATCCAGCCTTAACAAGTCGATCTTAATTTGGGAAATGTGCATTCACTGAGTGTTTTATTTAGCTTGGTGGATACATTCATCAGCTTGTTGACGCCATGTTGACAAGCTTTATCACTCTCTCCTTGGTCTTTGGCTCGGTTTGACGTAACTCTAGACATAATGTCTTCATCGCAAACAGAACGACTGAGGAGAAAGTATGTTGACCAACAAAAAAACTGGCATGATTGCTGTCACATGTTTGGGCATTGCGTTAATTGCTGGTGTGACGATGAAAGCCTTTGCAGAACCTGAAGATGCGAAAATGGCGGCACCCAATCATGAGCAATTGGCGGAACGCATTGCCGATAAGTTGGGCTTGGACAGTAATGCGGAAGAAAAAGTGTCAGCATTGTTTGAACGAGATGGTCAAAAAATCCGCAAAATTCAAGAACAGCTCCACAAAACTCAAGTGGCATTGAGTCAGCTTACGCCTAATTCAAAAGGCTATTTGAAGCAAGTTGATACTCTGGCAGATAAAAGTGCCAAGCAAACTAAGGCGCTAACCATGGCGTATGCGGAGAATCGAGCGTCTCTGTATGAGTTGCTGACACCGAAACAGATTAAAATGTTGGAAACGCCAGCCACGCCTGAGAATCAAAAGTAATTTCCTATAAAAAAGCCCCAGTGACCTGTGAAAGAATGCATAGGTCACTGGGGCTTGGTCTGTCTGGTCAACCGTTACGATTGAGTGACTTGATTGAATAGCTCAAAGTAGGTTGGGAAGGTCTTAGAGGTGCAACCTGGATCATTGATAGTGACCGGTGTATCTGAGAAGGCGACTAATGAGAAGCACATTGCAATACGGTGATCATTGTACGTATCGATAGCCGCGTGCTGTAAGGTTTTTACAGGTGTTACGCTAATGAAATCTTCACCTTCAATGACTTCGGCACCCAGTTTTTTAAGCTCGGTGGCCATGGCGCTTAAACGGTCCGTTTCTTTAACGCGCCAGTTATAAATATTACGGATGCGAGTCGTGCCTTCTGCAAACAGGGCTGTCGTGGCGATCGTCATGGCGGCATCTGGAATGTGGTTCATATCTAGGTCTACGCCTTTTAGCGTTTGACGTTCTGCTTCTATCCAAGTTGGTCCATAAGTGATTTTCGCACCCATTTTTTCCAGTACCTCGGCGAACTTTACATCCCCTTGAACACTGTCTGTACCAACGCCATGCACTTTGATTTTACCACCAGCAATCGCTGCGGCAGCTAAAAAGTAAGAGGCAGATGAGGCATCACCTTCGACCATGATTTCGCCAGGGCTTTGGTAAGTCTGTTGAGCTTTGACTATAAAGGCTTGGTAGTTTTGATTTTCTACCTCGACACCAAATTGTTTCATGGCATGCAAGGTAATATCGATATAAGGCTTAGAAACCAGTTCACCATCAACTTTAATAGTAAGGTCCTGTCGCGCTAGCGGTGCGCTCATTAAAATGGCTGTCAAGAACTGGCTTGAAATGTTGCCTTTAATGGATACTTCGCCGCCGTTTAAACCATTGGCCTTAATGCGCAGTGGTGGATAGTTCACCTCGCCTTCGTATTGAATGTCCACACCAAGTGCTTTTAGGGCATCGACTAGGTCGCCAATCGGGCGTTCGTGCATGCGTGGCTCACCGTGCAAGCGAAACTCGCCTTGACCAAGGCATAGTGCTGCAGTTAAAGGGCGCATTGCGGTGCCAGCATTCCCCAGAAATAAGTCACCGAAATCGGCTTGGATGGGGCCACCCAGACCTTCTAATACGCACGTTGTGCCTTTATCTTCTAGGCGGTAGTTTACGCCTAATTGAGTCAGGCTTTCGAGCATATGGCGAATGTCATCACTGTCTAATAGATTGGTGATTTTGGTGGTACCTTTGGCAAGGGTTGCTAGTAACAAAATGCGATTTGAAAGACTTTTTGAGCCTGGAATTTGGATTTCGCCGTCAGCCTTAGAAAGAGGGCCAAGAGTTATAGAGTTCATGTTTGTATCCATCACAGTGGTTTAAGTTTGTTGTTAATGAGCGCCTAGTGGCTAAATAAATAAAGGGTCAATGTATGGCTCAAAAAATATCCCGTCTGTAAGTGGTCGCGTCGCTCTGTGTTAGAGGTCAGTCTTGAATGAGGTACATTATACATTTGATCGAGAGGTGTGTCAGGCATGAGTGCTAGGAATCTTTCTGTGTATGGTTGAGTTATCTTATTGATTGCATAGAATACGTGACCATTGTTCATTTCGATTAAGGATTTCATTATGCGCCATCAGTATCATCCATTGGGTTTTGAAGGGTCTCGCATTGCTCAAGGTTTTTGGCGTTTGCAAGAATGGGGTTGGTCAGCACAAGAAACATTAACCTTTATCGAGCAATGTTTGGCGCTCGGCGTGACCACATTTGATCATGCGGATATTTATGGCGACTATCAGTGTGAAGGCTTGTTTGGTGAGGCATTAAAGCGTAAGCCAGAGCTTCGTGACAAGATGGAAATTGTCACCAAATGCAGTATTTTATTGCCGTCAGAACAACGTCCAGAGATAAAAGTCCATCGTTACGACTATCGTCGTGAGCACATTTTAGCGAGTGTGGATCGTTCATTGGACAATCTACAATGTGAATACATTGATACTTTGTTGTTGCATCGCCCAAGCCCTTTGATGGATGCCGATGAAGTGGCGCAGGCATTTGATCACTTGTTCACCTTGGGCAAGGTGAAGCATTTTGGTGTGTCTAATTTCACTCCGCAGCAGTTTGATTTACTGCAGTCACGCACCGATGCTCCATTAATTGTTAATCAGGTTGAGTTATCGCCACTGGCCTTGCAGCATTTTCAGGATGGTACTTTAGATCATATGCAGCAGCATGCGGTTACCCCAATGGCTTGGTCGCCTTTTGCTGGTGGTGATTTGTTTAGCGGACAAACTGAGCGAACCTTGCGTGTGCGTAATGTGCTAAATGAACTGGCTGAAGCGTTGGGAGTATCCGTTGACCAAGTTGTAGTCGCTTGGTTGTTAAGGCACCCTGCTGGTATTTGTCCTGTAATGGGATCCGGTAATATTGAGCGATTACAAAGTGCCGTTGAGGCTTGTCAGATTCGTTTAAGTGACGACGATTGGTTTCGTGTTCTTATTGCGTCACAAGGTCATGATGTGCCGTAAAAGCAAGTATTTAGATGCATTAAAGGCCGCCAAAAGCGGCTTTTTTTGTATCTCGTGTTATAGCCCTTTGTTTTGCTAGGTTGATAAAGCGTAGCGTTTCGTAAGCGCCTAGATAAAAGCCAGCTTGGTTTATTTATACTGCTTAGTGATTTCAATTCACGAGGTAGAGTATGACTAAATCCAGTGTTCTAGCGTGCGTCACTTACATTTTGTCAGCGGTTATCAGTATCACTGCTTCAGCGGCCAGCTTACCTGAGCCAACTGGTAAGGTGATCTTAACGATTTCAGGTCAAATTACTCACACTAATACCGACAATAATACAGCCGAGTTTGATCGTGAGATGCTGTTGTCTTTGGGCGTATTTGATGTTGAAACGGTCACTCCTTGGACGGAAGGGTCTGACTTGTATCAGGGGCCAATGTTAAGTTCCGTTTTACAAGTAGTTGGCGCCATGGGCGACACTTTGAAAGTGTCTGCTCTAAACGACTACAGTGCAAAGATGCCGGTTTCTGATGCATTTGACTATGATGTTCTTTTAGCAATGGACATGAACGGAAAGCCAATGTCGATTCGTGATAAAGGTCCGCTGTTTGTTCTCTATCCTTTCAGCGACATGCCAGAGCTAAATAACGAGATCATTCACAATCGTTCAGTTTGGCAAATTAAAGCTATGCTAGTCGAGTAATTTACTGATGAAGGCTTTGTCGCTACCAAGACCGCTGCGTTCTGTTGCAGAAAAACGTTCATCAATATATTTATTGGTGAGTGCGGCGGTCATATTTTTAGCAGTAACGGCGGGGATTTTTTATGAGTTGGTCGAGCGGCAAAAAGTAATTATGTCTGCTGTTGAAGAAGATGCTTTGTGGGCATCTTATCAACTGGATAGAGAAGCATTAAAACTGAGAAATGCTTTGAAGTTGTTGGAGGACCAAGCAGATGAAGAGCGCTTACAAGAGGTACGAGATCGTTTTGATATTCTCTATAGCCGCTTAAATATTGTGAAGTTTGGTCAGCTTAAGCAAGTGTTTCAACGATTACCGAATGCTGATCAGGTAATCGAAGTAATTTCCCAAAAACTAATTTATCTCGATTCATTATTGTTTGTTGACGACGATCAGGTGGATGTAAAAAATGCACTTAAGGAAAGCAATAGTATCCTTAAAACAACCGAATCCATCGTATTAGATACGCTTACGTTAAGGTCGGCTGAAAAGGTTGAGCGAAGAGCTGTGTCTTATGATTTGTTCATCAAGTTGGCCAGTCTGATTTTAGTGTTGGCGATGACCGTGATGTTCATTATCTATATGTTGTTCAGGCAATTAAGAATTGCGACGGAATCCTATCAAAAATCCATAGAGCTTACCGATGAATTGGGGCTGGCCGTACAGTCAGCCGAAGAAGCTCTAAAAGTGAAATCAGAGTTCATGGCAACAATGAGTCATGAAATTCGAACCCCAATGAATGCCATTATCGGCTTTAGTCATCTACTCTTAGAAGAGGCGTTAGACGATAAGGTTCATGATAGAGTAAAAAAAATCCAAACTTCTGCCGATGCCTTGCTCCATATTATCAATGGCATATTAGAGTTTTCAAAACTGGAGTCAGACGGTGTTGAGCTAGAAGAAGCAGAGTTTAGTCTGGATAACGTCTTGGAATACGTTTATCAAGTCAATGCAGAGATGGCTGGTAAGAAGAACCTTCATTTTAGTGTTAGCAGGGATTTTGAGTTATCCAATCGTTTGATTGGTGATCAAACACGACTACAGCAAATTATGATTAATTTGCTAAGTAACGCCATTAAATTTACCAATGAAGGGCGAGTCGATTTGCGAGTAGGGTTGGCTGACGAAGGTCATCTGCTTATAGAAGTGCAAGATACTGGTGTTGGTATTGCGAACAATGTGGATGTGTTCGAATCTTTTATGCAAGCGGACAGTAGTACTACACGTTTGTTTGGTGGTACTGGCTTAGGCTTAAGTATTACACGTCAACTAGTGGATTTATTTGGTGGTGCACTCACTTATGTTAGCGGTGACGGGACGGGGACTTTGTTTAAAGTCGTTTTGCCGTATCGACCGGTGGAGTCAACTCGACAGCAAAATTCTAATTTGGTGTTGTTAAAAGATGATGTTTATCTAGCGGCGTTTTTACTTGAAAGTGGCATGAAGAACATTGTGTTGTCTGAGGCCGAAGAGGTTGTTAAGGATTTTTCAAGTCAGTCACAAGGCTTAGCTCTTGGTACTCTTTTAGTGAGTTACGACTACTTTTCTCGATCTAAGCATGAGTACCCTGATTTGTGTCAAACACTGAAGAATCATGCGGCAATTTATTGTAAACAAGATATGCCTCAGCACACGGAATCTTGCTCGGTTTTAGTAACGCCAAATCAGGTTGAAGAGTTAAAAAACAAGAACCGGGTGTTAATGTTTGCCTATGATTGCGACGATGCATCCGAACAAAATGGCTCACTAGAATCCCACTTCATGAAGGATAAACACATTCTATTGGCAGAAGATAATGTTGTGAATGCCAATATAGTGAAGGCGATCTACAACAAAATGGGGATAACACTTGATTGGGCAGAGAATGGTGAACAAGCTTATGCTAATGCTATAGAGACTCATTATGATTTGATTTTGATGGATATTCGGATGCCGATTATGGACGGTTATCAAGCCACCCAGCTGATTCGAGATGCATTAGGTGACAAAGCCCCCATTATTTTATGTTTAACCGCAGATGTGGTGAACGTTGATGGTGCTGAAAAGGTGGGCTCATTATTTGATGATGTCATGTATAAGCCACTTGATCATCATATGTTAATTAAGAAAACAATATCGTTACTAACGGCGAAAGAGTCGATTCGTCACGAACAGACAGTCGTTTCCACGGGGCTCAAATCGCCTGATCAAAAAGAAAAAATGGCAGAGATCGAAGTCATTGAGCAGCTGTTACTGGTTGGGGATGTGTCTTCTGAAGGTAAAGTGGAAGAGCTGTTAATTCAGCTGAAGGACAAAAGTCAGCAGGAAACACTTCAGCAAGTATTATCCTATATTAAGAACTATGACTTCCAAGATGCTATTAGGGTTTTGAAAGAATTGAAAAGGTTGTATTTATCATGAGTTTACACGGACAAAAGCCAATGAATATGATGACCGAAGGTATTGATATGCTCAAAGGCAAGAAAAAAGTGTTGATCGTGGATGATGTGCCAAGAAACATTGACTTGCTTAAAGGCATTCTGGCAGAGCACTATCAGGTTCAGGTCGCAAAAAGTGGCGAAGCCGCGTTGAGCGTTATTGCGGCTAGTGTGCCAGATGTAATCTTGTTGGACGTTATGATGCCTGGGATGAGCGGTTTTGAAGTATGTAAAAGGCTAAAAAGCCAGCAGCAAACGGCAGACATTCCGGTGATCTTTTTAACGGCAGCAACCGATGCTCAAAATGAAATTGAAGGCTTTAGGGTGGGGGCTGTGGACTTCATTACTAAGCCTATATCACCCATGACGACTTTGTCGAGAGTGTCAACTCATCTGAAATTATCGGAAAACGATAAACAAAATAAAGCCATCATTGCGGCCCGTACTCAGCAGTTAGATGAGGCTCTTGAATCGGCAGTAACCATGCTGGGGGAAGTGGGGCATTTGAATGATTCCGATACGGGTATTCACATGTGGCGAATGGCAGATTACAGTGCGGCGTTAGCCAGAGCGGCAGGCTGGGATGAAGCGCAAGTGGAGTTGTTACGGTTAGCCGCACCCATGCACGATACTGGCAAGGTCGCCATACCTCATTCGATTTTAAAATCGCCTAATAAGCTAACGGATGAGGAAATGGAGGTCATGAAATCGCATACGGTGGCAGGTTTTAATATTTTAAGTAAAAGTAATGCGCCATTATTTCAATTGGCTGCTCAGGCGGCACTTGGTCATCATGAAAAATGGGATGGATCTGGTTATCCATATGGTTTGGCAGAGGAGGCTATACCTCAATCGGCTCGAATCGTGGCAATGGCGGATGTCTTCGATGCGCTGACTATGGAGCGTTCCTATAAAAATAGTTGGACGATTGAGGAAGCGTTGGCGCACATTGAGCGTTCGGCTGGCTCTCATTTTGACCCAGAATTAGTGCGTCTATTTTTATCCATCAAAGACGAGCTGATTAGCATTCAGAAAAAATGGCATCTACGAGAATTAGAGCAAACAAACTAAGGCTGTTAATAGAGCCTTAGTTCGTGGAAGAGAGGGAAGATTGGGTTGGTGCTAAGTTAATGCACAACACTTTTTGAATTTTTTACCGGATCCACAGGAGCATGGGTCATTACGGCCTATCTTCATTTCATCGGATTTGATTAAAGGCGTGTTTTTTTCTACCTCATGCTCACCAGATAAGTAAAACCATTGACCTTTCACTTTCTTGAACAAAGAGCGTTCACTGAGGCGCCCTATGTGTTTCCCTTCTTTGAAATGAGCTGAAAAAGACACCATGCCAGTTTTATCTTTTTCTAAACCGTCTTCTGTGTCGTTGATTTCGAGTTTAATCCATTGGGTGTGTTGATTGCTTTCTTCTATGTCATTCGCATTTTGCTTTGGGTCTTCTTTGAGCTTTTGAGTAGCCGCAATGTACTCAAAGTCGCCAATCGCGAATGCGGTATACCGTGAACGCATTAAAATTTCCGCTGTTGGCGCAGTACCAGGGTTGTTATGGTACATTCCACAGCACATTTCGTAAGGATTGCCCGTTCCACATGGGCAATTCACAGGGATTGGCATAGAACAGCTCCTCTCATCGCCAAAAACACTTTAAGATGCGTATAATACGGTTTTTCTTTAACGGCTAACAGGAATTATTTGTGACTGCAGCGGGCCCAACGTCATTTTTTTGGTTTGATTTTGAAACAACAGGAACGGACCCAGCGAGAGATCGTCCTATGCAATTCGCCGGCATTAGAACCGATCTCAATTTTAATCCTATTGGTGAGCCTGTTATGTTTTACTGCCGTTTGGCAGAAGATACATTGCCTCAACCGGAAGCTTGTTTATTGACAGGTATTAGTCCGCAAGATGCGAATCGTGAAGGTTTGTGTGAAGCGGAATTTATGCAGGCAGTAGAAGCGGAGTTATCCCTTCCTGGAACTTGTGCGCTCGGTTATAACACCATACGTTTTGATGACGAAGTGGTGCGACATGGGTTTTATCGTAACTTCATCGACCCATACGCTCGTGAATGGCAAAATAATTGCTCCCGTTGGGATATGATTGATTTAGTTCGTATGACCTATGCCATGCGGCCAGATGGTATTGTCTGGCCAAAGAAAGACGATGGTCAGGTGTCCATGAAGTTAGAGGATCTGACTAAGGCAAACAATATTGCTCATGAACAAGCTCATGATGCCTTATCGGATGTGTACGGCACCATTGAAATAGCAAAATTGATCCAAGACAAGCAGCCTAAATTATTTTCGTATTATTTTAAAATGCGCCAAAAGCATGAACTACAACAGTTCATTGATCCTGTCCGTATGAAGCCCTTTCTTCATATTTCTGGCATGTTTGGACAGGCACGACATTATGCAGCGTTTGTGGTGCCTATTGCGCCACATCCAACGAATAAAAATGGTGTGATTGTGTGGGATTTAATGGAAGATGCCCAACCCCTTTTAGAGTTAAGTGTGGAACAAATTCGTCATCGGGTTTTTGCTCGGCAAGATGAGCTTGGCAATGTGTCGCGTTTACCGCTAAAGGTAATTCATTACAATCGTGCGCCCGCGGTAGCGCCTGCGACCTTCTTAAAAGACGAACAGATCGTGACTCGCCTTGGATTAGATGGGGACAAATGTCGTCACAATCTTGCCATGATAAAACAGCATACTGGTTTGGCTGCCAAGCTTAGTGATGTGTTTATCCAAGAAGAACGTAAGATAGATAAAGATCCGGATTTAATGTTGTATTCAGGTGGTTTCTTTTCGCGGGAAGATAAAACCAGAATGGATACCATTCGATCGACACCAGCAGAGCATTTGGCTGAGCTGAGTTTGT
Source organism: Marinomonas aquiplantarum (assembly GCF_003314975.1). Classification (GTDB taxonomy): domain Bacteria; phylum Pseudomonadota; class Gammaproteobacteria; order Pseudomonadales; family Marinomonadaceae; genus Marinomonas; species Marinomonas aquiplantarum. The sequence continues at coordinate 137,639 of NZ_QNRF01000005.1, forward strand.
CCTTTGATGATCGACGTTTACCTGAAATGTTGACGCGTTACATTGGTCGTAATTACCCGGAACAGTTAACTGAACAACAACGACAGGAATGGGAAGAATATCGTCAAATTCGATTGTTAGAGGCAGATGGCGGTGGCTCCATAACCATGGCGCAGTATTTTGATCGTTTAAATGCTATCGCCCAAACACCAGATTTGTCGAGCCACCAACAAATCATGCTGCAAGATTTAGCGGACTATGCGCAAAGTATTTACCCAATGGATATGTAAGGCAGAAAAATGAGTGAACAGCATAAAGGTATTCAATGGCTAGTCGGCTTTGCAGCCTTCATTATTATTATTGCGGGGTTAAAAGCCGCCTCGCAAATTGTTGTGCCTTTTATGTTGTCAGTGTTTATTGCCATCATTTGTGCACCCGCAATGTCGAGTTTACGACAACGTAACGTGCCTACTTGGTTATCCATCGTGCTGGTGGTGTTCTTGATCCTGATCGGCGTTGGCTCTATTGCATTATTAGTTGGGGCGTCTCTCGACAGCTTTTCAAGTCAGTTGCCCAATTATAAACAGCGTTTTGCCGAAGAGATGTCCGGCGTTATTCAATTGTTAAATAACGTTGGCATTCAAGTGTCTTATGATCAGGTAAAAGGCTACATAGATCCGTCTTCGTTGATGCAGATGGTTGCTAATGCGTTACGAGGCTTGGGCAGCGCCTTAACCAATCTGGTTTTGGTGGTGATGATCGTGATCTTCATTTTGTTTGAGGCGGTTGAGTTGCCTCATAAATTGTCTCGTGCATTAAATGATGCATCAGAGTCAATGGGGCGTTTTGAAGACTTTATTAACTCGGTTAACCGATATTTGGTGATTAAAACCTTGGTGAGTATCTTAACGGGAGTGTTAATTACCACTTGGTTATGGGTCTTGGGCATTGATTTTCCAATTCTTTGGGGGGTATGTGCCTTCTTGCTTAATTTTGTGCCAAACATAGGTTCAATTATCGCCGCTATCCCCGCTGTGTTGTTAGCGTTTGTTCAGCTGGGCAGTCTATCGGCGGGTCTGACAGCGCTTGGGTTTGTGGTTGTGAATTTGATTGTTGGTAATATCATTGAGCCAAGGTACATGGGTAAAGGGTTGGGATTATCGACGTTAGTGGTTTTCTTATCTTTACTCTTATGGGGGTGGGTTTTTGGTCCGGTAGGTATGCTTTTATCGATTCCATTGACTATTATTGTAAAGCTGGCATTTGAAGCGAACCCTAAGATGCGTTGGTTGGCCATCATGCTGGATTCTGACAAAGGGATTTCAGAGGTAGAAAAATAAAATCAAAAGACTGGTATCTTATTTCAAATCTTGCTAGCGTATTTTAGATTAATTGTATATAATACCGCACTTAGATTTTCCTCTAGAGAAATCCCTGAGAAGTTTCGTTGAGGCATGTAAATTGTTACAGGCCTTACTCCCACCAAAAAAAGGTACACATTTACATGTCTGATGCTGATATTCAGCCTACATTTGATTCGTTGGGCTTAATTGCCCCTGTTCTAAAAGCGGTTGCTGACCTCGGTTACGAGCAACCCTCTGCTATCCAAGCGCAAAGTATTCCATATCTATTAGAAGGTCACGACCTTTTGGGGCAAGCGCAGACGGGTACTGGTAAGACGGCAGCATTTGCGCTTCCGCTCTTGTCTCGCATTGACGTGACAGATAAAACGACACAATTACTTGTATTGGCTCCAACTCGTGAACTTGCTATTCAGGTATCTGAAGCATTTCAAAGTTACGCTCGTAATATTCCTGACTTCCACGTATTGCCGATTTACGGCGGTATGTCTTATGACTCGCAACTACGTCAACTTCGACGTGGCGTGCAAGTGGTCGTTGGTACACCGGGTCGTGTGATGGATCATATCCGTCGTAAGACTCTAAAACTGGATACCCTAAAAGCACTTGTGTTGGATGAAGCCGACGAAATGCTGCGCATGGGGTTCATTGATGATGTTGAGTGGATTCTGGAGCAAACGCCTTCAGATCGCCAAATTGCTTTGTTCTCGGCGACAATGCCGTCTGTGATTCGTCAAGTGGCTAACCGTCACCTGAACAATCCTAAAGAAGTAAAAATTGTCACTAAGACATCAACAGCAACTACAATTTCTCAAAAATATTGGCAAGTAAGTGGTCTGCATAAGCTAGACGCTTTGACGCGTATTCTTGAGATGAACGAACACGATGGCATGATCATCTTTGTTCGTACTAAAGCGGCGACAGTTGAATTGGCTGAAAAGCTAACCGCTCGTGGTCACGCTTGTGAGGCATTGAATGGTGATATTAGTCAGAATTTGCGTGAGCGTACCGTTGATCGTATTAAGAAAGGTCAAATCGACATTCTTGTAGCGACTGACGTGGTAGCACGTGGTTTGGATGTTGAGCGTGTTAGTCACGTTGTTAACTATGACATTCCATACGATACTGAATCTTACGTTCACCGTATTGGTCGTACAGGTCGTGCGGGTCGTTCTGGTACGGCTATTTTGTTTGTTGCTCATCGTGAGCGTCGTATGTTGCAAGCCATTGAGCGAGCTACGCGTCAGCCAATCGAAAAGATGAATTTGCCGACCGCATCTGACATCAATGAGCAACGTGTGAGTCGTTTTAAACAACGTATCACTGACACCATGGATAATGAGAATCTGGATTTCTTCTTGGAGCTAGTACAAAGCTACCAAAAAGAGAACGAAGTTGATCCTCTTAAAATGGCGGCAGCATTAGCGCATATGGCACAAGGTAAAACGCCTTTGTTGTTGTCTGAGATGGAAGTTCGTCAAGAACGTCGTGAACGTCGCGAAGGTCGTGACAGCCGCGATGGTCGTGAAGACAGAGCACCACGTGAGCGTAAAGTTCGTCCAGTAACGGCTGATGCGATGCCGCTTAAGGATGATCCAAATACTGCAATGACACGTTACGTTGTTCAAGTCGGTTACAGTGCTGGTGTTAAACCAGGTAACATTGTCGGTGCGATAGCGAATGAAGCGTCTATTGAAAGTCGTTATATTGGTCACATCGAAATCTATGAAGATTTTGCGACCGTTGATTTACCTTCAAACTTGGAATCAGGTGCGTTAGGTAAATTGAGCAAAATGCGTATCTGTGGTCAACGTACTGACATCGCTAAATTAGAAAATGCTGACGAGTTGAACAAACGCGCAGCATCGCCATCTGGACGTCGTCGTTCTGGTGGTGGCGAGCGTCGTGGTTACGGTGACCGTGAGCGTCGTCGTTCAAACGGCGGTCGTGACCGTGGTGAGCGTCGTCCTCGTGCTCCTCGTAAAGACAGTTAAGTAATTAAAAAAGCCGCTAACCAGCGGCTTTTTTTTGGTTAAGCGATACACTTTTAACGTATTTTTTTATTTATCTTAAAGGGCAAAAGATGAACGAAATTACCATCATTAAACCAGACGATTGGCATTTGCATTTTCGTGATGACGACATGTTATTGGAGACGGTTCCAGCAACTGCTCGTTGTTTCTCTCGTGCTATTGTGATGCCGAATTTAGTGCCGCCAGTGGTTAATGCGGAGATGGCGGTCTTGTATAAAGAGCGTATTTTAGCGTCTCGTCCAGAAGGCAGTGATTTCATGCCTCTGATGACCTTGTATTTGACGGATAAAACCACGGTTGAAGACATTAAAGCAGCGAAGCAGGCGGGTGTGGTGGCTGTAAAAATGTACCCTGCTGGCGCCACCACTAATTCAGATTCTGGTGTTACGTCTGTTGAATCTCGCTACCCAGTTTTCGAAGCCTTGGCTGAAAACGATATGTTGTTGCTGATCCATGGTGAAGTGACGCATAACCATGTTGACATCTTTGACCGTGAGAAAGAGTTCATTGACCAACACATGGCTAAAATTGTTGATAGCGTACCGAATCTGAAAGTGGTGTTTGAGCACATTACCACAAAGGATGCGGCTGATTTTGTGCTCTCTGCTCGTGACGGGGTGGCGGCAACCATTACTCCGCAACACTTAATGATGAACCGAAACGATATGCTAGTAGGCGGTGTTCGTCCGCATAACTATTGCTTGCCAGTACTTAAGCGTTCAACTCACCAACAAGCTTTGCGTCAGGTCGTGGCATCGGGTTCAAATCGCTTCTTCCTTGGAACGGATTCAGCGCCTCACGCGCGTCATAAAAAAGAAAACGCTTGTGGTTGTGCTGGTTGTTACAGTGCCTGGTCTGCCTTGGAGCTTTATACGCAAGTTTTCGAAGAGCTTGACGCATTGGATAAGTTGGAAGGTTTTGCCAGCTTGCATGGTGCTGATTTTTATGGATTGCCACGCAATACTGACACGGTAACCTTGGTGAAAGAAGAGTGGCAGGTGCCTGACAGCATTGCTTTGGCAAATGGTGAGCCGATTGTGCCTTTTTACTCTGGCCAGCAAGTGTCTTGGAAGCTAAAAGCTTAAGTTTATTAAAATGATAAACACAAAGCCGAATTCAGTAATGGGTTCGGTTTTTTTGTATTTGGCTTTTCTAGAAAAATAGGGAGTTTGTTTCAGAAGGAAAGAGATCATTGAAGAATGGTGCGGATGGAGAGACTCGAACTCTCACGCCGTGAAGCACTGGAACCTAAATCCAGCGTGTCTACCAATTCCACCACATCCGCATGTCGTATAGAGAGCTGGCATATTACCGATATTTTTAGCGGATGCAAGTTTTTTCATCAGGCTTTGTTTGTAAATATACTCATCGATAAGGTGAATTTATATCGACTATAAACTTACACAGCAAGCTGTAAAAATGCTTTAATTGGATTAGGGAAGGTAAATAAGTCGACTAAGCCTCAGTCTTTCAGAGAAATCGTCAAACAAGGCGCGACTCTGAAGGAATGTAGGTACCTTTCAAAGAGTCGTTACGCAGTAGGGCGTTTTCTCTGAAAGACCCGCAGGGCAAGCTCTAAAAGCCTGCATTCTTTGTTGAGCACCTCGACAATAGGCTAACTATTCACATTTGGTACTCGCCTTGAATAACAGGCTTTTATCCGGTTGCTGAGGCAAGAGGACTTGTTCACACCTTCCCTAGCTTAAGCCATTGTTATAGTTGAGTCTTATTGTATGGAAAGTCGTTCAGTTTCCTTGTTATTAAACCCATTAGATCTAACAACCCTGTTTGTGTTCTTTGCCTGTTGGTGGGGGTACGCTTTGTACGCGCAATACAATTCTAAGCGACGTTCTTGTCTGGTTAGTGTATTGCATCAATTTCGTTTGGCTTGGATGTCGCGTTTGTTGAGGCGAGATAACCGCATTGCAGATGCGTCCGTGATGGCAAACCTTGAACGCAGTAGCTTGTTTTTTGCGTCCAGCAGTTTGTTGATCATTGCTGGCTTGTTCACGGCGTTTAATTATTCGGAAAAAGCCTTGGGCATCATCTCGGATTTCTACTTGTTAGCGCCAATGAGTCAACAGGAATGGGAGTTGAAAATTATCGTGTTAGTGGTGATTTTCTCCTATGCTTTTTTTACCTTTACTTGGTCTGTTCGACAGTATAATTTTTGCTCTGTGTTAGTAGGCAGCGCACCTTTGGCAACCGAGCGAGGCATTGAAGACAGTGAGCGAGAATTGTATGCCAACCATATGGCGCAAATTTGCAGTTTGGCGGCCAATCAGTTTAATTACGGTTTGAGAGCCTATTATTTTGCTATGGCATTTTGTGGTTGGTTTTTAGGGCCGTATTTTTGTATGGCGGCTAGTGTCATGGTGGTTGCTGTGTTGTATCGTCGAGAGTTTCGATCAAAAACCTTCAAAACCTTAAGTCGTGGATTGGTGAAGAACTCAAATGCTGCCTAATTTCCCCAAACCCATTTCTGAAGAGAACCGTCCAATCAATCGAACGGTAAAAGTGGATGATAGACTGTATGACTATCTGATTGATCACTCTGTGCGTGAACCTCAAGTGTTGGAGGATTTACGCCGCGAAACCGCACAATATCATATGGCTCGTATGGCGCTTTCTCCAGAAGTGGGGCAGTTTTTAACACTCTTGATAAGCCTACTAAATCCTCAAAAAGTGATGGAAATAGGGGTGTTTACAGGATACAGCACTATCTCCATTGCTCGTGGTTTGGGGTCAAATGCCAGCATGTTAGCCATTGATAAAAAACAAATGTGGTTAGACATTGCCGACAAATATCTGGCCAAAGCGGACTTGTCGGCAGAGGTAAACACTCTGTGTGCAAATGCATTGCAAGTAATGCAAGACAAAGTGGAACATGAAAGTGCCAGTTATGACTTCTTGTTTATCGACGCGGATAAAGCCAATTTACTCAATTACTACGCTCTGGGCAAAAAATTATTACGACCTGGTGGCTGCATGGTGATTGATAATACTCTGTGGTGGGGTAATGTCGCCGACGACCGTTTTGATGACAAGGACACGCAAATCGTTCGCCATCTCAATGATACCATTCACCAAGATCCAACCGTCACATTTTCACAGTTGCCAATTGGCGATGGTTTAACCATTGTTCGATTAAATTAATGAGCTTGTTCATTTCACCTGTCCTAGCAATTTGAATTTCCACAAAAAAATTGTGTCTAAGCCTCTTGAAATCCATTCAAGAGGCTTTATCTATGTTGCACATGCAGTAAGTGTTACGCCTTTGGTGAGACCAAAGGTTCATTCAAATAGGAGCAAGTAAAAACATGTCAACTGATACTCAAAAAGAAACGTTAGGGTTTCAGACGGAAGTAAAACAACTACTTCATTTGATGATCCATTCTTTGTACTCAAACAAAGAAATCTTTCTACGTGAACTTATTTCAAATGCGTCTGATGCGGTGGATAAGCTTCGCTTTGAGTCTGTCGCAAACGCTGATCTCTTATCTGATGACCCAAATTTACGTGTTCGCGTTGAATTTGATAAAGACGCAGGCACGGTCATTATCGATGACAATGGTATTGGTATGTCTCGTGAAGAGGCGATTACCAACCTAGGTACCATTGCTAAGTCTGGAACGTCTGCCTTCCTTGAACAATTAAGTGGCGACCAGAAAAAAGACAGCCAATTGATTGGTCAATTTGGTGTGGGCTTCTATTCTGCTTTTATTGTGGCCGACAAGGTAACGGTTGAGACTCGTCGTGCAGGGGCAATAGAAGGTGAAGCAGTACGCTGGGTGTCTGACGGTTCAGGTGAATTCACTATTGAAAACATCGAAAAAGCCACTCGTGGTACACGCATTACTTTGCACCTAAAAGGTGACGAAAAAGAGTTTGCTGATAACTACCGTTTGCGTACGCTTGTTACTAAGTATTCTGATCACATTTCCATTCCAGTGGAAATGGAAAAAGTGGTTTATCCAGAAATGGATGAAGAGGGCAACCCAAAACCTGTCGATGAAAGTAAAGCGCCTGAATTTGAAGCTGTTAACTCGGCAAAAGCGTTGTGGACGCGTCCTCGTAACGAAGTAAAAGACGAAGAATACAAAGAGTTCTACAAGCACATTTCACACGATTTTCAAGAGCCTTTGAAATGGTCACATAACAAGGTTGAGGGTAAGTTAGAATACACTAGCTTGCTTTACATTCCTTCTAAAGCGCCATATGACCTATGGAATCGTGACATGCAGCGCGGTCTGAAATTGTATGTTCAGCGTGTTTTCATTATGGATGAAGCGGAAGCGTTCCTTCCACCATACATGCGCTTCGTGAAAGGGGTTGTCGATTCTAACGATCTTTCTTTGAATGTGTCTCGTGAAATTCTACAGAACGACAGCGCAGTGGATTCAATGCGTTCTGCTTTGACGAAACGTGTTTTGGACATGTTGTCTAAAATGGCCAAAAACGATCCAGAAACTTACCAATCTTTCTGGAACGAGTTTGGTAATGTATTGAAAGAAGGCCCAGCGGATGACATGGGTAACAAAGACAAGATTGCCGCTTTGTTACGCTTCAGCTCAACACATACTGACAGTGCTGATCAGACAGAATCTTTGGCTGACTATGTTTCTCGTATGAGTGAAGGCCAAGATAAGATTTACTACATCTACGCAGAAAATCACAACACGGCGAAAAACAGTCCGCACCTAGAAATCTTGCGTAAAAAAGGTTTCGAAGTCTTGTTGTTAAGCGATCGTATTGATGAGTGGATGATGTCGTCTCTACAAGAGTTTGAAGGTAAGTCTTTCCAAGACGTGACCAAAGGCAAACTTGATATCGCGGAAGACGATAGCGAAGAAGCTAAAAAAGAGAAGGAAGAAAAAGCGGAGCAAATTAAACCTCTTCTAGAGCGCATGAAAAAAGTCTTGGAAGAGCAGGTTGCCGATGTGAACTCAACGGATCGTCTAACTAACTCACCAGCTTGTTTGGTGGTAGGTGAATACGATATGGGTCTGCAGATGCGCCGTTTGCTTGAGCAGGCGGGTCAAAAACTGCCAGATTCTAAGCCTACCTTGGAAGTGAATCCAGATCATCCAATCGTAGTGAAAATGGATGCAGAAGCGGACGAGGAGCGTTTCGCTGACATGGCTTGGTTGTTGTTCGAACAAGCGACCTTGTCAGAAGGTGGTCAGTTAGAAGATCCTGCGACCTTTGTTTCTCGCATGAATAAGTTGATTGTGCAATTAAGCCAATAAGCTAAGCCTTTCTCTGAAAAACCGGTGTGGTCATTAGGCCATACCGGTTTTTTTGTGCCTGTTTTTTTATGGTTAATACAATGCAGTTAGCCAGCATTATGACAATAAAGAGGTAAAGTGGCTCATAGCATTGCACTGGTAAAAAGCTCAGGGCTAGACTGGATGAACTTTATAAATGGAGGTGATCTATGAACCAAGATTTTGATTCTTTGTTTAAACACGATATCGAGCGACAGCATTATCAAATAGGTGCAGAGGCGAATTCTACTCCCTTACAGATAATCATTTGGCCAACCTTCTCCGGTTTGAGTGATTTTGAAAAGCAGTTTGCAGATCGTTTAGCAGAACAAGGTTACGCGGTAACGGCGATTGATTTATACGGTCAGGGGCAAAATCCTCAAGACTTACCCGAAAAGCAAGCCAAAATGGGAGCCTTGCTGGCTGAAGCGGAGTCTTTGCATGGCTTGCAACAGGAGTTAACTCAGCAAGCATTACAGGGAGATTCACCCATTGTGCACATTGGTTTTTGTTTAGGTGGTCGCTTGGCGCTTGAGGCGGGTCTGCATTTCAAAGAAACCCTAGGCGCGGCAAGTTTTCACGGATTAATGTCCTTTTACCGTGCTCAGTCTGCGGAGCTTGCCAATCAAGATGTGAAATTGATGATCATGAATGGTTATCAAGACCCTTTGGTAAACGATGAAGACACCCAATCTGCTAAACAATATTGGTCCGGTTTAGGGATTGATTTTCAGTTTTTCGATTTTGGTAACACGGTGCACTCCTTTATGTTGCCCAGTGCCAATAACCCTGATCATGGCAGCTTATACAATCCATTAGTTGCGCAGCGAGGTTTTGCTTACCTCACTCATTTTTTAGCAGAATTGTCTTAAGTTTCCCGTTGTTTAAGTGAAATTGGGCAAATACACAAAAGCCACTTCATTCGGTGAACTGGCTTTTTGGTATTTTTAGAACGAGACAATGCTAGGCTTATCTTTTAGGAACAGGGCGTTGGATAATAGACTCACCTTGTGCATTGAATAAGTAGCAATCCTGTTTCTTAATGCCGACAGTAATGTTCTCACCATGACGCGTTAAGTTGCCACCGTTGACCTCAATGGTCAGTTTTTCATTATCGTATTGACCGTACAGGTAAGTTAAGCCACCAAGGTGTTCCGCCACATCGATGTCGAGATTGAGTGTAAAGTCTGCGGCATCTGTGTCTTCAGTGATGTGTTCAGGTCGCACGCCCAGTTTGATCTGGCTGTTAACCGATACCTTGTTGGTATCAACGGGTAATTGAACACTTTGTCCCGCGACGGCAATGGTTGCCATATTATCTGCGTCAATACTGGTGACGCTAGCGGCTAAGAAATTCATTTTAGGTGAACCGATAAAGCCAGCGACAAATTCATTGCTAGGGTTATGGTAAAGCTCTAATGGCGAACCAACTTGCTCCACGTTACCGGCACGCAATACGACGATTTTATCCGCCAACGTCATGGCTTCCACTTGGTCATGGGTAACGTAAATCATGGTGGATTTAAGGCGATTATGCAGTTGAGCAATCTGGATGCGCATATCAACACGTAATTCGGCATCCAAGTTGGATAAAGGCTCATCAAATAAGAAAACCTCGGGTTGACGCACAATAGCACGACCAATGGCGACACGCTGACGTTGACCGCCAGAAAGTTGCTTGGGTTTGCGGTCAAGCAATTCGTTTAATTGCAAAATATTCGCAGCGTTGGCTACTTGCTCTTTGATTTTTTCCGGCGCCACGCCATTCATTCTTAAGCCAAAGCTCATGTTTTCTTCCACTGTCATGTGTGGGTAGAGAGCATAAGATTGGAACACCATGGCCACACCGCGATCCGCTGGTGCAACGTTATTCATGTTAACGTCGTTGATCTCTAGGCTGCCTTCGGTAATGTCCTCAAGACCGGCAATAAGGCGTAAAAGAGTCGATTTACCACAGCCTGATGGACCAACAAAGACTACAAATTCACCGTCTTTTAGGTCAAGGTTGACGCCATGAATGGTTTCTATGTCATTAAATCGTTTGATGACGTTTGTTAGTTTTATCGTCGCCATAATGGACTTTTCCTATGCTAGTTAGAGGCCGAGGCCCCCATTCGAATGGATACTTTCGTACAGGCGTCTTTGACCAGTGTTTGAAAGTGTTGAAAGCGAGCATCATCGACGCGAAATTTCGGAGCGGTGATGCTCATCGCGGCAATGGGTTCATGATTGTGATTTAGAATCACTGAGGCGGCACATTGAATGCCGTCTTCGTGTTCTTCTAAATCCAAAGAAACGCGACTGCTACGAATTTGGCTTAGGGCCGCTCGTAATTCAGTCTCGTTTTTCAATGTGGTTTCGGTGTGCTGAATAAAGCTTTGATCTTGGATGGCTTGTGTCAAGCTGTCTTCGTCTAAAAACGCTAACATGGCTTTGCCTACCCCAGTGCAATAAGCTGGACCTTTTTTACCCACTGCAGAAAATAAGCGCAGGCTTTTTTGACTCTCTAACTTATCTATGTAAATGACTTCGCCTCGATCCAAGACAGCCAAGTGAATGGTTTCCCCGGTATCTTGCCAAAGCGCTTTCATTTGGTCGGCGGCGATGTCGCGAACATCCATACTCGCCCAAGCCTGATGGGCTAATTCCAACAAGCCATAACCTGGATAGTAAAGTTGGCTTTCTTCGTCAAAACGCACTAAGCCTTTATCTGCCAGTGATGTCAGGGTTCGATGGGCTGTTGCTTTTGGTAGATCCGTTTTCTCAACCAATTCGGCAAAACGCAGTGGCACAGGTGTCATGCAAACTTCTTGCAGCAGGCTAAGTGCTTTATCAAGAGACGAGCCTCCGCTTTTATTTTCAGGCACTGACATTGTGTTTCCTTTGTTATTTTTATAGCGAATAAGATCGCGATGAAAAGTTGTCTTAAAAAATGTTCTGAAATCAGTATTGCAAAAAATGGAACTTTATTCCATTATTTTATTAGGTGAGTGATCTGTCAAGTTTTGACAATTCATTATTTAATAAAAATAAAGAGGTGTGTGAGCCATGCAGAAGTTGCATAGCAAGCAGCAGCAATGGATGCCGGTATTGTTTTTAGCGCCAGCAGTCATTTTGTTTGTGGTCTACGTTGTCTTTCCAATTCTTCAAAGTATTTGGTTAAGCTTTTATGAATGGGACGGTATCGGAGAAAAGGTATTTGTTGGTTTTGATAATTACATCGAGTTATTCGATGATTATCAATTCTGGGTGGCATTAAAAAATAATGTGTATTGGATGGTGTTCTTCATGTTGGCACCACCGATTGGCTTGGCCATAGCGCTGTTCCTTAATCAAAAGGTCATGGGGATCCGAGCCGTTAAATCCATGTTCTTTTTTCCTTTTGTTATTTCTCAAGTCGTTGTTGGCCTTGTTTTCTCTTGGTTTTACGACCCTTCATTTGGTTTATTTAATAAGGCCATTGGCCTATTTGGCATGGAGCCTGTGGCCATTTTATCCGATGAGAATTGGGTGACATTTGGCATCATAGTAGCAGGGCTCTGGCCACAAATCGCTTACTGCATGATCTTATATCTCACAGGCTTAAATAACCTTAATCCAGATCAAATTGAAGCCGCTCGCTTGGATGGTGCTCACGGTTGGAAAATGTTGTGGCATGTGATTCTACCGCAGTTACGTCCAGCGACATTCATCGCTGTGGTGGTAACCGTAATCGGTGCGTTGCGTAGTTTCGATTTGGTGGCAACCATGACCAGTGGTGGGCCGTTTGGCTCTTCCAGTGTGTTGGCCTACTTCATGTATGAACAGTCTATTTTCAATTATCGTGCCGGTTACGGTGCGGCGATTGCGACTGTGTTGTTCTTGATTATGGATATTTATATTGCCTACTTCTTGTGGCGCATGCTGAAGAGTGAGAAAGCCTAATGTTCCCTACACCCATTGAAAAACGATCTTTGCCATTTAATTTAAGCTATCGCGTCGCGATTTGGTTATCTTTGCTGTTGTGGTTGTTGCCATTAATTGCGGTTATGTTGACTTCCGCTCGTTCTACCGCGGACATCAATGCCGGTAATTACTGGGGGATTCCTTCCGAGTGGATGCTATTAGAAAACTACACATTGGTTTTTACTCAAACGCCCATGTTTCGCTACCTGTTGAACTCAGTATTGATCACTTTGCCGGCGGTATTGGGTGCGGTTGCTTTGTCGACATTGGCAGGCTATGCCCTTGCAAAATTTAAGTTTCGCGGCAATGTGGCTATGTTTGCTACCTTTATCGCGGGTAACTTTGTGCCGTTTCAAATCTTGATGATTCCGGTACGTGATTTAACCATTGGCATGGGGTTATACGATACGGCAACGGGTCTGATTATTTTTCACATCGCCTTCCAAACCGGATTTTGTACCTTGTTTATGCGTAATTTTATTGTCGGTTTACCGGATGAATTAATTGAGGCTGCCCGTGTAGAAGGTGTCAGCGAATGGAAGATATTCTGGTATGTGGTCTTGCCTTTGGTCAGGCCCGCTCTGGCGGCTTTGTCGGTATTGATATTTACCTTCATTTGGAACGACTACTTCTGGGCATTAGTCCTAGTGCAAAGTGATGAAGTGCGACCTATTACCGCTGGTATCAGTGCGTTGAAAGGTCAGTGGATGGCGTCTTGGCAGTTGATCGCAGCGGGTTCCATTGTGGCGGCATTACCGCCAGTTATCCTGTTCTTCGCCATGCAGCGTCATTTCATTGCGGGTCTGACTCTGGGCGCCACAAAAGGGTAATCGCTATGTCTATATCACAACAAACTAGCTTGTATCGTGTCGATCAACAGGACAAAACGCTGGTGATTGCGTGTCATCAGAAGGCGTCCCCCGAGTTGGTGTATTTTGGTGATGCTTTGCCAAAAGAGACGTCACTAGAGAGTGTGTATTTATCGCAACAAGCAGGCATCCCGCAAGCCATGCTGGATCAGCCTGCAGCGATGAGCCTTATTCCAGAAGCGGGTCGTGGTTGGTTGCAATCGCCAGCAGTAGAAGCGCAAGCCCTTGATCGTCCGGTATGGGCTATGCGCTGGCAACAGGTTCGTGTCGACCAGCAAAGTCAGGACCTATTTATAGCGCTTGAAGACCCGATTGCTCAGTTGGCATTGACCTTACAAATTGGCTTGTTGCCTTCTGGGGTTTTGCATCAGCAAGTGACATTAACCAACTTGGGTTCAGCTCATGTCCAAGTGCAGCGTTTGGCTTGTACCTTGCCGGTGAGTGTGGAATTAACGGAACGCATCAGCTTTTATGGCCGTTGGTGTCAAGAATTCCAACAGGCCAGAGAGCCATGGCAAAGTACTTGGTTGCAAGAGAATCGCAATGGTCGAAATGGTCATGCTAATTTTCCAGGTGTGATAGTAGGGCAAGCAGGGTTTACCGAACAACAAGGCCAAGTGCTGGGCATGCATTTGGCGTGGAGTGGTAATCACAGGTTAAAAGCCGACTACAGCATTGAAGGGCATCGCTATTTGCAGGCCGAAGCCTTGTACTTGCCTGGAGAAATAGTGCTCGAGGCGAATGAAAGTCTAACATCGCCGCCAATGTTGGTCAGTCACAGCGCTTGTGGGGCAAATCACATGAGTCAGGCTTTCCACCGTGAAGCCCGAGCGCGTTTGCAATTAGTCAAACCTCGACCAGTCCATTTAAACACTTGGGAAGCCTTTTACTTTGATCATGACATGACCAAATTAAAAGAGCTGGCATCAGCGGCGGCTGATGTCGGCGTGGAACGCTATATATTGGACGATGGCTGGTTCAAAGGGCGCAATGATGACCACGCAGCTCTAGGCGATTGGTTTGTTGATGAAGCCAAATACCCAGATGGTCTCATGCCTTTAATCCGTCATGTAAAAGCATTGGGCATGGAATTTGGCCTTTGGTTTGAGCCGGAAATGGTAAATCCAGATTCCGATTTGTATCGCGCTCAACCAGAATGGGCATTGCAATTGCCACAATACAGTGCCTGTTTAGGTCGCAATCAATTGGTACTCAATCTCGCCATTCCAGAAGCCTACGCTTATCTGCGTGAACGCTTATTCGATCTTTTTAAAGCCTATCCCATTGATTATGTGAAATGGGATATGAACCGAGATTATTCTCAGCCAAGTGGTGCCATTGCGCCGCAAGCGCACGCTCAGGTACTGGCTTTGTACCGCTTACTGGCAGAGATCAATCAAGCGTTTCCTAATATGGAAATCGAAAGTTGCTCCTCTGGTGGCGCGCGAGTGGACTTTGGTATTTTGAATTTCACTAAACGCTTTTGGGCATCGGATTGTAATGATGCTTTGGAGCGTCAAAGCATACAGCGTGGCTTTAGTTACTTTTTCCCGCCCGAAGTCATGGGTTCCCATATTGGACCAGACAAGAGTCATACCACGAGTCGTGTACATGATGTGGCGTTTCGTTCAGGAACCGCCATGTTAGGTCATCTTGGTATTGAGTGGAATTTGTTGGAAGCCAATACCCAGCAAAAAGCCACCATTGCCAATTGGATAAAACAATACAAGCGTACCCGTGATTGCCTTCATCAGGGGAATAATTGGCGTTTGCCGAGCGCGGATGGCCATGCGCAAACTCAATGGGCGCTTAGTCAGGACGGACAGCAGGGCGTCGCGGTTTACAGCCAGCTTGCCATGCCAAAGCAAGCGCAAACCTTGCCAATTCGCTTACCAGGCTTAATTCCTGAGCAGAATTACCAAGTCACAGTATTAGAACACAGCCCTTTACCAGGTCATTTAATGAAAGCCAAACCGGCTTGGTGGGACACAGAATTACATTTAAACGGTGCCAGCTTGATGCAGATCGGAGTGCAACTTCCTATCTTAGATCCAGAGTCCATTGTCTTATTGGAAATCAAGGCTGTGCCCAGTTCGGAGAAAAACACATGAGTGATGAGAACAAAAGCAAAAAGCCGTTACGTAGCCAAGAATGGTACGGAAAACTCGATAAGGACGGCTTTATTCATCGCAGTTGGATGAAAAACCAAGGCTTACCAGATCACAGTTTTGATGGTCGACCTATCATTGGTATCTGTAACTCTTGGAGTGAGTTAACACCTTGTAATGCCCACTTACGCGAATTGGCCGAATACGTGAAGCGCGGTGTGTGGGAAGCGGGCGGTGTGCCGCTTGAATTTCCTGTTATGTCGTTGGGTGAAACGCAAATGAAACCGACGGCCATGCTGTTTCGCAATCTGATGAGCATGGATGTTGAAGAATCCATTCGTGCCTATGGTATGGACGGCGTTGTTTTATTAGGTGGTTGTGACAAGACAACGCCTGCGCAATTAATGGGGGCCTGTTCGGTGGATTTGCCGGCCATCGTAGTGAGTTCTGGCCCTATGTTGAACGGTAAATATCGTGGCAAAGACATCGGCTCAGGTACCGATGTGTGGAAGTTCAGTGAAGCGGTGCGTGGTGGCAAAATGAGCCTAGACGAATTTATGCGCGCTGAATCTGGTATGTCACGCTCTCGTGGTACCTGTATGACCATGGGAACCGCGTCCACCATGTCTTGTTTGACCGAAGCTTTGGGTATGTCCTTACCTGAAAACGGTACGCTTCCGGCGGTAGACGCTCGTCGTCAGGCGTTGGCTCATTTGACCGGTATGCGCATTGTAGAAATGGTCAAAGAAGACCTAAAACCATCGGACATATTGACCAAATCGGCGTTTGAAAATGCCATTCGAGCCAATGCCGCCATTGGTGGTTCGACCAACGCTGTGGTGCATTTATTGGCGATTGCAGGTCGTGTCGGTGTGGAACTGACATTGGATGACTGGGATCGCATTGGCGCAGAAATTCCCTGTCTAGTTGACCTCATGCCGTCAGGGCGTTTCCTAATGGAAGATTTCCACTATGCTGGTGGTTTTCCTGCCTTGATCCAGCGTCTTCAAGATGAATTTGATATGCAGGCGATGACGGTGTCGGGTTCGAGTCTTGCCGACTCAACCAAAGAAGCGGAATGCTTTAACGACGAGGTTATTCGACCACTAGACAAACCACTGCGTAAAAAAGCCGGTATTGCGGTACTGAAAGGCAACCTTTGTCCACAAGGTGCCATTATTAAACCCAGTGCCGCTACGCCAGCTTTGCTACAGCACACGGGTAAAGCCGTGGTGTTTGAAAACATTGAAGATTACAAGGCACGTATCGATTCACCTGAACTGGAGGTGGGCAAAGACTCTATTCTAGTGCTGAAAGGCTGTGGTCCTAAAGGTTATCCGGGCATGCCGGAAGTGGGCAACATGGCACTGCCAAGCAAGTTGTTAGAGCAAGGCATTACCGACATGGTACGCATCAGTGATGCTCGTATGAGTGGTACTGCCTTCGGTACTGTGGTGTTGCACGTGGCGCCAGAAGCCACCATGGGTGGCCCGTTAGCGCTGGTAAAAAATGGCGATGAAATTACCTTAGATGTGGCTGGACGTGGTTTGCATTTGCACATTTCGGATGAAGAGATGGCAGAGCGTCAAGCGAACTGGCAAGCACAAGAGAGTGAGTATCATCGTGGTTACGCCAAACTTTATATCGATCATGTGATGCAAGCTGATCGTGGCGCTGATCTCGATTTCTTAGTGGGCAAAAGTGGCTCAAAAGTCAGTAGGGAGTCTCATTAATGACTAATAATAACAATAAAACCTCTTACCCGAGTTTAGCGGGGCGACATGCTTTGGTCAGTGGTGGCGCATCTGGCATAGGTGAGGCATTAGTGCGCGCTTTAACAACACAAGGCTGCAAGGTCAGCTTTTTTGATATTGACCAGAAAGCAGGCGATGCCTTAGTTAGCGAATTGCAGCAACAGGGTCATCAGGTGCATTTTGACCTGGTCGATCTAACGCAAATTGACCTGTTAAAAACCACCATTGCGGCGCGGATTGACGCTTGGGGCGCAGTGCGTATCTTGGTGAATAATGCGGCTAATGATCACCGGCACAGTTTGCAAGAATTAACCTCAGAGCAGTTTGATCAATGCATGGCGGTGAACCTAAAGCACCATTTCTTTGCAGCTCAGGCAGTTGCACCTGGTATGGCCGCCGCAGGTGGTGGCAGCATCATTAACATGAGTTCCAATTCTTGGATGTTGGGTTTGGCTGGTTACCCAGGTTATGTCACAGCCAAAGCAGGTATTTCGGGCTTGACCAAAGGCTTAGCCCGCGAGCTTGGTGCAGACAAAATCCGTGTGAATACGGTATTGCCAGGCTGGGTCATGACGGAAAAACAAAAACGCTTGTGGCTGACGCCTGAAGCGGAAGCGGAATTAATGACCCAGCAAGCCTTAAAAGAAAAGATTGAGCCTGAAGATGTGGCGGATCTGGTGCTCTTCTTGGGTGCCGATGATAGCCGTATGATTTCAGGTCAGAGTCTTGTCGTCGACGGAGGGCGTTTGTAATGACCTCTGTGAATTCTGTTTCGCCATTATCAAAATCCTCAGCAAACTTCATTGCAGTAGATTGGGGAACCACCAACCTGCGTGCTTTTTTGATGAATCAGCAGGGGCAAATTCAAGCTCAGCGAAGCAGTGATAAGGGGATGTTAAAACTGTCGAGTGACGAGTTTGAGACTGTTTTAGCGGATCTGCTTGGCGATTGGCTGGAGTCGGGTCTGCCCATTTACATGGCGGGTATGGTTGGCAGCCGAGGTGGCTGGCAAGAAGTGCCTTATCAAAGTTGTCCTATTCCATTAACCGAGCTTGCTAATCATCTGCATTGGTTAACGACCTCATTGCCTAACCAAGTCGCCATCGTGCCTGGTCTACAAAGTCAGGGCATTGCTGGTATGGCAGATGTTATGCGCGGTGAAGAAACTCAGTTGTTAGGGGCATTAGATTGGTTGGAAAGTCACAATCTAAGCAGTGAAAATCGGGTGTTTTGTTTGCCTGGCACTCACTGTAAATGGGTGCAGATTGAACAAGGTAAAGTGACGGGGTTTTCAACGGCCATTACCGGTGAGCTGTTTGCTCGACTGAATGATGAATCCAGTTTAGTAAAAGGTTTGCCACACTCTGACGAATTGCTCGTGCAGGCGTTTCAAAAAGGTCTTCTAGCCAGTCAACAAGCGGGTGGCATCATGCACCAATTATTCAGTGCGCGCAGCCGTTATGTCTGTGGTGAATTGGCCGCCGAAGAAGTGCGTGATTACTTGTCTGGTATCGTTATAGGACACGATGTGAATGACATTTTATCAGACCTGCCTCAGCCAGTGAAAAGTGTATTGATCATTGGTAGTAAAGGGTTAAACGAGCGCTACCAATTAGCCTTAGCTAAACAGGGTTTGAATGTAGATTTCATGGAAGCTGGTGAAGCCAGTATTCGAGGTTTAAAGCGTTTGGCGAATTTAACGTCTGATACGCCTAACTTAGCAGAAGGAAAAGAATAATGACGCATTCCTTTGATGCATTAATGCAAGAATTTCCTATGGTTGCCATTTTGCGTGGTGTGCAGTCCGACGAAGTGGTAGAGCATACGCAAGTCTTATTAGACGCTGGTTTTAAAATGATTGAGGTCCCTCTAAATTCCCCTGATCCTTTTACCAGCATTCGTCTTTTACAAGAGACTTTTGGTGAGCAGGCACTGATTGGTGCGGGCACTGTATTAACCCAGCAAGACTTGGCGAAACTCATTGCTACTGGTGCGGGCTTGATGGTGTGTCCACATACTGATGTGGAGCTGATTAAAACCGCAAAACAAGCCGGATTATTTGCCTTGCCGGGCTTTTTTACTGCCAGCGAAGCCTTTGCCGCCTTGCAAGCTGGCGCAGACGGCTTAAAACTCTTTCCGGCAGAAGCCTTGCCTTCACTTAAAGTGATTAAAGCCTTGGGTGCGGTGATTCCGAGTGATACTTGGATTTGCCCTGTGGGAGGTGTCACACCTGATAATGTGGCGGAATACTTTACCGCCGGTGCCAAAGGTTTTGGTTTGGGTTCGGCCTTGTACAAAAAAGGCCAATCGGTTGCGACAACAAAAGCCAATGCACAGGCGTTTGCAAATGCTTGGCAAGCTTGGCAGGGAGCTAACTAAAATGCAGCAAATCAGTGAACAACGACATCAATTGGCAGAAGGCCCGTTTTGGTGCGCACAGCAGCAAGCTTTATATTGGGTGGATATACCAGCGTGCCAGGTTTGGTGTTGGCATCAGGCCAGTAACCAAACCCAGCATTGGACCTTGCCGAAAAAAGTCTCGGCCGTTTTTACCACGCAAAGCGAGCGCTTGTTAGTGACCTTGGCAGATGGCGTTGCTTATTTGGATAAGCAAAGCGGTGAGCTGGAATACTTGTGTGAGCTTGATGCAGACATTCCAGGTAATCGTAGTAACGATGCTAAGTGTGACCCAGATGGTACCTTGTGGGTAGGAACTATGGATGACGCTGAGCAAAAAGCCAGTGGTCGTTTATGGAAAGTCACTTCTGAGGGTAAGAAAACCCTGATGTTAGAAGGCATTGGTATTTCCAACACCTTGGCGTGGGACTTATCTCGTGGTCGTTTTTACTTTGGCGATTCTATGACTCGCAAAGTACACGCATTTCCTTATCCAGAATTCTACGATATTCGTTCTCAGAAACCTTTTTTTGAAGTGAAGGAAGGTATTGGGGCGGATGGTTCTTGTATTGATCAGCAAGCTTGTTTGTGGAATGCCAATTGGGACGGTTCTCGCATTGTGCGTTATAGCCCTGAAGGTGAGGTGTTACAGACGATTGAATTGCCATTTAAAAGGCCAACCAGTTGTGTTTTTGGTGGTGTGGATGGCAATACTTTGTTTATCACTTCTGCCAGTGTGGCAAGCAGTGAAGAAGAACTGGTTCATCAGCCATTAGCAGGTCATGTGGTGGCGATCGATCTTAAAGCTGAGTACGGCATAGACGTGGCAGGTGAGCCAAGTCAGCCTTTTGCTGGAGCATAAAATGAAATTAGGTGTGTGTTATTACCCAGAGCATTGGCCAAAAAGCCGTTGGCGAGCCGATGCTGAGCATATGAGAAAAATTGGCATTGAGTACGTTCGTGTCGGTGAGTTTAGTTGGAGCACTATAGAGCCAACACCAGGTGAATTGCACTGGCAGTGGTTGGATGAATCACTGGATATTTTGCATGAGAACGGTTTGAAAGTGATCCTTGGTACACCGACTGCAACACCACCTAAATGGTTGGTGGATCGTTATCCTGGCATGTTGGCAAAAGATGAACAAGGTCGTGTACGTGGCTTTGGTTCCCGTCGTCACTACACCTTTGCCAGTTTAGAGTATCGAGAAGAATGCCGTCGTATCACCAGTTTGATGGCACAGCGTTATGGCCAGCATCCTGCGGTTGCTTCTTGGCAAACTGACAATGAATTCGGCTGTCACGATACCATTTTAAGTTATGCAGAAGCGGACTTAGCGGCATTTCACATTTGGTTGAAAGACAAATACGGAACCATTGAGGTGCTAAATCAGGCCTGGGGTAACGTGTTTTGGAGCATGGAATACCGCAGCTTTGATGAAATAGAATTGCCAAATCTGACGGTGACGGAAGCCAATCCTTCGCACCGTGTAGACTTTCAGCGTTGTTGTTCCGATCAAGTGGTGGCCTACAACAAGCTACAGGTAGATATTTTGCGAGAGCATTCTGCTGGTCGAGATTTGGTTCATAACTACATGGGCTTTTTCACTGCGTTTGATCATCACAAAGTGGGACAGGATCTGGATGTCGCCAGCTGGGACACCTACCCACTTGGCTTTTTGGATCAAGAAGTCATTTACAGCGAAGAAGAAAAGCACACTTATTTACGTGTTGGACACCCTGACTTCGGCGCTTTTCACCACGACTTGTACCGTGGTTGTGGCAAAGGTCGCTTGTGGATTATGGAGCAACAACCGGGGCCAGTAAACTGGGCGCCACATAATCCGACCCCTGCGGATGGCGCGGTGCGTTTGTGGACATGGGAAGCCTTTTCTCATGGTGCTGAGCTGGTATCGTATTTCCGTTGGCGTCAGGCGCCTTTTGCGCAAGAGCAAATGCACGCCGGTTTATTGCGACCCGATGCGGAAGAGGCGGAAGCTGCGAAAGAAGCGGCGCAAGTCGCGCAGGAAGTCGTAAAACTGTCTGCTGCATTAGGTATGGATGCGGATGAGCTGTTATCTCTGCCGAGCGCTGGCAAGGTAGCTTTGATGTTTGATTATGACGCTTGTTGGTCATTAGACATTCAACCGCAATCACGAGCGTATCGTTATCTTTTCTGGTGTTATCGCATGTATGAAGGATTGCGTGAATTAGGTTTGTCAGTTGACATTATTCCTTCCAACGCTCCTTTAGATACCTATCAAATGCTCGTGTTGCCAGCGCAAGCACACATTAGTGATGACCTGTTAGCGCGTTTAGAAGCATTTGACGGTGTGTTGTTAGCAGGCCCGCGAACGGGCAGTAAAACCTCGAATTATCAAATTCCAGAAAACCTCGCTCCCGGTCCGTTGGCTAAGTTAATGCCATTGCAAGTTGAGCGTGTTGACGCTTTGCCTAATCACACTCA
The DNA here is from genome assembly GCF_003314975.1 of Marinomonas aquiplantarum. Taxonomy (GTDB): domain Bacteria; phylum Pseudomonadota; class Gammaproteobacteria; order Pseudomonadales; family Marinomonadaceae; genus Marinomonas; species Marinomonas aquiplantarum. The sequence continues at coordinate 159,816 of NZ_QNRF01000005.1, forward strand.
GATGGCCGTTTCTGGCGCTTGGGGCGAAGGCTTACTCAAACATTGGCACGAGCAAATTGCGACAGACTTACCTTGCTTGTTAAAAGACAACTCAGGTAATCCTGTGCTGGTCGGTCAAGGCCAACATTATTACTTAGGCTCTTGCCTGGACAATGGTGCGTTAAAAGCCAGTTTAGCTAAATTGGCTGAAAAAGCGGGTCTGGAAACCTATTACCTGCCGAAAGGCGTAAGAATCCGTGAGAGAGGCGAGCTCATTTTTGTGATGAATTATGCTTCTCAAACAATCGATTTTGCTCCTGAAGGGGCGGAATTGGTGATCGGTAGTCGCCGTTTGGAAACGGCAAATATTGCTATTTGGAAAAAGTGCTAGTAAAGCAAAAAAATAAAGTGGAACTAAGTTTCTTTTATTGAAAGTTTAGAAAAAATGTTTAATATTGAAACTTGGTTCCAGTAAATAAAAAGAAAAAGAGGACTTGCTTATCATGAAAAAAATCCAATCCATGTTGGTCGGAGCAATGGCATTAACGGCCGCTTCACTCGCCAGTGCGGGCACCTTGGTCATTAACTCGGATCAAGCTGATCCGGCACCCAAAAAAGCCTTCGCTGAAATCATTCAAAAATTTGAACAAGAAAACCCAGATATCACGATTAAATACAATCTTTATGATAAAGAAGCGTATAAAACAGCGATTCGTAACTGGCTATCGACCACGCCACCAGATGTGGTGTTTTGGTATGCGGGCAACCGTATGAAAGCCTTTGTTGACCGTGGTTTGTTTGAAGATGTGAGTGATCTTTGGGACAACAATGGTCTGAAGAAAGATATGGCTTCAGCAGCACCCGCCATGACCATTGATGGTAAACAGTGGGGTATGCCTTACACTTACTACCAATGGGGCATCTATTACCGTAAAGACATTTTCGAGAATTTAGGTCTGTCTGAACCAAAAACTTGGGACGAGTTTCTGGCGGTAAATGCTAAACTGAAAGCAAACGATGTGACCCCTGTCACCATTGGCACCAAATATCTTTGGACGGCAGCAGGGTGGTTTGATTATTTGAACATGCGTACAAACGGTTTGGCATTCCACATTGACTTAATGGATGGCAAGATTCCTTACACTGACCCTCGTGTGCGCAAGACTTTTGAAAACTGGAAAGTGCTGGTTGATAAAGGCTACTTCCTGAAAAACCATGCATCATACTCTTGGCAAGAAGCGCAACCTTTCCTATACAACGGTAAGGCTGCGATGTACTTGATTGGTAATTTCATTACGCCAAACTTCCCGAAAGAGTTAGACGGTAAAATTGGTTTCTTCCAGTTCCCACAAATTGATCCAAGTGTTGGCATGGCAGAAGACGCGCCAATGGACACTATTCACATTCCATCCAAAGCGGCGAATAAGGCCGATGCGCGTAAGTTCTTAGAATTTATGTCCCGTGCCGATAACCAAACCTTGGTGAATGCGGCTTTGATCCAAATTCCACCGAATGTTAACGCCCAAGCACCTGATAATTACTTCTTAAATAAAGGTGTCGATATGCTGAACAATGCCTCTGGTACAGCACAGTTTTACGACCGTGATACTGAACCAAGTATGGCGCAAGAAGGAATGAAAGGTTTCCAAGAATTCATGGTGAAACCTGAGCGTTTGGATGCTATTTTGAAACGTCTTGAAAGAGCAAGAAAGCGCGCCTTCCGTTAATCCTTTAATTGCTAGTACATAAAAGCCAGTTTCAGAGTGTTGAAACTGGCTTTTTTTGTTTTTCCTAACTGCTTGTGCCACAGACTTTTTTTCATTTGATTTAGAAAAGCACTTGCTCTAAATGGGTGTGATTCTCATAAAATATGTTATATCATAACTTTTCTTTTGTGATTGAATAGGAAATCATCTCTGTGACAAGGCTATTTATTGTATTAATCAGTGTATTTGGCGTTATGTTTAGTGGCCAAAGTATGGCTAAACCTACTCCAGAAAACACATTATCTATTAGTGCCGCTTTTGAGTTCACTAGTTTAGACCCCTCTAAGAACGGTTATATATTTAGCCGTATGCAAATTATTGAAACCCTATTGGATGTTGATGAAAAGGGCGCATTAATGCCCGCGTTAGCCAGTCATTGGGCGATTAGCAATGATGCCAAAACTTGGACCTTTGATATTCGCCAAGGTGTTCATTTTCATGATGGTTCTTTGCTGGATGCCGCTGCGGTTGTAAAGAGCCTAAAGATTGCATTGCAAAAACACGGTGCGTTGCGAAAAGCACCAATTGAGCAGATCGAAGCCTTGGGCGATCACCAAGTCGTTATTCGGTTATCCAGTCCTTACGTTGTTCTTGGTGCCGTATTAGCCAATTATGCGAATGCCATTTTGTCACCTAGTGCTTATGCAAAAGATGGTGAAGTATTGGCACTGTCTTCAACTGGCCCATATCAGCTCTATCAGTTTTCGCCACCGCACAAATTGGTCGTGGAGAAGTTTGATGATTACTGGGGTAAAAAAGCCAGCATTCCATATGCCAGTTATTTGACTGGACACCGCGCAGAAAGTCGTGTTTTACAGGCACGCAGTGGGCAAGCGGACATTGTGTTTGGTTTGGACCCTGCCAGTCTGCCAATTCTGAAGCGTCTGCCGAATCTTACGTTACATTCGAACGCCATTCCTAGAACCATTGTTATCAAATTAAACAGTGAATACCCTTTCCTAAAGGATATTCGTGCTCGTCAAGCCTTGAGTGACGCCATTAATCGCGTAGGCATTGCCCGTGGTGTGTTGCGAACGCCTGGTGCAGAAACGGAACAAATCATGCCTACTTCCATGTCAAATTGGCATCTTAATGTTCCAAACAAGGTGTCTGGTGGCAAAGCCAAAGCTGAAGCTTTATTGGCAGAACTTGGCTGGCAGAAAAATAAAGATGGTTACCTAGAGAAACAAGGTGAGGTTTTCACGGTACGTTTGATCACTTACGCGGACCGACCAGAATTGACGACAGTGGCAACGGCGATTCAGGCGCAATGGGAAGCCATTGGAGTGAAAACAAAAGTCGATGTCACGAACTCCAGTGCGATTCCAATGGGCCATCAGGATGGTTCTTTGCAAGCCGCTTTGATTGCTCGAAATTATGGCTTTATTGCGGATCCATTAGCGGTTTTATTGGCGGACTATGGCCAAAACGGTGGTGGTGAGTGGGGCGCGATGAATTGGCATAACGATGCGATTAGCCGTTTATTGTCAGAACTTGAGCAGACCACAGACGCTCAAACATATCGTCAAAAAGCGCAGCAAGTGGCGCAGTATATTTACAATGAACGTCCTGTCATCCCAGTAACGTCTTATGTTCAACAAACGTCGGTGAGTAAGCGTGTTAAAGGCTTTCATTTTGATCCGTTTGAACGTCGATTTTTGTTGAATGAGATGGAGTTAATTCGTTAATGAAGGCATTGCTTTTAAAACGGCTGTTACAGCTGATCACTGTAGTATGGGGCGTTGGCACCTTAACCTTTGTGCTGATGCGCTCCTTACCTGGTGATATGGCGTATCGAATTGCTGCCAGTCGTTATGGACAAGATAACGTAAACTCAGACGCTGCTGCTTTAGTGCGTGAGGAGTTAGGTTTAAATCAACACCCCTTAGAAGCGTATTGGCACTGGTTAACCGATTTGTTGCAGTTTAACTTGGGCAATTCAATGGTAAGTGGTTTACCTGTCATTGAATCGGTACAGCACATGCTGGGTCACTCTATGTTATTGGCGTTTGCAGGCTTAATGGTATCCATTTTAATCGCCATTCCTTTGGGCTTGCTGTCTGCTTGGCGAGGCAATCCATTGGACTCTGTTTTGATGGGGTTGTCGAGTGCCATCCGTGCGATGCCTGTGTTCGTGATCGGGGTGCTATTCGTGCTCCTGTTTGCTTTGCATCTGGGCTGGTTTCCGGTTGCCGGTTACGGCACCTTTGCGCATTTGGTGCTGCCTGCGGTGACTCTCGCATTAAGTTTGGCAGCCGTATCAAATCGTGTGGTTCGTGACTCGGCCAAGCAAACATTCCGTGCTGCTTTTTACCAGTTTTCCAAGGTGAAAGGTCTTTCCACTTGGCAGACCTTTCAACGTCACGGGGTGCGAAACATTGCGGTGCCAGTTGTGGCGTTTTTCGGCATTCAGTTGGTTAGTATGATTGAAGGGATTGTGATGATTGAGTCCTTGTTTTCATGGCCAGGCATAGGTCATGGTTTGGCTCATGCTATTTTTGCTCGTGATATTCCTGTAATTCAGGGTGCGGCTCTGGCCATGGGGGTGGTGTTTGTTCTTTTGAATACACTTGTTGACTTGTTGTGTTTATGGATTGATCCACGAGGAGTTGAACAATGACATTACGAGCATCTCAATGGGCAGGTTTGTCTTTGTTAATAGGTTTAATGCTGTTTTCTGTATTGGGCATCACCTTATCGCCTTACAGTATTTCCCAGCAAGATTTGAACGCCATCTTGGTTCCGCCAAATGCCGATCACTGGCTAGGAACGGATCACTTTGGGCGAAGCATGCTTTCTCGTATGGCGCACGCGATTGGTTTGTCGTTTGCTCTTGGTATCTTATGCGTTGTGACCTCGGCTCTTTTGGGGACAGCGCTTGGGGTAACGGCAGTTTGGGCTGGAAAGCGTGTAGATCAGGCTTTAGCTATCCTTGTTAATATTTTGTTGGCTCTACCCGGTTTGGTCATTGTGTTGTTATTCGCTGCCATTGCACCGGGTTCATTTTGGGTGTTGTATATCGCCATTTCCCTTGTTCAATGGGTGGAATACTTCCGAGTGACTCGCGCCATTACACAAGGGGTCATTCAAAGCCCTGCGCGTCAATCCTCTAATATGATGGGCTTTGGTACTTGGTATCAGTTTAAGCGACATATCTGGCCGGCTATCGCCCCTTCGGTGTTCACCTTGGCGGCGTTTGGCGGGGCGAATGCGATTCTTACCATGGCGTCATTGGGTTTTGTGTATGTTGGGATCCAACCGCCTTTGGCGGAGCTTGGTTTGATGACAGTGGAATTGTTTCCTTTTTATAGTGAAGCGCCTTGGTTGTTGGCTCAACCTTTGGTTGTCATCGCTTTGATGGTGTTTGGTTTTCATCTATTAGCAGGTAAACGCGCATGAGAGATATGTTAAAAGTTACCAATCTGGCCGTTTATGTTGATGATGTATGTTTGTTGGAGCCGATTTCATTTCGCTTGAGAGAAGGAGAGCCATTGACCATTCTTGGTCAAACAGGGTCAGGTAAAAGCCTCCTGGCACAGGCTATTATGGGGCTGTTGCCTGATGAGTTACGTCTGGTAGGGCAAGTAGAAGTATTGGGTAATGTTTTATCGCTTGCAGAGCGTCGTGCTTTATGGGGGCGTGAGATGGTGATGTTACCGCAAGAGCCTTGGCATGCACTTGATCCTTTGATGAAAGGGCATGATCAAGTGAAAGAAGTGTATCAATTGGTTCAGGGTGACGACAAAGCTTCTGCAGAGCACAAAACCCGGCTGGATTTGGCGCACGTTGGTTTAACGGAAAATGGCCATAAGCGGCCAGGTCAGTTGTCGGGCGGCATGGCACAGCGTTTGGCTATTACTGCTGCAACCGCTGCTGGGGCGAATCTGATTTTGGCCGATGAGCCAACTAAGGGACTGGATGTTACTCGCCGTGATGATATTGTGCGTTTATTACAAGCGCGGGCTGAGGGTGGCAGCCTATTGACCATTACGCATGATGTGGCGATTGCTCATCAATTAGCGGGGCGTTTGATGGTGATTAAAGGCGGCGCTTTAGTAGAAGAAGGCGATGCCCAGCAAATTTTGAATCAACCAAAGGATGATTATACCAAAGCCTTGATTGCTGCTGAGCCAAAACAATGGCCTAAGCCTAGACTTGCTGAAGTTGGTAACACTTTGGTGTTAGAAGCTGACAAGTTGGCCATAGAGCGAGGCGGTCGAACCTTGTTTAAGGACATTTCGTTTTCTGTTCATCAAGATGAAGTCGTTGGTGTTGTGGGTGACAGTGGCTGTGGTAAATCATCCCTCGGCGATGCATTGTTAGGTTTATTACCATTGCAGCAAGGTCATCTTAATCGGTTGTCGAGTGCATCCAAACCTTATCAATGGTTGAAACTGTATCAAGATCCTCCATCGGCTTTTACCTCCAGCGTTAGCTTACAACAGTTGCTTGATGACTTGGTGCAACTTCATCATCTTGATCAATCTCGCATTGCCCCATTAATGGCTCGATTAAGCTTGCCTGAGGGTATACTCGAACGTAATTGCTTGTCTGTATCGGGTGGGGAATTGCAGCGTTTTGCCATTCTTAGAGCGTTGTTGTTGGATCCTGTGTTTTTGTTTGCGGATGAGCCAACCTCGCGGCTGGATCCAATTACCGCTCAAGAGGTGACTCAGTTGTTGGTCGAGTTGGCAAGGGAAACGGGTTGTGCTGTTTTGTTAGTTAGTCATGATCCAGACTTAGTCAGCAAGACCTGTGATCAAGTGATTAGATTAAGCTAAGGATTCGTGACCGGTAGCATGAGTATGAAAAACACCCGAATGTATATTCGGGTGTTTTTGTTCCTATCTTAGAAAATACCTTGCTGGCTTTATATTTAGGCCTGCCTGTGGTCTAATTTTTCGCTGAAAAATTGATTCTTTAGGAAGCAAGTATGTCATTTAAAAAAGTTATTCTGTTACCCATTTTTACTGGTCTTTTGGGATTGTCTTCAACGAGCCTGTTCGCTTTTGATGACTACTGCACTCCAAAGTTAAATAAGTATCTTGATAATGTACAAAAAACAGTCGATTCAAAGTACATATCCAGCCGCCAAAAAGACGTTGCACAAAAGATTTTAGACAAGGTGAAAAACAGTCGCAATGACACCGAAGACTGTGTGCTGATTGATAAGTTGCTTCCTTAATATAACGTCTATTTAGATTGTAATGAGAAGGCCATTGAAATGAATAGGTATTGGCTTAGTTTTTATGTACAGCATTGTCTTTTAAACTAAAATTTTCTTTCATTCATAGCAAACCTATAAATTTCTGTTATGTTTATGAGTGCTTGTATCAGATTGTACTTTGTTTAGATCCGTTGTAATGGAGAGGGTAAATGTCAAAAATAGAGGCGACATTAAAAGTAGTCCAGGGACTTATGGGGGCTTCTTATGTGGCTTTGGTGTACAGAAATGGTAAAACAATTTCAGTCGGCACCCTAGACAAGGTCATTTACCCTGACGCCTTAGCGACCAATATGGCGATGCAAGGTGCGTGTCGTTATGCTGATGTCCGTATTGTGGATGACCTGACGCCTATCTTGAACGATGTGCCTAATCTAAGTTTTTGCTTTGTTGAACCAGTGAGACAGATTCAAGCTAGCTTGGTGTGTCTTGGTCATCTTACGTACTCTAAAACAACGGAGCAAACGGAAGCGGATATTGCGTCTGTCGTAACCTTACTTTCTGCTATCGGACAAGATGATGAAACGCAAGTAAGCCAGCAGGATTTACTGAATTTACATGACAATATTCCAGCGTACGTAGCCCTAGTCGATCGAGATCTTAGGTATGAGTTTGTTAATGACACCTATGAGCGACGTTTTTCTCTTTCTCAGCAAGAAATTGTTGGCAAATGTATTAATGAACTTATTCCAGCTGAGTTTTATGCTCAAATAGAAGGCAAGTTAAAAGAAGCGTTGCTTGGTGCTTCCGTGCAGTATAACTACCAGGTTACGGTTGGAGAAGGGCAAGAAATACGTTATTTAAAATCTTCATATGTGCCTAGGTTCGAAGCCGGTGAAGTCACGGGATTGTATCTATGTATGCAAGATATTACTTCCCAACGGCGTATGATTAATACCTTGAAATCGCTTCATGCGGTGACGGCAGACAATACTTTACCTTTAGAAGATAAGCTTGAGCGTATTTTAAAAGTGGGTTGTCATCAGTTTGCTTTGCCTTTTGGTCTTATAAGCCAAATAGAAGGGTCAGACTATGAAATAAAGTATGCTGTGACGCCGAATGGTGAAGTAGAAGTCGGTGCTAAGTTTCAAGTTGATAATACTTATTGTGTGCATACCTTAAACAATGACTCACCGACTTCCTATCATCATACTGCAATCAGTGATATTCAAAATCACCCTTGTTATCAAGCGTTTGGCCTTGAAGCCTACATAGGCGTTGTGATTTATGTGGGTGATAAACGTTATGGTACTTTGAATTTCTCCAGCCCTCATCCTAAAAATGAAGCGTTTGGTGAAGACGATTATGAACTCATTAAGCTCTTTGCTCAGTGGGTAGGAAATGCCATCAGTCGTCATCAAGATGAATTAAATTTGCAACTAGCAGAGCATCAAAAGCATCTCATTTTAGAAGCCATTCACGAAGGTATTTTTGGTATCAGTCTTGCGGGGGAGATTACGTTTGCTAATACGGCTTCTTGTCATATTCTAGGCTACCAACTGGACAATTTATTGGGCAAAAATGTGTTAAGCCTTTTGGGCAGCGCTGAGAAAAAATATCAGTCTTGCCAACCAGTGATTGAATCCATAAAAACTACCCTTGAAACTGGCCAGCAAACCTATGCCAGGGCTGAGCATGTGTCTCAGAATGGTCATGCTTTTGTGTGCGAATATTCTTGTATGGCGGTGCGTGACGACCACAATGTGATCACAGGGGCGGTGGTTTCCTTCCAAGACAGAACGGAACAGATTAGAGCAGAACAGGACTTACGTGAACAGAAAAAAATGTTTGAGTCTTTGTTTGTTAATGCGCCTGAAGCCATTGTATTTGTTAATAAAGACCGACAAATCAAAATGGTAAACCCTGCCTTTTGTGAACTGTTTGGTTATCAGGAAGAAGAGTTGTTAGAGAAAACGACAGAACAACTTTATGCCGATGAGTCCGATTTCGCAGAGAAGGGACAAGAATATTACGGTGAAGCTCAAAAAGTGCATGACCGTTTTTATATGTCCTATCGCAATAAGCAGGGTAAGGTTTTTCATTCGGAAACCATTGGTAACCGTATTGAAGCCGAGGATGGTTCGCTGGTGGGTTACATTGCACATGTGCGTGATGTCAGTGAACGAATGGCGGTTGAGCAAAAGATGATCAACACCAATTTACGTCTTTCAATTGCTGCTGATGCCGCTGGTATTGGTGTGTGGGAACTTGATTTAAAAGATAGAAGCTTACGATGGGACAAGTGGATGTATCGCCTTTATGGCATGCCCAGCGACCATGAAAAAGCGCCGTTAAATGTCTGGGAAGACTGTGTTCATCCGGAAGATAGGCAGAGATTAAAAGACACACTTGAACGGATTGAAAGAATTGGCTTCACAGTGCAACCTGAAGAAGATGCGACGGCCATCTCAGAAGAACTGGATTTTGATTTTCGTATTACGCGCTATGACGGACAAACCCGCTTCCTTAAATCAAATGCAGCAGTGGTATTTGATGATGATGGTGTTGCGACAAGGCTGGTCGGTGTTAATATGGACATTACATCCCGTAAAGAGACTGAAGAGTTATTGCGCTCAGCCAGTGAGCAAGCGGTTGCCGCAAGTAAAGCGAAAAGTGACTTCCTAGCGACTATGAGCCATGAAATTAGAACACCATTGAATGGTGTTCTTGGTATGGCAGAGTTGTTGTCTGGTACTAAATTAGACAGAGAGCAGGGTGAGCAGTTAAGGGTGTTGCGAGATTCTGGTGAAAGTTTACTAGAATTGATTGATGGCATTCTTGATTTTTCTAAAATTGAAGCGGGTCATTTATCCATCGAAAGGGTCGATTTTGATTTAGAAAAAGCCATTTTCGATGTTGTGCGACTGCTGATGATTAAGGCCGAAGAAAAAGGCATTGATCTCTTGGTTGAGTACGATGATTCATGCCCACGCTATCTCGTTGGTGATGTTTTTAGAATCAAACAAGTGATCACCAACCTAGTCAGTAATGCCATAAAATTCACCCATGTCGGCCATGTTTTAGTGTCCGTCAAAGGGCAGGTTGATCATCAAGGACAAGTCGCACTGACAATGACTGTTCAAGATACTGGTGTGGGGATTGCTAGTGATGTGCAGCCACATTTGTTTAGTGCTTTTGTTCAAGCCGATAGTTCAACCACGAGGAATTTTGGTGGTACGGGCCTAGGTTTGGCGATTACCAAACAATTAGTCAGCTTGATGAATGGTCAAGTCGCCCTAGAAAGTAAACTAAATGAAGGCTCTTGCTTCAGTGTGTCTTTAACCTTAGCTGAAAGTCATGCTAAGCCAAGAGTGGAAACTATCGCTGATGAAGCTTTATTGATTGGTAAAAAAACCATTGTCATTGACGACAATGAAACCAATCTGACCATTTTAAAGAATCAGTTGGCGTCTTCTGGTATTACCGCAGATACAGAGTCTCAACCTCGTAAAGGCTTGTCTCGCATCCGTTGGGCCTATGAGAATCAACAGCCATACGACATTATTGTGCTGGATTACATGATGCCAGAATTGGATGGTTTGATGCTATCTAAGAAAATACGAGAGTTTTGTGGCTCGTTATATCAACCTACTATCTTGATTACCTCTTCGGCTGGCTTGTTGTCTCATCAAGAGTTAACAGACGCTGGAATTAATTTATGTATTGCTAAACCCATGGGCGCGTTAAGTCTGAAGAAAGGTCTGGCCTATTGCGTTTCAAAAGATGTCTTAGCATATCAAGTATCGACTGATGACTCTGATAACCCAGATCAAAACAGTCATAACAAAAACCAAGAAGAGAGCAGTAATCGCGGTCGAATTTTGGTCGTTGAAGACATGAAAGCCAATATGGCAGTGGCGAATGGTGTGTTATCGCGAATGGGGTTTGACGTCATAGAGGCGACCAATGGCGAATTGGGGGTAGAAAGCTGGCAACAGCACCAACCGGATTTAATATTAATGGATCTGCATATGCCTGTCATGGACGGTTTGACAGCAATGAGACACATTCGCCAAGCGGAAAAATTAGAACAGCTAAAACGCGTGCCGATTTTTGCTCTAACCGCAGACATTATGCCAGAAACTTCTGCCGAGGTTTTTCGTGCTGGTGGCGATGGTGTTGTACCAAAGCCATTTAAACAAATGCATCTAACACAAGTATTTGAAGAATGGTTACCAAAGAATAACAACCCTGCGCTTTCAACAGAAGAAGTGATTCAACCAGCAGAAACCGAACTGAGTTCTGATCGTCCACGTTTTATTGATGTGTCTGTACTAAAAGAATTAAAACAGACATTAGGTGACGATGTGCAGTTACTGGTTGATGCTTTTTATGACGATGTGGATCAGATTATGAACAGCTTCAGTAAAATCCATTTTTCTGAGGACGAGTTCGAGAATATTACTCATTTGTCCCATAGTCTTAAGTCTGTAAGTCAAAATGTTGGTGCTATGTCTTTATCGGAAATGGCGGCCAAGTTAGAAGTCGAAGGACGCTTAGGGCAGGTAGTTAATTTTGATCGAGATGTGAAAAATATGACTATCACCTATCAAAAAGTAAAAAATGAATTACAACGAGTCATGGCGAATTTATGAAAGTATTGATTGCAGACGACACGAATACCGATCGCTTATTGCTTAAATTACATCTTGCAAAACTTGGCTGTCAGGTTATCGAAGCCAAAAACGGTCAAGAAGCGGTGTCTCAATATTTAGCGAATTTAGATGAAATAGATTTGATTCTAATTGATGTGCAAATGCCTGTATTAAATGGTTTTGAAGCGGTTAAAGCGATTCGTGAAATACAGCAACAAAATCAACAAGAATGGTTTCCTGTTATCTTTCTAAGCGCCAGTGGTAATGAAACAGACGTTGAAAACGGCATTATGGCGGGGGGAGACGATTATCTAATCAAACCCATAAGTCAAAAAGTATTGGCAGCAAAGATGCATGCAATGAAACGCATTTCAGACATGCGAAGTCGCTTAGTCGAATCAAACAAAATGTTGGAAAGTCTGGCTTCCACGGATTATCTAACTGGCATCGCTAATCGACGTTGCTTTGAAGTGAGTTTAGAGAGTGTGATTGATGTTCATAGGGACGAAAGCAGTCGTTGCTGCGCCTGTGGTATTTTGGATTTAGACAAGTTCAAGAACATTAATGATAGCTTTGGGCATGACATAGGCGACAAAGTACTAATCGACGTCTCAAATGTGATTCAACAGCATTTGACAGAGAATGACTTGTTTGGCCGCTTAGGAGGGGAAGAGTTTGGTTTACTGCTTATGTCTGAAAGTCGAGAAGGTTTAATTGAACGGTTTGAAGAAATTCGTCAATTGATTGAACGTTATCAATTTACGATCAAGGATCAACTGATAGACATTACTACCAGTATTGGTGTCGTCGCGGTCTCAGATCAATGTAAGTCTCGAAACCAGCTTTTAAAGCGGGCGGATGAGTTGTTGTATGAAGCCAAAACGTCTGGTCGGAATCGAGTCTGTTTTGATGTATAGGGAAGGTACAAATAAGTCTGGTAAGCTTCGCAGGCCAAGACCTAAAAGACGGTATTCTTTGTTGAATACTTCGACAATAGGCTAACTATTCACATTTGGCACCTGTCTCGAATAACTAGCTTTTATACTCATGCAGGGGTAAGAGGACTTGTTCGCGCCTTCCCTAGACCCTGTGTCGTATTTTGATTAAAATGCGGGCGATTTTTACCTATTTGAGTAGTTCATGAATATTGATTTTTCTATTTTATCGGCCACTTTGCTGTTTCTCTTCGTTATTGATCCATTTGGCAATATTCCAATTTTGTTATCCGCGATGAAGGGGGTGCCACAGAAGCGCCAGTCTCAAATTGTGTTAAGAGATGGTTTGATTGGTCTGCTGATACTCGTCAGTTTCTTGTTTTTTGGCGCCGAGTTTCTGGCGTTACTTCATCTCGAAACCGAATCTATTTCAATCGCTGGTGGTGTCGTGCTGTTTGTGATTGCGTTGAAAATGATTTTTCCAAGCGTGATTCAAGTGGATAAACATCAGCCTGTTGAACCTTTTATCGTGCCTATTTCGATTCCTATGTTGGCAGGGCCTTCCACGTTAGCAACCTTGTTAGTCATGGTGAAAAGTTACCCAGGGGATGAAATTGGCTTGCTGATTTCTGTTTTTGCTGCTTGGGGGATTTCTGTGGTGATTTTAGCGCTTGCCCCGTTACTGAATCGTATTTTAAAAGAAAAAGGCTTAGCGGCATTAGAGCGTCTGATGGGCATGTTATTGTTGATGATGGCCGTACAAATGTTAGTAAATGGTGTGAGAAGTTTGTTTACCCACACCATGGCGTCTTTGTAGTTCGTTTATGAGAGAGCCAAGCAGGTTAGCGCTACTCAGGTAGGGCTAGCGCTTGTTTGGAGACCAAGGTACCGTTTAGGTCACAATAGATATAGTCGCCTTCCGCTATTTGAATACCAGCAAAGGAAACTGTCTGACCCACTTCTCCCAAGCCTTTTTTCTCTGTTGGTAAAGGGTGTGCACAAAGAGCGTGAATCCCTATGTCTATTTTTGACTGAGCATTCACGTCTCGAATTGCACCGTAAATAACAAACCCTTCCCAACCATTTCTTGCCGCTTTCTCTGCTAGCATATCCCCTAATAGTGCTCGTCTTTTACTGCCACCACCATCGACGACCATGACTTTACCTTGGCCATTTTCATTGACCAATTCTCGTACTCGACTGTTGTCTTCAAAACACGATACAGTGATAACTTGCCCATAAAAGCAAGTGCGTTTTCCGTAGGATTGAAAGACAGGCTCGGCAATTTGAATCTGTTCAGGGTATAGGTCACATAGGTCAGGTAACAAGTCATTCATCAGGTCGTCTCTTTCGTCATGAAGGGAAATTCATAGCTAACTCTAAAATAGGAGGAACATAGCGACCAGTTTTAAATCATCATGTTGAATATTGATCAACTTGATGTGCCTGAGGAAGGAGCGAACAAGCTTTCTTGCCTCAGCATGTGAATAAAAGCCTGTTATTCCTACCTTCCCTAATTATTCCTCAACAATCAAATCATTTGGATCAATCAAACCATGTTCCGCTGCGATTTGAAGTAGTTGAATGATGAGTTCATCCGGTGCCAGTAAATGCAAAGGAGTATGGTGACCTTGTTCTTCAAATGCTTCACTTAAATTAATCCCTTGTTCTTCAAACCAGTGGTGAATACTTTGTACTTCAAAGCTAGGATCCAAGCCTTTAATATCGTAAGTTGCATCAACTAATGTGGTGATCAATTCTGGGTCTAGGGCATAGATAACATCGGTATCAAATTCATTTGTCCATTCCGCTAAAATATCACTGCCTTCAAAACCAAATTCGTAAAGCTGTTGTTCATCTAAATCGTGTAGGTTTTGTTCAATGCTATGTTGCTCTAGCCACTCATCATCTGGAATAACGAGGACTTCTTTTACCTGTGCCTCGTGGGTTGACCAGGTAAAAAGGAGTGGAAAGGCCGGGTCGTCAGAAGAGTTGGCGACAGCGGTGATGAATATAGGTAAACTTGCCATAATTTAGAACCAATGTTGCTTGTTAAGGAAGAAACATGACCAGCCGAATCAAGATCAGCAGTGCATTTGATGGTGGAAATATTTCCGTTATTAATGCGTTAGAGCCGGACAATATTAGAGTAAAGATCCCCCATGATACAAACTCTAAATTTTTGCAGTGGTTTTATTTTCGTCTGCAAGGCGGCATGGGTGAAGAATGCGTGATGTATTTCGAAAACGCTAGTGAAGCAGCTTACCCTGACGGTTGGGTAGATTATCAAGCGGTGGCGTCTTATGACCGCGAAGAATGGTTTCGTGTGCCAACCGAGTATGTGGACGGCAAATTAGTGATTCGTCATCAACCAGAGCAAGACAGTATCTATTACGCTTATTTTGCCCCTTACAGCTATGAGCGTCATTTAGACATGATCGCATGGGCAGCAAGTCATGAGGATTGTATAACAGATCATCTAGGCGAAACCGCTGAAGGTCGTGATATTACTTTATTAGAGGTAAGCAAAACTCAAGGTTTGGCGAAGAATATTTGGATCATTGCACGACAGCACCCAGGCGAAACCATGGCTGAGTGGTTCGTAGAAGGCTTACTGGAACGACTCTTTGATGAATCTCACCCTGTGGCTCGAAGTTTATTGCAAAACTGTCGCTTCTATGTGGTGCCTCATATGAATCCAGACGGTGCAGTGCACGGCAATTTGCGCGTTAATTCAAAGGGTGTGAATTTGAATCGTGAATGGAAAAATCCGACCCAGGAGTTTAGCCCCGAAGTTTTAGCCGTACAGAAGAAAATGGCAGAAACTGGAGTCGATCTTTTCCTCGACATTCATGGCGATGAAGCTTTACCGGTTAACTTTGTCGATGGTTGCCAAGGTGTACCGTCTTTTGATGAGCGTATGCAAGGCATGGAAACTTTATTTAAAGATGTGTTTAAAGTGGTGAGTCCTGACTTTCAGACTGACATAGGTTACACACCGGATCAGTTTGGGGAAGCGAATTTAACGGTAGCCACCAAATGGGTCGGAGAAACCTACCGCTGTTTGTCTTTTACATTAGAAATGCCATTCAAAGATAATCAGAATCTGCCTGATGACACGGTAGGCTGGTCGCCTGAACGTGCGAAAATATTAGGCGCAGACGTTCTTTATCCAATATATCAAGTGATTCAAAGCACTTATATGAAGGCGTAAGCCAGTATTGTTTAATTTTTTGTTAGGAAGATCAGTATGCCTAAGGCAAGTGAGATTAAAAAAAATGCCGCCATTGAACTCGATGGCAAAACTTACATCGTAAAAGACATTGAGCGTTCTGTTCCCCAAGGCCGAGCGGGTGGGAGTTTATACCGGATGCGTATGTACGATGTGGTATCAGGCCGGAAATTGGATGACACCTTTAAAGATTCAGACATGATTAATATGGCAGATTTAATTCGTCGTCCGTCCATGTTTTCTTATCTGGATGGTGAAGAATATGTCTTCATGGATAATGAGGACTATACACCCTATAACTTAAATAAAGCGGCCATTGAAGAAGAAACCCTTTTCTTGAATGAAGAAACCAGTGGCATTCAAGTGGTACTGGTCAATGATGTGCCTGTGGCTTTAGATATGCCAACCAATGTTGAGTTGGAGGTAATCGAGACGGATCCATCTATAAAAGGCGCGTCTGCAACATCACGTACCAAACCGGCGGTATTATCAACGGGTGCCGTGGTTCAAGTACCAGAACACATTTCAACGGGCGATCGTATCAGAGTGAATGTTGAAGAACGTAAATTTGCAGGTCGTGCCGAAAAATAATGGCGTGCTGACATTTTTCAGACGCATTACCGCAATAAAATAGAGTCATTGAGGGCTTAGTAAGAATAACCTATGCCCTCATGTCTCTTAAAAAGTGATTGATAGTGAGATGATTACCATCAATCGAATGGAAAAGAGGGCGATTAGGCTTGTGCCATGGGCATTTTAACCTTTTGCTCTCTGGCTGTGTTTTCTTAAAAGTCGTCGTGAACACAGGGTTTGTTTGTTTTTTTGAGGTTTAAAATGACACTGCACCGTAAATTAATTTTAGCCAGTTGCTCAACACTGGTTGTCGCTGCCTGTATCTTGGCACTTATCTCTATTACTTCAATGCGGAATCAGATTTTAAGTGATCTTGAAATCAGTATGCATCAATATGGTGTTAGTAGCGCAAGTCGAATCAGCAGCTGGTTAGATAGCAAACAGCAGGTTGTGCTATCTATGAAAACTGTCATAGAAAGTGCCCCGAATGATGATGAGAGTATTGTTGATGCTTTGATTCAAGGTAAGGTCGCCGGTGACTTTATCAGTGTGTTATACGGGACGGAGCAGGGAGATGCTTACCGAGTGAATGGCAAGAACACAAAAGCTGGCTATGACGTGAAAGTCCGTGATTGGTATCAAGCCGGTGCGCAGGCAAGTGGTCCGACGATTACAGAGCCTTTCTTTGCAGCAACCTCAAAAGTGTTTATTTTGTCGGCAGTCGATAAAGTGACTTCTAATGGTCAATTTTTGGGCGTGGTAACAGCCAACGTTGCCTTAACAGGTATCAACGAAGTGGTTTCTAGCTTAAAAACGCCAGGTAATGGTTTGGCATTCATTGTCTCTGATTCAGGCAACATTATTTCCTTTCCTGATGGCAGTTTGAACAATAAACCATTGAACGAGTTGAAATCAGATTTGAACTTGCAGCAAATTCAGGCAAATATCCGTTCTGAAGCGCTAGACGAAGTAAGCGTCAATGACTCTGATTACCTCATGTCTTCCGTGCGAATTAAAGGCACAGATTGGTCTATGGTTTCCTTAGGCAATAAGTCTACATTACTTGCTCCTATTCAGAAGCTGATGTTATATCAGGTCGTTACGGTGCTTGTTCTGATCGTTGTATCAACTCTAATCTTGAGTCTACTC
Organism: Marinomonas aquiplantarum; assembly: GCF_003314975.1. Classification (GTDB taxonomy): domain Bacteria; phylum Pseudomonadota; class Gammaproteobacteria; order Pseudomonadales; family Marinomonadaceae; genus Marinomonas; species Marinomonas aquiplantarum. The sequence goes on from NZ_QNRF01000005.1 coordinate 177,269, forward strand.
ATTCGCTTCTTATTGATGGACTTGTTTAAAGTCTCTGCAGCGTTAGAAGACATTGCACAAGGTGATGGTGATCTTACTGTCACCATTGATACGAAAAGTCAGGACGAAGTTGGTAAACTTGCCAATAATTTCAATGCCTTTGTGTTGAAGTTGAGAGACATCATTAAGAATATTGATAAGCTAAGCAACGTGCTTTTTGACCAGTCACAACACAGTGCGGAATCTGTGGCAGAAAGTACTAAACGCCTAACTCGTCAGCAGGATGAAATGGTATCGGTTGTTGCAGCGGTGGAACAGATGACTACCGCGACACAAGACATCGCCACCAATGCTGAACAGACGGCACAAAGGGCCAATGATACAGTTGATATTAGTGGTAGTGGTCAAGCATTGGCGAAAACCAGCTTGTCGTCCATTAGTCAGTTGGCGCAAGAAGTAACGTTAGCGACTGATGTTATTACTGAGTTAAATCAGCAAGGTGATAAGATCAACTCTATCGTGTCGACCATTAGTGATATTGCAGAACAGACTAACTTGCTGGCCTTGAATGCCGCGATTGAAGCTGCTCGTGCCGGCGAGCAAGGGCGAGGCTTTGCCGTTGTGGCAGATGAAGTGCGTGTTTTATCTCAGCGTACGCATACTTCCACAGAAGAGATTTCAGGAATGATTTCTAGTCTGCAAACAACTACGGCGAAAGCGGTGGACGTGATGGCTTTGTGTCATAAGTTGGCTTCGACCAGTGTTGACGACACAGAAAAATCAGGCAGCAGTTTTGCTGAAATCGCCAAGTCCATTGATATGATTAATGGTATGACGGCACAGATTGCAACGGCCGCAGAAGAGCAAACAAGTGTTATCAGTGAAATAGGTCAAAATACCTATGCTATTCGCGAAGTGTCTACTCAATTGCAGGATGAAATGGGTGAAGGTTTAGCGCAAGCGAATAAGCTGAAAGAGTTGGCTGAGAATCTACGAGGTCAAGTGGATAAATTTAAGTTATAAGCATAACGCTAATCGCTCAGAGAGTGAAGGGTAAATCTAGTCTTTAAAAAAACGGGCCTTTGGCCCGTTTTTTTATTGTTGGAGTCTGTTTTATTGAACGATCCCGTTTGTTATTGATCCGTCTTGTTGTCCGCAGGTTTATCCGTTGTTTTCTCTTGATGATTATTGGATTCTACCAAGCCTGCTTCTCTTTGTACTGCAGCTAACACACCACGTAGAATGCCAAGTTCTTGTTTTTCAGGGCGCGAACGATTGAAGAAGCGGTGTAACTTATCCAGCACCTTTCCAGGGTGGTTACGGATAATGAAATTGATACCGTAAAGTGTCTCTTCCAGGTGATCATAAAAAAGATCCATGTCCTTTTTATGTGGGTACTCAGGTGTTTCTTTCGGTACAAAATCTTTATTTTGGTTAGCCATCCAAATTTCGTAAGCGATAATTTGTACGGCTTGAGAAATATTCAATACGGGGTATTCATCATTCGCATCAATATAAACTTGGCGATGACACTGAGCAATTTCTTCGTTTAACAATCCAGTGGTTTCACGACCAAAGACTATGGCGACTTGATGATTCGTTGCTTCAGGAATCACGCTCTCAGCACATTCACGAGCATTCATAATGGGTAACTGGAAGGTTCTGTGTCGAGCACTGGTACCAATCACCAAGCTGCAATCAGCAATGGCTTCCTCAAAGGTAGGGACTATGGTGGCATTCTCGAGTAAGTCCACTGCACCCGCGGCGCGGCTGGTGGCTTCTTCAGAAGGGTAGTCATTCGGATCTACCAGATAAAGATTGGTTAATCCCATGTTTTTCATTGCACGGGCAATCGCCCCTACATTACCTGGGTGAAAAGTATTGATTAAAACGATACGAATGTTGCTTAGCATGGATATGAATTACTCGATAAATTGGCTTTACAAGGTGTTTATAAGTTACTCAGGGTAAGGGTTTGTTCTGTGCTAGCAAAATCGACTTTATCAAGGATAATGCGTTGCTTATCATTAAAGAGAAATTGCTGGCAGGCATGATGATACAGGGATCCTGTTTCTAGCACCAATCGATATTGGCCCCTAGGGATAAAGTTGGCGGCAAAAGCTTGTTTTTTATTGAGATAGATTGAAAACGGCGGTTTACCATCGAACGACTGAAAGGTTAATAAACTTTGAGTTGGTAGCTGATTTAAAATACGTAAGCGACTATTGCCTTGGGCGGATCCGATGAGCTCACCATGATCAGGGGCAATGCCAGGATAACCGAAACAGCCTGTTTTTCTTGCATTGCTAATACTGCCAAAGCCGCTAGATTGTGCAGGTAACCAGCCATTTTTATTTTGATAGCGAATGCTTAACCAATTGCCTTGCTGCTTAAATACCTGAATATCGACTTGTGCCGGTAAGTTGTCTATTACTTTACTTGTGCGATCCGGTTCAGCATAAAGTGAGCTTGCTTGTAAGGTGTGATTCGTCCCAATTCGAAATTGAGGATACAAACCAGCCACAAACCCTGGGCTGGGTTCGTCCTGTTCTGATGCTGACGTTTGATCTTGCCAGTATAGGGTGGCGTAAATACCCGCAGCAAAGCAGGCAATGTAAGTGGCTGCCCGAAAAGCCGCTTTGGCCGCATCCAGTTTCACCGCATGCACTCTTGGGCTTTCCTCTGTAGGTTGCTCTACTTCATCGTCAATAAAACTTTGATAGGGCGGAATGTCGTAATTTTGTTGTTGGTTACTAGACCCTTTATAACCTTCTGAAGTGAAGTTTTCTGATGCTTTGAAGGCTTCTTCATAAAGCGCCTTGATACGCTTTTCATTCAGTGTGTTACGAGCCGCTTTGATGGCTTCATTGCGTGCTTTTTCCTGATGCGCGTTATTGCGCTTCATTTCTTCGTAAGCACGTTGTCGTTCGCGAATAAAAGCTTCTTGTTCTTTATCGCTTGCGCTATCGAAATGGTGATGACGAAAGCCAGCCGTTTGGAATGGATCGGATTGAGTAAAGGAGAAAGGTTTCCAGTCAGCGGTTTGAGCTCCCTGACGAATGGCGTTTTGGACATTTTCATAAGCCGCTTGTAAGCGCTGGAAAAGTTCAGTGGTATCCGTATCTGGGTTTTTATCTGGATGATACTTCCTTGCTAGACGTCTAAAAGCACTCTTGGCTTCTTGCTCACTTGCATTGGTCGGGATTTCCAGCAGCTGATAGTCGTCTATTAGGCTCATGATGTTCTATATAATGTGTCGTCAACTAGCGATGAGGTTCATTATGCCTGAATTCGAGAGAGGTACAAACTATTCACAAATGCTGTTCTCCAGTAGTCTTAAATAGTCATCTGGCGTCATGGGTTTGTATAGGTAATAGCCTTGCCCAATTTCACAATTCCAGTCTTTCAGAGTTTGTAATGTTTGCTGATCTTCAATGCCTTCAGCCACGCTGGTGATGTTTAATTGTTGGCATAGACGAATCATATTTTGACAAAGATATTGATTGGATTTTTGAGTAAACAGTCCCATGACAAAAAACTGATCTATTTTCAGCTCATTGGTTTTTAGTGCCACTAAATTCAGCATAGAGCTGTAACCGATGCCAAAATCATCGATGGATAATTTAAAACCAGCGGCATACAGCTCTTCAACATTATTGTTCACTATGTCGTTATTGTGAAACATGCTGGTTTCGGTAATCTCGATGGTAAATTGCTCTGGAATTAACTGGTGTGTGTTGATGCTGGCGTTGACCTTTTGTGCAAAATTCGCTTGCAGTAAATCCAAGGCGGAAATGTTTAAAGACAAACTGGTTGTCTTGATAATGGCTTGATGCTGACTTGCCCAAGCAAAGACTTTTTCAAACAACATTTCAGTTAATGGATAAATTAAACCGGCTTGCTCCGCTAATGGGACAAATTCTGCGGGTGAAACTGGACCTAATTGTTCGTTATGCCAACGCAATAACACTTCACCGCCAATTATTTTATTGGTCCGTAAACAGACTTGAGGTTGGACATGGTAATGAAGTTTGCCGTTTCGAATGTCTTCTCGGAGCAAGGTAATAATGGTGAGTTGTTGCGCGTGATCGCTTTTAAGTTCATTGGTGAAAGGAGCCCAATTACCGGAAGAAAAGGTAACCGAATTATGAGCAATAAGGGCATTTTGATAGAGTTTATCTAGGTTGTTTGCTTGACTTGGGAAAAGGGCGCTGCCCATTTTGTACTGATGACGAAATTGTATTTTATTGAGTAACGTGGGGTGTTCCAATACTTTTTGAGCTTGCTGGATTTGTGATTCTAACAGGTCAGGAGTGGTGCTGATAAAAGCCAAATTCTTAGCGGTCATTCTAATCAGTTTTGTATGGGTTTTATTGGGTAAATGAAACGCCTTCAGTCCTTCAATGCTTTGCAGGTGAAGGTGAATGTCTTGCATTAATTCACACATTACTGCATCAGCTTTAGCGGGTCCGAAAGCTTGGCTTAGTGCATGATGGTTGATGATGTCTATAATGACTAGAGCCATTGGGTTTTGGTTTTTTATGCGAGATTGAAGCTGGTTTGGCAACTCATCAAAATAAAATGAACGATTAGGTAAGCCAGTTGATTGATCTGTTAACAGCTGTAGCTGGCGGTTACGCTCACTTTGCTTAGCTTTATCTGCCAAAGCAAAGGAAAAGCCTAGCAGTTGAATAATACTAAAAGCTGGGAAAATGGCTTCAGTGAAATCGTTAATTGGTATCAATTTCCAGAACAATAATGTGTTGATGAGGCTGCCTAAGATCAGAAAGAACCATGAAAACAGATAAAACCTTACGGCAATAAAGCCGCGTAAAAAAGCTTTAATGCCCCAATAAGTACAGCTAATAAAAAGGAATACTTCTATCCCTGCAAACAGTATGGCGACGGTTTTTACTTGAAAAAAAGCGATACTCAGAAAAAAGAGAATGAAGACCCAGTCACCGTGACGCGCAATAAAGCTGCTTGGTGAAGGTACTTGAACTTCACGAAGAAAATGCACGCTAAAGCGAAACAACAGCCAAGCACCGACACCAAATATGAGAAAAATATTTGCGACCAACCATTGACTGACAGTTTCATTAAACAGCCAGCGACTAAAGCCTGTGATAATGGAAAGAGCAATAAATACGAGTGCATTTAAGCCTAGGTAATAAATAAAACCAGCTTGTCTGAGCATTGTGAAAAGTAATGCATTGTGAGCCAATAAAATAACAAGACAACTGATGATGGCTGTCCAGAATATAAGCTTATGTTGTCGACTAAACTCAGCCTCAGTGCTGTTGAGCAAATGCATCGGCGTCAATAGGGGGCTTTCACCTGCTTTGCGAATAAGTAAATGGGTTTCATTAAAGGGTGATAAGGTAATAGGGATAAGAATGCCGTCATAAACAGCGCTAAGCTTGTTCCAGTCCTGTAAGGCGCCACGACTTAAATGCTCTACTAATTGAGTGTCATGGAAAACATAAAAATCCAATTCTTCAATGACGTAATAATCTAACTCCAAATAAAATGTTTGTTTTGAAAATGGATAGGCCCTAGGAAACGTAATTTTGTGCCAGTAGGCGTGATCCGAGAAGTCTTGTGAGCTCTCGTACAAATCTGTGTTGTACTCTTGGTATAAAGCTTCTTTTGGCGTTAAGGGTGTTTTTTCCGCAAAGGTTGGAAAGGCATTGGTGTCTGTTTGAATATCATATGACCAAGAAGCTTGTGAGGCGAGCAAGACGATCAATAGGTAAAGTAATTTTATACAAGAGTTCATTCTCCAGATGCCCCATCTCAATTTGAAACTTCTCCCAGTTTTGGCTTGCAATCCGTTCGGCTTTCTTAAAATATAGGTGAAATTTTAAATTATGTTGATTTGTTTAGGATATATATGAGTCACTCGTTAACGCATTTAGATCACCATGGACATGCGCACATGGTGGATGTTTCTGATAAATCCCCATCAAAACGAACGGCGACAGCACGTGGCGTGCTGACCATGAAGCCTGAAACCCTGTCGAAAATATTGGCGGGTGGTTTGGCGAAAGGCGATGTTTTGGCGACAGCGAGAATCGCGGGGATACAAGCCGCAAAGAAAACTTCAGACTTAATCCCCCTTTGTCACCCCTTGATGCTCACTAAGATCAGCGTTGATATTACACAATTAAATGAATGCCAATTAGAAGTTCTTTGCACTTGTGCATTGTCTGGTAAAACAGGGGTGGAGATGGAAGCCTTAACAGGTGTTAGTGTGGCCGCGTTGACCTTGTATGATATGTGTAAAGCGGTAGACAAGGGCATTGTTATTGAGAATGTTCAGTTGCTACAGAAAACGGGCGGCAAAAGTGGTGATTGGAGCGCAAAAAATGAGCCAAATTAATGTGGTCTTTTTTGCTTCATTAAGAGAAAAGTTAGCCATGGCGGAGTATCAGCTTGAGGTTGAGTTGCCATTAAGTGTTGTTGACTTAAAGAAGACGTTAGCCAGTGAAATCGAGGCAGGGCATCATTTGTTGGATAAAGGCGTGCATTCGTCGGTGGACTTCGAGTTCACTCGTGATAATGACATGATACCAACCTCAGCCCGCGAAGTGGCTTTTTTTCCAGCGGTAACTGGAGGCTAGATGATTCAGGTGCAAGAGCAAGACTTCCACGTTCAAGAGCTATATCAGAACTTACTGGAAGCGAACGTGACGGGTGCGGTGGCGATGTTTGTCGGTTTGGTTAGGCATTTTTCGGATTTGCCGGTCGAAGCCTGTCATTTTGAGCTTGAACACTATCCGGGCATGACAGAACACAACCTAAAAAGTATTGTTAATGAAGCGAAAGAAAGATGGCCTTTACTCGATGTTACTGTAATACACAGGGTTGGTCGATTGTCTATTAATGATCAAATTGTGTTTGTTGGTGTAAGTGCTGCACATCGAGCAGAAGCATTTGCTGCTTGCGACTTTATTATGGACTATTTGAAGAGTCGGGCTGCTTTTTGGAAAAAAGAAACCCAGGGCGAAAAGGGCCAATGGGTTTCTGCTGTTGATAAAGATGAGTTAAGTCTAAAACGTTGGTCTTAACCACTTTACTAAGGCGAGTATTTAATGAGGTCGTAGGCTTTTTTTACGACCACTAGCATGACGTTCACGATACTCAGTATCAATGTACTTATCTGTGGTGGCCATGCTGGCATGGCCTGCATCTTCTCTTACATGTTCTTTGGGTCTGATCTTCACATCTTCTGATATACCAGTATGACGAAGCCAGTGAACCGTGGCGACGCGTAAATCTTCAGCGTCTGTTTGCATACCGTCTTCACACATACGTAGGTAAGCTTGATCAAAACACGATTGAACAATATTACGGACTTGTCGTGTACTGGTCATTGCGCCTTGGCCGCGATTTTTTGGAATCAAAGGCGTGTCTTCTGCAACGGTTGGTAAGCTGGGCAAATCACGGAACTGGCGATAACGTATTAAAGCATTTAGCATTTCATCCGAAACCGCCACGAGCCGTTCTTTATTTCCCTTAGACAGTACTTTAAACCACCAATGCCCATCCGAGTCTTTAGTGAAATCTCCCATAACTGGAGCGGATCTTTCGTCGGCAACTAATTCTGAAATACGCAAATACATACCCAATAGAGCATTCATAATGAACAAGGTTCGTTCATGAGTGGCTGGATCTTCATCTGCGAGCAATTCAGCCGTTTCAATTACATAGTCCCATTGCAAGTTGGAAATGCGTCGTACTTGTTTACGGGTCACTTCTTTTTTAACAAATTTACTTTTTTGTCGGATTAGTGCCACTGGGTTTTGCTGCACAGCATCTTCTTGCATCAGAAAACCAAAATACGAGGATAAAATAGAGAAGGTCGCGCGAATCGCAGCTTGCGACAAAGCATGGGTTTTGGTTTTCGGAGTATCACCGTTTTTAAAGGCTAATTTACTCACGTGGGCAACGAAAGGTCGCCATGATTTGTTAGGGGTTCTCTGTCCCATGTGCAATTTAAAGCGTGCGACATTCTTAGTGCCGATCCAGCTTTCAGGCGGCTCAATGCAAAAATGGATGAACTCTTCGATCTGCTCGCGACGCAATTCGCTGGTTGGCGTCTTAGCAATATTCCATGACCAGAGTAAAAGTCGTTCTACTTCGCGTCGATAGGAGTTAAAGGTAGCTTGGGATCCGTTGTAACTATAAATAAAGCACAAGGCTAATTGTAAATCCCGACGATATTGCACTTCTTTAAGTTGTGGGGCGTTTGCTGTAAGTGATGATGCAATGGCTTCAAACTGTGTAAAAGGGTTGGGAAGATGCTCTAGGTTGTCAATGAGTGCTAACGGTGCCATGTGGTTTCTTCTGCTTCTGTCTTCTTTTGTTAGTAGGGAAGGGGATCAGCTCATTGCTTGTCATGTGATCGTCTATTCATCCCTTCCTTAGGCTTCTATTCTCGGGCAAGTTGACCGCCTTCACAAGTAATTTAAAAAAGTTCAATAAAATTTAAGTTTGTTTTTTTATTCCTTATTTTCTGATTTAAAGAGTGTATTTATGTGAATTTGCTTCAATCTTGCGTTGTTTAATTCGTATTTGGAAAAAGAGTGGAAGCGAGGGTGGAAAGCTTTTTTATTGATCGAAAAGGACTACTATATATCTACCGAAGCGAAACAGCTTTATGAATACTAATTTAAATTAAATCCTTTTAGGAGATATATATGAAAAATTTAACGAAAGCCGCTCTAACTCTTTTAACTGCTACTGCAATGACTTCTGCATTTGCAGCGTCTGATGATAACTACTCAGATCGCATTCAAAGTACGAAAGCAGGTATCGAAGCTTTATCAAATACTTTAGAAAATATGGGTGCTACTGTTGATGCTAGTGTTGATTTGAACGGCGCTTATACTCCTAGCCAAAAAGAAGCCGTTTACGCTGAGAAATACTCTGATCTACAAGATCAATTTGACGCACTTCACGCTCAATCAGCTGAATAACATTTAATTGAAAAATTATTCATTATCAAATTAAAGAATTTTTAAAAAGGATATTATTATGAAAAACCTAAACAAAACAATTTTAGCTCTAGTAACAGCTTCTGTATTCTCAACAGCGGCAATGGCATCTTCTGATGAAAGCGCTACTGACCGTCTAATGAGTGCTCGTGGTAGTGTTGAAGCGCTTGCTACTACGCTTGAAAACATGGGTGCAAATGTTGATGCTAGTGTCGATTTGAATGGTGCTTACACACCAGCTCAAAAAACAGCTGTATATGAACAGAAACATGATGAATTACAAGCTCAGTTTGATTCACTACACGCTGAATCATAATGTTGATTATTAAAAAAGCCAGATGAGTTTCTCATCTGGCTTTTTTTGTTTGAGCGCTTTTTTTAATCTTCTTTGGTTTCTAAATCTTCATCTTTTTCTGCTTTTATAATCCTTTCAAATTCTTTTTCTGTGTTTTTTAATTTCTCGATATTAACTTTGTCAGACGATTTAATGGCTCTCTTTAATAATATGGACGCCGTTTTTTCTTTTCCTCTGTTAAAGTCAAGAAGTGACCGGTAATAGAGGGCCATGCTTTTATTATTTAAGTTTTTATAATATTGGATGTACGCTCTCCAAATTATTCTTTTTTGATAAAGGTAGTTTGCTTTAACAATGCTCGGTTTTTGGTTGGTTAATTGTGCATTCAGTGAGGAAAAATAAATATTGTCTGGTGCTAAGTTGAGTTCTTTATCTAAAATTTTTATTGCTTGATTGTTTTGTTTCAGGGAGGCATAGCTTAAAGCAAGTAAATAATGAGTATAACGATTATGCGTTTGTATCTGTTCTAAATAATGAATTGCACGCTCAGGGGCTTGGACTAAATACGCAAACAAGGCTTTCGCAAAATGACTTGGATCACGGTTGTGGACGTGTTGAGACAGGTATTGATAAGGCTGGTCTTCCAGACCCGCTCTGTAGGCGAGTAAGCTGGCTCTGAAAAACTCAAAATCCCGACCATCGCGCTGATTTAAGATACTCTCTTTGGTGTCTGTACTAAAGGAGTCAGACATTCGGGTATCAGGTGACGGATGAGTGGATAAAAACTCCAGCTTGGGGCGGCCTAGCGCTTTTTTAAAAAATGCTTGGAAGAGCTGAGTCATACCATCAGGGTTTATGTCTGCTTTAACAAGGTATTCTCGGCCACGGCGATCGGCTTCTTGCTCTTGGTTACGGCTATAGGTAAGTGTGTTTTCTGCTTGATTGGCAATGCCGCCCAACCATAGAGCCGTTGTCGCATCGGAACCTGCTCCTGCAAGTGCCGCCGCGATACCTGCACCAAGCATCACAAGGGTTTTTCGCAACTCCTCACTCGAATTCTGACGTTGCCTTTCATAGTGCTGTAAGTCTAAATGGGCCAATTCATGTGCGAGTAAACCGAGTAGCATGTCTTCATTGGTAATCACTTCCATGATGTCTGAATACAGAAACATGTGATTACCAGGAATGACAAAGGCATTACTTTGAGAGCTATTTAGGAAGGTAATTTCGACTGTTTTATTATACAAGTCCGTTTGCGGCAATAGGATAGATAAGGTGTCTTTGAAATAGTCATAGGCAGGCGGAAAGTCAATTAGTGCGCGGCTACCATTAAGCTTTCGAAACCAATACTGGCCTAAAACGTAGGATGGGTTTGACAATGTTCTCTCGTCTTTATTGGCTTCGAGATCAGGAATGCTCGCATGGCTAAAATGGCTTACGGAAAGAGAAAAAACCAAGGTGATGAATGTCAATTTGGTTGTAACGACGGAAAATAGTCTCATAATAAGGCGGTCAAATAAGCAGATAAAGAATGTATGATCGAACACAGTAGTCAGTATGACGTAATCTTAGATGCAAGAGAAGATCGCTGTCCAATGCCTTTACTTAAAGTAAAGTTAGCGTTGAGCAAGATGCAGTCAGGTCAAGTTTTGAGTGTGACAACCTGTGATTCAGGATCTTTGAAAGACATACCTCAATACCTAGACCTCCAAGGTCATTCACTGCTGTCCCTATCAGACGATAAGAACGAGTTTTGTTTCATTATTCAAAAGGATTCAATAGATACGCCATGTTAAAAATTGTTGATGGGTTAATTAAGCGTTATTTCTCCAATGAAGAAGTGGTGGTTTTTCTATTATTATTGCTAGCTTGCATTGGTGTACTCGCATTCTGGGGAGGTATCTTAGCGCCAGTATTAATCGCCATCGTATTGGCTTTTTTATTGCAGGGCTTGGTTGAACGTTTACAGCGTATGGGCTTGGGTCATACTTCTTCAGTCTTGGTGGTGTTTGTTGGTTTTATGACCAGTTGTGTGGTTTTCATTAGTGTTATGGTGCCGATTATCTGGCGTCAAGCAGATCGCTTTTTTAAAGATGCCCCCAGAATGTTTACCGATCTTAGAGATGTGGTGCAACGTTTTGCAGAAGGCCACAGTGAAATAGTGAGTCAAACCGCCATAGATGAGGTGATTAATTCCTTGGCAAATGAATCAACGAATTTAGGTCAATGGATTGTCTCTTTCTCTATTTCTAGCATTCCTTCTTTGTTTTCCTTAGTCATCTATTTGGTGCTTGTGCCCTTGGTCATTTTCTTCTTGCTGAAAGATCAAAGATCCATTCTGAGCTATCTGACGTCCTGGTTACCAAAAGAAAGAAAAATGATGCGCCGCATCTCACATGAAATGAACGATCAAATCGCTAACTACATTCGTGGTAAGTTTATTGAGATGTTAGTGGTTGGTGTGGTGACCTATCTGGTCTTTCTGATGTTTGGGCTTAGGTACGCTGAATTACTTGCCTTATTGGTTGGTTTGTCAGTACTTATTCCATACATCGGGGCCGCAGCAGTTACCATTCCTGTTGTGCTAGTGGCGTTTTATCAATTCGGCACACAAAATGAATTTATTTATGTTGTCGTCGCGTATTTGGTTGTTCAAGCTTTGGATGGCAATGTTTTAGTACCCTTGCTATTTTCGGAAGCGGTTAACTTGCATCCGTTAGCCATCATTATTGCCGTGTTGTTTTTTGGTGGTATTTGGGGATTTTGGGGGATCTTTTTTGCAATTCCTTTGGCTACGCTAGTGAAAGCCATTATTAATGCTTGGCCAGGGGAAGAAGATTTACTCGACCAAACAACGGTCGAGTAATCCCTAGACAGCTTGTCGCGATCTTATTATTCAATTAAATCGGCGATCACAACACTGTAAGCGGGTAAGATAATCAAACCCGCTTCGATTTTTCCTACAGGTAAGCTATTGGGCAACTCGATGGCTTTTAAGTCATGTTGACTCGGGTGTTGAAACTCATCTTGGCTAGTATTAATGGCAATTAAGCAGCTCTGGTCTTGATATCGGCGAATGAAGATCAATCTATGCTCGTCATTGAATAGAAATGTGATGTCGCCGACTTTTAGCGCCAATCTGTTTTTTCTAAAGGCTAGGAAATCTCGATAAGCGTTCAAACACGAGTTTGGGTCTTGTTCTTGATTATTGACGGCAAGAGGGTAGTGTTGAGTAGGGACGGGTAACCAAAGGGATGATTGTTGACTGAATCCAGCCTGTTCGTTTGTATCCCAAGGCATAGGCGTGCGGCAGCCATCTCGCCCTTTAAATTCAGGCCAAAAGGCAATACCAAATGGGTCAACCAATTCTTCAAAGTTTAATTCTGCTTCTGTTAGCGCCAGTTCTTCTCCTTGATACAAACAAACGCTACCACGCAGGCTAAGTAGCATCAGCATGTAGATTTTACTCTTGGCGATATTGTCTTGATTTTTCCCCCAACGAGTCGCTACACGTTCCACATCATGATTGCCTATCGACCAACACGGCCAACCATCTCCGAGACCATTTTCGATCGTCTCCATGGTATCTCGTATGTGTTGCATACTGTTATCGTGAGTTAGTAGATCGAACGAATAGCACATATGGAGTTTGTCATTACCTTGCGTGTAATCGGCCATGGTTTTGAGAGAGAAATCACACCCAACTTCACCCACTGTCGTCGTCCCTGGATATTGATTAAGTAGCTGTCTCAAACGCTGTAGAAAGGCGATATTTTCAGGTCGTGATTTGTCGTATAAGTGAAGTTGGTATGCGTAGGGATTGTCTAGCCGAACGCCAATACTGCCTTCCACTACCTCTTCTTTTGGTGGGTTATTTCTGAGTTCTAGGTCATGATAATAGTAATTCGCAGTGTCCAAACGAAAACCATCTACGCCGCGCTTTAACCAAAACTCCACGGTCTCTAATAATGCGTCGACAACGGCAGGATTATGAAAGTTTAAATCGGGCTGGCTGTCGAGGAAATTATGTAAATAATACTGACGACGTCGACTGTCCCAATGCCACGCTGGCCCGCCAAATACCGATAGCCAATTGTTCGGCACTGTTCCATCAGCTTGAGCGTCAGCCCAGATATACCAATCTGCTTTATCGTTATCATGACTTTGCCGAGACTCTATGAACCAAGGGTGCTGATCTGAGGAATGATTGAGTACCTGATCTATAATGACCTTTAATCCGTGTTCATGTGCGGCCTGAATTAACTGATCAAAGTCGTCTAGCTTGCCAAAAATAGGATCGACATCGCAGTAGTTTGAAACATCATAACCAAAATCTTTCATCGGTGAGGTAAAAAAGGGTGATAGCCAAATGGCATCTACACCTAGATTCGCAATGTAATCCATTTTGTGTGTGACACCGGCGAGGTCGCCAATGCCATCATTATTCGCATCAAAAAAGCTGCGAGGATACACCTGATAAATAACGGCACCGCGCCACCATGGCTGATTGGTTGTCATGACGAGTTCCTTTGTTAGTTGAACATAAGGTTAAGGTTAGATTGAGCGGATTGTTATTATTGGGTGGATCGTGCTTTTTACTGATATTTCCAGCATACTCAAAGAAATTGATTTTTGCATAATAATGATTACGAATGGATGTGATCTTTGGAGCTAAGATGTTTTCACCAAAAGCTCGATCAGTGGCTTGGCCATTGTTTTTCTTCTACTTTTTCTTTTGTTGTTTAATTGGTGTGATGATGCCTTATATCTCGGTTTATTATAAATCGATTGGCCTGTCTGCGTCTGAAATCGGTCGACTCATGTCAACTTTCACCTTGTCAGGTATCGTCATTCCGCATTTTTGGGGGTGGCTAACAGCGAAGATTGGCTTACCTAAGCGGATTTTACAATGTGCGGTGATTGGCTGTTTTATTGCGGTTTTGCCGTTTAATTGGAATAAAGAGTTTGAAAGCCTTTGGTTATTAACCTGCTGCATGGCGCTATTCTATTCAGCCTTACTCCCGATGACTGACTCGCTAGCGGTTCGCAGTATTCGTCGCCTGGATGTGCCCTATACACGATTGCGGGTCGGTGGTTCGATTGGCTATGTGGTCGCGGTCGCGGCGGGCGGCTTTTTGATTGGTCAGTTTGGTGCCTGGATCGTCATACCCACCATGTGCGCATTTCTCGCACTGGCGGTAGTGACCATTTTCTTTGTTAAAGAGCAGGCATATGAAGCAAGCAATCATAAAGAACCGGCATCGTTTGCTTCGTTATTGAAAGAACCTGAATCATTACTGTTTTTTGGTCTGGCGTTTTTGGCTTTTATGTCGCATGCCCCTTTCAATGTCTTTTTTGCGGTCCACCTGTCGGACTTTGGCTACAGTGGTGAAGCCATTGGTCTTTTAATGGCATTTGGTGTGATCATTGAAATCATCCTGTTTTTATTTTTTGGTAATACCGTTAAGCGATTTGATGTCGTGCATTTGGTCATGCTGTGTTTTGTTTGTGGTGTGGTGCGCTGGCTTCTCGTTGGCTGGTTTACTTCGAACGTATGGATATTAATGTTCACACAAATGCTTCATTGCATTACCTTTGCGCTGTTTCACATGGTATCCATCGAGCAGATTAGACGCTTGTTTCCAGAGCGTTATGCGGGTCAAGGACAAGCGATGTACAGTGCTTTTGCCATAGGTTTAGGCGGTGGCTTAGGTATGGTGGTGACTGGTTACCTTTGGGAATGGGTTGGAGGTGCTTGGGCCTTTACCGCTGCCGCCATAGTAAGTGGGCTCGCTTTGATTATCTTGATCGTCAGTCAGAAAGGTCGATAAGGCATGGCGTTAAAACGGGCCTTAATGTGAGGCCTGTTTTAACAAGGATATAAACGCATTGGCCGCTCGACTAAGGGTTCTTTGTTTATGGTGTAACACTCCCAATTTCCTCTCTACATTGAGCTCGGGAAAATTTAATACTGTCAGCCTGTCGTCTACTAACGTGGAGGGCAGTAAAGACCAGCCCCAACCAATACTCACAAGCATCGCCAAGGTTTCAAGGTTATTGGTGTTCATTCGAACCTGAGGTTTCAGACCTTGCTTACCAAACACTTGCTCGGCTATCTGACGTGTGAAGGTGTTTTTATTGGGCAAGACACAAGGATATTGGGCGAGGTCCACTAAACTTATCTGCGCCAGGTGTGTTAAAGGGTGATCTTTACTAACCACACAGGTTAAGGGGTCTGACCAAATTGGGATGGATTCTAATAAGCTATTTTCTTTATTAGACAGAGTAATCACAGCAAGTTCTGCATGACCTTTTAGGACGTGCTGATACGCTTCTTCTGATTGAGTAAATTCAATTTCCAATTGCGCACTAGGGTAGTCTTGTTGGAAACGTTTCAGTGAGTCTGGTAGTCGGTGTAAACCAACATGATGACTGGTTGATAGTCTAAGCTCACCGCTTACGTCTTGCATTTGTAAAGTCATGCTGCGTTTGATGTCTTCAAGGTCCTCAGCCATTTTCCTTGCCTTAGGTAACAAACGAATTCCGGCTTCTGTTAACTGGACTTGCCTGCCAATGCGATCAAATAGTTTCACGCCAAGGTTGGATTCTAAAGCGGCAATGCGTTTACTGACCGCCGGCTGGGTGACAAATAGTCGTGTCGCAGCATCCGAAAAAGAGTGGGTTTCTGCGACTTTTATAAAGGTGAGTAACTCGGCAATATCTAGCATTCCAAAAAATAATCCAAAATATGAAAAATATGAATTTGAGTAATTTAAGCCAAAGTTTTAGGATAGCGCAATAAGATTTTTAGGAGAGAACTTATGGCTGGTAAAACCCTTTACGACAAATTGTGGGATTCCCACCTTGTCCAACAACGAGATGACGGTAGTGCGTTGATTTATATCGACTTACAGTTACTACACGAAGTGACATCACCACAAGCATTTGAAGGCTTGCGTTTGGCGGGTCGTAAACCATGGCGTACCTCAGCCAGTTTGGCGACACCGGATCATAATGTACCAACAACCAAACATGAGCGTATTTCAGGCGTTGATGGTATTGAAGACCCTGTGTCAAAGATCCAAGTAACGACACTGGATGAAAACTGTAACGAATTTGGTATTACTGAATTCAACATGAAAGACATTCGTCAGGGCATTGTGCACGTTGTTGGGCCAGAACAAGGTGCTACTTTACCAGGTATGACGGTTGTCTGTGGTGACTCCCATACGTCTACACACGGTGCATTTGGGGCTTTGGCTCATGGTATCGGCACGTCAGAAGTTGAACATGTGCTAGCGACTCAGTGTTTGGTACAAAAGAAAAGCCGCAACATGTTGGTTCGCGTCGACGGTGAATTGTCCCCTTGGGTATCTGCTAAAGATGTGGTACTTGCCATTATCGGTGCGATCGGTACCGCGGGTGGCACTGGTTATGCTATCGAGTTTGGCGGTACGGGAATCCAATCTCTGTCGATGGAAGGTCGTATGACCGTTTGTAATATGGCCATTGAAGCTGGGGCTCGTGTTGGCCTAATTGCTGTCGATGATACCACGATCGAATACGTGAAAAACCGTCCTTATGCGCCAAAGGGTGAGCATTGGGATATGGCAGTAGCAGCATGGCAAGATTTAGTGTCAGACAAAGACGCCCAGTTTGATGAAGTGGTCGTCATCAAATCAGAAGACATCAAACCTCAAGTGACTTGGGGAACCTCTCCTGAAATGGTCATTGCCATTGATGAGGCGATTCCTCGTCCTGAAGATCAAATCGATCCTGTGAAAAAAGAAGGTTATGCCCGTGCTTGGAAATACATGGGGCTAGAAGGTAAAACAACCTTAGCGGATGTGACTTTAGATCGAGTGTTTATCGGTTCTTGCACAAACTCTCGTATAGAAGATCTGCGTATCGCTGCGGAAGTTGTGAAAGGGCGTAAAGTGGCTTCCAGTTTGAAACAAGCTATTGTTGTTCCTGGCTCTGGTTTAGTGAAAGCCCAAGCTGAAAAAGAAGGTCTGCATGAGATTTTCGAAGCGGCGGGTCTTGAGTGGCGTGAGCCTGGATGTTCAATGTGTTTGGCGATGAACGCAGATAAATTAGGCAACGGCGAACATTGTGCTTCTACTTCAAATCGTAATTTTGAAGGTCGACAAGGTTTTGGTGGGCGTACCCACTTAGTCAGTCCTGCCATGGCGGCCGCTGCGGCGATAGCTGGTCATTTCGTTGACGTTAGCGAATTTGTGAAACACTAGGAGAGAATATGCGTCCCTTTACAAAACACACAGGTTTGGCGGCTCCTTTGGATTTGGCAAACGTTGACACTGACATGATCATTCCGAAGCAGTTCTTGAAGTCCATCAAGCGCACGGGATTCGGTAAAAATTTATTTGACGAATTACGTTATGAAGACGAAGGGCAACCAGACCAATCGTGTGAACGTCGTCCATTGCGCCATGACTTTGTGTTAAATCAACCTAGATATGCTGGTGCCAGTGTTCTATTAGCGCGTCAGAACTTCGGTTGTGGTTCGAGCCGTGAACACGCGCCTTGGGCGCTGGATGATTATGGAATTCGTTCTATTATTGCGCCAAGTTTTGCCGATATTTTTTACAATAACTGTTTTAAAAATGGTTTATTACCCATTGTTTTAGATGCAGAAGAAGTTGATCAACTGTTTGCTGAAGTCGATGCGAAAGAAGGTGCTCAAATTGACGTCGATCTTGAAAATCAAACAGTGACCTCACCATCAGGCGCTAAGTTTGAATTTGTGGTAGATCAATTTCGTAAACATTGTTTGTTGAATGGTTTGGATGATATTGGTCTAACACTACAGCAGGAAGAAAGCATTCGTCGCTATGAAGAGAAGCGAATGAATGACGCTCCTTGGTTATTTTTAAGCCGTGAACAGTAATTCAATTAATAAGGATTCGTAATGACAAAAAAAGTATTGGTCTTGCCTGGTGACGGCATTGGTCCAGAAATCGTTGAGCAAGCTGTTCGCGTTTTAGATGCGGTTAATGATGCCTTTTCATTGGGTATTGAGCACGAAAGTGCTCTAGTAGGTGGTTCTGCATACGACGAAACGGGCTCGCCGTTACCTAAAGCAACATTAGCAAAGGCGAAAGTCGCTGATGCAATTCTACTGGGTGCTGTTGGTGGACCTAAGTGGGATGGTTTAGACATGGCTGTGCGTCCCGAAAAAGGTCTTTTAGGATTGCGTTCTAATTTAGAACTTTTTTCTAATTTGCGTCCTGCTATTTTATACCCACAGTTGGCCGATGCTTCCAGTTTGAAGCCAGAGATTGTCGCGGGTTTGGATATCTTGATTGTACGTGAGTTAACGGGCGGTATTTATTTTGGCCAACCACGAGGCATTCGCACTTTAGAGAATGGTGAGCGTGAAGGCTTTAATACTTATGTATACAGTGAATCCGAGATTCGTCGTATTGCTCGTTCAGCATTCGAAGCGGCTCGTCAACGCGGTAAACGTGTCTGCTCCATTGATAAATCCAACGTGCTTGAAGTGACTGTCTTATGGAAAGAAGTCATGGAAGAAGTGGCCAAAGAGTATCCTGATGTCGAATTAACGCATATGTTAGTTGATAATGCTGCTATGCAGTTGGTTAAGGCGCCAAAACAGTTTGATGTAATGGTTACTGGCAACATGTTTGGTGATATCCTTTCAGACGCTGCAGCCATGTTGACGGGTTCAATCGGTATGTTACCGTCTGCGTCTCTTAATGCAGAAGGACGAGGCATGTATGAGCCATGCCATGGATCTGCACCAGATATTGCTGGGCAGGGCGTTGCGAATCCATTGGCAACGATTTTGTCCGTTGCTATGATGTTGCGCTATTCTTTGGCGGCTAAGCCCGCTGCAGATGCGATTGAAGCGGCCGTTAGTAAGGTTCTTGACCAAGGGTTGAGAACGTCAGACATTGCGTCTGAAGGCTGTACAACTGTTAGTACGCAAGCCATGGGTGATGCGGTACTGGCAGCATTAAAGGCTTAACAATAGACCGTTAAGCATTCATTCGGGATATTGCTCTTGGTATGAGTGACCCCACAAAAAAAAGGTAGAAAACCATGTCAAAAAACACTGTAGGTTTAGTCGGTTGGCGCGGAATGGTTGGTTCCGTACTGATGCAACGTATGTTGGCTGAAAATGACTTTGATCACATTGATCCAGTTTTTTTCACCACGTCTCAAACGGGGCAGAAAGGGCCAGAAATTGGTAAAGATATTCCATTGCTTCAAGATGCGAAAGACATTGAATCTTTGAAAAAAATGGACATTATCATCACCTGTCAGGGTGGTGATTATACCAAGGAGATTTACCCTCAGTTGCGTAATGCTGGTTGGAAGGGTTACTGGATTGATGCGGCTTCTTCGTTACGTATGGACAAAGATGCCATCATCGTATTGGATCCAGTAAACCAAAATGTCATCAAACAAGGTTTGCAAGATGGCGTTAAAACCTTTGTCGGTGGTAACTGTACCGTTAGTTTGATGTTATTGGCTCTTGGTGGTCTGTTTGAAAAAGGTCATATCGAATGGATGACCTCTATGACCTATCAGGCGGCCTCTGGTGGCGGTGCTCGCCATATGCGTGAGTTGATCAATCAGATGGGGATGTTACAAGGTACAGTCGCCAGTGAGTTGGCTGACCCAGCGAGTGCGATCCTAGACATTGACCGTAAAGTCGCAGAAAAAATGCGTTCAGCGGATATGCCTGTCGATCAATTTGGTGTGCCATTGGCTGGTAGCTTGATACCTTATATCGATGCACAGTTAGATAATGGTCAAAGTCGTGAAGAGTGGAAGGCGCAAGCTGAGACAAATAAAATTCTTGGCAACACGTCAAATATCATTCCTGTTGACGGTTTGTGTGTTCGCATTGGTGCCATGCGTTGCCAT
This sequence comes from Marinomonas aquiplantarum, assembly GCF_003314975.1. GTDB lineage: Bacteria > Pseudomonadota > Gammaproteobacteria > Pseudomonadales > Marinomonadaceae > Marinomonas > Marinomonas aquiplantarum. The sequence continues at coordinate 197,456 of NZ_QNRF01000005.1, forward strand.
AGTCAAGCCTTTACCATCAAGCTTAACCAGGACATTCCTGTTGCAGATATTGAAGGTTTATTGGCTGAGCATAATGATTGGGTGCGTGTCGTAGCCAATGATAAGCAAGCAACAATGGAACAATTAACGCCAACAGTGGCAACCGGTACGTTAGACATTCCAGTAGGGCGTATTCGTAAACTGAACATGGGGCCTGAATACATCAGTGCTTTCTCTGTAGGGGACCAGCTATTGTGGGGAGCGGCAGAGCCACTTCGTCGCATGCTGCGAATCTTACTTGCAGACTAGTGTGCAGACACATTGATAAAAAGCACAGCCTTTGAGCTGTGCTTTTTTTTGCCTGTTTTTCTATGACATATCATGTTTTCATTAAAATTTAATTACATAATTTAATGGTGACTTAGCGTGGCCCTGCTACACTGAAATTATAGCGTTAGAAAATGTTCTGTTACTGGTAGAGAGGAATTCAGGTCGATGAAAAATTCACCCTTTGTCTACATGATCTTGAGCAAGTATTTACATTATTGGGATTGAAATTGGATGCAATCGTCCATAGATTAATAATAGGAAGGCAAGAGGAGGATTAAAAATAAACAAATCAAACGTCTGACTAAAACAGAAGGAAAATGCTATATGTATACATTGAATATCAGCGGTCACCATGTCCAATCTGGTGAAGAAGTACAACAAGTAGTCAAAGAAAAAATGGATCACTTGGCGCGAATCAATAATCAGATAACCAGCATCAAAGTGATTCTAAATACTGAAAAGCATGAGATCCATGAACTTATTGTAGAAGCCAGTGTTCACATTCCTGGCCATGACTTATTTGCAACCGTTAAGACAGATAAGCAACTTAAACCCGCCCTAGACCTTTTAGTTGGTAAATTAGAAAAACAGTTAATTAAACACAAAGCAAAGCACTCTGGCCGACAGCATCACATCAATGCTAAGGATGTAGAAAGTCAAACAGAAAGGCAAATGCAAGCCGAATTTGACGAGCTAGTGGAACGAGAAGTGATTTAATTAACCCATTCTAATCAGAATGAGCCTCGCTTTTGCGGGGCTTTTTAATGTCTATCTAATGACCTTTATGTTATATCAAATGACTCTTATCATATGCTTCTCTGTTAAAGTGTCTGTCGCGCCGCTAATGGTTGCTGAGTGGTGAGCATGGCGAGAGGTTAGTGTGTTGTTAAGTAAGCGATAGAGAGCTCTGTCGCAATCTGAGCCCAACCTCACAAAAAAGCCGATACTGAAGAACAGTATCGGCTTTTTAATTTGTTCATATTGAACAAATGCTTAAGATTGACTTAGTTGCTGCTAACAGCAATGAGTTCTGCAGGAGCAGTCGTCATATCTTCTAGTGGTGGCGCAAAATCAGTTAGGTTGATTCCGTCTACGGCAGATAGGTACTCATCCATTGATGGGAAGCGGCCCAATACAGCAGAAAGAACAACAAGAGGCGTAGAACCTAATAGTGACTCACCTTTCTTCTCTGAAGAGTCAGCAACAACACGGCCTTGGAATAGGCGAGTAGATGTCGCAATAACCGTATCACCTGGTTCCGCTTTCTCTTGGTTACCCATACATAGGTTACATCCAGGGCGTTCTAGGTACAGAATGTTTTCATACTTAGTACGCGCTACTGATTTCGGGTTGGTGTCGTCAAACTCAAAGCCAGCGTATTTCGCTAGTACTTCCCAATCGCCTTCCGCTTTTAACTCGTCAACGATGTTGTAAGTTGGTGCGGCAACAACAAGTGGTGCTTTAAAAGACACGCTGCCTTGTTTAGATTCAATGTTACGAAGCATTTGCGCAATGATCTGAATATCGCCTTTGTGGACCATACAAGAACCAACGAACGCTAGGTCAACAGGTTTGTTGTGGTAGAAAGACACTGGACGGATAACATCATGAGTATAACGCTTAGACACATCATCGTTGTTTACGTCTGGGTCAGCGATCATAGGTTCAGAGATTTCATCTAGATCCACTACCACTTCAGCAAAGTATTTGGCATTGTTGTCAGGCGCTAGGGCTGGTTGTTCGCCAGACTTGATGCCTGCAATGCGCTTGTCAGCCAACGCGATCAAACCATGAAGAGTTTTTGCTTCGTTTTCCATGCCTTTGTTAATCATGATTTGAATACGGCTCTTCGCCAATTCAAGTGATTGAACAAGTGTGTCATCAGTGGAAATACAGATTGACGCTTTCGCTTTCATTTCTGCAGTCCAGTCTGTGAAAGTGAAGGCTTGGTCGGCTAGTAGCGTACCAATGTGTACTTCGATAATGCGACCTTGGAACACGTTCTCGCCGCCAAATTGCTTAAGCATTTGCGCCTGAGTGGCGTGTACCACATCACGGAAGTCCATATGGCTCTTCATGTGGCCTTTAAAAGTTACTTTGACAGAATCAGGGATTGGCATTGCTGCTTCACCTGTTGCTAGAGCAAGGGCTACCGTACCTGAGTCAGCACCGAATGCGACACCTTTAGACATACGGGTATGAGAGTCACCACCAATGATGATGGCACGGTCATCGACAGTGATGTCATTCAATACTTTATGGATTACGTCGGTCATTGGTGGGTAAACACCTTTTGGATCACGTGCAGTGATCAAACCGAAGTTACTCATGAAGCTCATTAGCTTAGGAATGTTAGCTTGTGCCTTGCTGTCCCAAACCGATGCAGTGTGACAGCCAGATTGGTAAGCGCCGTCAACGATAGGGGAGATAACAGACGCCGCCATAGATTCCAGCTCTTGGGCTGTCATTGGGCCAGTCGTATCCTGAGAACCAACAATATTGACTTTAACGCGAACGTCAGAGCCTGCATGTAGTGGCGTTTCTGAGTTAACGCCAACTGCATTATTGTTGAAGATTTTTTCAACAGCGGTTAAGCCTTGGCCTTCAACGGAAATTTCTTTAGATGGTGCATAAACCTGTGGTGCTTCAATGCCTAGGGTTTCAGCTGCAAATGTTTGTAGCTTCTTACCGAAGACAACAGCGTAAGAGCCGCCAGCACGCATAAATTCAACTTTCTGTGGTGAGAACGAGTCAGAAATGTCCACTAGCTCTTTGTCGCCGTTGTACAATTTCTTCTTCTTAGTATCGATCGTAAGAACGGTACCAGTTGCAACAGAGTAAGCTTCTTCTAGAATTGGGTCGCCATTTGCATCAACAACGGTTTTGCCATTCTCATCAACTTTCTTAACCCAGTTCTTAAGATCGATACCGATACCGCCAGTTACACCAACGGTTGTTAAGAAAATTGGGGAAATGCCATTCGTACCCGCAACCACTGGTGCAAAGTTAACAAATGGTACATAAGGACTCGCTTGCTCACCGGCCCATAGGGCAACGTTGTTAACACCAGACATACGTGAAGAACCAACACCCATGGTGCCTTTTTCGGCAATCAACATGACTTTGGCGTTCGGATGCTTCTCTTTTAACGCAACAATTTCTTGTTGAGCTTCTGGAGAGATCATGCACTTACCATGTAGTTCACGGTCAGCACGAGAGTGAGCTTGGTTGCCTGGAGACAATAAGTCAGTTGAGATATCACCTTCACCTGCAATGTAGGTAACAACTTCGATTTTCTCACTGATTTCAGGAAGCTTGGTGAAGAACTCAGCTTTCGCATAGCTTTCAAGGATTTCTTTGGCAACGGCGTTGCCAGCTTTGTAAGCGGCTTCTAAGCGCTCCATATCAGCTTCGTACAAGAAAACTTGTGTCTTCAATACGTCAGCCGCCGCAGCCGCTATTTCAGCGTCATCCGCAAGAGCAAGGTCGATCAATGCTTCAACAGATGGTCCGCCTTTCATGTGAGAAAGGAACTCAAACGCGCGTTCTGTAGAGATTTCGGCAACAGACTCTTCACCTAGGATGATTTCTTTTAAGAATTTGGCTTTCACAACAGCGGCGCTGGTGGTGCCTGGTAGGGTGTTGTAGATGAAGAAGTTTAGAGAATCTTCTCGGTGTTCGTTTTCAGTATCTTTGATTTGAGCGATGATTTCGGACAATAATTCACCGCCGTCAATTGGTTTCGGGTGTAACCCTTCACCCTTACGGTCTTCAATTTCTTGCAAGTATGCTTGATACAGGCTCATATAACACCTCTGGACTTTAATTCGCGAAAATATTACGTATTTTATAAATGGCCCGCTGCCAGACCATGAAGTAAAAACAACTCTATACGTTTGACCCTACTTATATTATAGGAAAAACCTTGGCAAGAGTGCGGCTGGACCATAACAATTTCGAATAGGTGACATTTAGTGGAATTATTCTGATTTAGCAAACACGGGTTTTTAGAGGGTGCGAATCACCCTCACTACACGAAATCCCCAATTACTGGCTTTTAGATCTGGTTGCGCGCGATAGCGTGTTGCACTTCTGCCAACTCTTGGAATATCGAACCATGAGCCACCACGTAAGACTCGATTATCACATTGATTATCCAACCAGACTTGATTGCTCGTTGGCGCGCCATCATAAGAGTCGTGGTAACAGTCTTCGATCCATTCAGCCACATTGCCGTGCATGTCGAACAAGCCCAGAGGATTGCTTGCTTGGCTGCCTACTGGGCCTGTCGAAACAGCATCCCATTGACTGCCACAGCTATCACACACACTGTAGCCTGGTTTGACTTCATTGCCGTACCAGAATGCGGTATTAGAATCGGCTCGTGCTGAGTATTCCCATTCGATTTCCGTCGGTAGTCGATACTCTTGACCTGTTTGCTCTGATAGCCATGCAGCATAGGCTTTAGCATCGTACCAACTGACATTAATCACAGGTCTTGTGCCACGACCCCAACCATTATCGGGAGGAAGAGGGCGGTCAGTGGCCTGAGCAAATTTGTCATATTGAGCGAAGGTTACTTCGTATTTACTAATGTAAAAGCCATTAGGAATATCCACTTCGTGAACTGGTTTTTCATTGTCATCTCCAAGGTGGTTTTGATCGCCCATTAAAAAAGTAGCAGGGGGGATTTTTTCGACTTTAGGAGCGGTGCCGCCTGTTTTGAGGGGCTCCTCAAGTACCTTTGGAAGTTTTTCAAAAGGAGTTTCTTGTTTTGCTATCTTAACCGGTGCTGGTTGAATTGGTGTAGTGTCTTCGCTTGGTTCTGGCCAAAAAATCATCGCCAAGAACACGCTGGCAACGGTTGCGCTACTTATCGCAAGCCATTTTTTATTGACCTTTTTTGCCTGACGTCGGATGAAGGTTTTGAATGCCGACTCCCCTTGAGTGTCCGGTTTGTAGAGATTTGCGCGAATCAGACGTATGACTTCAGTGAGGTTTTTCGGTCTGGCTTGTTCGTTTTCACGAGCCCATTTGAGTAGCTTTTGCCAAGTGTTGTCACTTAACAGTGGGTGTGACTCTGGCAGCTCGGATGAGATGTTTTTATCCAGTATGGATTCGCCCAACAATGCTGCCATTAAAAGGCGCATAAAAGCGTATCGATCGGCAGCGGGAGATTTCTTTTGGTCTTGTTTGCGGTATTCCGGTGGAATAAAGCGAGCATCCATGTCTTTGTCGTCGATTTGTTGCATCCAGTTGTGTGCGCCAAATCCTGTCATAATGCCAATACCATTGACGACTTGCACAGATGATAGGTCAAGATGGCCGTGAAACAAGTTATTGTTGTGAGCTTGATCCAATGCTTTGGCGATACCATCTAATAAGCCGATCACTACATTCAGTGGTGCTCCTTCAGGGTACTTGCCTAAAAAACTGTAAAGGTTTTCACCGCCACAGACCGCTGAACAAGAGAATACCCATAGGTTTGAATAGAAAGGAGGGTAGTTCGGCGTGATCGCAGGGTGTTTTATACTGGTGTATTTGCGAGCGTTTTGTAAGAAGTCTTCTACCTTGCCTTTGTCTGACTGATAAAAACGTAGTACAAATGGGCGCCCGCCCTGATCTGCCATCCAAGTGGTTTTCTGGCTATCCATAGGGTAGTTCAAAATGTAAGGGTCTAGCTCGACGCCAACATGTTGGCCGATTTTTAATTTTGTAGGTTGATAAAATTCATTCATTACGAAATTGATTTCCAAATCAAGACGTTGCTGCCTAAATGGCGAATACCTAGTATAATCTCGTTTTTTAACACAAAAAGGTAGACTAATGTTATCCGCGTACCCTGAGCTTGTTGCGTTTCTTCCATGCCAATCCCCTGAAGCTTGGGTGAACTGGGCCTTAGAAAACCAAAGCTTACTTTTAAATGATCATGCTCATTGTGAGAAAAAAGCGGCTTCAACGGCCATGAGCTTAATGTATCGCTATGTGGATCGCGATAATCTTTTGCATAAAATGTCTCGATTAGCTCGTGAAGAGCTATTGCATTTTGAACAAGTTCATAAGCTCATGCGAAAGCGTGACGTGGCTTATGAGCATTTAACCGCATCACGTTATGCCGATGGTCTACGTAAGCATATTCGGACTCACGAACCCGCTCGTTTGGTTGACACTTTGATCATAGGCGCCTTCGTGGAAGCCCGTTCTTGTGAGCGTTTCGCAGCACTCGCCCCGCACCTAGATGAGGAATTGTCTAAGTTCTATATTTCCTTGCTGAAATCTGAAGCGCGTCATTTTGAAGACTATCTTGCCTTGGCAGAAGAATATGCGAATGAATCCATTGATGAGCGAGTCGCGTTTTTCCGTGAGTTGGAGCATCAATTGATTACCGAACCTGATCTTGAGTTTCGTGTGCACAGTGGACCGCCAAGTGGCGCGTAAATTACAAATTAGCACAAAGCCATTTCGGTTTTTAACATTGGTAAGGAAGTGAACTGCTAAACTCATAGTGTAATCTCGTTAGGAGAACAGCTTATGAGCTCGCAAAAAAGTGAAACCTTACCCGACGTGACCTATTGGTTGGCGCTGGAAATCGCAAAAGTCGATCCGGTAGTTGATTTGGATGTGATGTACCGCGGCTCAATGGAGTTGGATTATTTATATCAAGTGTTAACCAGTAAAGCGCAGCATTATTGGTGGCAAGAGCATGGTGTTAAGTTGTCACCAGTGATGGTAAATAACGCCTTCTTCAGAGCGATTGCCATGTTGCATCATCGTAATCTTGAGTTTGACCGCTCACGTAAAACACAAGAGACGGCTTGGGTGAAAGAACTGCTAGGTCGGTGAGTTAAAAACGTCTGATGAAAAACCAGTAAGCATAAGCACTTACTGGTTTTTTTGTGCGCTAATGAAATAACGCTTGTTGATGGACTGTTTGCAGAGCCTCTAACCCTTGTTTTAAAAAGGCTTCAACACTTGCATTAGATTGAGTAAATTGACCTTGCTTGAGCTCAGCGAACCAGACTTTGCTGTCCCAGTCGCCAAGTACGCAGCGCACATATTGACCATTAAGGTGAATGTCTGGTCGGTGCGTGTGGCCATGGATAATGGCGGTACATTTATGCTGCTGCAATGATTCCACAACGGCTTGTTCCGTTACATCCATGATGCTCATGGTTTTTTCTGTCGCCATGGCTTGGCTATCGTTGCGTAACTGTGCGGCTAAAGCAATGCGCTGCTCGACCGGTAAGCTTAGGATTTGCTCCTGCCAAGCCGTTGAGCGAACAGTGCGACGGAAGGCTTGATACTCGGTGTCGGCTAGACAGTATTCGTCCCCATGAGCTAAGAGTAGCTTACCCTCTTCGAGAATGAGTTCGCTCTGCTCATCAAGCAGTGTCGCGCCAATACGTGCCAACCAAGCTTGCCCAATTAAAAAATCGCGATTGCCGTGTAGAAAGTATATTTGCCAACCCGCTTGAGATAATTCGGCTAAGGCAAGTTCGATGGGGTGATTCCATTCAGGCTGGTAATCATCACCAATCCACGCCTCATAAAAATCCCCCAGGAGGTACAGCTCAGAAGGCGTTTTCTGTGTCTTAAGTTCATCCATCATTTGAACAAACGCCCGGATAAGATCCGGGCGTTTGTCACTTAGATGCAAATCTGAAATAAAGAATCGAGTCATTAGCCTTCGCTTTTTACCAACTCAGCAGATTCAATGATCACATCTTCAGCTGGCACATCTTGGTGGCCTGCTTTAACGGTTGTGCTCACTTCTTTGATTTTGTTTACCACGTCCATGCCTGCTGTTACTTTACCGAAAACAGCGTAACCCCAGCCATCTGGTGTTTTGCTGCGGTGGTTTAAAAAGCTATTATCAGCCACGTTAATGAAGAACTGAGCGGAAGCTGAATGAGGGTCCATTGTACGAGCCATAGCCAATGTACCAACTTCGTTGGTTAGGCCATTGTCAGCTTCGTTTTCAATTGGTGCACGTGTTTCTTTCTGAGTCATGCCTGGCTCAAAACCGCCGCCTTGTACCATGAAGCCATTAATAACTCGGTGGAAGATGACGCCGTCATAAAAACCAGAAGTCACGTATTCTTCAAAGTTTTTTGCTGTCTTAGGCGCTTTTTCGTAATCAAGTTCAATCTGAATGTCGCCGTGGTTGGTGTGTAAAATAATCATGTTTTATTCCTTATTTTATATCAGTCTAAATTTGGACAGCTAATCGATGTTGAGCATTTTATGTGTTTGTAGGCTTAGACGCCACCTTGGATATGCTAAACAATAATTTAAAGTGGCCGCTTGCGTGTCTTGCAATGGAATTTGTCCCTCAGCTAAGTGGCTTTGATCCATGGGTTGAAGGTAAAAATGATCAAAGGCTAGGGTTTCAAATAGGCTTGGTTGCAAATGGTGCTGTGGATAGACAAGCTTCAACTCGTTTCCTTTGGTAACCACTAGAGGTTTATTGGTTTTAGGACTGACGCAAATCCAATCAATTCCTTTCGGCAATGGTAGGGTTCCATTGGTCTCAATGGCGATCGTATAGCCTGCCCGTTTCATGGTATTGATTAAGATCTCGTCTAATTGCAGCGCGGGTTCGCCGCCAGTGAACACTACGTATTTATGTCCTTGCTGGGCAGGCCATAATGAGTCGAGATGTTTGAGTAATAAATCGGCAGAGCGGAACTTGCCACCATTTTGGCCATCTGTGCCGATGAAATCTGTATCACAGAATTGGCAGTCGGATTGAGCTCGTGTTTTTTCGAGGCCTGACCATAGGTTGCAGCCCGTAAAACGGCAGAATAATGCTGGGCGTCCAGCATGTGCACCTTCTCCTTGTAGGGAATAAAAGGCTTCTTTTATAGAGTACATGTGTTTACCTTGTGCGCCTCGAAAAACAGTCGAGGTAGGGTTATCACCTAATGACTTGGGCATTTGTGGAACAAAAGCCAAGTGTTAGAGCAAGTTTAGTTTAATTCGTATTCTAGTGGATCAGTTTTACCTTGTTCGGCAAAGGCTTCTAAGCGCTCATGGCAAGCTCCGCATTTACCGCACGACTTTTCGCGACCATTATAGCAAGTCCAGGTGTTACCGTAATTTAATCCCATGTCTAAACCCGCTTTTAAAATGTCACCTTTCGATGAATGTAAGAAAGGAGTGACAATATCGACTGCCTGATAATTGGCTATTTGTGCTACAGCGTTCATCGCGTCGACAAATTCTGGTCGGCAATCTGGGTAAATGTGGTGATCGCCTGAATGCGCACCGTAATAAACCTTACCAGCTTCTAACGATACCGCATAAGCGATGGCCATAGACAGCAACACCATGTTGCGATTTGGTACGACAGTAGACTTCATGCTGTCGCTTTCATAATGGCCTTCAGGAATGTCTTCGCCACTAGTAAGTGATGAATTTGCCATCAAGCTGTTGATTGCGGTGATATCAACGATTTTGTGTGGAATGTTTAAGTTTTGGCAAACCTGAGCAGCGACTTCAAGCTCTTTATTATGCTTTTGGCCATAGTTAAAGGATATTGCGTAGACTTCTAGTCCTTCTTGTATGGCGGTGTTTAGCACAGTGAATGAGTCCATTCCGCCTGAATATACCACGACGGCTTTTTCTGACATTTTGCTTCTCCAGTGTGAGTAAATTGGTGGCGGAGTATAGCAGAGGTTAAGGATATCAAACGAGAACTTACGAGGCTTTAAATTAATCTTTCCCATGAAATATGCGTAACCGGTTACGTAAAATAAAAAAAGCTTGTTATGATTCCGTTTCGAGGCGGCTGTTTTTGGTTGTGAGGAAGTGGGTATGGAGCAGTTTGGTGTACTGACATTGGGTAGTCGATTAAAGCGTTTAAGTGATTATCTATTTGCGCAAGTTCAAGAAATTTATGGGTATTGTGAGATTCCCATTTCATCGACCTATTTTCCAATATTGCGTTTGTTGCAGGTAGAAGGGGGCTTGTCTGTCACAGAGATGGCAGATCGTCTTCATTTGAGTCACCCCGCGGTAAGTAAGCAGATCAGTAAAATGCTGAGTGAGTCTTTATTGGAAAAAATTCAGGATCCACATGATCAGCGCCGGACCATGTTGACCTTGTCGCCAATGGGGAAGCAAGCAATGGAGAAGGTTGAGCCAATCTTGCTAGAGATGCAGCAAGTATTAGAACGTATGCTGTCCTTTTCAAGTGATGACTTTATGACGGCTTTGGTAAATTTGGAGCAGCAAGTCTTAACGGATAGTGTGGCGAGTAAGGTGTTAGATCGATTGTCCGCTATTAAATTGGTGGAATTGCAATCGGAAGCACACAAAAGAGCTTTCTATGATTTGAATATGCACTGGCTTCAGCGTCATTTTCCTGAGCAAATAAATCAGCATGATCTTGCTTTATTGCAGTCACCTATGAAGTGGGTGACTAAATACAATGGGCGAATATGGTTGGCTGTGAGTCAGCGAGAGGGGCAAGAGTCTGTACTAGGTTGTCTTGCTTTCAGGCCTCATCCTGGCGGTGTTGGTGAGATTTTAAAGCTTGCTGTTGCTGATCATTGCCAGGGAATGGGTATTGCTCAGCGTTTGTTAGATCACTGTTTGCAAGTCGCTCATGAGCAAGGCATGAAAGTCTTGTGCCTGGAAACGGCAAGCTGCTTGTTGGCCGCTAAGTCTTTATATGAAAAAAATGGCTTTGTGGCAAAGCCTGTTCCTTTCACCTCTTTATATGAAAGAGCGGATTTATATATGGAAAAAGTACTGGGAGAAAATAGTTGAATACATTTGCATCCGTCAAAACAGGTATTGTCGCGTCCATTCCTATGATTATTGGCGGTATTCCTTTTGGAATTTTATTTGGTTCCTTGGCATCAAGTTATGGTTTAAGTCCTTGGTTCGCCATTGCCATGTCTGCCATTGTGTTTGCTGGCTCTGCGCAGTTTGTCGCGTTGGGATTGATTGCACTTAATGCCCCGATATGGGTAATTGTGTCTACTACTTTTATTGTCAATCTGCGCCATCTTTTGTATGCCGCAGATATGGTCAAATATGTCAAACATCTGCCATTTTCAACACGACTCATTATGGGCTTTGGACTCATTGATGAAACTTACGCGGCTGTAAGGCCACTTTATACGGTAGGTACTTTAAATGATAAAACAGGTCATAAGGCCTATCTCGGGTCGTTTTTAGCGTTTTATATTATGTGGAATATCACTACGGTGCTGGGAGTACTGTCTGGTGAATTGATTCCTGGTATGAGTGAGTGGGGCTTGGAGTTTGCAATGGTGGCAACTTTTATTGGGATTATTACACCTTATTTAAAAACTCAGCCATTTTGGTTATGTCTTATGAGTGCTGCCGTGTCTTCCATTGTGTTGGCAGGCCTTCCAAATAACCTAGGTCTATTGAGCTCGGCCGTCATTGGTGTGTTAGTTGGTTTCTTTGCTGAGCAGCAGAAGAGGCGCCATGAAAGTGTGACTCAATTTGAGGGAGTGGATTCATGAGTGTTCTACAGTCTTTGGTGATTATTTTGGGCATGTTTGTTGTGACTTTTGGTATTCGCTTTGTGCTATTAGCACGCGCGCACAAGGTGACTATGCCGAGTTATGTTGAGCAAGCCTTAAAATATGTGCCGGTGGCGGTATTAACGGCCATTATCACTCCTATGGTGTTAATGCCTAGTGGAGAGATGTCGCTGTCACTTGATAATCCTTGGTTGCTTGGTGCATTGGCGGCATTTGCCGTAGGCATTTATCGGCAGCAACAACTGCTTACCATCGTCGTTGGTGTGTTGGTATTTTTTGTCGCTCGATATGCTTTGTGAGCACAGAAATCAGAGTGGCAGAAAAAGAAATTTGCTGAGTCATCTCCCATACAAACTTAAATGCTATATACTTGCACGTTGAAAAAATTTTCTCAGTTAGACGAATATTTATCGGGACTTACATCAAACATGTCAGAAACGTCAAAACCAGGTAATTTTATTACCCAAATCATTGATAAAGATAATGAAACAGGCAAGCACGGCGGCAAAGTGCTGACTCGTTTTCCACCTGAACCAAATGGCTACCTTCATATAGGTCATGCCAAGTCCATTTGCTTGAATTTTGGTTTGGCCCAGCGTTACCAAGGTCAGTGTAACTTGCGTTTTGACGATACGAACCCTGAAAAGGAAAGTGTTGAATATATTGAGTCTATTAAACGTGATGTTGAATGGCTTGGTTACGAATGGCAGGGCGAACCTAAATTTGCTTCTGATTATTTTGGTCAGCTTTATGACTTTGCTGTACAGCTAATCAAAGCGGGCAAGGCATATGTATGTGAGCTAAATGCCGAACAAATGCGTGAGTATCGCGGTACTTTGAAAGAGCCAGGTAAAAATAGTCCATACCGTGACCGTTCTGTTGAAGAGAATTTGGCGATTTTTGAAGACATGAAAAACGGCAAATACGCCGATGGAGAAGTGGTACTGCGCGCTAAGATTGATATGGCAAGCCCAAATATCAATTTACGTGACCCTATTATTTATCGCGTTCGCCATGTTCATCACCATCAAACCGGTGATCAATGGTGTGTTTATCCAATGTATGATTTCACTCATTGTTTGTCTGATGCGATTGAAGGCGTTACTCACTCTGTTTGTACTTTGGAGTTTCAGGATCACCGCCCTCTATATGATTGGGTATTGGAGACACTGGGTACGGTCCATCCGCAGCAAATAGAATTTGCACGCTTGAATCTGAATTACACTGTGACTAGTAAGCGTAAGTTAAAACAGCTGGTGGATGAGCAGCATGTTTCAGGTTGGGACGACCCACGCATGCCAACTATTTCTGGTCTACGTCGCCGTGGGTACACTTCATTATCTATCCGAAACTTCTGTGAACGAATTGGTGTGACCAAGTCGGACAGTGTGGTGGACGTTGGTATGTTGGAGCACGCGATTCGCGAAGATCTGGATGCAAATGCCAATCGAGCTATGGCCGTTCTAAATCCAATCAAGGTGGTATTAACTAACTACCCTGAAGACAAAGAAGAGATCTTCACGGTAAGCAATCACCCCAAAAATGAAGATGCCGGTCAACGTCAAGTGCCATTCAGTCGTGAGCTGTACATTGATGCTGCTGACTTTGCTGAAGTACCACCTCGTAAATGGAAACGCTTAACATTAGAAGGCGCGGTTCGTCTTCGTGGTGGTTACGTGATTATTTGCGATGAAGCGATCAAGAATGAAGCCGGCGAGGTGGTTGAGCTACGTTGTCGTTATGATGAAAACACTCTTGGCGTGAATCCAGAAGGTTATAAGCCGAAAGGGGTAATTCATTGGGTAAGTGCTAAGCATGCTGTTGACGCCAGTGTGAACCTATACGATCGCTTATTTGATAACGAAGCACCAGATGCGAATTACGAAGATAAGACGTTCTTAGACTTTATTAACCCAGAGTCTCTCACTGTATTAACGGGTGCGAAAGTTGAACCTTCTTTGTTAGAAGCAGAGAAAGGCCAAGGCTTCCAGTTTGAACGCGAAGGTTATTTCTGCCGTGATTTAAAAGAAGACGGTTTAGTGTTTAATCGCACCGTGACCTTGCGTGACTCGTGGGCGAAAATTGAAGCAAAAGGAAAATAATGGCGATGTTGAAGATTTACAACACCCTAAGTGGGAAGAAAGAAATTTTCAAACCAATTGAAGAAGGTAAAGTTGGCATGTACGTGTGTGGTAACACAGTATATGACTTCTGCCATATTGGTCATGCTCGTGCCATGATTTCTTTTGATGTGATTTCGCGTTTTATTCGTCACTTAGGTTATGAGTTAAATTATGTCCGTAATATCACGGATGTAGATGACAAGATCATTAAGCGTGCTGAAGAGAACAATGAAAGTACGCAAGCTCTAACGGAGCGTATGATTGCCGCACAGCGTGAAGACGAATTGCGTTTAGGTAATAAAATGCCTGATCGTGAACCGAAAGCGACTGAATTTATGCAGGAAATCATTGATATGGTGCAAATCCTGCTTGATAAGGGATTTGCGTATCAAGGTTCATCTGGTGATGTGTATTATCGCGCCAATGCATTTAAAGATTACGGTAAGCTCAATAACCGTAAGCTAGAAGACATGCTGGCGGGGGCACGTATTGATGTAGAGACAGCAAAAGAGCATCCTGCAGATTTTGTTTTGTGGAAGCAGGCAAAAGTTGGTGAGGTGGCTTGGCCGTCTCCTTGGGGGTTGGGTCGTCCTGGTTGGCATATTGAGTGTTCGGCCATGTCAACTAACTGCTTAGGCAGTCATTTTGACATTCATGGTGGTGGCCCTGATCTTAAGTTTCCCCATCATGAAAACGAAATCGCGCAATCTGAAGCGGCGACTGGCAAAGATTATGTGAACTATTGGATGCATTGTGGTGCTGTTCGCGTTAACAATGAAAAAATGTCTAAATCATTGGGAAATTTTTTCACGGTGCGTGATGTATTGGAAAAATACAATGCGGAAGTAATTCGCTACTTGATGGTGTCTAGCCAATATCGCAGTCCGATTGATTACTCAGATCAAAGCTTGAACGAGGCAAAAGTCGGCTTGGAGCGCTTGTACACGGCTTTGCGTCAACAGTCTATTGCTGAGTCATATCAAGCAACAGAGTATACTCAGCGATTTGAAGAAGCCATGAGTGATGACTTCAATACGCCTGTTGCTGTGTCTGTGTTGTTTGAGTTGGTTCGAGAGTTAAATAAGGCGAAAACAGAGGCGCCAGCTAAAGCAGAAGCCTTGGCGGCGGAGCTGAAGACTCTGGCGGAATTGCTGGGACTTCTTCATCAAGCGCCTGAGTACTTTTTGCAAAACAGTACTCTAAGCGAAGGGTTGGATGAAAAAGCCATTCAAGCATTAATCGATGAGCGAACTCAAGCTCGTAAAGACAAAAATTTTGCTCGCAGTGATGAGATTCGAGATGAATTAGCGGCTCAAGGTATTGAGCTGTTAGACAGTCGTGAAGGCACTACTTGGACAAGAAGCTAATCCATTAAAGGTGATAAAAAGTTGAGAAAGGCGATGTGTGCATCGCCTTTCTTTTGCGTATCGCTAAAGGTTTAGTCTTTGACGACTTTTACTGCAAGCACATCACAGGGTGCGCCATGAAGGACGCCGTTTGCTGTGGAGCCAAGTAGAAGGGCTAAGCCGTGACGGCAATGGCTGCCAACCACGATCAAGTCAACTTGCTTCTCTTCAGCAATGCGGTGAATTTCGCTTTCGATGCCGCCTTGCGTGATGCAGCATTCATCAACGGGTACGTCAATTTGATCTTCGAGGATAGCAATGCGTTCTTTTGCTGTGTCTTGAAGTTGCGCTTGAATGTCGGTGATATCAATAGGGACATCGCCGCCATAAGCATAGTTAAGTGACTCAATAACATGCAATATGGTTAACTTGGCGCCTGTTGCCTTGCATAAACCAACAGCTTTATTGGCCACCTTGATACTTTCATCCGTTAGATCAACAGCGAGTAGAATTCTGTTATACATCTAGAATACCTCCAGAGTTGGCTTGATATATTCATTGTAGTTTAAAATCAAAGAGACACTAAAATGACTGCTCTTATTGTTATTTGTATCGTTCTATCTTTAATGGGCTCCGCTTTGTGGATTATGCCACCAAGAAAAGAGCGTCAACGTATGGCTCTGCGTATGCATGCGCGTCAGCTAAACCTCACTGTCCAGCTTACATCAATTGACCTTCCTGACAAGTGGGATAAGTCAATGACACGCAAAAAAGTGGTTAGTTATTCTTTATATCGAGCCAAGCCCTTGTCCTCATTCAGTAAACCTGTGTGGATTTTGCCTTATGAAGTGTGGAAATTCGATTCAATTTCTGCCGGTTTTTGGGTTAGTCAGTCAATGACTTTAACTGAGCGTGATAAGGGTATTTTGTCAGAATTTGAGGGTCGAATAGAGGGCATTAAAATACACGCTGGCAGTGTTGACTTTTATTGGCAGGAGCAGGGAGATGAAGCCAGTGTCGAGTCGATTGCTGAGCTATTGAAAAGCTTAAGCTCATGGCAGCCAGCATAAGCGAGTTGGGGGCTTTGTTGGTTATTAATGAGCTGTTTGCTGTGTTATTTAGGTTTCAATGGGGCGTCTGGGGATTCTACGCTTTGCATTAATTTAGCCAGCACTTCCTCTGGGTTTTCACTGTCTTTCATGGCTTCAATTTGTGGCGATAGGATTTCCTTCATACGATCTGTAACAAAGTTTTTTAAGGTGTTTTTTTCTGGCCGTTCAATCGAGTCAGATTTGAGGTGTGACAAGATAACGCCGTATAGGGTTTG
Organism: Marinomonas aquiplantarum; assembly: GCF_003314975.1. Taxonomy (GTDB): domain Bacteria; phylum Pseudomonadota; class Gammaproteobacteria; order Pseudomonadales; family Marinomonadaceae; genus Marinomonas; species Marinomonas aquiplantarum. The sequence continues at coordinate 214,083 of NZ_QNRF01000005.1, forward strand.
TGCGACACGGTTATCACCGCTATCAAAGTTTTTATTGGCTTGAACAATTTGACGATTGAGCTGAATCCACAAGTTCAACCAACGTAAATAGTCGTAGCAGGCTTGATAGTGGGCATTACTAATGCGACCTTTACGGCGTAAATAAAGTAACATTTTGGCTAATTTGGTCAGCCTTTCTTTATAGTTGCTTTTTTCTTGAAAACTGAACAATTCAGGTTCTGGGCTAAATTCAACCGGTTCTGTATTGCGGCCTTCTTCGGCGGTCGCGATGCGAATTTCAATTTTTTCTGGATCGTCGGAATATTGCAGAAGCTCTCGAAGTGTGTCTAGATAGAAGTCGTATAGAACATCTGAAGCGATGGTGTCAGTGTTGATGTCCTTTAAACCGCGGATATGTTGTTCTACTCGATCGGCGCGATTAGACAGTTGAAGTTGCTTAACTCGACGTTCAGTGATTTCTTTTTCTTTTTGATGGGCGCGTGATCCAATGATGACTGATAACAGTACTATGATAATTAAAAACGCGATGGTTAAAATTTGCAGCGTAGCCATGATTGTCCTTTAGCAATGAATTCAGTATGTTAAATAAGAAATACCAAGTTCAGCAAGAATTATTATTGAAACAATACAGGGATCGCTTGTCATATAAAAGGTGTTTGCTTAATATCAGCGCCCCGAGAGATTAAACTTCGTGCAATTAGTATTTGCAGATCGACTTTATAAAAGGCTTACACAGTTCAATGGGAAAATCACTGGTAATCGTGGAATCGCCAGCCAAGGCGAAAACTATTAATAAATACTTAGGCAATGACTTTGTCGTTAAGTCGAGTGTTGGTCATATTCGAGACCTTCCGTCGGGTAAAACCGCGACTTCGACGCCTCAGGAGCGAGCTAAGCAAGCGGCTTTGACACGCAAGATGAGTCCTGAAGAAAAGCTTGAGTATAAAAGCCGTAAGTCTCGTAAGCAGTTAATTGCGCGTATGGGGGTGGATCCTGAAAATAATTGGCATGCTAATTATGAGGTTCTGCCTGGTAAAGAGAAAGTTGTTGATGAGCTCAAACGGCTGGCCAAAAATGCTGACACTATCTATCTCGCGACCGACTTGGATAGAGAAGGGGAAGCGATAGCGTGGCATTTACGTGAAGCCATTGGTGGTGATGACAGCCGTTATAAACGTGTAGTGTTTAACGAAATTACCAAGAAAGCCATTCAATCAGCATTTGAAACCCCGTCTGAGCTGGATTTAAATCGAGTTAATGCTCAGCAAGCACGTCGTTTTCTAGATCGCGTAGTGGGCTTTATGGTGTCGCCTTTGCTATGGGCGAAAGTGGCGCGAGGTTTGTCTGCTGGTCGAGTTCAATCGGTAGCGGTACGTTTGATTGTTGAGCGTGAAAAAGAGATTCGTGCATTTGTTCCTGAAGAGTTTTGGGAATTGGACGCTATGTTGTCAACTTCCGCTAGTGACATCATTAAATTTGAGGCTGCGAAATATCAGGGTAAAGAATATCGTCCTGTTAACCAGCAAGAATCAGATGAGCATGTGGCTCGATTGCAAGCAGCTAAGTACCTTGTCCGGAGTCGTGAGGACAAACCGACTAAGAGTAAGCCTTCAGCACCTTTTATTACGTCAACTTTGCAGCAAGCAGCCAGTACTCGCTTAGGCTATGGCGTTAAGAAAACCATGATGTTGGCTCAGCGCTTGTATGAAGCGGGTTATATTACCTATATGCGTACTGACTCGACTAACTTGAGTGCGGAAGCGGTAGAGTCATTGCGTCAATACATTCTAAATTCATTTGGTGAGGCCTATTTACCAGCCGATCCCATTCGCTATTCCAGCAAAGAAGGTGCGCAAGAGGCCCACGAAGCGATTCGTCCTTCTGATGTGAATGTCCGCGTGGATGATTTGCTCGGCATGGAAAAAGATGCGCATCGTCTTTATGACTTGATTCGCAGTCAATTTATGGCCTGTCAAATGACGCCGGCTGAGTACACTTCTACGACCATTACGGTGGCCGCTGATGAGTATGAGTTCAAAGCCAAAGGTCGTATCTTACGTTTTGATGGTTACACCAGAGCCATGCAAACCGTTGTCAAGAAAGGTGAAGATAACATCTTGCCTGATGTCGCTCAGGGTGAATTTTTAGAGCTTAAAGAGCTGTTGCCTGAACAACATTTCACTAAGCCTGTGGCTCGATTCAGCGAAGCCAGTTTAGTGAAAGAATTGGAAAAGCGTGGTATTGGTCGACCTTCTACCTACGCGTCTATTATCTCGACCATTCAAGATCGTGGTTATGTTCGAGTTGAAAATCGTCGTTTCTATGCGGAAAAAATGGGAGACATTGTCACCGATCGTTTGGTTGGTAGCTTCTCATCTCTGATGGATTTTAGTTTTACAGCCCAAATGGAAGAGCGATTGGATGAAATTGCTGAAGGCGATAAAGATTGGATTCAGACTTTGAATGCTTTCTATCGTGATTTCAGTAATGTGCTGGCAAAAGCAGAGTCACCTGATGACGGTATGATGCCAAATGAGCCGACTCCAACGGATGTAGAGTGTCCAACTTGTGGCCGCCCCATGCAGATACGTACTGCCAGTACGGGTGTTTTCATGTCTTGTTCTGGCTATGCTTTGCCGCCAAAAGAACGCTGTAAGGCCACTATTAACCTTATTCGTGGTGATGAAGCGGTTGCCGTTGATGATGAAGAAGGTGAGTCTAAAGCCCTGATTAACAAACATCGTTGTAAAATCTGTGGTTCTGCCATGGACAGTTACTTGATGGATGAACATCGTAAGCTACATGTATGTGGTAACAATCCTTCCTGCTCTGGTTATGAAGTAGAGGCCGGGAGTTTCAAGATTAAAGGTTATGATGGGCCTGTTATCGAATGTGATAAATGTTCATCTGAGATGCAGCTTAAAACAGGGCGATTTGGTAAGTATTTTGGCTGTACCAATGAAGACTGTAAGAACACTCGTAAGCTGTTGAAGAGTGGTGAAGTGGCGCCGCCTAAAATGGATCCAGTGCCAATGCCTGATTTGGCGTGTCAGAAAGTGGAAGATCATTATGTTCTGCGAGATGGTGCGACCGGCTTGTTCTTGGCGGCTAGTCAATTCCCTCGTAAGCGAGAAACCCGTGCACCTTATGTAAAAGAGTTGTTGCCTTACATGGATCAAATTGATCCTAAGTATCATTTTTTTGCGGATGCACCCGTTGCGGACTCTGAAGGGCGTCCTACCTTGATTCGTTATAGTCGTAAGACGAAAGAGCAATACATTATGACGGAGAACGAAGGGAAGCCAACGGGTTGGAAAGCGTTTTACGATGGCGGTAAATGGGTCATCGAAGAAGGTAAAAAGAAAAAATGATCAGCGTCAGTTACGCCAGCGCAACCAATCAAAGGCTTGATGCCGCTAAGCGCTTGCTGGCTCTTGCCCAATCTAGCGAAGAGACTTGGTTGGTTAGTAGCTTTGAAGGTTCAGCTTTGTTTCAGTTGCGAAGCGCCTTCAATGGTTTGTTGCAAGAAGTAGCGCAATCCTATGCTTTGTCTGATTGTTTGGATGTGGTTGCCTTGGCAAATGAAGCAGAAGCCAAACAATCTATTGTCCCTGTGCTGTCAGAGCTTAAGGATTTAATGGCTCAGCCTAGGTCTTGGTGTTGTCAGCTTTTGAGTGCTTATCAGCAACAGCTAGAGTGTCATTTGGTTCAATCATCTTTTGATCGAGCGGATCTTATCGGTTCTGGTGGCGATGATGGGGCTTCAATGCAGTTGTATTTGACCAGGCTAACTGACTTGGTGTTACGTTTTAGAGAAGAGTCATCTGAGTATTAATATGAAAGAGTCATACCTTGAAATTGTTGAGCTGGAAAACGGCGATATTGTATTGCGTCCAGCCAGTGACAGTGGCGAGGAAGCAGAGCCGTTAGCGACCCTGAAAATTTCAGACACGACACGTTCTTATCTACAGGATCGTTATTTTGAATTGGCAAAATGCATGTTCCATGCAGGCATTGATTTTGTGTATTCGGATGAGTCTATGGCTGACGAAGGGTTGGATTACATGGACGATGATTTTCGTCCAAAAATTCTTCATTAAAGAATTTTAAAAAAGTTAAAAAGTAAAAAAAAAGGTGGCTTAGGCCACCTTTTTTGGATTTGTATTGTTTACAGGCCTTGTCGAATGACGCCAACTGACAAACCTTCAATGGCAAACTCTTCACTTTCAAGATCAACAACAATGTCTTGATAGTCTTCATTCTCAGGGATTAGACGAACAATACGCCCTTTTTGTTCGAAGCGTTTAACGGTGACTTCGTCGCCAATGCGTGCAACGACAATTTGGCCATTACGAACGGTATTGGTTTTATGAACGGCCAGTAGATCGCCTTCCATAATGCCAATGTTCTTCATACTGGTGCCTGAGACTGACAGGAAATAGTCTGCTTTAGGGGAAAACATATTGCCAGGTACGGTGACATGGGTATCTATGTTCTCTTGGGCTAATATAGGGTATCCTGCGGCCACTTTACCAATAACAGGCAAACCTAAGTCGTCTTCTGGGGCATTGTTTTCGGAAGACTCAACCAATCGAATGCCGCGAGAGGCGCCAGAAAGCATTTCAATCGCACCTTTTTTGCATAGGGCTTTTAAATGTTCTTCTGCTGCATTTGGGGATTTAAAGCCAAGTCGTTTCGCGATTTCCGCACGAGTGGGTGGGAATCCGGTTTCATTAATAAACTCGCGAATGGTATCGAGCACATCAGATTGTCTTTTGGTTAATTTAATCATGGCACTATCTGGTTGTTTATACAGTAACTGTTATTATATACAGCATTCTTAACGATTCTCAATAAAATAAATGCTTTCAGACGAATTAAAAAATAAAATCCAATCAGCCTATCGCGATATGCTGGATGCTAAATCCCATAAGCCTAGGGTTGGTCAGCGCCAAATGATAGGCGCGATCGCGCGCACTTTGGGCAATATTAAACAAGATTCCGAGGGGGAGCGGCTCGATGAAAAGCATGTGGCAGTCATTGAGGCGGGCACAGGTACGGGTAAAACCTTATCTTACTGTCTTGCCGTCATTCCTATTGCGAAGGCAAGAGGGTTAAAACTCGTTATCTCGACGGCGACCGTAGCGTTGCAAGAACAGATTCTTCATAAAGACTTACCCGATATCTTGTCTAACACTGAGGTAAATTTCAAATACACCTTAGCGAAAGGTCGTGGCCGTTATCTTTGTCTTAATAATTTAGAGGCGTTTCTAGGGGCAGAAGAGCAGGCCATGGACGATATGTTTGCTGGTCTGTTTGAGCAACATTTGCAATCCGATGATGTCAATACTGTGCTATATCAGGAAATGGATGAAGCACTGAGTAAAGGTAAATGGGACGGCGATAAAGATAATTGGGAAGGCATTGTACGAGAGCAAGACTGGCGTCGTTTAACCACGGATCATCAACAATGTACAAACCGTAATTGTGCCAATTACTCGGCGTGTCCATTTTTCAAAGCCCGTGCTGAGATAGATGTGGCGGATGTCATTGTTGCGAACCATGACCTTGTACTGGCAGATTTATCCCTAGGTGGCGGCGCTATCCTGACTGCGCCGAAAGAAACCATTTATGTGTTTGATGAAGGCCATCATCTGCCAGATAAAGCGATTGGGCACTTTCGTCATGAGGTCCGCTTGCAGCAAAGTATTAGCTGGCTTCGACAGTTAGAAAAGAATTTGGTGAATTTGAAGCAGGAATTGACTGATGAAGTGAGTTTGACGGGGCAGTTGCTGATCAAAATACCGCAACAAATCCAGACCATTGTGAATTTCATACAATATGCTCAGCAAGGCTTATCACCCTATATTAATGGCTTAGGGTTAGATCAGGACAATAATCAACATCGCTTTGAATTTGGTGTTGTGCCGGATGAGCTGAAACAGTTGGCATACAGCTTGTCGACTAGTTATCAAAAGTTATTTAACAGTATTGAAAGCATTCAGGATGAATGCAAAAAGGCCAAGCAAAATGAGGGTATGGGTGTCACGCCGGAAATGGCCGAAACTTGGCAGCCTATTTTAGGAGCGATACTAGGGCGAATTGAGCAAAGTGTCGGTTTGTGGCAATTGTATTCCACAACGGATGACCAGCAGTATCCGCCAAATGCCCGTTGGCTGATTTTATCTGGTCAAGGTATGGAGCAAGATATTGAATTAGGTGCCTCACCAATATTGGCAGCCAATACCTTACGTCAGCAATTGTGGGATAAGTGTTTTGGTGCCGTAGTGACATCCGCAACACTGACTGCGTTGAATCAGTTTCATCGTTTTAATATGCGCTCAGGAGTGCCGAGAGAAAGTGAATATTTACGTGTATTAAGTCCTTTTGATTTTCAGAATAATGGGGTGTTGGTGATACCTGAAATGAAGTCTGAGCCGAATCAGGTTGAACAGCATACGGCTGAAATTGTTGACTATCTTAATGAGAACGTCGCTCAAGACAAAGCCAGTTTGGTGTTGTTCTCCTCTCGGCGTCAAATGGAGGAGGTTGCGCAATCGCTAAAAGAATCGTTAAAAGACATTTTGCTTATACAGGGTGAGCAATCTAAACGAATTATTTTGGAATCTCATAAAGCTCGAATTGATGAAGGTAAAGGCAGTTTGTTGTTTGGTTTGGCCAGTTTCGCAGAAGGGGTGGATTTGCCTGGTGATTATCTGACGTCGGTGTTTATTGCCAAAATTCCGTTTGCTGTGCCGGATGACCCCGTGGATGCAACGCTAGCAGAATGGATTCAAAAGCGTGGCGGTAATCCCTTTATGGAAATCACCATTCCAGATGCTTCTTTGCGCTTAGTACAAGCTACTGGCCGTTTGTTGAGAAGTGAAAAAGACTCAGGGACCATTCACATATTGGATAAACGTCTCAAAACGAAGCGTTATGGAAATCAATTAGTGCAAAGTTTACCGCCTTATCGATTGGGGTAATGGTGAAAGTGATCGTCAATGAGTCTTTTACGTTTGACCCTGTTTGAAAGGAAAAGATGATAAAGCTGGATCAATTAGGTACACTCCATGCTCAGATAATTAACCTCTAACCGAAGAAGTGTATAGATTCCGATATGGAAAACCAAAATCAAGACGTAGCACCAGAAAGTACCCCGAAACCGAAACGAACTCGTCGTCAGAATAAGCGACCTAGAAAAGCTCAAGGTAAGACGAGTGAAGCAAAAATGGATGAAGCGACGTCGAATAAAGGTGTGTGGTCTATTGATGATTTTCAGGTGCCAGAAGTGGAAGGCAAATTGCGCTTTCATGATCTGAATTTGCCGGATCGAGTGTTAAAATCCATTGCTGAAATGGGGTTTGAATACTGCAGTGAGATACAAGCAGAAACCTTGCCAACCACATTGCAAGGTTATGACATCATAGGTCAGGCTCAAACGGGTACCGGTAAAACGGCCGCTTTTTTGATTGCTATGATCACAGATTTTCTTGATTACCCATTAGAAGAAGAGCGAGCGAACAACCTTGCTCGTGGTTTGATTATTGCGCCAACCCGTGAATTGGCATTACAGATAGCGGATGAAGCGGTAAAACTAACCGCTAACTGTCATTTGAATGTTGTGGCGTTGGTTGGTGGGTTAAGCTACGAAAAGCAAAAGCAGGCTTTGCAAACTGAAAATGTAGACATTCTTGTGGCTACTCCGGGCCGATTGTTGGATTTTGCGCGCAGTCGTAAAGTCTTACTAAACAAAGTGGAGTGTTTGGTTCTGGATGAAGCAGACCGTATGTTGTCTATGGGCTTTATTCCTGATGTAAAAAGCATTATTCGTATGACGCCGCATAAAGAAACACGTCAAACTATGCTGTTTAGTGCTACTTTCCCGAAAGACATTCAAGCGTTGGCTAAGCAGTGGACGTATTTTCCGAAAGAAGTGTCTGTTGTACCGAAAGAAGCAACCAATCAAAACATTGATCAAGTCATTTATACGGTTGAAGCCGATCAAAAGTGGCCTGTGTTAAAACAGTTGATCGAAGAAAATGGCAGTCAACGAACCATTATTTTCGCCAATCGTCGAGATGAAACTCGTGATCTGTACGAACGTTTGAAAATGGAAAAAATCAATTGTGCTATTTTGTCAGGCGAAGTCGCGCAAGATAAGCGAGTGAAAACGCTTAAAAGCTTCAAAGACGGTAGTATCCAAGTGTTGGTGGCAACCGATGTTGCTGGTCGTGGTATCCACGTTGATAACGTTGAATTAGTGGTGAATTACGCTTTGCCTGAAGACCCTGAAGATTATGTACACCGTATTGGTCGTACTGGTCGAGGTGGTGAAACGGGTAAATCGGTTAGTTTTGCCAGTGAAGACGATGCTTTTATGATTCCTGAAATTGAAAAAACGGTAGGGGAAAGTATTCGTTGTGAGTACATGGTAGACATGTCTAAATAAGTAAATCTAACGAGTAGGCTAGGATGAACTTAGAACATCATTATGCAACTCTGGGTGACGCTTTTTACACGCATGTGGCGGTTCAGCCACTTCATGAGCAGCGTTTGGTTGAATTTAACCAAACGCTAGCCACTTCCTTATCGATTGATATCAAATCTCCTCACACCAAAGCGTTACTGATGGGCGAAGTAACTTTGCCGCAGAGCTTAAGTATGGTTTACGCAGGCCATCAGTTTGGTGGTTTTTCACCTCAGCTGGGTGACGGGCGAGGTGTGTTACTGGGTGAAGTTCGTGGTCAGGATGGTCTTTTATATGATTTGCATATGAAAGGGGCCGGACCGACGCCTTATTCTCGACGAGGGGATGGTCGTGCGGTACTAAGATCCTGTATTCGCGAATATTTGGCCAGTGAAGCCATGTCTGCTTTGTCTATTCCAAGTTCGCGAGCGTTGGCACTATTTGATAGTCGGGAAGCGGTTTACAGAGAAAGACCTGAGCCCGGAGCTATGCTGTTGCGAACAGCAAACGGGCACATTCGTTTCGGCCATTTTGAGTTTTTCTTTTACCAAGGTAAACAGGCTGAATTAGATCAGTTGATTGAACATTGTCTAGAATATTATTACCCAGAGTGTCTTCGTGCAGAACATCCCCTTGTCGCTATGTTGCTGGCAGTGGTGAAGCGAACGGCGCAGATGATTGCCAAGTGGCAGGCTGTCGGTTTTCAGCATGGGGTTATGAATACGGATAACTTTTCCATTACTGGGGAGACCATTGATTATGGTCCATATGGTTTTATGGAAGACTTTGATGAATCATGGGTATGCAATCATTCTGATTATGAAGGGCGTTATGCTTTTTCGCGTCAACCAGGTGTTGGGTTATGGAATTTGAATTGTTTGATGCGTTGCTTTTCTAAGCATTTAGAGCGAGATCAATTAGTTTCAATTTTACAAACCTATGAAGCCGAGCTACAGCAACATTATGACGACTTGATGCTGGCGAAAATGGGACTGGAAAAAACCACAGATCTTCATGATTTGTTGCCTTCAATGTTTCAATTACTGGCTAAAGAAAAAATGGATTACAGTGTGTTCTTCCGATTGTTGGCTCAGTTAGAAGAGGCTGAATTTGATCTGTTGTTGGATGAAGTCGTAGATCGTCAGGCTTTATCAGCATGGTTGCAGCGATATCAGGCCGCTCGACAATCGAATGCGCTATCTTGGAGTGATGTGTCAGAGGCTATGCTAGCGGTCAATCCCAAATTTGTACTGAGAAATTACTTGGCGCACAGTGCCATTCAGGCGGCTGAGCAGGGCGATTATTTGCCCTTCAGACGTTTGTTAAATGTTTTAAACTCCCCCTTCGAAGAGCACCCAGAGTCTGATGAGCTCGCTCAAAGGTCGCCTGAATGGGGAAAATCCTTAGAAGTCAGTTGTTCATCCTAACGTTAAGATGGCAAGAAAGGAACAGATCATGATTAAGCATTCAGTATGTGTTTTAGGTGGCGGAAGTTTTGGTACCGCACTAGCCAATATTATGGCAACGAATGGTCACCAAGTGAGTCAATGGATGCGTAACGAGCAACAAGTTGAAGAGATTAATTTAACCGGATTGAACAGCCGTTATCTTCCTAATGCTCCTTTGCATCAAGAGTTGTTGGCTACCAGTAATTTAGAGCAAGCGATACGTGACAGTGATACAGTATTTGTGTCCATTCCTTCTAAATCTTTTGAGCAAGTGGTTGAGCGAATAGAGCCGCTGCTGACACCAGATAAGATCCTAATTAGTACGACTAAGGGATTCAACCCGAATCGCTTTGAGTTGATGAGCGATGTGTTGAAGCGAAATGCAGTGACGCAAAAAATTGGGGTGTTAAGCGGTCCTAATTTAGCGAAAGAGATTGCTGCTGGTCAGATGACAGGCTCTGTTATCGCCAGCTCTGATGACTTAGTTCGTCATCGAGTGATAGAGTTACTTAAATCACCTACTTTTCGTGTATACGAAAATGCTGACAGCAAGGGTGTGGAATTAGCGGGTGCATTAAAAAACATCTATGCGATTGTATGTGGTTTGGCAAAAGCGCTTAAAGTGGGCGAGAATACCATGTCGATGATCATGACCCGTAGTTTGGCTGAAATGAGTCGGTTTGCTGTGCACTTTGGTGCCAATCCGATGACCTTTTTAGGTTTGGCTGGAATGGGCGACTTGATTGCCACTTGCACTTCGCCATTAAGTCGCAACTACCGGGTTGGTTTTGCTATTGGATCTGGCCAAAACTTAGATGACGCGGTTGGTTCGATTGGTGAAGTGGCAGAAGGGGTTAATACCCTGAAAATGGTGGTTGAGGAGGCTCATAAGCATGGTCTTTATATGCCACTTGCTGAAGGTCTGTTTAAATTGATTTTTGACGGTGCTACTTTGGACTCTCTTATTGGTTCTATGATGACAGGTGAGCAGAAGTGGGACGTTGAATTTGCAACGAATGAGGAGAATAAACATGTCTAAACCAGGTTATGCTAAACAAGACTTTTGGTTTCGTTTGATCTTTATGGTGTTTTATTGGTTTGTTCTAAATTTGGCTCTAACTGTATTTGGTATCTTGGTGGTGTTGGTCAGTTTGGTAAAGTTAGGCTCAAAGCATGAGCCTGTTACTTTGGCTTGTTGGCTAACCAATGTCTCCGCTTTTATCGGTCAAATATTTGCTTATTTGTCTTATGTAGATGAGGAAAAACCTTTTCCTTTTCAACCTTGGCCGCAAGTTACGCCTGATGATGAAGCCTAAGCGTCTATATGTTTTGCGTCATGGTAACGCTGCGCCTTATTGTCATGGCGGGGATGAGTTACGAGAGTTAACCGATCTTGGGGTAGCTGAGGTAAAGTCAGCGGCTCAATCGTTCATGGCAAAGTCCGAGGTGTTTGATCGTGTGTTTGTTAGTCCGTATGTTCGAGCTCAACAGACGGCAAAAATATTTTTGGCTCAATTGGACGTGAGTGTGTCCTTTGATACGACAGCAAAGATAACGCCATCCGGTCAGTTATCTGATGTGGTGGACTGGTTACAGCAGCAGGATGGCGAGTCGATTTTATTGGTGACACATCAACCCTTTGCGCAACAGCTTGTGGAATATTTAAGTGACGAGCCATTGCCGCTTCAATTTGCTATGACAACGGCCACAATGGCTGCTTTAGAAGGGGATTTATTAGCGCCAGCTTGCTGTCAATTTCGTTGGTATACTTCCCCTAGATAATGATAATAACTCTCATAGATTGGTAGTACGTATTATGGGACATGACATCGTATATAAGCTAGCACATACTGAGCTGGCGGCCATTCAATGGCTTTCTAAAGATTCCTCTGACATTAAAATTTTATCCCTTCATGGGTGGTTGGATAATGCTGGCAGTTTTAGTCAGCTTGCTCCTTATTTGTCTGATTACTCCCATACCGCATTGGATTTGGCGGGGCATGGATTATCGAGCCATCGTCCTGCGGGCAGCTTTTATCACTTATGGGATTATGTTCTGGATGTGGTGTCGATATTAAATCAATCTAAGCAAAGTGTATGGTTGATAGGGCACAGTATGGGCGGTGCCGTTGCTATGTTGGTGGCCGCCATTGCTCCGGATAAAGTCCGCGGTTTAATTGTTTTGGATAACGTAGGGCCAATGAGTGGGACGGCTTCGGAGCGAGTGGTTCATTTACAGCGAGCTGTGAACAAAATGGCCAAGCTAAAGCAAGGCAGAGAAACCGGTTATCCATCAGAAGAGGCAATGGTGCTGGCGAGAATGGAGGGTTTTACTAAACTTTCTAAAGCCGCATCACAAAGTTTGGTGGATCGAGGGGCTAAATTGGCAGAGTCACAGCGCTGGGTTTGGCGTCATGATGTAAAACTGACGTTTCCATCACCTTTTCGCATGGATGAAGCTGGTGTTGAGGCGTTTATCCAAGAGATTAAATGTCCAACGTTAGTGTTGTTGGCAAAAGACGGTATTTATCAAAGCCATCCAGAAGCGGTCGATCAGCGTATAAAGCAATTTCCTTGGGTGAAAATGAAGTGGCTCGAGGGGAATCATCATTTTCATCTGGAGCCTGATAGCTGTTTTGAAGTGGCCACAGAAATTAAGCAATTTATTGATCAAAATTAATTGGCCACAGGTTAGCTTGTGTAAGGGTAAGAAATTATGGTTAAGCTCGGTCTTTTTGCATTGTTAGGTTTTTCTTGGGCGAGCTTTACGTTTGCTGATTCATTAGGGGTTGAGAGCTACCGAGATGCGCAACTGGTGAAAAGTCGTTCCGAGCAGGCTGTATCAGTTGAAGTGCCATTAGCAAAGATTCAACGATCAGGTCGTGGTTGGGAGCCAGAGAAGGTTGAGCGTTTAACGGGAAATCTTGTGACTTCCTTGTATAAAATTGATCGTAACGCGCTTTTAACCGATGTTTACCAGCACTACTACGCTGAATTAACGAAAAATAATCATCAGATCTTGTTTGAGTGTCAGAGTCGTAGCTGTGGTAGCAGTAATGCTTGGGCAAATAACTTTTTTGACGATTACTTGTTGTATGGCTCAGATCAAAGTCAGTCTCTATTGGTGGTGAAAACAGCCAGCAGTTTGTATCAAATATTGTATGTAAACCGCCGTGGTGCGGGTGATGTTATGGTGCGTTTAGATCAAGTGGCTATGCCTAACGAAGATATGGCGTTTGTTAATGTCATGGCGCAACACGATATCAATGACATACCTCGTATCCGTCGTTTATTAACCGATTTACCTGCTGGGCAATCAGTCATTGGTTTTGTCACTAGTCAGCAACGAGATAGAGAGTCCGCGGTGAGTGTAGGAGATCGTTATATTGAAGATTTGATTTCCGGACTGGGAGTGCGTTTGGCGGAAAAAGTGCGTTTTATTAATTTAGCCGATATGGGACGAGCGTCTCTTGGTGTGGATCGCGTGAGTTTTGTGATGGCTAGGCCATAGTTTTAGGAAGTAACATGGAAAAAGTTGAAAGGAAAAAAACGGTTTCTTTAGTTTTGGGAAGTGGCGCGGCGCGTGGTCATGCACATATTGGCGTGATACAGGCAATTGAAGAACAAGGTTACGATATTGTTAGTATTTCAGGTTGTTCTATTGGGGCCATTGTCGGTGGAGCTTATGCCGCGGGATGCTTTGATGAATATAAAGAATGGGCCTTGTCTTTAGATAAAGTGAGCGTGCTCAGGCTCCTGGATATGTCAATTTTCAATGGCGGCTATATTAAGGGTGATAAATTTTTTGAGAGGATTGAAGAAATTATTGGTACTCCCTCAATTGAGGAATTACCTATAGATTACACCGCGGTTGCGGTTGATCTGCTGTACCAAAAGGAGTTTTGGTTTCAGCGTGGTGATTTAATCAGTGCAATGCGTGCATCGTCTGCAATTCCCTCTATTGTGTCTCCGGTATCAATTAATGGTCGTAAGTATGTCGATGGTGGTGTATTGAATCCATTGCCAATTATTCCGTCTGTGCCTGTTGGGGCTGATTATATTATCGCCGTGGATTTGAATGGACCAGCTGATAATCTGGCTCGTATGGCAGAAAAAGAGGAAGAAGCTGAAGGTGATGGTCCTGCTTGGTGGAGCAGTGCAAAAAGCTTATTTTCTAAGCACAAGCAAGACGAAGTGGAGGCAAATTCAAATTATGACGCTGAAAGCTGGGGGCGCTTGCAAACCATTAACATGATGTTTGAAACCATGCAGGAGTCGCTAACTCAATACAAACTGGCAGGTTACCCGCCAGATTTGTTGATATCCATACCGAAAGATATTTCAGGCTTCTATGAATTTTGGCGAGCTGAAGAGTTGGTTGAATTTGGTTATCAGGTTGCTCGTAAGGCAGTTACCGATCTTGAGTCTAATCAATCGATTTATCACTCATTTCCAAAGGGTTGATGCCCTGATTTCTAAGTAATCGACACAACTCAATCAATGGTAGGCCGATCAATGAATTTGGGTCATTGCCTGCCATTTTCTCAAACAGGGTGACTCCTAGCCCTTCACACTTGAAGCTGCCTGCACAATCAAGGGGTTGTTCAATCTCAATATAGTGCTTTATTTCCGTGTCACTTAAGGAGCGAAAATGCACATCATACTGACTCAAGCTGTATTCGTAATTATTGGTGATGCTATTGTAAACACACAGCCCAGTTAAAAAGCTGACTTTACGTCCACTGAATTTTGTAAGTTGTTGTATGGCTTTCTGGTGAGTGTGTGGCTTGCCAAGAATGACACCGTCTAATACAGCGACTTGATCGGATGTAATTATGATGTCGCAAACTTCATCTGCTGAGGTTTTTTGTTCTTTTAGTTGTTTGGCAACGGCTTCAGCTTTTTCAATGCTGAGTCGTGCTACTAGTTGTTGCGGTGTTTCTGCTGGGTGTGCCTCTTCATTTATATCTGGTGATAGGCATTCAAATGTCAGTTGTAAGCGTTCTAGTAACGCCTTTCGATAAGGAGAGGAGGAGCCTAGAATGATGTTTTTTTGCATGTTAATTCAACCAGATTGCAGTGGAGTGAATGAATTTTACTTTTTTTTGCCTATCTGTTTCAAAATAAAGTGAAAAAAAGCGTTTAAAGCGTACTTAGACTTTGACAATAGCGCCCCTTGGCAATATCATTTGCCGCCATGTTAAATGACACATTACCTAAATATTTTGACCCTCGTAAATATGCTAACAATGAGTTGGCATTCGAAGGGAACATGCCCCTTAATCAATTTGAGGAGCTTTGTGCTATTTTAGCCTCTGATGAGGGTAATGCATTTATACATTTAGACTTTAGAGTTGATGAGGATAGGCGATATATTGCTACCGGATCATTGACTGCAAATGTACAGGTTGTTTGTCAGCGTTGTATGGGTGCGGTTCATCATGATTTGGAGGTCGATCTTGCATTGGGTTTCGTCTATGACGAAGATCATGCTAAGAATCTTCCTAACAATTACGATCCTGTTGTCATGACCGATGGTGAAGTAATTTTAGCAGACATGGTTGAGCAAGAAATTATACTCGCTTTACCTATAGTCGCTTATCACGAAGAAAGTGGTTGCAACCCAACAGCTCAAAAGTATGCATCGTCTACCGATGACGCAGCGGATGACGAAAAACCGAATCCATTTAGTATATTGGCCCAATTAAAGGCTAAGTAAAGTTAGGAGCTCCAAAAATGGCAGTACAAAAAAGTAAAGTAACTCGTTCACGTCGCGGCCAGCGTCGTTCACACGATGCTTTGACTAGCGCAACACTATCTGTAGAAAAGACAACTGGTGAACTTCACCGTCGTCACCACATTTCTGCAGACGGCTTTTACCGTGGCCGTCAAGTTATCGCCCCTAAAGGTGAGTAACTAAGATACCCATGATCAGGGTAGCTTTAGACGCTATGGGCGGGGACTTAGGTCCCCGCATTGCTTTTGAGGGTGCGGTCTCGATATTGTCTCAATATCCGGATGTCGTGATTACTCTCTACTACACTCCAATTGATGGGCTTGATCTGCCTGCACATCATGATCGCTTAACATTGATCGCTTGTCGCGACGTGATTAAAGCGGATGAAGAGATTGTTTTATCTCTATTTCGTCGACACGATACCTCACTTTATCAATCCATTAATGCATTATCATCGGGCGCAGCTGATGTAGTTGTAACTCTTGGTAATACAGGCGTTATGGTGGCTTTAGCGAGACATCTGCTAGGAGTTATCCGGCCGAAGTTATACCCAGCATTAATTCGCGAATTGTATTCAAATCCACTGAGATGTTTGGTTGACCTGGGCGCCAATGTGCATTGTCCAGCTTCTATGTTGGTAGGATTTGCAGAGTTGGGAGCGGCTTACGTCGAGGCATTAAGTGATGAGACTCCCAATGTTGGTCTGCTCAATGTTGGCGTGGAGAGTTCAAAGGGAAGTGTGGTAATAAAAGAAGCCGATGCCCTTTTAATTGATAAGAGCTGGCCTAATTATTTAGGGTATGCTGAAGGAACTGATCTATTTGAAGGCGAAAAAAATGTCATCGTTTGTGATGGTATGGTTGGCAATGCTGTCCTAAAAGCTTCGGAAGGTCTGCTGTCTTTTTTGATGAATAAATTTGGTGATTCAAAACAGGTTGCGCCTGTTTTTGAGACTTTTTACCAAACTGAACGTCGCCATGGTGCTTGCCTAGTGGGTGTACGTGGCAATTTGGTAAAAGGTCATGGTCGCTCTGATCTGCCTGCTATGATTGGGGCGATAGAATATGGAATGGATATTGCGCGGGCTAATTTAAGTGAAGCCATTGAGTCGCGACTTAGTAAAGAGGAGATGTGATGAGCACAACAACAGCGTTTGTTTTTCCGGGTCAAGGTTCTCAACAATTGGGGATGTTGGCTGATTTAGCTGAAAAACACGACATTATTCAGCAAACTTTTGCTGAAGCGTCTGAAGTACTTGGTTATGATCTGTGGGATCTTGTGCAGAATGATGCCGAGAAACTTAGTCAAACCGATAAAACTCAGCCAGCGCTTCTTACGGCAAGTGTTGCTTTGTGGCGTTTATGGGAGCAACAGGGCGGTGATCAGCCTGCTTATGTCGCAGGTCATAGTCTTGGTGAATATTCTGCTTTAGTGTGTTCTGGTGTTATGGCTTTTGCTGACGCTGTGGCGCTGGTTAAGTTGCGTGGTGAATATATGCAGCAGGCTGTTCCTGCTGGTGAAGGTGCAATGGCGGCGATCATTGGTTTGGATGATGCTAAAGTCGTCGCAGCCTGTGAGGCGGCAGACGGAATTGTTAGTGCCGTTAACTTCAACTCCCCAGGTCAAGTCGTTATTGCGGGTCATGTTGCAGCCGTTGAAGCAGCAATGGAAAACGCAAAAGAGGCCGGTGCTAAACGTGCTTTGCCTTTACCTGTTAGCGTGCCATCGCACTGTGAATTAATGATTCCAGCTGGTGAAAAACTGGCGGTTAAGTTAAATTCTATTGAATTCAAAGAGCCGACCTGTACTTTGGTGCAAAATGTGACTGGTCAGGCCGTTTCCGATCCGCAGGTAATCAAAGCAAACTTGGTGGCACAGCTGAGTGAACCAGTGTTGTGGACACAGTCTGTGTTATTGCTGTCTGAGCTGGGTGTGACCACAACGATTGAGTGTGGTCCTGGCAAGGTGTTGAGTGGATTGAACAAACGAATTGTCAAAGGACTAGCTGCGTCTTCTATTGGAGATTTGGCTGGCTTTGAATCAACTTTGGCTGGATAAGTATTCAGTTTAATTTGTAAATATTGGAGACAGGCATGAGTCTTGAAGGAAAAATTGCCCTAGTGACAGGAGCGACACGCGGCATAGGTAAAGCCATTGCAACCGTTCTTGCTGAGCAGGGTGCAACGGTAATTGGAACTGCGACAAGTGAATCTGGTGCGCAAAGTATTAGCGAATACCTAGGTGAAAATGGTAAAGGTTGGGTTTTGGATGTGTCATCCAGTGATTCAGTTGATGCTGTTGTTAAAGAAATTACAGCTGAGTTCGGTGCGCCAACTATTTTGGTGAACAATGCCGGTATTACTCGCGATAATTTAATGATGCGCATGAAAGAAGATGAGTGGGAGCAAGTGGTAAACACTAACCTGACATCTGTCTTCCGTGTGACAAAAGCTTGCTTGCGCGGCATGACCAAGGCAAAATTTGGTCGAGTGATTAGCATTAGTTCAGTGGTTGGCTCTATGGGGAATGGTGGACAAACTAACTATTCTGCAGCGAAAGCGGGTCTAGAAGGGTTTAGTCGCTCTTTGGCTGCTGAAATTGCTTCTCGTGGCATTACTATTAATTGTGTTGCCCCAGGCTTTATTGAAACAGATATGACTAAGGTGTTACCAGAAGAGCACAAAGCCAAATTGGTTGAAAAAGTGCCTTCCGCTCGTCTTGGTCAACCTGAAGAAATTGCGGCTGCTGTCGCATTTTTGGCGTCGCAAGGCGCTGCTTACATCACCGGTGAGACCTTACATGTCAACGGTGGCATGTATATGTCGTAATTTGAGTTGAATTTTAGTTTTAATTCAACGAAAATACGTCTCCGGTTCATGTTGAGAATCATGCCGTAAGGCGATCGAATATTATAATATGCTCACAATGAGCTGTTAATGAGTAGAGTAGGAACTTCTAATGAGTAGCATTGAAGAACGCGTTAAAAAAATTGTTTGTGAACAACTAGGTGTTAAAGAGGAAGAGGTTGTCGCTTCAGCATCTTTTGTTGATGACCTAGGTGCAGATTCCCTAGACACAGTTGAGTTGGTTATGGCTCTTGAAGAGGAATTCGATACTGAAATTCCTGATGAAGAAGCTGAAAAAATCACTACAGTACAAGCAGCGAACGACTACATCAACGCTAACTTGTAATCTATTGGTGAACTGAGTTTCCCGAAAAGCCGCTTGTATTCGCTACAGCGGCTTTTCTTATTAATAGCCATCTCAAGTTGTGGTGGTGGATTTCTGGAGGAATCTTATGTCTCGTCGTCGGGTTGTAGTCACTGGTATGGGAATGGTGACACCCCTTGGCAATAATGTGAAAGATACGTGGGATAATATATTAGAAGGCAAAAGTGGTGTGTCTGACATTACCTCTTTCGATACTAATCAGTTCTCCACGCGTTTTGCGGCTCAAGTAAGTGACTTTGATGCGACTCAATATATGAGCGTTAAAGAAGCACGCAAAATGGATCTTTTTATTCAATATGGTATCGCCGCTGCTGTTCAAGCACTGGAGGATGCTGACATTCGTGATGAGACAGTGGATCTGGCTCGCGTTGGTTGTGCAATAGGTTCGGGCATTGGTGGTCTGCCAATGATTGAAAAAAATCTAGAGCTATTGAATGAATCCGGCCCTAAACGTATTTCGCCTTTTTTTGTTCCAGGCGCGATTATAAATATGATTTCTGGCCACGTAGCGATACGTTTTGGCTTTAAAGGACCGAATATTTCAATTGTGACAGCGTGTACTACGGGCACTCACAATATCGGCATGGCTGGTAGAATGATTGCTTATGGTGATGCAGATGTCATGATTGCGGGGGGCGCTGAAATGGCGATCACTCCACTAGGAATTGGGGGCTTCGGGGCAGCGAGGGCCTTATCAACCCGTAATGACGATCCTAAAACAGCGAGTCGTCCTTGGGATAAAGACCGCGATGGTTTTGTTATGGGTGACGGTTCCGGCATTCTTGTACTAGAGGAATATGAGCAGGCTGTTGCACGTGGTGCGACCATTTATGCGGAATTGGCAGGATTCGGTATGAGTGATGATGCGCATCATATGACCGCGCCGCCAGAAGGTGGTGAAGGTGCTACGGCTGCGATGACGGCCGCTCTGAACGATGCAGGAATTGCCGCAATGGAAATTGATTACATCAATGCCCACGGTACATCCACTTTGGCTGGGGATTTAGCCGAAACTCAAGCTGTAAAATCGGTAATGGGAGAAGACGCTTCTGACGTGGCCATTAGCTCAACTAAGTCTATGATTGGGCATTTGTTGGGCGCATCTGGTGCCGTCGAATCTATTTTTTCTATTTTGGCGATTCGCGACCAGGTCGCGCCACCAACCATTAATTTGGAAGAAGTCGGCGAAGGTTGTGATTTAAATTATGTACCGATTACGCCACAGAAACGCAAGATAGATGTGGTGCTAAACAATTCGTTTGGCTTTGGTGGGACCAATGGCACGTTAGTGTTTAAAAAGCTATAGGCTGAGTTGGGCGGGTTTGCGCCGCCCAACTTTTCCGTTAGTGCAAGTTTTTTGATGTGTCTCTTAGCTTGTCGATTTCGTCCTGCAAATTATAGTCAATTTGTTGGCGGTCTAATTCATATAATTGATCTTCAAGCTGTTGGTAGAAATTGATTTCTTCATCGCCTAAGAAATGCAAACATTCACCGCCCATAAACCAAAGTAACTCACGTTTAATCAAGGGGACGAGGTTTGGGTAGCAGCGAATAAAGCGAGACAATACTTCTTGGGCATCAAATGTATAATCTGGTGCATTTGATTCAATGCGAGCGATTAGTTGATCCCACTTTTCAAGAAAATCAATTTCTTCTTCTGCCAGATCTGTTGTGTTAAAAGGATCATGTTCGGCAATTCGCTGACGTAAGTCTGCAAAGGCGCTCAGTATGTATTGTGTGCGTGATTCCACGTAAAACCCTATTTAATTAGTAACTATTGAGTCGGCTGATGCCGTACGAGAGCGGTAATTATGACATATGCGATCGAAATTAGTGACCTCAAAAAGCGTTATGAAAGTGGTTTTGAGGCATTAAAAGGCGTAAACCTAACGGTAGAGAAGGGCGATTTCTTTGCTTTACTTGGTCCAAACGGAGCGGGCAAGTCTACTACCATTGGCATTCTGTGTTCTTTAGTCAATAAATCTTCAGGTAAAGTGGCGATTTTTGGTGAAGACATCGATAAAAATTTTGCCAAAGCAAAACAGTATCTAGGGGTCGTGCCACAAGAGTTTAATTTTAATGTGTTTGAGACGGTCTTTAATGTTGTTGTAACCCAAGCTGGCTTTTATGGCATTGATAAAGAGACTGCCGCTAAGCGTGCCGAAAAATACCTTAAAGAGCTGGATTTGTGGGATAAGAAAGACGTTCAATCTCGCATGTTGTCGGGTGGAATGAAGCGTCGTCTAATGATTGCTCGAGCGTTAATTCATGAGCCTGAAGTGTTAATTTTGGATGAGCCTACTGCTGGCGTGGACATTGAGCTGCGTCGCTCTATGTGGGAATTCATTAAAGGATTAAATGAAAATGGTACCACTATTATTTTAACCACCCATTATCTCGAAGAAGCTGAGCAGCTCTGCCGTAATATCGCCATTATCAATGCGGGTGAAATTGTTGAAAACACCAGTGTCAAAGCGCTCTTAAAAACGCTTAATCAAGAAACCTTTATTTTGGATTTGGATCAAGCTTTACCGCTGGACTGGTCGATTGAAGGCTTTAATGTCGTTTTGAATAATGACGGCAGCAGTTTGGAAGTAGAGGTGGTAAAAGGGCAATCGATAAATCGTATATTCAGTGCTTTAGATCAGGCGAATGTGAATGTGGTTAGCATGCGCAATAAGTCGAATCGATTGGAAGAGCTGTTTGTTAAATTGATTAAAGGCTAAGTAGATGAAAAACTCAGAAATTTGGATTGCATTCTATACCATTTTGGTGAGAGAAATTCGCCGTTTTACACGTATTTGGCCGCAAACTCTGTTACCACCAGCCATTACCATGACCTTGTATTTTGCTATTTTTGGTAATTTGATTGGTGACCGTATTGGTGAAATGGGCGGCTTTAGTTACATGCAATACATTGTGCCTGGTTTGATTATGATGTCGGTAATTACCAACTCGTATTCAAATGTGTCGTCCTCTTTCTTTTCGGCGAAGTTTCAGCACAGCATTCAAGAGTTACTTGTTTCGCCAACGCCTAATTGGGTTATCCTGCTAGGGTATGTGCTAGGTGGGGTTGCTCGTGGCTTGTTTGTTGGCTTCATTGTAACCATTTTGTCGCTTTTCTTTACTCACTTAGCACTAGAAAACCTATTTTTAACAGTGTTGGTGGTTTGCCTGACTGCCATCATGTTCTCGCTTGGTGGCTTTGTGAACGCGATTTATGCTCGTAGTTTCGATGATGTTTCCATTGTTCCTACTTTTATTTTGACGCCTTTAACCTACTTGGGTGGGGTGTTTTATTCGATTGATTTACTGTCTGACTTTTGGCAGTCGGTATCTTTATTGAATCCAGTTCTGTATATGGTGAATGCCTTCCGTTACGGGATTTTAGGTGTCTCTGATATCAATATATATTGGGCCCTAGTGATGGTGAGTGTGTTTATTGTGGTTTTGTTTTGGTACGGTTTGCGTTTGCTCAATCAGGGCAAAGGCATTCGAAGTTGAGGTAAGTTATGGGCTTTTTACCCTTAGGTCAGCAAACGGAGTATGTTTCTGAATACGATGCAGGGTTGCTTTATCCCATTGCACGGGTTGATAAATGGACAGAGATGGGAATCGCGTCTGAACGTTTACCCTTTTATGGAGAAGACATTTGGAATGCATATGAGTTGTCTTGGTTGGATATGAATGGCAAACCTGTGGTTGCTATGGCTGAATTTCGTCTGCCATGTGAGTCGCCTAATATTATTGAGTCTAAGTCGTTCAAATTATACCTTAACTCGTTAAATCAAATGCGTTATGAGAGTCGTGATCAGGTTCAAGACATCCTTGAGAAAGACTTGTCCGCCGCCGCGGGAGCGAGCGTTAGTGTCGCCATTCGAGATCTTGATGCGATGTCCTCGTTGGTTGTGTTAACGCCAGACTATTGTATTGACGATTTGGATGTGACCATTGAGAACTATCATCCCAACAGTGACCTGTTGCAACTTGATAAAGAGGCTGGACAGGTTGAAGAGCGCTTGGTGAGTCATTTGCTCAAATCAAATTGTCCAGTGACCAATCAGCCTGATTGGGGCTCGGTGTTTATCGATTATCGTGGCCCAAAAATTCATCATGAAAGCTTGTTGAAATACATTATCTCTTTCCGTGAGCATACCGATTTTCATGAGCAATGTGTTGAGCGCATTTTTATCGACATCATGCGTCATTTTCAGCCAGAGTTTTTGACTGTGTATGCAAGATATGTGCGTCGAGGTGGTTTGGACATCAACCCATATCGTTCAACTCAGCAAGGCTTAGTCTTAGGTAATGATAGACTGAGTAGGCAGTAGGATTTGAGCCATAAAAAAACCACACATAGTGTGGTTTTTTTATGGCAAATTAAAGTCACTTCTTAATCTGTTAGAAGAGCCAGCCAAGCATTCCGCTGATGCCTAATGAAATCGGTAAGGACACTAAAATCATCAGCGCCATTTCTTCTTTTGGCCCCTTGTATTTGGTTGCTAACATATAGCTGATAACGGCCACAGGCATAGCATTCAAAATAATCAATACACTTTTCTCCACTGGGGTCAGAGGCAATAGACTGGTAATGCCTAGGGCTACCAAAGTGCCCATAAAAGGTCGATAGAAAGAGAAAAGAACAGCATTTTTCAGCTTTCCGCTGTCCTTGATAGTCAGTTTGCTTAAAGAATTTCCCAGCAGTAAGAGCATCATTGGTAAGGTGATTTGGCTGACCATTGTTAAGGTATTCATGATGGCGTCAGGCAGCTTAATGGAAAGTGATAAGGCGATAACGCCAATTAGCAGGGCAATCACAGGTCCATTCTTAAGTAACTGTTTAGGGTGGTATTGACCCGACATCAGACCCACCCCTAGGGTGAAATGGCTAATTTGTACGACCGACGATACTACAACGGCGACGGCTAGCCCAGATTCACCAAATAGAGCGTAAGCAATTGGAATGCCCAGATTACCGGCATTTGGATTCACTAAAGGTGACAGGTAAAAGCGAATGGATTGACCTGTTAGCTTAAGGAAAGCTAGAGTGATAAGTGTCATAGTGAACAATATCAGTATGCTGGCAAGTAGGATTTTTGCCATGGAATAGATTTCCATGTTCATCGATAAGACGGAAGTCAAAAGCAGTGCAGGCATACCAATATTGGATATTAGGTTACCGATTTGCGGTGCATCTAAATAATCTGTACGTTTACCTAATAAAAATCCTAGACCTGCAATCAGGATGATGGGGGTGAGAGCGAGGGTAATTGAGGAAAGCACAAATGCCTCTTAACTGCATGATTAAAATCGAAAAAATAAGGATAACAGATGAAAACAAGAATACTAGGCAAAACCGGCTGGACGATCTCAGAAATAGGCTTGGGGTGTTGGCAATTAGGTAATGATTTTGGGCCAGTTGAAGAAAGACAAGCATTAGCCGTATTAGAGGCGGCTATGGAACAAGGTATTAATTTTTTTGATACAGCTGATGTCTATGGCGCAGGGTTGAGCGAAGAGAGAATTGGTCGTTGGCTAGCCTCATCATCAAGTAAGCAAAAAATAGCAACAAAGGTCGGTCGTGACGCGGCTCTTTATCCCGACGGTTACACCAAAGAAAAAGTTAAACAGAGTCTTCAAGCCTCGGCTAAACGCTTTGGCGTTGATGTCATCAACCTCGCTCAGCTTCATTGTGTGCCGAGAGACGTTTTGTTTGCGGGCGACATATTGGCCTGGATGGAAGACTTGCAGAAGGAGGGCGTAATTGAGCATTTTGGTGCCAGTGTTGAGATGCTTGATGAAGCTAAGTTCTGTTGTCAAAGTGATAAGCTTGCTAGTTTGCAAATGCTGTTCAATGTCTTTCGTCAAGACGCCGTTGAAGAGGTCTTTCCACTCGTTGAGCAGCAAAATATTGGTGTGATTGTTCGCCTGCCCCTTGCCAGTGGTTTGTTAACAGGAAAAATGCATCACGGTTATCAATTTAGTGAACAGGATCACCGCTCTTATAATAAAGATGGAGCAGCGTTCCATGTCGGTGAAACCTTTAATGGTATTCCATTCGACACTGGAGTGGATTTAGTTAGTGAACTAAGCGCGAAGCTAACAGCCAATCAGAATGTGTTAGATGTAGCTTTACGTTGGATACTTGATCAACCACAGGTTTCAACTATTATCGCTGGGGCTAGCCAGTCGAGTCAGGTTATTCGAAATGCACAAGCATCAGAGTTGCCTGCCTTGGATGGTGAACTTCATGCTATGTTAAAGCGTTTCTATCAAACGAAAGTACGCCAGCATATTCGTGGCGGTATTTAGGTAAGAAAAATGCTCCTAAACCAGTGGCTTAGGAGCATTTTTTATTGTGATGCGGTTATTTTAAGATTTGTTCTGCGTGTGCTTTGGTTTTTACCTTTGCAATAATCTCTTCGATCACACCGTTTTCATCAATGATGAAGGTTGTACGCACTGTCCCCATGTATTCTTTACCCATGAATTTTTTCAGCTGCCAAGTGCCATAAAGTTCATGAACTTCTTTCTCGGTGTCGGCGATCAGTGGGAAAGGCAGTTCGTATTTAGCGATGAAGTTCTGGTGCTTTTTCTCGGTGTCAGGGCTAATTCCTAGTACCACGTAGCCTTGATCTAGTAACGCTTGATAATTATCGCGTAAATCACAAGCTTGAGCGGTACAACCAGGGGTGTTGTCTTTCGGGTAAAAATACAGAACGACTTTTTTACCTTTGAACTGGCTTAGGGTGATGGTTTCGCCATTTTGATCTTTAGCCGAAAAATCAGGTGCAACTTGTCCTACTTCAATGGTCATAAAATCTCTCTAAATTGTATGAAAATGATAGATATATTATTAGCTTAACAATTCAAGGCAAAAAAATCTTGTGAAACCTCGATAAGCGAAAATTACATAGGCTTTACAGCGCTCCATTATTGTTAAACCTGTGTCTGAGCGGTACTATAGGCGCGCTTATAATTTTATCGGAGACTCAAAAATGATCACAGGTAGTTTAGTTGCGCTTATCACTCCCATGTTACCCGATGGCGCTGTAGACACTGAGAAGTTGGATGATCTAATTGAGTTTCATATTAATGAAGGAACTCACGGTATTGTCGCCGTTGGTACGACAGGTGAGTCGTCTACATTAACCCATGAAGAGCATGCCAATGTGATTCGT
Source organism: Marinomonas aquiplantarum (assembly GCF_003314975.1). Taxonomy (GTDB): domain Bacteria; phylum Pseudomonadota; class Gammaproteobacteria; order Pseudomonadales; family Marinomonadaceae; genus Marinomonas; species Marinomonas aquiplantarum. The sequence goes on from NZ_QNRF01000005.1 coordinate 240,150, forward strand.
CAGGTTGTGAAAAAAGTGAATGGACGAGTTCACGTCATTGCAGGTACTGGGGCGAATTCAACTCATGAAGCCATCGACCTTACGGCGAGTGCAAAAGAGGCTGGTGCGGATGCTTGTTTGTTAGTGACGCCTTATTACAATAAGCCAACTCAAGAGGGCTTGTATCAACATTTCAAAGCCATCGCGGAAGCCGTTGATATTCCTCAAATCCTTTATAATGTTCCCGGACGTACTGGCTGTGATATGCAGAATGAGACCGTGGTTCGTCTGACCAGCGTGAGCAATATTGTGGGCATCAAAGATGCAACGGGTGATTTGGAACGTGGGCAAGCTTTGCTAGAAGCCGTTCCTGCTGATTTTGCTGTGTATTCCGGTGATGACCCAACCGCTGTAGCACTGATGTTGTTGGGTGGTAAAGGTAATATTTCTGTGACCGCCAATGTGGCCCCTAAAGCAGTTGCTCAAGCCGCCGAGTTTGCCATTGCAGGAAATGCTGAAAAAGCCCACAGCTTAGACAGCTCCATTTCATCTTTGCATAAAAACCTATTTTTAGAATCCAATCCAATCCCAGTTAAATGGGCTGCTAGCCAGCTTGGATTGTGTCATGACGGTATTCGTTTGCCTTTGACGCCATTGTCAGAGCAATATCATGCAGCGGTTAGGCAAGCTATGGTTGAAGCAGGAGTGTTATTAGTATGAATAAGGGTTTGATTAAAGTTGTTGGTACAACAGGCGTGGCATTGACATTAACGGCTTGTAGTAGCTTTTTTACCGATCATTCAAATGATTACCAGCAAGAAGCAGGTACTCATCATACTCTAGAAGTGCCAGCGGGCTCGATAGAGTCTAAAGATGCTTTGGTTATCCCAAATGAAAATGACATAGCGGATTTGAACAATCCAGAACCGTTTGAAACGCCTCGTGCTCCATTTGTCTATTATCCAATGGATAAAGTCGCTTTTGCTGAACAAGACACATCCGTGACTTATACTCTCAACACAAAAGCTGCAGACGCAAAGCAAATCGTTGTTGATTTTCTAACTGCTCTGCATGGTGCAGGACAATCTGTTGCTTCTCAAACGGATGATACCATCACTTCTATTCCGTTTGATTTCCATCCGCAGGGCTGGTGGGCGTCATTATGGAGCGATATTACTCGCGTGCACCCTGCGAAGACGGCCTTTTTCTTCCAGTTTAATGAAACAGATGGTGTCACCACCGTGACCTTGCAATACCGAGAAGTAGAGCAGGGCGACGAGCAAACGATCAATTGGCAATCGCCTATGTCCAATCATGATGCTGAATCCGTAGCGGTTCGTCTTTGGGGAACGTTTGGTCGTCAGCTCAATCAGTCTTCTGCATATCTTTCAAATAGCAAGGATGGTGTTGCTGCCTTCCCTATTTGGGTTGACCATCAGGGGATGTATGCTATTTATTTAGGCAAAAATCTTTCTGAAGCGGAGTTTGAGGCAAAACTGAATGCATCAGGAATTTACTTAATGCCAGGTGATGAGAAGTTATTGGCACCTGTACCAGCTGATAAAGTGGCTCGTGTTGGGGATGTTATTGATTTTACGTTGCCACTGGGTGCTGATGGCAAAGAGCAGAAGTTATTCAATGTGTATCGTCGCGATCTGGACGACGTTAGCTGGCAAGAAAGAGAATACCCTTATCAAATCACTCAGCAGAAAGCAGGTAATTTCTTAGTGGTTGATGTATCTGCCCTAGAAAACCCAGAAATTGCTTCCTTTAGAATTGCACAGCGATTTGTAAAATAATTTAAGACTAACCCCTCGTAATTAAACCGGAGACTCTCCAATGGAAAAACGACAAGAGCTATATGCAGGTAAGGCAAAATCTGTATTTCGTACAGATGATCCTGACAAAATGGTTCTAGTATTTCGTGATGATACCTCAGCTTTTGATGGTAAAAAAATTGAACAGTTGGACCGCAAAGGCATGGTCAACAACAAGTTTAATGCTTTCATCATGACTAAGTTACAAGAAGCTGGCATTCCAACTCACTTTGAAAAACTGCTCAGCGACACTGAGTGTTTGGTAAAGTGTCTTGATATGATGCCAGTAGAATGTGTGGTACGTAATGTTGCGGCTGGTAGCTTGTGCCGCCGTTTAGGTGTTGAAGAGGGGACGACATTAACACCGCCAACATTTGAACTGTTTTTGAAAAACGATGAACTTGGCGATCCGATGATCAATGAGTCTCATGTTGAATCTTTTGGTTGGGCAAAAGCAGATGATTTAGCCAAAGCGAAAGAATTAACCTACAAAGTGAACCATGTTCTAAAAGAATTGTTTGCTCAAGGCGGCATGATCTTAGTGGATTACAAGTTGGAATTTGGTCTTTTCAAAGGTGAGGTTGTGTTAGGCGACGAATTTTCACCCGATGGCTGTCGTCTGTGGGACGCAGAAACCAAAGAAAAACTGGATAAAGACCGTTTCCGTCAAGGTTTAGGTAACGTGATTGAGTCATACGAGGACATTGGCCGTCGTATTGGCATCGACTTCGACGCTTAATTCGTCTTGGCAATTTGTACTAATGGAGGCTTTGTCCTCCATTTTGCCATGTAAGGGTATATTTTGATTAACTTCCTTCCGGTTACCATTGGGCTACGCTACGCTAGAGCAAAGCGTTCCAATCATTTTATTTCATTTATCAGCTTTTCATCGATCGCCGGGTTGGCGCTTGGGGTGATGGTGTTGATCACCGTTCTTTCGGTGATGAATGGCTTTGATCGTGAGCTCAGAGAGCGAATATTAGGAATGGTGCCTCATGCAACACTATGGGGAAATCCAATATTGGATGATTGGCAGGAAACTGCGAAGTTAGTTGAAAAAATGCCAAATGTGGTGGCCGTTGCCCCGCATATTCAAGCACAAGTAATGTTTCAATCAGGTGACAGTGTTCATGGTGCGATTCTCAATGGCATCAACCCTGATATGGAAAAGAAAGTATCGATTATTGACGATAATATGGCGTCCGGCTCGCTTGATGCGCTCAAAGATCAGCGCTTTGGTATTGTTCTAGGCGCTCAGTTAGCAAGACAACTCCGAGTTTCTATTGGTGATAAAGTCACAGCCATTTTGCCTAAAGCAAGCGTCTCTATTGCCGGTGTCGCACCTGTTTTAAAACGTTTTACTTTGGTGGGAACCTTTGAGGTTGGAGCCGAACTGGACAGCAGTTTGGCATACATCAACATAACAGATGCGGCAAAGTTGAAACGCTATCAACCTGGTAAGGTCGAAGCATTACGAATCTCTTTTACTGACCTGTTTGTTGCACCAAAAGAAATTTGGGACATTGCTAGAGCGGTGCCTGGGCAGAACCGTGTGAGTGATTGGACACGGACTCATGGTAATTTATTTCAAGCCATTAAGATGGAAAAGACCATGATTGGTTTGCTGCTGCTGCTGATTGTGGCAGTGGCAGCGTTTAACATTGTCTCTACTCTAGTGATGGTAGTTACCGATAAGCGTAATGACATTGCTATCTTGCGAACAATGGGCTTAACCTCAACTCAAGTTATGTGGGTTTTCATTGTTCAAGGCATGTTTATCGGTATGTTAGGGACGCTTATTGGCGTCATCCTTGGTGTCAGTTTGGCGTTGAACGTAAGCGATATTATTGCTGGTGTTCAAACTTTGTTGGGGGTGCAGTTCTTAAGTGCTGATGTGTACTTTATTAACTATTTGCCTTCACAATTAGAATGGTCTGATGTGGAATTAATCGTCACATCGGCTTTTATTATGACTGTTGTAGCGACGATATACCCAGCGTGGCGAGCTTCGAAAGTTGAGCCAGCGGAGGCGCTAAGATATGAGTGATTTAGTTTTAGAATGCGAGGCACTTTCTAAGCAATATCAAGATGGAAAGCAAACGGTTGACGTATTTCAATCTATTGATTTTGCGCTTAACAAGGGTCAAGCCTGTGCCATTGTTGGCGCTTCAGGTTCAGGTAAGACTACCTTGCTTAACTTGTTAGCTGGCTTAGATTTGGCCAGCTCAGGTGATGTAAAATTGACGCAAGTATCCTGGTCTAGTTTGAGCGATGCTAAACGTGCCAAGATTCGCAATCAAGAAATGGGCTTTGTTTATCAGTTCCATCACTTGCTTCCCGAGTTTTCCGCTTTAGAAAATGTTTTGATGCCAATGTGGATTGCTGGCATGAATAAATCCCAAGCGATTTCAAGAGGTACTGAACTATTAACTCAAGTTGGTCTTGGAGAGCGATTGAATCACAAACCGTCACAACTTTCGGGTGGTGAGCGTCAACGTGTTGCTATTGCGAGAGCTTTGGCGAACCGTCCAGCATGTGTGCTGATGGATGAGCCAACAGGTAACCTCGATGAAACGACTTCCCTAGAAGTGCAAAATCTTATTAATGAGTTGAAAGTTAAATACGATATGGCGTTTCTTATCGTAACTCATGATGAAAAAATGCTGAGTTGGATGGATTCAGCTTATCGATTGTCACAAGGCAAGCTCAGTCCAATTAAAGCCAATAGCTGACACTATATATATCATTACACCAGCCTAACTGGGTTGGTGTAATGCCTTCCTTTGCTTGATTCAAAGCACATTCGTTATTACTGCATGTGATGTTTATACGAACGCAGGTTTATATCATTTAATTTCAACTGTCTTTTTTTGTTGAAAAGCAGTCGAAGAAATTGAAGTATTAATATTTGTGAATAATTATTCTGTATTGACAATATATTCATTCCGATTTATAAATAGACCAGTTCCCAACGTAATTTTTGTTCCTGATAACAATAAATCTTGGTGGCTTTTTTCTGTTTACTGAACTTGTAACAATAAAATTAACAAAGCAATGAGGTAGGATATGTCTAGCAATCTAAAGTTTGGTGCCGGTATTTGGCACTTTGCGACTTATGTAGATCGTTACGCAACGGATGGTTATGGACCGAAAAGATCGTTACTTGAAATGATTGATTTAGCGGGTCAAGTGGATGATTTGTCGGTAGTAGACATTAACTACCCCTTTCCCGGTGGGGATGTGTCTGTTTCTGAAGTGAAAGCCGCTCTTGCGAAAAATAATCTAAGCGTGATTGGCATTACGCCAGAAATTTATACTCGTCAATTTTCCAAAGGTGCTTTTACTAATCCAGACCCTGAGGTTCGTAAATTGGCTGAGGATTTGATTGATGAAGCGGCTGATATGGTCAGAGAGTTAGGGGCTGAGTATGTAAAACTATGGCCTGGTCAAGATGGTTGGGATTACCCATTCCAAGTAGATCACCATGATTTATGGCGCCTTTCAATGGAAGGTCTGACAAATGTCGCTAAGAAAAATGCCGATTTAAAGTTTGTTGTTGAATATAAGCCACGTGAACCAAGAAATCATATGAGCTATGACAGCATGACTCGCACGCTCCTGGCCCTTGAAAAAATTAATCTACCAAACATAGGTGTGTTATTGGATTTTGGTCATGCACTTTATGGCGGTGAATCGCCAGCGGACTCAGCGCAACTGGCCATTGATTACGGACGTCTATTTGGTATGGATGTGAATGATAATCTTAGAAACTGGGATGACGATATGATTGCAGGCTCAGTACACCCTATTGAGCTAATGGAATTCTTTTATGTTTTGAGAAAAAATAATTGGCAAGGTGTATGGCAGCTTGATCAATTCCCTTTTAGAGAAGATTGTGTTGCTGCAGCCAATAGTGCGATTTCTTTTCTAAAACATATTGATAACGCATTAGATCGCATGGATTGGGAGGCCCTGAAAGAAGCTCAGAGCAAGCAAGATGCTGTCACCGCTTTGAACATTGCCAGAGAAGCCTTGTTTGGCTTCAAATAGGTGGTGATTTAGCCGTTAAAATTGGCTGAATGAGATCATTTTATTAATCAAAACCACTGTTTGAATGACATCAAGCAGTGGTTTTTTTGTTAGGTCATAGGTGAATTGTGACCAGTATTGGCACTTTGTCTTGATCAATAAAGCGATCTAAGAGGGGTTATTTACGCTGTTTACGTTCTTTCCAGCGTTTGACTACATGTAAACGCCATAAGATAGTGATGCCTATGTAGCTTATCGCGCCTACCATGAGACCTGTGACAACGGATCCAGTGTATAAAGGAAGCCAGATATGTTCCATTTTGTCCCAGATCCATTCGACAGAGAGTTTGAATTCTTTGGTGCGATGTGTGCCTAGGATAAGGGTGCCGACTTTGTAATTGAAGTAAAATACAAAAGGCATTGTAATGGGGTTGGTTATCCAAACAAGCGCAATAGAAAGTGGTATGTTGGCTCTTAGAGGAATGGACAACAAGGCCGCTGCCAGCATTTGAAACGGCATGGGAATGAAGGCCCAAAACAAACCATTTAAAAAAGCACGCGCAACGGAGCGACGGTTAAGATGCCATAAGTTTGCTTCATAAATTTGTGATCCAAGAATCGCGAGAGCTTTATTTTTCCTTAACTTCTCTGGATCTGGGATGTACTTCTTTAGATAATTCTTAGGCATAATCAGATAAAAGTCATTTAGCAATCTAAGACATGGAGGTCTTATGTTACTAAGTAGTTTGTCCACTTTGATGGGCGCCATTTTGGTGCCGAGTGATTATTCGTGGCTGTATTCTACGCATATCACCTTTCTCTGTCTCTACCTAATCTACACAAAGCGTGTATTAGTTTTGTTTTTAACCGTTATTTCACTTTTGTCCGTGGTGGTTTCTGAAACGGAAAACGAACAGAGCATCTCACTAAGTAAAAATGATACGTATTTTATTAGTGTAGAAGGCAAACAAGTCTTATTGCTGAGTGATAAGCCTTCCTCTACTGACTCTCCTGAGAGACTGGAAAAACGCGCGAAAGTAACTTTTCAAGCATCGCCAGATGAGCAATCAAGAGACTTAAAGATGATTGAATTTAATGACTTTGAATTGCTGCTCGTCAGTCGGATACCGTCTCATTATAAAGAAGCCAAGTTAGTTCGGTATGCGTTGGCGGATAAAGAGGGACTCTGGTGGTTGAAGAATCTCTACATTGAAAGACAAGCGCTTCAATTGGTGTTTCGAGTTGAGCGGGCGTGGCTAGAGCAATTGCCAAAGGGGGTTAGACATGGAGTATTAAATCGACTGGATGAAGACTTTAAATTGTTTGAGTCTTGGCGTTTTTCAAAAGCCTTATTACTAGGCTCCGATGATTTATGGAGTCAAAGAGATACCTGGGTAGTAAGGACGTTAGGGTTGGCGCATTTATTTGTGGTTTCAGGCTTGCATACTGGTTTCATGGCGGTGATTGGTTTTGTCTTTGCTCGTGTGATTTGGTGGGGCTTTCCTTCCAGCTTTTTATTACGGGGTGTTACTCGTTGGCAATTAGAGTGCGCTTTGGTCGTACCCTTGTTAATGTTATATGGCTTCATCACTGATTGGGGGGAGCCGGTTGTCAGAGCGTCCATCATGCTCAGTGTGTACTTAATAAGTCGAGTCTTGATGATAAAGCTAAGCGCTTTTCAGGTAATTGGCTTTACCTTGTGGTTAGTACTGTTTGTTAACCCAAGAAGTGTATTAAGCCCTGGGTTATGGTTGTCATTTAGTATGGTGTATTTGCTCATTGGTTTTTACCCAATAGCACAATGGCAGTGGCGACGAATGATTTCGACTCAAGTGATGTTGAGTACTGCATCTATGGTGTTGATTTTGGGATGGCAAGACGCCATATCCATTGCATCTATTATCGTTAATTTATTAATGATCCCCTTTGCGGCCTGTCTTTGGTTTCCTCTGGGGATGTTGGCTTGCCTTGAAGCATTTATTTTTCAAACTCAGTTTGTATATGCTTGGTTAGATTGGGGCTTGGTTCATGTTATTAGTCTGTTGGAGTGGGTTGCATTTGAGTGCTCTCTACTGACCTTTGACGTCATGACTTCTCGTCTCCCTAAGTTTATTTTGCTTTTTCTACTATTGTTTTGGGTGTTTCAAACCCCTCTGAAGCGAGGTGGTATAGCGCTATGCATTATCTGGGTATCACTGTTTTCTAATTCTTTGTTTGTCGAATCTAAGGCTGATATGGTGATGAGAAACGATCAAGGCAGGTTGTTAATAGAGAAGGGTGAAGAGCAGTGGTCAAATGATTGGTTTCAGCCTTCTACTGGTTTGCTGTTAGAGTCTTTATTCGCTCAGCATGACAAAAAAACGTCTATTATGTTGGCACCGGATAAACTCGATAGACTGTCACCACTAACTTTGTTAAAAGTGAATCCAGATTGGCTTATTCTTGCTAAAAACGACGATCATTTTAATAAAGCCATCCTTACGGCACTGTCAATTGATTGGTTGAATATCAATCAATCCGAGACGCTGTCTTTTTATTTTCGTGATGATGGTATCCGTCTTAAGCATAGCCGTTGTCGATATTCATTTTTTCTCTTTAAATCTGACACTTGCAAGCGTGCAGAAAAGTTAGAGAGTGTGTTAAATTAACATCAAACTTAAAATGGAGAGTGACCTTGCTAAGCTTTATTCAAACGGGTGGTTTCTTTATGTGGCCATTATTGGCCTGTTCAATTTTAACATTGGCCATCATTCTCGAACGATTTTGGACATTGCGAAAAAATAGTGTGGCACCAAAAGGATTGTTGAGCGATGTGATGATGCGTCTGCGAGACGATAAAATGACCCTAGAATATATTCGTGGTATGCAGTCTAATACGGGATTGGCTTCCATTTTTGCTGCGGGTTTAGTGTCTTCTAAGCATGGTCGTGGTGCTATGAAAGAGAGCGTGCAAGAAGCGGCAAGCCATGTTATCCATGAATTAGAACGTTTTATGAATACCTTAGGAACCATCGCTGCCATCTCGCCTCTGTTGGGCTTATTGGGAACCGTGGTGGGTATGATTAAGGTCTTTTCCGTCTTGATGGAAAACGGTGCAGGTAATACCGCTTTATTAGCAGGTGGTATTTCAGAAGCCTTGTTGACGACGGCGGCAGGTTTAGGTGTTGCCATTCCAGCATTAATCTTTCATCGTTTCTTTAGTCGCCGAATTGATGAACTTGTTGTGACTATGGAGCAACAATCCACTAAATTGGTAGATGCTATTCATGGTGATAGAGAAAAATCAGGAGTGGCCCAGTGAAATTTCGCCGTCAAAAAATAGATGACGTGCAAATTAACCTGACGCCGTTAATCGATGTGGTTTTTTTGTTGTTAATCTTTTTTATGGTCAGTACCACGTTTAACCAAAGCACTGAACTGACCATCGATTTACCAACGGCCACCTCGGATGCACCGGCTAGTGATCGAGATAAAACCGTTGAGTTGGTTATTACCGCTGATGGTCAATATGTCATTAATGGCCAGACCTTGATCAATGAAAAAGTCGCCACATTAGTGCAAGGTTTAAGTGAAGTCACACAAGGGGATAATACTCGGCCCTTGATCATTACAGCCGACGCTCAATCATCTTATGAAATGGTGTTGCGAGTGTATGATGCGGCCGCTAAATTGGGTATTACTAAACTGGCTCATACGGCACAAAAAGAGACAAATCCGTGACAATAGAGTCTTGCTTCACACGCGCTTGGTATCGGAAATTTGGTTGGACTCATGTTTTTCAGCCGATTCAACCCTTGGTGCGTTATTTTGTTGCGAACAAACGCCAAAACTTTTTGCAGGGAAAAACAGCCAGTTATCGTGCGCCAGTTCCAGTCGTGGTGGTCGGTAATATTAGTGTTGGTGGTACCGGTAAGTCGCCTATGGTAGTGGCTTTGTGCGAACTGCTCACCGCTCGCGGGTATAAAGTAGGCATCATTTCCCGCGGACATGGTGCGACATTATCCAAACCGCAGAAAGTGAGTGCGGACAGTTTGGCTGAAGTGGTTGGCGATGAGCCCGTTATGCTGGCACGGCGAACTCAGTGTCCAATGGTGGTATTTCCTGAGCGTAAAAAAGCCATTGAGCTTTTATTAGAAGAGCATACTTTGGATGTCATCATCAGTGATGATGGCATGCAACACTATGCTTTAGATCGTGATATCGAAATTGCCATGATAGATGCTCAGCGAGGATTAGGTAATGAGAAACTCTTGCCAGTTGGGCCATTAAGAGAGCCAAAAAATCGCCTCAATGAAGTGGATTTTGTGGTGAGTATTGCGCAGCAGCAAACTGCTTCTTTAAGAGCGTTAAGTCAACCTGTGTGCGTCATGCCTTTAACCTCTGATTGTTTATATTCTTTGGATGGTAAACGACAACTTGCCTGTGAAACTGCTTTTTTAGAGCCTCGACAATGGCATGTGATGGCAGGTATTGGTAATCCGGAACGGTTTAAACAAACCCTAACGGAAAAAGGCTTAGATGAAGCCATGTGTACTTATCAATGGTTTTCAGATCATCATGGGTTTAAGGCGTCGGACATTCCGAGTGATAAAGCCGTTATTATGACGGAAAAAGACGCTGTAAAGTGTCAGGCTTTAGCTCTCAATAACTCAAACATTTGGTATCTGCCTATTTCGTTAGCGTTACCGGATGATTTTAAAAAGGCTTTTATAGCCAAACTTAATTCGATAAAAGTAGAAGTGACTCATGAATAAATCATTATTAGATATTTTAGTCTGCCCAGTGACCAAGTCTGGTTTAACATTGAGTAAAGATGGTACTGAACTGATCAGTAAAATGGGCGGCATGGCTTACCCGATTCGTGATGGTATTCCCGTTCTATTAGAGACAGAGGCACGTACCTTAAATACAGATGAACGCTTGGAATCTGGTTCTTCAAAATGACACCAATACGGGTACTTACTGTTTGCTTAGGAAATATTTGTCGCTCACCTGCAGCACAGGGGATTTTGCAGCATGAGGCTGAGCGTAAAGGTCTTAATCTTTCTCTAGATTCAGCTGGAACAGCGGCTTACCATATCGGCAAGCTTCCAGATCCTCGTTCCATAGAAACATTAAAACAAGTGGGTATCGATATCACCGGTCAACGGGCACGACAGGTGACAGAAGACGATTTTTTTGCATTTGATTGGATCTTAGCCATGGATCGAGCAAATTATCAGAACCTAAAGCAGCTTCAGCCAAGTGAATCTCATGCTAAGTTAGTGATGTTTGGTGAATTTGTAGACCATGTATCTTTAGGTGAAGTTGACGATCCTTACTATGGTGGCGATGAAGGCTTTACTGCAATGCGTCATCATCTCACTGAGATTGCCAAACGCTTTTTAGATCATATCGCTTCCCATTAACGCATATAACCCTAAGCTTGGACTCATGGACTCGACTCAACATATTACTGACGCGACGATTTTGCCACCAAAGGTAGAAAAAAACGTTTCTCTGCAGCAATACAATACATTTCGATTTGATTATCAGGCCGAATTTTTTGCCCTTGTAGAAGATTTAATGACACTAAAGTCTCTCGTAAGTTGGGCCCAACAACAGAATATCAACATCACTATGTTAGGCGGCGGTAGTAATCTGCTAGTCTGCGCGGACATTCCTGGTCTTGTGATTATCAATCGCCTTACAGGCTGTCATGCCAAGGAAGAAAGCGGTAATCGCATCAGTTTAATAGTGGGTGCTGGTGAAAATTGGCATGAAATTGTTGAATTTACTGTGCAAAACGATTGGTTTGGCATTGAAAATTTGGCGTTGATTCCGGGTACTGCTGGAGCGGCGCCAGTACAGAATATTGGTGCTTATGGAGTTGAAGTAAAGGATGCATTAGCCCGTGTTCAGGTTTTAGATCGAAACACTTTGGATGTCTACTGGATTAATGCTCAAGACTGCGGTTTTGCTTACCGTGATAGTCATTTTAAAGGTCAGTGGAAAGATAAATATTTCATTACTGCCATCGAACTAAGTTTAAAAAAACGCGCTGAATTCATGCTTAGCTATGGCGGACTAGTCAATCAAATTGATGGTGAGCCAAGCTTGAAAAAAGTGTTTCAAGCGGTTTGTCAGGTTCGTAGTAGTAAACTGCCAGACCCCAAAGTATTAGCCAATGCCGGCAGTTTTTTCAAAAACCCAATTGTCAGTATGGCGCAGCACATTCAACTCAAGAAATCGTTTCCATCATTAGTGTCATTCCCCCATGGTGATGCATTTAAACTGGCTGCTGGTTGGCTAATTGATCAAGCTGGTTGGAAAGGTAAAACTCAGCAGGGTGTTGGGGTGTATGAAAAGCAAGCTTTAGTATTGGTGAATCATCAAGCCGTAAAGGCCGAACCATTATTGGAACTTGAAGCCAATATAAAAGCCAATGTGCTCAACTTATATGGTGTTGAGCTTGAGCGAGAGCCTGTTCAGATGCCTAAGCCGAATGAGGAGCCGCAAACTTGAAGGTTGGAGTGATTGATTCTGGCGCTGGAGGCTTAACCATCTTAAACGCTATCCATAAGAAGCAAGCATATTTAGATTTATTGTATTTAGCAGATGATGGTTTTGCTCCCTATGGTGACAAAACAACAGAGCAACTTCAGCAGCGTTTGATCGCCATTGGTCAATTCTTTGAGCGGGAACAAGTTGCCGCTATCGTTGTAGCATGCAACACCGCAACGGTGGCCGCAATTGATACCCTTAGAGCGAATACCTATTTACCGGTTATTGGTGTTGAACCCGCAGTAAAGCCAGCTTTTCGATTAGGCAAGAAGCGCAAAGTCGCTGTATTGGCCACGCCAGTGACCGCCAAAAGTCCTCGTTTAAACCAGTTGATTGCATTGTGGCAAGCGGACAGTGAGGTACACATTATGTCGAGTGCTAGCTTGGCCTATGATATCGATGCTTGGCCAGAAAGTCAGGGGCGAGTGCGACAGACCATTGAGTCATTGTGTGCAAAGATGAAACAGGATCAAATAGATACCTTGGTGCTTGCCTGCACACATTATCCGTTAGTAAAGTCATATTTCATTGAGTGTCTTGGTTCAGCGTGCGACATTGTTGAGCCTAGTGAAGGGGTGTCTGCACAATTAAAAAGACGCTTAGAAGCTGCTTACCCTGAAAAAATGAGTCTGGCTATCCACTCCTCTAAAGAGGGACAGATTGATTTATGCACGAGTTCATCAGAAGACAGTTTAGAGCGATTGTTGAATTGGGTGTGTCAGCCTGATCGAGTCTATAAGAAACGTATTGTCTCTGTTTAGCTCGGATTGACAAAAGCCAAAATTTTATCCTTTTCCCACATGGCATCTTGGTAGCCTAACTCCATTAAAGCGCGACAATATTGCGGTGTAAATAGCAGATAACTGGCCGCTGAGCTGATTTTGTCTGTGGACGATCCACCAGCCGATTTTAATAGCACCCGAATGTTCTTAGGCAGAGTGTGCAGGTAATGGTTGGCAATTTCATTTAATTCTTCTGAAGGGGAAATAATTAAAGTTTCGGTTGGCAATTGAGGGTAGTTTTGTCGTTTCTCAGCGGGTAAGTCTCGTATTAAAGAGTTCATCAATTCTAACTGGTTAATATCATCTTCAAGATTATCAATAAACGCACTGTTTAAGAGTTGGCCTAGAATCTGCGCCATGCTTGGTGCACTGACTTCATTTTTATCTTCTGACTGCGACCATTTTTTGGGACTTCGATTGCCGCTTACACCGATAATAAATAATTTCTCAGCGCCTAATTGAAGCGCTGGGTAAATGGCCGATTTTTGGCGAATCGCGCCATCCCCATAATAGTGTTGATTGATTTTATGAGCAGGAAAAATTGCAGGGATGGCACTGGAAGCCAGTAAGTGATCAACCCCAAGCTTAGCTTTTATGCCTTTACGGCGTTTACCTTGCCAGTTTTGTAATGTGTCTCGCCCTTCAAAAAATGTTGTCGATTCCCCTGTGCTGTAACTCATCGCAGTCACCGCTAGGGCTGATAGCAGTTCGTTATCAATCGCTTGCTGAATTTTTGTGAAATCCAAATGCTTGCTGAGTAATTCTCGTAAAGGGTCATTATTCATGATGGCAATGGATTCAGCGTGATTGTGAAGATGGAAAAGGGACAATAAGGTCTTGGTGACAGACGTAGCAAGTGGCCATCTTCCTAAGGTATAAATTTGATCCGGGCTTAAATGCCGCCAAACAAATGCCAGAGTGGAGGCAGCTTTAGAAAAATTATCAGCATAGGAGGCGAGCATAGTCGCATTTAATGCACCTGCAGATGTGCCGCATAATATCGGAAAGGGTAATGCGGTTTTTTTGGGTAGCATTTTTCCCATGGCAGATAAAACACCGACTTGATACGCCGCTCTTGCTCCGCCACCCGATAAAATCAATGCATTATTGTTTTTCATAACATCCAAGCCAGCTTATTGTTTCTTATAAACAATTTATCACTCACATTGAGTATGGTGAAGATAGAGTAAAAAATCCAATAGTGTTATGCATTTAGATAATGATTGTGCTGTTCTGATATTACATTTTTGTAGACGAAGATGAATTTGTCGTTCACAATCTCATCTATACTTAACATTGCAAAACAATAATAAGGACGAATGAAATGAATTCTTCTGTTGTCATTAGCGGAGTCGGCTTATGGACTCCTGCACATTCCATCACGAATGAAGAACTCGTCGATAGCTATAACGCATGGGCGGAAAAATACAATTCAACGAATGCAAAAGCGATTGAGCAAGGCGAATTAGAAGCAAAGCCCTTATCCAGTGCGGCTTTTATTGAAAAAGCGTCAGGTATTAAAAGTCGTTATATTTATTCGAAAGAGGGCGCACTGGACATTGATCGAATGCGTCCTTTACTGGCACCTCGTGAGGATGATGAAGTCTCTCATCAGGCCGAAATGGCGATTGCCGCTGCAAACAAAGCTTTGCTAGCAGCAAATAAAACCTCTGCAGACATCGATATGGTGATTGTGTCTTGTGCCTATACGCAGCGGTCTTATCCTGCTATCGCGATTGAAGTTCAAGCGGCACTAGGCATTGACGGTTTTGCCTTTGATATGCTGGTGGCTTGTTCCGCGGCGACCTTTGGTTTGCAGCGTGCTGTCGATGCGGTGAAAGCGGGTACGGCAAAAGGGGTGTTGGTTATTAATCCTGAATTGACATCCGCTCAAGTTAATTACATGGATCGAGATTCACACTTTATTTTTGGTGATGTGGCGACAGCGACGGTGGTTGAGCTGGCAGAAACTTGCCAATCTGATCATTCATTTGAAGTGTTAAGCACCAAGTGTGTGACGTCCTATTCCAATAATATCCGTTCGAACTTTGGTTATCTGACTCGTATTACTGACGAAGATCCGTACGGTGCAGATAAGTTATTCCATCAAAATGGTCGTAAGGTGTTCAAAGAAGTTTGCCCTATGGCTGCCGATCACATTGAAAGTCACTTAAACAGTGAAGGTATTGAAGTATCGCAGCTGAAACGTTGGTGGCTGCATCAAGCGAATATTAATATGAATTTATTGATCAGCAAGCGTTTGCTGGGGCGTGATGCAAGGTTAGAGGAAGCACCGGTGGTGCTAGATGAATATGCAAACACAGCGTCAGCGGGTTCCATTATTGCTTTTGCGAAATACCATGAAGATCTACAGCAAGGTGATATTGGTGTGATTTGTTCGTTTGGAGCAGGTTACTCTATTGGTAGTTTGATTCTGAAAAAACGTTAATCCTGATTGGTTTAGTCAGTAACATTGAACGAACTCACCCAGCACGGGCTCAACTGGTATTTCTGTATACTGGTTGAGCCCGTTTTGTGGTTAAGATAACTCATTGAAAATTTAATGATTTTAGGCGAGACTTTATTGTAAATACATTCAATAGGGCTCTCTAAATGGCAATTCATCCACAAGCAGGACAGCTTGCACATCACGATTCTTTGGTGAATTTACCGCAACTGATGACAGCGTATTATCGCAGTAAGCCAGATGTTGTAAATCATCCAGATGAAAAAGTCAGCTTTGGTACTTCTGGTCATCGCGGTAGCGCTCTACAAACCACATTTAATGAAGATCACATTCTCGCCATTTCCCAGGCATTGGCAGAATATCGAGTGGCTCAAAAGATCACCGGTCCCGTCTACTTAGCTAAAGACACTCATGCTTTGTCTGAGGCCGCTTTTCAAACCGTATTAAGCGTGTTGGTGGCAAATAATATCAAGGTGCGCGTACAGGCGGGAGGTGGCTTTACGCCGACGCCAGTAGTCTCTCACGCTGTTTTGACCCACAACGCGAATACAAGCGAATTAAGTGATGGTATTGTCATTACACCGTCTCATAATCCGCCAGAAGATGGCGGCATAAAATACAACTCCATCAAAGGTGGTCCAGCTGATAAAGACATTACGGATTGGGTAGCCAATCGTGCGAATGAATTATTAGCAACGGGTTTGCGAGACGTTAAGTCGGCTCAGCAAAGCGAAGTAGACGCCTCAGATTTGATCGAATCATTTGATTATATTGAACATTATGTCAGTGATTTAGAAAATGTGATTGATATGGAGGCCATTGCGAAAGCCAAGATTCGTATCGGTGTTGACCCTATGGGCGGATCCGGTATTCACTACTGGAAACCCATTGCAGATCGATATGGGTTAGACATTACTGTTGTTAATACAGAAGTAGACCCGACATTTCGATTTGTACCATTGGATAAAGATGGTCGTATCCGCATGGACTGCTCATCGCCTTATTCCATGCAGTCTTTACTCAAATTAAAAGACGATTTTGATATTGCTGTTGGCAATGACCCTGATTACGATCGCCATGGTATCGTCTGTGCCAAGTCTGGCTTAATGAACCCAAATGCGTATCTGGCTGTCGCCATCGAGTATTTGTCACAACATCGTCCACATTGGCCTGCAGATACCATGTTTGGTAAAACCCTTGTTTCTAGCGGCATGATTGATCGAGTGGTGAATGGCTTAAACAAACAATTGTGCGAAGTCCCTGTTGGTTTCAAATGGTACGTAGAAGGTATGTACCAAGGCTCCATGGGGTTTGGCGGCGAAGAAAGTGCTGGAGCATCTTTTTTGCGTAAGGATGCTAGCGTTTGGACTACAGACAAAGACGGCATTATTATGGCGTTATTGGCTGCGGAAATATTAGCGGTAACAGGTAAAGACCCGCAGAGTCTGTATGAAGCGCAAGTGGCGCGTTACGGCAAACCTTACTATAAACGTATTGATGTGGCTGCGACGCCTGCGCAAAAACGTTTATTGGGTGCTTTACAGGCTGACAATGTGACGCAAACAGAACTCGCAGGAGAGAAAATTGAGTCGATTCTAACTCATGCTCCGGGGAATCAAGCCGCCATTGGTGGATTAAAAGTATCTACAACGAACGGTTGGTTTGCTGCGCGTCCATCTGGTACGGAGAATGTTTATAAGATTTATCTGGAAAGTTTTATTTCAGAAGCACATTTATCTGCACTTGAGGTAGAAGCGAAAGCCTTAGTTAATTCGGTTTTAGCTTAAACCCAGTGCAACTTGAACATGGAAAAGCCAGCTAAGAGCATGGCTGGCTTTTTTGTATCAAAGCTCAGTCAAGCGGGTAAGCCACTTATTAAGAGAAAAACCTAAAGTGTTGCTCATTTTTTGCGCCATGGTTTTAAGCTCTTTAGCGGTGTGATCTGGTTTTTGTTTGCCTGCTAAAATCACCCAATTACCGCTTCCAGTATCCAATGCACTGACGGAACGGAAATGTTCTTTTAGGCATTGGGTTAAATCGTCATTGTGCTTTTGATCTATCCAGCAATTAAGAACAAGCCAGCCTGTTTCTTTAATGTTTTTGGCGCAGTTTTCAATAAAACTCGGAGCAAGTACATGAATATCCATGCCTTGAGTGTTGTAAATGTCCGTCATTAACAGATCAACTTTTTTATCAAGTCCTTGTTCAACATGGTCAATGGCGTTGCCTAAGGTTAGCTGTATGCGTTTACCTTTTGGCAATTTGAAGAACATGTCGGCCGCATCCAAAACATCGGCTCTTAATTCAACGGCACTGATTTGAACACTCGGCACAGCATAATATAAAGCATGAACCAAGGTGCCGCCCCCTAAACCTAAAATACACACTCGTTTAGGCGTACAAAATAATAAAGCGAGCATCATGGCTTGAGTGTATTCGTGCTGCAATACGTGCGGCGTAGATAAGCGAATACGACTTTGTTCGTCGCCATCAGCAAAAGATAAAATCCGATATTGTCCATCATCAAAGACACGAATGGGACCGAATTCATCGGCGGCATCATACAATAAGTTATGTTGGCTCATGGAGATCCTTGTTGAGTACGGTGTCTTACTCTAACTTCGATCTGAGTTTAGGTCTGAAGAAAGGGAGCAATACAAGTAATGAGAGTGGGGGATTCTAACAAAAAAATCATTAGGATAATCTGCCAATGTGTCATACCGAGTATAATGCAGGCATTATTTTATTAATCGACTTTGATTAGGCTTGCTGTGACTTTAATTCAATCCATTAACCTTAATTTTTTAGGTGCGTCTAACCTTAACCAATCCTATCAGTTGGACCTATATCGTGGCGATTTAGAACATGCTAAGGCGCCAGGCAATAAGTGGCATAAGTTGCGCCATCATTTAAAAGCTGCGGAACAACAAAATGCCAAATACATTGGCTCTTTAGGTGGGCCTTATTCAAATCATTTGCATGCCTTGGCTGCTAGTCTCGAGGATAGAGATGAACAGGCTGTTCTGCTAGTTCGTGGCGAATTACAAGCAGGCTTAACGCCGACTTTACAAGATGCAGTAGCACACGGAGCGGAGCTTTGGCCAAGTCAGCGTGCGGATTTTCGTTTAGGGTTAGAAGCCAACGCGGTATCACGCATTACACAGTATTATTCTAATATTTACTGGGTGCCAGAAGGCGGTGGCGGTAAGCTGGGGGCACAGGGTTGTGCGGACTGGGCTAATGCTATTGGTGCCATTTCAGGCGAGTATTCTGCTTGGGCTATTGCTGCCGGAACCGGCACCACGGCTGCAGGTTTTTTATCAAGTGAGGCATGTCCAAAATTAGAAGTATTTAGTGCATTAAAAGGGATGGCTCAACAACAAGTGGAAGTGGTGGCTTTGGCTGCTGATCTTGTGGAGCATCAGGACAACTTAACGTATTTTAGTGATCGACTTAACTTTCATGATGACGCTCATTTGGGTGGTTACGCTAAACTTCCGATAGAATTAATTACCTTTCTTCAAGCATTTGCAGACGCCAACCCAGATGTTGAATTGGACCCTGTTTATACCTCAAAAGTGCTATTTAGTATTTGGCATAAAATGAAAGCTGGCTCTTGGCCGCATACTAAAACCCTTATGATTCATACTGGTGGAATGCAAGGGTGGCGAGGATACGCGTCACATCAGACTCCGTTTTGAAAGAAAAAAGTCAATCTGAGTTTGATATTAAGCTTCGCTCATAGCGAATATAGCCTGCTTCATGTTAAAGTGGCGCAAATTATGTAAGACTCCAATAGCGATCGCATTGAGTTCATTTGTATACATTGAAAGCAGGAAAGAGAAGGACGCATGAGTCTTTTTAAACGTATTGGCATTATTGCCCGATTAGACAAACCGCAAATTTTAGACACCGTAAAGAAGTTAATGGATTATCTTCAGGATAAAGAGGTGCAGCCTGTTCTCGAAAGTCAATTAGCGGCGATGATGCCCGGCATCAAAGTAGCTCAAGCCCCACTTAAAGAATTAGGCGATCATTGTGATATGGTAATGGTTGTTGGTGGCGATGGTAGTTTCCTAGGCGCTGCTCGAGCAATTTGTAACTATGATATTCCTGTGCTGGGAATTAACCGTGGTACTCTGGGCTTTTTGACCGACATTTCTCCTCAACATCTACAAGAAGAGTTAGATCCTATTTTGGCAGGTGACTATCATGAAGAGAAACGCTTTATGATAGAGGCTAAGATCAAGCGCCAGAATCGACCGAGTGGTGATGGCATTGCGTTAAACGATTTGGTTCTACACCCAGGTAAATCGGCTCGAATGATACGTTTTGATCTCTTTATTGATGACCAGTTTGTCATGAATCAAAAGTCCGATGGTTTGATTGTCGCGACACCAACAGGATCCACTGCTTATGCTTTATCTGCAGGCGGGCCAATTATGTTGCCGAAATTGGATGCCTTGGTGCTGGTTCCTATGCACCCGCATACCTTAAGTAATCGTCCTATTGTGATTGATGCAAATGCAAAAATTCGAATTGTGGTGTGTGAATCCAATTTAACCTATCCAAGCGTAAGTTGTGATGGGCAGTTGAACATTACTGCAGCTCCTGGTGACGAAATTCATATTACCAAGAAGCAGGGTGGTATTCGCCTTATTCATCCCAAGGACCATGATTTCTACAATGTTTGTCGTGATAAACTGGGTTGGCAGTCAAGTTATCGTCCTTAATCTCATCTCATTAGATTAAGTAGGTATTGTCTAAAAAAGGTATCTTTTTAGAATTTCATGTATTTTGTATATCGCTTTGACAAGACAGAAGATCCGCAATTACTAGCGAATGCTTTATGGCATCATAAAGTGGCTCACCAAATTGTTGACAAACAAGAGGGAAGGGAGCTGTGGCTGCTAGACGCCAGTCAACAAGCGACTGTTCAGCAATTGATTCTGATCTGGAAGGAAGACCCATCCCTGTTGCAAAACTCCCATGTTAATAAGACTGTCGAGCGAAAATCACCAACCAACCTAATGACGCAAGCCAAACAATCTCCCTTAACTGTGATTGTGCTTCTGATCAGCTTTATCCTTGCTGTTATAACTGAATTGGGCGCGAACCTGTCTTTAGTCAGTCTGTTTACCATTAGCCCATTTAATGTCTCTAATGGTCATATCTATTTTATGAATTTATCCGACGTTATGGCGAAAGGTGAGTTTTGGCGACTATTAACGCCAGCTTTTTTGCATTTTAGTGTGGTTCATATTGTCTTTAATGGCTTATGGGTATGGGATATAGGACGTAAGTTAGAAGTGCTGGTCGGCAAGCTAGTTTGGTTGTTTACTGTTTTGATTACCGCAATCTTAAGTAACGTTTTACAATATTATTTTAGTGGTTATCCCATTTTTGGCGGCCTGTCAGGTGTGGTATATGGTTTGATTGGTTTCGCTTGGCTATTGCCGATTGTGCGTTCGCATTATCCTGTTTTGATCAGTAAGGGCTTAATGGTCTTTTTTATGATTTGGTTGGGTGTGGGCTACACTTCATTACCTGAAACATTGGGATTAGGCAGTATTGCTAACACAGCACATACAATCGGTTTGCTTTCCGGCTTAGCGCTTTGCGTGTGTTTTGGATTATTTGATGCGTTTTTTGGTAAACAAAATAAAGCCGATTAATGCTGTTGTGGATTCAGTTTTAAGAGAGAAAACATGAACTTTAAAGAAATGATCGACAATATGTCACCGGAAGTTTACGCCAGTCTGAAGCAAGCTGTAGAGCTTGGTAAATGGCCAAATGGCGTGCGTTTAACGGAAGAACAAAAAGAATTGTGTTTGCAAGCAGTGATTACCTACGATTACACCAATAAGTCCGAAGAAAAGCGCGTGGGATACATTGATACGCAAGTTCATCAAGGCTGTGATAGCAAACAATCGACCAATGAGCATGAAACCATCAAGTGGGTTGATAACTCAGCAGAAGGCAAATCTTAATGCTGCAAGGTCAAATTCGTAAAATGAAGGTTGAGGCCATTGATGGCAAGGTGCAATACCAACTTAATCTGAATGATCAATCACAACAGATGAATGATCTTTTGGGACAAAAAATACGCTTGGATTTCAGTGGCGACATTCATTGTATTCACTGTCAGAAGAAGACCAAAAAGTCTTTTAGCCAAGGGTATTGCTTTAACTGTTTTCGTAAATTAGCAGCTTGTGATACCTGCATTATGAGCCCAGAAAAATGCCACTATCATTTGGGCACCTGCCGCGAACCTGAGTGGGCTGAGCAGTTTTGCATGCAAAGTCACTATGTTTATCTGGCTAATTCCTCTGCATTAAAAATCGGTATTACTCGTGGCGATCAGCTACCAATCCGTTGGATTGACCAAGGGGCAACCCAAGCCAGACCTATTTTCCGTGTTGAGAATCGTCGTTTGTCTGGTTTGGTTGAAACCTTATTTAAATCCGAAGTAGCGGATAAAACTAACTGGCGTAATATGCTAAAAGGTTCCGACTTAGTGTTAGACCTTGAAGCAGAACAAGAACGTTTGATTGGCCAGCTATATGAAGGATTGGATGCTTTACAGCAAGAGTTTGGGCTGCAGGCCATTACCGATCTATCCGACCAGAATGAAACCCACGAATTTACCTATCCAGTGTTGGAATACCCCACTAAGATCACCAGTCTAAATGCAGAGAAAACACCCGTGATTGAAGGGGTGTTAATGGGCATCAAAGGCCAATATTTGATTCTCGATACTGGTGTCATCAATTTACGCAAATACACAGGTTACCAAGCCAGTTTAAGTTTCTAGGAGAGTGATTATGAAAGAGAGTCAACCGTCAGCGATTTACCTGAAAGACTACAAAGTCCCTCCGTTTCTGATCGATAAAACAGAATTAACTTTTGAGTTAGACGAAGCCACAACGGTAGTGACATCCAAGTTGCACATGCGACGCAATCCAGACTCAACTGAAAATACCGCGCCCTTGGTTTTGGATGGCGGTGAAGATGTAAAATTGGTTGCAGTTGCCATGGACGATTACGTGTTACCGTCTGGGGAATATCAGCTGGTGGATAATCAGCTTATTATCACCGCTACCGCAGACAATTTTGTGTTGACCTGTGAAACCCTGATAGAGCCACAAAACAACACGCGCTTAGAAGGGCTGTATCGTTCTTCTTCTATGTTCTGTACTCAGTGTGAAGCAGAAGGTTTCCGCCACATCACCTATTATCTGGATCGTCCTGATGTGATGTCTGTGTTTACCACGCGCATTATTGCTGATGCGACTAAATACCCAGTGATGCTGTCTAACGGCAATGAAATTTCACGTGAACTTCAAGAAGATGGCAAAACCTCTGTGGTCTGGCACGACCCCTTCCCAAAACCGGCTTATTTGTTTGCTTTAGTCTCCGGAAATCTGGAAGTCAAAAACGATACCTTTGTTACCCAGAGTCAACGTGAAGTAAAGCTGCAGATTTTCACCGAAGCACACAATATCGACAAAGTGGATTACGCCATGGAAGCCTTAAAGCGTTCCATGCGTTGGGACGAAGACGTCTATGGCCGAGAGTATGATCTCGATATCTTTATGATCGTTGCTGTAGATGACTTCAATATGGGGGCAATGGAAAATAAAGGCTTAAACATTTTTAATTCTTCTTGTTTGTTAGCCAGCCCTGAAACCACCACGGATGATACTTATCTTCGTGTTGAAGCCATTGTGGCACATGAATATTTTCATAATTGGTCTGGTAACCGAGTGACTTGTCGTGACTGGTTCCAGTTAAGTTTGAAAGAAGGCTTCACTGTATTCCGTGACCAAAGCTTTTCAGCGGACATGCATTCAGACACAGTAAAGCGTGTTGAAGATGTGTCTTTCTTGAAAACGGCTCAATTTGCGGAAGACGCAGGCCCAATGGCACATCCGGTTCGTCCTGCTTCCTTTATTGAAATTTCCAATTTTTATACCTTAACCGTATATGAAAAGGGCGCCGAGATTGTGCGCATGATTCATACCTTGCTTGGCGCTGAAAACTTCCGCAAAGGCTCAGATTTGTACTTTGAGCGTCACGACGGTCAAGCCGTGACTTGTGATGATTTCGTCGCCGCGATGCAAGACGCTTCCGGTGTCGATCTGACACAATTTAAGCGTTGGTACTCGCAAGCAGGCACACCGCAGATTCGTGTTACAGACGAATACGATGCGCAAAGCCAAACTTACCAGTTAACCTTACAGCAAGAAACACCAGCGACACCTGGCCAACCCACCAAATTGCCTTTGCATATTCCTGTGCGATTAGGCTTGATTGATGAGTCTGGCAATGCACTATCAGTCTCTTCAAGTGGTCATGTATCCGATGAGCATTTGTTGGAATTGACAGAAGCCGAGCAGGTGTTTGAATTCACGCAAGTTGCAACCAAGCCAGTACCGTCTTTGCTAAGAGGGTTCTCTGCGCCAGTGAAGCTTTCTTACGACTATTCTTCTGCTGATTTGTTGTTACTGTTATCCTCCGATCAAGATGGTTTTAATCGTTGGAATGCTGGGCAACAGCTTGCTGTGAATGAACTCAATACTTTGATTGAGCAAGCAGTAGCAGGCGAAACGCTGTCTTTAACCTCAAACTTGGTAGAAGGTTTCAAATCTCTATTACAAGATGCGAGTTTGGATCCTGCTATGGTAGCTTTGATCTTAAACTTGCCAAGTCAGGCTTATTTGTCCGAGTTGGCTCAGGTGATTCATCCTAATGCCATTAAACAAGCACGCCAGTATCTAAAAAAACAGATAGCAGAGTCCTTGCAGGCTGATTTTGCTCAAGCGTATCAGCAGCATCAAGTAACTGGCCAATATCAAGCAGAAGCGAAAGACATTGCCAGTCGATCATTGAAGAACCTTGCTTTGTCATACTGGCTAGAAAGTGGTGATGACGCAGCGAAACAGGTTGTCGTTGCCCAGTTTGAATCGGCAGATAATATGACGGATCAGTTTGCGGCTTTATCCATTGCTGTCCATCACGGTCACGATAAGGCGGACGACTTGCTCGATGCTTTTTATCAGCAATGGCAGAATGAGCCTTTGGTAGTAAACAAGTGGTTAATGCTGAGCGCCAGCCGTGAACAGGAAGACGCTATTGCCAAGGTTACTGCACTGATGGAGCATGAGGCATTTGACCTTAAAAACCCAAATAAAGTGCGTTCTCTTTTGGGTGGCTTTGGTCAAAATATAGCCGCCTTTCATCAGGTTGACGGCAGCGGTTATCAATTCCTAGCGGATCAAATATTAGTCTTGGATAAGCGAAATCCGCAAATAGCGTCACGTCTTTGTACACCACTCACTCGTTGGAAGAAAATGGCGCCTGAATTAAGCGTCAAAATGAAGGCAGAGTTGGAGCGCATTATGGCGAATGAGTTGTCGAAAGACGTTTACGAAGTGATTTCGAAAAGCCTCGCTTAGTCGCAAAGCAAACATGGCTAGTGGGTTAGTTTTACTCAAGTTAACTCACTGGCTTTTTTATACTTTTTGTAATAATTTTCTTTACGGCTTTTTTGCATTCTATACTTAAATCTGGCATAAGGTTTAACTACCTTGGGATTAAGGAGCGAATGATGAAAGCACGTACGGCGTTATGGGTTCCCGTTGCAGTTGGCTTATTGTTATCGGCATGCAGTAACCAAAGTACCAGCACAAGTGACCAAAGCAGTAGCGAAGAATCGCCAATAGACATGGAATTGTCGACACAAACAGCTGCCTCTATTCAAGCAAACCCTGCAACAACTCAGTCTGACTCAGACATTCTCCGTCTTAATCAAGCGTTAGCAGAAAACGAAGCTGAGCTTCAAAGACTAGCCAGTTTACTCGACGACAAAGACAGTCAAATAGCACAATTGCAGTCATCTACGAGCAATGCAGAAGTCTTGCTTGATCTAGAAAGTGAAAAAACACAACGTGATATTCTAGAAGCTCGATATCAAGCGTTACAGCTTGAAAACAATCAGCTAAAAGACAAAATTCAGCAGTTAAGCACAGAAAATACCGCACTCAATGAGCAATTGGCGCAACTGGCCAGTGAATCTAGTCAAAGTGAACAATGGCAGCAAAATTACTTATTAGCATTGGATGAAAAACAAAGCTTACAGCAGCAAGTCTCACAATTGCATCAACAAAACCGTATTTTAGCCAGAGAGTTAGCTGAAGCCCGTGAAGAACACCAGTTATTAAGAGAGCAATACAATCAATTGTCTAACGCACCCTCGGAATCTAATGTCTTAGAGCAAGCTCAAGCCAAGCAAATTACATCTTTGCAAAACAGTATTGCTGATTATCAAGCTAGGATACGTCGTCAAGAAATGGCTTTAAAAGATTATCGATCGCAGGTAATTGCATTGGAAGGAGCCATTGACGGTCATGCCGATATGGAAGCTCGCTGGCTGGCGATGGACCAAAAATTGGCCACTGCACAGGCCAATAACGCCCGCCTAGCTCAGCAATTAGCAAGTGCTCAAGCGAGTCTGAATGAAAAAAATCAGCAAGTATCAGATCTTAACGAAGCGTTAGTGAAACTGAAAAATGATCTTGGTGTGTTAGAAAACGATACCATTTCTTTACAAGCCGAAAGTCACTCGATGGATTTACAGTTGGCGTCCAGCATGCAAACAGTGAATTGGCAATTACCAAATGAAATGGCACTAAATGATACATTCGAGATCCTAGTCACAGCAACAGTGGCACAACCCGTTTTAGGACAGAGTTATGAAGCGGAACTGATTACCGATAGTGAAATTCAAATGATTAGCAATAGCAAAGTTAAGGCCAACGTAGAAGGTGGACAGTTACAATGGCGTTGGCGTGTAGCTGGTTTAAATGAGAACCCTGAAGCGGAACTTAATCTTCTGATTCGACAACAATTAAGCTTCAAAAATCAGGCCATACAAAGACTGGTTTATCAAGACAGTCAGAGTTTAGCCTTAATCAATACCAACCTATTTGAGAAATACGGTTACTGGGCCATTGCCATCTTATTAGGCTTGCTAGGAGGTTTCTTAATTGGCCGTATTGGTAAAGGAAAAGCGCCAGCTCAGGTGAGTTAACCTAGGAAGATCTTCGTTTATGACTAAGCCAACTCTTATCTAAGGGCTGGCTTTTTTCTGCACGTATCTTGCTGATATAGTTCAACCCTAACAAAGTGGGCAATGGTGAAGTAGACATAGACAGCTTGCTAAAAGCAGAAGTGTAATATCAACAATGTTTGGTAGACATTTAAATTTCAGCCCAAAATATACATCGAAAGCCCATTGTTGAATGGGCTTTTTTTATGCTGAGTATTTGAACTCCTGAATCATTCATTTGCACATTACTTTTTTTCAACGTAAAGCAGAATGCTTTTGTTATAGTAGCTTAGCTTAAAATTATCTGAGGTATGAAGAGTGGCTAAATCGGTATCGTATTCTGTTCTTGAGCAGCGTCTATCTGAAAATGTATTGATCCTAGATGGTGCGATGGGAACCATGATTCAAGCTTATAAGCTTGAGGAAGAGGATTACCGAGGCCAACGCTTTGCTGACTGGCAGAGTGATTTAAAAGGCAATAATGATTTATTGTCAATCACGCAGCCTGCCATCATTAAAGAGATACACGCCAAGTATCTTGAAGCGGGTGCGGATATCATAGAAACCAACACCTTTAATGCCAACTATATTTCCATGTTGGACTACCACATGGAAGATTTAAGCTATGAATTAAATTTTGAATCCGCACGATTAGCCCGCGAAGCCGCTGATGAATTTACGGCTAACAATCCAGCCAAACCTCGTTTTGTGGCGGGAGCCGTTGGTCCTACCAGCCGAACCTGTACTATTTCTCCTGACGTTAATGACCCAGGTTTTCGAAACATTCACTTTGATGAATTGGTAGAAGCTTATACCACGGCTGTTGATGGCTTGATTAAAGGTGGTGTGGACATTCTTTTGATCGAAACCATTTTCGATACATTGAACGCGAAAGCGGCCATTTACGCTGTACTGGATTACTTTGAGAAAACTGGCGTACGTTATCCGATCATGATCTCAGGCACCATTACCGATGCCTCTGGTCGGACATTATCGGGTCAAACGACAGAAGCGTTCTGGAATTCCATTGCCCATGCTAAGCCAATCTCTGTTGGCCTTAACTGTGCTCTGGGACCAAAAGAACTACGTCAATACGTGGAAGAAATGTCTCGCATTGCCGACACCCATGTTTCCGCTCACCCTAACGCAGGCTTGCCAAATGCCTTTGGTGAATACGATGAATCTCCAGAGGAAATGTTAGAAGAGATTCAAGGTTGGGTAGAGTCTGGCTTCTTAAACATTATTGGTGGCTGTTGTGGTACGGCACCTGAACACATTAAGACCTTTGCAAACGCTTTTTCCGAGGCAAAACCACGCCTTATTCCTGAGGTTGTTAAAGAGTGTCGTTTGTCAGGTTTAGAACCGTTCAATATTGGTGCTGATGCCTTATTCGTCAACGTAGGCGAGCGAACCAATGTTACCGGTTCTGCTATGTTTAAACGCTTAATCAAGGAAGGGGACTTTGATACGGCCTTGGATGTGGCGCGTCAGCAGGTAGAAAACGGTGCACAAATCATCGACATCAACATGGACGAAGGCATGTTGGATTCACAGGCGGCCATGGAACGTTTCTTGAAACTGATTGCGTCTGAGCCAGACATTTCCCGTGTGCCGATTATGTTGGACTCTTCGAAATGGGAGATTCTTGAAGCCGGTTTAAAATGGATTCAGGGTAAAGGGGTTGTGAACTCCATCAGTATCAAGGAAGGCGAGGAGAAGTTTAAAGAGCAAGCTCGTAAACTGATGAAATACGGTGCGGCCGTGATTGTCATGGCGTTTGATGAAGCCGGACAAGCCGACACTCGTGAGCGCAAAATTGAAATCTGTCGTCGCTCTTATCATATCTTGGTGGATGAAGTTGGCTTTCCACCAGAAGACATTATTTTTGATCCAAACATTTTTGCTATTGCCACTGGCATAGAAGAGCACAACCGCTATGCGCTGGACTTCATTGAAGCCACCGGCGACATCACTCGAGAATTGCCTTATGCCAAGGTGTCCGGTGGTGTCTCGAACGTGTCTTTCTCATTTCGTGGTAACAACCCTGTTCGTGAAGCCATTCATGCGGTCTTTCTTTACCATGCTATAAAACAAGGTATGACAATGGGTATCGTCAATGCGGGTCAGTTGGCTTTGTATGAAGATATTCCGTTGAAATTACGCGATGCCGTAGAAGATGCGGTTTTGAACCGCACTCCTGATGCCACTGACAACTTGTTGGCTATTGCCGGAGAGTTTGCAGGTACGGGAGAAGCAGCAGAGAAGGAAACACAAGAGTGGCGTGGTTTACCCGTGGCAGAACGTTTATCTCATGCGCTGGTTAAAGGCATTACGGAATTTATTGACGAAGACACTGAAGAAGCGCGTTTGTCTTACAATCGTCCATTGGAGGTGATCGAAGGACCATTAATGGACGGCATGAGCATTGTCGGAGACCTGTTTGGCTCGGGTAAGATGTTTTTGCCGCAGGTTGTTAAGTCGGCACGTGTGATGAAAAAAGCGGTTGCCTACTTGATGCCTTTTATTGAAGAAGAGAAAGCGCGAAACATGGACACGGCTTCGTCGAGTAATGGCAAAATTGTCATGGCGACTGTGAAAGGCGATGTGCACGACATTGGTAAAAACATTGTTGGTGTGGTGTTGCAATGTAACAACTTTGAAGTGATAGACCTTGGCGTTATGGTGTCATCGGAAACCATATTGCGTACTGCAAAAGAAGAGGGTGCGGACATGATAGGTTTGTCTGGTCTGATCACACCTTCTTTGGATGAAATGGTTCACGTGGCCAAAGAGATGGAGCGTCAAGGTTTTGATTTACCTGTGATGATAGGCGGCGCAACCACGTCAAAAGCCCATACCGCAGTGAAAATTGAACAAAACTACAAGCGTAATCAAGTGGTGCACGTGACTAACGCGTCTCGTAGTGTTGGTGTTGCCAGTGCTTTGCTAAGCAAAGATGCTGATCGACGTCAGAGCTTTGTTGATGACATCAAAGCGGATTATGAAAAGACTCGCATTCGCTATAAAGACAGAGCGAAAGCTGGACGTCGTGTGGGTATCGATAAAGCAAGACAAAACAAACCACCGGTAACCTTTGACGGACAAGTGGTGACACCGAAACAACTTGGCGTGACTGTGCTCAGTGAAAAAGATATCGATCTTTCTGTGGTTAAGGATTACATAGATTGGACACCATTTTTCCAAACATGGGAATTGGCGGGGGCTTATCCGCGCATTCTGACGGATGACGTGGTTGGCGAAGAAGCAACTCGTGTTTATCAAGATTCCTTGGTGATGCTAGATAAAGTGATTGCTGAAGCGAGTCTGAAAGCAAGAGCTGTAGTGGGTTTATTCCCCGCAAACCAAGTGAACCATGATGACATTGAGATTTACGCTGATGAATCACGTGATGAGGTAGTGGAAACCTTATCTTTCTTACGCATTCAAAATGAATTAACCGCGCCAGGCAAATACAACTACAGCTTAGCGGATTTTGTTGCTCCGAAAGAATCTGGTGTTGCCGATTACATGGGGGCTTTCGCCTGTGCTGCGGGTTTTGGTATCGATCCTTTGGTCGCTCAATACGAAGCGGATCATGATGACTATAATTCCATTATGATTAAAGCTGTCGCAGACCGTTTAGCAGAAGCCACAGCCGAATACTTGCACGAAAAAGTACGTAAAGACTTATGGGGTTATGCGCCACAAGAAAGCTTGAGCAATCAAGAATTGATTAAAGAAAAATATCAAGGCATTCGTCCTGCCCCAGGCTATCCTGCTTGCCCTGATCATACCGAAAAGACGAAATTATGGGATCTGCTTGGGGTTAAAGAGCGTATTGATATGGAGCTCACCGAAAGTTTTGCTATGTTGCCAACGGCTGCCGTAAGTGGTTGGTATTTTGCGCACCCAGATTCTACCTACTTTGGTGTCGGCAAAATTGGCCCAGACCAAGTGGAAGAGTACGCAGAACGTAAAGGCATGAGCAAAGATGACGCTGAGCGTTGGTTAGCGCCAAATCTAGGATACGATCCAGAAGACGATCGTGTGTAAAGCTAAATCGACAGAGAGATTTCATGGCTAAGGTTATTAAGGACTCAGAACAGCATAAAAATCGCATGCAAGCGATCAAAAAGCATGTTGATAAGCGGATTGCCAAAGCACAAGAGGATAAAGGTACCTTTGTACTCTTGACCGGAAATGGCAAAGGTAAATCCAGCTCGGCTTTAGGCATGGTGGCTCGCGCCTTAGGTCATGGGATGAAAGTAGGGGTTGTGCAGTTTCTCAAGGGAGAATGGAATACAGGTGAAATTGATTTCTTCCGTAAACAAGAGCATGTTCGCTGGGAAATCATGCCTTCTGGTTTTACTTGGGAAACACAAAATCGTGACGCTGACATTCAGTCCTCTGAGCAAGCTTGGCGTCAAGCTGAAGAAATGTTACAAGACGATAGTTTCGATCTTGTGGTGTTAGATGAATTAACCTACCTTTTGCATTATGAATACCTTGATGAAGGTAAGGTTTTGGATGCCTTGATGGCGCGTCCAGAAAATCAACATTTGGTCGTGACGGGGCGTGGCGCTTCAGATGCGTTGGTTGAGCTTGCTGATACGGTGAGTGAAATAAAGGAAGTCAAACATGCTTTTAAACGTGGTATAAAAGCGCAGAAAGGGTTGGAGTTTTAGTTTAATTTGGTGATTTCATCTATATATTGAAATTTATTTGGATGAATATACTGCTCACACACTGGTATGATTTTTCTTTTTATATCGACAGTATTTGAGGTGAGATATGTCTTCTATTGAGCGTTTGGAAGTGGGTCAACGCATGAGCCGCATTGTAAAACACAATGGCACAATTTATTTGTGTGGTCAGGTGGCTGCAGATGCTAATGCTGGAATCGCTGAGCAAACACAAACTATGCTAGATAAAGTAGAAGCATTATTGACTCAGGCAGGCTCAGATAAGGAACACATTCTTTCAGCGACGGTTTACATTCGAGACATGAAAGACTTTGCAGCAATGAATGCCGTTTGGGATGCTTGGGTGCCAGAGGGGCATGCTCCTGCCCGTGCTTGCGTCGAGGCTAGAATGGCTCGCCCAGAGTTGTTAGTTGAAGTCTCTGTGGTTGCAGCTGAAAAATAATTTTTCGCTTAATATTAACTGGTGTCGTTCGATGCCAGTTTTTAATTTCTTTTTACGACAACATCATTTTCGACTAAAGCGTTACTTAATACTCTGATGGTTCTTGCCATATCTCTTGAAAGGTTCATGAGTAAGATGCCAAAGTCGAATGGGTAATCGTCATGAAAGTCACTAAACAGCTGACTTGATATTTCCAGTAATAGGCTGTCTTCATTAGCGTGCAAGCTTCCGACTCGCTCATGGAGTGCAATCATAGAGACAAACCCTATGGCTTCACCGAATTTAATTGTTCGGGTTCGAGTTTGCTTATCTCCATGCTGTTTATAGAAATCCAAATTGCCATGCAGCACAGCGTGAAAACTATTGCCTTTGCTACCATAGGAAAAGATCTCTTCCCCCATACCCACTTGATGAATCACACCATTATCCAATAGATATTGAATGCCAGAATCAGATAGAGCGCCAAAAATGGAGCCTTTTTTTAATTCAGCTGGTGATATGTCGTATTTTGCTTCATTTGCTAAGACGGTTTGCATAAGAACCCTCCCGTCATTTTCTTTGTTCTATTAATCATCGACCAATTTTGGTGTTTCTAAATGATTTTTTCATAATTTAAGTGTGGCGCGATTGATGCCAATACACTAGGTGCTTTTTGTGTGGTCGAGTAACGCATCATATTCCTTTGTAATCATAAGTGAGAGTGCGGTGATGAAATGTCCGTTATTCGCAATAAGTGTATTGATCGATATCAGAACAGGTTCGCAACCCATGGGCTTTCTATGCGATAATGCGCGCACTTAATTGCCCCAATGGGGCAAAAACAATTTATTTAATGAAGAGTGGAACAAAACCTTGTTAACAACAGCCAATATCACCATGCAATTTGGTGCAAAACCTCTATTCGAAAACGTCTCTGTAAAGTTTGGCGAAGGCAAACGCTATGGACTCATCGGTGCAAACGGTTGTGGTAAATCCACCTTCATGAAAATTCTAGGTGGTGACTTAGAGCCGAGCGCGGGTAACGTGTCTAAAGATCCTAATGAGCGCCTAGGTAAACTGAAACAGGATCAGTTTGCTTACGAAGAATATTCAGTTATTGATACTGTCATTATGGGACACACTGAACTTTGGGCGATTAAATCTGAAAAAGATGCCATCTACGCGAAAGCTGAAATGACTGAAGAGGATGGTTTGCGAGCTGGTGATTTAGAAGCTGAGTTTGCTGAAATGGATGGCTACACGGCGGATGCTCGTGCCGGTGAGTTATTGTTAGGGGTTGGTATTCCAACTGAGCAGCATTACGGTTTAATGAGCGAAGTCGCACCTGGTTTGAAACTGCGAGTTTTGCTGGCTCAAGCTTTGTTTTCTGATCCTGATATTTTATTGTTGGACGAGCCGACCAACAACTTGGATATTAATACCATTCGCTGGTTGGAAGGGGTGTTAGTCGAACGTACTTGCACCATGATTATTATTTCCCACGATCGTCACTTCTTGAACTCTGTTTGTACCAATATGGCTGACTTGGATTACGGTGAACTGCGTTTGTTCTCTGGTAATTATGATGAATACATGACTGCAGCGACTCAGGTACGTGAACGCTTGTTGGCCGACAATGCGAAGAAGAAAGCGCAAATCAATGAATTGAAATCCTTTGTTAGCCGTTTCTCTGCTAACGCATCTAAGTCAAAACAAGCAACGTCTCGTGCCAAACAGATTGATAAAATTCAATTGGAAGAGGTTAAGCCGTCTAGCCGTCAAAACCCATTTATTCGTTTTGAGCAAGAGAAGAAGCTACACCGTTTAGCTTTACAGGTTGAGAATGTTGCAAAATCCTACGATGAAAAGATTTTCAGTGATCTGAATATGATGGTCGAAGTAGGTGAGCGTATTGCGGTCATTGGTCCAAACGGTATTGGTAAAACAACCCTACTAAAATGTCTGGTAGGCGACACTGAATTGACTCAAGGTGACGTAAACTGGTCGGATAACGCGAACATTGGTTATTACGCTCAGGATCATGCTCATGAATTTGAAAAAGACGTAGATCTATTAGAATGGATGGGACAGTGGGGGCAAGAAGGGGACGATGAACAGGTGATTCGTGGCACTCTTGGTCGCTTGTTGTTCTCACAAAACGACATCAAAAAGTCGGTCAAAGTCTTGTCTGGTGGTGAGCAAGGTCGAATGCTATTTGGTAAGTTGATGTTGCAAAAGCCAAACGTTCTTGTGATGGATGAACCGACTAACCACATGGATATGGAATCGATTGAATCCTTAAACCTAGCGCTTGAACATTACCCTGGCACCTTGTTATTTGTCAGTCATGACCGTGAGTTTGTTTCTTCATTGGCAACTCGCATCGTGGAAGTGACTGCGGATGGCATTGTGGATTTCCATGGTACATACGATGAGTATCTAGCCAAAATGGACAGCTAGCAACACATTGCTAAAGACTGTTATAAAAAAGGGAAATCGATTGATTTCCCTTTTTTATTTTTAAATTAATGATAATGCTAATTTAGCGTTTATCTTCATAGATGTCCGCTTGTTGATATTCTAATATTTCTACTTTATCACCCTGTCGGATAACCCCTTGATTTAACGCAATCATATTGCTGCCAAAAGTAATGCCGGTGTTTTTTAGCTTACGGAACTTTGCTAGGCTCTTTAGGGGTTCGCCTAGTTTGCTGCGCTCAGCATTATCAGGATCAATGGTAGTAAAGATACAGCGCACACAAGGCTTAATGTTTTCAAATTCCACTTCACCTATACGAATGCGCTTCCAGGTATCTTCAGCGAACGCTTCATTGCCTTTGATTACGATGTTAGGGCGAAATTGCCCCATGCGGATAGGTTCTGGACAGGTCCGATTGAGCTCTTCTAGTGATGCTTCGGTGGTTAATAAAAATGGGTAACCATCGGCAAAGCCGACAGGCGAATCAGGACGACGACTGGTGAAACGTTGTGATGATTCACCAAAAAACACCAATTCGGTTTCGACGGATAATATTGATTGAAACCAAAGGTTTGCCGTTTCACCTACTGACTGGGCGGCCATAGAATTGCCCCAGATGATCACCTCTCGATAAGACTGAGGAAACTCATTTGGATTCAGAATTAACGTACTTTGTGCATCAGGGTGACTAAGTTCAAGCTGATTGTTCGGCAACACCTGAGCCTTAATTCGGATTAGTTGAGGGTGTTTACGACCCGTGATGAATTCGCCATTTGGCTTGATTAGCATATAGCGACGATCATTCTTTAGCCCTGAAAATTGCACTTCAGCGCTTGAGCTTTGGATTCCATGGATAGATTTAATCGGATAAATGGCAAGTTCACTGAGCAAATAAGACATAACAACTCCTGCTTGAAGAAATTATTATTGCGTATTTTCAGTGCTTGAGAAAGAAGAATAAAAAAACCTCGGGGCACAAGCCTCCGAGGTTTTTAATAAGCACAGATAAACGCTTATAGATAGTAGGATTCTAATGGTGGGAAACCGTTAAATTCGATGGCACTGTAGGTGGTTGTGTAAGCACCAGTCGAAAGCCAGTACATACGATCCCCAATGGCCAAATTTAATGGCAGTCCATACTTATAGTTCTCATACATGATGTCAGCGCTATCACAGGTTGGGCCAGCAATAATTACTTCTTCCAATTCACCCCCTTTTTCGACATGAATAGGGTACTTAATCGATTCATCTAAGGTTTCGATTAAGCCAGAAAACTTACCAACATCTGTAAATACCCAGCGGTTTAATGCAGTATGGGATTTACGGGAAATTAGCACGACTTCACTGACGAGAATACCCGCATTTGAAATCAATGAGCGACCTGGTTCTAAAATGATACGTGGAATATCATCGCCAAAATCTTCTTCTAAGAAGCGAGTAATTTCTTCAGCATAAACCGATAACTCATTTGTCTTAGAAAGGTAGTTCGCAGGGAAGCCACCGCCCATATTGATCATTTGAAGGATAATCCCATCTTCTTCCTTAAGACGTTCGAAAATCACTTTCACACTGGCAATGGCTGCATCCCATGCGCCAATATCACGTTGTTGTGAGCCAACATGGAAAGACACTCCGTATGGAACAAGTCCAAGCTCTTTCGCCAAAATCAACAAATCCATCGCCATGTCAGGACGACAACCAAACTTACGTGATAGTGGCCAGTCAGCTGTTACCGTGCCTTCTGTCAAAATACGTACGTAGATTTTAGAGCCTGGAGCGGCTTTGGCGATGTTGCGTAAATCCGCTTCCGAGTCTGTCGCGAACATACGCACACCTTTTTCATAAAAGTAGCGTACGTCTTTGGCTTTTTTAATGGTATTACCATAACTCACACGATCTGGAGATATGCCACCAATGGCAAATAATTTATCCAGCTCATAGCGAGAGGCCACGTCAAAGTTAGAGCCGCGATCTCTAAGGAGTTCTAAAATTTGTGGTGCCGGATTAGCTTTGATCGCATAAAAAATATCAGCGACAGGAAAGCCTTTACTTAATTCAGTGTAAGCTTCATCGATGATTTCTGTGTCAATAACAACAAAAGGGGTGTCTTTTTTATCTGCAAACGCTTTTAGACGAGCAAAACGTTCTGGTGTGTAGAATTCATTAACGTCAATAGACATGGAGGTGCTCCTATTAAGCAAACATAAACCGAAAATTAGTAAACGTCTTTACCTTCTCCCGTCCTACTTATGGCTGTTACTTATCCGGCTCGAAGGCCTTAAGCGACTAGCGCAGCAGTTGAAGCGGTGCGGATTATGTTCAGCAATGACGCGGGCGCAATTTAAGGCTGAATTAACTGCCCGTCAAGTATTTTTTGGCACCTTAAACAAAAAAAGGGGCAATAAAAAGCCCCTTGGATAGTTTGCACTTTTTTTAGACGTTATTTACGAAACAACACATTTTGAAAGTGGTGGATGGCGCTACCTATTATCAAGGCTCCAACAAAGTAGATGCCTTCCATTGGGTTGTTTGTTAATGCCGTTAACCCAGGTCCTGGACAGTAGCCACTTAACCCCCAACCAATACCAAATAGTCCTGCGCCAATCAGCAATTTGCGGTCGATGTGCTTTAGATTTGGAACGTGCCACTCTTTCGACATAATGGGGCTGAAACGCTTATTTTTGATCCAGTAGCCCAACATGCCAACAGAGATTGCACCTCCCATTACAGCAATTAGTGAAGGGTTCCAATCGCCGAAAATATCCAAAAAGCCAATGACAACAGCTGGGTTCGTCATTTCCGAGATGGCTAAGCCTAGGCCAAATAATAAGCCGGCTAAAAATGTTACGAATGCATACATGAGCGACTCCTATTTGGTGGCTGCGACTGTAATAATGGCCGTTGCCATGAATACCATGGTGGCAACAATGGATCGAATCGATAAGCGAGAAATCCCACAGACCCCGTGGCCACTCGTACAACCACCCCCTAAGCGCGTACCATAGCCAACCAGCAAGCCAGAAATAATCAGCAGTAAAGGGCTTCTCATTTCAGGGAAGGGGATACTTGGCTGAACCAATACACCATAAGCGCTGCCACCAAGTATCAAACCAGCAATAAACAATAATGGCAGAAGACGACATTTATTGAATAAGAGCTGTGCTAAAATTCCGCTTATGCCAACCACACGACCTGTTGTGATAAGGTAGAAACTGGTTGTCAGGCCAATTAATAGGCCACCCAGTATTGGGTATGTTAAATTTTCCATTAGGATCTCCTTTGATATTAGATAATTCTAATTTATATTTATTAGTATTGTCTAATGTTTTAGGTTGAATTTAGTAAAATTCACCTCATTTATTGAAAGAGGGTATATGGATGCGATGAGATTGGGCAAAAACATTACGACGGCTAATTATGTATTTTTGTTGCCAACCCCACCTAAGCTGGATGAAAACACCTTGTCTACAGATCACAGTGTTGATCAGTTGATTGAACTGAACGGCAATCATTGGCGTAAAATCCTTACTATCATGGCTAAGTTAACGTCAGCTAACCCTGACCAGTGGCGAGAACACAAACAGGCCACTTTATTTGATGAAGTGGGGATCACCTTTAGTGCAAAGGAACTAAAGCCCATTGCTGATAAGGCAAACACCGTCTTTATAGTTGGGCTTAAATTACGACAGGAATGGCCTGTATTAGAAGGCAGTGTGCAGGTGGGGCAGGATTGCTGGGTTAAACCACCTTATGTTTGGTGTCCATATTTAGATTATCGTCAATTTCCAAATGCATTAATTTCAGAGTTAAGACAGAGTTTGTTGGAGACCTTATAAATGTTAAACCTATTAAAAAGCCTTTTTTCCATGCCGATTGAGCCAGAAGAGCAAATATCCTATCAGAAGGCGGTGGCGGCATTATTAATGGAGGTGATGTTAGCGGATCATCACGTGGCGCCAGAAGAAGAGAAAGAAATTAAACGCATTTTAAATGAAGTCAGTGATCTTGGTGATGACATAGAACTAATATATGAAGAGGCTCGTAAAGGGGTTGATGAGGCTAATGATCTGTATCAATTTACCAAAGTGATCAATGACCATGCATCCTTAGAGCAAAAAATGCAGTTATTAAAAGGGCTTTGGCATGTGGCTTTATCGGATGGCGATCTTGATGCCCATGAAGATCATAGGATACGCCGTATTAGTGAACTACTCTTTATGCCTCACTCTGAGTTTATACAGTCTAAATTGGCGGTCAAACAAGAATTGCAGCAATAGAGTGTGATTACTGCTTATCGCAGTTTAAACCATAAAAAAACGGCCTTAGTTAGACTAAGGCCGTTTTTTTTGACTGGCTTGAGATTGACGAATCTTAAGCGGCAAAGTTCGCTGCTGCAAATTCCCAGTTTGCAAGCGCCCAGAAACCTTTTAGGTAATCAGGACGAACATTACGGTAGTCGATGTAATAAGCATGTTCCCAAAGGTCAACCGTGATTAACGGTGTTTGGCCTTCAGTTAACGGTGTGCCAGCATTGCTAGTATTGATGATTTCTAGTTCACCAGCAGCGGTTTTAACCAACCAAGTCCAGCTTGAACCAAAGTTGTTAACGGCTTTGTCGTTAAACGCTTCTTGGAAGGCTTCGAAAGAGCCCCATTTAGCATTAATCGCATCCGCTAGTGCACCTGTAGGCTGACCGCCACCATTTGGGCTTAAGCTGTTCCAGAAGAAAGTGTGGTTCCAGATTTGTGCCGCATTGTTGAAAACTGGACCTGCAGGAGCTGACTCAATGATCTCCTCAAGGTTTTTGCCTTCATATTCAGTGCCAGGAACAAGACCGTTAAGCTTAACAACATATGTGTTGTGGTGCTTACCGTGGTGATATTCCAATGTCTCTACAGACATGTGTGGCTCTAGTGCGTCTTTCGCGTATGGAAGCGCGGGCAATTCAAAAGACATTACGATTCTCCTTGCTTTTAATTAACTAAAGTGCTTGTTATCAAGCAGTTAATGGTGCTTATATAGTAGCACCGAAAGAACTAAGATAATATTATTTAGAATTGTTCTATCTGGATTTTCCATAATTTTTGTTAATAACCAATATATTAGATTTTCATGCGAAGAGACGATGATGTAGAGATCCCAAGTATGACTTTGGATCAAGATGAAGTAAGCGAAAGAAGGCAGAAGAGTGACGTCCCTAAAACGCGTCCAACGCCTTCCCCTGCTAAACCCGCTCATGCCCCCGCTGTGGTTCATAAGAAGCAAAGCCTGTTCGGTATATACCTTCTTTTGTTTCTGATATTAGTTTTTTCAGCGGCGGCTGGTTTTTGGCTGTGGCAGCAAAATCAGCAATTACGTAACGAGCTTTACGGTGCAAAAAGCGAAATTGAAAACCTTGATCATCAATTACTGGCCGCAGATGTATCGGCTAATGAACAAGGGCAAACCGTTGAGCAAACGCTTAAAACTCATGAGAGTGAGATCCGTAAACTTTGGGGTGTGTCTTATGACAGAAACCGCAAAACTATTGCTGAGAACAGCGATGCTGTTGATTTATTGAAGCAGCAGATTAAAACGCTAAAATCAGATCTTTCCACACAAGCTAAACGCATCGCTTACCAAGATGATGCGTTTAGTGATTTGGAAGC
The DNA here is from genome assembly GCF_003314975.1 of Marinomonas aquiplantarum. GTDB lineage: Bacteria > Pseudomonadota > Gammaproteobacteria > Pseudomonadales > Marinomonadaceae > Marinomonas > Marinomonas aquiplantarum. The sequence continues at coordinate 280,128 of NZ_QNRF01000005.1, forward strand.
CGCTTATAATAAGCTGTTACCAACAGTGGCAGAGATGGACGGCTTAACAAAAGAATTGAGTACGCAAGTCAAAAGTCAAAGTGATAAAATTCAACAGCAATCAGTGCAGCTCACTAGGGTAGACGAAAATCTCAATGAGCAAAAAGGAGCGACACAAGCGCTTGCTTTGAGCATTGAAAGCGTATCACAGGAGCTCAGCCGATTACAGAATCAGTTAAACACGGTTGAAGAAAAAGCCTCGACGTCAAATGCGTCAGACTTAACTCAAGTGCAGCAAACTTTGAAGCAACAGCAAGAAGCGATTCAATCTAGTGACGCCTTCCGGTCGCAGGTAAATGCTGAAATAATCCGTTTGCGTAAGCAGATTAATCAGCTGATGTTAGAGCAACAACTTAACGCCCAATAGAAATCAGCGAAACACACTAATTTAAAAGGCTAAAGGGGAGACTCTTTAGCCTTTTTTGTACTTTTACATAAGTTGAGTCTATATAGCTTTTTTAATATACATATTCTACTAAAGTCTAGATGGTGTGGTTTTTATAACTTAAAGGCATGTTATAGTGTGAGAAATGCTAAAGCCTTAATATTAGAGATGGGACATTATGACAGAGGCAAGACTGACACACCTAAAACAGCTGGAAGCGGAAAGTATTCATATTATCCGTGAAGTGGCTGCCGAATTTGATAATCCGGTAATGCTTTATTCCATTGGTAAAGACTCAGCGGTAATGCTGCATTTGGCCATGAAAGCTTTTTATCCAGGAAAGCCACCGTTTCCACTAATGCATGTGGATACGGGTTGGAAATTTAAAGAGATGATTAAGTTTCGTGATGAGATGGTCGCCAAGCTTGGCCTTGAGCTCATTGTTCATCAAAATCAGGAAGGCCTTGAACAGGGTATTGGGCCTTTCACTCATGGCAGTGCGAAACATACGGATGTGATGAAAACCCAAGCTCTAAAACAAGCCTTAGACAAATATGGTTTTGATGCGGCATTTGGCGGTGCTCGCCGTGATGAAGAAAAATCTCGTGCGAAAGAGCGCGTGTATTCTTTTCGTGATAAGCAACATCGTTGGGACCCTAAGAATCAGCGTCCTGAATTATGGAATATCTATAATGGGAAAGTGAACAAGGGCGAAAGTATTCGTGTTTTCCCTTTGTCAAACTGGACTGAGCTGGATATCTGGCAATACATCTACTTAGAAAGTATTCCAATTGTTCCTTTGTATTTCTCTGAAAAACGTCCTGTTGTCGAGCGTGATGGTACTTTGATCATGGTTGATGATGATCGTATGCCATTAAACGGTGAACAGCCTGAAATGAAATCTGTGCGCTTTCGTACATTAGGTTGTTATCCATTGACTGGGGCGGTTGAGTCAGAAGCCAACACACTCCCTGAAATTATTCAGGAAATGTTGCTGACCAAGAGTTCAGAGCGTCAAGGGCGAATGATTGACCATGACTCAGCAGGGTCTATGGAAGAGAAGAAGAAACAAGGTTATTTCTAAGTTTGGAGTAAAAGAGCATGTCTCACCAGTCAGAACTGATCAGCCAAGACATACTTGGTTACCTAAAACAGCATGAAGAAAAAGACCTGTTGCGTCTTCTGACATGTGGTAACGTTGATGATGGTAAAAGTACCTTAATTGGCCGCTTGTTACACGATTCAAAATTGATTTATGAAGATCATTTGGACGCGGTTAAACGCGACAGTAAAAAGTCCGGCACACAGGGCGAAGAGGTTGACCTCGCGCTTCTAGTGGATGGCTTACAAGCTGAGCGCGAACAAGGCATTACTATTGACGTGGCCTACCGTTATTTCTCAACGGAAAAACGTAAATTTATCATTGCCGATACACCTGGGCACGAACAATACACTCGTAACATGGCGACCGGAGCCTCGACCTGTGATTTAGCGATCATCTTGATTGATGCCCGTTATGGTGTGCAGACACAAACACGCCGTCATAGCTATATTGCCTCTTTGCTGGGTATTAAGCATGTGGTTGTGGCCGTTAATAAAATGGATTTAGTTGATTTCTCTGAGCAAACTTTTAACGACATCCAGTCAGATTATTTGAAGTTTGTCGATCAGCTTGGCGATCGTAAACCTGCCGATATTCAATTTGTTCCTATGTCAGCCTTACGTGGTGACAATGTTGTTAATCCATCTGAGAGTACGCCTTGGTATAAAGGTGGTTCTTTGATGTCGATTCTCGAATCGGTACAAATTGATCGTAACGTAAAGCAGTCCGCTTTCCGATTGCCAGTGCAATATGTAAACCGTCCTAATTTGGATTTTCGTGGTTTCGCAGGCACGATTGCAGCTGGCCAAGTAAAACCTGGTGACAAAGTTGTGGCTTTGCCTTCAGGTAAAACCTCTAACGTGGATAAAATTGTTACCTTTGATGGTGAGTTGGATTCAGCGAAAGCGGGGCAAGCCGTTACCATTACTTTGACGGATGAAATTGATATCAGCCGTGGTGACATGTTATCTCATGCAGACGCAGAACCGTTGATTTCATCTGCACTACGTGCGTCTCTTGTGTGGATGGCGGAACAGCCATTAGTGCCTGGTAAACTGTATGACTTTAAGTTGGGTACGCAGACCGTACCAGGTAAAGTGCATCATTTTAATCATAAGATCGATGTAAATACTCTTGAGCATAGTGTGATTGATGAGCTTGAGTTAAATGGCATTGGTGATGCTGTCTTACAATTTGATACGCCTGTGGCATTTGATGAATACCAAAACAGTCGATTGACAGGGGCTTTGGTCATTATTGATCGTCTCACCAATGTTACCGTTGGTGCTGGTATGGTCGAAGAGGCCGTAGTTGAGTTAGACCAAGAGTCTCTAGTGACCGCTGAAGATCGTGCGGCTCGCCTTGGTCAAAAGCCAGCTATTATTGCTTTGTCATCTCAGGTGTTGGATAAGTCAGAACTGATTGAGCGTCTGCTGTTAAGAAGCGGTGTAACGGCTCTTGCGAAAGCGAATGCCACCGATGAAGAAGCGAATTTGGTTCGCCAAACAGGTGTGGCAATTTTAGTGTCTGATGACAACATTGCTGATTATTCAATCACTGGATCTGTGGTCGACGATGTGGTTGAGCAAATCATAGAAAGCATTCGATTATAAAGACGGTTTTTCTTTAATACGCAAAAGGCCTGCTCTAAGAGCAGGCCTTTTTGTTTGTAACATGACGTCATGCGGACAAATCCTAGTTGTTGGGATTAAGCCATTTCAGCATCTTGTCGTTTTGCTTCTTTATGCTGGTCTTCATTACTTCCCAATTTCCAGTAACTGGAAATATAGAGATTCTCTTTTGACACGCTTTTGTCTTTCTTAAAGAAGTCTCGAAGCATTTTCATACTATTAAACTCGCAAGCCGCCCATACGGCAGGGAAGCCATGTAGCCAGTCTAGTGCTTGCACTTGTTGCAGTAAAAAATCACTTTGTTGACCAGGGTGAGGGTTGATTGCCCAAACAATTTTTATGCCTTCAGGGTGTGTAAGTGGCTGGATGTCCGATTCAGATACCACTTCAATAACAGCATAGCCTTTTGCGTCTGCAGATAATTGAGCTAGATTGACACTGATGGCAGGTAGAGCCGTCATATCTCCCGCTAATAAAAACCAGTCACCAGAGTTGGCAATCATTTTTTTGGGGCCAGGGCCGCCAATGCTAATGCTGTCGCCTGGCTCGGCAGATTTTGCCCATGATGATGCCGGACCGCCATCCTCATGTAGCATAAAGTCGATATCAATTTCATTGTGACGTTGATGGCGAATGGTATAAGTTCGAAATAAAGGTTTACCATTGGTTGGAAAAATGAGCTTTACATAGCCGCTCTCTTGATCATCTGGAATGGTCTGAATGTTTTCGCCACCGAGTGTCACTCTGAGCATATTTGGTGTAATCAGTTCTTTACGAATAACAATGAAGTCTCGAGGTTGCATTCTGCTCATAATGTTTGGCCTTAATCTTTTGAATACTGAGTTAGGTTGCTTTTCATCAACTCGGTCAGTTGAATAAAGCTTTCTATTTCTTGTTGCGTCATGCCACTGCACATTTGAGTGCGTGCCTGTTTATCAACATGGGCAATTTTTTGTTGTAATCCTTTACCGGCCACCGTTAATGAAATAACTTGGCAACGGTTATTAGTCGGATGTTTGGCTTTTTCAATGTAATCTTGTTCCAGCAAATCTTTTACTAACCTTGCGACTTGAGATTTGTCTAGTCTCAACTTTTGGGCAATATCGCGAGCGCTGCAATTTTCAATGTTAGTGATGCACTTTAGTGCCCGAATGTGAGTGACAGGGATTAAAATACCTGCCTCAGCAGCGAGTGACTTTAATGCTTTGCGATAACTTAGTGTTAAGCCATGTAGTGCTTCGCTAATATTGTGTTGCATGTGGCTTGCCTCTATTTGAGAATGATTGTACTTTACTTTTTATAGTTGACTTTGTCAACTTGGATTTTTTTATTATTAGACAAGATCTCACTGTTTGCATAATTGAATCTGTGGACGCTAGTATAAGTGATCCCAAAACTAGGCTCAGAAATGTTGAGAATGTATGCCGCTATATGAATAGAAAGACAGTTATCGATTTAATTATAAGGGCGCTTGAGGCGCGGTTTGAGACAGCCAAAGCGGCTGCACAGCAAGCAAGAGAGGCGGCAATAAACGAGGAGAGTGTGGCTGAAACTAAATACGATACGTTTGGTCTTGAATCCTCTTATTTAGCACACGGTCAATCACAACGAGTCATCGAATGTGAAAATGATTGGATGCAATTTAGTCGTCAAGTGCCGGTTGAAGGCGACGCGAAGGGAAAAGTTGCTTTGTGGTCTTTAATTAGGTTAGTCCCCTTAAACAGTTCAATGCCTCTGAGGTATTTTTTCATCTCAAATATTGCTGGTGGTTTGAGTTTGCAGTACCAGAGTTCTTCTTTGGTGCTGGTGTCGCCAGAGACCCCGGTTGGTAAAATTCTGCTAAGCCAAGAAGAAGGAGAGTGTATTTCACTTACTTTAGCTGGAAAAAGCACAGAGTTTGAGATTGACTTAATTCAATAATTGCATTGTCTCGTGACAAATTTGGCTCTACCTATAGAGAGTCGGACTCGCTTCGCATATAATGCTTGGCCTTAAAATATTCTGTTATCCTGCTGGTTGAAATGACGGAGTTATTCACGTTGATTGGCTGGCAGGATGACACACTAAGAACATAGCTCTCTTACTGAGACAGTAATAGGAAAGAAATTATGCGCAGCCATTATTGCGGCGAATTAAATGCTTCTAACATTTCACAAGAAATTACTTTATGCGGTTGGGTTCATCGTCGCCGTGATCACGGTGGTGTTATCTTCCTAGACGTACGTGACCGTGAAGGTATCACTCAGGTTGTTTTTGACCCAGATCGTGCGGATAGCTTCGCTTTGGCTGACAGTGTTCGTAACGAATATGTGATCAAGTTAACGGGGTTGGTTCGAGCTCGTCCTGAAGGCACGATCAATCCAAACATGCGTACTGGTGAAATTGAGGTTTTAGGCACAAGCTTAGAGATTCTTAATGCTGCGCAAACGCCACCGTTCCAATTGGATGAACATCAAGCGGTAGGCGAAGACATTCGTCTTAAAAATCGTTTTATCGATTTACGCCGTCCTGAAATTCAACAAAAAATGCGTTTTCGTTCGAAAGTCACTTCTGTGCTACGTCGTTACCTAGACGACAACGGTTTCTTGGATATTGAAACACCAATTTTAACGCGCGCAACCCCAGAAGGTGCACGTGATTATTTGGTACCAAGCCGTACGCAGCAAGGTAGCTTTTTTGCACTGCCACAATCGCCACAGTTGTTTAAGCAATTGTTGATGGTGTCTGGTTTCGACCGTTACTATCAAATTGCTAAATGTTTCCGTGATGAAGATTTGCGTGCTGATCGTCAACCTGAGTTTACGCAAGTGGACATTGAGACCTCTTTCATGAGCGAAGAGCAGATCATTGCCATGACGGAAGAAATGATCACTAACTTGTTTAAAGAGTTAATGAACATTGATCTGGGAACCTTCCCGCGTATGCCTTATTCAGAAGCAATGGAAAGCTATGGTAGCGACAAGCCAGATTTGCGTATTCCACTGACTTTGGTGACGGTATCTGATTTGATGGCCGATGTTGACTTTAAAGTCTTCTCTGGTCCTGCAACAGATCCAAAAGGCCGTGTAGCCGCACTTAAAGTGCCTGGCGGTAACAGTCTAACTCGTAAGCAAATTGACGATTATACTAAGTTCGTTGGCATATACGGCGCGAAAGGTTTGGCTTACATCAAGGTAAACGACAAATCTAACCTAGAAGAAGGTCTGCAATCACCGATTGTAAAATTCCTGCCTGTTGAAGTACGTGGCGCATTGCTTGAACGTTTAGAAGCGCAAGATGGCGACTTAATTTTCTTTGGTGCTGATTCTGCGAAAATCGTTAACGAAGCCTTGGGTGCATTGCGTTGTAAACTCGGTGAAGATATGGATCTTTACACTTGTGAGTGGGCGCCACTTTGGGTTGTTGATTTCCCAATGTTTGAAGAAACCAGTGATGGCGGTATTACCGCGATTCACCACCCATTCACAGCACCTTCTTGTTCACCTGAAGATTTGAAAGCCAATCCATTGACGGCTTTGTCACAAGCTTATGATATGGTTCTTAACGGCACGGAACTAGGTGGTGGTTCAATTCGTATTCACCAGGCGTCTATGCAAGAAGCGGTTTTTGAATTGTTAAATATCAGTGAAGAAGAGCAAGAAGAGAAGTTTGGCTTCTTGCTAGACGCATTGAAGTTTGGCGCGCCACCACACGGTGGTTTGGCATTCGGTTTGGATCGTTTGGTTATGCTGATGACAGGATCAAGCTCTATTCGTGATGTTATTGCCTTCCCTAAAACTCAAAGTGCGACTTGTTTGTTAACTCAAGCGCCTGGCGAAGTTAGCGAGAAGCAATTGAAAGAATTAAGCATTCGTGTTCGTAAGCCGGTTGCAGAATAACTTTTTTTGCAAGCGAACCGCTTAAATTAAGCGGTTGCTGTTAAGGAAACGAAAGAAAAACGTAAAAGGCCGCTACTTCGCGGCCTTTTTTGTATTTACACATTGCATCTAATGTAAAGCCCTGTTGAAATATACAGTAATGATGGTGCATATGAGAAAACCATGACTGAAACTAGAATTATGGCGATTGACCCAGGTTCACGTGTCACTGGCTTTGGTATTATCGATATTATTAAAGGTAAGCCGGTGTATGTAAACAGTGGTTGTATTCGCTTACCTGATGAAGACTTATCTGTCAGGTTAAAACACATTTTTAATGGTGTTGAATCGCTTTTGAAAGAGTATCAACCAACGGAGTTTGCCATTGAAGAAGTCTTTATGGCAAAAAATGCCAACTCAGCCTTAAAACTTGGTCAAGCCAGAGGTGCTGCCATTGTTGCGGCATCACTCCAAGAATTAACGGTAAACGAATATGCTGCTCGCCGAGTGAAGCAATCCGTGGTGGGAACTGGTGGCGCGGATAAGACTCAGGTTCAAAGTATGGTGCAATTATTACTCGGCTTAACGGCTAAGCCACAAGCCGATGCGGCCGACGCTTTGGCGATTGCTTTGTGTCATGCCAATACCAGAACATCCGGTGGTCTAGAATACGGTACGGGTAAGCGTGCTGGTCGAAGTACGAAACGTTGGTCAGAACAAGATGTAAGGAATGTGTTGTGATAGGACGAATTATCGGAACCTTGGTGGAAAAATCACCGCCAGAATTATTAATCGATGTACAGGGGTTAGGTTACGAGATTAGTGCGTCCATGACGACGATTTATGATTTACCGCAAGTAGGCGAACAAGTCACATTATTCACACATCTCATTGTAAAAGAAGATTCCCATACGCTGTTTGGTTTTACAGACAAAAACGAGAGGGCATTGTTTAGAGTCTTAATCAAAGTTAATGGTATTGGCCCTAAAATGGCATTGGCTATTTTATCGAGTATGTCAGCGGAAGAGCTTATTGCGAACGTACAAGATTCCGATGTGACTGCACTAACACGCATCCCTGGCGTTGGTAAGAAAACCGCCGAGAGATTGATTATTGAATTACGAGATAAATTGGGCCAGGCCGCTAAAGGTGACTTGTTTGCTACACCAGCAGTATTGAAACAAGTTCAAGCGGATCCAAGGCAAGAAGCAGAGGCCGCTTTGATTGCATTAGGCTACAAACCCCAAGAAGCAGCGAAAGCGATTGCCGCTGTGCCAATGGACAATGCAGACAGCGAGTCTGTTATTAAAGCGGCGTTACAAGGAATGTTGAGGAAATAACCATGATTGAGCAAGATCGTATTATCTCAGCAGAATTAAAAGGTAATGATAGGCAGGTAGATCGTGCTATTCGTCCGCAAGCTCTGTCTGAGTACATAGGTCAACCCGTTGTTCGTGAGCAAATGGAGATTTTTATTCAAGCGGCTCGACAACGTAGTGAGCCTCTGGATCATACCTTAGTCTTTGGACCGCCAGGGCTTGGTAAAACAACATTAGCACACATCATCGGAAATGAAATGGGCGCAGAAGTTAGAACAACTTCCGGTCCTGTGTTAGAGCGAGCAGGGGATTTGGCTGCTTTGCTAACCAATTTGAATGAAGGTGATATTTTATTTATTGATGAAATACACCGTTTAAGCCCTGCTATTGAAGAAGTGCTTTACCCAGCGATGGAAGATTACCAGTTGGACATTATGATTGGGGAAGGTCCTGCTGCTCGTTCAATAAAAATTGAACTCCCGCCTTTTACACTTGTCGGAGCTACAACACGTGCTGGTTTATTAACATCGCCATTACGTGACCGCTTTGGCATTGTGCAACGACTAGAATTCTATGACGTGGAATCATTGACTACTATTGTGTCGCGCTCTGCATCAAAAATGGGCATTCAATTAGACGATAGCGGTAGCTTTGAAGTGGCTAGGCGGTCACGGGGAACACCACGTATAGCGAATCGTTTGTTACGCCGTGTTCGTGATGTTGCGCAAGTGGAAGGCGTTGATTTAGTTGGACAAAAAGTTGCCCAACGAGCATTGGATATGTTAAGTGTAGATAGTCAAGGGTTTGATCATTTAGATAGACGTATGTTGTTGACTATGATAGAAAAGTTCGATGGAAGACCTGTCGGCCTTGACAGTGTGTCTGCCGCACTTGGCGAAGATAAAGATACCATTGAAGATGTGATCGAGCCATTTTTGATACAGCAGGGGTTTGTCATACGCACTCCGCGAGGTCGGCAAGTAACGAAAAGAGCTTATGAACATTTTAATTACCAATTACCAAACGATTTAAAATAGAGGTCCATGATGTCAATTTGGGGTTTAATCGCCAGCGCTAGTTTAGTAGTACAGCTTGTTATGTTGACCTTGTTGGCTGCTTCTGTGTTTTCTTGGATCGTTATTTTTCAACGCATTCGAGTTATCAAACAAGCAAAGAAAATACGTTCTGAATTTGAAGATCAGTTTTGGTCTGGTATGGATTTGAGTCAGCTGTATCGCAAATTGACTCAAGAAGGGCGTAAAGTTGAGGGAATGGAAACCATCTTTACGGCAGGCATTAAAGAGTTTACTCGTTTGAGACAGAATCAAAATGTCGACCCGGACGCTGTGATGGATGGCGTACAAAGAGCCATGCGAGTGGCACTGTACCGTGAAGAAGAAAAGCTCGATCAGCATTTGCCATTCCTCGCTACTGTTGGATCAACCAGTCCTTACGTTGGCTTATTTGGTACTGTTTGGGGGATTATGCATTCCTTTATCGGTTTGGCCGAAGTGCAGCAAGCCACACTCGCGACAGTGGCTCCAGGCATAGCAGAAGCCCTTATTGCCACGGCAATTGGCTTAGCGGCGGCCATTCCTGCGGTAATCGCTTATAACCGTTTCTCGACGGCGGCCGAGTCTCTTAGCGCTAGCTACGATAATTTCGCCGAAGAGTTTGCGAGTATTTTGCATCGCAAGGTTCATGTCAAAGAGGGAGGCGCAGCATAGTGGCTCGCTCAAGACGGAGAGAAAAGCGTCGCCCAATGGCGGAAATCAATGTGGTGCCTTACATTGATGTTATGTTGGTGTTGCTTGTTATCTTTATGATTACTGCACCCATGTTGACACAAGGTGTTGATGTTGAGTTGCCCAATGCAAATGCAACACCGATACAAAACGATGAAAACGATGTATTAATTGCATCCGTTGACTCAAGCGGTCAGTTTTATTTAGATGTTGGCGGCCAGCAAGAGACGATTTCATTAGCAAACTTACAAACGAAAGTTCGTAAGATTCTTAATCAAAACCCAAATATGTCTGTATTGGTTAGAGGTGACAAAAATGTGCCTTACGGTGATGTTGTTGGATTGATGGTCGCATTACAAGGTGCTGGTGCACCTAAAGTAGGCTTAGTGACAGAGCCGGATAACTGAGTATGAAGTGGTTGCGTAGTGACAGTTACAGCTTACCCATTGTCCTAGCAGTTGGTTTGCATGCTGGTATTGTATTAACTGCTGTTTTGGCCGTGAGTTTTTCAGATGCTGAAAAGTCTGAGCCGAAACGGCCCGTTATAGTAAACGCCAAAGTGGTCGATGTTTCGCAGACGATCATAGGTCAGCGAGAAGCTGAGAAAAAAACAGCCCAAAAGCAAGCAGCGGCTATCGCTGAGCAAAAGAAAAAAGCAGCAGAGCAAGCGCGTAAGAAAGAAGTTGCCAGAAAGGCTTTAGAAGAAAAGCGTAAACAAGCAGCCCAAGCAAAACGACTCAAAGAGCAAGCCGCAGCCAAGAAAAAACAGGAAGCCGAAAAGAGAGCCGCTGAACAAAAACGTCTCGCACAAGAAGCTGAAAAGAAAAAGCAAGCTCAACAAGCCGAGAAACAGCGCTTGGCTGAAGAGAAACGTCAACAAGAGTTAGAACGTCAGCAAAAACAACGTGAAGAGGCTTTAATTCGACAAGCTGAAGCCGATAGATTAGCTGAAGAAGAGCGTAAGCGTCAGCAAGAGGCTGCGCGATTAGCAGAAGAAAAACGTGTTAAAGAAGAGGCAGCACGAAAAGCAGCCGCTGAAAAAGAGGCACAACGCTTAGCTGCCGAAGAAGCTCAAATGGTTCAGTCAATTAGTAGTTTGATTAATGCAAGAGTGGCTGCAGCTTGGAATCGTCCTCCCAGCGCCCGAAATGGAATGAAAACCGAGTTGCGTATTGATTTCTTACCTAATGGTGAGGTGATGTATGCTCAAGTTACCAAGGGAAGTGGTGATGCTTTATTTGATCAACGAGCGTTAGATGCAGTAAATAAAGTCAGACGCATAGAAGAATTAGCTGAAGTTGATTCGTATATTTTTGAACGCAACTTCCGTAGAGTAGATTTAATTTTTAACCCGCAAGACTTGAGAAACTAATATGTTGAAAAGATGCTTAAGTGCTGTTTTTGTTTTTTTCTTTTTTGTTAGCACAGCGAAAGCGCAATTAGTGATTGAAATTACCAGTGGAGCAGATCAATTATTGCCCATTGCGGTTGTGCCTTTTGGTTATGATGGTGTCGAGGCCTTACCTGAAGATATTGCACAAATTGTCCAAGATGATTTAGCGCGAAGTGGGTTGTTTCAGCCTATCCCTCGTAGCAATATGTTGAGTATGCCCAGCAAAGAAGAAGATGTTTTTTATCGTGACTGGCGTTTATTAAAAAGCGATTATGTAGTCATTGGTTCGGTTAAAAAATTGCCGAACAATAAATACCGAATTGGTTTTGAGTTATTAAACGTACTCAGTCAAAAGCCAGTACAAAAACATTCTTCTATTGATGTTGGTGTAAATAATTTTCGCGATGCTGCGCATTATATTAGTGACAAAATTTACGAATTATTAACAGGTTCTCGTGGTGCATTTAGTACTAGAATCTTATATGTTACTGCTGAAGGTGATCGAAAGTCACCTTTGTTTAGATTACAAGTGGCTGATGCGGATGGTCACAGACCTCAGGTTGTCGTTGAATCGAAAGAGCCAATATTATCGCCATCTTGGAGTAGTGATGGTCGTAAAATTGCTTATGTAATGTTTCGCAACCGACGCCCTAACATTTTTATACAAGAATTAGCTTCTGGAAAACGTCAGCAAATAGCACAATTTAGAGGTCTAAATGGTGCGCCTGCTTGGTCTCCAGATGGAAAGAAACTGGCGATTGTGTTATCAAAAGATAACAATCCAGAAATCTATACGCTCGATATTGCAACACAAAAGCTCGAGCGTATGACAAACCATTATGCGATCGATACAGAGCCGAGTTGGGAGCCTGATGGTAAAGGAATAGTTTTTACGTCTGATCGAGGTGGTAACCCACAAATTTATCGATTAGATGTTAATAGTAAGCAGGTAGAAAGGGTGACATTTGAAGGTGACCTTAATACCAGAGCAAGAATGACACCTGATGGTCGTTATCTTGTGACTGTTCAGAAGAATGATGGCAACTATCATATTGCGTTGCAGGATATGAAAACAGGCCGAGTTCAGATTCTAACAGAGACTTACTTAGACGAATCGCCAAGCATCGCGCCGAATGGCAGCATGGTGATATATGCCACAACCTATAAAGGAAAGGGTATCTTAGCCGTAGTATCCGTTGATGGACTTGTTAAATATAGGTTACCATCAGCAGACGGTGATGTACGTGAACCATCTTGGTCCCCGTATTTCAAATAAAGACATTGAGGAGTGAATAATGAGTGTAAACAAACTAGGTAAGTTTGCTGTAATTGGGTTGTCTGCTGCGTGGCTAGCAGGCTGTAGTACAACAGCAACAGATACTGATTCTTCAACAGTTGCAGAAGACGCAACTTCAACTGAACAAGTTGAAGATTCAGCTGCTGCTGACTCTACAGACCAATCATTTGGTGCTGGTGAAGATGGTGCTGTAACAAGTGTTATTGTTGATGATTCTGCTGAAGCAACAGAAGAGCCAATGGTTGATCCACTTGCTGGTGTTGATACTGTATTCTACTTCGATTTCGACAAGTCTATCGTTCGTCCAGCAGCACGTGAAGCGCTAGCGAAACATGCTGAGTTCTTGGTTGCGAACCCAGATGCGCGTATTGTTCTTGAAGGTCATGCTGATGAGCGTGGTACTCGTGAATACAACATGGCTCTAGGTGAGCGTCGTGCTAAAGCAGTTAGTCGTTACCTTACAATCCAAGGCGTTGCTGCTTCTCAAATCGAAACAGTAAGTTTTGGTGAAGAAGTGCCAGTTGCTTTCGGTCACGATGCTGATGCTTGGCAACTTAATCGTCGCGTTGAAGTTCGCTACGAATAATGAATGGCAAAGACATAAAGATTCGCTCTTTAGCAGTGGTGCTGTCTTTAACAGCACCACTTGCTTTGTCTGAATCAAGCCAACCAACAGTGGGTTTGTCGCCTAGTGCCGCCGCAGACTTGTTGTTCCAGCTGGAAACTTTACAGCAGGAAGTGCAACACTTACGGGGGCAATTAGAGCAGCAAGGGCATCAACTTAAACTAATGAAGCAAAGCCAAAGAGATCGATACATTGATCTTGATAAGCGGATTTCATTATTGATGTCAGCTTCTGCCAAAAAAGATTCAACCCCGGCGACATATTCTTCACAACCTGTTCTATCAAACCCAGTTCCTGTTCAGTCGTCTCCGCAAACTGTTGGAAACACTGAACCAAGTATCGATCAAACCGCCAGTCTTCCAGCAACGCCATTGGCGCCTGTTTCTTTAAAAACGCCAAGTGCTGCGGCAAAAGAAGCTTATACCCAAGCTTATAATTTAATTCATCAACGAGAATTTGCTCAAGCTGAGCAAGCATTTAGTCAATTTGTAATGACTTACCCAGACAACACATTAACGGGTAATGGTTACTACTGGTTAGGTGAAGTTAAATTAGTGCAGGGTAAATCAGAAGAAGCGTTAGAGTCTTTTAATACTGTTATTCAGAAGTTTCCTGGTCATGGTAAAGAAAAAGACGCTCTCTACAAGCTTGGTACGGTGAATGATCAACTAGGTCGTACAGAACAGGCAAAGACTTATCTGCAAGACGTAATTCAACGTTTTCCAAACAGTAAGACAGCTAAGTTAGCTGCGGGTTATTTGAGTAAACTTAAATAACTTGCATTTCTCAACGGGCTCTGTATTATACGCATCCCGTTGGGTCGTTAGCTCAGTTGGTAGAGCAGTTGACTTTTAATCAATTGGTCACTGGTTCGAATCCAGTACGACCCACCAATTTTCTTTTTTCATGGCATTGGCTATATCTTGATACTTCGCCATAATGATTTGGCGTGACACCATACATTCTGTTAGCAATGCTCTTTTCGCGCCCAGTTTTAGCAGGGGTAATAAGATGTTTGATACTTCCACAAAAGCCGCTCTTCGTAATACTGTCCAACAATACCTAGCTGACGCTGAAAAGAGTCTAGAATCGCCTGTCATTGATAACGAGCAGATTCGTCAGGAAATCAAACAACTGTTAAAAGCTAAAAATGCTGTTCTTGTTGCACATTACTACACAGATGACGCGATCCAAGAGCTAGCAGAAGAAACTGGTGGTGTCATTGCAGACTCTCTTGAGATGGCTCGTTTCGGGGCAAATCATGACGCTCAAACCTTAGTTGTGGCTGGGGTAAAGTTCATGGGCGAAACCGCAAAAATTTTGAGTCCAGAAAAAACCATCCTCATGCCAACCTTGGAAGCAACTTGTTCTTTGGATATTGGCTGCCCAATCGATGAATTCTCAGCGTTTTGTGATCAACATCCCGATCGAACTGTCGTGGTGTATGCAAATACGTCAGCGGCCGTTAAAGCACGTGCAGACTGGGTTGTTACCTCTAGTATTGCTCTGGATGTAGTAAATCATCTTGTCGATCAAGGTGAAAAAATCATTTGGGCTCCAGATCAGCATCTTGGTGGTTATATTCAGCGAGAAACAGGTGCTGATATGATTCTTTGGGATGGTGCTTGTATTGTTCATGAGGAGTTTAAGGCAAAAGGCATATTAGACCTTAAAGCCATTTATCCGGATGCCGCTGTATTGGTTCATCCTGAATCCCCAGAATCGGTTGTTGAGGTTGCTGATGTTGTTGGCTCTACGTCTCAACTTTTAAATGCCTCTAAATCCATGCCTAATAGTACTTATATTGTGGCAACTGATCGTGGCATTTTTTATAAGATGAAACAGGCATCACCGGATAAACGTTTTGTTGAGGCGCCTACCGCCGGTTCGGGCGCGAATTGCCGTAGCTGTGCGCACTGTCCTTGGATGGCGCTGAATAGCCTTGAGTTGCTACGCAATGCTTTGAGAGATAACTCTGGCCAGATTGAAGTCTCCAATGCTTTACGTGAGAAGGCATTAATCCCACTTCAGAGAATGCTTAACTTTAACAATAGCTAAAACTGAAAGTAGTAGCGCATGCTCCTTATAGCAAACACATATTGCAGAAGCATGCGTTTAACGTCGATGCTATTTATTAAGCGTACCTAAATATTTCATTTCTAAGTCAGAATAAGCAAGTTGTAATCGATCGTATTCTAAGCTTTTCTTGTTATAGCTGACCCGCAACTCCTGGTAATCTTTTTCCCCAATGTGAGTGGCTAGCTGCTCTTTGAGTTGTGTGGTGGCTTGAGCTAACTTTCGGTTTCGTTCTTTCTCTTGTTTTAACGGGATGGAGTTTGCACCAAAATCTGGATTATTTAATATGAGAGCGTCCATTTTAGCTTGTAACTCATTATTAGATTGCTCTGCCATTTCTAGCTCTTGCGCTAGGAGAGTGACACAGGTCTCTGATTCTTGTAACAAACGCTCTAAAGAGTGAGTGTCTTTTTCTTGTTCCAATAAATTGTTGGTTGAATTAGATTCGATGGCATTGCTTAAGCCTTCTTTCAGTGATCCTAGTGCTGCTTTTTTATTGCTCGATAAGGTTTGTAAATTACCGATAACAGTTTCATTGTTTGAGCTGAGCTTTCTGTCCATTTCGGCTAATTTCGCGTCTTTAGACTGAATATCTTGCCTTAATGACTCTATGCTTAAATCGGAGTTTTCTAACTCGGCCTCTAGTTGAATGATCAAGCTTTGCGACTCTTGAGACATGCGCTCTAATTTCGCAACAGCGACCTTCTGTGCTTCTTCCGCTTGCTCTGATGAAGCATTTTGTCCGCTATGTTCAAGTTCATTTCTTAACTGATCTATTACCATTTGTTGTCGATCAGCCAAGCTATTTAATGACATTATTTGCTTGTATGAAGCCGTACGGTTTTGCTCACTGGATTTTGTGGTAGTGTTGGCTTTTATAGAGACGACATTGGCTTGGCTGGCTTCTTGGCTTTGCAGCTCTTCAAGTCGTAAAATACGTTTTTTTAACGCTTCGGCTTCTTTCTGTAGTCGTTGCTGCTCATTCTTTTTGACTTTTAAACGCTGTAACTTGGCGACGGCGTTGTCGATACTTTTACGCAAGTCGTCATTAAGTCTTTGCTGATTCTTTGACAAGGTTTCTTTGCTGATCAAAAGCTCAGAGGTCTGATAAAACTCCTCTTCCATACTCTTAAGGTTTTTATTTAAATCTTCAGGGTTGGTTGTTTGCAATTTAGGAGTGGATAGGGCGTACAGCAGACTGGACAGAAAACGTGTCAAAATGGGTTTGGGATTATCACTGACTTGATTTAGTACAATAGCGCGTTCTGCTCTTAATACAGTCCCCCAAATTTTCAAGGTATTAATTTGGTGGGGCTCCATTGTATTGGGTTTAATGGATTCAGCGGCGTGGCTAATTTGTTTATCCAGATACTGGGCAAAATGCTTATAAGACTGATCCTCTTTTTTTGGATCTTCATGAAAGTGTGATTCATCCGTTGCGGATTCTATCTCGTTAGACGCCTGTTGCTCAGAGATTTTCTTTTTCAAAGAATAGGATAGCCAAACCAGTGTAATGCAGCCCACCAATAGCAGCGTTGTCAATTCAAGGGTTGTCCAAATAAGCCACTTTGGCATAAAAACTCCTAGACCTAAAAAGGTTTTATGTGATATCCATTATCATTAACGTTTGGTGGATGTTAAAGTATTGCCATCCATACGATTTATATTAAAGGAATTTGTTTTTCTATGAGTAAAGAAATTTTAACGTTTATACGTAATCGTGTATCTCAGCCTGCTTTAACAGAGCCTGCACCACAAGAAAATGAATGGCAAGCAATCCTAGAGGCCGCCAGTCGGGCAGCCGATCATGGTAATCTTAGGCCATGGCGTTATCGTATATATGAAGGAGAAGGGCGTGCTAAGCTAGGAGAAATATATTGGCAGCATGCTTTATCCGAAGTAGCCGCTTTACCTGAAAGCAAAAAAGACTCTTTTATCAAAAAGGCATATCGAGCACCTGCTGTTTTGTTAATTTATGCACACATTCAAGATCATCCAAAAGTACCTGCCATTGAGCAAATTATGGCGACATCTGCAGCGGCTCAGCAGGTACTTTTGGGGCTCAACGCATTAGGTTATGGCGGAATGTGGCGCAGTGGGCCTGCTTGCTTTACCCAGAAAACGAAAAACCTTTTGGAATTGGACTCAAATGATCAAATTGTTGGTCTAATCTATGTTGGCACAGCAAAAGAGCAACCTAAACCATCGCCTGACCCAATGCTGGCTGACAGACTAGAATGGGTAAGGGATTAATTTTTAACAATAATTCCAGAAAAATCGGTTGCAAAAAGGGTTCGCCATCACTAATATATGCGCACTCATTACGCGGAGCGTATTGATCGGTTTTGGTGAGCTGTCCGAGTGGCCGAAGGAGCACGCCTGGAAAGTGTGTATGTCGAAAGGCATCAAGAGTTCGAATCTCTTGCTCACCGCCATTATTCTTAAATTGTTGATGGTTAAAAGTTTGATTTATCAGTAATTTATCCAAGATTCTCTCTATTGTACTAGTCGCAATGCCTGGTACGGTAGAGAAAACTCTGTATCTTCATTCTCCCAGCCTGTTACTTGAAATCCCCTTTATTACCCTTAAAGCCATGAATTTTACGTTTATTTAAAACGAGCTGGTATGCATCTAATCTTTAAATGTTCAGCCTAAGGTTGCCGTTAATTTCTTTTATTAAAGTGTTAGGGACTTCCCATTCTGTTGCCAACTGATGCCAGCAAGATATCTGCTCAATGGTTTCATCTATGATGCTGTCTATTTTTCTTTTGCTAAATAATGGGCTAAGTTTTTCAAGGCTGTAAAAATCAGCACGGCTGAAATCGTCTCTTTTACCGTTTAAACTCATCCAATGACTGTTTACCCATTTACTGCCAGGCTTATAGCTGTAGGCAAGGTCATAAGCTGGCGCGAGAGACCATTTATCATCTGCTAGACTAAACGCAAAATTTTTGGAATGGTCGTCATGGTTTCGTGCAATAATATTAAACACCATGCGCCTTAGTAATTGCTCTGCTTCTGGTGCAGCAAGTTTCAACTGACGTGCAATACCAAACAATTCTGCGTATGAGAATGAGCCTGGCTTTTTATAGTCAACGTGAGCTATTCCGTTAAGTGTTTGTATGTGTCTTTTTTGGTTTTTGATTCGATCAAAGCGTTGAGTAATAAAGTGTCGTCGATTACCTTCATGAAGCAATCGACTTGGCATCATGTTGATGCCACATTTTGTTGCCATCAAATAATAAACGTATTCCATGGCTCCATAACCCAATGGGTCTCCAAACGTTTCCTGCTGCTTGTTATGTTCGCTAATCCCATCGAACTTCATTAGATAATGGGTGAAGCTATTGGGCACATCAGTTTGTCCTGATCGAACTTGAGTAAACTCATCATTAAATGCCAATACAGCCTTTGGCCTTGCTCCGCCGGCGCTCATACCAACAGACAGTAACGACAACATGGCTTCACGGTCTTCCTGTTCATTCTGATTCAATTCGATTTCAAAGTGACTGCGAGAATCTAATATATCTTGGGCAATGGCGATCAGTGTTTTGATTTCAATGGATTGTGACGCGTTGAGGCTACGAAATTTCTTGGCAGGGGCGTATTCCAAAGCTCCCATGCCTCGTTTACCAGTATATTGAAGTCTTTGTAAGGGTGTGATGTCATTTGGCGAGCGACCTTGAGACGCGACCCAAGCGTTGAGTACCGCATTACCAAAATCATCTGGTAGCGAGTCCGCGATAAGACCCGGCAATCCTTTAAAGGTGTCATAGGATAATGCTGGAAAACTGTAGATACGTTTTGCTAATGGCATTTTGATAGGGGACAGTTCAATACCTTTTTTGATAAAGCTCGGCGCATATTCAAAAGACCCTAAACCTTTATCGGTATCAAAACTCAAGGCTCCAACTTCATCCCCGTGATACTTAATATTGATGACTTCCATTACCATGAGGCTTGTTCCTCATTGGTATTGCGGCGTTGGCCCGAGGCTCTTTGGCGTTGCTTCCCTTGTAGTTTTGCGAGCTGCAAAGGGGAGATTAGCTGTTTTGGCAAAAATAAGTCCAATTGCTCGGTTAGATCAAGTGCCATCAAAAGAGCGATAAAAACCTCAAGCTGGACTTTACCTTTTTCTGCATTCAGAACGGTTTTACGGGCAACGCCCGCCAGTGTGGCCACCTCGGATTGAGTTAAGTCTCTATTGAGTCTCGCTTGTTTTAAGCGTTCGCCAATTTCTTCTGCAAGGGCTGTTGCTGTCGTCACTGCCATTATTAAGGTCCAAATTAGTTACATTAACGATATTATAGGTGCTAATGAGTTAAAAATAGGACTTTAATTGAAATATGTCAATATATTATATAAAGTCCTGTTTTGGTTACTTTATAAGGGAATATGGTGGTTAGAGTAACTAGAAAAGGACTTTAATTTTATTTTGATAAACCTAGAGCAAAACAAGGAGTAGGTGCGGCGCTAAGAATACGCGTCTAAAGAGAAAACCTATGTTGATGAATACGCTATTTGATTTATTCAAACAACTTATCGGCTTTGTCAAAAACAATTGGTCTTCCCTGTTGATTGGTGGATGCTACCAGCATCTTTGCTTGTAATATGACCTGTTGATCATGGCTGCGTACCACTTTCTGATAAAAAGCAAATTTGAGTTTAGACTCGCGTTCAGCATGTGTTTCTATGTAGAACTCATCCCCACTTTTCAATGAGCGTTTGTAATCGATTTCAGCACGCATTAACACCAAGTTAATTCCTTGTTCGGTGATTTTTGCAAAATCCAGCCCTTTGGTTTTTATGAACTTGTGACGAGCATGCTCAAGATAATTTTGATACACAGCGTTATTGACGATCCCTTGCATATCACACTCATAATCTCTCACTTCGAAAAGCATCTGATTGGATTGAACTTGAGACGATGTCATGACGTTTTTCCTTTATACATGATGAGCAATGCGATTTTTGCCAGACCGTTTCGCATAAATTAAATAATGTTGAGCACGTTGTACTAGTTCGGTTGGCCCCTCGTCACCGAGTAAGGTCGCAACACCAATGGAGACCGTAATTTGCTTCAACAAAGTATTGCTGTCTTTATTACGGATCTTTTGATTTGAAATGTTCAAGCGAACGGCATCCGCTAACTCTGATGCTTCACCAAGCTCCATGTCATTGATCAAAGCAGCAAACTGACCGCCTTTAAGACGAGCAACATACGCTCGATCTGGTAAAAAGCTGGATAAAATCTTTGCTATATACAATATTAACGAAGAACCGACTTTCTTACCGTAGTCTTGATTTATTTGTTTCAAGTTATCGATGTCGATTATCAATAGAGTAAGATCGTCTTCAGCAAAGGGAGCCAAAGAGAATAGGGTACGCTCAAATCCTTTTTCATTAGCCAATAAGGTCATTTGATCTACTTCAGTGCTTTTCTTAACCTCGGCTAATTCTCGTCTAAGACGGGTCAATTCATTTTGAACTTCTGACACTGTTTGACCAAATTGCTCTACTACCTGGTTGGCTTTAAATGTACGCCGATCAAGCAAATTCGCGATATGAAGAAGCTTTTCTTTATCTGTGTTTACTTTTAGGGCTGCTCGAGTATGACTAAGAGATTGAGTGAAGGTGGAAAGCTCTTTGGTGACAGACGCGCTCTCGTCATTGAGTTTCTCCGTGAGCTCATCCAAACTTTTGTGTTGTGCGTCTGCCTGCTTAATGTCATCGGCAATAATAAATTCATTGAACAGTTCTTTTGAAACAAAGGCAGGTAGGCTACCGAAGCGACGAATGGTGCGGTCAACAACTTGATTTAATTTGGGATTGTTATTTGATGCATATTCATACCAAATGCCATAGTTGTATGGCGTTGGCGGAATGTCCAACTTGACCATTAATGGAATGGCCGACCGCATAAGCTGATTGGCCTGTTTCATACTATGCTGGAACATAGGTACCTCTACTGCAACTCATCACCATTAAAGAGTCTTTTTTTGGCGGTATTCCATCTTTTGAGTAATTACTCAGCCATATCGATGATGTTGATATATATAAAAAATTGATAGAAATATGAGCTTGTTTAATTAAAGGCTATTATTGTGATTTTAGCCACCCACAAATTTACTGGAATAGCCTTCTTTTTCAAGCAGAGTTTTTAGTTTTTGCCGATTATCACCCTGTATTTCAATTTGGCCGTCTTTAACAGAGCCACCTGTACCGCATTGCGCCTTGAGCTTTTTGGCTAAAGTTTTAAGTTGGGATTCTGTTAAGGGTAGCCCTTTAACCGTTGTAACCCCTTTACCTTTGCGGCCTTTCGTTTCCAAAGCGATTTTGACATTACCGTCACCGACGATTTCAGTCTTGTGACACTGGCACTCTGAGGTGGGTTGTTCGCAGTCTGGGCATAAGCGCCCCTGATCGGTGGAATAAACGATATTACGATTTTTCATAACCAACTTCTAAAATGTTTATACAACTTGGGATGAGTATACCACTTCAAAGAAAGGCCTTAAGTGAATATTAGTAATATTAAAACAATAAAGCGCAATTTTAGGTGAACTGGTCTAACATTTATATACGCTTCAAAGATACAACAGACACATGAAAGATTTACTACACATACGCCCTGCAAAATTGGCTGACTTAACGCATATGTTGCAATTCGAAACCAACAATCAAGAGTGGTTTGCTGACTTCTTGCCGCACTACTCAGGCCATGCGCCAAGTCTATCTCTGATCAAGAAAAGACTATTGAATGACGACGCAGGTATGCAATTTTTAGTCTGCTTACATAACGGTAAAATTGTTGGTCGTTTTAATGCTCAATATTTAGATCAAAACAAGGACACGATTGAAGTCTCATATCGTATAGACAAGTGCTTTGTTAATCGCGGTATCGCGCAATTTGCCCTAAAGCATTTATTGCTGGTGTGGGCATGTCGTGGCGTAAGAGACATTTACGCGAAAGTGGCGGATTACAATAAATCTTCGATAAAAGTATTGCTATCCTGTGGCTTCTGGGTGGATGAATTTTGCCCACAAACCGTTAATCTAAAATCCCAACCTCAAGAAGGCTGGATATTCAGATGGTCAGTCAGTCAAGCGCCCGCCCAGGGCGCTAATCAATTTGATAGGGTGCTATCTTATTAATCACATCTTGTAAGGTATTAGGAAATTCAGCTTCAATGGTTAGCCTATGGCCATCAACTGGATGAGCGAAGGATAAAGAAGAAGCGTGTAACATGAGTCGCAAATCCTCTCCCCATTGCGCTCGCAAGGCTTTGTTTATATGGCGACAGCCATAGCAGGTATCGCCAACCAATGGATTCAGCAGGTGTTTAAAGTGACGACGTATTTGATGTTTACGCCCTTGTTTGGGCGTCACTTCCAATAAGCTTAAGCGCATTTCAGGGTAGCGGCTTACAGGTATGGGAAGTTGATAGCGGTGCAATCTTTTGAACAGTGTTTCAGCTTCCTTCTCAGTGCCGGTGATTTTAAATCGTGAGCGGCCTTTTTGTTCATTTAATTTAGCAAGAGGGTAGTCAATGTGACCTTCTTCCGGACTAAAACCACGAACTAAACAATGATAGGTTTTTTCGGTTTGGGATTGACTGAACTGTTCTGCTAGACCACGAGCAATCTCGGGTGAAAAAGCCATTACCAAAACCCCTGAAGTACCTCTGTCCAGTCGATGAACAGGAAATACCCATTGTCCTGTTTGATCTCTTAAACGCTGAACGACCGCATCTTCTTCGTCTTTTGCTAAATGCGTTCGATGCACCAGTAAACCAGCTGGCTTGTTTACAGCCACAAGAAACTCATCTTGATAAAGTATGTCCAGCATCATTGGTTAGCTTCTACAAAGTCGTGTATGTGACCAATGGCAATCTGCACAAGTTTTTCCATTGCTCCTTGACTTGCCCAAGCAACATGAGGCGTTAGCAAAAAATTGCGGGATTGGGTTAAATGAAATAATGGTGAATCATTGGGCATGGGTTCTTGTGCCGCAACATCAAATGCTGCCCCAGCAATTTGTTTTGACTCTATGGCTTTAACAAGGGCCGCTTCGTTGACGATACCGCCTCGGCTCATGTTGATCAGTAGAGCATGATTTTGCATGCGCTTAAATTCGATTTCACCTATTAAATTTTGGGTCTCTGGCGTTAAAGGACAGTGCAAACTAATGATGTCAGCGTCCTCTATGGCTTGGTTGAAAGAAACATAACCATCACGTATATCTGTTTGGTTTTTCCTTTCTACAAACATGACTTGCATGCAAAATGCCTTTGCCAGTATCGAAACTTGTGTACCCAATTGACCGCTACCGATAATGGCCATTTTGGAACCAGATAAATCTTTAATGGGATAATCCATTAAACAAAAGAATTCCGATTTAGCCCAAGCACCAGACTGTACATCTTGAAGGTATGAGGCAAGGTTACGACGCAGTGCTAACAACATGGCAAATGTGTGCTCAGGGACACTGGTAGCAGAATATCCTTCCACGTTTTGTACTTTTATGCCGTTTTCTTCACAAGCTTCCATGGCCACGTTGTTGGTACCCGTTGCCATTACTTGAATGAGTTTCAGAACCGAGGCGTTGTTAATTTGCTCGCGACTGATCACGACTTTATTCGTGAGTACAATGTCGGCGTCTTGGATGCGATCAGCTACTTCTGTTTCATGAGTATTATGGTATTCAACATAATTGGTAATGCTTTTGTTGAAGTGGATACTCAAATTTTCAGGGAAAGAGCCTCTATCTAGAAAAACGGCTTTCATTAATTTTCCTTATTTTTCGTCTAATAATGGCTGTAAATATGGCAGGATATTTTCTAGCAGAATAGGTTGGCCTTCTTTATTAGGGTGTAGTCCGTCATTTTGCATAAGTTCTTTATTGAGAGCGACGTTTTTCAGCATGAAGGGCAAATAGGCAATTTGATATTGATCGGCAACGTCTTTGTAGAGCTCAAAAAACATTTTGGTATAACGTTTACCATAATTTTGAGGGATCTGGTTGCCAATTAGTAATACCTTCGCGCCAAGGTTCTGAGACTGTTCGACCATGTTTTTCAGATTGTCTTTGGTCTGATTTAACGGGTAACCACGTAAGGCATCATTGGCACCGAGCTCTAATACGACCCATTTAGGTTGATATTGCTCTAATAATGCCGGAAAACGAGACAAGCCGCCTTGAGTGGTTTCACCGCTAACACTGGCATTGATAACGTTAATATTTGGGTGTGATTGATTTAATTGATTTTTTAGTAAACTTACCCAGCCATCTTGTTGTCTTAAATTATAAGCAGCACTAAGACTGTCGCCCATGACAAGTAAATTGGCGGCAGAAGAGCTTGTCGCTATAAGCAGCAAGCTAAATGTTAAAACGATTTTTTGAATGGCTTTTACAAACATATTTAACCTTCAGAGTATTAAAGCATGAGCAATAGAACGGCGATTAAGGTCAGTAATCTTACTCACACAGTGACATCAAATACAGGGGATTTAACCATATTGAAAGGAATCAATATGGAAATTCTGGAGAGTCAGTCTGTCGCAATCGTCGGTGCATCAGGCTCTGGTAAGTCGACATTACTTGGCCTATTAGCAGGGTTAGATGTTAACACGTCAGGGGATATTTTTGTTTATGATCAAGCGTTTTCAGCATTAAGTGAAGAAAAACGCGCCATAATACGAGGTCAGTACGTTGGCTTTGTCTTCCAATCATTTCACTTGCTGCCAAGCTTACAAGCGATCGAAAATGTAATGCTGCCAGCGGAATTAAAAGGGGACAAAGACGCACGACAGAAAGCGGAAGCTTTATTACAAAAAGTTGGCTTATCACATCGCTTAACGCATTACCCTAATCAATTGTCAGGTGGGGAGCAGCAGCGTGTTGCGATCGCCAGAGCGTTTGCTTCTCAGCCTAAAATCCTATTTGCGGACGAACCAACTGGAAACCTAGATGAAGAAAACGGTAAGTTGATTATCGATTTGCTGTTTGATCTTAACCAATCACAAGGCACGACTCTTGTCATGGTAACCCACGACAATGAACTTGCTAAAATGTGTGATCGTCAATTGATCATGTCATCCGGTCAACTAACGGAAAAGTCCCTATGATGTTCATATTTCGATTAATGGTTCGAGATTTTCGCAGCGGCGATTTGCTTACACTCTTGGCCGCGCTCGTTATATCGGTCGGTACAGTGACATCTATTGGGCTCTTTATTGACCGCTTACAACTGTCGTTTGAAGAGCAGTCTGCTAACTTATTAGCGGCAGATCGTTTGGTCCGAAGTGATGAGAACATCCCATTAGACTGGATCCAAAAAGCAGATGATCTGAGCTTAGAGCAAGCACAAAGAACATCTTTTACAACCATGATGTTCGCAAAAGACAGTTTGCAACTGGCACAAATCAGTGCTGTTACGGATTCCTATCCTCTAAGAGGGGCTTATTTAGTAGATCAAACGCTTTTCGGTCAGGGACAACAGTGGACTCAACCACCAGCCACGGGTGAAGTATGGCTGTCTTCTAGGTTGGCTAGCATGTTGGGCGTCAGTCTTGGCGATAAAGTGGAAATAGGAGAAGCTGAATTTAGTGTTAGTCAGTTTTTGGTGAGAGATCCTGGATCAACCACGTCGGCATTTGCTATCTCACCAAGAGCAGTAATCAATGACAAGGATTTAGCTAAAACACAGGTAATCATTCCTGGAAGTCGAGTGCGCTACTCCCTGTTGCTCGCCGGAAATAGAGACGCCTTGCAAGAATACGGCGATTGGCTAACCCCTCAATTGGTTGATGGTCAGCGCTGGCGTACTCCGTCGCAAAGTGGTGAGCGCGTTGGCAACACCATCAGTCGAGCAGAATCATTTTTGTTGTTGGCGGGAACATTGGCTGTTGTCATGTCAGGTATTGCTATGGCATTGGCGTCTGCTCGCTTTGTAAAACGCCACTTGATGCAAGTCGCCATCCTAAAAACCATTGGTGCGACCCCTAAATTCTTAAGCTTGGCTTTTCTTCAACAACTAAGCTTGCTCTTCTGTGTCGGTACCTTGATTGGCTTAGCGATAGGCTGGGGGATACAAGAGATTATCGCCACATTACTATCTGGTTTGATGTCGACTGAATTACCGTCACCATCTATTAGTCGTTTATGGCTAGGGATTGCAACCGGTTTGGTATCCATGTTGGCGTTTTGTTTACCGTTAGTGATGCGTTTAATTAAAATTTCACCACTTTCGGTATTACAACCTACGGCTAAAATTGAGCAAAACACCGCCATTATCTACTCTCTTGGTTTTGCTGGTATGTACGCGCTTATGTGTATCTATACTAAAGGCTTTTTACTACCTACTGTAATGACATTGAGTATTGTTGGCATTGGTTTAATTGTCGGGTTAATTGGCATTGGAGCGTTCAAGCTAGGCAGAAGGTTGACCTCTGGTGCAACCAGTGGCTGGCAAATTGGTCTTGCTTCATTATATCGCCGCTTGATACCGAACTTGTTTCAGCTGTTGGTCTTTACCTTGATCATTATGTTGACGCTAATCCTCATTGGTGTGCAGTCGAGTCTAATCAGTGACTGGCAAAAGCAACTTCCAGAAGATGCGCCTAATCACTATATTTTTAATGTTCAGAGCAATCAAATTGACGCCATTAATCAAACCAGCCAAGCATTAGAAATACCACATTCAGATTGGTATCCTATGGTACGAGGCCGTGTCATAAAAATTAATGATGATAATGTAGACGATTTATACCCTGAGGGGCGCAATGAACCTGAATTAGTTGATCGTGAATTAAACCTCACATGGTCAGATCAGCTAGGCCAAGGAAACACATTGCTAGAAGGCGATTTTTCAGCTGAAGGTCTCTCCATTGAACAAAGAGTCGCACAAGAAGTCGGTGTTTCTCTTGGTGATAAACTCACCATTAACATTGGTGGCAATATTGTTACCTTGCCCATCACTTCAGTAAGAGAAGTTGATTGGGGGACAATGCAGCCTAATTTTTATTTGATTTTGCCTAAACATGCGCTACAAGATTACCCTGCTAATTTCGTCAGTAGCCTGTTTGTTGACAACGATAAGGCGCAGGATTTTTATAAAGGCATGTCGAATTACCCCACTGTTTCGATTTTAAATGTGGGAGATATCCTCAAGCAGATTCAAACCATTATTGGGCAATTGTCACAGGCCATTCAATTAGTCCTCTTGTGTATCTTGTGTGCCGGCGGTTTAGTGTTGTTAGCCAGTGTACGATCTACCCTTGAGGAAAGGCTTGAAGAAGGTGCTTTATTAAGAGTGCTGGGAGCAAAAAGCAGTTTAGTCAGACAATCAATATTTGTTGAGTTTGGGGCATTAGGATTCTTCTCTGGTGTGATTTCTGCACTCGGGGCCGAACTATGCCTTTACGGGTTGCAAGTTTATGTCTTTAATACTCAAGCTAATTGGCATCCGAACCTATGGTTATTCGGACCTCTGATTGGTGTATGTGTCATTTTGACCATTGGTGTATTTGCCAGTCGTAAGGTATTAAATGTGCCTCCGATGCATTTATTACGTGATATCTGATTTTCCCCAGAGCAAGGTTTGTAATGTTTAAAGAGCAAAAAGGCTACATTGTCAGTCGCCATACCAAAGAAGTGAATGGTCAGATCGAAATGAGCCTTTTTGTCAAAACGCCTGACGGGACGGTGAAAGTCATACCGGACCGCCAGCAAACCAGCTTTTTTAGCACTATCCCGATGTCAGAACTTCCTACCGACATCAATGGCGTTCAGTATCACGCTACAGAACTCAGTTCATTTGAACATCAAGCGGTTACCTTAATCCAAACTAATAGCATGATTTTACACAGACAAATTTTGAAATTTGTTAAACAAACAGGTCATGCGGTTTTTGAAGAAGACATCAAGCCACATGATCGCTATTTAATGGAAAGAAACATCCGTGGCGCCATTCGATTTATAGGTATGGTTGAGCAGGGTGGATCGGTTTATAAGCAAGCTAAGGTGATTGCAGGAGATTACTCTCCGAATTGGAATATTTGGTCGTTAGACATTGAAACCTCGGTCACGCATAACAAAATCCTGTCGATAGGCGTTACCAATGATGAACTTCGACAGGCCTTCGTGGTGGCACCTGAAAATACCGATTTAGAGCATGTCACCGCGTTTGCCGATGAGCGCAGTTTGCTACTCGGCTTTATGCAGTTCGTAAAGAAACACAATCCAGATGTATTTATCGGTTGGAATCTGATCGGCTTTGACCTTCACTTTATTGATCAACGTTGCCAACAGTTGGGCATTCGGGCTGCTTTTGGTGTGAATGGTGAAACCTGGAGTATCCGCTCCTCTGACAATCAAGGTAAATACTTCGCCTCTATTCCAGGCAGAGTCGCCTTAGACGGCATTACCCTACTTAAGGTGGGCGGCTATCATTTTGAGTCATACAGTTTAAACAATGTCAGTCACGAAATTTTAGGCGACAGTAAGCTGCTTCATGGCGGTGATCGTTGGCAAGAAATAGAGCGGATGCATCAGCATGATTTGGCTGCCTTTGTGGACTACAATCTTCAAGACTGCGACCTAGTTTGGCGTATTTTCAAGCAACTAAAACTGATTGAGCTACAACAAACTCGTGTGGATCTTACCGGCATACCAATGGAGCAAACTGGTGGTTCGGTTGCCTCTTTTGAAAACCTTTATATCCCGCGCTTGCATCAAGCCGGATACGTAGCACCAGCATGGAAAGACGAAGCCTTTGTCGCCAGTCCTGGTGGTTTTGTGATGAACTCGATCCCTGGCCTTTATAAAAATGTCTTGGTCTTCGATTTCAAAAGTCTATATCCAAGCATTATTCGCACCTTTTTCATTGATCCTTTAGCTCGTATTTCGGCGCAAAAAAGGCCACTTCAACCTAATCAACATATCGTACCAGGTTATTTGGGAGCACATTTTGATGTGGGCAAGGCCATATTGCCTGAGTTGGTTGGTGAACTTGCTAAGGCAAGGGAAGATGCAAAGTCATCTCACAATGACATTTTAAGTTACGCCATTAAAATCATCATGAACTCTTTATACGGCGTACTAGGGTCAAATGTGTGTCGCTTTTATCATGCTGAGCTGGCCAGCTCGATCACAATGCGTGGGCATGAGATATTGCAACTCACTAAAAGCTGGATGGAAGAGAAGGGCGCAACCGTCATTTATGGCGATACCGATTCATTGTTCGTGGTGCTCAATGATGACAGAGATCAAGCTGAGGTTTTGGGGAAGCAATTATGTGAGGATATTAATCACACATTAACCGCATGGTGTCGTAACTATGCCAATGTGGACTCTCACTTAGAGCTTGAATTTGAAACCCTCTATGAACGCTTTTTTATGCCAACCATTCGAGGGCAAGAAGAAGGCAGTAAGAAACGCTACGCAGGTAAAGCTAAGGATAAAATTATCTTCAAAGGCCTAGAGGCCGCTCGTACGGATTGGACTAAGTTGGCGCGAGAATTTCAACGTAACCTTTTTGACATTATCTTTAATGATGAAAATCCTATTCCTTATATCCAATCCATCGTAGAACAGCTTAAAGCAGGAAAGCTTGACGAATGGCTGGTCTACAGTAAGCAATTAAGTCGACCACTGTCAGCCTATTCAAAGCACAAACCGCCGCATGTGCGTGCCGCAATGATGATTGATGAAAAGCGTGCCAGCCTTGGCTTACCTTTGGAATACAATAAAGGGCGAAAGCGGGTAAATTACGTTTATCAGACATCTGGGGTGATGCCCTATGAGACACATGTCGATCTACGTCATTTAGATTATGAGCACTATATTGAAAAGCAACTCGTTCCGATTGCAGATAGTGTTCTCCCTATCTTCAAAACAAACATGGCAAGTTTATTATCACAGCAAATTTCGTTGCTTTAAGTTGCGTCGCTGTAAGGGGACAAATTAAACAGTCTATGTGTATTATCAAGCGTGGCTTCGATTAATGCTTCTGCTGAGATTCCTCTTAATCTGGCTACTTCTTCTGCCACAAAGGGAAGGTATTTTGGGTGGTTCTTTTTTGGCCTAGGTCTTATGTTTCTAGGCAATAAATACGGTGCATCGGTTTCCAATAGTAATTTATCTAGAGGGATGTGAGGCACAGCAGATTGTAAGTCATGTCCTCTTCTTTCATCACACACCCAGCCGGTTATACCAATGTACAGACCAAGCTCTAGGTAATGGTTTAATTCTTCCGTTGAGCCTGTAAAACAATGAATGACAGAATTCTGAGCAACTTCAGGGTGCTGTTTCAAGGTCGCAATCATTTCTTGATGTGCGTCTCTTTCATGTAAGTAAAGAGGTAAAGAGAATTCTGTGGCCAGCTCGATCTGTTGGTGAAAAGCAAATCGTTGTTGCTCCGGAGTAGAATAATTACGATTAAAATCTAAACCGGTTTCTCCAATGGCGACGGCTTGATGAGTATTGAGCAGCTCTCGAAATACTTGCTGACTGTTCGTATGCCAGGTTTTAGCTTGATGAGGGTGACAACCAATGGTTTGCCAAAGGCTTGGATGACGTTGGCAATGTTGTGCAAGCAACTGACTTTCATCAAGATCTGAAGCAATGCAAATAATGCCATTGACACCATGCAGATTTGTCTCTGACAGGGTGAGTTCTAAATCGTCTAAAAATATTGAATGATTTAAATTAACGCCAATGTCTATCATATTTGTGACATCTCTTTTGCCATATTCAGGCTATCGATATAGAGGTTTTTTAACGCTTCTTTGGATATATTCTTCATGGCTAATTGTTCAAATGGAATTTTTTCCCAGCGACCTGATTCATATGCCTCGACCATTCGCAATACACCGCCTAAGTTACCTTGGTATTCTAATAAGGCTTTGGTGATATTCGTGTCTAACGGTAGGTCTTTTAATAGTGTGGCCAGATCTTCATCGTAAAAACTTGGCAAATAGGAAAACAAGCCAACTAAAAAGGCACCTTCCAACTTTGGAAACAACACTGCGCTTATATTATGGCAGAAACAGGCACGAGAAACGGCCATAGAAAATAAACAATCTGGCTTCCCTGGCACACTACTGAGCATGACTAATCCTACCCATTTCACGAGATCGCGAACTCCGATGATTTCAACGGCTCGCTGTGCGTTCGTTACATTAAATTGGCTATGATATCGAGCGGTATGAGTTAGCTTAATAATTCTATAAGTCAGTGTAGGGTCACGCTCGATACAATCGGCGAGAAGCCGAGGCGATGTTTGATGGTTATTTAAATGATTTAGTAATTCAATCAAAATGTCTTTATAGGCAATAACGCGTTTGCCTTTTATCTTAGTCATTTTGCGGATGAAGGTGCCGCTAAAATAAGCGTCCGGCAGGGATTCTTTCAGACGCTCAAAGTCTTGAGCGCGCTCAACTTTATGAATCCAAATGTTTTTCAATGCTATGTCTGGATGTTGACTCGAGACTAAGATGCTATCCAAAGAACATTGCTCCAAATCGTATAAAACATACGAGAACAGGTTCATGAACTCACTGTCATAGTCATTCGGTTCAGGATTGATAAGCCCAAATTGGTAGCCGTCTAGGCGTGATTCAGACAGGCTGTCCATGTACTTTTTCTGATCTAGAGTCGAACAATCAATAAATAGTGTCACTTGTAGTCCATTTAGTTCAGGCAATTTCGATAATTGCTCAATCGAACCAATGAAAAAGATCACTTTTTGCTGAGTTAACTCATTGAGGTTTACATCCACAAAAAGAGAACTGAAAAATGCCTGTTCATCATGATATAAAGCATCTTCAGGGTGAAGAAGGTGATAAGCCATTGTTTGAGATTTATGGTTCACGACTGCTTTACGACAAAAAAGCACATCATCGTTTTTCATCTCATTTCCCTATAATTAAAAAGACAACACAAAAAAATACTGTAACCCATAGCTGAATACAATATCATGGTTATAATGGAATAACGCCTTTATTTGAAAATGTGTGGAGTGATGTATGGCGAGCATGTTAGACGCTGTCGACCAAAGAACCAAGTTGGTGGGTGAAAACCGCCTAGAATTGCTGATGTTCCGTCTTGGTGGAATGCAAATGTTTGCAATCAATGTTTTTAAAGTTCAAGAGGTTGTGCAGCTACCCAAACTCAACTTAATGCCCCATCGACATCCTTCTGTTGCAGGCGTAACTCACTTTCGTGGTCGCACTATACCGGTTATTGATTTGTCTGAATCCATTGGCATGAAACCCATTGAACGTAATGAATCCTGCAATCTAATTGTCACTGAGTACAACAATACCGTTCAGGGCTTTATGGTGGGTGAAGTGGATCGCATTATCAATATGAATTGGAATGAAATTCTACCACCACCCGATGGTACTGGCCGTCAGCATTACTTAACTGCAATCACTCGTGTAAATGATCGTATTGTTGAGATTATTGATGTTGAAAAAGTGCTTGCCGAAATTTCACCTTATGACAGCACAGTCAGTGATGACATCATTGATAAAGATCTACTAACACTCGCAAAAGGCTTAGAAGTACTGGTGGTTGATGACTCATCTGTTGGCCTTGCACAATGTCGCTCAACTTTAGACTTCATGGGAATTACGGTTCACACTGCGACGGATGGCAAACGCGGTTTGGAGAAACTAAAAACCTGGGCAGATCAGGGTGAAACCGTACCGGAAAAATTGCTGATGATGATTACCGATGCTGAGATGCCAGAAATGGATGGCTATCGATTGACTCGGGAAGTGCGTGAAGACCCAAGACTTAAAGATTTGTACATTGTTCTGCATACGTCATTAAGCGGTAGCTTTAACAAAGCCATGGTGCAGAAAGTAGGTTGTGATGATTTCTTGTCTAAATTCCAACCGGATAAACTGGCTTCTTTAATTCAAGATCGAATTAGAAGTGTTGTCTACCGGGACTAACTTAATAACGCATTTTGAAAGCGGGCTTATGGTCCGCTTTTTTGTCTTTCAATAACGCCATTGTCGATATTAATCATGCCAGTTGAATTTGCTGTATTTCTGCTATTAATAGGCTTAGCTTGTGGTTTGGTAAGTGCACAAATCAAAGTCTCTCCCGCATTAACCTGCCTAACTTCTTTATACTTTTTTTTACCTGTAATTGGCATTCCGGTAGAAAATGTCATCTCTGTTGTCATCGCAACCATCATTGTGGCTTGTTTACCAACGCATCTTTATTATTGGTCAAAAGCAATGAAGGCTGGTGAAGTTGAATACGCCTTGTTATTAAAATACGCCCCTGGTTTTGCCATGGGCGGTGTTATTGGTGCGCAATTGGTTAGCTTTGTCTGTATTCAAGTAATATTGGTATTTCTGACTTTTACTCTAGTGTTAAGTATCTTTGTGAATCTAGTGCAGTGGCAATATTTTAAATTGCAGTCGCTTCCCAATTTCCCGCTTCCGATTGGTATGTTTGCTGGTGGAATAAGCGTGCTAGGGGGCAATGATGGTCATATCGTTTCCCGCTTACTTAATCACTTGCATCATCGTAACCTTGAAAACAGCGAAGGAACACTTCATGGCATGTCGTTATTTCTCTCTTTCGCGGCATTGATCGGTTTTGTATTCCCTGCCGTACCTCCGTCACTGCCTTCGATGACGTCATTAGGCTCTGGTCTTATAGGCTCCATTTACCTACCTGCAGCAACGACTTTGGCGGTTGGTTTGTTTCTCGGTACTTTGCTATCTCGTTGGCAAGTTAGCCAGTATGAACATAAGATTTTGCTGGTATGCTTCAACTTATATTTAATCGTATGTTTATTCAGGATTTGGCAATGATATTGCTGTTAACACAGTGAATTTGAACTTAAAATAACGTGAATTTACACGTTGTTTTGTGCTCAATGCCCTATAATGCATTGGTAAATTTCAAAGGTTTTTTTAATGACTGATAACAAAAAAATTGGCGTGCTGTTGATGAATCTCGGCACACCGGATGCACCTGAGACTGGGGCTGTTCGTCGCTACTTAAGAGAGTTTTTATCAGACTCCCGCGTGGTGGATTTAAATCCATTGTTGTGGAAGCCGATTCTGAATTTGGTAATTTTAACCCTTAGGCCGCCTAAGGTCGCTAAAGTGTATCAACAAGTTTGGATGGATGAAGGTTCTCCGCTATTGGTATTGAGTCAGCGCCTTAAAGACAAATTACAGAGACAGGTCAGTGAAGAATTTACCGTGCCAGTCGCGGTAGAATTGGCAATGACATATGGCAACCCAAGTGTCGAAACGGCAGCAAACAAATTAAGAGCGCAAGGCGTAGATAAAATTCTGGTGATCCCAATGTACCCACAATTTTCATCTACTACTTCAGCGGCGGCATATGATCGCCTTATGAGGTCCTTAAAGTCGTGCCCACATTGGCCAGAGTTACATTTGGCTGGTGATTATGCAGATAACCCTTTATACATATCAGCCTTAGCGGATTCTGTTCGAGCGCAATGGGAAAAACAAGGTGAGCGACGTCATTTGGTTTTGTCTTATCATGGTATTCCAAAACGATACGTGAGTAATGGTGATCCGTATTCACGTCGTTGCGAACTGACAAGTCGATTGGTTGCAGAAGAGTTGGAGTTGGGCGATAGCGATTGGACTCATGTCTATCAGTCTCGATTTGGCCGTGAAGAGTGGTTAAAACCTTATGCTGATGAAACCCTTCGAGCTTTGCCTGATATGGGTATTAAAAAAATCAATGTGATCAGCCCAGCTTTTTCAATTGATTGTATTGAGACCCTAGAAGAAGTAACGCTTGAGTTAGGTGATGAGTTTAAACACAGTGGGGGTGTGGCATTCGACTACATTCCAGCGTTAAACGACAGTCCTGACCAAATTTCGCTTTATATGAACATCATTGAAGAAAACATTAAAAACTGGACATGATATGACAAAATCACGCCAAGCTTTCAAAACCATCGCATTTGATGCTGATGATACTTTGTGGCGTAACGAAGAAATATTCATGAATGCTCAGGATGAGTTTATTCGCTTGCTTTCGCCCTATCATTCAGAAGCTTATATTCGTGAGCATCTTGGCGAGGTACAAGTCAGAAACCTAGGGCATTTTGGTTACGGCATAAAAGGTTTTACTCTTTCTATGATTGAAACCGCCATTGAGTTAACGGAAGGGCGCATCCTAGGCCGTGAAATTCAACAAATTATTGATCTTGCAAAATGCATGGTTGCAATGCCAGTTGAAGTGTTACCAAACATTGAAGCAACGCTCAAAGCGCTTCAGTCAGATTATCGATTAATGGTGATAACAAAAGGGGATCTGCTTGACCAAGAAAGTAAGTTTGCTCGATCAGGCATTGCCGATTACTTTGATGTCATAGAAGTGGTTAGTGATAAAATCCCGACAACCTATGAACAGATTCTAGACAAGCACAACATCCAAAAAGAAGACTTCTTAATGATCGGGAATTCTTTAAAGTCCGATGTTTTACCTGTGCTTGATATCGGTGCCACTGCGATCCACATTCCATACCATAGCACTTGGGTTCATGAACAAGTTGATGATAATGTCTTGGCAAGTTATGACAATTTAATGCAATTCACAGATGTTCAGCTTGTGCTTGAGTATTTAAATGCTGAAAAAATTCAAGAGGAGTACGTATGAACATTAGCCGTTTGATGATTGTAATCATTGGCTTAGCGGTCAACTTGGCGCATGCAGACGAATCTAGCTTTGATAAAGCTAAAAACAATGTCATAGAATTTTGGCAAGAAGCCAAAGATACGACCTCTGACGTAGCAGATAAAACCGCAAAGAAAGCCAGTGACTTAGGTGGCAAAGCTTCTGCATTTGGCGGCAAAGTAAGAGAAAACGCCAAAGAAACTGGCTCTATTGTTTGGGACAGTTTACAGGAAGCCGGCGCGGCGACGGCAGATGCAGCAAGAAAGGGCGCGTCTAAAGTGCGAGCTGTGTTAGCAGAAGACGGCAAAGGTGCCTGTCAGGAAGACTCTGCTCTTTGTTATAAAGAATAATCGTCATGTCAGAAGATCCTAAAACAGCTCACTCGCCTAGCAGTCACTGGGAACAAGAGTTTCTGAAACAAGATGACGTGAAAGTCACAGTGGCTCAAGTTCGTTATCGCTGCCCAAAATGTCAAAGTTTATTAAGACAAAAGCAAGGCACAAATGGCGTGTTTTGGGGGTGTGAGTCCTACCCAAATTGTGACTACACAGCGAATGATGAAGAAGGAAAGCCGGTTCGAGCAAAACGCTATTTATGTCCAGCGTGTCAGTCACCACTTCGCAAAAGACAGTTCAAAGATAATGTGTTTTGGGGTTGCTCAAATTACCCTGATTGTAAAGTTACAGTGGAAGATGATGATGGCGCACCATCAGCAACCAAGAAGTATCCATGTCGAGCCTGCGGTCACTACCTTGTTCGCAAGAAAAGTAAAAATGGCTACTTTTGGGGATGTATTACTTATCCAAAATGTACGCACACTCTTAACGATGATAAAGGCTTGCCTGAGCTACGGAAGAAACGGTAAGACTGTATTATTTTTTCTCCGCTTCAATAGTGCTTAGGGCGACATCTAATCGGTCAAATTGAAACGGATAACCTTGTTTTAACAACCTGTCTGGGATGACTTTAGGGCCATAGGTTAGCAGGGTCGACATCTCACCAAATATTACGTTTAACAGCCATTGTGGCGTCCAGATCAAAGCGGGGCGTTTTAGACTCTTCGCATAACATTTGGCAAACTCCGCTTGCGTGGCATTGTTAGGTGAAACCAAGTTATAAGCTCCCTGATAGGATTCATCTCTCATTGCCGTTAAAATACACTGCTTAACATCCTCCAGATGAACCCAGTTAAACCACTGTTTTCCAGAGGCAATCTTCCCGCCTAATCCCAAACGATAAGGAAGCCTCATTGCCTCTAAAGCACCACCATCTCCCAGTACTACACCCAGTCTAAATATAACCACGCGACTATCGTTTCGGGCAGACTCTGTTACGGAACGTTCCCATAGCTCACACAATTGATGAGCAAAGCCTGAAGCAGGTGGCGTATTTTCGGTAAACTCACCTTCATTGGTGACACCATAATAGCCAACGGCGGACATGGAAATGATGGTTTTAGGTGGATGTTGCAATAAATCAAAAATGCGATTGGTTAAATTAACACGGCTGTTAAGTAAGGCTTGTTTACGTTTCGAAGTCCAACGTTGAGCGGCGATGCTTTCTCCCGCAAGATTAATGAACACATCAAACGTGTCTGTTATCTGAGACAGGGCAGAAAAATCAATTTGTTTAACCTCAATTGGCAGATTGTTCGACTTCTTGCGAACAAGTGCGCAGATCTCTGAATCGGTCTTTAACAGGTCATTTAGCAATGAGCGACCAATAAAACCTGTGGCTCCCGTCATTAAAATCTTCATGGTAATTCCTTATGATTTTTCAATATTCAGATTAAGAGTAAACGGATAAAAACTAAAATTGGATCAACCAGTTCTTTGTTTTTGCGTTTTTTTAAATCGCACCTTCTTTTTCTCTGACAGGATGGCTAAAATGGTAACCATTGTTAATATTTAGGTAAGATAATGTTACGCAAAGAATACGATCACATCATACTTCTTGCACACGGAAGTCCCGATCCTCTTTGGAAAGAGCCATTCGAATCCCTTCATCAACGAGTTGTAGAACTGTATGGTGAAGCAAACACAAGTTTAGCTTATATGGAATTAACGACGCCATCTTTAGAAGATGTCGTAGAAAAACTCAGTGATAATGTTACTTCTGTTGCCGTGCTGCCACTTTTTCTTGCTGTCGGAAGACATCTGCGTGCAGATGTGCCCGCACAAATAGAAGCGCTTCAGAGTGAAAAATTAAACATTGTGTTACTGCCACCAGTCGGTGAAGATAATGCCGTTAAAAAAGCAATGGAAAGCGTGATAGCTGGATATTTAGGTAAGGAATAAGAATGCAATTGTTTTTAGTGAAGCCATGGAGCCATGACAATGTTGTTTAGTCATTTGCCAGATGAAATTTTTCAGGCGTTAAGCGGCTCGAATAAGACTCTCATCGAAGCGGTACTCAAAGATCTAGCAGAGGTTTTCTACGATCACGCCGAAGACCCCATCAAGGATAAATCCACGATTATTGAATCGATAGAAGATACGCTTCATAAGCTGGATACCTTGTCTTGGCATGAGGACCAAAAGGAGTCTTTTGATTCACCAAAAACCATTCATGATTATGCCTTGCGCATCTACCACAGATTAGTCAACACGGGCTGGCTTGTTGAAGAGCAAGAACTGTATCGTGTTAGTGTGCTTATGACGCCACAGATTTCCATGCTGTTACGATCTTTGGTCGAAATCAGCCGTCATGGTAAGCGTAACTATGGTGCAACCGTACTTAGCATTTTGAGTAATCTGGAAGCGGTGGCAAAACAGCCTAAGGAAAGGGGGGTTACTCTTCGTCAATCAGCAGAAGCAGCACGAGAGTTTTCCGCCCATTTGAACCAAATCTTATTGGGTATTCGCAGCTTACAACGTGAATTATTTGCTAGTCGAGACCCTAAAGCCATCGTATCTGGCTTCTTTGATTTATTTGTTGAAGGCATTCTGATTGCCGACTACAAGACCATCAAAACCAGTAATAACCCGTTTCGTTTTCGCCGACAAATTCTTGAATTAACCCAGGACTTTTTAGCCAATCCAACCACCATGGGACAGGTTGCTCAATGTTATGTTGATCAGCAGCTTATCACCATGGCAGAAGCGCAAGCCATGGTTGAGCAAGATTGTCGCGACATATTGCAAACCTTCAATAACATCGAGCAACGCCTAGAGCGAATTGATGAATATCGTTATCGATTAGAGAAACGGGCCGCGGATACCGCCCGATATATGGATAGTTCTCGCCCCGGTATGGCAACAAAAATTGCAGGCATTATCACCGACGTCGCGAAATTCGAACATTTACCTGTGATGAAGCAGGTTATCGGCTCTCGTTTCGTTGGCATGGCTTCTGCTGCGCAACCCACAAAACGTCGTGAAGCACCACCGCCACGAGTTATGACGCCAGCGGAAGTGTCGGCGGATGCGATTAAATTTAGGGATCAGCAACGTCGATTCCATGAAGCCCGACAAGTGACTGTGGCGAAGATGCAGACATACCTAGAAAGACAGATGGCTAGCCATAGTCAAAAACACATATTGGATTTTACCATTTCATCCGTTGAAGACTTTGTGTGCTTTGATCACCTTCGTTATATCGGCTCTTTGGGCGTGAGTGCGAAAAAGCTTGAAAATGTGTTTGAAATACAATTTACCGATCAATTTGTAGATGTTCATGATTTTGTTGAATGCCGTGAATTCAATGTCGTACGTAGGAGCGAAGCTTAATGCTTAAAGAATTAAAAAAGGTCGTTGAAGAGTCAGGAAAGGACGCACAAGAGTTCCAGCAGACAGCGAATTATGTCATTGCCAATCAATTTGCCAGTGCTTACAAACATGGTCAACGTAAACATTATTTATTGCTTGAGTCCTACCAAGAGTATTTTGATCGTTTGTTTGATGCTCTCGGCATGAAACTTTACATTAATGAAAATGAGCGTTTAGCCGGTGTTTTGCCGGTTCAAAGAGAAGCTTTCGTACGATTAAAAACCGATGAAACTTTATTCTTGTTAGTACTGCGACAAATATACGAAGAAAAGATTGAAAACTTCGAAGTAGACAATGGTTTTGTGGCGACCAATACACACACCATTTTGGATCGTTTTGTGCATTTGGTAAAACGAGAAATCCCAAGTGAGACGAGATTTAAAGATATTTTATCTTTATTCAGTCGTCATGGTGTGATCATTCGCGGCAAGACCTACGAAGAAGACAGTAAGAACCAGATCATCAATATTACGCCTGTGGTGCGCCTGATTGTTACGGAAGCCTATTTAAGACAATTAGAGTCTTTCAATGGAACAGACCCAGATGAAGACGACATAGAAAGTGACGACAGTGATGTTGAAATCACCTCTGAGACGAATCAAGACTAGGGCCTGATAATGAAAAAGTTAAATCGAATTGTATTAGTAAATTGGTACCTACTTGGTGCAGAAGAAATCAACATCCGTGGCAACACGGCCATCATCGGACCAACAGGGTCAGGTAAATCCTCACTATTGGATGCTATCCAAACTGTGTTGACTGGTGCCAGCAAGCGCCACCTAAATTACAACGCCAGTGCTAACGACGGAAAGGCGAGTGGTCGTAGTATTCGTTCCTACATTTTGGGTATGATCGACTCAGGCCAGGCCAATGCGAAAGTATTTGGAACTGAACCAAGACAAGATGCGACTTGTTATCTTGCTTTGGTGTTTGAAGACAGTGTTACAGGAAAAGAGTCTACCGTTGGACTTACTTTAAGCGCCTCTTTGGCGTCGCCAGAAGAAGATGTATTAGGACGCTTTGTGCTGCCTAACTTTGGCGCTCGTAAATCCGATTTCATTGACGCAATGGAAGGTAAGAGCTACAAAGCCAAGCCTTGGATTGAAGTTCGTGAAAGCTTCAAGAAAATCTGTTTAGACCCGTTCATCAAATCTGGTAGTGCTTCTGCTACTCAATACATTAATCGCTATTTAGAAGAATTGAGTCCGAGCTCTGATCAACTCATTACCATTGATGGCTTTTTGAAGAACTTCAAGAACGCACTAAAATTCGTACCTATTGCGTCACCAACTCGATTTGTACAAGACTTTGTTTTGACTGAAGCCCCATTGCAAGTTGGCGCTTATCAGAAATCGCTAAATGAATATCGCCAGTTGGAAGCCAAAACACTGGAAGTCTCTAAACGTATTGATGACCTCAAAGTTATTCAACAAGACTGTGAGAAAAAGCATCAACATGACCAAAATGCCATTAACTATCAATGGATAGCGACTGAAGCTCGATTTGATGAGTTGGGCAGCAAGCAAGATGACATTCAAGACCAATATGACTTGCAAAAAGAGCGTGAAGAAGAAATAGAAGAAGAATTAGCCACCCAATCGAGTTTGTTAAAGCAGCTTCAAAGTCAGCTATTACGCTTAGAGCAACAGTATGAACACTCAGATGTCGGTTTAAAACTACAACAGCTTGAACAAAATAAAAAACTGATTGAACTGCAAGGTCAGCAAGATCAAAAAGCCATCCTGCAGTTACGTCAAATGTCAGTACTTCTGAAAGCCTTAGATGGCTTTTCAGAAGTGTTATCAAAAGAGTCTATTGAGCTCGCTCAAGAATTAGCGACATTAGAAACTGTCATTAGTGAAGATGGTCGCATTGAGGGTAATTTAAAACCCTTAACTCAGAAACTGTCTTTGTTAAACGAAGCGTTGGATAAAGAAAAATCGCAGTTGTTCGCTCAACGATCAGAGCTAAACCGCAGCATCTTGAACTTAAAAGACGAATGCAAACAGCTTGAGTCTGATGTGTCTTCATTAAAAGGCGGTGTAAGTCCACTGTCACAAAATACCAAACGACTCATTGCACTATTAAAAGACGCTAATATCACCGCAACACCATTAAGTCATTTGGCCGAAGTCACAGAACGCAAATGGCAAGATGCTATTGAAGGCTATTTGGGTGCACAACGAGAAGCCTTAATTGTTGAGCCTGAAGATGCAGAAGAGGCCATTCGCATTT
Organism: Marinomonas aquiplantarum; assembly: GCF_003314975.1. Classification (GTDB taxonomy): domain Bacteria; phylum Pseudomonadota; class Gammaproteobacteria; order Pseudomonadales; family Marinomonadaceae; genus Marinomonas; species Marinomonas aquiplantarum. Next base: position 322,292 of record NZ_QNRF01000005.1, read on the forward strand.
TCCGCGCCCACAGACGTCAACTAATGGGCTGTCGTGTTGTAGACACGACACAAACACGTTTATGGTTAAGCCGTGGTGATCGACAATCTGCATTGCGTTTTATTCGTTGTAATAATGATCATGCTCAAGCTTACCTAAATCGTCGACTTGGCGGTATTAAACCTGTTGAAACAGAACGTGAGTTGCTAAGAGAAGACAGCGCCATGACCGCTGATGGCATGTTGAAGCTGTCAGGCACCATTTCAACCATTCGCTCTGTCCCTCATATGATGGTTGGCATAAATACCGAAGGCATGCGTGAGTCCCGTGAGCAACAGCTGAAAACGCTCAGTGCTGAATTGGCTAACTTGTTAACATCCGATCAACGTCTTGAGCAAGCAGACGCTTTGCTTAGTCGAGTCATTGCTAACAATCAATTTGATGTTGAAACATTGGGAAATGCCAGCCATGCAGTGACACGTTTAGTGCAAGAGTTGGAAGCGGTAAACGCTGAGATCAGTCAGTTACAACAACATGATGATACGGATCTGCAAGAGCGAATCGAAGAACTAAAAACTCGTGTCGCCAATGTTGAGTTAGAGCAGAAGAAGCTAGATCGTGAGCGTCAGCAGATCGCAGAGCAATTCGGTGCCCTAAATACACAAAAAACTCAACTCAGCTCTGCTTTGTCAGCATTGGATGAAGAGCGTACTCGTTTAACATCTAACCCTAAATACGACGCTGAGTTTGCCAGTGAGCGATATTCGCTACTGGAAAGCAGTATGGTTCATGGCGCGGCCATTTATAAGGAAGCCATCAGTCGAGCAGAAAAAGCCAATGAAAAGGCTCGAAGCTTTGATCAAAAAGTTCGTAAAGAAGTGGCCGATCACTATGCTAAATACCATCAAGCCAATTTAGACGATGACAATCAATTGGATTATCTGGAGTCTAAGTTTGAAGAATTTGAGCATTACGTTTCGTACCAGATTGACGTTTTGAGTGAAACTGAATTGGCCAAATACGCCAAACGTGCTGAGATTGCTCGCCGAGAGGCTGAAGAAACCTTCCGTTCTGACTATGTGTCGAAGCTAAAAGACTCTTTAGACCAAGTGGCGCACATTATTCGCGAATTAAACCACAGCTTGAAACGTCGTCCATTCAACCAAGAGATCTATCAATTCCGCTATTACCCGAATGGCGATATGAAAGACATTTTAGATCTAGTAGAGCGCTTCAGTGCACAAGATCAAGCTAACGTTGGTGGTTTATTTGACCCTCAAATGAGTGATGATCCAGAACATGCTCGTGCGATTGAAGCTATTCAAGAGTTGATTTCGGATGAAGAAAAACAGCAAGATCTCGCGGATTACCGCAAGTTCTACAACTTTGAAGTCGACATTTTAGACAGCGATGGCAATAAGAAGACCACCTTGAGTCAACGTATTCAGACAGGTTCTGGTGGTGAACACCAAATTCCGTTCTACTTGGCGATCGCAGCCGCGCTTTCTACCACATACCGCTTACATGAAACGATGGATGGCGATATCGTTGGTGGATTCTCTTTAGCCATGTTTGATGAAGCCTTTAACAAGATAGATATGGTGAAGACTTCTACTTGTATGGGCTTTATGAAAGACATTGGTTTGCAAGTAATTGCCGCAGCGCCAGATGACAAGCGTGCTGTTATGGCCGCCAATATGGATACCATTATCAGTGTCTGGCGTGAAGGTGGCGCTGTCTCTATTGATGTCGCTTATCCAAAAGAGAAAGGTCAGGTTCTACTAAATGGTCAATCTGACAGTGTATTAACGCCAGCTTAATCGAGACAAGTATGATCATTCAGCAGCAAATAGAGCAACGTTTGAAAGCGACATTTGATGTTCACCATATGTCGCTTGAAAACGAGAGTTATAAGCACAATGTGCCTGAGGGCAGTGAGTCACACTTCAAATTGATTTTGGTTTCAAATGACTTCGCTGGTAAAAGACTCGTTCAAAGACACCAACTAATATATGCTAGTTTACAAGAAGAAATGCAGCGTATTCATGCCCTTGCTATGCATCTTTATACTTTAGATGAATGGCAAGATCGTGAACAGTCTGCACCTCTATCACCTAAGTGCCTCGGAGGAGAGTAGGCTGATAAGCCTACTCAAACTGTATGAGTATTACTGTAAATCAAGATAACAGAAACAACACTGTGACAATCAGCTTAATTGGCAGCTTTGATTTTTCTTTGTTCAACGATTTCAGAGCAGCGTATACTGATTTAGATGGTGATTTTAATCGTTACGTTATCGATATGTCTTCGGTTGAGTATCTAGACAGTGCAGCGCTTGGCATGCTTCTTAGTATGCGAAATGCCATTCCTGCCGAACAAGATATTGACCTTAAAGGGGCGAATGCCTTTATCAAGAACATCCTAATGATTTCTCGCTTTGATAAGCGCTTTAATATTATATAAAGGGAAGAATGAAATTATTATGCATAGATAGTGAGCCTGTTTACCGCGACATCCTGACACTTTGTGCAGAAAGAGAAGGGCTTAATGTTAAAACGGTGGCGTCATATCATGAAGCCATTGAAGCCTTTAAAGACTTCGCACCGGATATTGTGACCTTGGATGTCATCATTAAAGGTGGTAACGGTCTCGAATTAGTAAAAAAGCTCAAGAACTTAAGCGGCAGCCGCTTTGTTCCTATGCTTTTTCTTGCCTCACATACGTCTGATTCCGTCATGGATCAGTGCTTCCATTCTGGTGCGGATGATTTCCTACCAAAACCCTTCGATGAAATGCTGTTCAATATACGTCTTAAAACCCATATGCGTCATGTGGCTTTGGTAAAAGAGATGTATAAGAAAAATAAAGCTCTCACCTTCTTCCAAACCATGATTCAACGCGAACATGAGATGGCACATCAAGTACTTGATCATATTCAAACCAGAAGTGAAAAAAACTCGGATCAAGTCGTCATAACACGCATAGCGGCAGCCAGCTTTAATGGCGACTTAGCGCTTGTTAAAACAAGAGCCGATGGTGCGAGATTGGTATTTGTCGGAGATTTTACGGGGCATGGTTTACCCGCATCAATTGGTGCATTGCCCGTTATGCAGACCTTTTTTGATGCCGTTGATGATCTCACCAGTTTAAGTGAGTTGGCCATTAGAATTAATAAGACTTTAAACAGTATTTTGCCTGATTATATGTTTTGCGCCGGCTATTTGATTTTGTTGTCGCCGAATGGTCATTTTAGTTACTGGGGAGGAGGCATGCCTGATGCCATGATTCGCCGCTCGTCAGGCGAACTAGATTGCCTCCCTTCTCGTCATATGCCACTGGGCGTACAATCCACTTGCGAATTTGACCCAAGCTTAGAGCGTGATCAATTAAAAACCGGCGACACACTGGTTATTTTGTCTGATGGCGTGTTGGAACTCAAAAATGCGGAGGGGAAGATGTACGGTGAAGACCAGGTGAAGTCGCTCATTAAAATGTCATATGGAGATGAAAACTTAATGCGAGCACAAACAAAGACAGAACAAGTATTAGAAAAGTATTTAGGTGGCGCAGTACAACTTGATGACATCACATTGGTTGCACTGCGCACAGAGTAAATTGCTTACTTAGCTTTTTTCTTTTTATTATTGTTGCCCTTATAAGGTGCTTTCTTTGGCATGGGTTTCTTTTCTGGTTCCGTTCTCAACACTAAAAATAAATCCGTTACCACTTCAGGAATTTGTGCAATGCAGGAAGCTGTCAGCTTTTCGCTAGCACGAATTTCAAGCACTTCTTTGTCATCAAAAAGGTCAGACGCAACCATCACGGGCAACAGTAGCTCAGCCACAATTTCTTCTTTTTCAGATTCAAACCACTGAGCTTCTGTCATGAAAACACCTTCCATGAAGCCGGTTGCCCATTCTTGCAACTCGCTTAACTCGTCAGCGGACGTACCCATCTCAATCTCACAAGGCAATAAAAACCCTTCTTCTGATTCAAGTTCTTTTTGAATGTCCGTTAATAGGCGAGTCAGATATTGAGCCATCTGTTTTTCTTGCTTATCATTTTCGTACTTAGGCGTTTCTTCAAATACAACAGGCAGCCAGTCAGATTCAGAAATCAATTTTGGGCAGATTGCCAAAGCCGTTAAAAAGCCATGTGCCATCACAAAGTTTTGACATTCTTCGTGAACCAGGTCTGAATCCAAAAAATCTTCTAATGTTTCTAGTTCCAGATCATCAAGAGGTTGGTGTGCCATGTATTTCATTTCCTAATGTTAATATAGACTGTGATTCTAGCGAAAAGACCCGGAAAAATCGATGCAGAAGCCGCGTAAATCAGAGATAATTATTCCATGAACTCGAAAAAACGACAGGCTCTTAAGCGCTTAGGTTACACAGATTATCGGCCTCTTCAAGAAGAGGCAATCGATGCATTATCTGCAGGTCAAGATGTTGTTCTTGCTGCACCGACCGGCGGTGGTAAATCGCTTATTTATCAGTCCGCTGGTCTGCTACGCAATGGTGTTGCTGTCATTGTCAGCCCGTTGATCTCTTTAATGACTCAACAGGTAGATCAATTGAATGCAAAAGGCATTCATGCCAAATTTTTGAACTCCACGTTAAACCCTGGTGAACAAGATGATTTGGTCTGGTCAATCCGACATAATCGGATCGAGTTTTTGTATTTATCTCCTGAAAAGTTAATTCAGCCATCAATAATGGGCCTATTGCAAAGTGTTGATATCGCTCTTTTTGCTATCGATGAAGCGCACTGTATTGCGCAGTGGGGAGGGGACTTTCGACCAGAATACAGTCAATTAGGACGAGTAAAACAATCATTTTTTAATGTGCCTATCATTGCTTTAACAGGCAGTGCTGATAATAAAACCTTAAAAGGAATCCAATCCTCTTTAGGCATCTCAAAAGCAGACATCTTCAAAGGCCGCATCGATCGACCTAATATACAAATTCAAATTGCCCAGAAAAAACAAGCTAAGCACCAAATATTGCACTTCCTCCATCATGAAGTCTCTGGACAATCCGGCATTATTTATTGCCGATCACGCAATAAAACAGAAGAACTTTGCGCTTGGCTACGTCATTTAGGGTTCAATAGTCTGACCTATCATGCAGCGATGAAGGATGAAGACAAACAGCAGAGCCATGAAACCTTCTCCCGCGATAATGGTGCCATAATGGTCGCTACCACTGCTTACGGTATGGGAATTGATTTGCCTCAGATACGTTTTGTGATTCACATGGATATTCCCAACACACCAGAAGCCTATTATCAGGAAATAGGGCGTGCTGGACGGGATGGCAAAGCAGCTAAAGCGCTTCTTTTATATGGCTTACAGGATATGTTAAAAGCTCAGCAGTTAGTAAGTAATTCACCTGAGCAAGCTCGATTAGAATTAACAAAACTGACCAGTTTGTTTCAAATATTAGAAGATCGTCAATGTCGTAAAGTCTCTGTGTTAGCGCATTTTGATGAAACGACTGAGGTATGTGGTATTTGTGATCGTTGTACCAGTAAGCAATCTGAGCATAATGCGACAATCGCCTGTCAGAAACTTTTGTCCTTGATTTATTACACAAAAGGTACTCAGGCTTTCTCCACTCTCATTCAGGTTTTGTTGGGCAAAAGAACTAAAACCACCAGCAGCATTCAAGCAGAAAAATTGTCTTTATTTGGAAAAGGCAAGGAGTTAACGGAAGCGCAATGGAAAACCGTTATTCGACATCTTTTGGCATTCCAATACATTCAGATCGTAGGAAACCATCACTTTCTCGTACAACTGAACGAGAAGGCTCGTCAGGTTTTGAAAGGGGAAATCCAGGTCATTCTAGTGAACGATCATTATTATCCAAGGCTTACAGAGGAAGAGCTGATGGCCGATCATGTCAATTGGCACAAAGCCAAAGCTTGGCTCTACAACCAAGTCGATATTAATATGACTGATGGACAGCTACGAAAGATATGTCAACATAAACCAACTAATGCTGCTTCACTGAGTCGCCTGTCTGGCATTTCTATTGACGAAGTAAGTCGTTTTTCGGATTCATTATTAAGTCTTCTGCATGATCAAAGTATGAATAAAACGCTATCTTAATGTTTGAGCCTATGAGCACCAAAACAGTAACTGATTCAGAAATAATTGCGCTGCAAAAAAAGGTTGAATTCTGTTTTCAGCTTGCTGAAGCGTTCTTTAATCATAAATTCCATCACTCTCATTGCAACTTCAAGCAAAGAGGTAGGGCGGCTGGTACGGCTCATTTACAGAAAAATGAACTGAGATTTAACCACTTTATGTTTCAACAAAACCCGGTTGAATTTTTAAATACGGTGGTGCCTCATGAAGTGGCACACATTATTGTCTATCAGATTTATGGCACATCGGTTCGTCCTCATGGCAAAGAGTGGCAAGCCGTCATGAGAAAAGTGTATCAACTTCCTCCAAATAGAACGCACGCGTTCGAGGTGCCTCCACTCAAAAGCAGTTACCTGTATGCCTGTGCTTGCCGCCAACATGAATTTACCAAACGACGTCATTCACGTGCTCAAAAAGGTGTCGAATACATTTGCAAAGAATGCCACGCCTGTCTGACCTTTTTAAAAGACCTTCATCAAGCTGAGCGCTAAGTGATGTCATAATAGCGCGATTAAGACTTTGTCACCCTTATCACAATCAAAATTCATATTCTGCGAACATGACAAACACGTATAAATAATGGATTTTCATGCACATTTTACGCTTCTATTTCATTTTTGATGCGATGTCGCTGAGCTTATAGTAAAATAAGATTGTTTTATTTTTAGTGTGTGAATGATGGATTTAACAAATCGTCCCAAAGAAAAATTAGAGCTTAATAAGCTTCAGAAACGTTTGAGAAGACAAACGGGCCAAGCCATTGCTGATTTCAATATGATTGAAGAAGGTGATAAAGTGATGGTCTGCCTTTCTGGCGGTAAAGACTCTTACACTATGTTAGAGATCTTAAGAAATTTACAAGCCAGTGCCCCTATTGATTTTTCAATTGTGGCCGTGAATTTAGACCAGAAACAACCCGGTTTTCCAGAGCATATTTTACCAGCCTACCTGAAAGAAACAGGGGTAGATTTCCATATCTTAGAACGCGATACCTACAGTATTGTTAAAGAGGTGGTTCCTGAAGGTAAGACCACATGTGGACTTTGTTCACGTCTACGCCGTGGGTCACTTTATGGATTTGCCGAAGAGATTGGTGCGACAAAAATTGCACTAGGCCATCACCGTGATGACATCTTAGAAACCCTGTTTTTGAATATGTTTTTTGGTGGTCGTCTCAAGTCAATGCCGCCAAAACTATTAAGTGATGATGGCAAGCATGTTGTCATTCGTCCACTCGCATATTGTAAAGAAAAGGATATAGAAGCGTTTTCAGAATTGAAAAACTTCCCAATCATTCCATGTAATTTGTGCGGTTCTCAGGAAAATTTACAGCGCCAAGTGGTGAAAGACATGTTGCAACAGTGGGAGAAAGATTACCCGGGTAGAACAGATACTATGTTCACCGCAATGCAAAATGTTGTACCTTCTCATTTGGCAGACACAGAACTTTTTGACTTTAAAGAGCTGAAGCAATCGCCATCAGCTTTTGATCGATTGAACATTATTTCACTATAGGATTTGAGAAATGAATTTGAATGTAAAAGCCGTTTTCTTAGCGTTTGGCCTGTTAGGATCTTCTATTGCAGGCGCTTCTACAGCAGGGGTTAACTTGACGAATGAAACGGTGCAAGGTGACTTTAATCTTGATATGGGCTCTTTTGGTGTCAATGGTGGTGTTTCACACGATAAAGATGAAGATACCTCAACGGGTTACATTGGTTTAAGTGTAGAAGATTCAGAAGGCGGTAATGGTCCTTTACAAGTAGGAATCGGTGTTCGTTTATACGCAATGGATGCTGAGCTTGAAAACGATGAAAATGAAATCTCTCTCGCGTTAAGCCTAGGTGGCTGGTATCGCTACACATTACAACAAGCGAATCGTCTGAGTGTATATGGCTCTGTCTATTACTCCCCTGAAATTCTCTCGTTTACCAATTTAGATCACATGTATACCTACGATTTCCGTTTGGAATACATGACAATGAGAAATGCACGTGCCTACATCAAATACGGTAATACCGTCATTATCTATGACGATAATACGCGTAAAGAAACTAACAAAGGCTTCTCCATTGGTGCCAATGTCGATTTCTAATTCAGTTTAATCTCTTGCTTAAAGAGAGTTTTAGACTTTAAACAAAAAAGGTGACCAATAATGGTCACCTTTTTTGGTTTTCAGAGGATAATTTATTCGCCATCATAAGCGCAAAGACTGTAAACAGGTACATTGCTGTCTCTCAGTTTTTGGCTACCGCCTAAGTCAGGTAAATCAATAATAGCCGCCACTTCTTTAATCTCAGCACCTTGCTGAGTTAGAAGCTTTATTGCTGCGAATAGGGTTCCACCGGTGGCAATAAGATCATCGAACAGTAAAACATTGTCACCCGCTTTCACAGAGCCTTGTTGGATTTCAAGCTCAGCCTCACCGTACTCTAGCGCGTATTTCTGTGAAATAGTTTTACCTGGCAGTTTGCCTTTTTTTCGTACTAGGATGAGTGGTTTTTGTAGCTCATACGCCAATACTGCGGCAATCAAAAAGCCACGAGCATCAATACAAGCAATGTGCGTGATATCAGAGTCGATATAGCGATGAATGTATGCATCCACAACCATCCTCATTCCTTTTGGGTCACTAAAAATCGGGGTAATATCCCGAAAACTAATGCCTTCCTTTGGCCAGTCTTCTACTGTCTGAATGAGTGATTTGACGTAAAAATCATCGTAGAGCATCTCTTAAATTGCCTCTGCATTAATCAAAAGTGTGCAATCTTATCACAATCATGGGCTACGCCAACGAGTTTTTGCATTTCTTCAAAATTAACGATCTCTATCTCTTTGCCGTCTACATGAATTAATTCGTTTTTTTGAAAGCGAGTAATAACACGACTCACTGTTTCAACTGCCAACCCTAGATAATTGCCGATTTCACCACGAGACATAGACAAGCGAAAAGAGGAAGCCGAGTAACCCCGACGTTTAAAGCGATTGGATAAATTCAGCAAAAATGAAGCCACTTTTTCATCTGCATTTTTCTTTCCGAGTAAGACCATCATTTGCTGATCATCAGAGATCTTACGACTCATGATCTTGAAGATCTGGTGTTTTAAAGATGGGATTTGCGTCGACAATTCTTCCAAATGACTGAAAGGAATTTCACACACTGTTGTGGTTTCTAGTGCTTTTGCTGAAACAGGGTAAGAACTTGAATCAATGCCACTTAAACCAAGCAATTCACTGGGGCAATAAAATCCAGTAATTTGTTCTTCACCCAATGAGGTGATGTTATAGGTTTTAAGGGTGCCTGAGCGAACAGCATAAAGTGAATCAAAATTATCACCTTGTCGAAACAAGAATTCGCCTTTTTTAAGCGGTTTCTTTCGCTCAATAATCTGATCCAAGCGATTGATGTCTTCATCGGCTAAAGCGATGGGTAAACACAATGCACTCAAACTGCAATTTTGACATTGTGATGTTAATTTACTGCTGAACCTTGGCTGCGTGTGTGTGATAGCCATGTGTATTCTCCCTAATCCTTATCTAGATAACTTTAGAATATTTGATTGTTCCATTAAGGTATTTGTCAAACACCATACAAATCCCACGTATTAACAACCTGCCGCGCTCAGTGACCTGTATCCCTGTCTTATTATGCGAACCAGTAAACTCTAACATGCCATCGTTCAACATAGGTTGGAGCATTTCAAGTTCATTTTTAAAATATTCGAAAAATCTAATATTATATTGGTTTTCAATCTTGTTAAAGCTTAATGAAAATTGAGATATCAAGGTCATTATGACGTCATGACGAATATTGTCATCCTTATGACTGATGTAACCTTTAGCAATGGCTAACTGGCCCTTCTCAATACTGTCTTTATAATGAGATAAATCTACATGGTTCTGCATATAAACACCATGTAGGTTACTTATTCCAGATACGCCAAACGCGATTAAATCTGTATCGGCATGGGTGGTATAGCCTTGAAAATTACGATGGAGGTGACCTGTTTTTTGTGCCACTGCAAGGGAATCTTCAGGTTTAGCAAAGTGATCCATGCCAATGTAGTTATAACCCGCATCCACCAAATATTGGATACTCATCTTTAGTATAGAGAGTTTTTCACTGGCGATTGGCAAACTGTCTTCTGGAATGCGTTTTTGTGCTCGGAATCGATCCGGCAAATGAGCATAATTGAATAGAGAAATCCGCTCAGGTGACAATTTAATGACTTCATCAAGGGTTTTACGGAATGCGACTTCGGACTGGAAGGGTAACCCATAAATCAAATCAAAATTAATGGATTGGATACCGAGTTCACGAGCATCTTTTACCAATTTTGTGACCAAATCGATGGACTGAATACGGTGAATGGTTTGCTGAACCTTCGGATCAAAATCCTGAACACCTAAACTGATTCGATTAATGCCCATCTTAACCAACAGAGCCAGTTTTTCACGATCAATTTCTCTTGGGTCTATTTCAATGCTGTAGTCTTGGGAGCCATCATCAATCAAGTTAAAATTCTGGCGAATGTAACCAAACAAGGTTTTAATGTTTTCCTGACTCAAAAAAGTCGGCGTACCGCCACCAAAATGCAATTGCGTTACTTGACGCTGAGTATCCATCATTAAACTTCTAAGGCGCATTTCTTCCCCTAGCAGTTCAACATAGTCTGTGGCCTTCTGATATTGCTTTGTCACAATCTTATTGCAGGCACAGTAATAACAAAGATTGGCACAAAAAGGGATGTGAAAATATAAGCTTAATGGTGAGTCTGACGGAGCCATCATACGATCAATCAAAGCTATTTTATTGATACCTGAATCAAACTGTGGCGCGGTCGGGTAAGAGGTATAACGAGGGCCGGACAAGTCATACTTTTTAATTAAAGAGTCATCCCAAATCATGCTGTGTTCCTATTAAAATTTCTAATAGGAAGTGTACTCTGTCGTTCTCACTGGTAGCCTGACACAGATCAATAAACTTAGACCATTAGGCGAGAAAACTTTATAATGCAGCTAATTTTTTAAAGACTTCTTAACTTTATGACACTTCCGATTTATTTGGCTCATGGTGCTGGAGCCGGGCATCAAAGTGATTTTTTGATTCAGCTTAGACAAGCGCTGCAGAATGCGTCATCGTTTCAAGTAGCGCCGATTACTTTTGGCTACATGAAACAACAAGAAACCACAGGGAAGCGAAGACCGCCAACTCAATTTAAGACATTGGTTGAAGAGTATGAAAATGCTATCCCAATTGATACAGCTTGCGTCGTATCTGGAAAATCCATGGGGGGGCGTGTCGCAACTCAGTTATCGCAACTTGACCAAGTTAAAGCGATAGTATGTTACGGCTTCCCATTTTATCCACCTAGGAAACCAGAAAAACATCGTTTGTCTTTTCTGGAAAACATAGAAAAACCCTGTTTGATTCTTCAAGGTACTCGAGACTCATTAGGTAATCTGGATTGGGTTAGCCAACAAGAGCTGCCAGAAAATGTAGAGATTCATTGGGTTGAAGGCGCAGATCATGACTTCAAAGTCTTAAAGAAATACAATAAAACCCAAACAGAAGTGATCGAAGAAATTGCTAAAATTACCACTGAGTGGTTGCAAACGAAGCAAATTTTGTCGTCACTCTAATTTTATAGATCAAAATTACTATAGAGGATACACATGGATCACCAAGCTGAGCTTGATGCGACCGGATTACTTTGCCCTGAGCCCGTTATGATGTTGCACGCCAAAATGAGAGAAATCTCAGCTAAAGAAATACTAAAGGTCACAGCAACGGACCCATCAACCACTCGAGACATTCCCAAATTTTGTCAATTTCTCGGCCATACTTTACTTGAGCAAGAACAGAAAGAAGATACTTACTATTACTGGATTGAAAAAAAAGAGGCTTAATCATTAAGCCTCTTTTTTATTAAGCAAGGTTTCTAATAACCACGCTAAAAACAGTCAACTTGTTCGCGTCTTCGTTAAGCCACTCTAAGTTTTTGCGTCGCTTTTTTGTCTTCATCCAACGCAATTGTGTAGATCTGTTGGAAGCTAGAGAAAGACACATCTATGTCCAATCTTAACTCCCGAGCCACATCATTCGATGAGACCAAACCACGAATCGCCTTAGTCGTTTCATCAATGACTAATAAGTGTTGGTAAGGGTTGTTACGCTGACTAAACAGCAGTGATTCAATGTCTGAATTCTTCAATGAATTGTAGGACAGAGCTAAAAGTGTTTCTTTAGAGCGCATGAGGTCAGTGACAAGCAACTCAGATCTCTGATAACCATCCGCTACTTTACGGATAAACACATCTTCAGATAAATCTTCTAAACTGATCACGCCTATAAATTGATTGTTTGAATCCACCACCAACTTCATGCGCACATGCTCTTTACGCATTAAAGTAACCAATTCGTCTGCACGAACATTGGATTCAATTACTCTTGGTCCGCCTGTCGCAAAGTCTGTAAATACCGTGAGAGCAGATGAATACAAATTCGTATTATCGGATGTGTTTGGCCAAGTTAATTCATTAACATCTTTTGTTGAAATATAAGTAAGTGTTTTCATAACGAAACTCCTTCAAAAATTTAGTTTTTTATAAAGCAATTCTGAATACGTTATGAAACGGGTGGTGCTCTTGGCTCAGTTTTATTAATGTCGTAATTAGACGATATCTCAACGGGTGGGATGTATTGGTTGAGTAGGGTGTTATCCAATACATTGCTGTCGCGGTAAGCCAGTAAAAGGCTTTTATCAGAACCAAAGTCTTGATCTGGAACAGAGACTTCACAGAAGCGTTGTTCTAAACTGGGTTCAATCCAGCGTAATTGACTCACTTCTTTCGCATTAGCACGCTGCGTTATCGTCAATAATGACGACAACAAAACCGCTAATATAATGAGTAATTGCACTTTCATATCACACCTAAAGACATGTTCTAAGAAATTAATATAGGCTCGCTTAACCGTAAATCACAGCTTTTTTATTAAATTGCCCTGTATTTGCACTATGTCATGAATTTTTTTGCTCGAAAGCCATCTCAAAGCTTGGAAGATTCGAATAACTGGCTTTTATCCACATACTGGAGCAAGAGGACTTATTCGCCCCTTTCCTTGATCTAGGTCGCATCTTGTTTTGTTTTTATCGACTAACATCAAAGTGTCGAAATCACTCTTTAAATAGGAGAAGATGATGAAAGCGGCTGTCGCAAACCAATTTGGCAACATATTAAAAATAGAAGAGGTAGCCAAACCTCAAATCAACCCTCATCAAGTCTTGGTTAAAATACATGCCTGTGGTGTGTGTCATACGGATTTACATGCCTGCCACGGTGATTGGCCCGTTAAGCCAACCCTACCATTAATTCCTGGTCATGAAGGTGTTGGTGAAGTCATTGAAGTGGGTGCCAATGTTGAGCATTTAAGTATTGGTGACAGAGTTGGCATACCATGGCTGTACAGTGCATGTGGGCATTGTGAATACTGCCTATCTGGCGATGAAAACCTTTGTTTATCTCAACAAAACGCAGGCTATTCTGTCGATGGTAGTTATGCTGAATACTGTGCCGCCCATGGGGACTATGTCGTAAAAGTCCCTGATGGTCTGAATTATGTCGACGCCGCCCCTCTTTTTTGTGCCGGCGTGACGACCTATAAAGCCTTGAAAGTGTCTCAAGCTAAACCGGGGAACTGGGTTGCTATTTTTGGTATCGGCGGGTTAGGGCACCTGGCGGTTCAATATGCTGTTGCCATGGGATTACGAGTGGTTGCAGTCGATACAGGAGACGCAAAGCGTCAATTGGCCAAACAGCTAGGTGCTGAGCAATATTTTGACTTTAAAACAGACGATGTGGTTGATGATATTGTCAACTTAACTGGTGGCGTACATGCAACAGTATGTACCGCAGTAAGCAAAGCTGGATTTAGGCAAAGCTACGATGTGGTCCGTCGAGGCGGCAAATGCGTCCTAGTGGGCTTGCCACCTGAAGACATGCCTTTACCCATTTTTAACACGGTTTTAAACGGTGTTAGCGTAGTAGGCTCAATTGTGGGTACGCGAAAAGATTTAGAAGAGTGTCTTGAATTTGCGGCCCGAGGCAAAGTAAAAGCCATTATTGAAGAGAAACAGTTAGAGGACATTAATGATATTTTCTCTGACATGGAGAAAGGTGAGATTACAGGCCGGATCGTGATGTCACTAACCCAATGATATAAACAGTACTTTTCTCTATAAAAAGAGCCACTTAATTGTGGCTTTTTTTCATTTCGATCCTCATCGTCGAAGAAGTTGTGATCTAAAACACCGCCATTTTCAGTATCTATTTTCACCATTCTAATGATTTTAAGCTCAAAGCTTGTATTTAGCACTCTTGTTCTGCGTCAAATTGTATTAGAATGTGTGCGTTTTTTTAATGTCATGACTATATTGGCATTAGTTAACTAATAATCTTCACCAGATTAAATCATCTCACTGCGTAATGATTGATAAAGGAGCTCACTAATGAGCAAAGCTCGACCGATCAACCTAGATCTGAAGACTATTCGCCTGCCGATTACGGCTATTGCCTCTATCCTGCATCGCATCTCAGCCGTCATTATTTGGGTTGGCTTGGGTATGTCTCTAACAGCAGGTTACTTCTCTTTGCAGTCTGACGACCGCTTTAACTCAATCTTCAACTACATGACTGATAACTTTATTGGTCAGTTTGTTGTCTGGGGTATGCTGACGGCACTGGGTTATTATGTGGTTGCTACTATTAAGCATATCATTCAAGACTTTGGGCACTTTGAAGAATTAGAAAGTGGTATGTTCGTTTCCAAACTCGCGATTGCGGTTGGTATTGTTTTAAGTATTTTATCAGGAGTTTGGGTATGGCTATAAGTGCAGCAGATAAAGCCAGAAGTGGCACAAAAGAATGGTTATTTCAACGCATCACAAATGCCTTAATTTGTGTTTGGGCAATCATTACGGTCGTTTTACTGATAGATAACCAGCCAAGCAATCTTGCGGACTTTTCAGCTTTGCTTGCGCCTATTTGGTACAAGGCATTGTCTAGTGTCGTGTTGATTTTGGCGGCATTCAATTCTGTACTAGCTGGCTGGCAAATTAGTACGGATTACATCAAAGGTCTTGCGATTAATCTGATCTTCAACCTTTTAGTTCGATTGATTAGTCTAGTGTACCTTGTGGTTGGTATGTACGTTTTGTGGGGATTGAGTTAAACACGGATCTTCACTAAAGCCAGAAGGTGTTATCATAAACCATAACACCTTCTGGTTGAATTCTACTGAGCGGCAGGCAACATAATAGTTGCTTCACCTGTCACCACAACTTTCCCTTCACATTCACAAACAGTTTTCAAGGTCACACGACGGCGACGTTCATTTATGTCCGCAACGGTAACTTTTGTGACGACTTCTTGCCCGATAAACACTGGAGAGCGGAACTTAAGAGTTTGCTCCAAATAGATGCAACCAGGACCAGGTAATTGTGTGCCAATGGCTGCAGAGATAAAGCCCGCCGTCAACATGCCGTGTGCAATAGGTTGCCCGAAAGAGGTTGTGGCTGCATAGTCAGCATCTAAATGCACAGGGTTTGTATCGCCTGTTACTTCAGCAAATGCTTGGACGTCTTGTTGCGTAACCGTTTTTCTGTATTCAACCGTTTGATCTAATGTCAGTTCTTCTAATGTAAACCCTGAATTCATTGGTAATCCTTATCGTGAAAATTTCCGCTATGGTACACTTTCAGTTAATACATTAACAAATCTTTAGGGCTTAAATACATGAGTTGGACGGAAGAAGAAGATAAGGCAGCTAAGCAAAATCAACCAACTGTCAATGCAGAAGGTGACTCTAAACAAAACAGCATTGATGCAAACAACGAAATTTGGGCTTTACTCGAAAAAACTTTGCTTGAAAACATGGTTGAAAAAAGACGGGCAAGACGTTGGAAAATTTTCTTTCGATTTACCACTCTAGCCATCTTGGTTGGCATATTAGTCGCTTGGTTTACTCGTAGCGAATTAAGCGAAATGCAAATACAAGGGGATACCGTTGCCATTATACCAATGCAAGGCGTTATTGGTTCAGACGCCGACATTGAATCGTCTGAAATGGTGTCTTTATTGGACAGTGCCTACAGCAACAATCAATTAAAAGGCGTGATCATTGAAATGAATAGCCCTGGGGGAAGCCCAGTGCATTCAGGCATTATTTACGATGCGATCCGTAACAAGCAAGCGGTGTACCCAGATATTCCAATTTTAGTGGTAGTAGAAGACATGGCGGCATCCGGCGGATATTACATTGCGTCTGCTGCCTCTGAAATCTATGCTAATCAGGCGAGTTTGGTCGGTTCTATTGGTGTCATTTCGTCAGGGTTTGAGGCGTCTGAATTGTTGGAAAAAATTGGGGTAGAACGACGAGTTTTCACTGCAGGTCGAAATAAAGCCTTTCTTGATCCATTTACCCCGATGTCAGAGGAAGCTGAGGAAAAATGGCAGTCCGTATTGGACGAAACTCATCAGCAATTTATCGATGCTGTTAAAGCGGGGCGCAAAGATCGCCTTACTGTCACTGATGATGTTTTTTCAGGCATGATATTCACTGGTACCCAAGCCGAAAAAATTGGATTAATTGATGGCTTGGCGAGCATCAATCAACTGCTTGAAACTCGTTTCCCTAATGCTAGACCTATTTTATTCGAGCCTAAAGAAGAGCCTTTAAAGGAATTAGCAAAAGAGTTGGGAGTGGAATTTGCTGTTAAAGCATTGAGCCAATATCAGTGGCAATAAATTTCGTGAGTTTAAAAAAAGCGTCTACGTTAACTAGGCGCTTTTTTTATGTCTCAGTGAAAGTTATATGAAAACATCGCAACAAATGATAAATTAAATAAATATTTTACATTAATTATTTTATCTGTTTTTAAAGAGCTAATATGGCTAGAAAAGCGAACATCTCAAGAAGCGAAATCCTGCAAGCTTGCTGGACCCTTATCGACAAACAGCAATATCCAAACATCCCCAGAGTCGCTCAATACTTTCTCGATAAAGATGGTCGACAGTGCTCGAATACCACCTTGCTAAATGCCATTAACCAATGGCAAAAAGATTACCAAGAACATCAAGAGCAAATCGAACTCAACCTCGACGAACGACTCGCCGCACCTATAAAACAATTCATACGAGAAACGACGAAACAGTTAAATCAGCTAGTTGAAGAAAAAGCCTTTGATGTGGAGGCAGAACGCAAACTCAAACAGTCCGCTATTGATTCTGACTACCTGTCATTAAGTGCGAGTCTTGCGACATTAGAAGAAGCGCATCAAGAATTAAAAGAAGTGCATCATAGTCACCAAATTCAAACGGCCAGCCTTACTCAAGAAAAACAGTACCTAGAAAAACGTCTCAATGAGGTTGCGTCACACAATCAACTATTAAAAAAACAATTAGAAGAAGCGCATAAAGCAAACGAAACATTGCGACTTAATTTGGCGCAGCGAGAGCTAGATCTTGCTAAGCAAGACGTTCAAATCAGCAGCCTGGAGCGGGCACACGCTGAACAACACTTACAACAACAAAACGAACAGCAAAAATTAGAGCAAGCCAATCGACAATGGCAAGAGATTCACAGTCAGCTCGAATCTCTCAACGCATCCGTAAATCAACTACAAGATAAAGACAAAGATAGAGGCAAGGGTAAATAGTCGTTATAATGAAGCACGCTTTTAACGATCCAACCACAAAGAAGAGACAATGAGCCGTAAACAAACAGCCATTCGCGATTTACATAACATCAAAGATTTCATTAGATGGACATTTACGCGCTTTCAAAATGCCAATTTATTCTATGGTCACGGTACCGATAATGCTTGGGATGAAGCCGTCCAGTTGGTTATGGGGGTACTTAAACTGCCGCTGGATTTTGATCGCGACATGTTGGATTGCGCATTAACGCAAAATGAAAAAAAACACATTCTCAAACTGGTTCATCGCCGAATTAACCAACGAGAGCCATTACCATATTTATTAGGTGAAGCTTGGTTCATGGGCTTACCGTTTCACGTTACTAAAGATACTCTCATTCCTAGGTCACCCATATTATCGTTACTTGAGACCGAGTTTTCACCTTGGCTAATGCATTACCCATTCAACATCTTAGACATGTGCACTGGCTCTGGCTGTCTTGGTATTGCAGCAGCCTTGATCTTTGAGGATTCAGAGGTCGATCTGAGCGATATCAGTGAGGCAGCTTTAACCGTCGCACAGCAAAACATTCAGCGTCATGACGTTGAAGATCGAGTTCGCACCATACATTCGGATATGTTTGCGGGTTTAGGAGACAAGCAGTACGATCTTATTATTTGTAACCCGCCATATGTCGATCAAGATGATTTTGAAAGCGCGCCAGAAGAGTTCCATAACGAGCCAGAAATCGCCCTAACATCAGGCGAAGACGGTTTGGATTTTACGCATCAATTTTTATCAAAAGCCGCACATTACTTAAATGATGATGGCATTCTGGTGTACGAAGTTGGCAATTCTGAAGTGGCTCTGCAAGCCGCATACCCAGACACCCCATTTATGTGGATGGAGCTGGAACAGGGCGGTAATGGCGTGTTCATTTTAACCAAAGAACAATTAATCGAATTATTAAACGAGTAGAATAAACCTATGTCAGGCAATACGTTCGGAACCCTATTTAAAGTCACCACATTTGGTGAAAGTCATGGCTTAGCATTAGGCGCTATCGTAGATGGCTGCCCTCCAGGTATTGAAATCTGTGAAGCCGATTTACAGCGTGATCTGGATCTTAGAAAACCAGGCACGTCAAAACACACGACACAGCGCCGTGAAGCAGACGAGGTTAAAATCTTATCCGGCGTGTTCGAAGGAAAAACAACCGGCACACCGATTGGCTTGCTGATTGAAAACACCGATCAACGCTCAAAAGATTATGGCAACATCGCCAATACTTTTAGACCAGCACATGCCGACTACACTTACGATCAAAAGTACGGTTTCCGAGACTATCGAGGTGGCGGTCGCTCTTCAGCACGGGAAACCGCCATGCGAGTTGCAGCTGGTGCCATCGCTAAAAAGTACTTAAAACAAACTTTCGGCATCGAAATACAAGGCTATTTATCACAACTTGGCCCCATCAAACTGGCGGTTAAAGACCTATCTCAAGTCTACGAAAATAGCTTCTTTAGCCCAGACCCAGACGCCATTCCAGAATTGGAAACATACATGACGGCGCTGCGCAGAGAAGGCGACTCGATTGGCGCTAAAATTACGGTAATCGCCAAAAATGTCATGCCAGGACTTGGTGCACCCGTATTCGATCGCTTGGATGCTGACATAGCTAAAGCCATGATGGGCATCAATGCGGTTAAAGGGGTTGAAATTGGAGATGGTTTCGATGTCATTGAGCAAAAAGGCAGCCAACATAGAGATGAAATGACACCAGAAGGCTTTCTGACAAACCATGCTGGCGGTGTATTGGGTGGTATCTCATCAGGCCAAGACATTGTCGTTAACATGGCATTAAAACCTACTTCCAGTATTACCACACCAGGTAAAAGCATCGATCGTGATGGCAATGCTATCGACGTCATTACTAAGGGACGTCACGATCCTTGTGTCGGCATTCGTGCGACACCAATCGCAGAAGCCATGTTAGCCATCACGCTAATTGACCACTTGCTGCGTCATCGAGGTCAAAATGCCGATGTAATGTGTCCAACACCAATCATTAAAGGGCAAGCGTAGCTGTAAGCAAGCTCAAAAGCCGCAATCTTTGGTTGCGGCTTTTTTCGTTTCAAACGGTATATTAATGAGGAACACATGACTTCCGTGATTCGCATTCAAGTTGGCTCAACCAACCCTGTAAAAGTCGCCGCGGCCAAGCAGGCTTTTGAGCAATGTCATCCTGATCATATTATTCATTGTGAAGGTCGGTCGACGCCATCTGGTGTAGCGGATCAGCCAATGACAGAGTCAGAAACACGCCTTGGCGCGGTTAATAGAGCACTAACTTGCCAGCAAGATGACTTCAACAAGCAATTCGATTTTTATATTTCTATGGAAGGTGGCGTTGATCAGTTTGAGGAGGGCGCTGCAACCTTTGCTTATATTGCGATTGTGGATCAAAAAGGAGCCCAACACATAGGTCGAACCGCTAATTTACCACTTCCAGATCAGCTATTTAAACGACTTCAAAATCAAGAAGAATTAGGGCCTATAATGGACGAAACCTTTAACACAGAGAACATTCGTCAAAAAGGCGGCGCGATTGGTTTATTCACCAATCACGCTGCAACGAGACAAAGTGTCTATTCACAAGCCATTATTTTGGCCTTAGCACCAATTCTACATCCTCAACACTTTTCACATTAATCACGAAAAAGAAGCCTAACGATGAAGTATCAGTGGATACTATTTGACGCCGACGAAACCTTATTTCACTTCGATAATTTTTCAGGGCTGAAACGCATGTTTAGCCAGTATGGCGTCACCTTTGAAAAAGACGATTTCCAAGCCTATCAAGACATCAATAAGCCACTTTGGGTCGATTATCAGAACGGAAAAATAAGTGCTTCAGAGCTGCAAACTAGACGATTTGATTATTGGGCAGAAAAACTCAAGGTGAGTTCCAGTCAGCTTAATCAAGAATTTCTTCATGCCATGGCGGAGATTTGTCAGACATTACCTGGAGCGGATGAACTGATCAAAAGCCTTTATCAGTCTGGCGTTAAAATGGCCATCATCACCAATGGTTTTACACAGTTACAAGAAATTCGTTTGAAAAAGACTGGCATGAGCCAATATTTTGAACACCTGATCATTTCAGAGCAAGTTGGTGTCGCAAAGCCAGACGCAAGAATATTCGAGTATGCTTTTGATAAAATGGCGCAACCGAACAAAGAAAACGTACTCATGGTTGGCGATACGCTGGAATCTGACATCTTGGGAGGTAACCAGTTTGGTGTCGACACATGCTGGCTCAATCATCATAAACTCGAAGGGCATGAAAACACTAAGCCAACGTATACCGTTAATCATTTGGCCGAACTGAAGAATCATCTATAAAACCATGTGTAACGAATTAGAGTCAAAATAGGACTCTAATTTACCTATACTATTTCCGATAAATGTTATTATCGGAAATAGTAAATATTCATAAATCACCCACAGTTTTGGTTGTAAACTATGTTATTCAATGAGTTAAGTTAGTTATTAAGAAAAATTATCTAGCCTAATCATGTTATTGATTAACACCCCCTGATGTTTCACGCACTACTTTGAAAACACAATTTGCATCTAGTACTGCGCGAACCATCAAAGTTTGTTTTGCATTTCGGACGTTTAATTATCCCAGTTTGGAGCGAAGTCTGGATTTGCTTGGCGATCGTTTCTGTAATCCCCCCAAAAAATGATTGGGGTTTTAAGTAGAGAGTTTTATGATCAATGCATCAGGAGCGATCTATGAAGAAGTCACGTTTTACCGAAA
>NZ_QNRF01000006.1 GCF_003314975.1 Marinomonas aquiplantarum
TAGGTCATAACGATGTATCGACAACTCAAATTTATACTCATGTTATAGGCCAACATTTCGCGGGGACAGACAGCCCTTTGGATAAAATCTTATAATAATTTGCTTTCACTGCCTGATGGCGTTGATCAGATCTACATATCGTTGTTAGCGATGAGTTCGTTTTAGGTTGCTGGGCTAACCCCATCCTAGCCTTCCCCTTGAAAAGGGGAAGGAACATGAGATTTGGTTTGGTGGGGTCAGACCTATATTTCGTTGTTTACTCTGAGTTGATGTGAGGTTGATGGACTAACCCCATCCTAGCCTTCCCCTTGAAAACATAAGGGGAAGGGACAAGAGATTTGGTTTGGTTGTAGATAGTAATGAGTTCATTTGAGGCTGCTGGACTAACCCCATCCTAGCCTTCCCCTTGAAAAAGCTTTCTTTTAGATAATGGGAAGGAACATGAGATTTGGTTTGACGGGATCAGACCTATATTTCGTTGTTTACTCTAAGTTTGTGTGAGGTTGATGGACTAACCCCATCCTAGCCTTCCCCTTGAAGACATAAGGGGAAGGAACATGAGAGTTCGTCAGGTGTGAAATGCTTTAAAACGTAAAAAGAGGTAATGAGCAACTCAACCCTTATCAATTCGACGCGATCCTGATTGCGCGACCTTATGGTCTTCCCAAGCCAGTAACCGAAGACCTTTCTCCAAGCATCAAAACAGCTCAACACCTTACAATAGTGAACCCTATGCAAACATTGGCAACATCCGAAAGCAATGAGCCCTTATGATTCTGAAAAAGATTTTTTGGTTACTTTTGCATCGTTTGGCAAAAGTTACCCGCTCAGCAGAGCGGAAAAAAGCTCCCCAATCAAAGCTAATAAGAGGAATCCAAAATAACCTAAGGAACAGTGAATTTGAGGTTGCTAGACTAACCCCATCCTAGCCTTCCCCTTGAAGACATAAGGGGAAGGAACATGAGAGTTCGTCAGGCGTGCCCCCTTCGGGCAGAGCAAACCGAAAATAATTCAGGCTATGAATTAGTGGCCGTGTCCACAACCACAATCGCTGCTTTCGCCGCTCGCTTCTTTCCAGTGCTTAAACTTGCTGGTGCCGCCTATGCCTGGGTTAAAGCTGTTGGTTGGGTCATTCTGCTTGTAGAAATCACGTAAGGATTGTTTGGCAATGTATTCGTGCCCCACGTTATGCTCGGCTGGGTATTCTGCACCACGGGCATCGTAGCTGGACAAGATTTGCTCTTTAACCGCTTTACCATCGACGCCTTTTTTCATGATGTAGTTTTGGTGCATCACGTGACAGAAGAAATGACCGTAGTACATTTTCACGGCGATTTTATCGTCGATTTCTGGCGGTAATACTTCAAACCAATCTTGTTCATTACGTGGGAAGGCCACGTCAATGGTCATGATGGAGCCTAGGTCTTTGCCATTCATAATGTGGTAACGGGTTAAGGCGCCACCGGTTACAAAACGGTGTAAGATCGCTTGATCTGCTTCACGCTCGGTACATTCGAAGTAATCGCCTTCATTGTTTTTGAAGAACTCCTGCAAATAAGCTTGCGCTTCGTCCACACCCTCATTGGCGGTTTCGACGATCCAATGATGTTCGTATTTTTCGCGGAAATCTTCCATACGCTTAGGTAAGTGGTTTGGCCAAATCTGACTCGCGTATTGCATGATACGGTCTGACAATTTGTTCGGTAGGAATTTGAACTTACCCGCCCAGCGATCCACGGTACGTTTGATGGCAAACATTTTCGGAATGTATTTGGTGCCTAATTTGTCGATTACCAAATAGCTGTCTTTACCGTACTTTTTACTGATGTCGTAACTGCTGCTGTGCAGGTATTCGCCAGACACTGGCAAGTTATCAAAGGTCGACAACATGTCACGGCGCATTTGCTCCATCACAGCTGGATCATTAGTGCCTATGTAGAACACACGATGTTTTTCTGGGATTGGGAAAGTATCAATACGAACCGCGAACACGGCCAATTTACCCGCACAACCAGAAGACTCATATAAACGGCGCTTATCAGCATTAAAGCGTGATGGTGTGTCAGCGTCTACGTCACGAATACGCTCATGATATTCGTTGTCTGAAGCGCGCTTGTCTGGAAATTGTACGTCTTTTTCTTGGTATTTTTTGTGTTCTAAATTAGTCAAAATTTCTTCTGGCTCAGAACCCAATTCAATGCCAAGGTTGTTCACCAGTTGCAATTCGCCGTCTTCGGTAACTTGTGCGTAAAGTGACAATTCTGTGTAGGCTGGGCCACGTTGTACTAAAGCACCACCAGAATTATTACAAATACCACCAACGATGGAAGCACCAATACAAGACGAACCAATCACTGAATGCGGTTCGCGACCATAAGGTTTCAGCGTGTCTTCTAGACCAAACAAGGTACTGCCCGCAAACCCTATGATTTGCTTACCCTGATCGATTAACTGTATGTCGTCGATGCGCATGGTACTGATGATGACAATTGGGCGATCATAATCGTTTCCGCTTGGTGTTGAACCACCGGTTAAACCAGTATTTGCTGCTTGCATGATGACAATCACATCGGCTTTGACACAGGCTTGCAGGACTTTCCAGATTTCCACCAACGAGCCAGGTCGTACCACTGCGTAAGCTTTACCACTGCCTAAGCGCATACCTTGGCAATAGGGTTGCTTCTTGTCTTCGTCGGTTAGGGTATACTGACTTCCCACAATGGCCTTCAATTCTGCGGCCAGGTCTAAGCTGAAACTGGTTTTTGTCATCTTTTTGTACTTCGCAACAAGTTGAATGAGGGCGATTAGTATACCCAACTCCCCCACCTATAAAAACTGCTGAGGGGGATTTATTGATCGAGCGCATTATCTGGTCTGTTTTTTTAAAAGCTATTCGAATTTTCTTATGCCAATTCCGTCTTGGGATTTTTGCCCTTTAGCCCTTTTGTGGTTTGTGTTTGCCCATACAAACTTTTAGTATGCTTGCATTCATTTTAGGAGCAGAATTGTGATTGATTTAGACAAAGCCAATGCCGAACTCGAAGGCGCTACACCACAAGCTATCATCGAATGGGCAATGAAAAACGCACAAAAGCCCATTGTGACCACTAACTTTGGCCCTCACGAAGCGGTGATTTTGCACATGGCGACACAAGTGAAAGCCGACATCCCGGTTATCTGGATCGATTCAGGCTACAACGTGCGTGATACCTACAAGGTCGCGGAAGACATCATTGGCAAGCTAAACCTTAACCTGGAAGTCTACACACCAAAAGTCAGTGCAGCGCGCCGTGATGCGGCATTGGGCGGAATTCCTAGTGTCGACGACGAAGCTCATGTTGAGTTTACTGAGCAATTCAAATTGGAACCTTTCCGTCGTGCCATGGCAGAACAAGCTCCAGACATCTGGTTAACTGCAGTGCGCAGTGAGCAAACTGAATTCCGCAAGGACATGAAAGTACTTGAAATGGGCCCGAATGGGGTGATCAAGGTTGCTCCTGTATTGCATTGGAAAGAAGCAGACATGCAAGCGTATCTTGCCGAGCACGACTTACCAACGCCTGATCACTACTTTGATCCGACCAAAGCACAAGCTGGTCGTGAATGTGGCTTGCACACAAAACTGTAAGTCTATTTCAAAAGCCAATAAAAAAAGGGAAGCTCGATGCTTCCCTTTTTTGTTTTGCTCTTTCTATTAAGAAACAAACAATGCTGAACTTTAACCCCCTAGAACGACCGTGCGTTTGTCGTTTAAGAAAACACGTTTTTCCACGTGGCATTTCACCGCATGGAACAAGGTTACTCTTTCGATGTCTTGGCCTTTGGCAATGAGATCTTCTGGGTAATGGGCATGGTTAACGGTTTGAATGCCTTGGGAAATGATCGGCCCTTCGTCCAAGTCATTGTTCACATAGTGCGCCGTGGCACCGACCATTTTTACGCCCTTCTCCCAGGCTTGATGATAAGGACGCGCGCCTTTAAATCCGGGCAATAAGGAATGGTGAATATTGATCGCTCGACCATCCAAATATTCACACATGCTAGGCGATAAAACCTGCATGTAGCGCGCCAGCACCACTAATTCCGTTTCATATTGTTCGACTAATTCACGCACTTTGGCTTCTTGTTCCAGCTTGGTTTCATGGCTGATCGGCAAGTGGTAATAAGGAATGCCATGCCATTTTGCCAAGTCTTCCAAATCTGGGTGATTGGAAATAATGACGGTCACCTCTATGTTCAATTGACCAGTACGGAAACGATACAACAAGTCATTCAAGCAGTGATCGTACTTAGACACCATGATAGCCACTTTCGGTTTGTGATCAGGTGCTGTTAACGCCCACTCCATGTTGAATTCAGCCGCACGTTCCGCAAATGCTTCTGCAAAGGCTTGTTCACTAAAGTTCTCTTGCTGTGGCAAAAATTCAATACGAATAAAAAAGCGCCCCGACTCTCGATCGTCAAAGGAATGAATTTCGTCGATGTAGTTTCCGGCTTCCGCCATATAGCGTGTGACCACATCGACTGTACCGAGAATACTTGGGCAGCTGGCGGTAAAAATCCAAGGCGCTACTTTTGTTTTCATGAAAAAGTCTCTTTTAATTAGGGTAAAGCGATGAGCTTTTCAGAGGGCAGTCCGAAAAGCCCATCACTACACCTTTGGGTGTCTTGAGAGTTTGAAAGGTGATATGAAATGCCTTAACAAGTGACGGTTAAACCGTACTCTTTACTGGCATCTTGCAACCACAACCAAAGGTAATCGGCAAAGCTGCGTCTTACTACTAGCTGATAACTTTGTTCAGCGGTACGACAAATGGTTGCGCCACTTTTCGCAAACACACTGGACACCACTTTGCCAACGGGGAATTCACTGTCGTGAAAATCAATTGGTGTGGACTTTTTCAGTACCTTCACAACGTCTTCGCCAGACAGTTCAAACACCGTATTGCCACCACTCACATTGACCAGAGAGTAATGCCCACCGACCTCAGCAAAAAAGCGTGTTTCCAGCTCAAAGGCTTTGTCTTGCGGTACTTGCAATAACCACTCATCCGGGGAAATCCACATCACGGTCAATTCCCCTGACGCTGAAGAGACGGATGTGAGTGGTTTGCTGGGTAAAGCAACGCCCAGTATTGCTTCAATGCTGGTCGCTTGTTCTGCATTGGGTGTGCAACGCAAAGTCAGCAGACCCAATGACAATTCACGAAACACCACACCACCTTGGGATTCGCCATGCTCTGCTATTTTGGCTAATTCCACATGATGTAAAGGGCTTTCAAATGGCACATCGATAGCTGGTAATTGATTCATCACCAACTTGATTGGCGCTTGTTCAAGCGCTTCGTTATTAACATCAGACATGCTGGCGCTCCCCTTTTGGATCTAAGAAAATAGGTTGGCAAATCTCGGCTTCGACCACTCGGCCATCCACCAATGGGTAAAAGACTTTTTCACCCATTTTATCGTGACCACCTTTGACAAAGCCCATGGCAATGGATCGACCTAAGCAGGCACTCCAGTAACTGGACGTCACATGACCCACCATTGGCATCGGAATCGGCGCGTTAGGATCAAACACACCTTGTGCCCCTTCGGGCAATACCACAGTAGGATCGACGGTTTTTAAACCCACCAGCTGTTTACGATCAGCACGAACACAATCTTCACGCTGCATACCGCGCTTACCAATGAAGCTGAAAGGTTTCTTCATGGCTACTGCCCAAGGCATACCCAAGTCAAACGGATGCACTGAACCATCAGTATCTTGACCAGCAATAATAAAGCCCTTCTCAGCACGCAAAATGTGCATGGTTTCGGTGCCGTAAGGCGTCAGATTAAACTCTTCACCCGATTCAAACAGGGCTTTCCAAACGTGCATACCATAGTTAGCTTGTACGTTAATCTCGAACGACAATTCCCCCGTGAACGAGATACGGAACACACGTGCTGGCACGCCGGCCACCGTCATTTGCTTCCAATCCATGTAAGCAAAATAGTCTTTTGAGACATCGTCGTCGGTCAGTTTTTCCAACAATTTACGACTGTTCGGACCTGAAATCGTCATAGTGGACCAGTGATCGGTCACCGAGGTGAAGTAGACCTCCATTTCTGGCCATTCAGTTTGGTGATACAACTCCAACCATTCCAAAACATGTGCCGCGCCGCCTGTGGTGGTGGTCATAAGGAAGTGGTTTTCCCCCAAACAAGACGTCACGCCATCATCAAACACCATGCCGTCTTCACCGCACATCAAACCATAACGACATTTACCGACTGCCAGTTTTGCCCACGCATTGGTGTACACACGGCCAAGGAATTCACGTGCGTCTTTCCCTTGGATATCAATTTTACCCAGCGTCGAGGCATCCAAAATGCCCACGGACTCACGGGTTGCCAAACATTCGCGATTCAACGCTTCCTGCATGGTTTCATTGCCTTTTGGGAAGTACCAAGGACGTTTCCATTGGCCCACATCCTCAAACTTAGCGCCCTGCTCCACATGCCAAGCATGCATCGCTGTGAAGCGTTTCGGATCAAACAATTCACCACAGTCTCGACCCGCAATGGCACCAAAAGTGACTGGTGTATAGTTTGGACGGAATATCGTCGTGCCGGTTTCTGGAATGCTTTTTTGCAAAGCTTTAGCGGCAATCGCCATACCGTTAATGTTACCCAACTTGCCTTGATCTGTACCAAAGCCCATGGCGGTGTAACGTTTTACGTGTTCGATGGATTCAAACCCTTCGCGACAGGCCAATTCAATACCCGCGGCTGTGACGTCGTTTTGGTAATCGACAAACTGTTTAGGCGCTTTGGACGTTGGCTTATTGTGCGGAATATGGAACAAAGCCATGGCTTTGTCCTGAATCACTTCTTCTGTTTTTGGCAAACTAAGATCTGTTACTTCTAGCCCCAAACTGGCTAGCGCATCCGCCGCCGCTTGTATGCCTTGCGATAACGCCGCTTGAGTGGTAAACGCACCATTAATCGCACCCGCTGTTAACTGTTTCTGTACCGTTGGGCCAGGCAAAAAGCCAATTACTTCGTCGTCCCACACTGGGCGTGCACCCGTATGGCAAGACAGGTGAATGACCGGACTCCAGCCGCCAGAACTGGCAACCGTATCGGCTTTGAGTTTAGCAACGGCACCGGTAACCTTATCACCCGACTCATTCAGTGGCGCAACGGACACACCTGTCACGCGCTTGGAACCTTGTACTTCAATCAGGCCTGAGCCAACCATGATGCTAATGCCGCGTTCACGGGCCGCATCGATCAAGCTGCCTTGTGGATTTTTACGAGCATCCACAATGGCCACCACATGACGACCGGCATCGTGCCAATCTATGGCGGTTTGATAAGCGCCGTCGTTGGAAGTCATCAGCACCAATTCATTGCCCGGCACCACACCAAATCGATTGATGTAGGTCGATACCGCACTGGCTTGCATACAACCCGGTACATCGTTATTGCCAAACACCAACGGACGTTCGTGTGCACCAGTGGCTAACACCACCCATTTAGCGCGCACTCTGTGCAAACGCTGCGCCACTGCACCATTTGGTGCGCGATCAGCAAATTGATCGGTACAATGTTGTTGAATGGTCAAGAAGTTGTGGTCGTGATATCCGTTGACTTGCGAGTTGGGCAACATGAGCACATCGTCAAACTCATTCAGTTCGGCAACCACTTGTGCCACCCACTCCATTGCCGGTTTGCCATCAATGGTTTCTTTGCTACTTAATAAGCTACCACCAAATTCACTTTGCTCATCGGCAATGATCACACGAGCACCACCTTGAGCCGCACTTAATGCCGCCATCAAACCTGCAGGACCTGCGCCCACCACCAAGACATCTGTGTGCTGGTTCATTTTGTCGTAAATATCGACGTCTTTTTCTTTCGACGCGCGCCCCAAGCCAGCCGCTTTACGAATATAAGACTCGTATGTTGGCCACATGGATTGTGGGAACATAAAGGTTTTGTAGTAAAATCCCGGTGGCATCATTTTCCCACCGATTTTACCCACTAGGCCCATTAAGTCAGTCTCAACACTTGGCCAACCATTGGTTGAGGCCGCCACCAAACCTTGGTATAGAGATTGTTGAGTGGCACGCACGTTAGGAATTTGCGTGGCTTCGGTCGCCCCTAGCTGTACCACAGCGTTAGGCTCTTCGGCACCAGCAGCAACAAAACCACGCGGACGGCTGTATTTAAAACTGCGACCAATGACGTCAACGCCATTGGCTATCAAGGCAGACGCCAAGGTATCGCCAGCGTAACCTTGGTAAGATTCATCATTAAACGTGAAGGTTAATGGTTTGCTGCGATCAATGCGGCCGCCATCTTGAAGACGATTTTTCTGAGACATCACCAGACTCCTTTACTCAGCCACAACCGATGGCGTTTCGCCAAGCTTGTATACTTCTAAAATTTCATAGGTTTGCGTGTTGCGCGTGATATTAAAGAACTTGCGGCAACCTGCAGCATGCACCCAAAGCTCATGATGAATGCCGCGCGGATTTTTACGAAAATACAAAAACTCGCCCCACTCTTCATCGCTGCAAGCATCTGGGTCTAATGGGCGAGCAATGTGCGCTTCGCCTTTGGCGTGAAACTCTTCTTCTTCACGATATTCACCACAATGTGGGCAAAAAATATGGAACATACTCTTTCTCCAAACTCTGTCTTAGCCCAATTAATGCGCCACACCGGCCGCACCGTGTTCATCCACCAGCGCGCCATTATGAAAACGAAACATAGAAAATGGCTTCGCCAACTCATGCATTTCCCCTTTTGCTAGGGAAGCCGCAAACACATGACCTGAACCCGGAGTCGCTTTAAAGCCACCGGTTCCCCAGCCACAGTTAAAGAACAGGTTTTTCACCGGGGTTTCACTGATGATCGGACAAGCATCAGGACAGGTGTCCACAATGCCGCCCCATTGACGGTTCATGCGCACGCGACTGAACACAGGAAACATTTCCACTATGGCTTGAATGGTGTGCTCAATGGTTGGGAAGGAACCGCGCTGACCATAACCGTTGTAACCGTCGATACCCGCCCCGATGACCAAGTCTCCTTTGTCTGATTGGCTGGCGTAACCATGCACATGGTTCGACATCACCACGGTATCCAAAATTGGCTTAATCGGCTCAGACACCAAAGCTTGCAACGGATGCGATTCTAACGGTAGTTTGAATCCCGCCATGTTCGCCAACACACTAGAGTTACCCGCCACCACGCAACCCACACGATCGGCGCGTATTTCACCATAACGTGCTGTTTTCACACCAACGACTGTGCCGTCTTCAACGATTAAATCTTCCACTTCGGTTTGTTGGATCAAATCCACCCCATGGGCATCAGCACCTCGGGCATAACCCCATGCCACAGCATCGTGGCGGGCCACACCCGCGCGCGGCTGCCATGACGCACCCATGACGGGATAACGCGCATGTTCTGAGCAATCTAATACCGGAACGATTTCTTGCACTTGCTTAGCATCTAAAACTTCACCGTCAATACCATTGAGACGGTTGGCATTAACACGTCGCTCAATGTCGCGCATGTCTTGTAAGGTGTGGCCCAAATTCATGCAGCCACGTTGTGAAAACATGACGTTGTAGTTGAGTTCTTGCGACAAGCCTTCCCACAATTGCATGGCGTGTTCGTATAAGTGCGCCGCTTCGTCCCAAAGATAATTGGAGCGCACTATGGTGGTATTACGTGCTGTGTTGCCACCGCCTAAAAAGCCTTTTTCAATCACCGCAACATTGGTCACCCCAAACTCTTTAGCAAGATAATAGGCCGTTGCCAAACCGTGACCGCCACCACCCACTATGATGACATCGTATTTCTTTTTCGGGGTTGGATTACGCCATACCCGCTGCCAGTTTTCATGATGAGTCAAACTGTGCTTTAACAACCCAAAGCCTGAATAATGCTGCATCAAATCAGCTCCTTACAAAGACAGCCCTATGACTGTCATGGGTGGTACAAAATGATCGCCTATCACTGTTCTGATGAGGCCTTGGCCTAGTGCAGACAAAATAGCGCCTAGGATTCGACCTGATAATAGAATCAAAGAAGGGGATTCTTATGCTTGGAAGCGTCCGAGGTATGACAAA
This sequence comes from Marinomonas aquiplantarum, assembly GCF_003314975.1. Lineage (GTDB taxonomy): Bacteria > Pseudomonadota > Gammaproteobacteria > Pseudomonadales > Marinomonadaceae > Marinomonas > Marinomonas aquiplantarum. The sequence goes on from NZ_QNRF01000006.1 coordinate 10,134, forward strand.
TTACGACAATAGGCCAACCATTCACATTCGGCACTCGCCTCGAATAACAGGCTTTTATCTACATGCTAAGGCAAGAGGACTTGTTCGTACCTTAGAAAGGTAGGCACAAGTTATTCAAAAAAGTTATAGATGCTATCTATCAAACATTTTCCACTCATACTTTTATATAATTAAGCCAAATCATCAATTAGAGGCATAGGCTTTGACCCACCTTTCTAACTTGTTCACTTCTCTGTCAAAACGTTTGTTAAAAAAAGGCCTAGGTTGTTTTTTCTTAATCGGTTGCAGCCCTTTATTTGCTATTAATGCAGCCTCTTTTACCCTGGATAATGATGTCTTCGTTGGCAAGGACAATGGCTATACAAATGGACTCTATTTCTCAATCTATAACATGCAAAATAACCTTAGAGAAAACATCTGGGTTCGACCTTTGATGTGGAGTATGCCAACACAATACGGAACAAGTAGAATCAATATCCACAGTTTTGGTCAGAGCTTGATGACCGCTGAAGACATAACTCAAGAGAACCCACCAGCTAATTCGCTGCCTTATTCAGGGCTACTCAAGTACACCAATGGTCATGTTGTAATCGGTCGACGTTCCGCCAATTGGGTCAGTACTACGCTTGGCATAATCGGCCCAAGCGCCAAGGGAAAACAAACTCAAACGGAATTTCACAAACTTATTGGTGCTAAAAAGCCAATGGGATGGGATACCCAACTTAAAGATGAGCTCGTTTTTTCTTTTAATCGTGGTCATGTGTTTAGATTACTGGCGTCTTATAATGACACTGTTGATTTATTGGTGGGAGGACAGTTAGGACTAGGAACGCTAAAAAGTGATGTTAACGCAGGAGCTGTTCTTCGTGTTGGACGCAATCTCAGCTCTTCTTATGCCACAGCGTTATTATCCAGTTCAAGAGCCTCAAACCCAATTGCTATTCGAAACAGTTGGTTTGCCTATGCTGGCGCACTTCGTCATTATGTTTTTAATCAGATTGTGACGGATGGAAACACATTTCGTGACAGTCGTTCCATTGATTACGACCACAGCTATAGTGTTTTGGTTGTTGGCTTCAGCTCCTCTATTACAGATCGTTCATCATTGAGCTTTGCTTATCAGTCTTCTTTTTCTGAAGATGAATCTCTCTCTTCAAAACAAACAGAGAGATTGAATAAATTCGGAACATTAACCCTTGCATGGGAGTTTTAGGGTCAATTTGGTTCTTATAGCTAGACTTGATCAACGATGGGTTATTTTCTTCTTTCCAAAAACACATTAAACAAGATTAACGTCATTAAATAATTCAAGATCATTTGGTATTAAATCCAATAACCAATCGGTAAAAGTCTTTATCCTTTGATCTTGAGCCAGTGAGTGTAAGGTTAATACGCCATACTCATAGCCTGTAGGTTGCAGTCTCAGCGGGCTAATCAAACGCCGAGCTTGCAGGTCATCAGAGACCAAAGGCGTTGAGCCAATTGCCATACCAAGATGATCTTGTGCGGCCTGCAACGCATAAAAAAAGTGATCGAAGTGTTGTTCTGTATTCGGTGACGCCGTTTGGTCTTTTTCAATAGACAACCAATCATACCAAGCCTGTGGACGAGTCCGGCTGTGCAGCCAATTTGCTTGATTAAGGTCTTGCTGAATCTGCTCAAACCAATAGCTTTCACTGCACACAGGCCCAGCAAACTCAGCACACAATTTAGTGATTTGATAATCGCCTTTGACGCTAAAATCCAAGCGTCGAATGGCGAGATCACAGCCTTCCTCCAATAAATCAATTGGCCCACCCGACATGCGCAGATCAATGTGTAATTCTGGGCATAATGCCTTGAATTCTCCCAACCTCGGCATTAGCCATCGCATCGCCAAACTCGGCTCACAAGACACCACTAAAAAAGGGGAATCAATATCGTGACGATGAATCTCTTCTACTGTTTCTGTTAGTGCATCCAAGGTTTGACGACTGGTTTTCAATAAACGCTGTCCAGCCGTCGTTAAGTAGACTCTGCGGTTCTGGCGCTTAAATAATGCCACGCCAATGCGCTCTTCAATTTGTGCCACAGCACGGCTGATCGCGCCGTGTGTCAGGTGCAATTCTTCAGCGGCTTTGGTGAAGCTCTGTAACCGTGCCGCCGCTTCAAAAGCCAGCAGAGCATTCAAGGGTGGAAGATGCCTATATCTGTGATTTTTACTCACAATAATCACCAAAAATTATCGATTTTAATGAATTTAAAATAGTTTGATAATTCTATTATTCACAGATAAAAGGAAGATACCATGTCTCATTTAGATCATTTCGAACTCTATTCCGTTGCCATTATTACCCTACTCGCCGTCATTAGCCCAGGCCCCGATTTTGCGATGGTATCTAAAATATCACTATTAAAAGGACGCCAAGCTGGTGTGTTGTGCGCATTCGGCATTAGCACTGCGATCAGTGTGCATCTTGCTTATACCTTGCTTGGCTTAGGGATTGTTTTTGCGAATAACCTTTGGGTGCTCAATACGTTACGCTACGTCGGTGCTATGTATCTGATCTGGCTTGGCGTATCTGCTCTGTGGCCAGATATCAGAAGCCGTCTTTTCAAACAGGGCTCACTCTCAGCACCTAACTCAAAAGCAGAGAAAATATCGAATTCGCACTCGGCTTTTTGGTCTGGATTTGCTTGCAATGCCCTCAACCCAAAGACCATGTTGTTTATTGTCTCTTTGTTTAGCCAAGTAATTTCGACTGATACATCCTTACTCATGGAATTGAGCTACGGGGCGTATATTGCTCTTGTTCATTTCATCTGGTTTGCGATAGTGGCCACACTATTAACAACCTCTCACATTCAACAAAAAAGCGCTTTCCTCAAAGATTGGATCGAGCGAGTGTCTGGTGTGTTATTAATGGGGTTTGGCATTAAATTTTTGATAAGCCATTGAGCATAAGTGCCGATAACACTCTGGCGAAACAAGTAACAGGAATAAAAAGTGAAGCGTTCGCTATTTGGCTTTTCCAGCCGTTTGTGTAATGAGAAGTTCTCTCATGGTTCGAATAAACAGCTCCTTACTTCGCCCTCTTTTGCAGATTAAAGAAAATGGGGCTTGGTAGCCAAATTCACTCGGCAATAATGGCCTTAACTGATTCGATACAACCAAATTCTGAGCGTAATGCTCGGGCAAATAACCAACAAATTTTCCAGAAAGAATCAGCGTCAACTGAGCTTCCATACTTTCTACTGTCGCGGTGCTATGTCCAAAGCCTTTTTGACGCAAATCTGCACTGGTCCAGTAGCTACGTGTCACTAGACCACATTGTGTTACCTGGTCTTGGGTAATCTGTTTATTTTCAAACAGTGGGTTTAGGTGACTACAATAGAGCCAATGTTGTTCTCGATAGAGCTTCTCTTCGACGAGATTACTCACACTCGATGGGAAATTGCCGATCGCCAAGTCTAAATCATTGTTCAAAATACCCTGCACTTGCTCATGAGGGCTGCGAATTTGGAGGTTAATATGAACCGCAGGAAAGCGTTCATTAAATTGACGAATAATGTTGGACATAGACAGAGTATCGTCTAGCACTGTGGCATCCAATACCGCGATACGAAACGTTCCGCCCAAATCTCCTTTTAACATCTCTGCATGACGTTCTAATTCGTTTATCTCGCTCAATAACTTAATCGCTTGATGGAGAAACTGCTGACCTTTTTCGGTCAATTTAAACCCTGAACGACCTCTTTGACACAGGGTAAAGCCTACATGACTTTCCAACTCACTCATATAGTTACTGATGGCCGATGTGGAAAGATTAAGCGCTTGTTGCGCACCAGAATACCCTTGGTGCTTCACGACCGAGACAAAAACTTCGAGTAAACGAATGTTTATGTGCTTATCAGATTTCAACATGTTTCCCTTCCTAAACCGTCAATTAATACTTCAGTAATAAGTGAAGTAAGTATTTGGCATTTGCTATTTATTGGTCAAGCTTTGTTTTCTAGTATCGAATTAAGCCTTACAAATGACTCAAATTACTTAGCGATAAAAAAGACGAGGGTATATGTCTATAGAAAAACCATTACATCAACCACAGAGCGGAAACGACATGCCACGTTTTGGTGGACGAGCCACTATGATGAGATTGCCTTTTGTTGAAAAGCTAGAGGAATTGGATGTGGCGTTCGTCGGCATTCCTTTGGATGTTGGTACTTCTCAAAGAGCAGGAACACGTTATGGCCCTCGCCAGATTCGAGCCGAATCAGTAATGATTCGACCTTATAATATGGCGACAGGCGCAGCGCCATTTGATTCGTTATCTGTGGCCGACATTGGTGACGTACCGATTAACACTTACAACCTATTAAAGTCAGTCGATATCATCGAGAAATACTACGACCACCTGAATGATTACCCATTAATTCCACTGACATTGGGTGGTGATCACACCTTAACCTTACCCATTTTGCGATCCCTGACAAAGAAACACGGCCCAGTTGGTTTGATCCATATTGATGCTCATACCGATACAAACGATCACATGTTTGGCGAAAAAATCGCGCACGGAACAACCTTTCGTCGTGCCGTCGAAGAAGGCTTGTTGGACTGCGAGCGAGTCGTACAGATCGGCCAACGCGCTCAAGGCTATTCTTCTGAAGATTTCAAATGGGGCGAAGATCAAGGCTTTCAGCTGATAACGGCTGAGCAATGTTGGTATAAATCGATGGAACCTCTTATGGCAAAAATCCGCCAAAAAATGGGCGACAGCCCCGTTTACATTTCATTCGACATAGATGGCATTGATCCTGCTTGGGCTCCTGGTACGGGTACCCCTGAAGTTGGTGGTTTGACCTCCTCCCAAGGGTTAGAAATTGTACGAGGTTGCCGAGGTTTAAATGTAATTGGCGGAGATCTCGTAGAAGTATCACCTCCTTACGATGTCAGTGGAAACACATCGCAATTAGCCGCTAATTATCTATATGAAATGCTATGTATTTTACCCAAGGTGAACTACCGATAACAGTTTAGTTCATGCAGGCGATTTCACTTAATTCTAAAGATCAAAAGAGAGTAACAACATGCAATTAGCGCTTTTTCGTACTCTTTGGGGTGTCAATCAACCATTGGATCAGATCGCCCCTAAGTTGAAAGACGTTGGCTTTCAAGGTGTCGAGGCTCGCATTCCATTGAAGCAGGAAGCAAGGACACAATTCAAGCAAGCTCTAACGCAGAACGAGTTAGATTACATCGCTATTTTGTTCACCGGTGGTGATGTCATACCAGATCAGTCAGAAACACCAGAACAACATTTGGCTCGAATGGCAACACAGATCGAGTTTGCCATCGAAATGGATGCAAAATTCATCAATGTGTTACCCGGAAATGATCGTTGGTCCTTGTCGGAAAAAGTCGATTTCTTTGGTCAAGCGCAAGCCTTATCGGACAAAGCTGGCATAGTCTGTAGCTTTGAAACACACAGAGGAACCTCGCTTTACAGCCCATGGCTGACGCTGGATTTGATTCGCCAGTTACCCGATCTGAAATTCACCATGGACATCAGCCATTGGGTACTCGTGTGCGAACGTTTGTTGAATCAACCTGAAGACGACTTATCAGAGTTTCTTAAGCGGGTTTTCCACATTCAAGCCCGAGTAGGGTATGACCAAGGCGCTCAAGTGCCCCATCCTGAAGCGCCAGAGTATCAAACGGCACTTCGTTTCCATCAATCAATGTGGAAATCCGTGTGGCAATACCACTTAAAGGAAGGTCGTGCTACGACCACCATGACGACAGAATTTGGGCCAGATGGCTATCTTCACCATTTGCCTTTTACCAATGTTCCTGTTGCAGATTTATGGTCTTTAAATGACTGGATTGCCATCGAAGAACAGAAACATTTTAACGAGTTTATAACAACATCCAAGTAATGACCTATGGGCAAATAGGTCAAGTATTGAAAGCGGAGAGAAAACCATGAAGGAAAAACAACAAGCATTTACCCGCATTCCTGTAGTGAATGTTGCTGGGTTATTCAGCGAATCTCTAGCTGACCGTCAAGCGGTTGCTGACGAAATGGGCAAAGCCGCTCGCGAAGTCGGCTTTTTATACGTCACAGGGCATGGTATTCCGGCTCAGAAAATCAAGGGACTTCGACAAGCGGCAAAGGCATTTTTTGCTCAATCTAAAGAAGAAAAGATGGCCTACTACATTGGTTCTTCTGCCACCCATAAAGGCTTTGTACCAGAAGGCGAAGAAATATACGGCACAGGTAAACCTGACAAAAAAGAAGCGTTTGACATTGGCTTTCCAGCCCCTAAAGATCACCCCTATGTGGTTAACAAAACCCCTCTCATTGGTGAGAACGATTGGCCAACGTTAGAAGGTTTCAAAGATCCTGCATTGGATTATTACGAAACGGTATTTTCACTGGGTCGAACTCTCTTTTCTGGATTTGCACTGGCACTGTCCCTGGAAGAGAACTATTTCGATGCCATGGTCAGTTGTCCACCAGCCAAGTTACGTCTTATTCATTACCCATATGATGCTCAAGCGGAAGATCGTCCAGGTATCGGCGCGCACACAGATTATGAGTGCTTTACTATGCTGCTCTCGGACCAACCTGGTTTGGAAGTCATGAATGAGGATGGAGTATGGATAGACGCCCCCCCATTAAAAAACGACGATGAAGAAGCCCTGATCATTAATATCGGAGACATGCTTGAAGTCCTAACAGCAGGCCAATTTGTCGCAACGTCTCATCGTGTTCGTAAAGTGGAGCAAGAACGTTATTCTTTCCCGCTGTTTTTCGCCTGCGATTACCATACATTAATCCGTCCTTTGCCACAGTTTGATAATGGTTCACAAGAATACAAAGAACTGAGTATTGGCGACCATATGTACAGCCAAGCTCTACAAACTTATCGCTATTTGCGCGAAAAAGTTGCCAAAGGCGAACTGTCATTACCTGAGCGAGCAACTGGAGTGGGCACCTTTGGCCACCTCAAAAATAATAATAACTAATCATAAAAAAGCGAAAAAGTGTCATTACAAAATTGACAGAAAACACAAAAGTGAACGAACTATCCTAGAGGAACTGACTTATGAAAAAAATCACAAGCAAACTGATGAGCACTGTCTGCCTACTAACCGCGGGGGTGCTGTGCCAAACAACATTTGCCGCGGCCACGCTAACAGAAGGTGAGTTGGTCATTGGCATGGAAATTACATACCCACCGTTTGAATCTTATGACGGTGATAAAGTCGTAGGCTTTGACCCTGAATTAACCGCCCTGCTGTCTGAAAAAATGAATGTTACGCCAAGCTTTAGTGATAATAAGTTCACTGGATTGATTTTGGGCCTAAGTGCGAATAAATTCGACGCGGTTATTTCTGGCATGTACATCAAAGAAGAGCGCTTGAAAAAAGCCGATGCAGTGCCTTACGCACGAACAGGTGCCGCAATCATGGTGCCAAAAGGCAGTGCCATTCAACCTAGAACAGATAAAGACTTGTGTGGCGTCAAAGTTGGCCTTCAACAAGGTACCTCTTGGGTAAAAGCCTTTAAAGAATTATCGGATACATACTGTGTTCCGAATGGCATGAAACCAGTTTACGTACAAGAATTCCCATCAGCACCAGAAGCAACTCAAGCTATGCTGTCTCGCAACATTGATGCGCAAGTCGAAATCGCAGGTGCGGCAAATATGTTTGTGAAGCGCACAAAAGGTCGCATTCAAATTAGCTCTGATGATTTGATTTACCCAAGTACCTTGGGAATTTACGTCAAAAAAGGCAACCTCAAGTTAAAAGCCGCTTTTGAAAAAGCCATGGCTGAAATTAAAGCGGATGGTTCTTATGCAAAGCTACTCGAAAAGTACGAACTTTCTCCAGTGAAATAAGTATCAAGACCTCTTAGCCAGAAGTTGCGACAACTTAATTGAATCATTTAACTCAATTACCACATTGAAAACGGTAATACATAAACGGCCTATATGGGGCAAGGGGCAGAACAGCTGTCCCCTATAGGCCAAATTAATCCATTGGAGATCTCATGAGTCTAGATTGGGAATACTTTTTCTCACTGTTTACGATGTCAGCGTTTTACAGTGCCTGCGTCACGGTCATCATACTGAGTACGCTTGGTTGGTTTTTAGGTCTGGTTTTAGGCTTTGTCGTAGCCTGTGCAAAAATGTCGTCCTCCCGCTGGTTAAACCTTCCTGCAGGTGTCTTTATATGGTTTTTCCGCAGTGTGCCGCTCTTAGTCGTATTGGTATTTGTCTACAATATGCCACAACTTTTTCCCTCAACCGGTCCTTTTTTAGGTGTGCCTTTTATTGCCGGCTTAGTCAGTTTGGTCATCACAGAAGCCGCTTATATTGCCGAAATTCATCGCAGTGGTTTGCTGTCTGTTAATAAAGGCCAGCACGAAGCAGGACATGCTTTAAACATTAGTTTTCTAGGCATTCAGCGCTTAATCGTTATTCCCCAAGCACTGCGTATTTCCATGCCAGCCTTGACCAATGAATACGTTACTGCAATCAAATTAAGCTCTTTAGTCTCCGCGATTTCATTACCAGAGTTACTACAAACAGGACAGCGTCTGTACTCACAAAACTTTCTTGTGATGGAAACCCTGTTAGCCGTGGCTGTTTACTACGTCGCCATTGTCACCATCTTTGGTTCGATTCTTCAATTCATTGAACGAAAAATGGATGTACCTTCCCGTAAACCCGCTACCTTATCTGACGCAGAATGTGATGCACTTCGCCAACAAGCCGTGGCGATGCCGATCAGAAAAACCTCTAGCCTTACAGGCCTTCCACCAGCCTTACAGCTTAAAAAACTGGTGAAACGATTTGGCGACCATGTCGTTCTGAAACAAATTGATATGAAGGTCGCCATCGGTGAAGTAATCAGTATTATTGGGCCATCCGGTTCAGGCAAAACCACCTTAATTCGTACCATTAATATGCTGGAAAAGCTAAATGATGGTGAAGTGGTTCTGTTTGGTGAAGACTTTATTCAAGGTCATGAAAAGCCCAATATGAAAAAGGTACGTAGCGGAATGCAGCGTATTGGCATGGTATTTCAAAGCTTCAATCTTTTTCCACACAAAACAGCGCTGGAAAATATCATGATGGCTGCTCGCTATCATGGTACAACCAAAGAGAAAGAGGTCTGTCGTAAACAAGCTCTGTTCTTATTAAATCGTGTGGGCTTGTTGGCTCATGCAAACAAGTACCCTCATCAACTTTCTGGTGGTCAACAACAAAGAGTTGCCATTGCTAGAACACTAGCTCTTTCACCAGACATCATCTTATTTGATGAACCTACGTCTGCCCTCGACCCAGAAATGGTTGGTGAAGTGTTAAAAGTTATTCAAGATCTTGCTAAAGAAGGCATGACTCTCATCATAGTAACTCATGAAATGGACTTCGCACTGTCTGTTTCTGACCGTATTGTGATGATGGAACATGGCGTAATTCAAGTCGATACCAGTCCAAGTGATATAGAACATGCCGATGCGAGTACACCAGAATTATTGCGTATGAAACGTTTTATGGGAATGGAAAATGAGGAAAGCAAACATGTCTAAAACAGAGGCTCAGTTACGTCAAGATCTTGCCGCAGCTTATCGTTTGGCCTCAATGCTCGGGTGGGAGGATACCATTTACACGCATTTCTCAGTGCGTCTTCCCGGTGACGGAGAACCCAAATTTCTCATTAACCCTTTTGGTTTTATGTTCGATGAAATCTGCGCAAGCGATTTGATTATTGTTGACATGCACGGTCATATTATCGACGGCAATGCTGACTATAATCCGGCAGGATTTACGATACACAGCGCAGTCCACATGGCCCGTGAAGACGCTCATTGTGTTATTCACACCCATACTCTAGCTGGCATGGCTGTGGCAGCTTGCAATAAAGGCTTGTTGAATTTAAATCAAATCAGTGCGGAATTTCATCAACGATTGGGATACCACCAATACGAAGGTGTTGCGTTTAACTTGGAAGAGCGCGAACGAATTCAAGCCTCGTTAGGACAAAACATCGCGTTAATACTACGCAATCACGGCTTACTCAGTGTCGGAACCAGTGTCGCGGACGCTTTCCAAGTGATGTATTACTTAAATCGCGCATGCGAAATTCAGCTGGCCGCAGCACAGATGGCAAATTTATCGCCTGTAGACACGATTCCTGATCACCTTGCTTCTTACGTGTCAGAGCAATTCAAAAAGGTTGAGCATGAACGTCATGCTGTCTGGCAAGCTTGGTTACGCAAACTGGATCGCATCGATTCGTCTTATAAGGACTAATGAATGAAAACACTTATTCTACTTATTTCAAACGATGACGAATTCAATCAAGGTCTTATCCACTATGCCCAGCAGCATAGACAAGATACTGAGTGGATTTTACCCAATGACCAACAAGCCGCCTCCGCCGAGGTGGCGGCTTGTTGGTTTCCAGATAACAACACGCTCTCTCAATTTCCGAATTTAAAATGCCTATTGGCCGTTTCTGCCGGCGTGGATCACTTAGGCAGTGCCCTATTAACATCCGGCTTACCAATTTGCCGTATTGTGAACGAAGAACAACAAAGAGGGATGTTTGAATTCGTACTCTGGGGCGTACTCAATGCACATCGACACTTTGATCGCGCCCACATGAATCACGCCGAGTGCCATTGGCAACGCTACCCACAACAAGCCGCGCCAGCAATACGGGTTAGTATTTTAGGATTGGGGGTGTTGGGAAAGTACGTCGCTCAGTCTTTGGCTGAAATGGGGTATTCCGTCTCAGGTTGGTCAAGGTCACTAAAAGACATAGACAATGTTACTTGTTTCGCGGGGAATGCATCGTTACCCAGCATGCTGAAAGATACGGATATATTGGTAAATCTATTGCCCTTAAGCCCTGCAACCACTCATATTTTGAACAAAAAGCTATTTGATAGCTTACCTCACAACGCGTACATCATTAATTGTGGCCGAGGTGGGCACGTCAACGAAGCGGAGTTAATCCAAGCGGTCACTCAAGGTCATTTACGAGGCGCATTATTAGATGTGTTTGAGGAAGAGCCTCTCAGTGCATCAAACCCACTTTGGCAAACAAAAGGCATACTTATTACGCCTCACATGGCCTCAGAGGCCTCTCTTTCCTCCATCGTCGAGCAAACCTCAGACAATGCAAAGCGATTTGAACAAAATTTCCCACTGATGAATAAAATCAATTCTGAACAAGGCTATTGATGCATTCAATATACGACAGGTATGACACTATCATGAGATCAATAACAATGGGACTTGGACTGCGTTTATTAGTAAATGTCTAAACCGAGACAAGGGCTGACTAATCACTGTCTCATTTGCTTACCAATAGGCAGCATTACTTAACGCAGCTACGCACTGACTCGCCCCACTCATGGCTTGAATAGAGCCACCGTCCAGTGATTGTATTTAGCCAACCAATTGGTTGGCTAAATACAATCCAATGCCAACTTTATTGCCTTGTCCGTACTCATCAAACTCTGCATTTCGCATCCTTTTGGAGTCTTTTTATCATAACGAAGTTAAGCGCCTAATAAAGGAAGGTGCTTCAACTTATGATATTGCAGAGCCATGGCAATGCAGCTTCGTAATTCTATTAAAGGCATAGGGTCTGATAATGGCAGTTGAATTTCTCTCTTGCCAACAAAGTTGAGATGGTCAGCGTATAACTCTTTATAGGTTTCCATCAGCTGAGTTTGGCAGTGAACAAACAGAGACACCAGATTCGGCTGTTTGGCTTTCCAATCGATTCGAATTGGACTGCCAATTTTAGAGCTATAACTGGCTTCTCCCCATTTTAACTCCTCAGTAATCGTGCCAAGGTTTAATTCATCTGCTGTCTCAAAAATCAAATTGCGGATCTCATACAGTCTCTGCCGAGCATCGGCTGGATAAGCGTCAAACGTGTTTTCAATGTCTGATTGCATTGAAACCTCCTGATGAATGAATACTCATACCAAACATAGTATTGATGAGTCGCTTAACTGTAGCACACGACATTGATAGGAATAATTCTTGATTGAAAATAATTTGTTATGTTATAACATTAATATTGTAATCCAATCAGGAGACATTTATGCGCAAAAATATACACCCAGATTATCGAACCGTGATCTTTCACGACACCAGTGCTGACACATATTTTTTGATCGGCTCGACCATCAGCACAAGCCAGACCATCGATTGGAAAGACGGTAAAACCTATCCATATCATTCCATCGATGTGTCTTCGGCGTCACATCCTTTTTACACAGGCCAACAGCGCTCTGCTCAATTGGAAGGCCGTGTCCATAACTTTAAGCGTCGTTTCGGCGACCGTAAATTGAAAGGAAACAGGTAGATGCAGGTATTATCTTCTTTGAAAAGTGCGAAGAAACGCCACCCAAATTGCCAAGTGGTTAAACGCCGTGGTCGTGTCTTTGTGATCTGCAAAGACAACCCAAGATTTAAAGCCGTGCAAGGCAAAGGTGGAAAACGTAAATAAACTCAGAATATGCCAGTGAGAAAATTCACTGGCATATTTAAACAGATTAGTCGGTTGAAGAAGGTTTCACGATAAAACCAAAGTTCGTCAGCATGGTTTTATTTAATGCATCAAAGATTTCCACGGCATGATTCATACCACAAGCTACATATACCAAGTTCTTATCATGCTCATCAAAGGCGTCTTGAATCATACCAGCAATCAGTTTACTTCGTGCCTTATGAGTTAAACCTGGGTCCATACGATCTTCGCGTTCATCCATTCCGTTTGCAATCGGGTATTCCAAACCACGTTCAAAAATCACTCGCGTTTCACCTTCATGCAACACAGGGGGATGACTCAATATTTGTTGAGCCACACCAACATCCACTTGATTTCTGTGCTCTTCTCCAAGAAAAATGACATTTAACGGGTGTGACACTAATGACGGCAATTTATTCTTTAAGTAAGTCACCGATTTCGTAACATCGTTTCGTACACTTTTTGTGTCTAATTTATTATAAGTTCCGCTATCTTTTGGCATGAGTTAAGTCCTCTTAATTTTACAAGGGAGTATTCCGAAGAACACCTAGTCATGCTGAAGCTTTCACAATAATTAAAATCGGGGTTATTAATCATCTTGTCTGGAGTTTATAGGAATTTAATGACTGGGAATTAACGCCAATAAATCGGTTATGCCAGTATCCAACCCCTCTTGACTAAGCAAGGTGGTTAACTGCCCTCGGTGGTGGGTTTGGTGGTTAAAAAAGTGCAATAACAATAAACCAAACGCTTTACTCGCTTGTTGTCCTTTCATGTTGCTGTAGGTCAGTAGGCCATTTAATGCATCGTCAGATAACTCGTCGATCAGATTGATAATGAGTTCGTCTAACCTTTGGCGAGCTTGCTGACAGGACTGTCGCTCAGTAAAGAGCAATTCATCCAATGCCGTTGGTTGCGGAAAAGCGTGAACACCTTGCAGCACCTGCTTGGCCTCAGGATGGTTAGCAAAGCGTTTCAACCAGATGATGTCGCCCACTACATTATGATTTAAGGTGCCTAATATTGAGGTAAAAAAAGCCCCTCGATCTTGCTTGAGTTGTGACTCGTTAAGCTGAGCGGCGGCATGATAAATTTGTTCATTCATCCATTGGTTATACCGCGCCAATAAAGTAAAGTGCGCTTTCATTTTCCCTCTCCTTTATCCTACTAACTCATTAAAGCTTATAGCATGACTTGCCAGTAACCCACATCATGCCAAGCATCAAACTTTCGACCAACTTTGGCAAAGTGCCCTACTTTTTCCATGCCAAATTTTTCATGCAGGTGCACACTGGCTGAGTTCGGTAAAGTAATGCAGCCAATAGCCGCTTGTAGATCCATCTGTTTAAGCTTGGTGAATAAGGCATCATAGAGCTGTGTCCCGAGCCCTTTACCTCCTTGTGTTGACTCAAGGTAGACGCTAACTTCCACCACAAATCGATAAGCGGATCTGGCCTTCCATTGTGTGGCATAGGCATACCCTAACAGAATGCCATTTTCTTCCAACACCAACCAAGGCAGAGAGGCAGTGTGCACCGCTTGAATCCGTTTTGTCATTTCCACGGGTTCAATCATCACTTCTTCAAAGCTCACGGCAGTATGGTCTATGTAATAATTGTAAATGTCTGTGATGGCCTTAGCGTCATTTAGACTGACGTCTCGTATCATGATTTCCTCCTTAAACCGACCTTAAATGTGTTACAAAACTTTCAAAACCTTTCTTTAGTTTCATTAAAGCCCCCAGAACTTCCGCTCTGAAAGAAGCTTGGTAGACTGCGACCCATTCAAAAAACAAACAAAAAAACAGTGAGTCAAACATGATCATGAACGAAACCATGACGGTACGTGACCAACGTATCAGCAAAGCGATTCTAGCCATTGCCGCCATTATTATCTTTTTAGCGACCTTTGCAGGAAAGATGCCAGGTGGCATGATTGGCGCATTAGGCATTATGGTTGTTGTCGGTGCCATCCTCAACTTTGTCGGTGACCGAACCCCTATTATCAATCAATTTTTTGGTGGTGGTGCCATCGTGGTCATTTTTGGCTCAGCCTACCTATTTCACAGTGGCTTCTTCCCTTCTAGTGCCGACGAAAATGTGACAACCTTTATGAAGAGTGGTGGCTTTTTGGCATTTTACGTTGCCAGTTTGGTCACCGGTTCCATCTTAGGTATGGATACTCAAACCCTTAAAAAAGCCGCTCTTAAATACATTCCTGTCATCCTAGGTTCGGCCTTCTTTGCCTGTGTCCTGACCGGTGCGGTCGGTATGTTAGTCAGCAAAGACTTTTACGATTCGGTCATGCTGATTGCGCTACCTATTATGGGCGGCGGCATGGGCGCTGGTGCGGTTCCTCTCGTAGAGATTATGTCTGGTAAAACAGGCATGAACGCTGAAACCTTGATGTCTCAAATGGTACCGGCTCTTGCCATCGGTAATGCCATTGCCATCGTTATGGCTGGCTTATTGAACAAGCTGGGTCAGATCGCCCCTAGTTTAACGGGTAACGGCCAGCTTATTCGTGGCCAAAAAGCCATCACTGAAGAAGAGCAACAAACTGGCTCATTAAACGTCACTATCTTGGGTGTTGGTGCCCTTTTAGCCGTGAGCATGTTCTTCGTTGGTACTGTATTGTCTAGCTTTATCAGCATGCATACTTATGCCTTAATGATTATTTCCATTGCTTTGATTAAAGTCTCTGGCATCATGCCAACAGCATTAGAGCAAGCAGCACACTCTTGGTACAAATTTGTCGTCAGCAACTTAACGCCTGCCCTATTGGTTGGCATTGGTGTCGCGTACACAGACCTAAATCAGATTTTAAATGCACTATCGCCACTGTATTTCTTGCTGGTCTTGATTACCGTATTAGGCGCTATTATTGGTGCAGGTTTGATTGGCTGGTTAATGGGCTTCTACCCTATCGAAGCGGCGATCACAGGTGGTCTTTGCATGGCCAACATGGGTGGCACAGGTGATGTTGCCGTATTAGCCGCCAGTAAACGTATGGAATTGATGCCATTTGCGCAGATTTCGTCTCGTATTGGTGGTGCTTTCATGCTGATCTTGGCGACTTTGGTGGTGCAAGCCATCGCCTAACTTGTTATTAAATCACCCTCTATCAGAAGAGAGACTCCAGCCTCTCTTCTGATTTCCTCATTGCAACACTCACCCTGCTTTAGCGCCAGTTTCCCATGCTGTATACTTCCGCTTTTACCTCTTTGAAGCGTATTTCAAATATGACACTCAAGTCCTATCTGGCATTAATCACGGTAACCACAATCACGCTCATCATTGTCGCCGCCACCTTAGTGTTTGGTTACGTGCTGCGCAGTGCTTATCTCGATAACATTAGTCAAAGAGGGTTAGAACTAGCTCGCGTGATGGCTCATGACGATAAGGTCATCGAAGCCTTACACATCAGCAATCAAGGCCAAGTCATTTCACTAGAAAGTTACATCGAGAGTAAACGACAACAAACCGACGCTTCCTTTATTGTGGTGGTGAATAAGGCCGCGCTGCGTTTGAGCCACCCCATTCCTGAACGCGTTGGTCAGCCCTTTATTGGCGATGATATTTACCCCGCTTTGCAACAGGGCAAGAGCTACACCAATGTGGCCAAAGGCTCCTTGGGCGAAGCCATTCGAAACTTTACGCCGGTGATAAAGAATCATCAGATCATTGGTGCGGTGAGCGTTGGTTATCTTTCAAAAACCACTAGCGAACTCATCTACCAACACCTAAAAGAAGCCGCGTGGTTAGTGGTGTTTCTTTATGTATTAGGTGTCGTCATCGCCATCATTTTCATTGCGAAATTAAAGCGGACCTTTTTATCATTAGAACCAGAAGAAATCGTTCAAAAATTTAAAGAACAAGAACTGATTCTCGACAGCATTCGAGATGGCATCATTGCCGTAGACCATGAGCAAAATGTGACCGCCATCAATAGTACCGCCATAGAATGGCTAACCATGAAAGTGATGAACGCCAATGACGTCATTAACAAACCACTCAATGAGCAATCGCAAAGCTTGTCGCACTTTGTATTAGAAGCCCAAGGTCAAATTACACAAAGACGTTTCAGTTTAGGCAAACTCGCCTTTATCGCCACCCTCTACCCTTTGCTGAGTAAGAAAGGGCATTTTGGCTATGTGATTGTGTTTTATCCAGACCACGATGAGAAGTCCCTCGAACAAGAATTGACCAGCACTCAGAACTATGCTGATTTATTGAGAGCCAAAACTCATGAATACGCCAACCGTTTGAATGTATTGTCTGGCATGCTACAAGCGGAACGCTACGATGACGCCATTAACTACTTACAACAAGAAAGCGACGGCGACCAAGCGATGTTAAGACAGATCATCAAAACCATCGAGAACAGTGCGGTGGCAGGATTGATCTTCGCGAAGCATAACAAGGCCAAAGACTTACACCTCGAATTGGTCATCGACAGTGATTGCCAATTGGCACAATATTCGCCTCAGACAAACGAAGCTTTAGTCACATTAGTCGGCAATTTATTGGACAATGCTTTTCTGGCGGCCTGGCATTATCGACAGCACAGATCACCCAGAGTCAAACTCTATATTAGTGATCGTAATGCTCACATCATGCTAGAGGTTGAAGACTCAGGTGCAGGTGTCGAAGCCGAGTTGGAAAACCGAATATTAGACTTTGGCGTAAGCAGCAAGCACAATACAGAACAGAATGGCATTGGCTTATATTTAGTTAAGAAAATCGTCGACCAATACCAAGGTAGTTTGGATTGGGAACGCAGCGAAGAAGACACGACAGTCTTTAGTATTTATTTGGACAAACAGGCGTTAAAAAGATGACTAGCATCCCTGTAATGATAGTAGAAGATGACCTACGTGCTAGCTATGTTCTAGAAAACACCATCAACCAGCACACAGCATTCAGTGTGGTTGCCGCCTGCGAAAACCTCGCAGAAGCCGAATTAAAAGCCAATGCTTTTGAACCTGAATTGATCATGGTCGACATTAGCTTGCCAGACGGTAATGGCTTACAACTGGTACAGCGCCTCAAGTCTCGACACCCTCATGCAAGCTTCATCATGACCACGGCGGAACGTGAAACCAAAACCATTGAACAAGCCATTCAGCTCGGCGTTATGGACTATCTGGTAAAACCCATTCGTATGTCGCGTGTTCAACAGGCCTTAAACGATTATCTCGATTTCAAACAGCGCCTCACGAAACAAGAAAAAATCGACCAACAAGATATTGATGCTTTGTTTCGTAAACAATCTATGACTGACAATCGTCATCGAAAGACCCCAAAAGGCATTGATGAAAATACATTAGAAACGCTGACCGAGCACTTAAAACACATGGATAATACGCCTTTCACAGCCGATGATATTGGTGAAGCGGTCAGTCTAAGTCGCATCACAGCTCGTCGTTATTTGGAATATCTAGAAGCCGAAGGTCAGGTCACCATGACCCTTGACTACAAAACAGGTGGGCGTCCCAAGCAGCGTTACAGTAAAGTTATTTAGTCCGTCCTCTAACCTGCCCTATCTTGGTCATCCTTAACGCGCAAATCCACTAAAACCATCTAATATGTAATAGTAGCTCAGGCCGTTTAGGCTTGAGTCATGCTAAACACACCAACAAGAACTAACTGGCAGACATTAAATAGGAGAACACTATGTCTTACGTTGATGGATTTGTTGCCGCTGTACCGACTGCATCAAAAGAAGAATATCTAGCGCATGCCATGATGTCGGCCAACATTTTTAAAGATTATGGTGCACTAAAACTGGTTGAAAATTGGGGGGATGAAATTCCAGAAGGTGAAGTCACCTCGTTTACCTCTGCGGTAAAAGCCAAGGAGGATGAAACCATTGTCTTTTCTTGGGTTGTTTGGCCTTCAAAAGAAGTAAGAGACGCAGGGTGGGAAGCCATGATGGAAGACCCTAGAATGTCACCCGAAGCCAATCCAATGCCATTTGATGGAAAGCGACTCATTTATGGCGGCTTTAATACTATTTTGGACGTCTGATGGTTGGCACTGACAGCCCCTAACAAGCTTGGCTTTATAGGTTGGCTTGATTAAGATAACAGGCATGATGAAACTCTTGCCTAGCCTTCACCCTCTTATCATGCGATGCAAAGCGCTGTTTAAACCGCTCTTTAAATCGAAAAGCCACCCCATTAAAGTCATTTTTATTGGTATAGACTATCGGTGCTTCTCACTGTCGAAGGCCTTACTGGATAACAACCATCATCATTCGAAGGCCATTGAAATTACCGCCTTCATTGATGATGAGCCGTGGAACAATCGTACTCAAGTTCATCAAGTAACCGTTTATTCTCCCAGTGAGATCGCCGCACTGGTTGTCAAACATCAAGTCGATTTGATCATTCAAATCGAAGGTGAATCACTACTCATTGCCGATAATATATGGCAAGGTATCCATAAAACTGGCGTCGACGTCTTGACCTTATCCTTGGATCAAGACCTTGCTCAACAGCAAGACCTCATTTATCAGACAAGACATTAAAATTCGCGTCTAAAACATGCCTTGCTGTTGGCTTAACCACTTATGGAGTCAACAAGGCTAACTGCTCTGACGGCATCGACATCGCCAATTGTAAGGATTGCTTTGAGGTCATAGAGACGGCGTCCCACTGCTTAGTATAAGCCTGCTCTGGCAATGTAATGTCGTCTCGTTGCGCCAGTAGCTCACGCACTTGAGCCGGATCAACTGCTTTATCACCCTGCTTTAATTGATTCAATTCGTCTTGGCTAAGACTGGCGGTTTTACCACCTGGAAGGTAAATCGAGCCGGTAACAAAATCCACACCAAATGCCACCACACCAGGTACTAAAAATAGAATCAAGCCAACAGCATTAAGTGCTACCACGCCCGGATCAATTGCCCCATGAGTTTGGCCACGTCGTTCAGGATAGATAATGGTACCGCAGGCAGCCAATTGAGAAGCCACTAACAGGGATATTATGCCTTTGCTAAACAAAGCCTTGGTGTGACGCCCCTGTGAAAATAACCTGTTCGCCACAACGACAGATTCAGATTCATTCATTCTCAAGCACTGGGAGTTGCCTTTGTTCTGTGTTTCTATTGTGGTGGCGTTACTTTTGGACTTTTCAAACAACATAGTATTCTCACCTTTTAATCAAGTTCGAATACTCTAGCTTATACTCAGAAGCCCCAGCAAACCTTAGCAAATTTGTTTCACAATCCTTTCGTTCTGTAAGTCTTCATTTACTCAATATCACAAGTTGGTCATCTGATCGTCCAGTTTATTGACTATGTATTGGCCAATTGGAAAAGCACTGGTGGCCGCAGGAGAAGGCGCATTACAGACATGCAAAGTACGCTCACTGTTGGCAAACAGGAAGTCATGCACTAATGAGCCGTCTTTCATGACCGCTTGTGCACGAATTCCAGCCGGATATGGCTGTAAATCCTCCAATTCAACAAGGTCACAGTATTTGCGTACCTGTTGTAAATAACCGGCTTTAAACCAGGAGTTTTTGGTTTCAATTAATCCGGTTTTCCAATAGGTTTTCAGTAGTCGCCAGAAACCAGCAAAGGTCACCATCTCAGCCACATCTTTAATACTGAAGTTAATACGACCATACCCTTCCCGCTTCCAACCTTGTACGGCATTCGGCCCAACCGTCACTGAACCGTCTATCATGCGTGTCAAATGGACACCAAGGAAAGGCAAATCAGGATCCGGAATGGGGTAAATAAGATGTTTAACAATGTCATTGTGCTGTGCCGGTAATTGGTAATACTCGCCACGGAATGGGATGATTTGAAAGTCTGTTGGGATCTTCAGCATCTTGGTCAATCGATCGGCCATTAGGCCACCACAACTGACCAAAAATCCGGCTTGAACTTGGCCTCTCTTTAACTTGATATCGACATGATCTGTGTGCTCTTTTAAGTTCACTACTTCACTTTCCAACATCAAAACACCACCTGCGTGCTCAAAGAGCTCCGCTATTTTTTGGCAGATTTGCTGGTAATTCACTATGCCTGTGGAAGCAACATAGATAGCCGCAACCCCCTTCACATTCGGCTCACGACGATTTAATTCTGCCTGATCAAGTAATTCAACTTTTAGGCCATTCTCGCGACAACGCTTATACAGCGCCTGCATTCGCTCGTATTCCACCTCATTCGTGGCGACCAGCAATTTACCGCACTCTTCAAACTCAATATTGTGCTCACGACAAAAGGCCTTGGTGTCTTTTGCGCCTCGATAGCAAAACTCCGCCTTGAGCGAACCGGGTGCATAGTAGACGCCGGCATGAATCACACCTGAGTTGTGACCCGTTTGATGCAAACCGACTTGTGCTTCTTTCTCTATCAACAGAATTCGGTATTTAGGATAACGCTTTTGCAACTGCCAAGCGGTCGATAACCCCACTATACCAGCACCGATAACAGCAATATCGTAAATAGACTCTTGTGACATATTCTACTCTTCCTTTGTTTTGTTATTTTGTATTGGAGTCAGACCCTGTCCCTGCCATACTGTCATAACGCTTTCGAAATGCAACTGGCTGCTGCTGATAGGCTTGCACACAGGCTTTACAGATACAGGCAACACCTTGCGCTTCAACGGGTAATAATGCCAGCATTTTTTCTGGAATGGATTCAGAAAAGCACCAACAAGATGCAGACTGAGTAACACCACAATTCGCTTCACCTTGACAAAATGGACACGCTGACATGCTCTTTTCCCCAAAAAAAATCCCCGCCAATTGGCAGGGATTTTATCATCAAAGATGACTTAGCAGTCACTTAAACAAGTGCTTACCAGCCAGTGATTTCTTTCAATGCAGTACCGATATCAGCTAGAGAGCGAACGGTTTTAACACCAGCGTCTTGTAGCGCTGCGAATTTCTCGTCAGCAGTACCTTTACCACCAGAAATAATCGCACCAGCGTGACCCATACGCTTACCAGCAGGCGCAGTAACACCAGCAATGTAAGACACAACAGGCTTAGTCACGTTTGCTTTAATGTAAGCAGCCGCTTCTTCTTCCGCTGTACCACCGATTTCACCGATCATAACGATGGCTTCGGTTTGTGGATCGTTCTGGAACATTTCTAGAACGTCGATGAAGTTAGTACCTGGGATTGGATCACCACCGATACCAACACAAGTAGATTGACCGTAACCAGCGTCAGTCGTTTGCTTAACCGCTTCGTAAGTCAAAGTACCAGAACGAGATACGATACCTACTTTACCTGGCAAGTGGATGTGACCTGGCATGATACCAATCTTACATTCACCTGGTGTGATTACACCTGGGCAGTTAGGTCCGATTAGGCGAACACCTAGCTCGTCACATTTCACTTTACAATCAAGCATATCCAGTGTTGGTACACCTTCAGTGATACAAACGATTAGCTTGATGCCAGCGTTAGCGGCTTCTAGGATAGAGTCTTTAACGAAAGGCGCTGGAACGTAGATAACAGATGCTTCTGCACCAGTTTCTTCAACCGCTTCTTTCACTGTGTTGAACACAGGAAGACCTAGGTGAGTTTGACCACCTTTACCAGGTGTTACACCACCAACCATTTTCGTTCCGTAAGCAATCGCTTGCTCAGAGTGGAACGTACCTTGACCGCCAGTGAAACCCTGACAGATGACTTTCGTATCTTTGTTAATTAAGACAGACATTATTATTTGCCCTCCGCAGCTTTAACAACTTGTTCCGCTGCGTCTTTAAGACTGGATGCAGCAATGATGTCTAGACCAGAGTTAGCTAGAACTTCACGGCCTTTCTCTGCGTTAGTACCTTCCAAACGTACAACAACAGGTACGTTTACACCAACTTGCTCAACCGCACCAATGATACCTTCTGCGATCATGTCGCAACGAACGATACCACCGAAGATGTTAACCAATACGGCTTTAACATTGCTGTCAGAAAGGATGATTTTGAATGCTTCAGCAACACGTTCTTTTGTTGCACCACCACCTACGTCTAGGAAGTTAGCTGGCTTGCCGCCGTGTAGGTTAACGATGTCCATTGTACCCATTGCTAGGCCAGCACCGTTTACCATGCAACCTACGTTACCATCTAGAGCAACATAGTTAAGCTCCCACTGAGCAGCATGTGCTTCACGCTCATCTTCTTGAGATGGATCGTGGAACTCTTGCATTTTCTTCTGACGGTAAACAGCGTTGCTGTCGATGTTGATCTTACCGTCTAGACAGTGAAGGTTACCTTCGTCTGTGATAACAAGAGGGTTGATTTCTAGTAGTGCGAAATCGCAGTCATGGAACATTTGAGACAAACCAAGGAAGATCTTAGTGAACTGCTTGATTTGAGTTGGGTTAAGACCCATTTTAAATGCCATTTCACGAGCTTGGTATGGCTGAGCGCCAACTAGCGGATCAATGATCGCTTTGTGAATCAACTCTGGCGTTTCTTCCGCTACTTTCTCGATTTCAACACCACCTTCAGTAGAGGCCATGAAAACGACTTTACGAGTAGAACGGTCAACAACCGCACCTAGGTACAATTCGTTAGCAATGTCAGTGCAAGATTCTACAAGGATCTTAGCAACAGGCTGACCATTTGCATCTGTTTGGTAAGTCACTAGGTTTTTGCCTAACCAATTTGCTGCAAAGGCTTTAACTTCGTCATAAGAATCAACAAGTTTCACACCGCCCGCTTTACCACGGCCACCTGCGTGTACTTGAGCTTTAACAACCCACTTGTCACCACCAATTTTTTTCGCAGCTTCGACCGCCTCTTCTGGCGTATCTACTGCGTACCCTGTCGATACTGGCAGGCCGTATTCAGCAAAAAGCTGTTTAGCCTGATATTCATGTAGGTTCATTTGATTCTTCCGCTCATCTGAATGATTGACATAAATTCTGCCGGTTAAGACAGAAATTGCCGGCTGGAAAAGCCGGCAAATCTAATTTTTATTAACGCTTCTTACGGTTCGCAATGTGAATTGCGTGACCATCAACAGCCAAGGCTGCTTCATGAACTGCTTCACTTACGGTTGGGTGAGCGAATACAGTCAAGGCAATGTCTTCTGCTGTTGAGCCGAATTCCATTGCAATTACTGCTTGCGCAATCAAATCAGCCGCATGACCACCAATAATATGGCAACCTAGAATACGGTCTGTTTCTTCACAAGCAATGATCTTAACAAAACCATCTGTGTCGTTTGCTGCCATAGCACGACCAGAGGCTGCAAATGGGAATTTACCCACTTTGTATTTAACGCCTTCTGCTTTAAGCTCTTGCTCATTTTTACCAACCCAAGCAAGCTCTGGGTGAGTGTAAATAACAGAAGGAATGCAGTCGTAGTTCATTTGTGCTTTATGACCAGCGATAATGTCCGCCACCATCACACCTTCTTCAGATGCTTTGTGTGCCAACATTGGACCACGAACGATGTCACCAATCGCGAACACGCCAGGTACAGAAGTACGGCACTGCTCATCAACGAACACGAAACCGCGCTCATCAAGATTAACACCGGAATCACCTGCCAAGCAGCCGTCAGTAAATGGCTTACGACCAACCGCAACGATCAACTTATCGAAAGTTTGCTTCTGCTCTTCACCTTTTGCATCAAGGTAAGTTACTTCCACTTCTTCACCGTTGATTTGGCTACCCGTTACACGAGCACCAGTACGGATATCAAGCTTCTGTTTCTTGAAGATTTTAGCCGCTTCTTTAGAGATATCTTGGTCACATACGCTTAGGAAAGAGTCTTGCGCTTCTAGCACAACCACTTCAGAACCTAAACGAGCCCATACAGAACCTAGCTCAAGACCGATAACACCCGCACCGATCACACCCAAACGCTTAGGCACTTCACGGAAATCAAGCGCACCTTCGTTATCAACGATGATATCACCCGTACGTGGCGCTGGTGGAATGTTAACAGGTACAGAACCGGTTGCTAGAATAACGTTTTCCGCTTCAAAGACAGTAACAGTGCCGTCATGAGCTGTAAATTCTACTTTTTTGTTTGCTAGTAGCTTACCGAAACCTTCGAAGCTCTTTACACCATTGGCTTTAAACAAGCCGGTGATACCACTAGTCAGTTGGTCAACGATTTTGTCTTTACGATCAACCATGGCATTTACGTCCATAGCAACATCGCCAACACTGATACCGTGAACGCCGTAAGAATCTTTCGCGTCATGGTATTTGTGAGAAGAGTCAAGAAGTGCTTTCGAAGGAATACAGCCAACGTTCAAACAAGTTCCGCCTAAACGCGGCTTGTCTTCTTTGTCCAACCATTTTTCGATACACGCTGTCTTCAGACCAAGCTGAGCAGCACGGATTGCAGCCACGTAACCACCAGGGCCGCCACCAATTACAACAACATCAAATTTATCAGACATAAGAGGTCCCATTTTTCAGTCAAGCTGAGCGACTCGATACAAAGAGTCGCTCAGTATTCAATTCATACCACTAGATGCGTATGAATCCTTAGATTTCAAGTACCTTAAATTTCAAGCAATAGACGCGCTGGATCTTCTAGCAACTCTTTAATAGTTACCAAGAATTGAACCGCTTCTTTGCCGTCGATCATACGGTGGTCATAAGACAGAGCCAAGTACATCATTGGCTGGATCACAACTTGACCATTTACCGCCATTGGGCGCTCTTGGATTTTGTGCATACCCAAGATAGCTGTTTGTGGTGGGTTAATGATTGGCGTAGACATCAAGGAACCGAAAGTACCACCGTTCGTGATAGTGAAGGTACCACCTTGCATGTCATCCATACCCAATTTGCCTTCGCGACCGCGAATCGCAAAATCCATGATAGAAGATTCGACGTCAGCAAGACCCATGGCTTCTGTGTTACGCAATACAGGCACCATCAAACCACGGTCAGTAGAAACTGCGACACCGATGTCTTGGTAACCATGGTAAACCATGTCGTTACCGTCAATAGACGCGTTTACAGCAGGGAAACGTTTTAGCGCTTCTGTCGCCGCTTTCACGAAGAAAGACATAAAGCCTAATTTCGTGCCGTTATGAACCTTCATGAATTCGTCTTTGTATTTCTTACGAATTTCCATCACAGGACCCATGTTAACTTCGTTGTATGTCGTTAACATTGCCGCTGTTTGTTGTGCTTCAACCAAACGCTTAGCGATAGTGGCACGTAGACGCGTCATAGGAACGCGTTTTTCAACACGACCATCTGCACCTAATGCAGGCATAGCCGCAGGCGCTGCTTTTGCTGCAGGCGCTGCTGCAGGCTTAGCTTTCGCCGCTGCTTCAACATCTTCTTTAGTGATGCGACCACCTTTACCAGTGCCTTTTACCTGAGCCGGAGTTAAACCCGCTTCAGCTAGCGCTTTGCGTGCTGCAGGACCAGCAACACCATCTTCATCACCCGCTTCAGCAGGGGCTGCTGCAGGCGCAGAGGCTTGTGCTGCAGGGGCAGCAGCTTCACCAGAAGCACCCACTAGGAATGAAGCCAATACTTCATCACTTAGTACAGTATCACCTTCGTTTTTAGTGATCTCACCGATGACACCATCAGCAGGCGCAACCACTTCAAGAACCACTTTGTCTGTTTCAATATCAACGATGTGCTCATCACGAGAGCAGGCTTCGCCTGGCTGTTTGTGCCAAGCCGCTACCGTACCATCAGCAACAGACTCAGGGAAGGTTGGTGCTTTGATTTGGACTGTTTCTTTTGCAGAAGAGGCTGCTGCAGGTGCGGCTGTTTGCTCCGCTGCCACTGGAGCAGATGCGGCTGCACCACCCTCTTCAAATTTTGCTAGGACTTCATCGCTCAGTACGATGTCGCCTTCGTTCTTCAATACTTCTGCAATCACACCATCTGCTGGCGCAACCACTTCTAGAACCACTTTATCCGTTTCAATGTCGACAATGTGCTCATCACGGGCACAGGCTTCACCTGGTTTTTTGTACCAAGTCGCAACCGTTCCGTCGGCTACAGATTCTGGAAAAGTAGGTGCTTTAATTTCAATGCTCATTTTATACCCTTATCTCTGACAGGCTATGGTACTAACCAACTAGTGCGTCGTTGACCAGTGCTTCTTGCTCTTCTACGTGGACAGACATGTAACCCGCTGCTGGTGCAGCTGATGAAATTCGACCCGCAAAACGGATCTTCAACTCTGGGTACAGTTTTTCCAACACTCGATTCATACGGTGACGATTGGCATGCCAAGCACCTTGGTTTTTAGGCTCTTCTTGACACCAAACCAAACTCTCAACATTTTTGTACTGTTCCAATACGGACTCAAGGTCAGCATATGGGAATGGGTACAGCTGCTCTAAACGAACGACCGCCACATCATCTTTTTCTAGCGCTTCACGGCGATTGATCAAATCGTAGTAAACCTTACCGCTACACAACACAATGCGTTTTACTTTATCCGCTGCGATAGACTCTGATGCTTCTGGCAATACTGTTTTGAAGCTGCCTTCAGCCAAGTCTTCTAGAGTCGAAGTGGCTTGCTTGTGACGCAACAAACTCTTCGGCGACATAATGATCAACGGACGGCGCATTGGACGAATCGCTTGACGACGCAAGATATGGTAGATCTGTGATGGTGTGGTTGGGACACAAACTTGGATGTTGTATTCCGCACACAATTGCATAAAACGCTCTAAACGAGCAGAAGAATGCTCAGGACCTTGACCTTCGTAGCCGTGAGGCAACAACATAGTCAAACCACATAGGCGTCCCCACTTATGCTCACCACTGGTAATGAACTGGTCAATTACCACTTGCGCACCGTTGGCGAAATCACCAAATTGCGCTTCCCAGATCACCAAACCTTGTGGTGATGTGCTGGCATAACCGTATTCAAATGCCAATACGGCTTCTTCAGACAGGTAAGAATCGTACAAGTCTAATGTTGGCTGATCCTCAGACAAATGTTTAAGAGGAATGTAAGTGCTGCCATCTTTTTGACTGTGAATCACCGCATGACGATGCGAGAAAGTACCACGACCAGAATCCTGACCTGTAATACGAATCGGGTAACCCTGCTCTAGCAAAGTAGCCAACGCCAATGTTTCTGCGTAACCCCAGTTCAGAGGCAAAGCACCAGCCGTCATTTTGTCACGGTCTTGGTAAATTTTCTGTACCTGACGCTGAACAACAACCCCATCAGGAACATGAGTCAGCTTTTTCGCCACTTCTTGAAGTTCAGATAATGGGTAACGTGTGTCACCTTCATCTGTCCACTCAACACCTAGGTAAGGTTTCCAGTCCACAAACATCTTCGTTTGTGACTCTAACACTAGGCTTTGCGCAACGTGACGGCCATTATCCAAGTTCTCACGGTTATCACTAACCATTTGATCGGCCAATTCTTTGCTCACTACTGATCCAGTAATTAGCTTATCTGCGTATAAGGTACGAGTGGTTTTTAACTTGCTAATAACATTGTACATTAATGGCTGTGTGCCAGATGGCTCATCCGTCTCGTTGTGACCACGACGACGGTAACAAACCATGTCAATTACCACGTCACGACCAAATTCGTAACGGTAATCCAATGCTAATTGTGTAACGAACAAGACCGCTTCTGGATCATCACCGTTTACGTGGAAGATTGGCGCCTGAATCATTTTCGCAACATCGGTTGCGTATTCAGTAGAACGTGAGTCTTCTTGACGGTTGGTGGTAAAACCAACTTGGTTATTGATCACGATATGAACCGTACCACCAGTACGATAAGCGCGTGTTTGCGACATTTGGAAGGTTTCCATTACCACGCCTTGACCGGCAAAAGCCGCATCACCGTGAATGGAAATCGGCACAACAGATTTACCGGTTGTGTCTTTACGTCGGTCTTGACGAGCTCGAACAGAGCCTTCAACCACTGGCGAAACAATTTCTAAGTGAGATGGGTTGAAAGACAATGCAATATGAACTTCACCGCCTGCGGTCATGACATTCGAAGAGAAACCTTGGTGGTATTTAACGTCACCAGAAGTGTTAACCAGTTTCTTACCTTCAAACTCGTCGAACAGGTCTTTCGGGTTTTTACCTAGGGTATTAACCAGTACGTTCAAACGACCACGGTGAGCCATGCCAATCACAACTTCTTTCGCACCCAGTGCGCCAGAACGTTGAATTAACTCATTCACCATAGGAATCAAGCTTTCGCCACCTTCCAAGCCGAAACGCTTCGCACCAGGGTAACGGCTAGCTAGGTATTTCTCTAGACCTTCCGCTGCAGTAAGACGTTCTAGTAGACTTTCGCGAGTTTCTTTTGAGTATTCAGGGCGGGATCGAACGGACTCTACTCGTTGTTGTAACCAAGCTTTTTCTTGGGTATCAACGATGTGCATGAACTCATAACCGATACTGCCACAGTAGGTTTTTTCCAGTTCGGATACGATTTCACTTAACTTCATATTGTCTTTGTTGAAGAACAAAGAATTAACGTTAAATGACGTGTCTAAATCAGCACCAGTTAATTGGTGGTAACCCAGATCCAAATCAGCGACTTTTTCACGCTTCTGTAAACCTAGTGGGTCCAATGTTGCATGTTGATGACCACGAACGCGGTACGCATTAATCAACTGCAAGACACCGATTTGCTTCTGCTCATGGTCAGAACTCACGGCAACGCCAGAACTGGCAGGCATGGCTCTGAATTTGTTTTTACCAATTTGCAGAAATTGTTCTTGAATAACTGAATGAGGAAGATCCGTTGACTGAGCTTCGCTAACGCGAGGCAATTGGTCAAAACATTTCCGCCATTCTTCCGAAACTGAATTCGGATCGACGAGGTAGCTTTCAAACAACCCTTCTACATATTCCAAGTTTCCACCTGAAAAATGAGAGGTGCTCCACAGCAACTCCATTAAA
Source organism: Marinomonas aquiplantarum (assembly GCF_003314975.1). Lineage (GTDB taxonomy): Bacteria > Pseudomonadota > Gammaproteobacteria > Pseudomonadales > Marinomonadaceae > Marinomonas > Marinomonas aquiplantarum. Next base: position 39,551 of record NZ_QNRF01000006.1, read on the forward strand.
CTTTCGTGCATTCTCGATCACCCTTATGTTCGAGCCAGCTACCGGGGTCCCGGTTCAATCGAACGATTGATCTTATTATCAGGCCCGTAAGACTTTTGACAGTCTCGATTTTTTTGTTTACTTCCAGCTACTATCGCCCTCTGACGTTCAATACTAAGTCACTAAAAGCATGTCACTCAATTCATGAAATACTTTGAATCCTTCATCACTGAGTTAGCAACTTTTCTTAGCACATCCTTGCTCGTAGAGGTCGAATTTTAAATTCTTTTTATTCTATTCTCCATAGGAGAATATGCAAAAATGGCGGCATTGAATATCGATTCAAGCCGCCTAATTCGGCAGTCAGGTCAAATTTACCCCATCACTATCCGAATCTTTCATCTATTAGGTCGCTCTTTGCAACAGCATAGTACGAATATTACCAATTGCCTTAGTCGGATTTAACCCTTTAGGGCATACATTGACACAGTTCATAATACCATGGCAACGGAAAACACTAAATGGGTCATCCAATTCGCTTAAACGCTCTTGCGTGGCGTTGTCACGGCTGTCCGCTAAGAAACGGTAAGCCTGCAACAAACCAGAAGGACCAACAAACTTATCTGGGTTCCACCAGAAAGATGGACAAGCGGTTGAACAACATGCACACAAGATACACTCGTAAAGTCCATCAAGCTTTTCACGCTCTTCTGGGCTTTGCAGACGTTCAATTGCTGGCGCTGGCGTATCGTTCATCAAGTATGGACGAATTTTCTCGTATTGCTTGTAGAATTGTCCCATATCAACCACTAGGTCACGCACGACTGGTAAACCAGGTAGTGGGCGCAACACCAACTTGTTGTTCTTAGACGCTTCCGACACTGTGGTAATACAAGCCAAGCCATTTTTACCAGACATGTTCATACCATCAGAACCACACACACCTTCACGGCATGAGCGACGGTATGAAATTGTTGGATCCTGCGCTTTTAGCAAGTTCAGAACGTCCAACACCATTAGGTCTTTACCTTCTGGCAAATCCACTTGGTAATCCTGCATATAAGGAGCGTCGTCCTTCTCAGGATTGTAGCGATAAATACTAACTAACATTGACATAACCCCTTAGTACGTACGAGCTTTAGGTGGGAAAGCGTCCATTGTCTTAGGCGCGAAGTTTACATCACGCTTAGTCACTTTCTTATCCGCTGGATGGAACAAAGAATGCTTCAACCAATTCTCATCATCACGCTCAGTGAAGTCGTTACGGGCATGTGCACCACGACTCTCTTTACGGAATTCTGCAGGAACCGCTGTCGCTTCCGCCACTTCTAGCAAGTTTTCAAGCTCAAGAGCTTCTATACGAGCAGTATTGAAGGCTTCACTCTTATCTTCAAGGTGAAGATTTTCAACACGCTGACGAATTTCCGCTAACTGCTCTAGGCCTTTCTGCATAGAGTCACCTTCACGGAATACACCGAAATACAATTGCATAACACGTTGCAGGTCGGCACGAACTTCCGCCACGCTTTCGCCACCAGTAGAGGCGTTCAAACGGTTCAGGCGAGACATAGCTTTTTCTACATCTGTATCCGTTGCGTCTAGGGAATCAAAACCTTCATCAAGAGATTTCTTCACCTGCAAACCAACCGCACGACCAAATACCACCAAGTCTAACAACGAGTTACCACCTAGACGGTTAGCACCGTGTACTGATACACACGCGGCCTCACCACAAGCGTATAGACCATCAACAACGATGTCTTCACCTGCTTCATTTTGCATTAGAGCCTGACCACCAACGTTAGTTGGAATACCGCCCATCATGTAGTGACATGTAGGAATAACTGGGATCGGTTCTTTCACAGGGTCAACGTGCGCAAAAGTACGAGACAATTCTAGGATACCAGGCAGACGCTTATTCAGAGTCTCTTCACCTAAGTGATCCAACTTCAGCAATACATGGTCACCCTCTGGACCACAACCACGGCCTTCAAGGATCTCCAAAATCATCGAACGTGCCACTACGTCACGACCAGCAAGATCTTTCGCGTTAGGCGCATAACGCTCCATGAAACGCTCACCGTCTTTATTGATCAGGTAACCACCTTCACCACGACAACCTTCTGTTACTAGCGTACCCGCACCGTAAATACCGGTTGGATGGAACTGCCACATTTCCATGTCTTGCATTGGGAAACCAGCACGCAGTGCCATACCAATACCGTCACCCGTGTTAATGTGAGCATTCGTAGTAGACTGATAAATACGACCTGCACCACCAGTAGCAATAACGGTCGCTTTTGCTTTTAGGTAAACCGTTTCACCTGTTTCAATACAAATAGCGATTACACCAACCACAGCGCCGTCGTTATTCTTAACCAAATCTGTGGCATACCATTCATTAAAGAAAGACGTACCACCTTTTAAGTTCGCTTGATAAAGCGTGTGCAACAAAGCGTGTCCAGTACGGTCAGCCGCAGCACAAGTACGAGCAGCCTGACCACCCTTACCAAAATCTTTAGATTGACCACCAAAAGGACGTTGATAAATACGACCTTGCTCAGTACGAGAGAATGGCAAACCCATATGCTCAAGCTCAAATACCGCTTGAGGACCAACAGAACACATGTACTCGATAGCGTCTTGGTCACCAATGTAGTCCGACCCTTTTACCGTGTCGTACATGTGCCAGCGCCAATCATCGTTTGGATCATCACTTGCGATCGCACAAGTAATACCACCTTGCGCTGATACTGTGTGAGAACGAGTAGGGAATACTTTCGTAATACAAGCGGTATCCAAACCTGTCTCTGTCAACTGAAGAGCGGCACGCATACCGGCACCGCCACCACCAATTACAATGGCATCAAATGAAATCGTACGAATATTCGCCATTACTTATAGCCCCCAAAGAACCTGAATGCCCCACACGATGTACACAAACATGGCCAAACCGCATAGAGATTGAAAGAAAAAACGTGCACCTGTTGCTTTAATATAGTCTGTCGAAACAGACCACAAACCGATCCAAGAGTGGATACCGATAGACAACAAGACCAACAAACTAAAAATGCGCATCCATGTTGTTTCAAACAATGCGCTCCATTGCTCATAAGTCAGATCTGGATTACTCACCAAATAACCGATCATAAACAAGGTATAAATAGACAGAACTAATGCAGAGACTCGCTGCATCATCCAGTCATATAGGCCAGAACGACCAAAGCTTGTAATTTGAGTTACCATATCCACACTCCTGCTAATACGATAAAGACGGCAGCGATGATCAGGTTGGCAATTGCCGCACTACGCCCGCTGTCCAATTCTTCGAAATACCCCATATCCATAAACAAGTGTTTTACACCTGCCACTAGGTGATACAACAAAGCAGATACCACTCCCCAGATAATAAACTTGGCAAGGAAACTGGTTTGCAAAATGTTGACGACTTGATCAAAGCCCTGCTGAGAATCCAATGACAAATCAAACGCATAAAACAAGAAAGCCAATCCTACAAAGAGAATGATTCCTGTTACACGATGAAGAATGGATACAATGGCGGTGACTGGCTGGGATATTGTTAAAATATCAAGGTTGACTGGTCTTTTTTTGTTCACGAGTTATACACCATTTTTTCGATTGAATGGTCAATCACGACCCTATGACTATATGTTTACGCAGGTGGTAAGCAAAACGATCACTCGTCGCATAGGACTTAAGTTGAAAACCCCATCGATTTACAAATGACGATCTAAAAGCGACTCTCTTTTAACTATCATCAACAAATCAATGAGATTATCTGGGGCGCAATTATAGACCAGCAAAAAATACGAAGACAAATAGACTGAACAAGGGGTTTTCAATGGTCATCATTCATCAAATGAATGTACCCATAAACCGAAACAATAATGGTATAAAATTACATAAATGAAACCCAAAAAAATACACATTTTATCCTTTACAAACATAAAGTTACAAATTTAAAGTACAAGCTTCAACCAAGCTCACCCCTTACGTTTTGTCAGTTTATTACAAAAACTTAAGTGACTAGGTCAATAAAGTGTCAGTAGTCAAGATTGACTTTTATGGTCTATAAACAGTATTTTTTCTCGCACCTTCTGGGCCAGGATAATCAAATAATACGAATTCTTCGCCCCGGACCAGAATATGAAGGAGACCAAAATGGCTGATAAAAAAGCACTACTCAAAGTGGACGGTATCGATCAATCCATCGAATTACCAGTCCTTACAGGCACTCTAGGTACAGACGTTATAGACGTTCGCGGCCTTGGTGCTAACGGTGTTTTCACCTACGATCCAGGCTTTATGTCGACCGGTTCTTGCGAATCTGCGATCACCTATATTGACGGTGAAGCTGGCATTCTTCTGCACCGCGGCTACCCTATTGCCCAACTTGCAGAACATTCAGACTACCTAGAAACCTGCTACTTGCTGCTTTATGGAGAACTTCCTACTGAAGCACAGCGCGCAGAATTTGAACGTACGGTTGGTAAACACACTATGGTGAACCAATCCATGCATAAATTCATTGAGGGCTTCCGTAACGATGCTCACCCAATGGCAATCATGTGTGGTTTAGTTGGAGCATTGTCTGCTTTTTACCAAGACCATATGGACATCAACAACCCAGAACACCGTGAAATTGCGGCGTTCCGTTTGATTTCTAAAATGCCAACATTGGCGGCAATTTGTTACAAGTATTCTAAAGATCAGCCTGTTATGTACCCACGTAACGACTTGTCTTACGCTGAAAACTTCCTCTACATGATGTTTGCGACACCATGTGAAGATTACAAAGTGAATCCAGTATTCGCCAAAGCCATGGATCGCATCTTTGTATTGCATGCCGATCACGAGCAAAATGCCTCAACCTCTACTGTACGTTTGGCTGGTTCTTCAGGCGCTAACCCATTCGCTTGTATCGCAGCGGGCATTGCGACCCTTTGGGGACCCGCTCACGGTGGTGCTAATGAAGCAGTACTAACCATGCTGGAAGAAATCGGTGACGTTGAAAACATCGATGAGTACATCGCAAAAGCCAAAGACAAAAACGATCCGTTCCGCCTCATGGGCTTTGGCCACCGTGTTTACAAAAACTTTGACCCTCGTGCCAAAGTTATGCGTGAAACCTGTGACCAAGTATTAGAAGAGCTTGGACAGTCTGATGATCCTCTATTGAAGATCGCTAAACGTCTGGAGCAAATTGCCCTAGAAGACCCTTATTTTGTGGAACGTAAACTGTACCCGAATGTGGACTTCTACTCTGGCATCATCATGAAAGCCATCGGCATTCCAACAAGTATGTTTACCGTTATCTTCGCCATGTCTCGTACCATTGGCTGGATTTCACATTGGAATGAAATGATCTCTGGGCCGTACAAAATCGGCCGCCCTCGCCAGCTATATGTTGGTCATAAAGAAAGAGATTACCCAACAGATAAGTAATCTCTTATCGCACAAAAAAACGCGTCCAAGAGACGCGTTTTTTTATACTTATAAGTAGCAGTATTAACTATTATTCATCGTCTTCTTCGACGATTTCAGTGACTGTTTTTTCACCGCATTTCGCGCATTTACCTTCAATCCAAACACGCCCTTGTGATTCAAATTCTTGCGGCTCAATCATCCCAAGGTCAATCTCTTGGCACTGGTTGCACCAAGTTTGTGTTAAAAAATCTTGCTGTTCCTCTGCAGAACGCGCATAAAAATCACGAGCAACCACTTGCTCCGCAGATATATCTGACATTAGTTCACTCCACTGTATAAATAAGACACAACACGGTTAGCATCAGGATCAAGGGCATTTAACGGCGCTTCTATTAACAAACGACTTAACGAAATAGAGTTAAACAACTTTTGCTTATCGCCGTCAATTTCAACACTGTACTCAACTTGCTCACCTTTCACTTGCACTAAACTCACTTCACGGACAACACCGATGCTTTCTAGATAAGCTTGCACTTTTGCCATAGAAGAATAATTGCTCACACCGCCAATCTGAATATTTAAGCGGCTGGCTGAACCACTGTTCCTAACAGAAGCATAACGAGAGGCAAACACATTGGCCAACTTGGCACTGGCTTGATCCAATAAGCTCTCCAAGTTGTCTCCAGTCAGCACAAACCGATCCGTTTCACCGGTTTTTTGCATCACCATCAAACTACCACCAATGTGCCCCGCATAATTACTCACTCTTAATGCGGCCACCGCATCCGTCTGATAACGTTGGCTGGCATTGGCAATGGTATCTTCAAAGAACCCCCACACATCCGCGGCGGTAATATTATTTTGATCGACTTGGTCAATGAGAGGAGCATAAATGGGCACACCAACTAAGCTGCTTGCCCGCGCAAAGTCATTTAGAATCTGCGATGGCGCATTCGAACCAGACAAGCGTCTAATGCCATTGTTTTCACTCGCTAACCAAACCAACACCGAAGGTCGGTTACTTCCCCACACGGGCAAACCATTTTGTGATAAAAAGCGGTCGATCGACTCGGGATAAAAAGTCACTTTAATTTGTTTGCCTGGCACCAAACCATCATCGCTCGGTAACAACTCACTTAACGAGGCAACAGAATGCTGTGCGACCCAGCCAGCGGATTGCTTTCGAGCTTGGCTCAATAAGTCGCCGATTATCGCTTCTTTGTTACCTGATACTTTTATCAATACCTGCTCAGCCGCTAACCTGAACGCTTGGTTAAGCATATTCGCTTCCGATTGCGTCACCGGCAAATTAATTTCAGCACTGTACAGCCCTTTCACATTGACCGCCTGAGCCGACGATGTGAACCAAAAAATCATTAATAGAAAAAATATACGAGAATTCATAGCCCTTCCTTCGTTTATTTTGTCTATTCTACTGTCTTAATCGCAAAGAACCATAGCCCTAATGTGTCACTATGGTAAAATGCCTTTTTTTCCTCGTACCATGATAAGGCATAGGCAATGACCAAGTCGGACAAACCATCGATTAGTTATAAAGACGCAGGCGTAGACATCAACGCTGGCAACCAACTTGTTGAACGCATCAAAGGCGTTAGCAAAAAGACTCGCCGCCCAGAGGTAATGGGTGGTTTAGGTGGATTCGGGGCCCTTACCCGTTTACCAACTAAATACAAAAAACCCGTCTTGGTGTCTGGCACAGACGGCGTGGGCACTAAGCTACGTCTTGCAATGGATCTAAATCAACATGACACCATCGGCATTGACCTTGTGGCTATGTGTGTTAACGATCTAGTGGTAGCGGGTGCTGAACCATTACTTTTCCTTGATTACTATGCAACAGGTAAACTAGATATCGATGTTGCGGCAAACGTCGTGACAGGTATTGGCGAAGGCTGCTTACAAGCAGGCTGTGCTCTGGTCGGCGGTGAAACTGCTGAAATGCCTGGTATGTACCATGATGGTGACTACGATCTAGCTGGCTTTTGTGTCGGTGTTGCAGAAGAAGATGATGTCATCGACGGCAGTCAAGTAAAAGCCGGTGACAAACTGATCGCGCTTGGCTCATCAGGCCCTCACTCTAACGGTTACTCTTTGATCCGTAAAATTCTAGAAGTCAGCCAAGCAGATCTTAATACAGATATCGACGGCGTAGCACTGAAAGATGCTCTTATGGCTCCAACACGCATTTACGTAAAATCCATTCTTAAATTGATGGAAAGCGTTCAGGTTAATGCTCTTGCTCACATTACTGGTGGCGGATTGCTGGAAAATATTCCTCGCGTTTTACCAGAAGATGCAGCCGCTAAAATTGATGCCGACAGCTGGAAACGTCCTGCTGTGTTTGATTGGCTTCAAGAACAAGGAAATGTCGAGCAAGAAGAAATGTACCGTGTTCTAAACTGTGGTGTCGGCATGGTACTGTGTATCAATGCAGACAAAGCAGAAGAAGCATTAAACCTTCTTCAAGCGGAAGGCGAACAAGCTTGGATCATTGGTGAAATTTGCCCACGTAACGGTGGCAAAGATGTATTGATTTCCGATCTAGAGTCTAACGCATGAGTTTTCCAGTCATTGTCTTGATTTCAGGCAGTGGCAGTAACTTGCAAGCTTTGATTGATCAAAGCTTGCAAGGAAAACTGAACATCGATATCAAAGCTGTGATCAGCAACAAAGCTGATGCCTTTGGATTAGAAAGAGCAAAAAAAGCGGGTATTCCAACCCATGCTCTAGATCATAAGGCGTTCGCCAGTCGCGAAGCATTTGATGAAGCACTGCAACAAACAATCGATCAGTATCAACCTAAGTTAGTGGTATTGGCTGGCTTTATGCGGATATTAACTGAAACCTTTACGCAACATTATGAAGGTAGAATGCTTAATATACATCCGTCTTTACTGCCAAAATTCAAAGGCTTAGATACACACCAAAGAGCCATTGACGCTAAGGAAGAAGAACACGGCGTTTCTGTGCATTTTGTGAGTTCGGAGCTGGACGCTGGCGCGGTAATAATACAAGCCAGTACAAACATAGAGGCAGGCGAAACCGCAAGCAGCCTTGCTGGTAAAGTTCATGCACTTGAGCATGTTATTTACCCAATGGCAGTGAAGTGGTTTAGCGAAAGTCGACTGACATTAAAACAGGGTAAGGCGTATTTGGATGATGTTCCTCTTGCGGAAACAGGCATTCTTTACCATCCAGGCCTAGCCTAAAAAGGAGAAAGCATGGGGATTCATAAAATATCAATCTGGTTTATTGTCGCTTTTATGTCCATTCCTATGCTTTCTTACTCTGCCACACCAACGGAAAACCCTTTTCTAGATGCCTATTCAGCCGTTTACAGCACGGTTTGGAAAAAAGGCATCAGCCTAAAAGTGGAAGGCAAGCAGACGCTTTCTAAACAATCAGGTGATATGTGGAAGTTTGCATTTTCAGCCGATAGTCTCATCGCCTCTCTCAATGAAAGTTCGCAATTTTACGTTAGAGACCATCAAATCATTCCCACTAAGTACCAGTATAAAAGCAAGGTTCTGGGCAAAACCCGTAAAGCCACCCTTACCTTTGATTGGAAAAAACAGCTGGTCCGCAATGATGTAGAAGAAAAGCCTTGGAATCTGTCCATCAGCCCGAACACCCTAGACAAATTGTCTATCCAATTGCAGATTCGACAGGATTTAAAGCAAGGAAAAAACGAGTTTGATTACCTTATTGCCGATGGTGGTTACATCAAAAATTGGCAATTTAAGCGCGAGAAAATGGAAACCGTAAACACCAAACTCGGTCGTTTATCTGCCATCAAAATGCTTCGAACCGATAACTTAAGCAAAGGCAAACAAACCTCTTTTTGGTTTGTGCCTAAGCTGGATTACCTGCTTGTCAAACTAGAACATAAAGAAGATGGCGAGTCGTATCACCTTGATATAGACTCATTCAAACGCCTTTAAGTCAGCCCAAGTATTGAAGTTCTTCAACGTGTCACCAGAGTCAACACGGACCGACTGGCAACCAAACGATTCGTAGAAGGCCATAACCGCCAACTTATCCTGCTGACTCATAAACACATCCAAAGCGAACAAACTTGATGCCACAGGCATGATTGCATGTAATGGATGACGATCCTTATCGTCCTGTAAATAATGAATTTTATCTGGTGATGCCTTTGCTGCCTCAAGTAAAGACTGGAACTGCTGGCTCGTGATCAAGGGAGTATCACAAGGCGACACCATTAAATGTGAGCTTTTTGATACCGCCAAACAGGAATAAAGGCCAGCCAAGGGCCCTTTGTCATACACGGACTCTGTGTCTGAGTATAATTCATAACCCATCTCTTGATATTCCGCCATATGTCGATTGGCATTGATCAACATTCGATCCACAATAGGTTGTAACGCTCGGACCACATGCACCGCCATTGGCTCATCACGAAACAAAAGTAAACCTTTGTCCTGACCTGATACACGCTCCCCTTTACCACCTGCTAAGACAGCACCAGTAACCGATGTTATTTCCATGCTTTAATTCGCTTTTTTCAGCCAAGGTAAAGATCGATTAGACCAAATTTCATCCGCTAATGCCAAACAAGCTTGATGAGAGTCTAATTTGTACAACAAACCGACCACAGCCGCGAGGGTTTGACGCACAGCTTGCTCACCAAATGGATCAATTGTTTCCCCCTCCCAATGATCTAGCAATCGTGAGACATCCAGATTGTCTTTCAGTCGTTTATAACTCTGCTCAGCTTTCGGCCATACTGTCCAACTCGCTTGGTTATCCTGCCATTTCCCTAAGGTCACTTCACGCTCAGGATTCACTTCCGCTTCCCCATTACCACCTCGAAATACCAAGACAGATGGGTCTTGTAGCTGCTCACAAGCAGATAGGTGTAACGCATCGTAACCACGATGGAATACGCCATGTAGACTATGGGGAGCAAAAAATGGATTCATCATTCGGACAACCGTGTTCACTGGTGAACGCAATCCTAATTGGTATTTCAAATTCATCATTTTCCCTAACATCGGATGTATGTTTATCAAATCGATGTAAGCAAACGCTTGCTCATTAAGAGATTGATTGACCTCTTCCTCTGATGAGCACACATTGAGGTTCAACGCACCTAAGACTTGATTGACATAAATCCGCTCTTCACCCTCAAACGCGTGACCATGCATGACAATACGAACACCCGCATTCGCTAAGGCCAACGCTGACAACAAAAACCAAGGCAACTCATTACGCTTACCAGCATAAGCAGGCCAATCGAGGTCGACTTTCGGCACCAATGAATTGTTTTCCCGTAAGAAGCGACGTGTGGCTCGTGTAAAACCAACGGTTTCTTCAACCGTCTCTTCTCGTATGCGAATTAACATCCAAAAAGCTCCCGATTGCTCAGGGGCCACTTGATCATTTAGCATAAGAGTCATGGCTTGTTCAGCTTCTTCTGACGTAAGACTTCGAGCGCCTTTTTTACCTCGCCCCAGCACTTGAATAAATGGCTTGAATGCTTCACTCATGCGCTTTTCTCCACTTGTATTGGCATAAAAGGTTTCAACTCTGGTACACAAGAACCACAATTAGTGCCACATTTTAATCGTGCCCCCAACTCAGCGACTGAACTCGCGCCCTCTGCTACCGCCTGTTGAATTTGCTTACTCCCCACTTGAAAACAAGAACAAATGATTTCGCCTTTGTCTTCCGCTTGTGCCAAGCTGCCCGCCAAGATAGCTAGCCTTTCCTGCTCCTCCACTTGACAATCAGGCGCCAACTTAGACACTAACCAATCCAAACTTAATTGCTGCGGTTGATCATGCCAGTACAATAACAAGACCAATTGATTCTCTTGCAAGCAAGCCATTCTGGATTGTCCTGATAATGGATTCTGATATTCCATCCAATACTCTGACAAGCCAGTTTGCTGTTTTAAATTTCGTATGGCTTGCTCTACTTCGGCAGCACTAGACAATGCCACTTCGTAGTAAAAACCATGCTCAGACGGAATACGACACCAATATAAAAACGCCGATAAGTCCAACGCTTGTGTTGATAAAATGGAACCAAACATAGGGTTATGTATGGCTTCCAGTCGGATCACAGCATGCTTAGATTCAGGCTGCCCTGATAATGGGTCAACGACTTGTGGTATCAAATTGGATATCACAGACTGATTGGCAAAGGCCTGAGTCCAATGAATCGGGGCAAATACCTGACCTGGTGAGGTCGCCCGACTTGTCTTTACCCTTAAAATAGCCTGACCATGAGGACTCACTAAACGCGCCAAACCTTGATCCTGAAGCCCCAGTGCTTTGACATCACGAGGATGAATTTCAACATAAGGTTGATTGGTATGACGAGCCAAAGAAGCCGCATTTCCTGTTCTCGTCATGGTATGCCACTGATCTCGAACTCGCCCTGTATTCAAAACAAAAGGCCATTCTTTATTACTCACATGTTGGGGAAGCACAGGCGTAATAGGAATAAAACGCGCCTTACGATCCGCCGTGAAAAATTGCCCATCCGCAAACATCCGTTTGGTGCCTGCTGGCTGACCTTTAGGAACAGGCCATTGAACCGGCAATAAGGCGTCGTACTCTGCTTGAGTCATAGACTGAAAATGACCTATATCGAAGTCTCTTTTCCCTGAATTTTCAAACGCCGATAGTGCGGCATGCTCCACAAAAATGTCATGCGCCCCTTGGTAACTAAACGCCGAATGGAAACCAAGCCTTTTCGCGACTTCACAAATTGCCCACCAATCATGTCTGGCCTCCCCCGGCGCAGGTAACAATCCTCGTTGACGAGAAATACACCGCTCAGAATTTGTTACCGTGCCATTTTTTTCACTCCACCCCGTTGCTGGCAATAAGATGTCCGCCATGGCCGTCGTATCAGTATTGTTTTTACAGTCACTGACAATAACCAATTCACACTTTTCCAACGCTCGTCGGACCTGAGCTGTATCGGGTAAACTCACCATCGGATTCGTCGACATAATCCACACCACTTTGACTTTACCTGCTTCCATGGCTTGAAATAAATCGACCGCTTTCAGACCATTTTCACTGGCCATGTTGGGTGCCTGCCAAAAACGCTGAACCAAGTCTTGTGCGCCGGGCGTTGCAAAATCCATATGAGCCGCCAGTTGATTGGCTAACCCACCAACTTCTCGTCCTCCCATGGCATTTGGCTGACCTGTAATAGAAAAAGGCCCAGCGCCTTCTTTGCCCACCCGACCGGTTGCGAGATGACAGTTGATAATGGCATTGCATTTATCCACGCCAGAAGACGACTGATTAATGCCTTGAGAATAAAAAGTTACTGTCTTATCAGTATCTGCCCACCAATCCGTCAGACAAGTTAAGTCTTCTAACGGCACACCACAAAAATCCGCTGTAAAAGACGCACTTGGTGTTGCCGCATAAGCACACTTTAAGGCCTCATCAAACCCGGATGTCGAATCCGCCATAAAAGCCTGATCAACAACGCCAGCACTATCTGAATGACAGAGCAGGTAAGAAAAAATCGCCGCATCAGACCCAGGCTTAATCGCTAAATGCAGATCCGCAATATCACAGGTCGCGGTTTGACGAGGGTCAATCACCACCACTTTCATGTGAGGACGTTTTTGTTTAGCCGCCGCAATGCGCTGATACAAAACCGGGTGTGTCCAAGCGGCATTAGACCCCACCATAATAAGCAAATCGCAGCACTCTAAATCTTCATAACAACAAGGCACAGTATCAGACCCAAACGCCCGCTTATAAGCCACCACTGCGGACGCCATGCATAACCTTGAATTCGTGTCGACGTTAGCCGTACCAATAAAACCTTTCGCTAGCTTATTAGCCACATAATAATCTTCCGTTAGGATCTGACCAGACAAGTAAAACGCAAAAGCATCAGGGCCATGATCTTTTACTACTTGAGTAATCTTGTCGCTAATGGTGTCTAAAGCCTCATCCCAAGAAGTGGAGTGCCCCTGAATGCTCGGTGTGAGCAATCTGTCGTGATCCATTAAGGTTTGCGACAAACTGCTTCCTTTCACACACAGCCGCCCAAAGTTTGCCGGATGCCTTTCATCCCCTGACACTGGGGGAACAGGGTCTTTATCTGCACTCGGCAAAACCATATTCACACCACAGCCGACACCGCAATAAGGACATGTTGTTTTTTGAAAAGCCTGCGCCATATATCCATCCTTCACTTTTTTCGAAGACAAAAAAAGCCCAATCACTCTACTAGAGTGATTGGGCTTCGTTGCCTTTTGTAATATCTGATTGCTTTGTTAGTAAACCAACTTTGGCTCAAGGTGCATCAGTTACTAATAACAAAGCAATTAACAGGCCAAGTACAACAAACGCCAGCCAATCAGGATTCATGCGATTTGAGCTCGAACCTTAGATGACTCTCAATGGAAATATTGCGTTATTTTGGTGCAAATACCACGCTCAGGGTCAAAGAAGGATCACTTACAAGCAACAAACACCTTGCCCGTCTCCAACTTCACAGGCCAAGTGGTTATCTTGACACCTTCTTCCTCAAGGCACTGTCCAGATTGCAATTCATAATGTTGCTTATACAGAGGACTCGCCACTGTCCACTGCTCTTTTAAATTCGCCAGCAAACCACGAGACAATACATTGGCTTTGCCAATTGGGTCCCAATTGCTGATGGCGAATACTTTTTGCTCTGCCTCTGGCACATAAAACAAAGCAATTTGCTGTCCGTCCAACATGGCAGCAATGCCTGCGCCTTCGATCAAGTCCTGCTGTTCACACATCAATTTCCACTGCATTGTCACGGTTAACCTGCCTTAGCAATCAGTTGCTGTTTTTCTGCTTCTGTCGCAGGGCGAATTTGATTTCGCTCTTCAACAAATACCACGTTGGCATCGCCACCTTCATAGTTGACGAACTGACGGAAATTCTTCAACGCTTGCTCGTCTTCTAGTGTTGTTTTCCATTCACACTGGAAGGTATCCACCACATGTTGCATGCTTTGCTCTAACTCTTCACACAAGCCAAGCTTGTCTTCAATAACTACTTCTTTAAGATAGTCCAGACCACCTTCTAAGCCCTCCATCCACACGGACGTACGTTGTAAACGATCGGCTGTTTTGGTGTAAAACATCAAGACTCTGTCGATATACTTGACCAAGGTTTCATCGTCTAAGTCCGTAGCAAACAAGTCTGCATGACGAGGCTTCATACCACCGTTACCACATACATATAAGTTCCAACCACCCTCTGTGGCAATCACACCTATGTCTTTACTTTGAGCCTCGGCACATTCGCGGGTACAACCGGACACAGCGAACTTAATTTTATGCGGTGATCTCAAGCCTTTGTAGCGATTCTCCAGATGAATTGCCATGCCCATGCTGTCGTTGACACCGTAACGACACCAAGTGCTGCCCACACAGGATTTAACGGTTCGCAGTGACTTACCGTAGGCTTGGCCGGTTTCAAATCCAGCCGCCACCAGCTTCTCCCAAATTTCAGGTAATTGCGGTAAGGTCGCACCAAATAAATCAATACGCTGACCGCCGGTAATCTTGGTATACAAGCCATAATCTTTGGCCACCTGACCAAGTACAATCAGTTTATCTGGGGTAATTTCACCACCTGGAATACGCGGCACAATGGAATAAGTACCATCCTTTTGCATGTTGGCAAGGAATCTATCATTGGTATCTTGCAAACCAATATGCTCTTTTTTCAGTACGTAATCATTCCACACGCTAGCTAGAATAGAACCCACAGCAGGTTTGCAGATTTCACAACCATGACCTTTGCCGTGTTTTTGCAGTAGCTCAGCGAAGGTTTTAATGCCTTCGATTTTGATTAGGTTGTATAAATCCTGACGGGTATACGCAAAGTGCTCACAAATATCCGTACTAACTTCCACACCCAGTGCCAATAATTCGTTATCGACCACCTTTTTCAGTAAAGCAGCACAACCACCACAGCCAGTAGCGGCTTTGGTGACCCCTTTGACATCGCCAACAGACAAAGCGCCTGCGCAGACTGCATCACTGATGTCTTGCTTACTGACGTTATGACAACTACAAATAGACGCGGTAGCGGGTAAGGCATCGACACCCAAAGCGGCTGGCGCGCCATCCATGCTAGGTAAAATCAAAGACTGAGCATTGTCAGGCAGATCGATCGCGTTTAGGTAATATTGCAGCAAGGTATCGTAATAACTGTTGTCCCCCACCAAAACGGCACCCAATAGTTTCTTACCGTCTTCTGAGACCACCATTTTACGGTAGCTTTGAGTCAGCTCATCTTGATACACAAATACCTTACAGCCTTGGGTTTGAGCGTGAGCATCACCGATCGAGCCGACATCACAGCCAAGCAACTTCAGCTTAGTGCTCATGTCAGCCCCCATAAAGCGTTTGTCCACATCGCCCATAATATGTGCTGCCGCGGCTTTCGCCATGCTGTATCCTGGTGCCACTAGGCCAAAGATCCGACCATTCCACAAAGCACATTCACCAATGGCATAAATACTGTCATCACTGGTCAAACAATCGTTGTTAACACAAATACCGCCGCGCTCACCAATCTCCAAACCAGATTGTCTGGCTAAAGCATCCTGTGGGCGAATCCCAGCGGAAAACAAGATTAGGTCGGTTTCGAGATGACTACCATCGGCAAAATTCATACGGTGGAAGGCTTGCTCACCATCTATAATTTCTTGCGTGGCGGTAGCCGTGTTCACGCTTACATCCAAACCTTCAATCATTTCTTTTAACACTTGACCGCCGGTCTCATCTAATTGGACTGGCATTAAACGTGGTGCGAACTCAATCACACTGGTTTCCAAACCTAAGTTCTTAAGCGCATTGGCTGCCTCCAACCCAAGCAAGCCACCTCCGACGACCGTGCCACGCGTCACTTGTTTCGCACAATCTCGAATCGCATCCAAATCTTCAAGAGTACGATACACAAAAGTATTGTCCCTATCGTGACCAGGCATAGGCGGTACAAAAGGATAAGAACCTGTCGCCAATACTAAAAGGTCATAAGGCAAGCTATCGCCCGACGCCAATTGCAATGACTTGGCAGCACGATCAATCCCTACGACTTGGCTATTAGTGAAATAGCGAACTCCATGTTCGTCGTATAGACGACCATCTGTCATGGCTAAGTCCGCGGCGGCTTTACCGGTAAAATATTCACTTAAATGCACACGGTCATAAGCCAAATGCGGCTCTTCGCCAAACACATCAATAGAAAATTGATGTTGCGCACCTTGCTCAATCAATTGTTCGATAAAGTGATGTCCCACCATACCGTTTCCCACGACGACTAAACGTGGTTTATCTGTTGTTGAAGTGTTTATAGTCATGTATTTCCCCTTGTCGGAGTTTCGCGCTACAAGCACTGAATCAAGCGACTTGTGACTGGCAATAAGCCTCGCCAAATATCAGTCGATCCAGCATGGCTGTAACCTTCGTCTGGTTTTGAATCAGCTGGAAATACCAGCTACCATCGGCGACGTTGCCGTATAGAATAGCGCCCACCAGTCGGCCGTCGTTGACCACCAGTTTGCGATAATGATTGGCGCTTACGTCTTCAAAAATAAGGCAAGCGTCATTTGCATCAGGCTGAATTTTTCCTACCGAAAATAGGTTTATGCCCGACACTTTCAATTTGGTTGGTGTTGGCATGATGGTAAAATTTGCGGCACTGCCTGCCAACACCTGAGTTAATACGCTAATTTGAGACCAAATCGGGGCCACCAAGCCAAAGGTTTGTTGCTCAAATTCACAACATTCGCCAAGGGCATAAATATCCGCATCCGACGTGGTCATTTGTGCATCAACCAAAATGGCTTTGTTTACCGCCAAGCCAGCCTGCTCGGCTAATTGCGTTTCAGGCACGATACCCGCCGCCATGATCACCAGATCCACTGGTTTTTGCTGTCCATTACCGTGCAATAACCGACATACCGCCCCCGACGCATCATGAATAAATCGCGTAGGACTATCGGATAAACAAAACTCAATCTCCATGGTTTCAAGACGACGTTGTAGCAAACTGGCTGCTGCAGCGTCTAACTGTCGATTTAACAAGTGACCACTGCGATGAAATACAGTGACCTGATGACCGCGTTTTACCAAACCAACAGCCGCCTCCAACCCAAGCAGACCACCGCCAACCACCACCACATTTTGTGCGGCTGGCAACGCTGACATACGGTCGACATCTTGCCAAGTACGAAAACCCATGACGTTATGCCCATTGGCGCCTTCTATGGGTAATATGTTGGCTTTGGAACCGGTCGCAAAGACCAGCTTGTCATAATCAATCACTCGACCAGATGATAAGATCACCTTTTTTTGTTTACTTGAAATAGTCACCACAGGGTCTTCGGCAATGATGTTCACGCCACTGTCGCGCATCTTAACCAGATCCACCAGCCGCATGTCTTCATCGCCAATTTCTTCCGCCAACAAAGACGACAACATAATGCGGTTGTAACCGACTTTCGGTTCTTCACCTATCAAGGTAATAGCAAGTTTAGCGGTTGAATTGTGTGCCAATTCCTCGGCTAATTTACTGCCCGCCATACCGGCACCGATTATGACTACTCGCATCATGATGAAATACCCTGTTACGCGTTAGCCACTTTCGCGGCAGACGAACTGGTCGCTTTAGCATTTCCATTGATCGGCTCGACTTTACGTTGTTTTTCATACAAGAATGTCAGTACCTGAGCGCGATAATCCACATACTTCGCATCATTTGCTAATGCCAAACGATCACGAGGTCGTGGCAAGTCCACGTCTAAAATCTCACCGATGGTCGCGGCTGGACCATTGGTCATCATAATAATGCGATCCGACAGCAACACCGCCTCATCCACATCGTGGGTAATCATGATGACGGTGTTGTTTAAGTCTTTTTGAATCTCCATAAGAGAGTCTTGCAGATGAGCTCGAGTCAAAGCATCCAAAGCACCAAAAGGCTCATCCATCAGCAACACACTTGGCTCCATTGCCAAGGCTCTTGCGATACCAACACGCTGTTTCATACCACCAGAAATTTCATCAGGACGCTTATCTGCCGCATGTGTCATGTGTACTAGATCTAAGTTATGCATGATCCAGTCATGCATTTCTTTTTTCGATTTGGTCTTTTTAAAGACTTGCTTCACCGCCAACTCAACATTCTGGTAAGAGGTTAACCAAGGCAACAAGGAATGATTTTGAAACACCACCGCACGCTCTGGTCCAGGGCCTTTGACTTCTTTGCCATCAAGAAGCACACCACCTTCTGTCGCGTCATACAAACCCGCCACTATATTCAAGACAGTGGATTTACCACAGCCAGAATGGCCAATAAGAGACACAAATTCGCCTTTATTGATTTTTAAATTCACCCCATCTAAAGCTTTAAACGCCCCTTTTGGGGTTGGAAATTCGATGGATACTTGACTGATGTCTAGATGTGTCGCCATGTTCATTCTCCTATCGTAAAATTTGTGTCTTATCCCAAGACACAAAACGCTGAACCATCAACATGGCTCGATCCAATAAAAAGCCGATGAAACCTATCATCAACACCGCCACCATAATGCGACCAAGAGAGTTAGAGCTGCCATTTTGAAACTCGTCCCAGACGAACTTTCCTAACCCTGGGTTCTGTGCCAGCATTTCTGCAGCAATCAATACCATCCAGGCGATACCCAAAGACAAGCGCAAACCAGTGAACATCAATGGAATGGCCGATGGGATGACGATTTTCATCACATGAGTAAACCAACCTAAACGCAGAACCTTAGAAACGTTCAGCAAGTCTTTTTCCACCGCGGCAACCCCAACCGCAGTATTAATCAAGGTTGGCCACATACAACATAGGGTGACAGTGAACATGGAGGTTAAAAAGGATTTAGAGAAGATCGGGTCATCAGATACGTAAGTCGCACTCACTACCATGGTGACAAGTGGCAACCAAGCAAGCGGTGACACTGGTTTAAAAACTTGAATAACGGGATTTAGCGCACTGTACACCGCATTATTCAAACCAATCAAAATACCCAATGGAATGGCAATCAAACAAGCCAAGCCAAAACCAGCAAGTACGGTATACAAACTGGTAAAAATTTGATCAAAAAAAGTCGGTTTGCCGGTATAGCTGCGAATTTTGCCCACATAATCAGGGTCTTTTGCCTGACGTTTGGCAATTCTGTCTTCCTGACGCTCATAAAAGCGCTGCTCTTTTACCCTTTCGCTCTGATGTTCACTAATCAGGTTACCCCATTGCTCATAGACTACGGCTGGCCCAGGAAATACACCCAATGATGTGTGTACTCGGCTGGCCCCAACCTGCCAGAGCATAATAAAAATAATGATTCCACACAGAGGCAAAAGAAGGCTTTTGATGGAGATTTGCTCAAGCTTTTCCTTTAAAGAGTGAATGGATAAATCTGACATGGCGATATTCCTGCTAGTTGTAAAACGGCTAACTCACTTATCTTGCAGTGGGCTTTAATGGGCCCACTGCTTAATAAGCCTTTAAATCTGATCATCACCTTTCAGGCCGATCTGAAAGCTTTTCAAGTAATCATTTGGGCGCTTACCGTCATAAGTAATGCCATCAATAAAATCACTTTGTGGCGACTTAAAGCCATCTTCGGTTGTAAAGTCTGGGAAATCAGAAGCCTGCATAAGGCCATCTTCAATCAAAGATTCAGCCGCTTGCGCGTAAATATCAGGGCGATACACGTCTTTCGCGGTTTTCATGAACCATTCGTCCGACTTAGGTTCTGCGATCTGTCCCCAGCGGCGCATTTGAGTCAGATACCAAATCGCGTCACTGTAGTAAGGATAAGTCGCGTTATGACGGAAGAACACGTTGAAATCTGGCACCTCACGTTTATCACCTTTTTCGTATTCAAATGTTCCTGTCATACTGTTGGCGATAACATCATAGTCAGCCCCCACGTACTGACTTTGTGACAAAATTTCTACCGCTTCAGGACGGTTAGCATTGTTGTTTTCATCCAACCATTTCGCCGCTCGAATCATGGCTTTGACTACGCGAATATGAGTGATTGGGTACTCGTCAGCCCACTCTTTGCTCACACCAAATACTTTTTCCGGGTTGTTTTTCCAGATCTCGTAGTCGGTGATTACAGGCACACCAATGCCTTTGAATACCGCTTGTTGGTTCCAAGGCTCACCAACACAGTAACCATGTATGGTGCCAGCTTCCATTGTGGCGGGCATTTGTGGTGGTGGCGTTACTGACAACATGGCATCGGCATCGATTTGGCCACTGGTATCCCCTTTCGCAGGTGCGTAATAACCAGGGTGAATTCCGCCTGCCGCTAACCAATAGCGCAATTCATAATTGTGAGTTGAGACGGGGAAAACCATGCCCATGTTGAACGGCTTACCTTCTGATCGATAACGATCCACTACAGGTTTTAAAGCACTCGCACTAATAGGGTGAACTGGCTTACCGTCTGCTCCTTTGGCGATGTTGGGTTTCATCTCGTCCCAGACATCATTTGAAACGGTAATGCCGTTACCATTTAAGTCCATGCTAAACGCGGTAATAATGTGCGCTTTAGTACCATAACCAATCGTTGCGCCCAATGGCTGACCCGCCAGCATATGAGCACCATCTAATTGTCCATCAATCACGCGATCTAACAGTACTTTCCAATTGGCTTGCGCTTCCAAAGTAACGTAAAGACCTTCATCTTCGAAATAGCCTTTCTCATAAGCAATGGCCAAAGGCGCCATATCCGTTAGCTTAATAAAGCCAAACTTCAATTCTTCTTTCTCAGGGTAATCCAACTCCGCATGAGCGGCGCCAGCCATTAAAAAGGAACCCAACAGCAAAGCCGCAGTGGACTTTTTCACTGATTCTGCCACTTTCGGCAATTGCATAACCGTTTCCAAAGACCTCAAATTCATCGTTACTCTCCGCTTCAAGACACAAAAAAAGGTGCATGCAAATCACACTATTGTGTGTTTGCAGGCACCTTTGCCATTCATAAACGACTCTACATTGAGCCTTCAATCCTGTGGGTGACAATCAGCATCATTGCTCATTTCACCAAAATGTTTAGTTGATAATCTATCAATATATATGATTTAGCAGGATATATGCCAAAAAATCTAACCTGCTGATTTATATAAATTAAATAGTTATCAGTGCATTAATAGCTTCAAAAAAAGTTCTTTTTTGCTCTCAAATCAGGCACGACGCACCATAAAATGGCCTACTAATCCTCTAATTTTATAAACCCTTTTAAGATACCTTTCGGATGCAGTCTCACCTTACCGTTCGCAATATCTTCTAACCAAGTAGATTCTTGTGATGAGCTTAAATGCCACTGCCATTCTTGATCATGGTCTCCTGAGGCACGTTCATATATATCCTGACGATACACTTGCTTCGCCATCGAATTTAAATTCGTTGCTTCGGCTTTAGGCAGCTGATGCCAGCGATGCATTTGTCCCATAATCCATAGAGCGTAACTGGGTAAGGGGCGATTAATCTCTTGGCCTGAAAAACGCTGATATGCTTCCATCGGCCAATCAAATTTGCCTTTCGGTTTAATCGCACTAAAACCGTATACCAATTGTTCAACACTGCAATTTAGATAATCTGGATGACTTAAGATACTCAACAATTCCGTCTGGTTCGTTGGATTATCAACCCATTCACAAGCCTTTTCTAAAGCTCGTATCACCGCAAGATGCGTTAGTTCGTTTTGCTCAGCCCAAGAGGAATTCACACCAAACACTTTTTCCGGCGTACTCCCCCATATTTCATAACCCGTTACCAGTAAATGACCAACCCCAGCTTCAACGGCCAAACTGTTCCAAGGTTCCCCAACACAATAACCATCTATGTCACCAGCCTTGAGACTATCAATCATTTTCACTGGAGGAATGACGACAATTTGCACCTCTTCATCCGGATCAATATCAGCACGGGCCAACCAATCTCTAAGTTGATAATTATGAGATGAGTATGGGTAAACCACAGCAAAGCGAAGCAAGGGTTGACCGTGTTTTGCACGTTCCTCAATATAACGCTTCAAGGCGGCACCATTTCGAATATCACTACTTTGCGTCACATACTGCGTCAGTTCTTCATACAAAGTATTGCCAACCGTAATGCCGTTACCATTGTGACTCACCGTAAAACTGGTTTGCATGGCGGTTTTTAATGTCCCAACGCCAAGGCTTGCCGCAATCGGCATGGATGCCAACATGTGTGCACCCTGCAAGATATTAAAGGTTACTTTATCGCGAATGCTGGCCCAAGACGCTTCTTTCGATAGGGTTACCGGAACCCCTTCTGCCGCAAAAAAACCTTTCTCTTTGGCAATAACAAAGGGCGCACAGTCAATTAATGGAATAAAACCGATTCGCACAGTCTGTTGAGATTCTAAAGAATTCTTTATCGCTAACGTCATTTAGAAGCTCCCATAATTTCCATCACTGAAATGATATTACGAGCCACTTCGGTCATTCTTTGACTGCGATCCATCGCTAATTTTCTGAGGGCTTGATAAGCCGCAGGCTCATCACACTGTTGATGCTTCATAATCAACCCTTTTGCTTTATCAATTAGCTTACGGTCTTCCAACTGAGTTTTTACCGTTTCAAGCTCAGAGCGTAATGCCTGAAACTCCCTAAAACGCGCGATAGCGACCTGTAAAATCGCCTTCACACTGCCACTGTTCACCCCATCGACAACATAAGCACTCACACCAGCACGAATAGCCGCTTCAACATGCCTAGAATCGTCTTCTTCGGCAAACATCACAATTGGTCTTGGGTTATCTTGGGTAAGTCGAGACATATTTTCCAACATATCTCGGTCTGGGGATTCAATGTCAATGATCACCATATCTGGCTGACATTCCATCACTGCCTGGCTTAAGTTCAGCGCATTTTCAAGGCGACGGATCACACGGTAGCCACTGTCTAACATAGCTTGCTCGACAATCGCCGCTCGGGCAGGTTCATTATCAACCAACATAACGGTTAATTCATTCTTTGGGGGCGCAGACATGGTGCACTCTCTATCTATACAAGCTGAATTTCAATGAATGAAGCAAGATATGCGCCACTAAAGCACATGGCTAAAATTTTAAGGAAAAACAGGTGAAATGAGGCTTAACAGAGGCGAAAGAAGAGACGTCAAATGTGTTTTGAACACAAATTAGTAGAGAAGCGCAAAAATTGTGCGCTATTTTTAGGAAGAATATTATCAGCGCACTGAAAAGTGACGCTTTGCTTTCAAAGCCAAAGCAAGACGATCTCGAGTATCTGTTTTTTTGAAAACAGAGGTTAGGTGTGCTTTCACGGTTCTCTCAGTAATGGCCATCTCAGTGGCTACCTGCTTATTCGAAAGCCCTTCTGCCACATAACGCACTACGTCCATTTCACGCTCAGACAAACCGTCCATTTCCAGAGAAGGTGAATCGACTTGTTCCGCTGATTGACTAATTAATTGCTGTATAAAGGCTTTACCGCCCCAAATTTCACCCGAATCAATGACTGACAGCACCAAAGATAACTGTTCTTCTCCTATATAAGGAGCACATTGACCATTCACACCAATCGAAAATAAACGTAACGCAGCTTGCTGACTGGCTTGGTTTGGAAACACCAACATACTTTGAGCTGAAAACTCTGATTTTAATGTCACTAGCTCTTCGACTTGACTCGAGAACGTATCATCCGCTAGGTAGACAAAACAATATTGAAATGTTTGTTGAGACTCAATCAGCGCACGACGAGACGCCACTAAGCTGTCAACTCGAACAAGCTCTGCTCCCTGCGGGACAACTTTTAACCAATGCTCCCAAACAGCATCGTCTGTATTCCAACACAAAATTTTCAAAATCAATCTCGTTCAGTTTATTTCACTCTAATCATTGTATCTAGCTTACAAGATATGGTTGTTAACATTTGTTATCACAATGATATGAAAGCTAAATTTTTTGTAATTATCGCTCTCGCAGTGCATTCTGTTTGGCTTTCAGAATGGGTTTCAACAAATAATCTAACAAGGTTTTTTTCCCTGTAATAATGTCCACACTGGATTGCATGCCAGGAATAATTGGCAAAGGCGCGTCCTTCGTCCCTAAAAAGTTTCGATCTGTTCTGACTCGTACTAGATAAAAACTGTTGCCCTCTTCATCGAGAATGGTGTCCGCACTAATATTTTCAACTGTGCCGTCCAAGCCACCAAAAATAGCAAAATCATAGGCAGACAATTTTACCACTGCGGGTAAATCAGGTTGAATAAAACCAATATTTTCAGGACGTACCTTGGCTTCAATTAATAGGGAGTCCTCAATCGGCACGATTTCCATCATATTCATGCCTGGCTTAATCACCCCACCCACCGTATTAATTTGAATTTGTTTGACGATGCCTTTTACGGGCGAACGTACTTGCGTTCTGGACACCTTATCTTCTAAAGACACACTTGCTTCGCGAATCTGATCCAACTTACTGCGAACATTGGTTAACTCTTCTTGCGCATCCGCACGAAACTTCGCCACACTTTCTTCCAATTTACTTTGCGCCTCCTTAAGCGCAGAACGAGCACGAGGAATCGCCAACTGAGTTGCTTCTAGATCCCCCTGTAATTGATTCACTTCTCGTTCTAATTGCAGCAGTTCAACTCGCGATACGGCACCCTGCTCAAAGGCAGGGCGCGTTAGCGCTAACTCTTCTTTTGAAAATTCATAGCTCTGCTTGAGGTTATCCAGCTTCGCCTGCATTTCCACAATTTCTTGTCTCTTTTGCTCAATCTGCTGCTGAAAACCCACTTGATTAGTACGTAGGGATTCTAGACGGTTACTGTATAAATCCATCTCACGATTCACTACAGACGGGTAATCGTTTCGTAATTCCTCGTCAAATACCGGAGGTCTGCCATAGGATTCACCCTGCAAACGCGCGGCTCTGGCCTGCAAGTTAATGAACTCTGCTTGCTGCTCTCGCAAGGAGGACAAGGCTTCAGTATTCTCAATGGTCATCAAGATCTGGCCAGCATTGACTACCTGACCCACTTTGGCGTTAATTTCTTTTAAAATCCCCCCTTCCAAGTTCTGAATTTGCTGAACCTGGCTAGAGGGGATTACTTTGCCTTCACCAACCGTCACTTCGTCTAACGAGGTATAATAGGCCCAGACCAAGGCCGACATGATAAAGATAAAAATGACCCATAAAATGATGCGACCACCTTTTGGTGTCTTTAACATCAAGGCGGCATTTCGGTCTGACAAATACCCTAAATCACTTTGTGAGACAGTACGCTTACTCATATCAACTCACCTTCAACTTACCTTGACGGAGCGCTTCGTGCACTTGCGCTTTCGGACCATCTGCAATTAAACGACCATTATCCATAACGATGATACGGTCCACCATATCAAGCATTGACGCTTTGTGTGTAATCAGAATCAAGGTCTTATCTTTTAGCCCTTCCATCAAACGTCGCTTCATACGAGCTTCAGTGGTGTTATCCATTGAGGCCGTCGGTTCATCCAAGATCAAGACAGGTGGATCGAATAATAGAGCCCTCGCAATCGCAATACTCTGACGTTGACCACCAGACAATAATACACCTCGCTCCCCTACCGAACTGTCCAAACCATTTGAGCGACGGTTCGCAAATTCAGACACACCAGATAACTCGGCGGCACGAATGATCGCGTCGTCCTCCATGTAAGGTGCGCCCATGACAATATTGTCTTTTATCGAACCATAGAATAGGTTGACGTCTTGCGACACCGAACCCACATTACGACGTAAATCCGTCGGATTAATCTGTCTAAGGTCTACACCGTCGACACGAATCGCTCCGCTGCTCGGTGTATACAGCCCCGTCATCATCTTACCCAGTGTCGATTTACCAGAGCCAATACGTCCAATAATCGCTACTTTTTCCCCTTGCCTGATATTAATATTAATATCGGTTACGGCCGCCTGATCTTGGTCAGGATAAGAGAAATTGACCGCATCAAATTGGAACTCACCTTTGAATACAGGACGATGCACAAACTTAGTGTCTTCAGGGTTTTCTACTGGTGACGACATGATCTCATTTAATGAGGCAAATGCTGATTTCGCCTGATTATAACGGGTTGCTAAACTGGCAACTTGCGTCATAGGACCAAGAGCACGCCCTGTTAGCATAACGGACGCCACTAGCGCCCCCATACTCATTAGCCCCTCTGAAATTTGATACACACCAACGATTACAATCACAACGGTGGTGAGTTGCTGAGCCACCATGGCAAACGAAGAAGTGGACTGAGACAGTTGTCGCGTTTTCACTCCCCAATCAGCAATATTGCCAACCGCGTTTTCCCATTGTTTTTGTAACACACCTTCCGCATTGTTTAGTTTTACGCTCTCAGCATTGTATAAACTCTCGATCAACACAGCGTTTTTCTGCGACGCGGTTTTCTGACTTTCTTCAATAGAGCGCTTAAGCGGTATTTGAATGATGATGCTGTAGAGCAAAATCAACGCAATCGTAATAATCGGGATGTAACCCACAGGGCCACCAATGAGCCAGATCACCCCAACGATTAAAAACATAAATGGAATATCTACTAACGTGGTAATGGACGCAGAAGTAATAAAATCACGGATGCTTTCAAACTCTTGTAGATTCTTCGCAAACGCCCCCACCGATTTTGGCCGAGACGCCATAGTGATGTTGTTCACTTTGGAAAAAATCGAAGCCGATATGAGAATGTCTGATTTCTTGCCTGCGATGTCGATAAAATACGCTCTGAGCATACGCAATAAGAAATCAAAAAAGTAGACGGCGACAGCACCAATAGCCAACACCCACAGGGTATCAAATGCATTATTCGGCACCACTCGATCGTACACATTCATAACGAATAATGGGCTGGCAACCGCAAACATATTGATTAAAAGTGAGGCGATAAACACATCACGGTAAATCCGCCAAGAGCCAAGCACAGTTCCCCAAAACCAATGGCCTTTTTTCTGCTTGGCTTCATCAGGCTTCTGAGCACGTTTATCAAATTGATAAACCGGTCTAACAAAAAAACAGTATCCCGTGTAAGCCGCTTCTAATTCGGCTATTGGCAAAGTAATTTCACCTTCACCAGATTCGGAACGTAAAATTTTCGCCGTACCTTTTGCATCGTTAATGTCCAATAACACACAGGCTTGTTGATCGTCTAATAAGAGAACGGTCGGTAACACCATGTGAGGGATTTTAGACAACTTTCGTTTCACAAAGCGTGAACTTATTCCAATCCGTTTCGATGCCCGCAGAAACAATTCTGGTGTCATTAAATCATCGGTAATCGGCAAACCTGCCGCGATGGCGTCGGAGGTGTATGGGTTATTAAAATAACGACTTAATAACACCAAGCAATCTAATAAAGGGTTAGGATATTCTAAGGTCGTGGCGTTAGCTTGCCATTGTGGTTTCTGATTATCCATATCCGTTTCATCTACTGTCGTATTCTCTGTCACACTAGAATCAGAGTGTTCTGTTGTCATATCGTCCGAATGATGCTGCTCTTCTTGATGGGACGATGAAGAGTTCTGTTCTGAACGGTCCGAGCCAGACATACTCTAATTCTCCTAAGTAAACGAAAAAAACAATTTAAAACCAACAGGATGTAAGTTTTAGACTAGAATAGTAGTTCTCAGCTAAGATGGGAAGTTATCAAAACACTCCACTACAAATTGATACAAACACGGGACACTAATCATGCTCTACGCAAAGCTTAACGAAGACGGTGACATCATAGATGTTGCGACCTCTCAATCAGAGGAATACGGCCTATTAGTGGCTCCGAATGAACCCTCTGTTGCCAAAATTTTAGAGAAAAAATTTACTGCTAACGATAACGAAAATACGCAAGAAATGTTGACAAATTCTGATAGCGACATGATGCGTGTATTAGAGGATTTGATTGATCTTCTTTCAGAGAAACGAATCATTCAGTTCACCGAGCTCCCTACAGCCGCTCAAAAGAAACTGTTGAGTCGTAAATGGGTTCGTGGCGTTCACAACAGTCAAGACGAAGACTTAATTTCAGACAGTGATAGCTTGACCGATCCAGATGGTGATTCATTCATTTAATCACCATCCAGCTTCCCCTACCCTTATAGCGATAACCTCATCGCCTAACAACAAGCAGGGTGAGAACCTAGCAAAAACAACACTGACATCTAGCTTGGTGTTTAGCGTTTAGCCCTTACATTGGCTCAGCACGACCCAGTGCGAAACCTTGACCACCCAATACATCAAATCGCTGCAATGCACTAAGTTGCTTTTCACTCTCAATGCCAGTGGCAATCACTTCAATGTTCAAGCTATTAAACATTTTACATAAGCTGTGTAAGAAGAAAGACTCGGATTCTTTACCAGCTGCCATTCGAGTATAAGAGGAATCGACTTTCACATAATTTGGCATCAATACTTTTAAATATTGGAAAGCGGAAAATTGCTTGCCAACATTATCAATTCCAAATACCACAGAGCGTTTCTTCAGAATCTTAGCTACGGCCAGCGCCCCTTCCTCATCAGCTATCACACTTTGCTCTGACATTTCGAAAATCAACAAAGCACGTGCGGCATCATCAAGCTGTGACAAGGTCTTATCCAACCAAGCGGCGAATGCTTCATCATGAAAAGAAGAGCCAGACAAGTTGACGGTTAATGGCTTAGTGACTTTTTTACCACTGATCACATCCAATACCTTGTTGATAATGACCTGATCAATTTGCGCCGTGAGATGATATTGCTCCGCTAAACCAATAAAAAAGCCTGCATGAAAATCTTTACCGGCGTGACTCAAGCCCATAAACACCTCTTCATGCAAAATCGTCTCTTGCTCAGCCAATTCATACACAGCTTGTTTCTTCAAACTGAAGGCATTATTTGCAATGGTTCTTTCCAGAATCCCTTTCCATTCAGAGCGATTAATTGATAAAGCTTGCTTGGTATTCAAGTCATACACGGCAACCTGATTTTCCCCACCTCGCTTCGCTTCACGAAGCGCCGCGTCGGCCTGAGCCATTGCACTGCCTTTACTAACCTGACCATCAATGGTGACAGCGCCAATATTTCCCACGTAGGAAGAATAACTAATATCCGCCTGACTCAAGTCCAAGAGCTCCGTCATAAGCGCTTCCACCAGCTGTTTAAGCTGCTCATGGTCAAAGTTAGGTACCAACAAAACAAAATCAGCACCGGATAAACGTGCCAAGGTTGCAAAAGACGAAATCGCTGCCACTTTCTTCTGCAGAATATCCGCCGCCGCTTGAATAAACATATCCGCTGACTCATAGCCGCGCTCGTTATTCAATTTACCTAAATCGGCCAAGCCTATCAGCGCCAAACCATCAATACCTCTTTCCGGCTCAGCAAAATGTGACTTCATCTGGCTTTCAAAAAAGTGGCGATTACCTAAGCCACTCACAGGATCTTTAAAGGCTTTAGCTTGTAACCATTGCGCCGTTTCTACCTCGGCCGCAAATTCCTTTTCCAATTTTTCCGCCATGCGATTCATCGACAACACGACCGACTTGAGTTCTCGTGTTTTTGGCACATTCTTCATCTTCATGAAACGGCGCTGTTGAATGGCTTCAGCCTGCTTTTCTAACTCAGCCAAAGGTTTGAACAAATACCTCAACGCTATGCTGCCCAGCACCAAAGTGACCGTACCGATAATGAAAAATGACAATAAAATATGGCGTGAAGCCAGCCACAACTGCTGATAACCGTAACCCGCACTGCCGGTTACATACACTTGACCTAACTCATTCCAACCACTAGAAATGACGGCTTTAGCGACAGGCACTTTAAAATCGATTAAATGAATAAACCAGCTAGGCACGCCTTCAATTTTAGTTTCATTTTGTCGTACGAGATCTTTTTCTGTCGCATAAACATGGATTTTCACTTCAGAGAAATAACCACTGTCGAATACCGCATTCATGCTACTTTCGACAGAAGCATAATCTTCCAACGCCATAAAATCAGACACAGACATACTCAAGGAAGTCGCCGTATCTTGAGTCGTCGATTCCAACTGACCAATCAAATAGCCCTTTGTGGTATCAAAGTTGATCCCCATAACCACGGCCAGCATGACTGAAAAAATGGCTACAATGGTTAACATTAATTGGCGGAACAGCGTCATCCAAGTTCTCCTAATTTGAAATCGTATTTAAACGATCATTTAAATCTGTCCACAAGCTTAGGCGCGAGGAGCCCCCAACCAAGACACCACGCCCTTTTTCTTTTGAAAGCCAAAGGTTCTCAGCATTAAACGAATATATAGGCAACAAATCATTGCGTTTTGATGCGGGCTTCAACTCTTTATCTAAGTTATCCAACAACACAGGAATGGAAGTGGGCTTATGATAATATGCCAACACCATATGATGCTGATTCAGACGTAACGCTTTGACATAAACCAAACGCAGCTTGTCGTCCACTACTCCCAGTTCACGCAAGGTAAAGTATTTGGCAATGGTGAAGTCTTCACAGTCCCCTGCTTGCATGCCTAAAAACTCAATTGGGGTCGCCCAATAATCTTCCTTACCCCATAGATCGATATCATCAACAAAGTCCATTTGATTAAAGAAATTATTCACTTTGGCTAACTTATCGACAATCGGCAAATCCTTTGACTCATCAATTAAACGTCGCCAAGCAAGGACTCGCTTTTCCGCACTGTCGCCATAAACTTGGCCAGCCTGCTTAGCAAGCCTGCGATATTTATCCGATATTTCAGCGTACACATAAAGAGAAGATATTAGACATGCGAGCAAAAGCAAGCCCATTAAAAGCTTGCTTTTTAACACTCGAGCTGACCACAGAATCCAATGGTCATGCTGGCGTGAATTACTTTTTAGGCTGAGACTTAGCATCAAAAGCGGCTAATTGCTCGGCCGTAGCCTTAGGTTGATGTTTCACCTTCCAAGCCTCATAGGGTTCACCATATACATGTTCACGCGCTTCGTCATAACTTACTTCAACACCTTGATTTTCGGCTTCTGCCATATACCACTTACTCAAACAGTTTCGACAAAAACCTGCAAGATTCATTAAGTCTATATTTTGTACTGTTTTGTTGTCATCTAGGTGCTTTAACAAACGACGAAATACCGCCGCTTCTATTTCAGTTTGCTTATCCATGGTGTATTTCTCTAGCTTAGTTAAAATTGACGGTACCAGCTTAAAGATGCTGATGATGCTTTGGTTGCCGACGCCATTGCCAAGCCTGAGCCTGTTGCATGAAGTCACGCAAACCTTGCATGTCTTCGGCACACAGTTGCTCAATGCAATAAGCACAAGCTTCCAAGGTTGACAGTGCTTGATCATTTGGGGACTTTCGAATGGCATAGGCCCCAACGGGTGGTTGCTCAAACGACAAGGTTGTAAAACGCTGTAAAAGCGGCTCACTGAGCAGTAACTTCTTGGCTTTTCGCCAAGTTGCATCGATCAAAATGATCCCTTCAATATGACTTTTTTGATCTTCTGTGACTGACTCTACAGGTGTCGCCCCCTGACCGGGAAACAACAGACGCCAAGCATCCACATCTAAATGCGACAAACACGTCACATCAGCACTATCAACGCATTCTACTGATGGCAAAGCCAAACGCAGTAAGGCGACGGTGTTTTTCGCGTGTAATGCCTCTTTACCATCCTGTACAACCAAAATCTTCAGGCGAGTTGTCAGTGAAGGTATCCAAGCACACACGCATTGTGACTGTAAGAAGCCACAGGCCTCACACTGAGGACGTTTATTCGACGTCATTGCCTGCTCTCATCTGTCTGAATATTACGCTGCTCCCATGGGTCACCAAATACTAAGATAGCTTCGCTAAATAAGCTTGCACAACTTGATCCCAACCAAGATCCAATGCCTCGACAGTCAAAGCATGACCAATTGATACTTCAGCAATATGACCCGGTGCACACAAGGCTTCAACATTATTCAAATCCAAATCGTGACCAGCGTTTACTCCCAAACCGGCCGCGACCGCTGCTTGAGCTGCTTGCTGATATTGAGCCAACACCGCCTCCGCGTCTTCTGTGTCATAAGCATTGGCATAGGCTTCGGTATACAACTCAACACGGTCAGCACCAATGTCTTTTGCCATTTGCATATTGTCTGCCACTGGGTCCATAAACAAGACAACACGAATGCCCTTTTGTTTCAGTTTCGCAATCACTGGACGCAAAGCATCTTGATCACGAGCTAGGTTCCAACCATGATCTGAGGTTAATTGATTTGGATCATCTGGTACCAATGTGCATTGATGTGGCACGACCTCCTGAACCACTTCTAAGAATTTAGCGTCAGGAAAGCCTTCTATATTCAACTCTGCTGTTGGAAAACGTTTTAACAAATCTTTTAGATCATAAGCATCTTGATACGTTGCATGACGCTGATCTGGGCGTGGATGAATGGTGACACCAAAGGCGCCTAACGTAAGGGTACGCTCTGCCATTTCAACCATGTTTGGGTAATTGCGCCCACGGGAATTACGTAATAGACCAATTTTGTTCAGGTTAACGCTTAAATGTGTCATGCCATGTCTCTCGATTCGATCATTTTGGCGCATTATAAAACAAACTCTTCTTTCTCAATACTAAATCTCCTTAACTTCTGCCAAATCTACCACTCAGCTTATGATAAACTTGCCCAATAAAGAGGCCACCAGCAGCAAGCACACAGGCTTTGTTATACGTCGCAAAATAGGACTCCTTAATGCAATACGAACGCTTTGAAGACATTTATCAGCGTGCCGCCCAACGACATGGTGGTGAACGTGCTCTTGAACAGAGATTATCTCGCCCTTTGTCTAGTAACGAGTTAAAAAATCATACGGATGATCGCTGGTTGTCCGCCTTTAGTCAGAAAGTCTTTCAGTCCGGTATTAGCTGGCAAGTGGTACGCAATAAATGGCCCAATTTTGAAGACGTGTTTTTTCATTTTGATATTGAAAAAATGCTACTAATCCATGATGAGATGTGGGAAGAAAAAGCCAAGGATCAGCGCATTATCCGACATTTAGGAAAGGTCATGACGATTCGGGAAAATGCTTTAATGATTCATGAGAGCCAACAGAATCATACTTCTTTTAGCCACTTCATCGCCGATTGGCCTAGCGATAATATTATTGGTTTGTGGCGACACCTTAAAAAACATGGTGCTCGTTTAGGTGGCAATACTGGCCCATATACCTTACGAGCAATGGGTAAAGACACTTTCTTACTCACCAAAGACGTAGAAGGCTATCTTCGCCATCACCAAATCATGACCACAGGAAAAGACACACAATCAGCTTGGCAAGCCGCTCAAGACGCTTTTAACCACTGGCAACAGGAAAGCGGTCGATCCTATACAGAGATCAGTCAATGCCTCGCCCTAAGCATTAATTAACACATTCACATTCAGGAGAACTCATGGCCGATCTTCGTATCGACATTATTTCAGACATCGTTTGCCCTTGGTGCTACCTTGGCTATTCTCGTTTAAAACAAGCGATAGATCAGCTTGGTGAAGATTACAAAATTGACATCCGCTGGCAACCATTCGAATTGCACCCCGATATGCCATTATCCGGCGCAGATCGAGAAAGCTACCTAGGTACTAAATTTGGTAGTCAAGAAAAACTCAATGAAGTGAGCCATGCTCTACAACATGTGGGAAAAGAGGCTGGGATTGAATTTAACTTTACGGAGAAAGACCAGATCCCTAACACCAAGCTAACCCATCAGTTTGTACTGGCCGCCAGCAAAGCAGGATTGGGCACACCTTACGTACTTGCTCTTTTCCATGCCTACTTCACCAATGGAGAAAACATAGGACAACAAGCCATACTGGAAAAGATCGCTCTGGCTTCAGGATTAAAAGACACCGACCTAGCTTATGCTATTAGCGATGAAGCCAAAAGGTTAACGGATAAAAAGCTCAAGCATTTGCGCAGCATGGACATTCAATCAGTGCCAACTTATGTCATCAATGACAAATACATGATACACGGAGCACATGATCCAGAATCTTTCTTAAAAGTACTTAATGACATTGCGGAAAAAGAGCACTAAGTCAGTCTAGTCGGCATAAAAAATGGGAGGCAATCGGCCTCCCATTTTTTTCACTTCAAAAAAACTATCAATACTCTCAAGTTAATAAGAAATTTAATGTTGATAATCATTCACATTAAAAATAAAATCAAAACATATAAACACTAATGAGAGTAATTTTCATTCATGTACGTATGTATTTGTAACAAAGTCTCAGACAAAGACATCAAAGCTTCAATACAAGATGGCGCGACTACCATGCGTGCCCTGTACAAAGAGCACAACATTGGTAGTCAATGTGGCAAGTGCTGCCAGTGCGCAAAACAAGTACTGAACCAAGAACTCATCAAAATAGCCGAAAGCCAATTTCAAGTTGCTTGATGTCTTTTTGTTTCATTACATTTGAGACTGTAGATAGTTTTCAATTCCTGAAGTTTTAATCAATTGTTGCTGAGTTTCCAGCCAATCAATCTGCTCTTCTTGCTCTTCCAGAATTTTTTCCAATGTATCACGGCTCATGAAATCAAGCTTTTGCTCACATAAATCAATGGCCGCTTTCACTGCACCAACCGTGCCCAATTCAAATTCTAGATTTGCGGA
This sequence comes from Marinomonas aquiplantarum, assembly GCF_003314975.1. Classification (GTDB taxonomy): domain Bacteria; phylum Pseudomonadota; class Gammaproteobacteria; order Pseudomonadales; family Marinomonadaceae; genus Marinomonas; species Marinomonas aquiplantarum. Next base: position 74,701 of record NZ_QNRF01000006.1, read on the forward strand.
AATCATCTCTTCGCTGTTTTCACCAATGCGAAGTCGACCTAAGTCTTGAAGGTTAGGCAAACCTTCTAAAAATAAAATACGCTCAATCAAACGATCGGCATTTTTCATTTTTTGAATTGAGGTTTTGTAATCGGCCTTGTCCAAAGCTGAAAAACCAAAATCCTTAAACATACGAGCGTGAAGAAAATATTGGTTAATTCCTACTAACTCGTTAGCCAACACCTTGTTTAAACTAGCAACAACGTCGCGATCACCTTTCATAGCCTGCTCCTAGTTACCCATCTGAGATTGGTAGTAGTTCTGCATGCCAATCTTATCCATTAGGCCAAGCTGCTGCTCCAACCAATAGACATGATCTTCTTCGGTATCAAACAGAAGCTTTTCAAGCGTCTCACGTGTTTGATAGTCGCCTTCTTCTTCACAGATTTTAATCGCTCCACGAACACTGCTAACCACTTCTAGTTCAAGTGTTAGATCATTCTGCATCATTGAACGAACATCGGACCCAACCAAAAGATCGCGGCGCTTAGTCATGCAAGGAACACCTTCCAAGAACAAGATACGCTTAATTAGCCAATCTGAGTGCTGAGTTTCTTCTTCCATTTCGTGATTCAAACGCTCATAAAGCTTGTTTAAACCCCAATCGTCGTACATGCGAGAGTGAATGAAGTACTGATCAATTGCAGCCAATTCATTGGCCAACAATGCATTCAGACTATCAATTACTTTCTGACTGCCTTTCATATTTCTCTCCTCACAAGTGGCGTTACTTGAACATCCTGTAACGCCGAATTAACACCTTATCATTAGGTTGTGACCTAGGTGTTATTCAGTCACAACCAACCTCTTATCCTTCGAATAAATCCGGATCAGATGGGGTCGCAGTAGAAGCCACTTTGCCTTCGCCTACTTTCACTTCCAAGCCATCAATTCGTTGGAAACCTCTTGGTAACTTCAAGCCACGGCGACCGCGCTCACCCATGTATTCTTGTAAGTCTTTTTCGGTAAAGTTCATAAAACGCTTACCGGATAAGGCCACCAATAAATCCTCGGGCTGAACACATGCCATCGCCACAACCAGCTCTTCGCCCTGCGCTGCACGAGCACTTGGAATGCTGATCATCTTGTTGCCTTTACCTTTTGCCATCTGTGGCAATGAAGCGACGTCAAATACTAACATACGTCCCTCATTAGATATTGCAACAACGCGTCCCGCTTCTGTACTCGACACAGCAACAGGTGCTAACACTTTAGCCCCAGCTGGCAAGCTCAAAGTCGCTTTACCTGCTTTATTTTTAGCATACAAATCTTTCAATTGCGCAACAAAACCATAACCCGCATCACTGGCAACTAAATAATGCGCTTCTTCTTTGTCTAATACCGCCGCGACAATCGTTGAGTCTTTCTCTAAAGAAATGCGCCCCGTAATCGGTTCACCTTGCCCTCGTGCTGATGGCAAGGTATGCGCTTTAATGGAATAGGTCCGCCCATTCGACGCGAACAAGACTAGCGTCTGATTTGAGCGACCTTTGGTGCTGATCAAGAACTCATCACCAGACTTGTAGCTCAAACCTTGCACATCAATGTCATGACCTTTGGCTGCGCGAATCCAACCTTGTTTTGAAATCACCACCGTAATGGGGTCATTTGATAATAGATCTTCCTCGCTAAAGGCTTGTGCCTCTTTACGAGCAACAATTGGAGTACGACGATCATCACCAAACAGATCAACGGCTTCTTGTATTTCGTCAGAGATAAGCTTCTTCAACTTACGATCAGAAGACAATAACCCTTCTAACGTTTTGCGCTCTTTCTCTAATTCATCCTGCTCACCCTTGATGCGAATTTCTTCCAGTTTCGCCAAATGACGCAACTTCAATTCCAAAATGGCTTCGGCTTGAATTTCACTCAAACCAAAACGTGCCATCAGCTCCATCTTTGGTTTATCTTCATTACGAATGATTTCGATCACTTCATCAATGTTCAAATACGCGATCAACAAACCTTCTAAGATGTGTAGACGGTTGAGCACTTTGTCCAAACGAAATTGTAAGCGCTTGCGTACTACGTCGATTCTAAAACGCAGCCATTCAGATAAGAAATTCTTAAGGGGTTTAACTTGTGGTAAACCATCTAGACCAATGACATTCATATTCACGCGATAAGATTTTTCCAAATCCGTTGTCGCAAATAAGTGCGTCATCACAGAATCGATATCAACACGATTGGATTTCGGCACAATCACTAAACGCGTCGGGTTTTCATGATCTGATTCGTCGCGAAGATCCACCACCATTGGCAATTTTTTGGCCTGCATCTGAGCGGCAATTTGCTCAAGAATTTTGCTACCTGACACTTGATGCGGCAGTTCAGTGATGACAATCTCACCTTCTTCCATCTCGAAACGAGCGCGAGCTTTAATTTGACCTTTGCCAGTTTCATACAATTTGACGATGTCACTTTTTGGCGTAATGATCTCGCCACCCGTCGGGAAGTCCGGCCCTTGTACAAAATTCAGTAAGTCTTCAAGTTCTGCATTGGGGTTATTCAACAAGTGAATACAAGCTTCCCCCACCTCTCTCAAGTTATGAGGCGGAATGTCTGTCGCCATACCAACCGCAATACCAGTAGTACCATTCAACAGTAGATTAGGCAGACGCGCAGGCAATACCGATGGTTCTTGCATTGTGCCATCAAAGTTTGGCACCCAATCTACCGTGCCTTGAGAGACTTCTTTGAGTAATACATCGGCGTATTTAGACAGACGAGACTCGGTGTAACGCATGGCGGCAAATGACTTAGGATCATCTGGTGCGCCCCAGTTACCTTGTCCATCGACTAATGGATAGCGATAGGAAAAAGGTTGCGCCATTAACACCATGGCTTCATAACAGGCACTGTCTCCGTGTGGGTGAAACTTACCCAACACATCCCCGACAGTACGTGCGGATTTTTTGTACTTAGCGGTTGCCTTAAGCCCTAGTTCGCTCATGGCGTAAATAATGCGACGTTGTACGGGTTTTAGACCGTCTCCAATATGAGGCAAAGCACGGTCTAGAATAACGTACATAGAGTAGTTCAAGTACGCTTTTTCGGTATAGTCTTTTAATGAAAGGGTTTCATTAGACTCAAAATTTGACAACTCACTCAAGGAAGCATTCCTTCTTCTATCGTTTAAATCTACAAGCTAACCGCATGGGTGCAATAAGATGCTTTTTTCTCTGGGCACAACTATAAAGAATCTCCATGATGCACTGCAACTCTCATGGCAAGATTCTAATGGTAAGGGCTATATTCTCATGCTTTAATAGAATGGATCTAACAAAAGGTTCAAGATGGTGAGTCAAGCAGACCATAATACACTCCCTGTTATCCAGCATCCTCTTTACGGTGAAAGCAAGCGAATCATTATACACCAACAAGAGGATGTTTTGATTGTCCATGAACACCTCAATCAAGCGACGACGCCTTCGCGACTTTACCGGCCCGCTGATTATTGTTTCTGCTTTGTTATAAAAGGGGAAGTTCATCTGCAATCAGAGCAACACTCAGTGAACTTAAAACCCTATCAAGCGGTTTGGTTACCAAGCCAACAGTCTAGTGTGCTTACTTTACTGACCCCTAATGCCACTCTTTGTACCATTCGATTCACTAAAATAGCATTAACCGGCCAACATCAAACATTACAGAAAGTGTCTACGGGCACAGTGGACTCAAAATTAGAAAAGAAACACATTCAAGTATGGCCATTATGGGAAAGCAAAACGGCTCGAATTTGCATTGAAAAATACCCGGCCCATTACTCCGAAGCCCTATACTACCAAAAAGCCGCCAGCCACTATGTGTTGCCCTTAAAAGGGTCAGCGTATTTAGCGAAAAAGAACGCTGCCGCCATTCCCTGCACAGAGTTTGGCCAGTTCATTCCAGCCAGAGAAGCCAGCGGCATCATCAATCCAGACGATGACCACTTAATCGCTCTGACCGTCATTGTCTCCCAACAACAAAAGCTAAAAGGCCGTGTGATTGTCTTAAATCGCCCTTCTTAAGCGAATAAAGATAAGCATTATCGTAGAATCAAAGCCGTTAGAACATGATCTTCCCACTGACCATTGATTTTTAAATAGTCTCTGGCCATCCCTTCTTTTTCAAAACCCAATTTCGCTAACACAGCGGCACTACGTTCATTTCTAGGCATATAACCGGCTTGAATCCGATCAATCTGTTGCTCTTTTTGCATATAACGAATACCTGACGTCAGCATTTCATTCATTAAGCCTTTACCCTGCTCACTCTCACGTAAGCTGTAACCCAGCGTGCAGGCCTGAAATACGCCACGAACAATATTAGAGTAATTACTGTAAGCCAGCATCTTTGTCTCATCAGGTGTTAACAGACACAAAACACAACCTTTGTCTTCCAAAAAATCGCGACGCATTTCGCGCACTCTCAATTGACAGGTTTCAAGTGAATAGTAAGCTTCATTTCTTAATGGCTCCCATGGTGACAAAAAGTGCTTTTCGGAATTGACATAATCATGCAGTAAATCGGCCTGGGATTCGTCTAAAATACGAAGCACACCACGGGGTGTTTTGATAGTAGGAAAACGAGAGGCGTGTAAATCAGCATTAGAGGTTTTAAACGACATGTCCTTAGTCACAATACAAGATTTAATCGAATACTCTTGATACCAAAAATGCTCACCCAATGACAAGACCCTACGTAACATTTCGTCTTCTTGCCATTCTTGGGCTGCAGCCTCAGTCTGCCAATAGGTAATGAGCGTATAAATTTCGCCAAAACTACTCTCTTCACCAAGATACCCTGACTTGTCTTTTGCCATCATGAGCAGCTTTTCAATCATGATGCGATGAGTCAGATCCTCCAGCATCAATTTCACTGAAAGCACGACCGCAAAATATTTTTGATTCGCAGTGGAACTAAATACGCTCATGAAGCCTCTAAGATAAGTAATGTTGGTTGTTGTTTGCGAGCCTTTAATCGGATTTCAATTCGCCGTTTAAATAAAAGTCGCGAAAACCTCATTTCTGACTATAGTTAATTGGCTATGTCTAAGTATAGGTTCTTTCATGCATTCCTTGTTACTTTCAACAAGTTTAACGACCAATTATGACGACCAATATACTAGATGCACGGCTTTATCTATCTCTTCACTGACCGTGCGAATGGATGTTCTTTATTAATATTCCCCTTATATTGGTAGAGATAAGGACAGCTTGATGCCCGCCAAGTGCGGGCTTTTTTATGCCTGCTCTAAGCTAAAACAAAAAAGCGAAGCAAGAAGAGGCACTTCAAGCTTCGCTTTTTTAATCAGACAAACGGATTAAGACACTCGTTCACCGTGTGCTTGTTTATCAGCATGATAAGAAGAACGGACTAATGGTCCACAAGCCGCATGCTTGAATCCCAACTCTTTCGCCACTTCTTCATAACGAGCAAATTCTTCTGGTGGCACAAAACGAGCCATTGGGAAATGGTGTTTGGAAGGCTGTAAATATTGACCAATGGTCAACATATCTACGTTATGAGCACGCAAGTCTTTTAGCACTTCGACGATTTCTTCAAACGTCTCACCCATACCGACCATCAAACCAGACTTAGTTGGCACATCAGGACAACGGTCTTTGAAGTTTTTCAACAGATCCAATGACCATTGATAATCAGACCCTGGACGCACCTGACGATACAAACGAGGAATGGATTCTAGATTATGATTAAAGACATCCGGCGGTGCTTGCTCTAGGGTATTAATCGCTACTTCCATACGACCACGGAAGTCTGGCACCAATGTTTCAATCTCAATATTAGGACTTTCTGCACGAGTTTCACGGATACAGTCAACAAAGTGCTGTGCACCACCATCACGAAGATCATCACGATCCACTGACGTGATCACAACGTATTTTAACTTCATATCGCGAATCGCCGCCGCTAGCTCTTTTGGTTCATCTTGACTTAGAGCATTTGGACGACCGTGTGCCACATCACAAAACGGGCAACGACGCGTACAAATTTCACCCATAATCATGAAAGTTGCTGTACCGTTACTGAAACATTCACCTAAATTGGGGCAGTTTGCCTCTTCACATACAGAAGCCAACTTGTGCTCACGTAAGGTACTCTTAATACGAGCAATTTCCGGTGATGCTGGCATACGAACTCGAAGCCATTCTGGCTTACGAGGAATTTCTTCTGTTGGTACAATTTTAACTGGGATACGTGCCATCTTATCGGCGCCACGTAGTTTCTCCCCTTGAACAACGCGTTTGCGTTCTGCTGTCATTCTAGTTCCACCCTTGTTGGATAGTCGGACTGGTATATCCGAGGTGTTCAGCCAGCTGATTGGCCAACTGAATTTTCGTATCTGATAACGACGCGCCAGTAAACAGACGCTTCATATCGACCATTTGTAGCCCCTGATAGCCACATGGATTGATGCGATTAAACGGTGTGAGGTCCATATCGACATTCAGTGCTAGTCCATGAAAGGAGCAGCCTCGTCTAACCCTTAAGCCCAGTGATGCAATTTTCTTTTCATCAACATAGACACCAGGTGCATCAGGCTTAGCGTAGGCCTCAATGCCATTCAACGCCAACACCTTAACGATTGAGTTTTCCAGCACAGACACAAGGTCTCTGACACCAATTCCCAACCGTTTTAAATCAATTAGAACATATGCGATCAGCTGCCCAGGACCATGATAAGTCACCTGACCTCCACGGTCAGCTTGATAAACAGGAATATCCCCAGGCGCTAACAAATGCTCTTCTTTCCCAGCTTGCCCCTGGGTAAAAAGAGATGGATGTTCCAACAACCAAATTTCGTCAGCATCATCCTTACTACGCACTTGGGTAAATTGCTTCATGCGCTCCCAAGTATCTTCATACTCGACCACACCAAGGTCGCGGCACACCAAGTCTAATGTCATTTACATAACCATTTTTACAGCGTTAACTGACATTAAATCAGTGTGCAATGCTGACAATTGCGCTTCGCTTTGAGCAATGATGCGAAAACTGTAGCTTACGAAGCGTCCTTTACTAGAACGGTTCATGCTTACGGCTTTAGGATCCATCTCTGGCGCATGGGTTTTAAAACACTCAACGATTTTCGCATGAACACCTTCAGCGTCCATGGTCACTACTTTTACCACATAGTTTTCACAAGGAAATTCTATTTTTGGCGCATCAGGCTGTTTACCTACTTGATCGCCGTCTTTCGTAATTAACGCCATGTATCTACCATCACCCAACTGGGCTTAAAATAAGTTCGCAAAGAAAAGTCTGATTTTATCAAACATACGCTTGAAGAAACCACCTTCTTCGACGGCTTCCAAAGCAACAACAGGTTGCTCAAGCAGAATATTCCCTTCTGTGCCAACAATCACTTTACCTAATACGTCACCAACGGCGATTGGGGCTGTAATTTCTTTCATCATATCCAATGTCGCTGGTAATGAATCACCTTGCTGACGAGGAATGGTCACCAAAACATCTTCGGCAAAACCGACTTTTACATTAGACTGACTTCCGCCCCAAACTTTAGCGTTGTTAACAACTTGACCGCGGCTATACAGCTTACGAGTTTCGTAGTATCGGAAACCGTAATCTAAAAGTTTTTGCGATTCTGCCGCACGAGCTTGATCTGATTTTGTGCCCATCACAACGGTAATTAAACGTGTACCATTACGCACCGCGGAAGCAGCTAAACAGTAACCCGCTTCTTCTGTGTGACCTGTTTTCAAACCATCAACGGTTTTGTCACGCCACAATAATTTATTACGGTTAGGTTGTTTGATGTTGTTATAGGTAAATTCTTTTTCCGCATACATTTTGTAGTTTTCTGGAAACTGCAAAATGGTCGCACGAGATAACTTGGCAAGATCGTGAGCACTCGAGTAATGCCCTTCCGCCGGAAAGCCTGTGGCATTCACAAAATGCGAGTTTTTCATACCCAAAAGCTGAGCGTGTTGATTCATTAGATCGGCAAACGCTGACTCACTGCCCGCCACATATTCCGCCGCTGCCACACTGGCATCGTTGCCTGACTGAATAATAATGCCACGCATCAGGTCTTCCAGAGACACTCGCGTGCCTTCACGAATAAACATGCGTGAACCTTCCATACGCCATGCTTTTTCACTAACACTGACTTGATCACTAAAAGACAAATTACCACGAGCCAATTCATATTCAATAATGTAGGCCGTCATCAACTTGGTTAGACTTGCTGGAGGTAACTCTTCGTCAGCATTGTGAGACACCAATACGTCTCCGGTATAAGCATCCATTAAGATATAACTACTAGCAGACAGTTGTGGTGGAGTAGGAATCAATGAAGGAGCGGCCGAAACAGGCGTAGATACAAGGCCAAATACAATCGATAAAGTCGCGAGAAGTTTTTTCATATCAAAAAATGTCGTCTTCCAAAAAAATGTTCGTGAATAATACTAGAGCATAGATAGAATCTCTAGCCCAAACCTAGTGACTTTAGGGCACCAAAGCCACTCTTACCGGACTTCCAAATCCACTTTCTTGCAGTTTTCCTTGCCACTTTTGTAACTCTTCCATCTCTTTATAAGGACCAACTAAGACTTTATAAAGACCATCTCCTTGTTGATTCACTTCCACACGGACACTTGTGTCAAAGGTTTCAAACAAGCGTCGTTTTAATGTTTCAGCCGAGGCCTCACTACTAAAGGCGCCAAGCTGCAAATGCGTAAAAACAAGATCAGGAGTACTCGCATCAGCCCCCTTAGAAACAGCAGAAGCCTTGTTTGGCAGGGCTTGAGGCGTCTCTACAGGCACATCATCCGCTGCGTAAGCTTCACCTTTGGCTGGAGTAATGGCTTCAATACGTACTCTTGCCAACCCTTTCTTATGGTAATCCAGTCGTACCGCTGCGGCATAAGAAAGGTCAATTAAACGATCGCCATGGAACGGCCCTCGATCATTCACCCTAACAATCACCGAACGGTTGTTGTCCAGATTCGTCACCTTAAGGTAGGTTGGCAGCGGCAAGGATTTATGTGCCGCGGAAAAAGCATACATGTCATATATTTCCCCATTTGAGGTTTTATGACCGTGAAACTTCTTACCATACCAAGAAGCAGTCCCTTCGGCGGTGTAACCTTTAGCCGAATCCATTACCCAGTATTTTTTGCCCCAAACCTCATAAGGATTTTTATTGCCTCCACGACTTTTGGCTTCCCATTTCGGTACCAAGTCCGGCAAATGGTCTACCTTAATGTCACCGCTTGGGGCATGATCCTGAAGAATACTATAACGCCCGCCGCCAGAAGCCTTATCAAAATCGATGTCACTGTCATCATGACCAAGTACATGACGAGTACTCATGCAGCCACTTAAGACAAGTGAGAAAATACTGACCAATAACAGCAGTTTACCTTGCTTCATAAGCCCCTATACTTTTCGCTAATTCCAGAACTGACATGGCATAACGACGGCTAGGATTGTAATCCATTACCGTGAAAAAATTTTCATACGCTAACCAATAAGACACTTCTTCCGGCGATGTTCGTAAGCCAATCAAACCGGTTTTATCAATGACAAACGGCTGAGTTGGTAACACATTAACAGCGGACCATTCAGTCATATCCTTACTCGGTGAACGTCCTTTATTCACTTCCTCTTCAACCGTAGCCAAGTCGGCCACTTGAGCCGTGACAAACCAAGGTTGATCTGTTGTCCAGCCATGGTGTTTTAAATAATTCGCCACACTGCCAATGGCATCCGCTTCTGAGTGCCATAAGTCGATGTGACCATCTTGATCATAATCCAGTGCCAATTTTTGGTAATTGCTGGGCATGAACTGAACCATCCCCATGGCACCACTGTATGACCCTTTTGTCTCGCCAATGTTCCATCCTTCTTCACGAGCAAGCAACAAATACGCTTCTAATTCGCTTTGAAAGTAGGTTTCTCGTCTTGGATAATCAAACGCAAGCGTCGTTAAGGATGTGAACACATCTTTCGAACCAGTTATACGACCGTAGTAAGTTTCCACCCCAATCAGAGCCACCACAACATGCGGGTCAATGCCAAACTCCTGCTCGGCCTTGTCCAACCACTTGGCATTGCGCAAAGCAAATTTTTGCCCTGCCCTCATACGGTCTTTGTTAACAAAACGTGTTTTATATTGGTAGTAAGGAATTAACACTTCTGGTTGATTGTCAGACTTTTCAATCACCTTAGGGCGACGTTTGATATGTGAAAACGCCAACTCTAGGGTTTTTCTATCATAACCGTGTTGTGACGCCATTTTTTCAATAAAAGCTTGTACTGATGGGTTACCTGCATAAGAGTCCGTCCATTCTTTGGGCTTGTCTTCAAGCAAGGCATTACTCACTCCTGAGTTCGCTGGCAAATCCTTCTGCTCAACAGCGCTACATGCCGTTAAACCAATGGCTACAATTACCGAAGCTGCTAGCTTAATCATTATCTCGCTCTTTTATGTGTTTGAATCGACATTAAAATTCCAAACGTCGCCATGATGGTAATGATGGAAGTACCGCCATAGCTGACTAGAGGTAAGGGTACCCCAACTACAGGCAAAATTCCTGAAACCATACCAATATTTACAAACATATAAACAAAAAATGTCAGCGTAAGGCTACCCGCCAACAAACGAGCATAATTATCTTCTGCCATGGCAGAAATGTATAAACCTCGGGCAATAACCAGCAGATACGCACAGATTAATAACCCACAACCAAGCATGCCAAATTCTTCCGCTAAAACAGCGATGATAAAGTCAGTATGACTTTCTGGAAGGAAATCCAGCTGCGCCTGTGTACCTTCCAACCAGCCTTTACCGTATAAGCCACCCGAACCAATAGCGGTTTTAGATTGAATAATATTCCAGCCAGAACCAAGAGGATCACTTTCTGGATTCAAAAACGTTAAAACCCGTTGTTTCTGATAATCATGCATAACCTGCCATAAGGTATAGCCAGCAATCGGTGCCAATGAAGCAGCCCCTAAAATATAACGCCAGCCAAGCCCGGCCAAAAACAACGCAAAAATACCAGAGACAGCAACCAACAGAGAGGTTCCCAAATCAGGTTGTTTGGCGATCAACAACACAGGCGCAACAATTAACACAATGACCGTCATGATCTGCTTAAAACTAGGCGGTAAAGCCCTATCAGAAAAGTACCAAGCCACCATCATAGGCATGACAATTTTCATAATTTCAGATGGCTGAAAACGCAACCCGCCAGGTAAGGATAACCAGCGCTGAGCCCCTTTTGCTCCGACCCCAAACATCAATACGCCAATTAACAACAAGGCAATGAAGATGTATAAAGCAGGTGAAGCACGGCGCATGTATTTAGGCGGTAATTGCGCCAATACCAAGCACACCATTAAGCCAACAGCAAAACGAAAAACTTGCCGCTCCACCATGGCAACATTTTGACCTGAGGCGGAATACAAAACAAACAAGCCACCGCCAATCAATAACATCAAGGAACCAATCAGCAAAATGTCGATATGAACTAACTGCCAAAGCCTAGCATTAGCAAAGGTCAGCACGCGACGATACAAACTCTCACTCATTGCCTTTCCCTTTTAAATAATCATAGTGCGGTGGGTACTTATCATAGAGGTAAGCATCAAACAGCTTTTTACTCAGATCAGCAGGTTTGGAACTACTGCCACCATTTTCAAAAATGGCAAACACCGAAATTTTAGGCGCTTTCGCTGGCGCGAAACCAATGAACAAGGCATGGTCATGAAGGCGTTTTTCCAATTTCTCTGAATCGTATTCTTCGTCTTCTTGAAGACTGAATACTTGTCCTGTTCCTGTTTTACCCGCGATATCGTATTTGGTTCCCTGTAGTCGTCTTGCGGTTCCCAAGGAATCAGTAATGACTTTGCGCATGGCGTTCACCATTCGCTCCCAATTATTTTGATCCTTGAGAATGATATCGTGCTCGCCGCCCAAATCGCCTTCAAACTGAGCCGCTTCGTTACCAATTTTATCAGCCATACGCGGATAAAAGTAACGGCCTCGACTGGCCAGTGCAGACGTGGCGGAAGCAATTTGCATCGGCGTTGCGACCATAAACCCCTGCCCGATCCCCACGTTGACCGAGTCTCCTGGATACCAAGGCTCATTATATTTGGCTTTTTTCCACTCATTAGAAGGTAATAACCCAGAGCTATCACCATTCAAATCTAATAAGGTACTGCGACCAAAACCAAAACGGGAAAGAAAATTGTGAATGGGGGTAATGCCCATTTTATTAGCCAGCTGATAATAATAGGTATCAACCGACTCAATAATAGAACGCTCTAAATCAATCCAACCATGACCTGTTCGCTTCCAATCTCGGTAACGACGGCCATCTGGGTTGATCTGGTAATAGCCCTTAGCAAAGTACCGCTCTGTCCAAGAGGCGAAACCATAATCTAGTCCAGCCAATGCCATGAAAGGTTTAATGGTCGAAGCGGGTGGATAGCCTCCACGCAGAGCACGGTTAAACAAAGGCAGCTTTTTGGATTGTCTTAGCGCGGAATAGTCCGCGACAGAAATGCCACGAACAAACAAATTAGGATCAAAGCCCGGTTTAGAAACCAACGCAAGAATGCCCCCGGTTTCCGGGTCAATCGCCACCACAGAGCCTTTATAATCCCCCAACAAGTCATAGGCATACTGCTGCAGACGAGCATCCAAATACAGGTGCAGATCTTTACCCGGCACAGGAGACTGACGCTCCAACTGAGACATAATACGGCCACGAGCATTTACTTCGACTTTGCTAAAACCCGCTTCGCCAAACAGCTCTTTTTCGTAGAATCCTTCTATGCCCGTTTTACCTATAAACAGAGCCCCTTGATAAGCTTGTTGATCAACACGCTTTAAATCATTAGCCGTAATTCGCCCCACGTATCCGATAGCATGAGCAAAGGCTTCGCCGTATGGATAATAGCGGGTTAACTGCGCCTCAACCTGCACACCATCTAAGCGATAAAGATCAACCGAAACTCGCGCCCACTCTTCATCAGTCAATTGGGATTTTAGAGTAATAGATTGGTAAGGACGGCGATATTCTCTCAAACGGATATCAAAGTTTTCCCATTCGCTATCAGAAATATCTATGATGCTAGACAGCTCTTTTTTTAACTCAACAAAATCCTCAACCCGTTCCGGCGTCACCGTCAAACTGTGAATAGGACGATTATCTGCCAGCACCAAACCATTACGATCATAAATTAAACCACGAGGTGGCGGATCGGTAACCAGCATAACGCGGTTGTCATCGGCTTTGGTTTGGTACAAGTCGTATTCCATTACCTGTAGGTAAAATAGACGAGCCATCAAAATACAAACGAGGACTACGACAAATATTGCAGCGGCAATCACCCTATGCTGGGTGAGGCGTTGCTCTTGACGATAATTACGAAATTGCTGATGTTGACGACTCACCTACGACACCTACCTGTGATACGGATGATTGTTCATTAGTGTCCAAGCTCGATATATTTGCTCAGCCAATATGATTCTCACCATGGGGTGAGGAAGGGTTAGACGAGATAGAGACCAGACTTGGTCAGCTCGTGCGGTACACCTTGGGTCCAAACCATCTGGACCACCAACCAACAAAGAGACATTATAGCCATCCATGCGCCATTGTCCGGTTTGGTCTGCCAACTGTTCAGTTGACCACTCTTTACCCAAAACCTCCATTGCAATGACCTTGTCGCCTGCTGGAATCGCATCCAGCATGGCATCACCTTCTTTGCGAATGGCTTTCGCTATGTCAGTATTTTTACCCCGTGGCGACATTGGAATCTCCACGGTTTCTAACGCAAAATCTTTCGGAAGACGCTTAGCATAGTCCTCATAACCCTGGACTACCCATTTGGGCATTTTATTTCCGACAGCAATCAATCGCACACGCATCTAACGAAGCCTTATCTTTCTTCTGGCTTAATATCCCATAATTTTTCTAGATCGTAGAAAGTACGAGCTTCTTCTGTCATTACATGCACAACAACGTCATGTAAATCCACTAGAACCCAATCACTTCCCATATCGCGACCTTCCGTACCCAAAGGCTGTAGGCCTTTTTGTTTTAGAAATTCGAACACATTTTGACCCAATGAGTGAACGTGTCTTTTCGAAGTACCGGTACAAATGACCATGTAGTCCATCATGTCTGTATGATCTGCTACATTCAACACAGTGATCTTGTCACCTTTGACATCTTCTAACGCTTCGACAGCAAACGCTAAGATTTGATCCGCTGTGAGATTAATTTGACTCATATATTTACATTTTCCTATCGGTATAATTGATTTTTTTCTATGTAGTTTTGCACGGGCTCGGGCAATAAATACGCTATGGATTTATCCTTTCTCGCTAATGATCGAATCATGCTAGAAGAAATACCCAATGGCGTTAAGGTTTCGAACCAGACCAGCCCTGACGGCTTGCATTGTAACTCATGCGGCGAAGCGGCACGATAGTTTTCACTAAAGCTACTTAACTCAGAAATCAGATCCGGCTCCCAACCTGGACGAGACACCACAAACAAGTGCGCATATTTGATCAGATCTTGCCAATTATGCCAGGTTGGTAAAGACAAAAAGCTGTCCATACCCAATACCATAACCAAAGGCTCATCTGGACCAATTTCAGCACGAATATCCCGCAAAGTATCAGCCGTATAACTTGGTCCTTCACGGGTTATTTCCCGGTCATCAACTAACAAGCCATCATGACTACTGATGGCCAGCTTGACCATATCTAAACGCTGCTGAGGGGTAATGCTAGGCTGTCTTTTATGAACGGGCTGAAAACAAGGAATAAGCCTTAAACTGGCATAATGGTAACCGTCCAGAATATCCACTGCGGTGCGCAAGTGGCCATTATGAATAGGATCAAATGTCCCCCCCATAATGGCCACCCCTTTTTTCTTATGAGCTGCGTTTATATCAATTGTCACGGGTATGGCCATCGCCTAATACGATGTATTTTTGACTGGTTAAACCGATCAAACCAACAGGCCCACGGGCATGAATTTTATCGGTTGAAATACCAATTTCAGCACCAAAACCGTACTCAAAGCCATCGGCAAACGCGGTTGAAGCATTCACCATAACCGACGAAGAATCTACTTCCGTCATGAAAGCTCGGCTTTTTGTGTAGTTCTGAGTCACAATGGCATCCGTGTGATGAGAACCGTATTTATTGATATGCGCAATCGCCTCATCCATATCTTCAACAACTTTGATCGATAATTTCGGCGCCGTGTATTCCGTGTACCAATCTTCTTCCGTGGCAACACCGACCTTATCAGACAGAGCTTGCATCGCAGAACAGCCTAATAATTCCACTCCCTTTTCTTCAAAGGTTGCCAGAATACGAGGAAAGAAATCCGCTGCAATGTTCTTATGCAATAACAGAGACTCCATTGCATTACACACACCATAACGACGAGTTTTCGCATTGATGACGATCTTATAAGCTTTATCAAAGTCCGCTTCGTCATCCACATAAACATGGCAATTACCATCAAGGTGTTTAATCACAGGAACACGAGCATCAGCACTAATGCGCTCGATCAAACCTTTACCACCACGAGGCACAATGACATCGACAAACTCCGGCATGGTGATCAACTTACCCACCGCGGCTCGATCGGTGGTATTGATCACCTGAACTGCCGTTGCCGGTAAGCCGACTTTCTCTAATCCGGTTGAAATGGCAGTCGCAATCATCTGGTTAGAATAAAACGCTTCTGAACCGCCACGTAGAATCGTTGCATTGCCAGATTTCAAACATAAACTGGCCGCATCAATGGTCACATTTGGACGAGACTCATAAATAATGCCTACTACCCCCAGAGGCACTCGCATTTGACCGCGCTGAATACCAGAAGGCAGGTACGCCATGTTGGAAATTTCACCCACCGGATCTGACAGTGAGGCCACTTGCTTTAGACCTTCAATCATACCGTCAATGCGCACATCGGTGAGCAACAAGCGATCCAACATTGCGGAATCTAAACCCTTTTCCTCACCGCTCTTCATGTCTTTCGCATTTTCTTCGATCAACTTGGGGCGAGCAACTTCCAACGCTTCAGCCATGGCAAAAAGAGCCATGTTTTTTTGTTCCGTTGACGCCTTAGCAAGCAAGCGTGATGCCGCCCGTGCCTGCTGCCCAATTTGATTCATATACGATTCTAAAGACATTTTTCATCTCAAACTAAATAATAAAAAATACGCATCTGACAACAAAATCAGTCAAATACCTCTATGCGAAACAGTATACTATCACAATATATTTATTCGTCCCGTGCAGTTTTACATGAAAGGATCCAAACGTGCCCTCAACTGACGCCTTCCAATTTACCAGCATTGGCATTGTCCACTCGTGTTACCAAGAAAAATTTGGCATTCCTAGACAACCCGGGCTCGTTACCATGGCCACCGCGCACCTTGAATTGCTACCACCCTATAACAGACTCGATACACTAGACGGCATCGAAGCCTATTCACACATTTGGGTTCAGTTCGTGTTTCACGCCTGCATCAGCGAAGGCTGGAAAGCCAAAGTTCGCCCACCTAGGTTAGGTGGAAAAAGTAAAATGGGCGTATTTGCCACAAGGTCAACCCATCGTCCAAACCCTATTGGGTTATCTGTAGTCAAAATAGGCAAAATCCACCAACAAGATAAACGCATTTTGATCGATCTTCACGGCGCTGATCTACTGGATGGCACCCCCATCCTAGACATAAAACCCTACTTACCCTATTCAGATTGCCTTCCTCAAGCGACCAGTTCATTTACACCAACGACAGAAAGAAGCCAACCTAAACCCGTCGTATTTACAGCAAAAGCACAACAACAATGTGACGCTTTTTCAGCCAACTTAGAAAAAGACCTATATACTTTAATTACACAAATCATAGAACAAGACCCAAGACCCTCTTATTTAGCCAATCAAATCGATCGAGAACATGGCATTAGCCTGTGGGACTTAAATATTAGATGGCAAGCGAAGGATCAATATTTCGAAATCATCGAAATTGAACAAGTGAAGTGAGGTTAAGTATGATCAAAAAACAATTTTTAAATACTTATAAGAAAATCAACCAACTTGACCCAAATAACGCGAAGCATGCCCGCCAAGGTTCAGTACCTGACGAACCTTCAGCGAACATTTATCGATCAAAAGAAGATGAAAAGCTAATCAAAGATTTTCATTATGCGAAATTTCAAGAAAACTTAAGTAAAACAAAGAAAAACAATAAGTTAAAAGAGTTAATTGAAAAAGAAGATTGGAACGAAGAGGACGTAAAAGCACTTTTAGACTCGCTTAACTGACCTTAGGTTAGCTATACCCATGGTTATCCACATGTTCTGTGTATAGTTTTATTGTCAAGATTATCCATCAAAAAATACGCATAAAAAAAGCGAGCCAGAGGCTCGCTTTTTCATTAAGACGAAAGAGTAAAAATTACTCTTGGCCTTCCAATTGTGCTTTGATCAAATCACCGATAGTGGTTGGACCATTTGCTTCAACTTGTTGCTTCTCAGAATGAGACTTCATCGCCGCTTTTTCTTCAGTAGCATCTTTCTGCTTGATAGAAAGCGTGATAGTACGAGCTTTACGATCAACATTGATGATCGCCGCTTCTACAGAGTCACCTTCTTTAAGAGCAGTTGTTGCATCTTCAACACGTTCGCGGCTGATTTCAGATACTTTAAGAGTCGCTTCAACACCTTCAGAAAGTGTTACAACAGCGCCTTTAGCATCAACTTCAGAAACAGTACCGTTTACGATAGTGCCTTTGTCGTTTTCAGCAACGTAAGCTAGGAAAGGATCTTCTTCTAGTTGTTTAACACCTAGAGAGATACGCTCGCGCTCAGCATCGATAGACAATACAACTGTTTCTAGCATATCGCCTTTCTTGTATTGACGAACTGCTTCTTCACCAGCTTCATCCCAAGATAGGTCAGAAAGGTGAACTAGACCATCAATGCCGCCGTCAAGACCGATGAACACACCGAAGTCAGTGATAGACTTGATGGCACCAGAGATCTTGTCGCCTTTGTTGAAAGAAGTAGCAAATTCTTCCCATGGGTTCATTGTGCACTGCTTGATACCCAAAGAGATACGACGACGTTCTTCGTCGATATCAAGAACCATAACCTCAACTTCGTCGCCAATTTGGACAACTTTAGATGGGTGGATGTTCTTGTTAGTCCAGTCCATTTCAGAAACGTGAACAAGACCTTCAACACCCTCTTCCAACTCGGCGAAACAACCGTAGTCAGTCAAGTTAGTAACTTTAGCCGTTACTTTAGTGTTTTCTGGGTAACGGGCTTTGATTGCTACCCATGGATCTTCACCCAACTGCTTAAGACCTAGTGATACACGGTTACGCTCACGGTCGAACTTAAGAACTTTAACATCGATCTCATCGCCAACAGCAATGATTTCGCTTGGGTGCTTAATACGCTTCCAAGCCATGTCAGTGATGTGTAGAAGACCATCAACACCACCAAGATCAACGAATGCACCGTAGTCAGTAAGGTTCTTAACGATACCTTTAACTTCTTGACCTTCTTCAAGAGAAGCAAGCAATGTTTCACGTTCAGCGCTGTTAGTCGCTTCCATAACGGCACGACGAGAAACAACAACGTTGTTACGTTTTTGATCAAGCTTGATAAGTTTGAACTCTAGATCCACACCTTCCAAGTGAGACGTGTCGCGGATTGGGCGAACATCTACCAAAGAACCAGGCAAGAAAGCACGGATGTTAGCGATATCAACAGTGAAGCCACCTTTGACCTTACCGTTAATCACACCATTAACGATGGCATTTTCTTCGTAAGCTTTTTCAAGCACAGACCAAGTCTCTGCACGCTTAGCTTTTTCACGAGACAATTTAGTCTCACCGAAACCATCTTCAACAGCGTCAAGTGCAACTTTAACTTCGTCACCGATGTTTAAGTTGAACTCACCACTTTCCGTTAGGAACTGAGAACGAGGAATTACGCCTTCAGATTTAAGACCTGCATGAACAGTTACCCATTCATTGTCGATATCAACAATGATACCAGTAACAATTGAGCCTGGCGCCATTTCAACGCTTTGTAGGCTTTCTTCAAACAGTTCTGCGAAGCTTTGAGTCATTGTATTTCCTATATAATCGACCTAGTTGAACTAAGTCTTAACCACACTGCCAGCAAGATGTGGGTCAATTTTTATAAAATTTGCGATGTAGGTTTACTGGCCCCCACATCGACTTGGTTAACATTTAAACTATTTTAGCACACTTAACGCACAAAAAAGAACACATGCAAAAAAGAACAAGCTATACGAAACCCGCCTTGGCTGTTTCAGCAAGGATGATTTCGACAACTTGTTCTATGGTTAAGTCAGTACTATCGATTACAAGCGCACCGGCCGCTGGGACAAGTGGCGCGATCACACGATTCGCGTCACGCTCATCACGCTCTTTAATCGTTTTAACTAATGTCTCTAGATTAACAGTTTCGCCTTTTTGCTGCAATTGCAGAAGACGTCTTTGTGCGCGCTCTTCAGCGGACGCCGTAAGAAAGATTTTAATTTGTGCAGAAGGGAAAACAACCGTCCCCATATCACGACCATCCGCCACCAATCCTGGCGCTTGAGCAAACGCTCGCTGACGGAGTAACAAGCCTTGACGCACTTCAGGAATCGCTGCTAATTTTGATGCTGCATTGCCCACTTCTTCGGTACGGATTGCCTGAGTAACTACCTCACCCTCAAGCACAATTTCAACCTTGCCTTCGGCCGACTGTTGGAACTGAATATCCAAATGCTCAGCCAGTACCTTTAATGTTTCCACATCATTTTCAGACATACCGTGGTGTGACACTGCCAACGCCAAAAGTCGATACAAAGCACCACTATCTAACAAATGCCATCCCAGCTTTTCCGCTACCAATTGACTTACTGTGCCTTTACCAGCACCACTTGGACCATCAATCGTAATAACTGGGCCTTGGTTAATCATAACTATTCCTCTTAAAAAACTATTGCGCCACCGAGCAATGTAAACCTAATTGCTTAGCCTGCGCGTCTAACTCACTAAATTCTTCTAATAATGTTTGGCAATCTTCTATTTGAGTAACTGTTTTACTTCTTACCCCAAGCGCTAACATAGCAAGCGCTAAATATTGATCACCTGCGCAGTCCAATTCCCCTCCCTGTGGAACACTGCCATCAATTCTCAAACAACCAGCTTCAATTTGTGCATTCACTTGCACCAAACCAAACGCGTCAACCAATGCCAACACTCTATCTTCATGGTAATAAGGCAAGCACCCAATACCATCCATTCGAGATTGACCTTTGGCATAAGCCGCTGCCACACAAAGCAACGGCAATAATGTCCTTAGCTGATCCGTCTGCTCAATTGACAGCTGAAACGCTGACAACTCAGCAAAGCGCACCACCACTTGCCCTTCATATAAACCGGAGACACCCTTCTCAGGCATTTCAATATCGGCTCCGATCTGTTTAAGCAATGCAAAAAACGCAAACGCTCTGGCATCCAAACCTAAATTCGTCATTACCAGCTCCGAACCTGGCAATAAACTGGCCAGCAATGCCATCCAGGCTGAACTGTACATATCTGCAACTATCTCAACATCCGCTGAGATCAGTTCACCCGATGCAAGCGCCACTGTGGTTTCGGAGCGCGTAACATGCACACCAAAACGCTGTAACAGCACTTCTATTTGAGTGACGCCCTGTGGCGCACACGCCAAACTCGCACCCTGCTCAGCAAACAAACCTGCCATAAACGCACTGACAATTAATTTTTGTGACGCCCCATCCAAACTAAAAGACAAGGTCTTCGACACAGCAGGCGTGATTTTAACAGGCAAACAGTCTTCACGCTCAAATGCTAATTCAGCTCCCATTGACCTTAGTAGATCAAACACATCCTTTCGAACGCGATTTAAAAGAGGGTCGTCCGCCGTGACAGAAACCTGAAAAGGCTGCCCAGCCAACACAGGTAACAACACATGCAAACTTAATTCAGACTGATGCAAATTAATTGGCGCTATTGGCGCTCTCAGACCTCGTAAGCCAACACCATGCACCCGCAACGAACTGTCTGACAGAGTCTCAATCACCACACCCATATCACGTAATGCCTGAATCGTGACTCGAACGCCGTTATCAAGACAAACATTCGTTAATTGGCTCACACCTTTTGAAAGCGCAGCCATAGTAATCGCAATATGTGACAAGGATTTGTCACCAGGCAAAGAAACTTCACCTTTTATAACAGACGCAGGTAAAACCGAAACAGAAACTGAACTGGTATCTTTTTGCGGCGCAATAGTACGCTGTTCAAGCAACCTTAAGAAATGATCTCGAGCAGACTTTGCACGAGTAAAAACACCAAACATACTGGCGCCATCACCCTGCTCAATAGCCTCACGCATATCCGCCAAACGCGCCGTGAACTGGTCAAGCGTGGCTAAGGTCGCCTCTTTGTTGGCTAAGAATACATCGCGCCACATCACAGGGTCACTGGAAGCAATTCGCGTAAAATCACGAAAACCACCAGCTGCAAACTTAAAGACATCCTGACTACGATCACTGTTGGCTAGAGCATCAACTAAGGTATAGGCTAACAAATGAGGTAAGTGACTAGACGATGCCAACACATGGTCATGGTGCTCAACATCCATACTCACAACGTCTGCACCAATCGCGCGCCACAATCGATGCAAACGATCCACTAGCACAGGGTCACTATCGGCGACAGGTGTTACAATCGCCATGTGCTTTTCAAACAATTGAGAGTTGGCGGCTAATACACCACTTTTCTCCGCACCAGCAATCGGATGGCCGGGAATAAAGTTAGCCGGCATATGACCGAATACGGACACCGCCGCTTCCACCACACTTCCTTTGGTTGAGCCAACATCAGTCAACAAAGTATGTTCAGCAAGGTACGGCTTAATATCAGCCAACACAGAGGCCATAGCACGCACCGGCGTAGCCAATACAATGACATCCATCTGAGCAATGTATTGCTCACTCAATTCAGCCGGATAATCAATGACTCCAGTTGAGACACCTAAGGCCAACTCACCTTCACGGCGATCAACGGCATAAAGTTCAGCCAAGCCTCTTTCTTTTAGCGCTTTCGCAAAAGAACCGCCAATCATGCCCAAGCCAACAATCATGACTTTTCCAAAGGGAAATTGGTCTTGCTTCAATTGATTTTCTGACAACGTAGATTCACTCATCGCTAATTACAGTACCGCCACAGGATAAGAGCCCAGCACTTTTACTTCAGCAGCACGATCTCGCAGTTCCTCAATGACAGCCTGACATTCTGGATCTTGATAATGCCCAACAAAGTCGATGTAAAAGATGTAACCCCAACGACTCATCAAAGATGGACGCGTTTCTAGGCGAGTCATATCGACTCCGTGACGCTCAAACGCTTCCAACAAACGATACAAAGCACCCGGCTCATTCTTCGCACTGATCAATAATGACGTTTTATCTTTACCACTTGCTGGCACATCCTGCGTACCCACAATCAAAAAGCGAGTCGTGTTGTCAGGGCGATCTTCAATATTAGCCGACACCTTCACCAAATCGTATAACTCACATGCCACTTCACCGGCAATCGCCGCAATCGCTCGACCACTACGCCCCGCCTCTGCCGCCAAACGTGCTGCCTCAGCGTTAGAGCTAACTGCCACGCGCTCCACATGCGGCCAATAGCGATCCAACCAAGCACGACACTGAGCCAAAGATTGCTGATGAGAATAAATGTGTGTCACATCATCCGCATTTACATTAGGGCTCAACAACAAATGATGATGAATTCGCTCTTCCACCTCACCGCAAATTTTTAATTGCGAATCTCGGAAGGTATCCAAAGTGTGATTCACCACACCTTCGGTAGAATTTTCAACCGGCACCACACCATAGTTAGCCGCACCGGATTCCACTTCACGAAACACTTCATCAATTGCCGCCATCGGCGCACTGATAATGGACTTACCAAAATGCTTCAATGCAGCCTGCTGAGTAAAAGTACCTTCAGGCCCTAAAAAGGCAATGCGCATCGGTTTTTCTAAGGCCAAACATGAAGACATAACCTGACGAAAAATTTTCGCCATTTCTTCATTACCAAGTGGCCCCTCATTGCGCTCCATAACACGACGCAATACCTGAGCTTCACGCTCAGGTCGGTAGAAAACAACCGCTTCATCGCCCTGCTCAGCCAACTTCACTTCAGCGACTTTCTCAGCACATCTGGCGCGTTCATTAATTAAGGACTGAATTTGCGAGTCAATACTATCAATGCGATCTCGCAATAGTGGTAAGGTGTCTGGCACAGCTATTTTTGAATTAGACATAAAATTACCCGTAACGTTTCTCGAAGGCTTTCATGAAATCAATCAAGGCTTGAACACCTTCCATTGGCATAGCATTGTAAATACTGGCACGCATACCACCAACAGAACGGTGACCTGCCAATGTACGCAGGCCAGCCGCCTCAGACTCTGCCAAAAAAGTGGCTTCTAACGATTCGTCCGCCAAGGTAAACGGCACATTCATACGTGAACGATTTTCTGGCGCAATCGGGTTCGCATAAAATGCGCTTTGATCAATGAAATCATACAAGGCTTTGGCTTTCGCTTGGTTAATCGCTTCCATTGCTGCGACACCGCCCTGCTCTTCCAACCACTCAAACACTAAATCAGCTAAATAAATAGCGAAGGTCGGTGGCGTATTGACCATAGAATCGTGTTTCGCCAAATTGGCAAAATTCCAAATGGTTGGCAAAGAGTCGTCACAGCGAGCCAATAAATCTTTGCGGATAATACAAATCACAATGCCTGCAGGACCAACGTTTTTCTGAGCGCCAGCATAAATAACACCGTATTTGCTGACATCAATCTTGCGCGACAAGATGGTTGACGACAAATCTGCCACAATAGGCAAATCCGTTTCAGGCAAATCCGAAAATTCTAAACCACCAATAGTTTCGTTTGGACAAAGGTGCAAATACGCAGCGCTTTCATCCAAGGCAACATCAGACCATTTCGGCACATAGGTGTAATTATCTGCTTTAGAGGAACCCACGACCTTTACATTGGTGTACTTCTTGGCTTCATTAATCGCTTTCGTCGACCAAGCACCAGTATCTAAATAACAAGCCGAATCATATCCATTCGCCAAGTTCGCTGGAATTTGAGCAAACAGAGTAGACGCGCCGCCCTGTACAAACAATATTTCGTAGTCATCACCGATCTCTAGCAAGCGCTTTAGACGCGCTTTAGCTGACGCTAGGATTGACATAAACTCTGTACTACGGTGACTCATTTCCATTACAGAAACACCGGCACCATGCCAATCCAACAACTCAGCTTGGGCTTTCTTCAATACCGCTTCTGGAAGTGCCGCTGGACCAGAACAAAAATTGTATACTCGACTCATCCCGTGTTTACCTCTAAAAATCAGGATCCAATCTAAACAAAAGCGACGCATCAAGTGCGCCGCTTTATTACTACTTAATCTTCTGCTGCGTCGGGCTCTTCTGCCGCCGCGGCTTGATTATCGGCCTCTGGTGCCTGTAGTTCATCATCCTCGTCATCAGCATCTTCGTCTTCTTCAACACGAACGACACCCACTAGGTGTTCGTCATTGGTTAAACGAATCAATGTCACACCTTGGGTATTACGCCCTTGGCAAGACACTTCACCAACACGAGTTCGAACCAAAGTCCCCTGATCCGTGATCAACATGATTTCATCGGTTTCCTCTACCTGAGTCGCACCAACCACTGGACCGTTACGATCAGAGACCTGGATACCGATAACACCTTGACCACCACGACCGTAAACTGGGAAGTCTTCAACCAAAGTACGTTTTCCGTAACCATTCTCACAAGCCATCAGCACAGCAGTACCTTCTTGCGGAACGATAAGAGACACTACTTTCGCATCTTCACCTAGGCGAATACCACGAACACCAGCAGCTGTACGGCCCATCGGGCGCACATCACTCTCAGAGAAACGAATGGTTTTACCTGAGCTCGAAACCAACATAATGTCGTTCTCACCCGTCGTTTGCGCCACACCAACTAAGGCGTCAGTTTCGTCTAAATTCAGCGCAATCAGACCAGTAGAACGTGGACGAGCAAAGTGCTCCATCGCCGTTTTCTTCACCGTACCGTTAGCCGTTGCCATAAAGATATAGCTGCTTGCCTCTTGTACTTCCTCTTCTTCATCAGAATCGGATTTTTCAGGTGCGGTTAATGGCAATAGCGCAGAAACATGTTCGCCTTCGGCCAATGGCAACAAATTCACAATCGGACGACCTTTCGAAGAACGACTGGCCACCGGAATTTCAAACACACGCAACCAGTACACTTTACCGAAGTTGGTAAACAGCATCACAGTGTCATGACTGCTGGTTACCAATAGGTGATTAATGTGATCTTCTTCTTTCATTGCCGATGCAGACTTACCACGACCACCACGACGCTGAGCTTTATATTCCTCAAGCGGTTGTGACTTGGCATAACCCGTATCCGAGATGGTCACCACCATAGGCGCTTCATCAATCAAATCCGCAATGGTCAGATCTTGGCGAGACGTAAGGATTTCAGTACGACGAGCGTCACCGAACATTTCACGCACATCTTCCAATTCTTCACGAATCACTTCCATCAAGCGATCTGGGTTAGATAGGATTTCCAGCAACTCACCGATCAAATCAATTAATGCACGGTATTCGTCCATTAATTTTTCATGTTCTAGACCAGTCAAACGGTGCAAACGCAAATCCAGAATGGCTTGTGCCTGCTCAGGTGACAAATGGTAAGTACCATCAACAAAACCAAACTCTGGCGACAAGTCATCAGGACGACACGCATCCGAACCAGCTCGTTCAAGCATTGCCATGACGTTACCTGGCTGCCATGACTCGGCAACCAACTTCTCTTTGGCTTCTGCGGAAGTAGGTGAGTTTCGGATCAACTCGATCACGCGATCGATATTCGCTAACGCTACCGCCAAACCTTCTAAGATATGGCCACGCTCACGCGCTTTACGCAATTCAAAAATAGTTCGACGAGTCACTACTTCACGGCGATGCTTAACGAAACATTCTAAAATCTGTTTCAAATTAAGCAGCTGTGGACGACCATCAACCAAGGCCACCATATTCATACCGAATACAGACTGCAATTGAGTTTGAGTAAAGATATTGTTTACAACTACGTCTGGGTTCTCACCACGGCGCAATTCAATCACGATACGCATACCGTCTTTGTCAGACTCATCGCGCAATTCGCTAATGCCTTCAATTTTCTTTTCTTTTACCAGTTCTGCAATCTTCTCAATCACTTTAGCTTTATTTAACTGGTAAGGAATTTCAGTAAAGACGATGGCTTGGCGATTGCCTTTTTCCATGTCTTCAAAGTGATGGCGAGCACGCATGTAAATACGGCCACGACCTGTTTTGTAGGCTTCAATGATGCCAGCACGGCCATTAATAAAGGCCCCTGTTGGAAAATCAGGTCCTGGAATATGTTCGATCAACTCATCAATAGTGATGTCATTATTGTCAATGACAGCCAAGCAACCATCAATCACTTCGCCTAAGTTGTGTGGTGGGATATTAGTGGCCATACCAACGGCGATACCCGCTGAGCCATTGACCAAAAGTCCAGGCACGCGAGCCGGCAAGACTTCAGGCATAAACTCTGTACCGTCGTAGTTAGGTACAAAGTCGACCGTTTCCTTTTCCAAGTCCATGAGAAGATGATGAGAAATCTTCTCCATACGGATCTCGGTGTAACGCATCGCTGCGGCACTATCACCATCAACCGAACCAAAGTTACCTTGGCCATCGACTAGGGTGTAACGCATGGAAAATGGTTGCGCCATACGGACTATCGTATCGTAAACTGCAGAGTCACCATGAGGGTGATATTTACCGATTACGTCACCAACGATACGCGCTGATTTTTTATACGGTTTATTCCAATCATTTTTAAGTTCATTCATCGCAAATAGAACGCGACGGTGAACAGGTTTCAACCCATCTCGTACATCTGGTAATGCGCGACCCACGATAACACTCATCGCGTAATCGAGATAAGACCCTTTAAGTTCATTCTCGATACTGACGGGAATAATTTCTTTGGCTAATTCACCCATAGATACAATCGATCCTTATGCCTCGTAAGCCCGAAGGGCTTCCTAATATCTTTTTTATAAGCGCCGCATTATACCACAAGGAAATAAATAACACCCCTTCCAGCAAGATGTTTTGTTGCCTATTCGTGTAATTATGATCTCACTGCAATTTTGCTCCGTAAAATTCTTTGTCCGGGGGCAAAATCTTGGCCATGAAAAGTGCAAAATAAGAATTGTTATTGGTCACCATAAAGTCTTAACGCTATACTTATCTTAATGACCACAGGCGGTCTTTTTTTCGCACCCTTGACCGCCACAACAACCTGAGTCCAACCCACCGGACGTATCAATCATCCAATGTATATAAGGCATATCCATGACAACGAATACTCAACAAACCAACGTCGATCTAGATGAAGTTGCCAAATTTGAAGCACTGGCCAGCCGTTGGTGGGACACAGAAAATGAATTCAAACCTTTACACGACATCAACCCACTGCGCACCAACTACATAAATGAACGTGCTGGGTTAGAAGGCAAAAAAGTCATCGACATCGGCTGCGGCGGCGGCATTCTATCTGAAGCCATGGCCAAACATGGCGCTCAAGTAAAAGGCATCGACATGGGCGAAGCACCGCTTGCGGTGGCCAAACTTCATCGCGAAGAATCAAATTTAGACATTGATTATGAACGCATTACAGCAGAAGAAATTGCCGACCGAGAAGCTGAACAATACGACGTTGTAACTTGCCTAGAAATGCTTGAACACGTTCCAGACCCAGCATCTGTCATTCGTGCCTGTATGAAACTGGTCAAACCAGGTGGTCATGTATTCTTCTCAACCATCAATCGCAACCCGAAAGCCTATTTGTTTGCCATCATTGGTGCTGAATACATTCTCAACATGCTACCAAAAGGGACTCATGACTACGCCAAATTCATTCAGCCAGCGGAATTAAACAGCTTCGCACGCGAGGCTGGATTAGAAGTTCAGCACATGACAGGCATGACCTACAACCCACTAACCAAAGTCTATAAGCTCACTGATAAAGACGTGTCGGTTAACTATTTAATGCACACCCAAAAACCCATCGCCTAACACAAGGCATAAGGAGGAGATATGTTCGATTATCAAGCCCCAAGCCAACTACTATCAGGCAAAATTATTTTAGTCACAGGCGCAGGAGACGGCATAGGTAAAGCCGCCTCCCTTGCTTACGCTAAGCATGGCGCTACGGTGATTCTATTGGGCCGCACAACCAAGAAACTAGAAGCGGTTTATGACGAAATTGAACGTCAGGGTTACCCACAAGCCGCCATCGTACCACTCAATCTGGATGGCGCTTCCGAGCATGAATACTTAGAACTGGCCAACACCTTAAAAAGTGAATTTGGCCAGCTTGATGGCATTTTACACAACGCCAGTTTATTGGGAGACAGAGCCGAACTGAAACACTACGACCCAACTCTGTTTGAACAGGTCATGCGCGTCAATGTCATGAGCCAACTCATGCTAACGCAAGCCCTTTTTCCATTGCTAGAGCAATCACCAGCGGCTTCCATTATCTTTACGTCTTCCGGAGTCGGCCGTACCGCGAAGCCCAAATGGGGCGCTTACGCCGTTTCTAAATTTGCGACCGAAGCCATGATGGGACTGTTTGCCAGTGAACTGAGCGACAGCAACCCTAACATCCGCGCCAACGCCATTAACCCTGGCGCCACTAGAACTGCCATGCGCGCTTCGGCTTATCCGGATGAAGACCCTCAAACCCTCGCAACGGCCGACGACATCATGCCGCTTTATCTGTATCTAATGGGTAAAGACAGCCTGACAATCAATGGCCAATCCATCAATGCACAATAAATAATTCGTAATTTCAGCAATGGGGGCGCACTCCCCCATTGCGTCCATTCAGCGGCATCAGTTAATCTGAACTCATGATTAAAGCCGTAACCATCCTTTGCTGCCTATTTAGCCTTTCTTTTAGTTGTGTTCTATTTTCAGCACAAGAAACCATTCCGTCTGAAATACAAGTTGATGTCGCTCAAGCAACAACACCTACTACTGACAACACTTCAAACACCAGCACAGACACACCGAAGAACCAGACACGAACACAAGAAACCACCCCAACAGACACAAACACAACTACAAAAAACCAAGCTACTAACCTGACCACCAAGCATCACTTAATTGGTGAAATCGAAGCAATCCCACATAAAAGCCGCACCGACCAGAGCCAATACCACTTCATCACTCTGTCCAATGGACTCAAAGTCACCCTCGTTAGCGACCCACAAGCAGAGAAGTTTGCCGCCTCTCTTTCTGTTAAGGTCGGCAGCTTCCAGGACCCTAACCAACAACTCGGGCTTGCCCACTTATTGGAACACATGTTGTTTCTGGGCACCGAAAAATACCCAGAGTCTGGCGACTACCAATATTTCATACATGACAACGCGGGAACGCACAATGCCTACACGAGCACAGACAACACCAACTACTTTTTTGACGTAAAACCGTCTGCTTATGAAGGCGCTCTCGACAGATTTTCACAATTCTTCACCGCCCCGCTGTTTAGCGAATCATTAACTCAGAGGGAAAAAAATGCCGTTGACGCAGAATACAAAGCCAAAATAAAAACAGACAGTCGTCGCAATAACCAAGCACTCAAGACGCTCATCAACTCAGAACACCCCTATAGCCGCTTTACGGTAGGCAATTTAAAAACACTCAAAGACAGACCCAATCAACCTTTGAGAGAACAGGTAATGAATTTATATGAGCAACATTATTATGCTGAAAACATGGCTTTAGTGTTGGTCGCCAATCTAGGTCATGAGCAATTGGCAGACCTAGCACAACACTATTTTTCAGATATTCCACAACACCCAAGCAAACCTTACCAAGATCAGACTTATCCAGACCTAATTAAAAGCGACTTAGCGTCACCAAAACTTCAGTTTGTGCGCTCACTATCTGATCGCAACAGCATTC
The DNA here is from genome assembly GCF_003314975.1 of Marinomonas aquiplantarum. Lineage (GTDB taxonomy): Bacteria > Pseudomonadota > Gammaproteobacteria > Pseudomonadales > Marinomonadaceae > Marinomonas > Marinomonas aquiplantarum. The sequence continues at coordinate 104,931 of NZ_QNRF01000006.1, forward strand.
GTTTTTACTACCAAATCCCAGCACAAGGGCAGAATTACAAAACCCAACCTACGCGCTACCTGTCATACATTTTGGGCAACGAAAACAAGCAGTCTCTCTACTCAACCTTAAAATCAGAGGATCTCATCACCAGCATCTCAGCCTCGACGAGCAATGATTACGGTCACAACGCCTTTTTCACAGTAAACATCAATCTAACCAACAAAGGCATGAAAGAAATAAACGATGTCACGAGACATTTTTTCGCCACCATTAGCCTACTTAAATCCTCTCCAGTTAACCCCATGTACCTAGAGGAAGGACTAAAACTAAGTCGCTTGATGTTTAACAACCAAAGCTATGTCACCCCCATTCGTTTGGCCCGCTCGCTCTCATCCCGCATGCTAAAGGTCAACATCAGCGACTTACTTGGCAGTTACAGAATTGAGAACACCGCCGCACAAGCAGAAGTTCAAGCGCTTTTAAAACAACTAACACCGAATAATCTACTGATACAAATCGCCAGCCAACAAACCTTCCCCGAAGATTGGGCTGCCGAACCCTCTCATTGGCAGGAAGAGCCTTGGTATCAAACCCAATACACTAATCATCATTTCAGCCAAGCCTTGTTAGACATGATGACCTTAGCGGTAAAAAGCACCTTCGTTAGCCTTCCGCAAAAAAATCTTTTCATCCCTAATAGCCTTGAAGTTATAGAGGAAGCGGACGACAAACCGACGGTGGTATTTGAAGAATCAGGCTTCCGTTTCTGGCATAAATCCGATCCGAGCTTTAACAAACCAACAGCGATGAATTTTTTGGCCATCCGCTTTGATCATGCCGGCGATACCGCCAAACACATGCTCGCCAATCGATTATGGACACGATTGTTTAATGCCAGCATCAGTGAAGCCACCTACTCACCCTATGTTGCGGGTTTGGGCTACAGCTTCTACCCACACGCAAATGGCGTCACCCTGCGCACTAATGGCTATTCTGACAAACAAGGCGAATACTTAACCTGGCTAGTCGACCAGCTCTTTCTTTATCGCCCTAATCGAGAAAAGTTCGAACAAGCCAAACAACAATTAGCAAAAGATTTTAAGAATCAACAAAATCGCCAAGCGTTTCGTATTGCGAATACCGCCTTCAACACCCTCATCACCAAAAACAGTTTCACCACCAAAGCCCTAGAGCAAGCTTTACAGGCCTTATCCTTTAGCGACTATGAACACTTTACCAAACGAGCCAGAGAGAGCTTTAACATAGTCGGTTACAGTACTGGCAACATTACCAAAGCAAGTTCCCAAAAACTCGCTGACACCTTATACCAGCGCTTTATTGGACGCCTAATTGAACGCACTCCCGTCAAAATAGAAACCAAGCGCATTTTGCCACAGCAAAAACTTCACGCAGCATTCGCCTCCAGCAGCGATGACAGCGTCATTCTATACACCCTCATTGACACCAGCCATCAAAGTCAGGACGAATCCCCTACCACAATCGCTCAGAAGTGCTATTTCACCTTATTAAATACATTATTAAAGAGTGCGTTCTACCAAGAACTGAGAACAGAAAAACAAATGGGCTACATTGTCGGCACGCAAAATTTAAGCATCCGCAATACCCCCATCTTAGGTTTGCTGGTGCAATCACCAAACAAAGATAATTTAACCCTAATCAGAGCCATTGAAAGCTTTTTGGATGAACAGGAAATTAAGCTAAAAAACCTAACGGACGAAGCTTTCCAAGCGGCGAAAAACGCCATGTTGGCAAAGGCAATCCGAGAAGCAAAAAACCTAAGTGAAAACGCGCTAAAAGAGTGGCCTCAAATCGCTAAATCCGAGCCTAATTTTAAAACCAAAGAAGAATGGATTGACGCCATAGAGCAGATCAAAAAAGAAGATTTTGTTCGTTTTATAAAGCAGAAAATAGAATCCGATCAGACCACTCGCATCATTGTGCACAACAAAGCCTTTCCAGATGAACTAACGGGTGATCAACCCATCTGGCAAGAAACCTCAGCCACCAATCAGAGCCTCTAATTTCTTCTGCTTAGATTGCAACGATTCGCCTGACTTTCCAGAAGGAATTGGTGAAACACCTTGCCCAATTGGTGAGAAGTCGCCCACTTCAGGCTTAACATCTTCGGCCGACACGGTGTCACCACGCTCATTTAAGAGGCCGATTTCAGGCATCATACGTAACCTTCTTTCCTCAATTTCTTCCGGTACATTCCCTGTAAATAAGACCGTAAAGGGGGCGTCTTTGGTTCGTTGATTCACCTCATCGTAAATTTCTTGCTCACGCTGAGCGATGGCATTTTCTTCCAAGTAGGATGCTTCGGAAGCATTAGAAGACACCACGACATTTGGCTTACGCTCTTGCGAGGTTTTATCAACCGGAATAATCGACACTTCCTCTTTTGAACTGAGAACAACTTGATGTTCAGCCCGAATCACTTGATTGCCATAAATAATTTCCACAGGTTGGCGCTCAACTGTTTGCGCCAAAACAGCCGAAGAAAAAACACACAACACATAACAAACTGGCTTCATAGTCTTACCAAGCAAATCCAATAACCACACTATAAGAGATATACCCAAAATAAAAAAGGAGTTCAGATTACCTCTGAACTCCTTTTATCGGAATGCCTCTCAATAGCTTGAGTCGATTACAGTGTAATCACCTCAAAATCCGCTACCGGATTCACATCCGCTTCATAATCCACACCGTCGATTCCAAAACCAAACAACTTCAAGAACTCGTCTTTGTAAAGTTGGTAATCGGTTTTCGCAAACAAGTTCTCATCATTCACTTGTGGCCAAAGGTCACGACAAGCCTGCTGCACGTCATCTCGCAATTCCCAATCATCCAAACGCAGACGATTGGCATCATCAGTAAGCTCTGCAGGGTTATGGTTATTAAACAAACGTTCTGCGAACATGCGATAGATCTGATCCATGCAACCTTCATGGAGACCTTTTTCACGCATCACCTTGAACACCATAGCTAGATACAATGGCATAACCGGGATCGCGGAAGACGCTTGAGTGACCACAGACTTAAGAACCGCCACATTTGCCCCACCTTTCAAGGCAGACAATTGTGTGTTGATGGCAGCAGAAGCACGATCCAAATCTTCTTTCGCTTTACCTAGGGCGCCATGCCAGTAGATAGGCCAAGTGATGTCAGAACCAATGTAAGAGTAAGCAACAGTGCGAACACCTTCTGCTAATACGCCCGCTTCCTGAAGCGCCGACATCCACAATTCCCAATCTTCACCACCCATTACGGTAGTAGTTGCTGCGATCTCTTCTTCGGTTGCTGGCTCAATTTCCGCCTCAATAATGACATCTTTGTTAGTATCAATGGCAGTAGAACGGTATGGCTGACCAATCGGCTTCAACACAGAACGAACCACTTCGCCTGTTTCAGGTAATTTACGAACTGGCGACGCCAATGAGTAAACCACCATATCAATTTGACCAAGGTCTTCCTTGATCAACTCAATCACTTTGTCACGAGCTTCGTTAGAGAATGCATCGCCATTGATGCTTTTCGCATACAGGCCTTCTTCTTTCGCTGCTTTATCGAATGCTGCCGCATTGTACCAACCAGCTGTGCCTGGCTTTTTCTCTGTCCCAGGTTTTTCAAAGAAAACACCAATGGTGGCAGCACCTGAACCAAACGCGGCAGCAATACGTGAAGAAAGACCATAACCACTAGAAGAACCAATCACGAGTACTTTTTTAGGGCCATTTTCAATAGCGCCATTTTTCTTTGTAAGCGCAATCTGCTCTCTTACATTTTGCTCACAGCCCACTGGATGAGTCGTTGTACAAATAAATCCACGAATTTTTGGTTTAATGATCATAGTATTTTCTCAACATCATGTTTTGCTTACGTCTTGCCTGACAATCCCTTCAAATGAGACAGGCAACACAAATGTGACCGCCATGATACAATAGCCGAAACAATATGTCCTGATTCTCGTTTAAATACAGAATCAAAAACTTCCTCCGTCGACATTGAAGAGATTCAAGTGCAAGTATTAGTGATTGGCTATGTTTGGCCAGAACCCAACTCCTCTGCTGCAGGCAGTCGCATGATGCAATTACTGCAGAGCTTCTACAATCAAGCGTGGCACATTACCTTTGCTAGCCCTGCACAACTCAGCGACCACATGGCCGACCTCAGCCAACTCAACATTCAACAAGACCAAATCGAACTCAACAGCGATACCTTTGACCAGTATATAGCTGACAAAAAACCAGACATTGTCATCTTCGATCGATTCATGATGGAAGAACAATTTGGCTGGCGTGTGGAAAAGTTCAGTCCAGAGTCACTGCGCGTACTAAACACAGAAGATCTGCATTCGCTCAGACAAGCCCGACACAATGCACTGAAAGCACAACGTGAATTTCAACTAACCGATCTGTACAGCGAACAAGGCATACGAGAAATCGCTGCCATACACCGCTGTGATTTAACTCTGATGATTTCGGAGTTTGAAACCCAGCTATTAAAAGACAAGTTTCATGTGCCTGAGACGCACCTAATGCATTTGCCGTTTATGCTGGACACACCAACCAAAGTCGAAGAACTCGTTGCATTTGACCAACGCCAACACTTCATCAGCATAGGCAATTTTCGCCACGCGCCAAATTGGGATGCGGTACTGCAATTAAAAACGGAAATTTGGCCCAAGATACGTCAAAGGCTACCACAGGCTGAACTGCATATTTACGGGGCTTACCCGCCCCCTAAAGCGACCCAACTGCACAACCCCAAACAAGGATTTCATATCAAAGGGTGGGCAGAAGACGCCAAAAAAGTAATGGCAAGCGCTCGGATCTGCTTAGCGCCGTTGCGCTTTGGCGCAGGTATTAAAGGTAAACTAGTCGAAGCCATGGAAGTCGGAACCCCGAGCATTACCACTCCTATTGGCGCTGAATCCATGCATGGTGAATGGCCTTGGAACGGCATCATTACAGATGATATGGATGAGTTTATTCATGCTGCCGTGTCGCTCTATGAAGACCAACAAAGCTGGCAACTGATGCAGAAAAATGGTTTGCAGATTTTACAAGCTCGCTACCAAGCCAGTGAATGGGAAAGCAAATTAATCAATCGATTAACGCGGCAAATACAGCTCAAAAACCCACTTCGCCAACAACATTTCTTAGGCTTAATGCTCAGACATCACAGCCTAAAAAGTACGCAATATATGTCACAATGGATTGAGTTGAAGAACAAACAGGAGTAATCACTAAAAAGTGTGATTAGGATTGACTGACAAATTGGCTGGCCGCTTCTCGCTCGCGCACCTTTTCCATCACCGCTTGCTGAGACGCGACATCCATTCGCCCCCATTGGCTAATTTCATGGCCAGTGCGATAACAACCAACGCACACATCGTCTTCATTTAGAAAACAAACATTGACGCACGGGGATGGCACCTTATTTTCATGATGATCCATTGGTGTCTCCAGCCAATACAGGAAAAACCGACACCTCACTCAAGAAGCAAGGTGCCTAATCAATTAATATTCTGCGTTATGATAAACACGCTGAACATCGTCTAAGTCATTCAGCAAATCTAGGAAACGATCAAACTGCTCAACCTCTTCGCCTGAGATTTCCGTCATGTTTTGCGCCACGAATTGAATTTCGTCAACGTCAAATTCAATCTCGCCAAACGCATCTGTTAAGGCGGCCTTTGCTTTAGCGTATTCTGTGTTTGGCGCAAATACTGTGACTTTACCATCTTCCAACTCGATGTCGGTCACATCCACGTCAGCCATCATCAAAGCTTCCAGTACGGCTTCTTCATCATCACCGTTGAAGACAAAAATGGCACTGTGATCAAACATGTGACTCACACTACCCTGACCACCGATCTTACACTTTACCTTGTTGAAACAAGTACGCACATCACCAAAGGTACGATTTGGGTTATCTGACAGACAGTCCACAATGACCATGGTGTTGCCAGGTCCAAAGCCTTCATATCGCGCCGTATCAAAATCTTCTCCGCCGCCACCTTTGGCCTTATCAATTGCTTTATCGATAACGTGGGTTGGCACCTGATCTTTTTTCGCGCGATCAATCAATGAACGCAACGCAAGGTTGCCATTTGGATCAATACCACCGGACTTGGCACAAACATAAATTTCACGGCCGTATTTACTGTAAACCTTGGCTTTTTGGTCAGAAGTTTTTGCCATGGACTCTTTGCGATTCTGAAAGGCTCTGCCCATTACTTATTCCTATTGATTACCCATTTAAAAGAAAGATTCTAACTCGTACCACCGGAAGAAGGAACTCCAATAACAGGATAAAACACTCACTCTATGGAGGCTAATCGGTCGTCGAGTCAGAATCACTTACGACTTGCTAGACGTTAGCAAGTCGTCAAATTGCTTATCTTTTTGCAACCACAATGCATTAACCCATTGCTGAAAATGGTGCCGATAGTCAGCATCATTCTGGTAGTCACCCAGTAAATTCAAATCGATTGGCATGGTACGAACGTGCACCTTAATCTCTTTAACCTTACCTGACAGATACTGAAAAAAGCTCGGAGCTCCGTTGGGATAAACAATGGTCACATCAATTAATTGGTGCAACTTGCCATCCATTGCATTTAATGCAAACGACAAACCACCCGCTTTGGGTGACAACAAATGCTTAAACGGACTGTTTTGTTGCTGATGTTTCTCGGCGGTGAAACGTGTTCCTTCTAGGAAATTCATGATGGACACTGGAAAATGCTGAAATTTTTCACACGCTTTTTTGGTTACTTCAATGTCTTTGCCTTTTAACTCCGGACGCTTCTTTAACAGTGCTGGGCTATAGCGCTTCATAAAAGGAAACTCTAATGCCCACCATGCCAATCCGATAAAAGGCACCCAGATCAATTCTTTCTTTAGAAAGAATTTAATAAAGGGAATACGACGATTAAACAAACGCTGTAAGACCAAGATATCCACCCATGATTGATGGTTGGCAACCAGCATATACCAGTCTTTTTCGAGCAACGTTTGCTGTCCTGACACCGCAATATGAGATCGACCTAAATAACGTTGATTAACGTTATTTACCCCAATCCAAAAGGTGGCAATGTGATCTAATAATAAATTCAAACGGGCTCGAATCGACGCGATCGGTAAAAGACACTTCAGGATTGCCAAAAACATCACCGGCAAGAAACAAAACAAGGTATTTAACACGATCAAAGAAAGGGAAATGACTGCTCGAACAGCAGGTAATTTGGGCATTATCGTAACTCTATTGGAATAATTTTTGCGCATAATACTAAAGCTAGTGGCAGAATGGAAATCCTCATTATTTACACGTCTGACAAGTAGCCAAGTTTTGCTAAGAAACTGTATAGTAAACATACGATTAGCGTATTTATAAAATATTAGCTTGGTATAAGACCCGTTCTCATATCGTCTTCACCCATTTCCTGCGATGCTTTGCTGGATAATAAATAGGAATTCAAGCTCAACCATGACTGCATTTAAAGGCTTAAAGATTCGACACAAGCTCTTTGCCGTTTTTGTTCTTAGTAACATTTTATTGATTGTTTCCATGTGGCAAGTATTTCAGTGGAGTTTCGATCGAGGCTTTGTTTCCTATGCAACAGAACGAGACCGAGATTTCCTAGAGCAAATGGCCAATCGTACAGCCAACCTATATATCTACTATGATGATTGGTACTTCTTGGTACAAGAAAGTCGTATGGAAAGAGAATGGCATAAAGCCAAATTAGAGAACCTACGCGATCTTGTGCCACCACCAAGCACACCAAATTTGGACCTTATTTATCCATCACAATATTATCGCCAACGTTTTTTACTGTTTGATCTACAGAAACGTCCTATCATCGGTTCCACGCCTTTTGCCAGCGCAGAGACCCACGCGGTAAAAGTCGATGACAGAGTGGTTGGTTATGTCGGTTTGAGGTCCATTCGTGAACTCGTTCAGGACCAAACCCTGCGTTTTGTTAAACAACAAGGCGAAGCTTTCTTATTAATTTCAGCTTTCATGCTGGCCATTGCCGCCTTGCTCACATGGCCTTTGGCACAGTGGTTGAGTCGCCCTCTTTGCTCTATGCGAATGGCGACTAAAAAACTTTCCGCTGGTCGTTTCGATACCCGTATTGAAGTAAAAGGAACCGATGAATTAGCGGACCTAAGTTGCGACTTTAATCACCTAGCCTGCACCTTAGAAAATACTCGCGAAGCTCGCAAACGCTGGGTAGCCGATACGGCTCACGAACTAAGAACCCCGGTCGCGATTTTACGTGGCGAAATCGAAGCCATGCAGGATGGCATCATCAAGGTAACACCTGAAAGCTTGGCGTCTTTGCAACACGAAACTATCCACATCACTCGTTTGATTGACGATCTAAACCAGCTGTCTATGCATGACGTGGGCAGTTTGAACTATGATATGGAAGAACTAGAACTAAACGACATCGTTGAGCAAGCGGTACAAACAATGACCTTTCCATTCAATGAAGCCGGACTGGAAATTGAGTTTGAAGATTTAGAGAGCAAACCCATTAAAATGACGGGAGACGCGGATCGTTTGCATCAACTTTTCTCGAATTTAATCAATAACTCACTAAAATACACAAATGCCCCAGGAAAACTGAAAGTTAGCCTATCGAAACAAAGTAAAAAAGCCGTTATTCTATTTGAAGACAGTGCACCTGGCGTAAGCGAAGAAGAGAAAGAACGAATCTTCGAGCAGTTTTATCGTATTGAAAATTCACGCAACCGAGCCACTGGCGGGCGCGGTTTAGGTCTTGCCATTTGCACCAACATTGTGAATGGTCACCAAGGTAAAATTAACGCCTACCATTCTCCAATTGGCGGTTTAGGCATAAAAATAGAACTCCCTTTAAACTGATATGGAACGAGTAACACTATGAGCAAGATTCTGATTATTGAAGATGAACCAAAATTAGCGGAGTTGATGGGAGCTTACCTAGAGCAAGCAGGATACGAACATCATCACCTTGACCGTGGCGACGTGGCGGTCAATTACATTAAAAACAATCAGGTTGACCTGATCCTTCTTGACCTAATGTTACCAGGCTTAGACGGCGTTGAAATCTGTAAACAAGTACGTCAATTCAGTGGCGTTCCGATAATCATGGTCACAGCGAAAGCCGAAGAAATTGACCGTCTAATCGGTCTTGAAATGGGCGCAGATGATTACGTTTGCAAACCTTTCAGCCCTCGTGAAATTGTTGCCCGTGTGAAAGCCAACTTGCGTCGTGTTGAACTTGACCAAGAAGAATCACCTCGCACGGATGGATTTGACCTTGATGTGGATCGCCTTCGTGCAACTTACAAAGGTGAATTGATCGACCTAACAACCGTTGAGTTCCAATTGCTTCAGTTACTGATCAAAGAACCTGGACGAGTGTTTGGCCGCGACCTCATTATGAAGAGCATCTATGCCGACAGCCGTGTGGTAAGTGACCGTACAATCGATAGCCACATTAAGAAATTGCGTAAGAAGATCTCCGCTGTGGCGCCAGAGCTTAACGTAATTCACTCTGTTTATGGTGCGGGTTACCGTTTCGAAAACAACGACTAAGCCACACCAAAATAACCAGTAAAAGGGACATAAGTTGGACAACTTTTTAGACGTATTGGCATTCTCGTTTTCCATTACTATGCCAATATTCTTAATCTTGGCATTGGGGATCATTCTCTATCGAGTTCGCATCATCAATGACAATTTTATCGATACTGCGTCTAAACTGGTGTTCAACGTCACTTTACCCGCCTTACTCTTTATCAGTATTTCCAAAACCAGCCTAACCAGTGAAACTGACTTTTCACTGGTTATTTATGCCATGCTGGCTGTGGTCGTCACCTACATTGCCCTTGAACTGATCATGCCTATTTGGATCAAAGACAAAGCAGAGCGTGCGGTACTGGTTCAAGGAGCCTTTCGCTCCAACATGGGCATCATAGGCCTGGCCTACTGCGTCAATGCCTATGGCGATACAGTATTCGCCGTGGCCTCCGTGTATTTGGGCGGCGTTACCGTATTATTCAATATCTTGTCAGTCATTGGTTTAACTCGTGGTCTCGGCGGCAGTACCAATTTCAAAGGCATCTTTAAAGGCATTGCAAAAAACCCGTTGATCATCGCCATCGTTGCCGCCTTTGTGTTTTCTATTTTTGGACTTCATCTTCCGGCGACTTTACACAAAGCCGGTGACTACTTTGCGCAAATGACATTACCACTCGCATTGCTCTGTGCAGGTGCCTCATTAAGCTTCAGTTCCATGCGTAAGGATTTATTTGGCGCTGTACTCTCCTCCATCGGCAAACTCATTTTCATTCCTATTGTACTGACCTTCGGTGGCTATTTATTAGGGTATCGCGGCATGGAGCTTGGGGTACTTTTCCTAATGTCTTCAGCACCCAGTGCGTCCGCCAGTTATATTATGGTGAGAGCGATGAACGGTAATTCCACTCTTGCTGCGAACATCATTGTTATCACCACACTGGCTTCCTTGATTACCACCAGCATTGGCGTTACCTTGTTACGCAGTTTGGCACTTATCTAACGCGACGGACTGCAACCTAAGTAAGATGGGTGCTGGTAAAAATCACCGCCACAGTAAATAGAGCCTTTTCTTGATCGCATTATTTCAAAAGCACAGACTGTCGTTTGTCAGCCTAGGGCTGGCTAGCATGGCATTGCTGTTTTTCATCGTAAACAAGTTAGCCTATCAGGTTCTCATTATCGAAAAGCATAACGAAGGCCAAGATAGACTACTGGACTACGTCATTGAATTACGTAATGAGCTTAAAAACTATCAGATTCTCCCTTATGCCCTAGCGGATAATCCAACCCTGTTAGCTTTTATGCAAGACCCAAATGAACAAGCGATAAAGCAACAAATGCAGCGACAGCTTGAAGACTTAACACACGTCTCTAAAACCCAAGACTGGTTTATCCTATCCGCCAAAGGGGAGGAAATGCTGTCCAGTGAACAATCTCTTAACTTTGAGCTAGAAGACTATTTTAACCTTGCTGACCTAAGTGACACTCTTAAAGAATATCAGGGAGAATACCTGCTTATTTCGGGTTACAGCCCCACTGCGTTTCAGTCTGCGCATTTGGCCCTGTCACCGGTTTACAGTCAAACCGGCAAACTGTCCGGAGCCATTGCCGTCAAAATCAATGTCAATGATTTGATTGAACGCTGGAATCTACTGGATGACCTGGTGTTCATGACAGATCAAAACGATCTGGTGTTTGTCGCCAATAAACTTAACCGCGTCATCACCAGCGACTGGCTTAATAGCCCCAAAGCCATTCAATTTCTTGATCACACTAACGCCAAAACCTATCGCCTAAACGATCAGCACTACTTATTACAAGACGTGTTACTGGACGATTTAAAATGGCAAATTCATTATCTTTCGAGCTTAAACAACATACAAAAAACAGCGCATAACATGGCTTGGGTGAGCTTAGGCTTTTTCACTTTACTCTTTGTATTCTGGCTGTATCGACGAGAAAGATCACTGAAAATTGCGTCTAAGTTAGAAAACCAACATCTCATTGCCAACAGTGTCTTACAACAACGGGTGCTTATCGAAAACACCCACGTCGGCTTACTACTGCTCACCAACCAAGGTCACATTTCCTTTGTTAACCCAATGGGTAAACGTTACTTTGGTGAACACCACCCACTTATCTCACACAATCTAATGACTCTTTTACCAGAGCGCGCTGAGAACCAAACCGCGCGGCGCTTTCTAAGCGCGCTGAGTAGCGGCGACATTCATAACAACGAAGACCTGCTCGAACAAGAAGTGATTCTTCAAAAGCATGATGGCACTACTTTTCCGGCGCTGCTGTCTGTTTCTCCTTTGCAATGGGATCACTCATTAGGTTATCTGGTCACCCTACTCAATATCAGCAAACGTAAAAGAGCCGAACTCAGTTTGCTTGAAGCCAATGCCAGACTCGAAGATAGGGTGCTGGAACGAACTCAAGCCCTACAAGTCGCGCAAAAAGAACTTCTTAGAACGGAAAAATTGGCAGCGATCGGCCAAATGTCTACCGCCATTGCTCATGAGCTTAATCAACCCTTAACAGGCATTCGTACCCTCACCTACACCGCTGAATTGCTGTTAAAACGACAAGACTCCGAACAAGCGCTCAAGGTCATCTCGGACCTAGAGTCATTGGTGGTGAGAATGCAAAAGCTCACTAGCGAGTTAAAGGTCTTTGCTTATCGTCGACCAGAACAACTAGCACCGACCTCCATTCGCCAGTGCTTTCAAAAAGCACTCCACCATCTAGGCGAAGAAGCGCACGGCCTCACCCATCAGTTACACAGCCATGAAAATGACTTAGTCTTAGCTGAGCCAAGCCGTCTTGAACAGATTTTCACTAATTTAATCAGCAACAGTCTTCAAGCCTGTGCCGAGGTCAACATCACGCCCGCCATCGACATTTCATTAAGTTCCGATGACGGCTACATAGAGATGCAGTTTAAAGACAATGGCCCTGGTATTGAGAAAGACAAACTAGCACACATATTCGAACCTTTTTTCACCACCAAACCCATTGGCAAGGGCTTAGGCTTGGGGATGGCAATCAGCGCCAACCTAGCTAAAGACATGAATGGTAAGTTGCAAGCAAGTTATAATGATGCGGCAGAATTGGTTTTCCGATTACGTTTATTAAAGGCATAAAATGCAAAACGACATTTCTTCAATTGAAATATGGTTGCTCGATGACGACGAGATAGTACGCTCCACAACAGCTCAGTGGCTAAGACTCTCTGATTATGAGGTCAGAGAGTTCCACCAAGCGCAAACTTTGCTTGATCAATTTCAAGCTGATCAAGCTTGTATTGTGGTCAGCGACATTCGTATGTCACCAATGGATGGCCTGACGTTAATGAATCAATGTCTTGCACAAGATCCTTCATTACCCTTTATTTTAATCACTGGGCACGGAGATATTGATACGGCCGTCAATGCTCTGCGCGATGGGGCTTTTGACTTCCTCGAAAAACCATTCGACCCGAATCGCTTAATCCAGACCGTTGAAAAAGCCAAACAAGCTCGAAAAACACAGTTACAGATGGCTAATCAAAGCCAATACCTCGGTGATTTGCATGGCTTAGAAGAGTCTATTATTGGCCAAGACGAACAGATTGTGCGGGTACGACATCAAATTCAAACCTTTGCTAACATTGATGCCCATGTGATTGTCTATGGTAAAACCGGGTGCGGTAAAGAATTGGTCGCGAAAGCATTACACGATGCCAGCCCTCGCCGAGAAAAACCTTTTGTCGCCATTAACTGCGCCGCAATACCAGCCGATTTATTTGAAAGTGAACTCTTCGGTCATGAAGCGGGGGCTTTCACCAGTGCCCACAAACAACGCATTGGCAAACTGGAATTAGCCAGTGGCGGCACGCTCTTTCTTGATGAAATTGAAAGCATGCCCCTTGCGATGCAAATTAAACTGCTGCGCGTATTACAAGAGAACCAAGTCGAACGCATTGGCAGTAACCACACCATCAGCATTAACCTTCGAGTCGTAGCAGCAGCGAAACAAGATTTACAAAACACTGCCGACTTTCGACAAGACTTATTCTTTCGCTTAAATGTGTCGCAAATACACTTACCCGAACTCAGACATAGGGGCTCAGATATTCCCTTACTCTTCGAACATTTTTGCCGAGAGGCCATTGAACAAAGAGGCGGCGAATTTAGGCCTCTCAGCCCAATTGACCTGGAGACTTTGACACTTTATGGCTGGCCTGGAAACGTTCGAGAGTTGAGAAACGTTGCCCTACGCTATGCCCTTGAAGCCAATACCAGTATTGCTAAAATTTTGGCGGGTTACCAAGCACAAGAACAGATCGACACACAAACCCCATTACCCTTGAGCGTCAAAGTACAAGAATATGAGCGCAGTTTGATCGAAGCCAGCCTGAATCAACAAGAAGGCAATATCCAACAAGTATTAGAACAGCTGCAACTACCAAGACGAACCTTAAACCAAAAGATGCAAAAATACGGTCTTAACAGGGCAGATTATTTAAAATAACCTTCGCTTTTTAGGCTTTTTGGGCCAGTCATGGAGGAAAGATATCAGCCCCTGAAAATTTATATAAAATATTTAATGAGAATCACTTGCATTCATTTAAAAAAACCTCTTTAATGATAACCATTATCAAGTTAGAGGCGCAAAGAGATGCAAGTTCACATGCAAGATATTTACGACAACCAAGGACAGGTAAAAGAACCTGTTGCTGATGTCTTATCTGGGCATAAGCATCTATTGTCTTTGCTACCGAATTTAACCTTGTTGAATCACCACATACAGGCTCAACAAGACGTAACCTTGGAAGAAGAAGCTCAGGCTGGGTTGTACTTTTCATTTCTTGGAACGCAGGCCATTCGTACCGTTGAAGACATTCAATCCGTACAAATACGTTACCAAGCAAGCCCAATTAGCGGTCATTTCGAGATGGCAAAAGGCCAGCAGCAAAGTCTACTGCAAATTCGCATTAGCCCAAATTTATTGGCTTCTGTATTGGGTGAAACGGAAGATCAAATCATTCAGCATTTTTCTTCTATGCAAAAAGCCTTATCAGATAATGGCATGACGATCAGCCTTCCTATGACCACTAAAACAAAACAGATCATTGCACCTGTGTTGGCTCATAACGGTCACTCCATTAGCCTTGCGGGTCATATTTATTCGGTTATTTTCACCTTAATTGAGCAGTTACAAATGCTCAGTCATCTTTCTCGCTGTGAAGATTGTCAGAGTAAATTGTTCCATGCTCAAAACCTGATTGAAGCACCAGAACACGACAAGATTACGGTTCAAAAACTGGCAACGTTAACCGGTTTAAACACTGAAGCTTTGATGATTGGTTTCTATTTGGTTGTCGGGCAATCAATTGAAAGCTATTGCACTCAAAGCAAGATAAAATACGCTGCAGCGAGATTAAGACAAGATCCAACAGCGAAATCTCACATCGTGGCAGAAAGTGGCTTTTCTGAAGATCAATTTGAAGCGGCTTTTATTAAACATTTTGGCGTCAGTAGTCATCATTACGGCCAAATCCATTAAGAAATAGGAATAGATTACAAAATGGCTCAAGCATCAATAGCCCTGATTTACGGTACTGATACCAATAACACCGAAGAAGTCGGACACAAGATTGCAAAACAATGGGAAGAACTGGGTGAACAGGTTGATATCTTCAACATCAAAGACATTGAAGTCAGCCAGTTACAAGAATACGCCACTTTAATACTTGGCATCCCAACATGGGATTTTGGCGGTATCCAATCTGACTGGGAAGACATTGAAGATCAGCTTACTGAACTTTCTCTTGAGAACACTACCGTTGCCTTATACGGCTTAGGTGACCAATTTGGTTACGGAGATTATTTTGTGGATGCGATGGGCTGGTTGTATGAAAAACTATTGCCAACCAAAGCCACTTTCATTGGCCAATGGTCAACGGAAGGTTACGAGTTTGAAGCATCGCGAGCTTGTGTTGAAAATAAGGAAAGTTTCATTGGTCTCGCCATTGACGAAGACCAACAATTTGAACTCACTGACGAACGCATTGAGCAGTGGGTTATCCAGCTTTACGCTGAAAGAGCTGTGGAGGCCGCATAATAACCAACTGACTGGCCATTGATATTAAGTAAACGACTCAATTTGGATTCCCACACATTCGCTGCCCCGAATGCCCAAATTTTACTTAGTAGCAATGAGGTTATTATACGACTTGCTCTTCGTTGCGTAAAGAACGTGGCTACCTCTCCTTTCTCTCCTGCTTGGAGGTAGCCACGTATTTATTTCTCGGCTTGAATGACCGTAATAATATGTATACTTAAGCCTAACCTTAGTCTACATACATAAATAAATCAGACATCCCGTCAAATACACTCGCTCTCACCTTCTCCGATCAGCTCGTTCAAGCTTTTGGTTATCTTAATTCAATAATTTCGTTATCATGTTGAACACTTCTGATTTTAAGACCTCTATTATGAATCTGCAGCTAACCGACATCATCATCGTTCTTATATTCGCCAGCATGGTCTATGCTTGGTGGCGTAACATCGCCATTCGAGAACAAGCAACACTAGCGGTTAAACAACATTGCGAGTCCTATCACTTACAATTGCTAGACCAAAGCGTTGCCGGTATAAAATGGTGGCCTTGCTGGCATCAGGGTAATTTGATGATTAAGCGAGTGTATAAATTTGAATTCAGCTCATCCGGTATCGCCAGGTACACTGGTACCATTACCTTCATTGGCAAACAGCAAACTAAAATTTGGCTTAGCCCACACGATATTTAAGTAAACTTAAGCTATCGACAAAGCATAGTTTTTTTCTGCTAACCTCTTAATTCTCAAGGTAAAGCCATTGAAAATGGCTCACAGCGATTAAAATGCAATTTTCTTGCTTAAAAAGCGCTTAATATGATTGCATTCATGGTAAATCAAGCAATAATATACTTTAGTAACTTTTGTTTACATTTTCCTAATAGTGATCTGACCGAATCATGAGGTACAAAAACAAGCAAAAGTGAAGAAATGATCTAAACGATTATTTCATCAATAAATAATAATAAATGCAGGATTTCATATGTTGGCAAATCTAAGTTTTCGCACCAAGTTACTCTCTCTCTTGATAGCAGCAGTTCTTGGCTTTGTGGTAGTTACCGCCGTCGCATTGCAGGGATTAAATGTTCAAGAGACATCCTCATCACAATTTGACCGACTCACCACAGTCGATAAAGATCTCTCCTCCCTCACCATTACTTTAATGGAAGAATACGAATCACTTTCCAGCATTGATGATTCAAGCTTTGATGCGTTTATCGCAACACTTGATACAAATTACGAAAATTTCACCGTAATTCTGAACAAAGATCTTGAACTGCTTCAAGATGAAGGTGCCAAAGAAAACCTTACTCAAATTGCCGCCTCTTTGGATCTTTACAACACAGCGTTAAAACAGCTGGTCATTCAGAAACAAAAAGTAGGGTTTAATGGTACTTCTGGTTTAAAAGGTTCCATCTCCAGCTTAGGCGAGACAGTGACGGAAGAAATTTCATTCCTAAGCTTGGTTAAGCAAGAATTCCTACCTGTACGTGAAGCAGAAAAAAACTACATATTCGAACCAAATGCAGAAAACAAACAAGTTTTCATGGAACGATATGAGAAGTTCTTTAAACGTGTTACCAACTTTGGTCTTGAAGAACGCTTTGGCGAAGTCATCAATCAATACTTCACTGCCGTCGAAAATTTTGATACCGAAAACCAAACACTTAGCCAAATGCAAAATGCTTTCGGCACCGCTAAAAAGAACTTCAGCGAAACCCGTTTAGCAGCCGCTAATTATATGCAACAAGCGGTTACAGAAGCTCGTCAGCAAGCCTCAGCAAGCTCCCAGCAAGCCAGTATTAGCGTCATCATTGTAAGTATTGCTGTCGCGATTATTGCTGCATTAATGATGGCCAGCATTGGTAGCAACGTGAAAAAAACCCTAAACCAAATCATCTCAGATTTGGGCAAGGTGAAAAGCGGCGACTTAACAGCACGCTTAACAGTGAATAACAAACGTAATGATGAGTTTGATTCGTTGTGTAGCTCAGTGAATGAAATGACCACAGGTTTAGGGACCGTTATTGGCGATGTTGTCACGACGACTCGAGACGTCAGTGGCATGGTCACAGAACTGAACACCTCAGTGACAAGCATTGCTCAAAGCAACCGTTCTGTGAGCGAGCAGACCAACTCTCTTGCGGCTGCGACAGAAGAAATCTCAACGACGATTTCGAGCATTTCCCACACCACAGAGGATCTGAGCTCACAATCTCAAAATACGTATGAGTCAGCTAAATTAGGCGCTGAAACCATCAATGGCGCGATTTCTAATCTATCAACGACGATCCAAGTTGTGAACAAGACCAGCGAGCAGCTAAACGAACTTGGTCAATTGTCAAAAGACATTGATAATGTAATTGCGATGATCAACGACTTGGCTAACCAAACAAACTTGCTTGCCTTGAACGCTGCCATTGAAGCGGCTCGTGCGGGTGAAGCCGGCCGAGGTTTCTCGGTTGTTGCTGATGAAGTACGCTCATTGGCAGAGAAAACCGTCGATGCCACAGCCAAAATCACAGACATTGTTAGCACTATTCAGTCGTCTACTCAAAATGCCATTGAAACCATGAAGAATGGTCAAGAGAACCTGCATGCCATCGAAGACTTCAGTGAAAAAGCGGAACTGGCTATTCGTGAAATCGAGCAAAATGCGCAAACCAGCTCTTCTTCTTCTGTTGAAATGGCACGTTCTATCCAAGAGGTGGCTAAAACAGCCATTCATATGAGCGAAGAAATGGATAAGATTGCACAACAACTGCAACGTGATAATAACTTCATCAACAGCATTGAAGGCAACACCAGAGACATCCATAACCAGGTTTCTAGCCTAGACAGTAAGACAAGTGTTTTTACCACGAAATAATGCTGAGCTAACCTAACGCTCTCTATAGCAACAAAAAAACCGGCCAGTGGCCGGTTTTTTTATGTGCGCTTTAAGAGCAACAAGTAGAAGGCATTATCCTCTACTAATCCCCCTTATTAGAATACCTCTCTGATTACAGAGCAGCGAATTCTTTCTCCCAGCGCTTAGTTTCTTTCTTAGATGGTCCACCAAGTGCATTCACTGCTGTACGCATACGAGCTCGAGAAATGTCTGAACCCAAAATAGCCATGGCATCAAAAACCGATACCGACGCTGTCGTACCTGAAATAGCGACAAATAAAGGCGCAAAGAAATCTTTTGGCTTGATGTCCATAGCTTGCGCCAAAGACTTCATTTCGTTAAAGATGTTGTCTTTTTCCCACTTGTTTAGCGCTTCCAAGCGCCATAAAGCAAATTGCATGGCTTTACGCAGGTTTTCTTCTTCCATCTTGATGCTAGCAAAGTCTTCTTTGGTCAATGGCAGTAAACCTTTCAAGAAGAAGCCAGCCACATCGGCCACGTCCGAGAAAGTTTCTACTCGTGGCATCACCAAAGGTAAGATTTTCATCAAGTATTCAGGATTCAACGCCCATTCTACATACTTCTGCGCGAAGCTTTCTGGGGTTAGGTCTTCGCGAATCCACATGCCGTTCAACCAGCTTAGCTTTTCAACATCAAATACCGGACCGCCAAGGGAAACACGCTGAATGTCGAAATGCTCAATCATGTCATCCAACGAGAACTTTTCACGCTCATCCGGCATAGACCAACCCATACGACCTAGGTAGTTGATCACGGCTTCTGCCATGTAACCCATGCGTTGGTAGTACAAAATACTGGTCGGATTTTTACGCTTAGACAGCTTGGACTTATCAGGGTTACGCAACAACGGCATGTGGCATAAGGTTGGCATGTCCCAACCGAAGTATTGATACAGCAAAATGTGTTTAGGTGCTGAATTGATCCATTCCTCACCACGAATCACGTGAGTAATCTGCATCAAATGATCGTCTACAACATTCGCTAGGTGGTACGTTGGCATACCATCGGCTTTTAACAACACTTGCATGTCGACTTGAGCCCAGTCAATTTCAATGGTGCCGCGCAACATGTCTTGTACCACACACACGCCTTCTTCTGGTACTTTCATACGAATGACGTATGGCACACCAGCATCTAGCTTGGCTTGTACTTCTTCCTCAGACAGCAGCAATGCTCGACCATCGTACTTTTGCGGCAAGCCTTGTTCTTTTTGCTCAGCGCGCATTTGATCCAGCTCTTCCGGTGTTTCAAAAGCATAAAACGCATGGCCTTTTTCGACTAACTCACGTGCATATTGACCATAAATATCACCGCGCTCACTTTGACGATAAGGGCCGTATTCACCCCCAACGTCTGGACCTTCAGCCCAATCTAATCCCAACCAACGCAAAGCGTCGAGAATCATTTTTTCTGATTCAGGCGTACTACGAGTCTGGTCGGTGTCTTCAATACGCAAAATAAACTTACCGCCCATTTTGCGTGCAAACGCCATATTAAATAATGCAATATAAGCCGTACCAACATGAGGATCACCCGTTGGTGACGGGGCAATACGTGTTCTTACCTCAGACATAATGTTCTCAATTATCCGCTTTCTACAAAGATGGGCCTATTATAAGCATCTCGACTAGGATGAGTAAGGGGCTGCCGTCATCTTTTCCTCACTTGGCTGGATATTTCTCTTTGTGAAGCGGAAACGAACTGACCCAATGCTTCCAGCGTGCTCAAAATCGTCCCTACCGAATCAAACATGCACAAAAATCAAGCACACTTGTCTGCCTTCCCCACTCTTCCTGTTCGGCTGATCTCATTCGCTCAAAGTTCACAAATTGAGGCAAATTGACGCCTATTCATAAGATATTAGGGAGCAAATACGCATTCAAATTGCCCTAGCAATGCCTCTTTATGTTCCACGTAAGTATCGTATTGCGCACTAAATGAATTCACTTTCAGCCTTACTGGTCTGTTTATTGCTTTGATAAACACTCTATCATGACAATGAAGGACCAACATGCTACTGAAACCAGGAACCATACTCATAACGGCTCTCCCCTATTACGCACGTCTTATCATCATGTTTCTACTTGGTGCGCTTGCTATCTCAGCCCTGTATTGGTCATTTTTACAACCTCAAGCTCAGACAGTGATTTTAGTTAGCACCAGTCTGTTGGTGTACTTTGCCATGTCTGCCAGCCACTTAACTCAGCAGAGAATCAAAGAGCTTAACCGACATCTGCAAACACTCGACTCCAGCCACACCTTAGAACTGTCCCACAACGATAAAGAATTTAACCACCTTGCCAGCCAGATTAATAACCTACTGCGTCACCTTAATCGCAAACAACATTTACTCACCAGCTGCTCACAAGAAACCCAATACACCGCAAATGAATTACAAACCTCTTCTAACATGGTCGCTCAAGGGGCCGCTGAAGAGCATCAAGCGCTGGATACCTTAGTAAAAGAAAGTGCGGCGATGAGTATCGCCATTGATGATATTTTGGCTCGTATACAAACCACCTTAGACATGGCACACCAAACACACCATCATTCACAAAATGGACAGGTAGCACTGGCGAATCTCGGTCAACAAATCACCAGCATGCAAGCCACTGTGTCAGAAAACCAAGCACAAATGCAGGAACTCATTCAAACCACAGAGAAAATCAAAGGCTTCGTTGCCACCATAGAACAAATCACATCGAACATTAATTTATTGTCCCTTAATGCTGCCATTGAATCTGCTCGAGCTGGTGAAGCCGGTCGGGGCTTTGCCGTTGTCGCAAACGAAGTAAGAGAGCTGGCGTCCAACACCGAACTGGCAGCTCAAGATATTGGCTTAATGGTGAACTCCATTGCCACTCAAGTGCATGCTTCAGAACAAACCAGTTTAAAGTTAATTGACTTCGCTGACTTAGCTTCAAAAGGCTCCGGGGAAGCACACTCTGCTCTCTCTGCCATCTATGACGCCGCTCAATCAACCCAACGAGAAGTCAAACAATCAATGCAAGGCATTAGTGAATTCCAACAAACCAACAATAAGATGTCAGGTCGACTAAAAAGCATTAGCAGCGTTAGCGAACAACACAGCAAGGCCAGTCAAGACGCAAAGGACATGGTCAAATATCTGGAATGGCTTTCATCTCGCTTGGATCAAAAGGAAACCTTGTCATGAATGTAATCATCCTGCTCGGTATCACCAGCTTTACCATTATCACTCTGGCACTTATCAGACACCTTTACAGTGAAATTCATGCCAAAAAACACACAATAGAAGGCATCCAAGGTGTCCAATATTTTGTTGAACTCATCAAACTGACACAACAACATAGAGGAATGCACAGCGGCTTGTTAAATGGCAACCTAGATTTCAAAGACAAATTGACTCAGGTAGAAAAAGACATTCAAACTCAATACGATGCGATACTGTCTTTTGAAAAAAAACATGCCTATCCAGCACAACTCAGTATTCAATATGCTCATAAACAGTGGTTAAAGCTGCTACAAAACAACGCGATCCAAAGCAGTCAAAGCTTCCAGCTGCACACGGGCTTAATCAATCGCCAACTGGACGCTTTATGGGATCTCGCAGATGAGTTTGCCCTCACCACAAGCCGCCAGAAAACGGTGCGCCAGACGGCACAGCAACTGGTTAAAACGCTACCAGAGTTAGCCGAAGCTCTAGGCCAAATTCGCGCCCTAAGTGTACAAGTGGCTAGTAAGCAGGACTTGAGTTCAGATAAAAAGCTACAGCTTATTTTTACCTTAGAAAAAATCACTGAGCATCATGCGAAATTAAGTCAATTATTGCCGGCGAACAGCAATCAAGTTCTGCAACAATTCATTGGTGAAATAAAACGCAGTGTGGAACAAGATACACTGAGTCAGCGTGATCCAGATGGCCTATTTCAAGACGCGAGCCAGATCATCAACCAGTTGTTTGACGTGGTGAATAATCGTCTGACCGAACTTAAGCAAGCGTTTCGTTAAGCTTCACTTTTTGGTTGGTACTTGAGTTTCGATAAAGAAAAGCCCAATGACACATCTGTCTTTAACGACACTAAAGAGCGCGACAGCAAGCACTGTTCATAGCCACCAGCGAGGAGCTTTTGAATACGTTCAGGAAAATGCGACAGATTGGCATAAATGTCTTCAATGGTCGGGGCATCCGCAATGATGCTTAACGCCGTTTTCGGGCCAATGCCTTTTACCCCTGGAATACGATTAGTGGTGTCGCCTACTAAAGCCCAATAATCCATCAATTGCTCTGCCTGAACACCATATTTACCAGGCACCCAAGCTTTGTTGTAACCCAGCTTGGCAAAATAGTCATACTGGAGTATGCATTCATCACCTAATAATTGAGTAAATCCTTTATCGGTCGAGACAATATAAGACGTCACCTTGTGTTGGGACGCCTTAACCGCCAAAGTAGCAATCAAATCGTCCGCTTCCCAACCTTCCATACGAAGACAGGGAAAACGATTAAAACGAAACACCCTGGCAAAATCGTCTAACGACTCCAATAACGCATCGTCCATGGGAACGCGGCCCAATTTGTATTCAGGATAGACCTGATGGCGCCAAGTTTTACCGTTTGAATCAAACACCACGACCGCATAATCAGGCTCAAATTGTTGCGCTAATTTACTCAACGCATCAATCGCAATACTCTGTGTGCGTTCAACCCGACGAACAGCATCTTGCTCGGCTTCCAATGCCGCATAAAGTCGTCGAATCAAATTCAAACCGTCAATAATCAGTAATGTTTTATCCACACAAATGACCTATATTTCCAACTATATTTCGTTGCCATTAGGTTAACATGAGGAAGCAGATGGCACGATCATAAGATGTTAAAAACACGAGAAGGATTCTGAGTTATGCATAAATCACACGCTCAAACAATGACAGTTTTAGTACTAAGCGCTTTGTGTCAGCCCGTGCTGGCGACCCCAATTAAAGCGGTTATTGGCTTACAAAACAGCCAGATTGTCGAAGACAACAACACACTGACTTTACCCCCAGTCACGGGCAGTGTATTACCATTAGCCACCGACTTCAGACCAATTGAATACCTTGGCAATGATTCTGAACGACAATGGCTTAACCAAATTGACAGCAAAATTCGCGTCGAACATAAACACAGAGACCTCAACTACACCGGCTTACTCACTCAGGTCAATCAAGCTCAGCATACCTTTACTCTCAGCCTTAATAATCGCCCCGTCACCTTGCCAATGGGTGACTTTTATCTGATTCCACTCGAATCCCATAATGAACCAAAACAAAATACAAACAAACTGTCCATCAGCTACCAGACAGATTTGCTGTCCTGGACACCACAACTGAATCTCATTTTTAGTGACAACAAGGTAACCTTGACTCAGCAAGCCTTAATGACGAATCAGTCCAACCAAGCATTGGTGTTAGACTCTAGCTTGCTGCATTACTCTCACCAACAGCCCAGTCCACAGTTCAAAACCGAACGAGCCACTATGATGCTCGATTCAGCGGCACCACAAGTTAGCTATCAAGACAATGAAGTGGTATTCCCCTTAGCCGACCAGGTCGAATTGGCTTCTTATTCCAGCACCTTGTATGCTCTACCCAGTGATACCTTGAAGATACAAGAGCAACGTCACATAGCCACACAGTTCACTCATAGCGGACAGCTTGGCCGTATACCTCTGAACTTCCATAACCAACTCACTTTTACCTTAAAGCAAGACAGCATGCCGGGACGTTACAACACCTTCTGGCAGCAAGGTCCGCTATTAATTCCGGCCAACCAAGTCAGCCTAAATCAGATGCGAGCAGGTCAAACGCAAGAAGTGATCACCAATAAAAGCCAAGCCATCAGTGGGCACCTAACCTTAGTTAACGCCTCATCTAAACAATTGCCTAGTCGCCAAGTTTGGCAGCTGACAGTAAAAAATCATGATACAAAAATGGCGGAGTTTGCTTTGCAGCAGAACACCAATGGCATTGTCGATATTATTAAAGCCAATCACGTCACTAAAACCGCTGCCAATGGCTTACTGATCGCCGACAAACTGGCGCCGCAACAAGAAAAAGTCATCACTTATACAATTGAGGTGAAAAAATAAAATTTTATAAAGACAAGGAAGTCAGTGGCTTGCAATAAGTTTCCACATTAGAAGCCTATTCAAAACATTTCGTTATGATATGGTCAGTAGTCATAATAGATATAGCGAAAATGGCACTGCCACAAGACCAGAAGTTACGCTAGTATTATAACTAAATTTCATACTATGAGCCTACAGAAATCTATGAAAAAGCATATTATCTCATCTTTGATAACGGCTGCTGTTTTGAGCAGTACAGCGGTTCAAGCCGAAAGCATTTACGAAGTCTATAAACTGGCGAAACAAAATGATCCTGGCTTACGTGCTGCTGCCGCAACTTACCAAGCACAAAAAGAAGGTGTCACGGTAACTAAGGGTAATCTCTACCCACAAATTAGTTTCAGTGGTAGCTTGGGTTATACCGACGTAGACAGCCCTTCAGTTGAATACGACAACAATTCAAACTCCTTGGCCCTAGAACTGAATTACCCTATCTATTCTCCAGCCCTTGGCTACGCGGTTGATGCGGTCGAAATCAGCTCTGTCAGTGCGGGTGTCAGTTACGAAAACTCTGAAGAAGACTTGGCGCTGACCACACTGACTGAATACTTCAATTTATTGATTGCTCAGTCAACCTTACAAACCACTGAAGCCTTGGTAAAAAGTACTGCCAGCCAATTGGATCGTGCTAAGAAACAATACGAAGTGGGCTTAGCGTCCATTACAGATCTACAAGATGCTCAAGCCGAATACGATGCTGTTCGAGTGACCGAATTAAGTGCACGTTCAAGTGTGGCCTACGCGCAAAAAGCCTTGTACCAAAGAACAGGCCGTGTCATCAACAGCATTCCAACCCTATCGGCTGACTACCCTATTCGCCTTGACCCAAGCATGACGGTTGATGCTTTGATCGCAAAAGCACAAAAAGACAACAAAGAGCTGAAAATCTTAGACCTAGCCGTAGAAAGTGCGGAAAACAATATCAGCATTCAAAAAGCCAATGGCCGCACACCAACGGTTGCCATTACGGGTTCACTTTCTCGCACCGACAATGACTACAGCATAACATCCAGTTCTTTAGCCAGTGGCGCAACGAATACCACGGCGCTTTCCTTAGGTGTTAGCATTCCGCTGTACAGTGGTGGCGCGATTAACGCTTCTGTTCGCCAGGCCTCCGCTGAAGCGGAGTCAGCAATCGAACAAAAAGCCAGTTCATTACAATCTATCGAGTTAAATATTCGTAGCTTGTACCTTGACCTGCAAACGGCAGTGGCACAAATTGAAGCACAACAGCAGCTAATTCGCTCACGTAACAGTGCTTTAGAAGCCACCAAAGCCGGCTATGATGTGGGGACTCGTAACCTAGTTGAATTACTAGACGCGCAATCAAATTTATACGATGCGCAAAATACTTATGAGCAATACCGTTATAACTTCGTTCTAAAGCAACTTAGCTTGTTAGAAGCAACCGGTGACTTAACGGAAGATAAGATCAAACAACTTGATAAATGGTTGGTTGCTCAAAACTAACACTCTGTATTTGGCTCAAAAAAAAACCACCGCATAACAATGCGGTGGTTTTTTTTATGTTTACTGCCTGACACAAGGCTAATGACTCCTTCCGTCAGCTGTTTACAACAGGCATACTGAGTACGGTTTCCCTTAACGAGTCATCAATTTATCTCGTTTAGTAAAGCGCGCCAGCACCTTATAC
Organism: Marinomonas aquiplantarum; assembly: GCF_003314975.1. Taxonomy (GTDB): domain Bacteria; phylum Pseudomonadota; class Gammaproteobacteria; order Pseudomonadales; family Marinomonadaceae; genus Marinomonas; species Marinomonas aquiplantarum. The sequence continues at coordinate 131,336 of NZ_QNRF01000006.1, forward strand.
AAACCGAATGCATCATGACTACCAGCCAACTCACGAATCGAGTGCATACCAAAGGTTGGCAAACCTATGTCTATCGTTGGCACACCAATTTCTCCTGAGGTAATAGGTCCGATGGTACTGCCACACCCCATGTCACTGCGCACGACAAAGGTTTGTACATCGTAATTTTCTTGTGCTGCAACATCACGATAAATACTCGCTGTTTCACTGTTGGTCGCATAACGTTGATTCGCATTGACCTTAATTACCGCGCCTTTGTTAATCGCTGGCGCATGGTTGTTATCGTGACGATTGGCATAGTTCGGGTGCAAGGCATGAGCGTTATCCGCCGACACCAACATAGAACGCTGGATCGCTTGTACGAATTGCTCTGGGTTAGGCGATAAACGTCGTAATACATCGTCCAAGAACGGCCCATTGGCACCACACGCCGACAAACTGCCTATCTCTTCGTGATCGGTACAAATCAGCAAACTAGGACGCTCATTGCTGGAGCTTAACAAAGCTTGCAAGCCTACGTAACAGCTCAACAAGTTATCTAGCCTAGCGGAGCAAATGTACTCTTTATGCAAACCAACCAAGGCCGCTGGCTGAGTATCATAAAGGCTCAATTCAAAATCCAACACCTGTGCCACCGACAAATCAGGATGCTGTAGCCCGAGCTGAGCAATCAACAACTGATGAAGATCGAATTCGTTATCCGCACCACACAAAATAGGTAAAATTTCCTCTTGCGGGTTAACCGAAAAGCCTTCATTTACTTTGCGATTTAAATGAATCGCCAAATTCGGCACCACTGCAATCGGGTCTTTGAAATCCACCAGACGACTGACAATATCGCCAGCGTCAGTTTTAGCGGTGACACGACCGGCAATCGACAGATCACGATCCAGCCAAGTATGCAGCAGCACACCACCGTATACTTCAACGCCCAACTGATGGTAGCCAAAGCGATCCACATGCGCATTCGGCTTCAATTTCAAACATGGGCTATCCGTATGCGCCCCAATCATACGCCAACCAGTTTGACTCACGTCCAACACTGGCATCGTAAACGCAATCAAGGAAGACTCATTACGAGTAACAAAATACTTCCCACCTTCTTCAATAACCCAATTATCTTCTTCAATTAGCTCAACATAACCTTCTGCAAGCAGAGCCGAACGCATGCTGTCTGTCGCATGGAAAGGCGTGGGTGACGCTTGAAGAAAGGACAACAATGAATCATTAAATTGTGAATATTCCATATTTTTCCATAAGCAAAATGCTTTAAAAGTGACTTTTTAACACTTAGGCTAGCCTTAACGCCCTGTGTCTAATATGATTTTACCAATGATGTACAAAATAGACAGAGAGATACGACACCGGATGAACCTAAAACGCTTACTACTTTGCCTACTTACAGGCTATTCTTTTGCCGTCACCCCCGTATCCGCCTATCAGGAGTTACAACCTCCTCATGAGTACGATCAAGTTTCTAAAGAGTTAGTAGAAATGCTAGAAGGCATTCACTACAACAGACCTCAGATTGACGACACCATTTCGACAAAAGCATTCGACTATTATATCGATGCCATGGATCCAACCAAGAGTTTCTTTTTACAAAGTGATATTGATGCGCTAGAAAAGTATCGTTATGAATTCGATGACGCCCTTCGTAATGGTGATACCCAAGTGGCCTACACCATTTACAACCTCTACTTAAAGCGTTTCGAAGACCGTGTTAAAAGTCTCCAAGCCGACCTGCCAGACATGGTTAAATCCTTTGATTACACTATTGATGAGAGCCTAAACGCCGACCCAGACAATCAACATTGGGCCACCTCACAGGCTGAACTGGACGATTACTGGCGTAAGCGTTTGAAAAACCGTGCTTTGATTCTGAAAATGAATGGCGAAGACGAAGACAAAATTGTCTCCGTCCTAGAACGTCGTTATAAAAACCAACTAAAGCAAGTGGATCAAACCAACGCAGTTGATGTATTCCAAATTTTTGCCAATGCTGTAACCGCGGCATTAGACCCACACACGAGCTATTTCGCACCACGAGCTTCGGAAACCTTCAACATCAACATGAGCTTGTCACTAGAAGGCATTGGTGCTGTCTTACAGATGGACGATGATTACACCAAAGTAGTACGCCTAGTACCTGGTGGCCCAGCCGCCACACAAAGCGAACTAGCGCCGAACGATAGAATCATTGCCGTTGGTCAAGAAGATGGCCCTATGATTGACGTGGTCGGCATGCGTCTTGACGATGTCGTGGATATGATTCGTGGTGAACGCGACACTACTGTGCGACTGGAAATCACCCCAAGTAAAGGGGACACACAAACCAGTAAAGTCATCGACATCGTACGCAAGAAAGTCAAACTGGAAGATCAGTCTGCCAAAAAAGAAATCGTCGAAGTCGAACGCGGTGGTGAAACCTATAAAGTCGGTGTCATTTCGCTCCCCACTTTCTACTCGGATTTTGCCGCTATTCAAGCTGGCGAGAAAGACTACAAAAGCTCCACCCGAGACACCAAAAAGCTGATTGAAGAACTGCAAAAAGAAGACATTTCCGCACTGATTTTAGATCTGCGCAACAATGGTGGTGGTTCGTTACAAGAAGCCAACGCCTTGGCTGGGCTTTTCATCCCTTCTGGCCCAACCGTACAGATTCGCGACCAAAGCGGTCGTGTTACCCCATTAGGTGATTCGGACCCAAGCATCACCTACAGTGGGCCGATGGCAGTATTGGTTAACCGTATGAGTGCTTCCGCCTCCGAGATCGTCGCAGGCGCATTACAAGACTATGGTCGAGCGCTTATTCTGGGCGACCAGACCTTTGGCAAAGGCACAGTGCAAGTACTGCAAGAACTAGACAAGGGCCAGCTAAAAATCACCCAAGCTAAGTTTTACCGTGTGTCAGGGGAAAGTACGCAACACAAGGGCGTTATGCCAGACATTGCCTTCCCTTCTTTGATCGACAAAGAGTCTGTTGGTGAGAGCGCATTGGACAACCCTCTACCCTGGGACAAAATCCATGAAACACGCTACCCTGTTTATTGGAACATGCCTGCTTACTTGCCGATTTTGACCCCGCGTCATGAAGCAAGAATGGCAAAAGATCCCAACTTCATCGCCCTTAATGATCAAATTGACCATTTCAAGCAACAGGTGGAAAAATACAAAACCATCTCGCTTAATGAAAATACCCGTATTCATCAGCGCGAAGAAAACGAGCAACGTGACTTGGATCGTGAGAACACCCGTCTTAAAGCATTAGGGTTAGAGCCAGTGGCGTCTGTTGATGACATTGAAGCCAGTGAAGAAGACACTTACGCAAAAGAAGCGTCTGAGATTCTGCTTGATTTCATTGCCACCAATCAGATGGCACAAAAACAAGCCGAAAAACAAACGGCACAAAACTAAATTTAACGGGCACTGACCATAAGCATGTTGGTCAGCGCCCTTTCAAGATCCACTCGACATAACCGAAAACAACATGGCTAAAGCGTCCACCGACCGTAATACTATCGACCTGTTTGGCAAAGCCCCAGGCCGACCAAGAACCAGCACCTTAAACCGCAAAGACCAGCTAAAGCTGAATAAACGCGCACAACGTCAAAAAGAAAAGAAGTTGGGCTTAAAGCGATTAGAGCTTGTCATCGAACAAGAAGCCATCAACACACTCGATCAACTGTGTGAAATGAGCGGATTAAAACGCTCTGAATGGCTGCTCCAACAAATTCAAGACGGCGCCAAACAGCTAAAAAAACGTCCTCTAAAAAGCCCAACATAAACACCCCATAGAAAACCCGCCATTCATATTAGAGTTTTGCTATACTGTCCGGCCCATTTTATTCAATTGGCAACGACGCAGCGTTATATGGCAAAACTCTATTTTTATTATTCAGCGATGAATGCAGGAAAATCCACCGTACTGCTTCAATCTGCCCATAATTATCAAGAAAGAGGCATGCAGGTTTTATTATTAACCGCCTCCATTGACGACAGATTTGAAACCGGCAAGATCGCTTCACGCATTGGGATTTCCGCTCAAGCCAGTTTGTTTGATAATAAAACAAACATCACTGAACTGATTAAAAACGAAAGCGCCAAACAGCGTCTAAGTTGTATTCTAATTGATGAGGCTCAGTTTTTAACCAAACAACAAGTTTATGCTTTGTCCGAAGTGGTCGATAAAATGGGCATTCCGGTTTTAGCCTTCGGTATTCGCACTGATTTTCAAGGCGAGTTATTCCCAGGCAGCCAAGCTTTGTTAGCATGGTCTGATAAACTGATTGAATTAAAAACCGTGTGTCATTGTGGCAGCAAAGCCACTATGGTAATACGGGTTAATGAGCAAGGAATTCCTGTGAAAGAAGGGGCTCAGGTAGAAATTGGCGGCAATGATCGTTACTTATCTGTGTGCCGAAAACACTTTAAAGAAGCTGTGAGAGATTAACTATGTGGTTTAAAAATGCCCAAATATTCCAATTAAGTGACACGGAGTCACTGGATACCAATGAGCTAATTAAAAAAATACCAGAATTTCCGTTACAAGAATGCGGTTCGCAGGAAGAATTCTCTTTCGGCTGGTTACCACTGATTCGTAACAGTGAGCAATGGAGTCTAGCCAGTGATCGCTGCTTACTGTTCCGTGCAGGCAAAGAAGAAAAAGTTTTGCCATCGGCCGTGGTTCGTGAAGAACTGGAAGCCAAAGTTGCGGAAATCGAGTTAATCGAAGGTCGTAAAGTGGGTCGCAAAGAAAAAGCCGACATGAAAGACGAATTAGTCTTCACCCTGCGTCCAAAAGCCTTTTCAAAACGCTCTGACATTTGGGCTTATATCGATCTTAAAGCCAAGATCGTGGTGCTCAACAGCACCAATGCCAGCATGACAGAATTGCTTTTCAAGCACCTACAAACCACCTTAGGCAGCTTCCCAATGACACCGCTACAAGCGCAAGTGTCGCCTGCCAGCCTAATGACCGATTGGCTGACCAAAAACGAAGTACCAGCCAGCCTTGAAACCGGCGAAGAATGTGAAATCCAAGACAGCTCTGAAGACAAAGCCAGCATCCGCTTTAAAGCCTTAGAGCCACTTTCCGAAGACGTGACTCGTCACCTTGAACAAGGCATGTCAGTGAAAAATTTGGCATTACGCTGGACCGACAAAATGAGCTTTGTGCTACACGATGATCTGACTCTACGTAAGATCAAATTTGACGATGCCTTGAAAGAAGCTGCCTTTAACGATTCTCAAGGTGGTGGTTTGTCTGACATGGACGCTAATTTTTCCCTAATGTCACTGACCATGCGCGAGTTTTTCGAGTCGTTCTGTTTATGGTTCGAGATCAAGTAACCTCTGGCCTCCCTAGGCTTTTCCACAGATATCGTGGATAAGCTTGGGGAGAAAGCTCGCCAAGCCAGATAAGCTGGTATCGCACCTTAAATAGCACAATAACAACACAACCCATTGCCGCCTTAAAAACCATTTTTTCAAACCCTAGAGTGGATAAATGTCAAAACTCCTGCAAGAACAAAAGATAGCCAAAAAAGTGACTCTGGTTGGCGCGGTTTGGGATGCCTTATTGGGCTTAGCCAAAATCATTGCTGGCCACTTTTCCCAATCACAAGCCCTACTCGCAGACGGCATTCACTCTCTCTCCGACCTAGTCACCGATGTGTTTGTCTACGTTACCTCTGCCAACGCACGCCGTGGACCGGATGAAAACCACCCTTACGGCCACCTAAGGTTTGAAACACTGACCACAGTGTTGCTTGGCTTTGTCCTCATGTTAGTCGCCGTTGGCATTGCCTTAGACGCGATTACGAACGACAGCCATAATGCACAATTCACCTGGTACGGCTTGGCTGCTATCTTGTTGACCATTGTTGTGAAAGAGGCCATCTTCCATTACACCAAACACGCAGGCGAGCAGATTCAAAGTAAAATGCTGGTCGCTAATGCATGGCACAGTCGCAGTGATGCGCTCTCCTCTGTCGCGGTATTAGCTGGCTTGGTGGGAATATATTTAGGCTTGCCTTGGGCCGACATGGCCGCGTCCATTTTTGTCGCCTTATTAATCGGCAAAATGGCCATTGGCATGATCTGGGAAAACCTCGCTGAATTGGTCGACACCGCACCTGATCCTAAGTTGATGACACAAATCAAAGAGACGGCAAATGGTTTAAAAAATGTCATGGCACCGCACGATATGCGCGCTCGTTCTATGGCGGGAAAGATTTACCTCGATATGCACATCCATGTGCCCAGCCACGCTACAGTGAGTGAAGGCCATTATCTTGGTGATCTTGTCGCTTACACCATCAAACAAGCTCATCCTCAGGTAGCGGATGTAATGGTGCATGTGGACACGGACGATACCATCCAAACCGACAGTTTCCGTAAAGAAACCACAGGCAAACCGCCTCATTTAAAGTTGCCCTCAAGACAACAAATTCTCGCGGATTTTGGTTACTTATTAAGAGAGCACAAAGCTTACTTGGACATCGACAATACTCGTTTGCATTACCTAAACAAACAGCTCGATATTGAAATCATCGCTCTGGCCGACAAACTCACCTCACAAGAGCAAGCCGCGACCAGCCAGCAAATTTTATTTATCCTTAGCAACACCAGCTACATTCAACACGCCAGTGTGCATTGGATTTATTCGTCCAAGAAGGCGTAATCTAGTCCTCGTTGCGTGCCTCATCATCGGAACTTTCTAAGGCCTGATTGAGGTGCGCTTCCGGCAAGACTTTTGTGGTTTTCGCCCCCATCACCTTCAGTTTTTCCGCTCTGGCCAACAAATTCCCCCGACCTGTGCTTAATTTTTTCAATGCAGCATCATGACTGCGATTCACCGCATCCAATTTATTACCAATATCATCCATATCCTGAACAAAGCCAGAGAACTTGTCGTACATGGCACCCGCTTGGCGGGCAATCTCAATGGCATTTTGGCTTTGTTTTTCATTACGCCAAATGTTTTGCACCGTGCGCAAAGTCGCCAGCAAGTTAGACGGACCCACAATAATGATATTGTGTTCAAAGGCTTCACTAAATAAACCGTTATCCGCCTGCAATGCCAAACCAAACGCCGCTTCGATAGGGATGAACAAGAGCACAAAATCCAGCGATGACACACCGGGCAAATCTTGGTACGACTTGGCACTCAGCTCTTTCATATGACGACGTACCGCGTCCAAATGCTGTTTCAAGGCGCGTTGACGATCATCCTCTGTCTCGGCTTCCATGTAAGCCAGATAACTGACCAGCACCATTTTGGAATCCACCACGATTTGTTTATTATCAGGCAAATGAATCACCACATCAGGCTGTAACCGACGACCGTCTTCCGTCTGATAAGACGCCTGAACCTGATATTCTCGGCCTTTTTCCAACCCAGAGCGCTCCAAAATACGCTCTAAGATGACCTCACCCCAACCGCCTTGTAATTTATTCTGACCTTTCAAAGCATGGGTCAGATTCACCGCATCATCACTGATTTTCTGGTTGAGTTGTTGCAGGTTTTTAATTTCTTTCGCGAGAGAAAAACGCTCACGAGCTTCGGCTTCATAGCTTTTTTCCACTCGTTCCTGAAATTTCTGAATCTGAGTGCCCAGTGGCGTCAACAAAGAGCCCAACTGACGTTCGTTCTCTTTCGCTAATTTCATGCCTTGCTGACTCATAATATCTTGCGCCAGCTGCTTAAACTCCACCTCATTCTGCTTCTTCTGCTCCCGATAAAACGCCTCTTTTTCTTGCCATACTTGCTGCGCTGCCGCAAATTGTTGCTCCAAGGTAATGGACTCTTTTTCCAAATAATGCAATTGATCCTTGGATTGGCCTAAAAGTCGTTGTAATTCTTCATTTTGTTGCTGAATTTTTGCATGTGACTGCTGCCACTGACGGCGCATAGCCTGTACAATAAGCGCCGCAATAATGGACGCCAACAAGGTGCCTGTGAAAAAGCCTGAAAAAGCCCAAACGGATTGCCAAAGCCAATCTGTCATAAAAAAATAAACCTACTAATCAAAATAAAGACATTTGCACCATGTCATGGAGACGGCGAAGAGACTAGACTATCATTCATTGATGGGTCTTACCTTAATACCGTTTTTTATAGCGAAAACAACAAGCAAGCAAGTTTACATGGATTATTATCTCAGCCCAACACACAGACAACGCTTTGAATTGGAAATCAAAAACAGCCAATTTATCACCACTGTGTGTCGTACCCGAGGTCGCGATGCGGCGAAGCAATTTATTGCCGAGATTCGTAACGAGTTTCCGGATGCCAATCACAACTGTTGGGCTTTTGTTGCCGGTGCACCGAATAACGTTCACCTATGGGACCAAAGTGACGATGGTGAGCCAAAAGGTACGGCTGGAAAACCCATGTTAAACGTCTTGCAACACTCTGATTTTGGCGAAATTACCTTAGTGGTGACACGCTATTTTGGGGGCATCAAATTGGGTGCCGGTGGATTGGTCAGAGCATACAGCCAAGCGGTTCAAGAAGCCTTGACCCAAACCGAATATGAAAATATCTACCCACGTCGCCCTGTTCAGCTAAAAATCGCCTACCCTTTACTAGGCAAGGTCGAGTACTGGCTAGAACAAAGCGACATCGAAGTCACCGATAAAACATACAGTGACAGCATCATTCTCGATCTTGCTGTCATTGAACGAACTTGGCCAGAGCAACAAGCCGCCCTGACGGACCTCTGCCAAGGTAGCTTAACTTTAATAGAACCGGACAACGTATAACCATGTACCAAACTGGACAAAGATGGAGTAGCCGCAACGAGCCTGATCTCGGCGTTGGCATGATAGTCGAAAAACAAGCCAAATCTTTTACTCTGCACTTTCCTGATGCAGAAACAGACCGTCAATACTCACACGATCAAACCAGTCTTGTGCGACGCACACTGACAATTGGTGATCAACTTCACTTCCAAGATGACACCTTCACCGTGTTAGAAGTCGAAGAGATCGATGGCTTGATCGAATACCGCATTAGTGATCAAGATGACTGGTTAGAAGAGTCCATTATTCAATTCCCGCGTAATGATAAAAACGAAATTGACTCACTGCTCGCCTTATCCCCGGCGCGCCGTATGTGGTTTGACCTGCGTCGTCACACCTTAGAACATCAAGCGGCGAACGCGGCGTCTCCGGTACGCGGTTTAATGGGCCTAAAAGCCGAACTGTTACCGCACCAAATCTATCTTGCTCACGACATTGCCAATCGTCCAAAAGCGCGTGCTTTGCTGTGCGACGAAGTCGGCATGGGGAAAACCTTAGAAGCAGGCTTGATCCTACATCAACGCCTATTAAATGGTTTGTGCAAGCGCGCCTTAATTTTGACGCCAACCAATTTACAACACCAATGGTTAGTCGAAATGCTGCGTCGCTTCCACCAACCATTTTCCTTGATCAATGAGTCTGTCTACGAAGACTTCATGGAAGGTGATGACAACCCGTTTGAACAACAGCCGTTTGTCATTGCACCGATTGATTGGGCGAGCCAACACCCGAAAGCCGCACAACACATGCTCGATGCCGAATGGGACATGGTCATTGTCGATGAAGCTCATCACCTTGCTTGGCACCCTGAAACTCCGAGCATTGGCTATCAAGTCGTGTCGCGCTTAGCCGCCAATTCGGAATCCTTACTGCTGCTCAGCGCCACCCCAGAACAAACCGGTGAGCGCGAGCACTTCTCTCGTTTACAACTCATAGACCCAGATCATTACCACGACTTTGATCGCTACTTGGCGCAACAACAGGAATTCAAACAAGCGGCAGAATTAGCCGAAAGTTTGTTGCCTTATAGCCAAGAAAATCATGGCCTTACTGCCAAAGATTGGACGCAAGCATTTCATGCCTACTTAGACGAAGTGCAGAGCAAAGACTGGTTTATCCAACTGCAACAAAGCCAAGGCGACGCTCAGGTTGCCGCAGCACAAGATGCCATTAACTGGCTGATTGACCGCCATGGTACGGGCCGCGAAATGTTCCGTAACACCCGTGCTGCCGTGGGTGGGTTCCCAGATCGTTACCTGCATTCCTACCCATTGGAAAACAATGAGTTCTTTGCTTCCGCTTCCCATCACGTGCAACCAGAGCACGAAGTGGCTGATGGTCATTGGGAAAAAGACCCTCGTTGGATTTGGCTAAAAGAATTCCTTGAGTGCCAGGCGGACAAAGTCTTAGTCATCTGTCATAGCGCCGACATGGCACAATGGTTAAACGATCAACTGACCTTTGCTGGTTTCCAAAGTGCTGACTTCCACGAACAAATGCCACTGATCCATCGTGACCGTGCAGCGGCTTACTTCGCAGACGAAGACGGCGCGCAAATTCTCGTTTGTTCAGAAATTGGCAGTGAAGGTCGTAACTTCCAGTTCAGCCATCATTTGGTCATGTACGATCTGCCTGAGCACCCTGACCTACTGGAACAGCGCATTGGTCGTCTGGACCGTTTAGGGCAATTAAACGACGTTCAAATCCACGTGCCTTACCTAAAAGACAGCGTTCAAGAACGCTTGTTTAACTGGTATCACCACGCCCTCAATGCTTTCTGTCGTACCACGGGTTCCGGCGACAAGGTCGAAGAAGCCTTCCGCGACAGCTTGCACGCTTACTTACACGGACAAGACGACGACAGCGACTTGCTACAAGAAGCACGCGTTTATCACGAAGCCTTGCTCAAGCAAATGGACGAAGGCCGTAACCGCTTGTTGGAAATGAGTTCTTGCCGCCCAGAGCAAGCACGTCAGTTGATTGACCAAATCAACCACCAAGCCAGCAAAGGCTTGCATCACTACATTGAGCAAGTGACTCATGCCTTTAACATTTACGCAGATTGCCAAAATGACGATGCTGACACGGCCGCTTGGTTTATCCGCCCTTCTACCGACATGATGCTCGAAGCCCTACCTGGCATTGAAGAAGAAGGTAAAATGCTGATGTTGGATCGCCGCCAAGCCAGCCAACGAGAAAACGTTGCCTTTGCCACATGGGAACACCCGCTGATCACCATGTTAATGGACGAAGTCCAAGGCTTCGACTCAGGCAAACTGACGTCCGCAATCTTACCGATCGCCGCTCTTCCAGAAGGCACAGTGCTGATTGAAAGTATGTTCGTGATTGAAGCCACCGCGCACCCTCGCCTTAAACTGGCGCAGTCATTACCCATGACGCCAATGTGGCAATTGTCGGATTCCAACGGCAAATTCCTACACCAGCAGTTTACCGCGGATAAATGGGCAGAAAAATTGAAAGGCGTACCGAACCGTGTCGCCGAACAATGGGTTGCGGCATTACGTAAAGACTTGATCGAAGTACTACAAGCGCACCAGCTGAATGCCCAAGACCAAGCGCGTCCGATTGTGCACACTGCTAAAACCGCTTATCAGCATCGCTGTGAAAACGAAATCGACCGTCTGCGCGAACTCAAAGCCTACAACAGCTTGATTCGTGACGAAGACATCGAAGCGTTAGAGCGCAACATGCAAGAAGGCTTAGTACGAATTGATGAACACCAGATTCGCCTCGACGCGATTCGCATCATCTTAACCACTAAACCGGAATAACTCAGTGATCGAAAGCCAACCCCTGTTGGAGATACTGTACGAAGATGACTGGTTCGCCGTCATCAACAAACCTGCGAACTGCTTGTCTGTGCCCGGTCGTGGCCCAGACAAGCAGGACTCTATTTTGTATCGTGCCGAACAAGAATTTGGCGAAGCCTTTGCCATTCACCGACTGGACGAAGCCACTTCCGGCTTAATCTTAGTCGCCAAAACCCACGAATGCCAAAAGCGTATGTACGCACATTTTCGTGAACGAGAAGTGAAAAAAGAATACCGCGCCCTGCTGCGCGGCCACCTTCAAGGACAAAGCGGCGAAGTACGTAAACCATTGCGCTGTGATTGGCCCAACCGTCCCAGACAAATCGTCTGCACCGACGAATGGAGCAAAGACTCCATCACCTTTTGGCACATCCTCGATTATCAAGACAACACCACACGAGTTCGCTTAACCCCTCACACCGGCCGCTCACACCAACTGCGCGTCCACATGCAAAGCCTGGGACACAGCATCATAGGCGACGAATTCTACGACCCTGACTACTCCAGCGCGGATAAAAGATTATTACTGCACGCCTATCGACTGGAATTTCGCCATCCTTTTACGGGAGCGTGGGTAGCGTTTGTCGCGCCAATGCCGTTTTAGGGGATTCCCTAGCCCTTTTTGGGTTTTGTTTTGCCCGATATTTCGTGGGTTTCCTCTGAATGACTTTGGTTGGGGAGCATTTTTCCGCCCTGCTAGGCGGGTAACTTTTGCCAAACGATGCAAAACTCTCTTTCAATAGGAACGCAAAAAATCTTTTGAGTGCTTTCGCACATTCCATTACTGCATTAAAAAGCGTGTCGAGAGTTTTCACCAGTGGCTCGTTACCTCTTTTTACGTTTAAAAGCGTTTCACATCTGATGAAATCTAATGTCCCTTCCCCTTTTCAAGGGGAAGGCTAGGATGGGGTTAGCCAAGCAACCTCAGATAAATTCAGAGTAAACAGCAAAAAATTAGGTCTGATCCTGCCAAACCAAATCTAATGTCCCTTCCCCTTATGTCTTCAAGGGGAAGGCTAGGATGGGGTTAGCCCAGCAACCTCAGATAAATTCAGAGTAAACAGCGAAATAAAATTAGGTCTGATCCTGCCAAACCAAATCTCATGTTCCTTCCCCTTATGTTTTCAAGGGGAAGGCTAGGATGGGGTTAGTCCAGCAACCTCAGATAAATTGAGAACAAACAGCATAAAAAAGTAGGTCTGATCAACGAAACACCATCAAACATACCTTGTAAAAAGTCACCAAAAATCTGCCTCCCCATACAGTTTATTTTTAATCTCGCCAAGATATTGCTCGTTTTGTCTCATTCAATAGTCAAGAAAATGCGCGTTTGTACTGGCAAGAAGTGAAAAAGCGTTTTAGTATCAATAGGTAAGAATATCCATGTGCGAAATAACAGGCCGTGGAAAAATGGAATAACGCGCATGCTCGTTTTTCCAGTTATGGATTTTGTGAATAGCTTTATAAAAATACTAATTTTCAGTCACTTATAAAGGTATTGGAGAAGTTTTTGAATTGTCTAAATGCGCATGCGCACTATTAAAAATGTTATGTGCTTAAAAGGAGTTTTGCATGTCTGATGAACTTATAAAATGCTTCGAAGAATCCGAAAGGTTAAACAAACAACTTATATCTTTATCCAGTCAAATAGTAAAAGCTGGTGATGTATATCATATGGATATACTTACTATGGCTGTAGTTAATCGTGCTTTAGAATTATCCGAAGGCTTTAAAGATCTAATATTGTCCCAAAAGTTGTTATGTGCGGCGCCATTATTAAGACTCCAAATTGATAATCTACTACGTTATTCAGCGGCATGGTTAGTAGAAAGCCCAAGTGAATTTGTTAGCGAAGTAATGAAAGGAACACCGGTAAAAAAACTGAAAGATGCGTCAGGTAAAAAGATGGCTGACTTTTATTTAGTTGAAAAGTTAACTGAAGATATTCCTTGGGTTAAGTCTGTTTATGATAAAACTTGCGGGTATATTCATTTCTCAGAAAGTCATTTCCATAAAGTTATGTTATCGGCAGAAGATAACAGAGAATTTTCAATGGGTATAGGTTCACATGCGAAAGTAGTCCCTGAATCTAATTATATCGAAGCAGCTGAGGCATTTAATTCAGCAACCCAAGAAATCTCAAAGTATGTATATGGATGGTTAAAAACCAAAGATGGTAGTGTGGATTTGTCAGCACATAACAAGTCGTTAAAGCAGGACAAATAACAGTTTGCTTCTGCTCCTGCGTCGCTTATTTTAGCCAACATATTATTTGCCTCTTAACGAGGCGTTAAGAGTCAGAGTATTACTAAGGAGCATTGAGTGAAATTAGAAAATGTAAAATGGAATGAGCTGTCTTTTGGACATGTGATCAGGCTAGTTCGGGAAATTGCAGTAATTGTCGTTTTTTCCTACTTAGCAATACGTATTTTTAGCGGAGACCTTAGCTTGGATTTTACTAAGCTAACAGCTTCCGAACTTGTTTCTATCCTACTGGCGTTCTTTTCTATAGCGTTGTCTGCTTCATTTTTCTTTGCTGCAACAAGCGCTAGCAATCAATTTTACGACAATATAAGTAAGTTCAATAAGGATACTTCTGAACTTCTGGGGCGACTGGACGAACAAATTAAACATGTTAATTCAAGTCAGAAAGAGTTAGGTAATAGAATTGATAAACAATATCTGATACAGAACGGGGCTGATTCTGATGAACAAAGTGACGAAAATGAAGAGAAGATTAATGAAATCCAAGCTAAGTGGCAGGAGTCATTAAATAAAATATTAGACTCCGCAACAATAGAGCCAGGCGAAAAACAAAAGCTAGAGTCTGAACTTCGAGAAAAAGATAACGAGCTAAATGTTTTGCGTGAAGATCAGGCCAAAATCAAGGCAAAGAAAATATTTTCAATTAAACGATATCTCAAGAAGAAGATAGATGCTTTCGGGCTAGAAGAGGCATCAGCACTAAGTCCTGATGAGCTTTTGCTTATTATTACCCAAAAGAGTATTCCGCCATTTAGGCGAGATCTAGAGAAATATGGTTTCACTGACGTTGAACGTCCTGAGTCACGTCATGAAATCACAAAGGAAGGAAAAGAGTTAGTGTCTACCGTGGTTTCGTCAATGCTGGAAGATGACTCTTAACAAGTCAAAGCACGCGGACTTGGTAAAGCTGTCACTTTTTTTGTTACAAAAAATCCGCCAACTTCACCAAGCCGGTGTTTGCGGCGTTATGTACTTTTACGGAAAATCAGAAAGTTATGGATGAAAATACTGAAATTTGGCGTCAGTATTACGAAAAGGCACTCTCTCGCCCACGTTCAAAACGCACTGAATTTGCAGTGCAACTAAATGAATCAAACCTCAAAGTAGCTACTGACTGTGGCTGTGGAACAGGCTGTGATGTTGAATACCTAGAGCAACAGGGCTTTCAAGTTTATGGCTTCGATATTAATCCTGATTCACTTGCTATATGCAGAGACAGATTTGGGTCAAAGTCATTAGTGGATATTGCAGAGTCTTCGTTTGAGACGTTCGACTATCCAAAATCTGGTGTAATTATAGCAAATTCCAGTTTATTCTTTGCTGACCCAAAGCAATTTGAATCGACTTGGAGCAACATTAGATCTTCAATTGTAACCGGCGGGGTGTTTGCTGGTGACTTCATGGGGTTCAAAGACAGTTGGTCTCACAACTATCGTAGTCCTACAACACCGCTATCGGAATCAGAAGTAAAGGCTTTATTCTCAGATTTTGAAATAATCAGCTTCTTTGAACGTGATGAAAAAGCGAAAACTTCATTGGGTAGAATGAAGCATTGGCATACATATTCTGTGGTCGCGGTGAAACGTACATAACAAAGCGCTAAGGCTATTCAGTACTGTCCGTAGTGTCCGCCAATAGCAAAGATATAGACATACTGATCATCGTACTTATAAATTAATCGGTCTTTCTGGCTAAGACGCCGTGACCAAAGCCCAGATAAATTATGCTTCAGTGGTTCTGGCTTACCTGCTCCCTCAGCGGGGTTATCCCTTAACATTTCCTTTAATTGTCGGCACAAAACTTTATGTAGTTTCTTGTCCTTTTCTCGCAAGATTTCATACTCTTGCCAAGTGCCACCCTCAAAGACCAGTGATCTCACCCATCTCCTCCTTGTTCGGCTTGTATCCTTTATTTTCACCGTGGGTATTCAAAGAGTCAGCAATCTGCTTCATTAGGTTAGTATTTTGCAAAATGTATAATGTTTCTTGCTCTCGTTCCCAGTCCTCTGCGCTCATCACTATGAAGTCTTCACCAGAACGTCTAGTCACTTTTAATGGTTCGTGGTTTCCAACTATCTGTTCTACAAAGCTTTTCAAGTTATCTCTAAATTTATTAACACTTACACTGTTCATATCTATCACCACTTAAATGTACGGCATTTCAGTACATAATAGAATGGAAGCCTTAACAAGGCAATCACAGAGAAACAAGGAAAATGCTATAGCATAGAATTCCAAAAAATTATTAGGATCAGAGTAAGATTAAATACTATTCTACTCTGACCCTTTTAATTCCTATTAACGAAATTTCTGTCTTTGATTTTTTATCAAAACTTACCTTTTTATCAGTACTTACTTAAGGTAAGTATATTGTTTATTATGATACTTTGTTTTGAAACATGAACGATTAGAAGTGGAGCAAAGTATGAAAATTGCCATATTAGGTGCGACAGGGTTTGTTGGACGAGCAGTTTTACAGCAAGCAATTGATGAAGGCTATGAGGTCAACACCTTAGTAAGGAATCCGGCCAAGTTAACCATCACAAGTGACAAGCTTCATGTCATACAAGGCAGTTTAGAGGACGCTGAAAAAGTGGCGGAAACATTGTCAGGATGCAGCGCTGTTGTGAATGCGGCTGGCGGTGTGAAAGGCTCTGATCAATATGAAGCCTTTTTAAAGATTACCAAGATTTTAGTGAGCGCAATGAAGCTTGCTGGCGTGAAGAAATTGGTCAGTATTAATGGCTCAGGTACGATTCTGCCAAATGAGTATGTTGGCGTTAAGCGTCGCATTTTAAGCACTATTGTCGGCCTTTTTCTAAAACACATGAAGGACGCGAAAAAAGCTGAATTAGAAATATTGTTAACTGAAAAAGACATAGATTGGGTGAGCGTTCGTGCCAATTTAACTCTAAAAAAACCGGCTACAGGTCAGGTCCTTGCGGATAACCAAAAAATGCCAGGTGGTAAAATCACCTTACCTGATCTGGCTAAATTTATGCTTGATCAAGTACAAAGTGACGAATGGATTCACAAAGCGCCTTTTGTTGCTATTGCTTAATATTGCAGCGTGTCAAAGTAACCAAGTTCACACCATCTTGGTGGGCTTAGTTACTTTGACAATAAATTAGTTGCTTCGACAATAAATAAGTCGCTAAGTCACCCTATTCACTCAAACACCACTTGGTCAAAATGCGGGTTGTCGATAAGAATTTTGAGTTTGGCGATTGAGTCTAGGACAACCAATACTACTTGATGATCTTGCTCTATCTCGATGCACTCTTCTTTAACGCCGTTGCGTTTGGTGTCCAAAGCCTTGCCTGTGATTACTTCGCCAGTTTTCAAGGTCAAAGCCACAGGATAGTGGAACATGCAGACGATTTCGATGTAGTCGTAGTGTCCACAACTCAGCATGGTCATTTTCCCCTTTATTTTCCAGAATTACCTAGGCTTAACAAACCAAATTTTCACCACCCAAAGGGCCATTATCGTGACGCCTAAAAAGTAGATAAGCGTAAGATAACTCTTAATTTGAGTCAGCACGCTGGCGACAGTGACGAGGATGTCAGACAGATTAGGATATTGCAGCAACATGCACAAAATACCGATATTTTCTGCGTAGTCGCTTAGGCAAACCAAGAATGGCAGTAAGGCAATGGCCCACCAGAAACCCTTGATTAGCTGGCCTTTTGCCATCAACCAACGACTCAAAGCGAAGTAACAAAAAGCAAATAAAATCGGATAAACAGCGTCCAATACTAACTGCAAACTCAAGTATAAATGACGCCCTTCTGCGCCCAGCCTATCTAACAACATCAAGGCTTCTTGATAGGAATAACCTGTTGGTCGCATATCGAATAAGGGCAATAAATCAGTATACTCCATCACTTTGGGGATGCTATAAGTCAGCATGATGGCATACAAGGTGTTGGTTATTAGCAACAAAACCAATACGCTTTTCCCTGAAAACAGCCAATGTGTATTCTTCATACAGAAACTCCTTTTCTCATCATAAAATGACAACTTAGCTTACAGTATGAGTCATTTTAAGCTCATCCTAGAATTCAATTCAGGGTAATTTTTCACAAACTGTTTGAGTTCCGCCAGCGTTTTGATCACATACACGGGTTTGTCTGCTGAATAAGTCTGCAATTTGTCATGAAAGTCTTGGTTCCAAAACATTGGACAGCGTCTTAAGGTTTTATAACTTTGCCAGCTGCCTTTGATGATGGAACTGCCCTTCGGCCAACCTTCTGGCTTAACAAACAAACCTTTGAGCAAACGCTTGGTCACCAACCAATAGCTGGTTGGATACGCAAGATCCACATAGATTAAAACATCTGCCACCGCCAATCTTTGGTAAAACGTGCCAAGTGGCCCAAAGCCGTCGATGATCCAAGCGTCAGATGTGACGATGTCTGCGTGCGCTTGGTCATAGATTTCTCGTGGCACCAAATCGCCATTAGCTTGATAGACTAAATTGTCCAATTGATACAAAGGCAAGCCCGTTTTCTCGGCCAAGGCTTTGCTTAAGGTGGATTTCCCGCTACCGGGTTTGCCAAATACGGCGACTTTGTTCATAACGTCTCCTCAATTTGTTCTGTGAAAGTAACTTTGAGGCAGTTTTCAATGAGCATAAAAAAACCCACCTCAAAGGTGGGTTTTCGCAATTTTGCGCACATCAAATCCCACCATTCCTATGGAATGATGATAATTCGAGCGACTTGATGTGATCGTTTTGTCTTCATGGGATTATATTGCGTTAGTTCGCGTCTTTAAGTCAAACGCAATTTATGACTCTTTTTCGCTTCTTTATCTCAATAAAAAAGGGTTTTATGGTGTTTTATGTAGCTGTGTGTTTGCCAAATCTGGTGAGCCGCTTGGTGTAGTAAGCTGTGTCGCCAAGCCACTTGCTCTTCTTGTCGGTCGTAGCCGCCACCGATCACGCAAGCGGTTGGAATCCCCATGTCTAAACAGCTTTCAATAACGTACTTGTCTCTTGCTAACATACCTTGATCGCTGAGTTTCACATGCCCTAAGCGGTCATCTTGATGCACATCCGCACCCGCATCGTAAAACACAAAGTCCGCTTGATGCTGAGCCAAAATGTCCGGCAAGGTACGTTTAAGTATGTCTAAATAAGTTTGATCGTCAGCGCCTTTTGGAATGGCAATGTTCACTCCTGCGGTTTGCTTGATGTTGGGGTAGTTTTCTTCGCAATGCCAAGAGACCGGCACTATGTTGGCATGATCAGGAAAGAAAGCGATGGTGCCATCCCCTTGATGGACATCACAATCGAGTATAAGTACCTTTTTCGCTTTATGCGTATTAATCAGGTTCAACGCCGCGACCGCCAGATCATTAAAGATGCAAAAACCCGCGCCACGGTCAGGATGAGCATGATGTGTACCACCAGCTAAATGACAGGCCAAACCATGCTGCAAGGCTAATTGACTGGTCAATATGGTGCCGGAAACGGCTCTCAACGTTCGTTCAACCAACCATTCAGACCAAGGTAAACCAATGTCTTTTTCTTCTTTTGCCGTCAACTCACCGCGAATGAATCTGTGTACATACTGTTTATCATGAGCGGCCATAAGCACTGCCAATGACAAGGGTTCAGGGGTATGTTGGTTATCGTCCGTCAGAATGCCCTGCTCACGCAAGGTATCGGCCAGCAGACGAAATTTGTGCATGGGAAATCGATGGCCTGCAGGAAAGGGGATACTGTAATTGGGGTGGAAAACTAAGGGCAGCAAAGCGGGGTTCATAAGCGGCTAACAATCGAATCCTAACGGTAGAAGCACAACAAGATAAAGCGTCATCATATCAAGGATCCACAGAGGATGCAGGGTAG
The DNA here is from genome assembly GCF_003314975.1 of Marinomonas aquiplantarum. Taxonomy (GTDB): domain Bacteria; phylum Pseudomonadota; class Gammaproteobacteria; order Pseudomonadales; family Marinomonadaceae; genus Marinomonas; species Marinomonas aquiplantarum. The sequence goes on from NZ_QNRF01000006.1 coordinate 151,096, forward strand.
CGACACGCTTTATTTGCGCTTCGCTACTAGGACTTTACGGATCGCCGCATTGAAGGATTCAATAAGATGCTGCGGGAAACCTTTACCGCTTTCGAAGTTTACCGATTGTACAGCTCGCATGGCACTTTTGTTGTATTCGCTGCCAGACTTCCCCCACACACTATCAATGAACATAACGGCCATCGACAGAATGAACGCCCCTTGTGGTATTAAAGGACCCACTAAGCCTTCTGGGTAACCTGTACCATCAAATCGTTCTTTGTGCGCTTTCACCATGTCGACAGCATCTTCCCAGCCTTCATGCTTCGATAACAACTTTGCCCCAACCATCGGATGATTCATGGTGGCTTCTTGTTTCGCTACCTCATCGTCTTTGCAGTTCAAAATCAATGCCATGCCCATGTTATGCATGTAAGCCGCGGCACTCAGCTGACAAGGGTCAACTGGTGCTCTTAACTCAGCATTAATCAATTGGCAAAGTTTGAGAATGCGTTCGCTGCGCTCCGCTGAATACCCTAATAATCGATTTAATTTGTGACTAAATCCTGCGAACAAATCAATGTCTGTTTGTTGCTGATCTGTGTATTCAACCTTGATGATGAGAGAGGATGCATCGCGACCGTCCTCCTCTTCCTCTTCGATCACCTGATGGGAACATTGCTTGAGTAGCACGGCCGCCAATTTAGGACGTTCAGCATCGTCTTCTTCAGCATAAATACCGTCCAAACCTTGCTGTAAAATATCGCGTAGCTCACTTTCGGCTACATGAGATTGATAAATCTGTTGCAGCAAAGAGTAGACTTTTTCTATCACCACATTGATAAGGTTCCCTAAATGGTGGTGATATTGAATGTAACCGCCGCGCATACCATCAACGATTTCTTCTAACTTATGTAAAACACCCACCAGCGGATCCAAAAAACACACTGAGCAGTTGCCCTTCATACTGTGTAGAGAACGAAACAATTCGTCCAATTTATCAAAGGAAAATCCCTCACCTTCAATACTATTAATGATCTCTTCAATTTCTTGCTGTGCCTCGACATAGCACTCTAGCAAGTCATCCTTGAGATCTTTTTCTAAGGCAGAGAATTCTTTACAGGCAAAATGGCTCATCTTTCCCATCCATTATCATTAGCCAAAAGGGTTGAGGCTAATCATGGTATTGGCTAATTTAATAGCGTCAGACTTTTATTGTAGTTAGAATCTTTGTAAGCGTGAACAAAGAGAATGTTTCATTGTGCAAACGAAACGAGGTAACCATGCCGAATTACTGGCTAATGAAGTCTGAACCAGATGCCTTTTCCATCGACGATCTGTCTGCCATGAAAGTCTCGCCTTGGGATGGGGTGCGAAATTACCAAGCTAGAAATTTCATGAAACAGATGCAGCTTGGTGACCAAATTTTCTTCTACCACTCCAGTTGTAAACCAGCAGGCATTGTGGGCATTGCGGAAGTGGTCAAGGAAGCCTATCCAGACTACACTAGTTGGGACCCCAAAAGTGCCTACTTTGATGCTAAGTCGACGCCGACTCAACCCAGATGGTTTATGGTCGACGTGGCCTTTGTAACAAAGTTCTCGCGTCTAATTTCTTTAGCGGAACTTAAAGAAGATGCCGCATTAAGCGAGATGCCACTGACTCAAAAAGGCAGCCGTCTGTCGATTATGCCAATTCGTAACGAAGACTGGGATCGCATACAACAACATTTAAACTAATTGATAAGGAATTCAATATGCGGATAAGGGAAAACGCTTTCACTCACTGTCTCTCTCTTGTGGTTCATGAGTAAGTAACATGAACCAGTCGATAGCAAGGATTGCTATACTCGTCTGTTTTACTATTTTGTCCTTAGGCTGTGCCTCGGTTCACGCCACCTCCTTGTACCCCACTTCATTTAAAGCTCAGCTGCAAGACTCAGATCGTGACGGTGTGATTAACTTGCGGGACTTGTGTCCAAATACTCCGCATGGCAGCGCCATCGATAATAACGGCTGCGCTCTGACCAACACCCTGTATCACAACGTGCGCTTTCAAGCTCAGTTTGACACCAATCAATACCAACTCGATGAGTCCCTTCATAATCAACTGGCCGAACTTGCGGAGACACTTAAAACACACCCTAACAGCCTTATTTGCATAGAAGGCCACACCGACAGTCAGGGGTCACCTTACTATAATTTCCTCCTATCTAAGAAACGCGCCGACGCCCTAGCAGAACATTTGATTACTCGCTTTCATATAGCGCCTAAGCGCATTATTCGAATAGGATATGGTCAACAACGGCCCGCCATTACTCACACCGGATCCGCTGACACAAAACAGAATCGCCGTGTTGTTGCACGTATTTTAATGCCACCAAAAGATGACACTGGGACACCTTGGCGCATCCCTTTCAAGCTCAATCAATACCGTATCTCAGAACAACAAAAAACCTCATTACAACCAGTTGTATTAAGGCTCATTCAACAGCCAGAGAGCTTTGTATTAATAGCAGGACACACCGACGCCAGCGGTCAGTATCAACACAACATGAGGCTTTCTCAGCAACGCGCCGAACAAGTCGCGAAGTATCTAGAAAAGACGCATTCGATCAGTGAATATAGCATTATAACCCTAGGTTACGGCGCAACTCGACCGCTTGTTGAGAATGATACCGCATACCATCGTCAACTAAATCGTCGTGTAGAGGTTCGCCTCTTGGAACAGATGCAGGTCAGTCAACAAGTGATTTTGCCCAAATGGACCATTTGGAGTGTCGATGAGTTGGAGAATTCGCTCCAATCAAACTAATTGAAGCGTCGTTCTCGCTCTTGGAGCGGCACGGCATAATCAAAGTAATATTGGATAACAGCGCCAATGTAATCATACTTTTTCCCAGTTCGTACGATCACGCCAACACTGGCCATATCTTGATATTTTTCCGGCTGGTAATAACTTTCAAATCGCCAGCCCGTATCCAAATCATTGTATTTTTCACGATACAAAGAGAAACGTACATTCTCTGATTGATAATAGCTAAGCCCTAAACGCGAACTGGTAATGTTACTCAAGGTGGCTTGATTGGATTGCGTGTTGACAATTAAGGTCACCTCGTCAAAAAACACATCTCCTGTAAACTGCCCTATTACCTCACGCTCCCCTTTTACGTCCTCATCCATTGGTTCCAATTCACTGACGCCTAAACCAACACCAAGACGACCATATTGATTGCTGATAAACCAATTTGAGAAAAACTCTGACTGAGCAAAGCTGTCGTTGCTGGAACCGGTAATCAAGTAATTACTGTTTAGCAACACCTGAGTCGCGAGGTAATCATTGATTGGGATATTCACTTTGAAGTCGATGTTCAGTAAGGACTTACGTTCCAGCAATCCGTAGCCCAACCCCACTGCAAAATTAGGCTTTTGCTCTTCAGCATAAGCCACACTAGAAAAGGTGAGTAATATAATTAAACCGCGTAACAACACCCGTTTTTCGCCTCCGGCAAATAATTCATCCAATCGCTTCTACGCGGTATTGTGAATAGATTCCCCATTAAGTGCCAGCCAAACATGGAAATTGTTGTGATATTTGCATTAAAAATGGCGGGAATGAATGACAAGTCTGGGATTCGGAAGCAAAGCCAAATATAATAGGCGCAAAGTCGATATGACGAACTCTTTTTTAGGTTTATAGGTTACATGGCAAAAAAACTCTTTATCCAAACTCATGGCTGTCAGATGAACGAATACGATTCTTCTCGTATGGCCGACTTATTAGGCGAAAGTCATGAGATGGAGCTGACAGACAATGCAGACGAAGCAGATGTTTTGCTTCTTAACACGTGCTCGATCCGTGAAAAAGCGCAAGACAAGGTATTTCACCAACTTGGTCGCTGGAAGAAGCTCAAGCAAAAAAATCCTGATCTAGTGATCGGGGTTGGCGGTTGTGTGGCCAGTCAAGAAGGCGACAACATTCGTAAACGTGCGAAACACGTGGATATGATTTTTGGTCCACAAACTCTGCACAAGCTTCCAGAGATGGTGAATGCTGCCGCCACACACATTCCCATTACTGACGTCACCTTCCCGGAGATTGAGAAGTTTGACCACCTGCCTGCGCCACGCGTAGAAGGGGCCGAAGCCTTTGTATCCATCATGGAAGGTTGCAGCAAATACTGTACTTTCTGCGTTGTACCTTACACCCGTGGTGAAGAAGTCAGTCGTCCTTTTGACAGCATTCTACTAGAAGCGTCTCAGTTGGCTGAACAAGGTGTGCGTGAAATCCATTTACTGGGTCAAAACGTGAACGCCTACCGCGGCGAAACAGAAGAAGGTGATGAAGCCGATTTGGCCGACGTGATTCACGCTGTGGCGCGTATCGACGGCATTGAGCGTATTCGCTTTACCACTTCACACCCAGTGGAATTTACGGACAGTCTGATTGAAGCCTTTCGCACTGAGCCAAAGCTGGTCAGCCATTTACACTTACCAGTACAAAGTGGTGCCGATAACATTCTGAGTGCCATGAAACGTGGTCACGATCGTCAGTATTACATTGATAAAATCAACCGCATTAAAGACGCACGTCCTGGCATCAGCTTATCGTCCGACTTTATCATTGGCTTCCCTGGTGAAACCGATGAAGACTTTGTTGATACCATGAACCTGATCCAAGAAATTGGCTTTGATCATTCGTTCAGTTTTGTCTACAGTCAACGTCCTGGTACGCCAGCATCTGACCTTGAAGACGACACCCCTGAAGAGGTGAAGAAAGAACGTTTGGCGATTTTACAGCGCCGTATCAGCCAACAAGCGTTTGATATTAGCTTGGCCATGGTTGGCGAAGTAAAACGCATTTTGATCAGTGGCTACTCGCCGCGTGATCCAGGTCAACTTCAAGGCCGTACGGAAAACAATCGCATTGTAAACTTCCGTGCGTCTGATCCACAATTAATTGGTAAATTTGCCGACGTTGTCATTACAGACGCTTATCCTAATTCCCTATTGGGTGAATTGATCAGCTCTGAACTCGACAACGACTTTGTCATTCAATAAGCACAGGTAGCCCTTGGAAACCACACAGACAACTCAACAAATTCGCCTAACACCAGCCAATGTCGATGCCTTGGCTGGCATGTGCGGGCAACTCGATGAAAACATCAAATTGATCGAAAAACGCCTTGAGGTAGAGATTCGCTATCGAGGTGATTTATTCGACCTGTCTGGCGACAATGCTGAACACGTCATGGCCGCCAAAACCTTGTTGCAAAACCTTTATCGTGAAGCGTTAGCCAACCCACAAGTGTCGCCAGAAACGGTTCACCTGTATTTACAGGAATCAGCCATTGAATCCTTGACTCGCAACAAACGAAGTCACAGTGATCAAGTGGTGATTAAAACCCGTAAAGCCTTTATCAAACCTAAAGGCCAAAACCAGCAAAGCTACGTGACGCAAATTCGCAAACACGACATTAACTTTGGTATTGGACCGGCTGGTACAGGTAAAACCTACCTTGCCGTAGCTTGTGCGGTCGAAGCCTTAGAAGCGGATCGAGTTGAGCGTATTATGTTGGTTCGTCCTGCGGTGGAAGCTGGTGAAAAATTGGGTTTCTTACCTGGTGATTTGTCACAGAAAATTGACCCTTACTTACGTCCTTTGTACGATGCCTTGTACGAAATGCTGGGCTTTGAGTTGGTCGATAAACTGATTGAAAAAAACGTCATTGAAATCGCACCTTTGGCCTTCATGCGTGGTCGAACCTTAAATAATGCTTTTATCATTTTGGATGAAAGTCAGAACACCACGCGCGAACAAATGAAGATGTTTTTGACGCGAATTGGTTTTGGCTCAACGGCTGTCATTACTGGTGACCGTACTCAGGTGGATTTACCACGCGGCACGTCATCTGGTTTAGCACAAGCAATGCATGTATTAAAAGACGTCAAAGGTATCAGCATCACCACTTTCGGTTCATCCGACGTGGTCCGCCATCCGTTGGTGCAACGTATTGTTGAAGCTTATGACAAGTTCGATGAAGAAACCGAAGCTGAAAAGAAAGCTCGCAATGAAGCTCGAGCTGCCGAAAAAGCCCAAGTGGCAACGGCAGACAGTGCAAATGTGACAACAGAAACGAAAACCTAATGCCAGATTTAGAACTCGACTTACAAATTGCCACCGATAAGACAGATCAGCTTCCTAGTGAAGCTGACTTTCGCTTATGGGTTGAAAAAGCCTTACCCACCTCTGGTGATGAATACGAAGTGACCATTCGCATCGTAGACGAAGCAGAGAGCCAAGCACTGAATCACGAATACCGTGGCAAAGACAAACCCACCAATGTGCTGTCGTTTCCTTTTGAATCCCCACCTGGCATCGAATTACCTTTATTAGGTGATTTGGTTATCTGTCAGCAAGTGGTGGCAAAAGAAGCCATTGAGCAAGATAAAGCCCTGTTTGACCATTGGGCACACATGACGATTCACGGCATCTTGCATTTACGTGGTTATGACCATATAAATGACGATGACGCTGAAGAAATGGAAAACTTAGAAACCGAATTATTGGCTTCTTTGTCGATTTCCGACCCTTATTTGATAAAAGAGTGAGTTAATCCCCTAATGAGCGATGACCGATCGAGCTTAAACAACGATCAACATAAATCCTGGTTTGAACGTTTCCTTCAAGCCTTTAATGATGAACCGCGCAGCCGTGCTGACATCATTCAACTTCTGGAAACCGCTGTGCAGTCTGACGTTATAGACCGCGATGCCTTCACTATTGTCGAAGGCGCTCTCGAAGTGTCTGAAGTACAAGCCAGAGACATCATGATTCCACCATCGCAAATGGTGGTCATCAAATCTGAAGACGACCCAAAAACGTCCATTCGCAAAGTCATTGATTCTTCCCACTCACGCTTCCCTGTGGTGGGCGAAGATTCTGACGAAATTTTAGGGGTTTTACTCGCCAAAGACCTATTGCCGTTGCTGTTTAAAGATGGCGACATCACCAACGAAGACATTCTCGCTCGGTTGCGTCCTGCTAACTTCATTCCAGAAAGTAAGCGCCTAAACGTCTTACTTAATGACTTCCGTACCAAGCGTTACCATATGGCGCTGGTACTTGATGAATACGGCAGTGTGTCCGGACTCGTCACCATTGAAGATGTGTTAGAGCAAATTGTTGGTGAAATCGAAGACGAAACCGACAAACTCGAACATGAAGGCATTCAGGTCACCAGTGACGCTGGTGTCTATTTAGTGCCAGCACTTTGCACCATTGAAGACTTTAACGAGTTTTTCAAAGCCGACCTTAACGAAGAAGAGTTTGACACCGTTGGTGGTATTCTCGTGCAACAATTTGGTCACGTTCCGCTACGTGATGAAACCATCAGCTTTGATCATTTCGACTTCAGAGTCGTGAAATCCGATGGTCGTCGCGTGAAAACTATCCAAGTGTCAAAATCTGTTACCGAAGAGACGATAGACTAAGATGTCAGCCATTCGCCCCGATTCAACCGATACAATGGCGGGGCGAATTCCTCGCTTTTTCTCACGTTTACCTCTGACTGCCGCTTTGCTGATTGGCGTGATCGCTGGCGCAATCGGTGTGACCAGCTTCTCCCCTTTCCATTTTTGGCCTGGCTATTTTATTAGCCTATTTTTCTACGCCGTTTTGGTCATTACCAGCCCCACTGCCAAAACCGCATTATGGCGAGGCACGTCCGTTGCTTTCGGGGTCTTTGCCGCCAGTGTGTCGTGGGTCTTTGTCAGCATTGCTGAATATGGCCAAGTCGGTGATGTGATCGCCGTCCTGATCACCTTCTGTTTTATCGCTGTGTTAAGTGCCTTTTGGGCCTTTGCCGCTTGGTTGGGGTGGCGCTTACAAGATAAATTCAAAACCCTGCCTGCTAGCTTTTGGGTAATGTTCAGCCTGTTATTAGCAGAACTAGGACGCAGCGTCTTATTTACCGGCTTCCCTTGGCTGCTGCCCGGTTATGCGGTTGAAAACACTTGGCTTTTTGAGCTACTACCCATTGGTGGTATTTGGCTCACCAGTTTTGTCGTCGTTCTAACGGCCACTACCTTAGCCGGTCTGGTGCTAAAACAACGCAATCAAATCATGCTAATGACAATCCTGGCATTAAGTTGGGGTGGTGCTGCCTATTTGAACTACTTTCCAAGTCAGTGGGTCACGCAAACTGGCACCCTGAAAACCACCTTAGTGCAAGGCAATGTCAAACAAGATGAAAAGTGGTTGGCGCAAACCGCCGCTCGCTCCTTAAATTATTACCAACAAACCACTCTGGCGCATTTAGACAGTGATTTGATTGTCTGGCCCGAAACCGCCGTGACCTATTCCTATTCGCAAATCAAACCCTATTTTGCGGACTTCAGCCAACAACTGGCTGACACCAAAACTACTTTGATTACCGGTATTCCAGATGTACAAGGCGGTAAAGACTATTACAACGCCATTTGGGCAACCGGCGATGGTTTTGGTCTTTACTACAAAAAACATTTGGTGCCCTTTGGGGAATATCTCCCTTTAGCCAATTATATTGGCCCTATTTTGGACATCTTTGGCATGCCCATGTCCAATTTTCAATCTGGCGATGACAATCAACCCGTTTTACAAGTAGGTGAATGGGGCATCGCGCCTTTTATTTGCTATGAAATCGTTTACCCAGAACAAGTTCGTGAGATGGTACGCGACAGTGATCTATTGATCACCATTAGTAATGATGGCTGGTTTGGCACCTCTTTTGGCCCTTGGCAGCATCTGCAAATTGCGCAATTCCGAGCCAAAGAAACCGGACGCTATGTGATTCGCGGCACCAACACAGGCATTACCGCAGTGATCAATGAACAAGGTGAGATTGTAGCTCAAGCCCCACAATTCAAACAAACGAGCTTAACGACGAACGCCAAAGCCTTTGCGGGCAGTACGCCTTATGTCACCTGGGGCCCTTGGCCGACCCTAGCCTTAATCGGTTTAGCGGCGTTGTTCTGCTATCTCAACAACCTCTTTTCCAAAACAGCTTCGGCTCGTCAGACACAAAAAGAGCAAAGCGCATAAGCCCTTTGCTCTTAAAACGTCTAACCGTGTGAAGACATTAAACCGTAATGGCAAATTTCACAGGTTGGCAACGCTTGCGCTTGCGGCAGCTTATTCAAGTGACCACATGACATACAAGTATAAGTGCCGGCCTCTACTTGTGTGCCTGCGACATGACACTCTTCTAGAGGTACTGGGTTATTGTTCACATGATTAATAAGCCAGAGTAAAGCGGCATCTTCCTTTTCATCCAACTCCTCAACTAATTCGTGTCCACCGTCTAACACCAGATGCCAATTGGCATCTACCCAGGCTTCTGTGTAGCCCATCTTGTCGTGCCAATAAGCGGACATTAAGGCCATGTCTTCCAACAACCAATCCTTCGCACCTTGCAATGTTTTACGTGCTTCTTCGACTAAATTGGAATCCGAAGTGCTGTTTTGCAGATCTTTTTTCATAGATTTCATAACTCCTTCTCTATGCACCTTCTAATTAGCGCGCCATCTCTATAAAATAGCGGATATTTTCAGACTCTGTTGGCCTTTGCTCCCTAATCTTGAGCTAGGTCGTTATAATGCTGAACAATCACATATAAAGAGAATACAGGTCTACCAACCTCACGTCGATCATGGGAAAAACATACATCATGCAAGAGCAATATAATCCGCAGCAAATCGAACAAGCTGCACAATCTTTTTGGGACGAAAACAAAGTCTTCAAAGCCGTCGCTGATTCCAATAAAGAAAAATTCTACTGCCTCTCCATGTTCCCTTACCCAAGTGGTCGACTCCACATGGGCCATGTTCGTAACTACACCATTGGCGATGTGATTTCTCGCTACCAACGCATGCAAGGTAAGAACGTTCTACAACCTATGGGTTGGGACGCCTTTGGTTTGCCTGCAGAAAATGCGGCGATTAAGCACAAAACGGCACCAGCAAAATGGACAACCGAAAACGTTGCCTACATGAAAGGACAACTTAAAGAGCTAGGTTTTGCCTATGACTGGGATCGCGAAATCGCAACCTGCACACCAGAATACTACAAATGGGAACAGTGGTTCTTTACTCAGCTAATCGAAAAAGGCTTAGCTTACAAAAAAACCGCTGCGGTTAACTGGTGTCCTCATGACCAAACCGTTCTTGCTAATGAGCAAGTAGAAGATGGCGGCTGCTGGCGTTGTGGCACCACGGTAGAGAAAAAAGAAATCTCTCAATGGTTCATCCGCATTACCGATTACGCAGAAGAGTTACTGAATGACTTAGATCAGTTGGACGATTGGCCAGAAAAAGTAAAAGCCATGCAACGTAACTGGATCGGCCGCTCTGAAGGTCTTGAGTTCAGCTTCGAAGTAGAAGGCAAAGAAGACCGTTTGTCGGTTTACACCACACGCCCAGATACGGTTATGGGGGTGACCTATGTTGCTGTTGCCACACAACACCCATTGTCTTTAGAAGCCGCTGAAACCAATCCTGAATTGGCTAATTTCATTGCGGAAAGCAAGTTGATGTCGACCACTGAAGCTGACATGGCCACCGTGGATAAAAAAGGCATAGACACTGGATTTAAAGTCATTCACCCTATCACAGGTGAAGCTGTTCCCGTGTTTGCTGCTAATTTTGTGTTGATGGAATACGGTTCTGGTGCTGTTATGTCAGTTCCAGCTCACGATCAACGTGATTTCGAATTCGCGAAAAAGTACGACTTACCGATCAAACAAGTGATTCAACCTGTTGGCGACGACACGGCGGACATCGAAACAGAGGCTTACACCAACAAAGGCGTACTATGTAACTCAGGTGAGTTCGATGGTTTGACCTTTAAAGAAGCCTTCGATGCCATTGCCGCTTGGATGACTGAGCGCAATCTAGGTGAAGTAAAAGTTAATTACCGTCTACGCGACTGGGGCGTAAGCCGTCAACGTTACTGGGGGACACCAATCCCAACCATTAATTTAAAAGACGGCTCTGTTGTGCCTGTACCGGCTGATCAATTGCCAGTAGAACTGCCAACCGATGTGGTCATGGACGGTGTAAACTCGCCAATCAAGAACAACCCAGATTTCTCTGCCATTATGTTTAATGGAGAAGAAGCCGAACGCGAAACCGATACCTTTGATACCTTCATGGAATCTTCTTGGTATTTCGCTCGCTACTGTTGCCCAGATGCCACAGATGCCATGTTAACGGAAGAAGCCAATTACTGGTTGCCAGTTGACCAATATGTAGGCGGTGTAGAGCACGCGATTCTTCACCTACTTTACTCTCGCTTCTTCCATAAGTTGCTACGTGATGCAGGTCTTGTGAACTCTGACGAGCCATTCAAACGTCTATTAACGCAAGGTATGGTTAACAAAGACGGCACTAAGATGTCTAAGTCCAAAGGCAACACAGTTGATCCACAAGAAATGATCGAAAAATACGGTGCCGACACGGTGCGTTTATTCATCATGTTCAGTGCGCCACCAGAGCAGTCTCTAGAGTGGAATGACGCAGGCGTGGACGGTGCATCACGCTTCTTACGCCGTTTATGGGCCTTGTCACTTCGTCATGTTAACGCGGGCAAAGTCGGCGAATTGAACATCGAAGCTCTTAACGGTGCGCAAAAAGCCTTGCGCCGTAAGACTCATGAAACCATCCAAAAAGTCACCGATGACATCGAACGTCGTCAGACGTTTAACACGGCCATTGCCGCTGTGATGGAATTGTGCAACGAAATCAGTAAGTTCGAGGATACGTCTGAACTTGGTTTGGCCGTTGAACGTGAAGCCCTAGAAGCCACTATCTTATTGTTGTCTCCTATCGTGCCTCACATCGCTCACCAACTTTGGATGGACCTAGGCAACACGGACAACATCGTCGATACTCCTTGGCCTTCTCTAGACGAAGCCGCTTTGGTAAAAGACGAGTTGACGATTGTGGTTCAAGTATTGGGCAAAAAACGCGCAGAGTTAACCGTTTCAGCCAGTGCCGATAACAAAACCATTGAAGCAGAAGCCTTAGCACACCCTAATGTCACCAAATTCCTTGAAGGTAAAACGGTACGTAAAGTCATCGTAGTACCCGGTCGTTTGGTCAATATTGTGGCAAACTAAGCAATGCAACTGGGATGGCCAATGGCCGTCCCTATTTTCTTAACTCGCACAGAGATCATGGATATGACAGTCGCTTTCAAACACACTACTCGTCTCTTTTTACTTGCCTTCTTTGCTATGAGTCTAGTGGCCTGTGGTTTTCATCTCGTAGGATCCGTGCAACTTCCAGACAGACTCAAAGTGCTGACCTTGTCTTCTCAAAGTGGCTCAGAGGATTTTGATCGTGCATTGCGTCTGGTACTATCTCAACAGGGCGTTATTATCCTAGAGGCTTCTCAAGCCGATGCCGACACCCTAGAGCTAAAGGTCAATAAACTCAGTACTTCCGACACAGAATTAGCGCGCAACAGTTCCAACGACGTGTCTCAAGTACAACGTCGCCTTGCTGGTGCCTATTTCATTCGCCAAGCGGACGGCAAATCCTTATACGGTCCTCGTAACATCAGTACCGATAAAACGCTGGTAAACCAAGATGCGGAAGAAAGCGCCAAGCTATCTTACAACCAAGCACAAATGAAAGACATGTATGCCGATTTGGCAAAACAACTTATGTACGACCTAGGATACGCTCCGCTGTAACCAGCGAGACAGCAGACCAACCTTATGAAAGTTCGTGCCGATCAGCTTGCCGCTCAACTAAACAAAAACCTGGCTCCGATTTATATTATTTCAGGGGATGAGGTATTACTGTGCCAAGAGGCTGCTGACAGCATTCGCAAAGCCGCGCAACATCATCAAATCGAAGAACGCCTAAGGTTTGTCGCCGATGCACAGTTTGATTGGCAAGATGTCATTTTGGAAAGCCAAAGTTTATCTCTGTTTTCTTCCCGTCGTTTATTCGACATTCAAATCGACAAAATGGCAGAGAAACACAGCAAAGCGTTAGCCCAATTGGGCCAATCCCTAAGCGAAGACAATGTCATTTTGCTGACCTTGCCCAAAGTGGACGCACGCACTCAAAAAGCCAAATGGTTTAGCCAGCTTGAGTCACAGGGCGTATTTGTACAGATTTGGCCAATCGACGCTAACCGTCTACCGGCTTGGGTACAACAAAGAGCGCAAGCCATTGATTTATCCCTATCTCGCGATGCGGCGGCTATCATCTGTGAACGAGGTGAAGGTAACCTTTTAGCCTTGTCACAAGAGCTCGAAAAACTTGCCTTGATGCATGGTGCAGGCGCGAAAATTGATGCTGAGAAAGTCATCGATTCCGTCACAGACAGCAGTCGATACTCGATTTATGACTTGAGTGATCGTTTGCTTATGGGAAAAGCCAAAGACGCCTTACATTGTCTGAACCAGCTTTTAGCCGAAGGCATTGAAAGTAATATCATTCTTTGGCTAATTAACCGTGAAACCAATACTTTGGTCAGTCTATTGCAAGCCATGGCATCAAGCAGTTTACGTCAAGCCTGTCAAAATCAAAGAATTTGGGATAAACGCATTCCGTTTTATGAAAGTGCCATGTCACGACACAATCAAGTCACCCTGCCTTACATGCAAAACTACCTTGCTTTGATGGATAAAAGCGTCAAAGGATTGGATGGCCCAGACCTTGAAATCGGCCTTAGAAACCTAGTCATGATGTTTTGCGGCTACAAGCCCACCATGACGGAATTAGACTTACCCCCTCAGTTTTAACCTACGCGAACTAAAGTGCAATCTATCAATAATGGTACAAAGACATAAGATAATAGAACAACCGCCGCTTCCTTTATTTTGTTAGCCTGATATGATGCCCAGCATTCACCTTTGCATAAGACACGAACCAATGAATTCCGCCGACTTTTCAATAGAGCCCATCGCTGAACACAGTATCGAACAACTGGATGTCTGGACAACGCCGCTGTTTGTTACGCAAATGCCAGATCATGAATTTCTGAAAGACGACTTGATGGCACTGATTTATCAGCAAAAAGCACAGCAACAGACCGCCATCGATAGTTTAGTGGCGCCTTCTGCAAAACACGCATTGCACGAGAGTCAATTGGATTTCCTTGATCAGCAGGATGCCACCTTGATGGAAACAAAGCGTCAACTTGAAGAGTTAATATTAGAGGTAGCAAGTGGCTTAAACCAAGCCCATTGGCCTGAGGATGCGCAAGCGGATGCTCATATTATTGAATCTTGGTATCACGTAACAGGCAAAGGCGGCTACCATGATGCCCATTCACACCCAAACTGTTCTTGGTGTGGCATCTATTACGTCGACCCAGGTGACGCGGCTCAGTCGAATGTGGGCGGTGTTAATCGTTTTTATGACCCTCGTGTTAATGCCGAACATTATGCGGACCCTGGTACTGCGTATTTAGGTCAACATGGCGTTTGGGATTTCACTCCAGTAGCAGGCCAGATTGTATTGTTCCCTTCTTACTTAAAACATTCCGCCCTACCTTACTTTGGTGACAAAGACCGAGTCGTCATTGCGTTTAACAGTATTATTGAATTGTATTAACTCTCCTTCCTCATCCACTTTCCCCATCAAGCAACCAACATTTGACGGGGAAAGCCATAAAGATTTTTGTTAAGTTTTTATGCAACGATTCACAAGCAATGGGGTTTTGTAGTAATTTAACAAAATACCATTCACCATCTTGGGGAGCGTTATGCATTATCCGTTTGATCAACTTAGTGGCACGGAACGTTACCACCTGATCACCCAAACTGTGATACCCAGACCCATTGCTTGGATCATGACCAAGAATGAAGACAGCTCTTTTAACCTCGCCCCATTTTCGTATTTCACTTCTCTCTCTTCTGATCCGGCTTTATTGGTTGTCTCCATTGGCAACAAAAACCCAGAAACCTTAAAAGATACCAAGCGAAATTTACTCCGCGAAAAGGAATGTGTTTTGCATATTCCCAGTGGCGAACTAGTAAACCAAGTCAATGACAGCGCTGCCAGCCTGACTTACGGTGAGTCTGAAGTGTCGAAAACAGGTTTAGAACTGACCGACTTTGCACCGAATTTACCCCGTATAAAAGCGGCGAAAGTGGCTTTTCACTGCCGTCTGTTTGATGTTCATAGCTTAGCAGGAACCCGTTTTGAAGCCATCTACCTGGAAATTCTGAACCTGTACGTTGAGGATGAACTTATTCAGCAAAAAGGCGAACGTACCTATGTGAATAGTAAGTCGCTCAACCCACTCGCTCGATTGGGTGGCAACGATTATGCCTTGTTAGGTGAGACCATGACGATTAAACGTCCTGATTAGGGCAATACTGATTAGAGGTAATAATAATGGACGTGACAAAACAATTAAGTGCTTTTCCATTCATGGCCGATTTAACCCCGGAACTGCATTCATCTCTTGTGGATTTGGCCAATATCAGAAGCTTAAAGGCCGGTGAGGTCTTAGCCAAACAGTTCGAAATCGGACAAAATATTTATTTTCTATTATCAGGTGAAGTGGCCATTTCTGTGCCCTTACAAGACTCTGGCAAGTCCTATAACGTTGGCACCATCAGCCAACAGCTGTCACCTATTGGCTGGTCTGCGTTTCGTCATCCATCTCGATACGCCACCACCTTTACGGCGACTAAGTCCTCTAAACTCTTGGTCTGGCCTTTAGTCAAATTACAAAAGCTTTTAGACAGCAACCTAGGGTTTGCCAATGCCTTCTTGCAGTTTGTCTATCAAGAATCGTTACCGGTATTAACCAATATTCAAAACCAGACTCGCCCTTTCTTTTCCAATGAGTCCCTTGCGTTTGAAGAAACCCGTCCGTTGGTTCAAGCTGAAACACAAACTCACGCCCTAAAAGACGCAATTAGCCTGCTGAACTACGCACCATTTTGTGACACTTTCACTCAAGCTGATATTCATGCCTTGGCTAAAAAATCCACTATCTTGCTCGCTCACCAAGGGGATATCTTGTGCCAGCAAGACCAACCATCAGATGGCCTCTACTTTTTGATCAAGGGTAAGGTGGTGGTGAGTTATCAAACGGATTCTGGTGAGATCATTACCACGCGCTCTATTTCCAGAGCAGGCACCGTATTAGCTTGGTCAACACCAAACGCTCAATTGAAAAATCGTACTTCCATTATTTCATCTCGAGACAGCAGTATTTTATACATCAAACAGGATGATTTAATGACTCTGTTCAAAGAGAACGAAAAGTTCTCAGTGAAATACATGTATCGTTTAATCTGGCTAGTCGGTGCTCATTTACTAGCGGCTCGAATGCGCTATTTATCACAGATTGCCAACGATGAAGTACTGGCGGTTAGTAATGTTATTGAACAAAATGCGGCACTTTTACCGGTCAGTTCACCGCTTTACAAAGTCAGTGAACTGTTAAAAAGTGCCATTACCACAGACGAAGCATTTGGCATCATGTACAAATGCCTGCATTTTGGCAGTGTCTTAGAAAGAACCATCTCCGGCATGTGTTTGGACATTTTAAAAGATTTACAACGAGAGAATGCCTTCTATCGCCAGTTGCAAACAGCCTATGACGGCATCAACAGCTTACCTATGGACACCCCAGCTCTGGACGCCAGACGTTTTGGCACAGAGTATTTTAAGCAAGCTTTCCAGCAAGTCCCTTACGTGATTAAAGGTCTGGAAAATCTGCCTAAAAAAGCCGGTTCTATTTTCATCTACAATCATTTACTTGGCTCCCCAACCAACCGTCTACCAAATGGCTTTCGTTTTTCCATGGACGCTCAGTTCATTGGTTCTATGGTCATTGACAATGAGTATGGTATTTCAGGTCAACGCGTCGTTCGCCGCAGTAAAGACAGCGAATTTTGGCGAGATGACTTTTATGAAAAATTCGGCAATATCTTTATCAGCAGTTGGGAAGGTTTAACTCGTGAGACACCAGAGTACGATGAGTTTATTCAAGCGTCTCAAACCACGCTAAAACAAAATTTCCCATTGATGATTTCACCAGAAGGGCAAAGTTTTAATACCCATCATTCTCCTGGAGCCTTCTTACCTCATGCATTTGAAATTGCGGGTTCCATGGGGGAAGAGGAACCTTGGATCGTGCCTATTGCCGTGGCAAACTTTGATAAACGCGCCGACCACAATATTTATACTGTGGTTATCAAACCGGCATTCAAACTGTCGAGCCGAGTAGACTATACCGACAAAGCGGCATTGAATGCTTTCTTGATCGAGTATCAGCAAGAATACAAAGGCTATGTAAACGAAGCGATTGAGTTATCTCAGGAAATCCGACAATACCCAATTTTCAGTGCAAAAAGCGGCTACCGCTCCAATGTTATGAGCTTGAATCAAATTGATGTGGAATTTGAATCAGACGTTCGTCAGCTGGAATTCCATCTTTCTCATCAAGAGTATAAAGAACAGCCGGTAGCCTTCTATGGCTCATCCACAATGCGTTTATGGCATGAATTTGAAGAGCAGTTTCGTGATAAAGATGGCATCAATCTCGGCTTTGGTGGCGCGACGTTAGAAGCGTGTGTGTATTACTTTGAACGTATTGTTTTACCTCACAAACCACGTTCATTGGTCATCTACGCTGGTGACAACGACATCGGCAACCATTGTGACAGCAACCGAGTGGTTGAGCTCTATATCGAGCTATTACAAAAAGTGGATCGCTATATGGCGGGCATTCCTGTGACACTGATTAGTATAAAATGCAGTCCGACTCGTGAAAAAATGCGCGATGTGATTGAACAAACCAACCGCCAAATTGAACGTTTAGCGCAAACCCGTCCAAATACGCAATACGTGGATTTATTCTCCACTTTGTTGGATAAGAAAAACCAGATAAGAGAAAACTTGTTTGAAGGGGATCGCCTGCATCTTGCCCCAAAAGCCTATGACTTATGGAGCAAAAAGCTGCTAGAGAATGCGGACTTTATTTTCCAGAATAAATAACTCATTCCACTTGGTAAAAACGCTCAGTCATCGGTTGATGAACTGAGCGTTTATGCTGATTACAATACAGCGTTATCATCTAACAGTCGCTTAGAAAATGCCGGATACAACTTTGGCACCTAACAAAATCAATAAACTGCCCATACCACGATCAACCCAGACAATATGACGCTTTAACCAAGCCAGTACAGGGCCACCAGCCAATAACAACGCCACAATCACATACCAAACGCTGTCAATAAACACCACTGTAGACCAAAGCTGAAACTTGATCATGCCTGTCATTTCGTGAGGAATCACTTGGCTAAATAACGCGAGGAAAAACAGCGCTGCTTTCGGGTTCATTAAGGCTATTAATAAGCCATCTCGGGCCGCTTCAAAATAGGACGAAGACACAGCTTCAATACGGTCATCATTGGACATACCGGCATAGCGCCAAGCCTTGATTCCCAACCAAGCAAGGTACAATCCCCCCAGAACCGTTAATACAGAGAATACTTCTTGATAGCGCTGCATCAACACCGCCAAACCTTGTAAGGTCAAAAAGGCCCAAAAGCCAATACCTAAGCCATGAGTAATCGCCGCCAATGCGCCGTGCCAAGCAGATTGAGAAACCGAAATACGAAGAATAACGGCCAAACTTGGGCCAGGAGATAAGGCCCCCATGACACAAATCACCACCAAAGATAACCAGCTGGCTAAATCCATTTTTTCACCTTTTACATCGATTGTTATTTTAAAGCGGTATTCTAACCAAGCCATGGTTAAAAAACGACGTTCATTTTAAATTCAAAAATTAAAAAAATCGTGTTGACCTTTTTCTCAAAAAACGTCAGGATAAAATGACTTTTTACAAAGCGATCTATTTTATATTATGAACTTAACTGTCTTGAATAAACGCAACGGCGATAAACGTAAAGCCTACAAGCTTTGCGATGCTGACGTGCGTATTTAAGATTTCATTATTACCCGGCAGCATTCTCGCTGACGGTATCTCCCCTCGCTCAAGCAGCAAATACTCTCAGCAAGAATGCCAACCGACACAAACGAGGCAAAAACATGTTTCACGGTGCGATTACGGCTTTAATTACTCCATTTCGTGATGGTCAACTAGACGAAGACGCGTTACGAAAAATTGTTCGCTGGCAAATAGACCAAGGTATCAATGGCTTAGTGCCAGTAGGTACGACAGGTGAATCCCCTACGTTAAGCGAACACGAACACAAGCGTGTTATTGAAATCACCGTGCAAGAAGCCAACAAAGCGGTTCCTGTCTTAGCGGGTGCAGGCTCTAACAACCCAGTCGAAGCCGTTACCTACTCTGAATACGCACATCAAGCTGGTGCAGATGCAACACTACATGTGGCGGGTTACTACAACCGTCCGAATCAAGCAGGGCTTTATGAACACTTCAAATACGTTCATGACAACAGCCAACTTCCTATTATTCTCTATAACATTCCACCACGCTCAATCGTCGGTCTGGATGTAGACACCATGGCAAAACTGGCAGAGCTGCCTAGAATCATCGGTGTAAAAGATGCCACAGGCGATCTAACCCGTCCGATTCGTGAACGTGCGCTGATTAATAAACCTTTCAGCTACCTAAGTGGCGATGACGTTACCAGTGTGGCGTACAATATTGGTGGCGGTAATGGCTGCATTTCCGTCACCGCGAACATTGCCCCTAAATTGATGACAGAACTGCACGCTCTATGCAGCCAAGGTCAATTTGTCGAAGCCGCACGATTACAAGACAAACTGTTCGCATTACACAGTGCGTTATTCATTGAGCCAAACCCAGCTGGCCCAAAATACGCCATGTCTTTACTTGGTTTATGTACTGAAGAATGCCGCCTACCGATTGTGGCATTACAAGACAGTACTAAAGCCACAATCAAAGCGGCGATGGAAGCGATCAACTTAATTTAAGCTCGCCAAGTCGACGGGATACAACAAGCATCCAGAAACACAAAAGCCTGCAATTTGCAGGCTTTTTCATATCATCTACTCGTTGGCGGCGCCAACTGACAGCAGCTCGCTTATTCTTGGACGTCCATGTATTTGTTCGCCCAAACACGGTTTTCATCCAAGGTGGAGTAACGAGTAGAAAGCTCAGAAGCATTCAATTTGCCTTCCGCTATGCCACGTTGCTCACGAAGACAATCATAAGTCGCTTTAATGGCGGCAAAATAGGCCGCATGACCATTCACTACGATACGAACACCATTGGCAGCAAGACGATCGCGATCGGCTAGCTCAGGGTTTCCGTATGCGACTAACATCACAGGAATATCAATGTGCTGAGTAATCTCTTCAAGGTGCGCAAAGTCACGAATCCCCACCATACAGATGCCATCTACACCAACCGCTTGATACGCTTTCACACGTTCAATGGTTTGCTCTGTTGTTAACTGGCCTGCGTTAGTACGAGCAATGATGCTCATCGCTGGATCAATTCGAGCATCTAATGCCGCTTTCAATTTGCCCACGGCTTCTTCGACTGGGATCAAATCCGTTGATTTATGACCGTATTTGGCTGGTAACAAGGTATCTTCAATGGTCAATGCCGCGACACCAGCACGTTCCAGTTCAACAATCGTACGCATCACGTTTAATGCATTACCGTAACCATGGTCGGCATCCGCAATGATTGGCAAACGTGCGACACGACCAATACGTGTCGCCTGTTCCGTGAACTCACTCAAAGTAATCAAAGCAAAATCAGGCGCGGCCAATACTTGTAATGAGGCTACCGAACCACCGAGGATACCCACTTCAAAACCCAAGTCTTCTGCAATACGCGCTGACATAGGATCAAACGTAGAAGCGGTATAATAACATTTGCCACTTTGTAGTAGCTTACGAAAATCATTACGCAAATCATGCTGCGAAGGTGTTGCCATTAGAGTTACTCCTAAAAACGGTCACAAAGTGATATTGCGCCATATTATACAGAGCTTCTGAATTTGCTTCACCTCTAACCAACCATTTGGTTAGGTTTTGAAAGTAAATTACTACATTTTTGCCTAAATCCGCACTTAATTAGATCAAGATCAGTTTTTAAGCAGTGAATGTCGTGACACGACTGATCCCAAGGGCTAACATAACCAGCCTAGCATTCCTCTATGCGTCTATTCTTGTCTTCAAAACTATTGATAAAAATAAGGTTCTCAAATGAACGCTTGGTATCTCATTTGTTTTCTTTCGGCTTTAGCGGTTTTTATCGCTTTTACGAACCAATATGTCTTAAAAATGCAAACCACCATTGCCATCACAACTGGCTCAGTGGTTATTTCACTACTTTTGATCCTTGCGGTAAAAATGCTTGGCGATCAAACCGCCTTGTTTATTACCCAAGTGGTGGCGGGGATAGATTTTAATCAACTGCTTCTCAAAGGCATGTTAGGGTTTCTGCTGTTTGCAGGGGCATTAGAAATTGACCTCACGGCGCTGCGTAAACAACGCTGGGAAATCACCATTCTAGTACTCTTTTCAACCTTGGTTTCCACCTTGATTGTTGGTTACCTGAGCTTCTATATTTTTGGCCTATTGGGCTTCCCTGTGCCGTTAATTTATTGCTTGCTATTCGGCGCACTGATCAGTCCAACGGACCCGATTGCCGTCCTTGCCATCATCAAACAAATGAGTGCGCCACAAGGCATTTCCATTCAAGTAGAAGGCGAGTCACTGTTTAATGATGGGGTTGGCTTGGTGATCTTTACCACCATTTTTTCGGTCGCCTTTTATGGTACCGAAGCGCACTTTGCGGATGTGGCAGAACTGTTTCTCGTCGACGCGATTGGCGGCATTGTGTTTGGCTTAGCCATTGCAGTGGTTGGTCACTTTGTCATCATTAACTGTAAAGACATTAATATCCGCCTACTGGTGACTTTAACCATTCCATCCGCAGGCTTTGCCTTAGCAAATATTTGGGAAATTTCAGGCGCACTGGCGATGGTAACCAGTGGTATTTTACTGGGCAACATTACCCGTCAGAAAGCCATTAAACGTCGTGGTCCAGATGGCACCCGCTATGTGAAAGACTTCTGGCACGCCACGGACAGTTTTTTAAACGCCTTGCTGTTCCTCATCATCGGCATGCTTATCGTCACCATGCCGTTTTCGTGGGAAGTCATTGGGCTTGGATTAATCATGATCCCTGTGGTTTTGTTAGCACGCTTTATCAGTGTGGGCAGCCCTTATTTAGTCTTCAAACGATTCCGTCATTACGATAAACACTCGGTTAAGATTCTAACCTGGGGCGGACTTCGCGGAGGTCTTGCCTTAGCCATGGCAGCGGCGATCCCTTCGGAAGAAATCATGATCGAAGGCTTTGACCTTCATGACTTAATTGTCATCATCACCTATGTGGTGGTCATTTTCTCTATCATAGTACAAGGTCTAACCATTTCGCCTTTAATTCAAAGAAGCATTGAAGCGGCTAAGCAGACTTCTGACAACTAAGGAAGGTACGAATAAAAAAGACCGAAAGGTCTTTTTTATTGGCCAAATAAACAATATGACGAATACGGCTGGTTAAGTGTATTAGAATAACGTTATATTAGGATTGATCTCAAACTATAACAATTTATGACTAAGAAGGATCTTACGCTGTGTCGGGTAACCATAAGATGATTCTTGATCAAGCAGAAATAACTAAACGCAATAACGTTAAAATTCTGGGTGAAGGCCAAAAGATCATGATAATGGCTCACGGTTTTGGCTGTAATCAAACCATGTGGCGCTTTCTCCTCCCTCAGTTAACACCACATTATAAAATCGTGTTATTTGATTATGTGGGTTGTGGCTCCTCTGATTGCCAAGCGTACCGAGAAGAGCGTTACAATTGCCTAGATGGTTATGCTCAGGACATTATTGAAATTTGCGATGCTTTTGACCTTCAAGACTGCATCTTTGTTGGCCACTCCATCAGTGCAACCATTGGTTGGATTATTAACCAACAACGCCCGGAGCTAATTTCTCATCATATCATGGTGTGTCCATCGCCCTGTTTTATCAACATAGATGACAACTATTCTGGCGGTTTTGATATGCAAGACCTAGAAGGCTTGATTGGTTTGATGAGTCAAGATTATCTCGGTTGGGGACAATATCTCGCGCCGATCGTTATGGGCAGTGAGTTACCGGATGATGCTTCCCAGGCAGATGAGAAAGAATCCATGGTTTGGGAGCTTCTAAACAGTTTCTGTGCAATGGATGTAACCTTTTCCTTACCCTTTGCCAAAGCCTGTTTTTACTCTGACAACCGCCACTTGTTAAAACACATCAATCGCCCCAGCTTAATCTTACAGAGCTCAGACGACTTATTAGTGAACTTAAACGTCGCAGAATTCATGGCAAACGAGATCCCTGATAACCAATTAGACATCATAGAAAGCAAAGGACACTGCCTACACATGACCAACCCTGCTAATGTCATGGAAAGCATGAAACGCTTTCTAGCCACTCAGTCACCTTCGCTCTGACATGACACTTGGTGACTGATGACGCTCGTTTGGAAATTGTCTTTATTTGAAGGCGGTATGGTATGAAGACGGCTTCAACACGACCATCACTCTCGATGAACAGCAAACAAGGTGCCGTCTTTATAATGACCGAGTAACTCTCGAATACTCATTTGAGTAACTTGGTTATTGTAATAAGACGCGTTCGCAGCTGCTCCCTGTTTCAGATCTTTGCGCACGCCTCGTTTGCCATCGTAAGCATGAGAACTACTTTTGAGAAGAACCTGATTGTCTTCTACGGTGACTACCATCATGGTGCCGTACTTGTATATCGGATCTTCATTCTGAAAAATTTTCGAAAAATCGACCGAGTAAATGTCATTCACCCGCGGCGTTTCAAGATACGCTAATGTTTTGTGTGCTTGTTCTTGCTGAAAGTAGTCATTCGCCAAAAACACACAAGGTACGATAACCGCCCAAACTTCGACAGGAAGAAATAGAAAGGTATGAGCGGGAGGACGAGTTTTCTTGCCGGTTTCCGAATGCACTCGCCATATTCGATCTCGCAGATTAAGCCACAAGCCAATAGCCGCGACGAGCAACGCCACCGCCACCACAGAAAAGAGTTTCACCCAACGATTTTGTTGGTAAAAATCCTCCCCCATCACGCCATCCACAAGCATTTGAACGTCCACAAAGGCGGTAATAAAAATGGCCGGAGCAAGCCAACCTAGTCCTTTCCAGATAGGTAACATTTTATCTTCCTTCAAAACGCCTTTGGTTCTTTATTAAATTTTAATTTCAATACAATTACAAGGAAGGTTTTTATCATGATCACATCACAGATTAACTATTGATAAGTTATAAAATCCGTCTAAAATCGCCACATATTCAACTGTAGACTAGGATTTTTTATGACAAACATTACCATTTTAGATGGTGGCATGGGCCGTGAACTCGCGCGTCTTGGCGCTCCTTTTAAACAACCAGAATGGTCTGCCCTCGCGTTAATGGAAGCCCCTGAAACTGTGAAGGCCATCCACCAGTCTTTTATTAACAGCGGTTCTCAGGTGATCACCACCAACAGTTATTCACTGGTGCCTTTTCACATAGGCGAAGACGTATTTAAACAACGTGTCCGTGAACTGACGCATTTATCTGGCAAACTCGCTCGTGACGCTGCAGATGAAGCGGACCATAAAGTACAAGTAGCGGCTTCCGTGGCACCCTTATTTGGCTCGTACCGTGCCGACCTTTACCAAGCCGATCGCGTTACTGAGATTGCCACCCCCATCATCGAAGAACTGGCACCGTTTGCGGATCTATGGCTATTAGAAACCCAATGCCTGATCGACGAGTCCAGCCGTGTTATTGCTTTAATCGAACAAATCGACACGGCCAAAAAGCCTATTTGGGTATCCTTCACTCTAGAAGATTCAGAGCAAACGGCAGAGCCTTTGCTGCGTTCAGGTGAAACCGTTGTCGACGCAGTGAAAGCGATGCAAAAACTGGGCGTAGATGCCATTCTGTTTAATTGCAGCCAGCCAGAAATCATTGGTGAAGCCATTGCATTGACGCAGTCGCTGTTGAGTGAACTGGGCGCAAATGATATTGAGATCGGCGCTTACGCCAACGCCTTCCCACCCACGCCAAAAGATGCCACGGCGAATGACGGTTTAGATGAGTTGCGTGAAGATCTTACTCCGCCCGCTTACTTAACTTGGGTTAAACAATGGCAGAACAAAGGCGCAAGCTTGATTGGCGGTTGTTGCGGCATTGGACCTGAGCACATTCTAGCCATTAAAGAATACACTCAAAAACACGAGTCTTGAGTCAGTACAGTAGGCTAAATCACGTGATTTAGCCTACTTTTTTGAAGAGGCTACGGCGTGTTAAGCGCTTCGGCAATCTGTTTTGCCATCGGCTCCACAATCTGATTAATCCAGTTACTGGCGAGGGTCTGAGTTAAGGCTGAATAACCGTCAGAACGAAGGTAATCCGTCACATCAAACACCTGGGTTTTCAAAATTTCTCCTTCCGCAGACCTCAATTGCCAGCGTCCCGTAATGTTCACGCCCCCCTGTAAATCCGCATAGAAACGATCCACTTCAATGTTTAATTGAGCAATAGCATAACTTGGCAAACGCTGTCTGGCATACCAAGCAATATTCTTTAGGCTTTTCTCCAGACGCTGTTGGGTTAATCGCGTTAATTGAGGAGCTAAAGGTTCCGCCCAAAGATGGCTTTGCGAACGATGCACTGCCCCTGTTTTTGAGACCAATACAATCTCGTTTCCAGACAAATAATTTGCCACCTCGACCGGCATCATTTGGATCTGCATTGGCGCCGTTGCTATGGCACTTACTTTATCACTAGAACTGTCGACTAAAAGGTATTCATAACTGGGTGGTGTCGGGCTAGCACAGCCCACCAATACACTGGTAATCAAACTCAAGACCATCATTCTTACAAACATAAATCGCTTTAACCTTTTAACTATTGCGCCGCTCTGGGCTGTATTTCTACTTTAGGTTTACTATCAAAAATCAATCGATTCGGGTTTTCTCTCAGTTGTCGTAACAAAGGTTGCAACTCATTTAACGCCCTATCTAACGACACCAGATTTTGGCGTAATGGTTGTCCAATCAAACCGTCTGCTTGGTAGGTTTCCAACGTTTGATTCAAGGTTCGAATAGCCGCCGATAAATCTCCGGGGATTTGTTGTGTCTCAGACTGATCCATCAACTTTCTCACACTGTCACTGACTTGCTGTAAGCGCTGTAGGGTCGTGTCGACTTCTGACATGGTGTTCCCCAATTGCTCGAAAGTTTTTTGCAAGGGAACTTGCGCTAGGTTATCGAGCATCAAGCTAATTTTAGACTCTATGTTCGCAAGAGCGTTAGGGGCCGTCGGAAACACATCATAGCCTTCAAATTCACGCCAGCGAATGGGCGAAGGCGTGTCCATAAAGTCCAAACTAATGACCCTGGCAGCATTCAAATAATTACCAATCACCAAAGACGCCCGTAAGCCTTTGTCCATACGATCTTCTAACATATCGTCCCATTGTGACAATGACATCACATCGGGCATGTCAGGGGTGTTTAAGCGCTGCGGCTCGATGCGTGCCAACACAGGTATTACAGGAGTATCCAGCTTGGATAAGGAGGTCATAGAGATGCCACTAAAAGGCACTTCCATGACCGTACCGATACGAACCCCTCGAAACTCCACAGCCGCGCCAGGGTATAAGCCACTCAGGTTAGCATCAAACAAAAACACATATTCTATGTACTCGTCATAAACCTGATTATCGGCAGTTTCTTTCGAATCAAATAATTGAAATTCAGACAGATCAGCCACCGCCTCACCAGCAGGTCGTCCGTCTGGCAAAGCAAAAGAAATACCGCCTGATAAGAAGGTTTCTAACGAATCCAAACTGAATTCGAAGCCACTGGCGGAACTCTTAAACGATACCCCAGGCGTTACCCAAAATTGCACCGCTGAGTTGACCAAAGCATCATAAGGCGAGCGAATGACCAATTGATAGGTAATGGCTTTGCGGCTAGTATCAAAGTCCACTTTCTCGATGTAGCCCACTTCATAGCCACGAAAATGCACCGGCGCACCCACATCGAGTGTGGCACCTTTTTCGCTCACCAACTTAACTCGAATGCCTTCATTCTCCGTAGCCAAAGGCGGCTGATCTAAAATCGTAAAGCGAGTTTGAATTTGCCCGCTTTCGCCCGGTGTCATGTCAATGTAAGCTCCGGATAATAAGGTGCCTAACCCACTCACCCCTTCTTTGCCGATGCGTGGTTTCACCACCCAAAACTGCGCATCTTGCTTAAGCATTTGATCCGTCCCTTGGTTCATTCGAACCTGAATCACGGCATTTTCATAATCATCACTTAAGCGAATATCAATGACCCGACCCACATCCACATTACGGGATTTAAGCTTGGTTTTACCCACTTCTAAACCGTCTGCGTTAGCAGCCACCAAGGTAATCAAAGGCCCCTGACTGGACCAATTTTGATACAACATCCAAGCCGCCACCATCAAAGCAATCAGTGGCACCAGCCAAATTGAATTAAAACGTACCTTGCGCATATTCTCGACTGGATTCAGATCATCGCTCACGCTTTGCTCCCTTGTTATATATATCACTTGCGTACCTGTCTCTGTCCCACAGCAACCTTGGGTCAAACGACATGGCCGCTAACATCGTTAGTATGACCACAGAGGTAAAAGACAATACCGCTGGGCCTGGGTAAATGGCCATTAAATTTCCCATTTGCACCATACTGGTTAAAACCGCCACCACAAACACATCAATCATCGACCAGCGACCAACCAATTCTGTCAATCTATACAGTTTCACTTTCTGTTTGGTTAAATGACGACTAGGGAAATAACATTGCCAAATTAACCAAGATAATGCCGCAATTTTGGCTAATGGAATCACCACACTTGCTATCAAAATCACCAATGCAACTGGGTATGACTCCAGTGACCAGAGCAGAAACACTCCCCCCATGATGGTGGAAGGCTCAGTATTACCAAGAAAGGTGGTTTGCATGATAGGAAACACATTAGCAGGAATATACATGACCAAAGCAGCGATCAATAACGCCAAGGTGGTGGATAAGCTACGTGGTCGTCGAGTGTAAATTGAATGACCACAACGCTGACAGTGTCGATGTTCATCGGACAATACCGCCCCACAAAAATGGCAACCAATCAGCCCTTGAGACTGAGCGTTACCTTGCTCAACACTATGATTCCTCGCTGCACCAGCCACCTGATGCCACAACCAACGCTTATCCACCAAAGAAACGGTTTTTAACAATAACAACACGTAGCCACAGAACGCCCAAAATGACAGACCTAACTTAATATCCGCTAAGCTATTCACCTTCACCAGAGCCACGAGAATACCCACTAAGAAGACATCCACCATCAACCACGGCTGCACCACCAGCAGCCATCGCACAGAGTAACGCTGTGCTTTATTCAACACATTAGAATGATGGAAACTCCACACCAAAAACAAAATAGAGCCTAAATACACCAAAGGAAAAACAAACAGTGCCAAACTAATCACTGCCCCTAAAAGCAGGTAACCTTGCCCTAGTAACACCGTCAGAGTGTCCACCAATGTCACGCTTCTTTCGACCCCATTGGTGGCAAAGCTCAAAAAAGGAAAACTTATGGCCAAGAACAACATCAATAAGCAAGACAGGCCAAAAGCCAAAATTCGACGGGTAGCATAAGCGTGAACACTCACCAATATATGGTCACAATGGGTACAACGAAGACGTTCGCCACTCTGCAAGTCAGGCATTGGATTCACCTGATCACATTGCTCACAAACCGTGACCTGTTCAGAAAACATTCTTTGACTCATACAAGGCAAACATAAAAATAGTGCGACAACTCTCCACATTCAAATAAGTGTTCAAAGGATAAAAAAGGGGTATCAAACACGATACCCCATCCATAACGCAAGCTATCTAAGATATACCAAAATAGCTAACTCATTCATATTCTATATAAACCCAAGTACAAAGAGTTAATTAACAGGCTCTAAACGAGACAAGCTCGCCGGTACGATCTTTTTATGAACGGGCGCAACAAAAAACATATACACCTTGCCCAAACGATTCTTCACATGCACGACCGTCGTCACATACAGTTTAAGCAGATCGCCTTCTGTCTCTAAAAACAAAGACAGCTTCACATCCAAATGTTTGTCTTTATCTTCCAAAATCACTTCCTGTTCTTGGCTGGACAAGACCTTAAAGATGCCCACTTGATCGCCCACTAGATAATCACACGCTTGTTTCGCTGGTATGACATTACCGATTAAGCCTAAATTTTTTAGCCCAAACAGCACCACCACTCGATTGCGAACCCACATCAATCGCTCTACCCATCGAGGGGTGTTATTCACCATGTCTAACCACACCTGCATAGCTGATTGCCCTTTATTCAGAGTGTGGTAAGTAAAACAATCGGTAAAGTAAGCATTTGCCATGAATTGGTTAATTGCCGCTTCGCTCGGTACTTTCTGCATTTTTTCGTCCCTAAAAATAATGTCGTTAATGAGTTGATTTCAACTCGCTGCTATTGACCATACTAGTCAATTTTTCTCTGAAAACCTGTAGTAAACTGTAATAATACGTCTGAATTTATTGCGTTTTTATGGCCGGAAGATACTGACTTAGGGTCGCAGGTAAATGAGACACGATAAAACGTCGAGATGCTTGCCAATAAACCGATAACAACAACAATATGCTCCCCATCACCATGCCCGTCATGGCAATACTGTCCGCCACATTACCAAAGTTAGCAAACAGTTCCTGCAACGCATAAATCACATAAAACAAAGAAGACACCATGAAAGCACGGCGATCTACCGTAATAGAAATGAGCGTCATTAGTAGATATAAGAGCACAATAAACACCATATTAGGAATGCTCTCATTACCGTCTAGAATCCCCAGTGTGGAAAAAACAGGATGAATAATCAAAGGCGCTGACAACATATGCAGCCAAAACGCCACATCGGACTTTCGAGTAATGCGTTGCGTGTCCTGTGCGTCCCAATACATAGCAAAAGCAAAACACAAAACCCCAAACACAAACAAAGTCGACATCACCATCAGACCATCTTCAGGGAGAAAAGCGATAATTGCCGAAGCGACTATGGCCATACCAGCTGCGGTCGCTACGGCAATGGTCATCGGCACATTAAAACGTCGCCAATGTCCATAAGCCGCAACCAGTGCCACCGTCGTAGAGATGACTTCAGCGAACAGCTGACCAGCAAAAATAGATTGGCTCAACATGAAACTGCCGCCAACAAAACTGAGTAATAGAAAAATGGCTGGCAAAGCCATTTTGCGTTTCAAAATAAAGACGTCTCCTAGCCACCAAGCAAGGATGACAAACACCAAATGAGCCACAATTGGGTTCACCAATTGCAACACCCATAAAGACGAGAAGAGCAATAAAGCGCAGGCAATCACCACAAAAATATCGTTAAACCCACCCAATAAACGAAAGTTCTCTTCATCGACCACTGAGGTCTTGCGTGAGTTGGCAATAAAGTCACGAAATGCTGTCACGGATTGCGGCGATAAAACACCCTGTTTAACCGCAGAATCAAGATCTTCATCTGTATACATATAACTGTCCCTATTATTTAAGGATGGTACGAAGCTGATAGCGTCGAAATAAAACCAAAAAGAGTAATGCTAAGCAGCCTATATTCACAGCAAAAGGGAACAAGGCTGTGGCGATTGAATATTCTTCTAAAGCCAATAATACAAGGGTATTGCGTAGGATAAATAAAACAAAAAACGTCGCATTTTCCTGGTCAGGAAACACGTAGGCTTTGCGTAACGTTGGTCCAAAACCTAACATATCGACGGTGGTTAATAAAATCACCGCCCACATGGGATCTGACATAACATACCAAAATGGCAGAGAAGATAAAGCGGCTAAGAAAAACACCCAATCAATTGGGTGAATACTGGCATCAGCCTGTTTACAGTAAGCCGCAATGGCCACCAAGATGGTAATTCCCCCTGACACACCAATCGGCCAAGCCCCCCAACCAGCTTGCGCCTCATACTGAGCAAAGAACACGATCAAGGTGGTCAGCCCCCAGATCACCCAAGTAAACACATGAGGCCGAGTTTGTCCTCGGATAATCGAAAATAAATAGGGTAAAAAGGCCACTAAAGTCAGCACGATCGCCATGCTGCTAAACACAAACTTTATGTTCCATTCCATAACGCAAACGCTTCCCGAATCAATGCTTCTTACTATCTAAACAAATTGACCAAGACAAAAAAAGAACACCTTAGTGTTCTTTTCATTATTACCTATGCGCCGCTGGACTGCCGCCAATGCGACCTGGGTCAGCGCCACCATAATTAGGGCCTGTATTTGGGCCTCCTGGCGGCATAAACACACAAGCGGATAACGTCATTAATACACTCACAAAAAAGAGACCGCGCAATGCTGTTTTCATCTGAACCTCACCGGTGAAAACCTCATCTTAAATAACGCTGATAGCACAGACAAACCTCTCACCTCAACAACCATGAAGAATCCATAGTTGGCGAGAAAAATGAGGATTAAGGCCAGATTAAGGACACCAAAGGTTACCGATCTAACAGATCAATCAGGGCATGAACAAAAGCAAATGAAACCTAACGAGCGCCTTTACCACGCACAGGACGCTTACCTGTAGGTTTACCATTAGGGTTTGATTTGCTCTGCGGCTTATTCGGTTGCGCTTTATTACCGCTTGGCTTACGTCCCTTAACTGGCTTATTAGGATCACCAAACGGTCGCTTATCTTTACCTTTACCTGAAGGACCGGGCTTCTTACCGTCACCGCGAGGATGTTTGGTATTCGGTTTTGAGGAATAAGGCGTTTTGGCTGTGTTTTTCTTAGCCGTTTGGTTAGCAGAGCCTTTTTTATTACCCGGACGAGAACGCTTCGTCGATGGATTGGCTTCGGAAGAGGACGTCTCTATGGCTTTCAATAAAACTGACAGCTCTTTCTGGGTTAAATCACGCCACTCACCCACTGGCAAGCCCTTTAAATTGACGTTCATAATGCGAGTACGTTCTAGCTTGGTCACTTCATAGCCAAAGTGCTCACACATACGACGAATTTGTCGATTTAGCCCCTGAACAAGGGTGATGTTAAACACATTCGGAGCCACTTTAACCACAGGGCACTTTTTGGTCATGGTGCCTAAAATAGGCACGCCACCAGCCAAGCCAGAAATAAAGCTCTCTGTAATGGGTTTATTCACCGTCACCAAATATTCTTTCTCGTGATTATTACCAGCTCGTAATACCTTATTGACCAAATCGCCATTATTGGTCAGAAAGATCAAGCCTTGTGAGTCTTTGTCCAAACGACCAATGGGAAAAATACGCACGCCATGACTAACAAAGTCGACAATGTTATTGCGTTCACTGCTCTCCGTAGTACTGACAATGCCCACGGGTTTATTCAACACAATAAAGACAAAATCCTCGGCATCTTGTGGCTCAATCACTTGACCATTCACACGTACCGTATCACCCGCCGCGACCTGATCCCCAACCTTGGCACGCTTACCATTGATAAACACGTTGCCTTGCTCAATAAAGCGGTCTGCTTCACGACGCGAGCACATACCACTATCACTGATGTATTTATTTAACCGAATTGAGGAATTGAACATAAAAAATCGCTGTCATTCTTGGGGGTAACTTATAGGAACTGGCTATTATACACTGAAGTCACTCTGACATAAGACGAATCTGAACCTGAAGGCAAATTACGCCTTTCCCTTTAGGTTCAGATAGCACCACACAAGCAAACAAACTCAGAAATAGCTTTAGGTATAGCAAGACAGATCGATGCAGAAGCTTAAGTTAAGACACTAAAGCTTTGACTCTAATGCCCCTTTAATCCAATACAGGGGCATCAAAATCCTCTGGCTCATCCGTATAAATACACACATTCCAATCGGCAGCTAAGCCATCTTCAGCCTGACAATAAGTAGCAAAGAAATCGCTAATTTCCTGACGCTGGCAATGAGCTTCAAAACTCGCCATGTCCTGCCAGACTTCATTAAAGGCAATCGGAAAACTCTTACCCTCAGCAAACGGGCTGGTCATGTGGCGCGTCACTCGATACGCAATACAACCATCCTCACGCAATGTATTGGGTTCAAGAGACTGCAAAACCTTAAACAAGGCTTTCTCCTGACCAGGTTTGGGTAAAAACTGTGCAATACAATAGACTTTCTTAGACATACCTTTCCTTAACTTCTATTTAGAGCGGATTTGAGTAAACCTAACCCCGCCAAAGCAAACATGCTAGCCGTTGCGCGCTCTACCCAACGACGACACTTTTGATACGTTTCCATAATACCTTGAATCGAAAACACCAGCGAATACAGAATGTTGACCAAATACCCTACCAACATGCAAGTCAACAACGCCAACGTCAGCGACATCAAATCGTTATGGCCCTGCATGCCCATAGACAAGGCCGCCATCCAAGCCACCACGGTTTTTGGATTGGAAGAGTTCAATATAAAGCCGCGCATAAACCACTTGCGATAACTAGTGGCTTGCATGTGCGCCAAATTTTGTTGCTCTTCTACAACCAAAGAGGCCTTAAAAGACACATATGCCAAGCGTAATAAATACAATCCGCCTAACACTTTAAGCACCATCAGAACATACACAGAACTTTGCAGAATGGCCCCCATCCCACTGACCGCCACCAGCCCCCATAAGAACATGCCAGACGACAAACCAAAACCATACACCAACGCCACTGTACGCCCTCTGCTCATAGCAATAGTGGCATTAGAGAGCGTCGCAGGGCCTGGGGAAACCGCCACCACAAAAAACGCAAAGCCAATGGTTAGTAATGACAACAAATCGATCACGATCCCTCTCCTATTACATAAGAAATGTTAATTTAATGTCTAAAAAGTCGTTTTCTTCCTGTGATTCAACGGACCTTACATCTTGGCCACACTATTGTCTGACTTTATCTCATGACGATCTAAGGTCAATTATCACAGCCACATCAGGACGCCATGTTTGAAAGTAATCAATACGAGTATCTGATCACACTAGATGACGTTATATCTAAACAACCTAATAAGACTGTGTAAAGGCCATAAGATTCACTAGCCCCAGATGGTAATGAGCTTTATTATCATCTAGCAAACTGAAATGGATTCGCTACTAAGGCGAGATGATAAGGGAGAAGAAGATGAACAAAATCAATATTAATGATCAATTTACCCAACTCAAAGAAGAGTGGGCACCAAAGGTCATCGCGCAATCTAACGATCAAGCGATCAGAGTCATCAAAGGCAGTGGTGAACTGGGTTGGCACAAACATGACAATGAAGAAAAGATTGTCATTGTCTACAAAGGCCAACTGACATTAAAGCTCAATACCGGAGAAATTGTACTGGAAGCTGGTGAAATGTATGTGGTGCCTAAAGGTTTAGAGCATTGTCCTGTGGCCACTCCAGACACTCATTTTATGATGATAGAACCGGCTCAATAGCACACTAAAAGCTTGTCGGCTGAGCCGACAAGCTACACAAACCTATTCTCTACGCACAATAAACAGATTAAATAGTAAAAAGCCTCAACCTTATTAATACGAACAAGTTGTTTACCCGCTTATAACCCCATCCCTGCGTTACAGAGAAGCGAGACAATTAAACTAACTTCTAAAATCTAACTTAATATTTAATCATGAAAGTTTTCCGTGTAATAAAACCATCATTACAATGATAAAATCCCCCACCCAACCGACACAAAGAAACGAGACAGTTAAACTAACTTCTAAAATCTAACTTAATATTTATTCAAGAAAGTTTCCTGCATAAAAACACCACCATTCAACGGATAAAATGATAGAAAAATTAGTCATTTAAACGGTGACTTTTTTCTTAAAACACATCAAACATAGAGCAGACCTATAGACAGCCACTTGCTCTTAAAAAAACGAAAAAAAGCACCGAAACATCAAAAAAAGCGATAAAAAACCCTAGAAAAAAGCACTCGAAATAAAATTAATTCCTTTATTTTCAACAATTTAATCATTCGAAACCCAAGATATAAAGAGTATCTTTATTAGATATGAATTAAGCTAAAATTAAGTAAAAAATGTGCAGAAATGAGATTGTATAAAACCAAAAGCATACATAATATAAATAGTGAAATTGCTCAAATTTCCAAATTCAAATAAAAAAAATAATAGGTTTTATCATTATGAAAAAAAGCACTCTGTATACAGCAGTCTTCAGTAGTTTATTATCTGTAGGAGCGATTGCTGCCCCTTCATTTGATGCTAACTTTGAGATTAATACCGATGTGATCGATAAAGAAATAGGTGATACCACCTATTTACAGACAGGTCGTGTCGAGTTGAATACTCATGGCAAACACACTTCAGGCGATAACTTTGTTGAAGGCAAAGGTACGATTGAATTGAAAGTAAATGGCACTTCCGGCATTGCCGATGCTTACCTTAAAATTGGTAACTCAGACATTGATGTTCAATTAGGTCGTTTTGAAGCCACTAATCTCTTCCCTAAAGGCAAAGACGTTGTCGTTGAGAACGCAGGTGGTGTAACCGTTTACGAAGCCAACAAAGCTCGTGGACGTACCAGCGACAATGGCGGTCAAATCGCCTTGCATCTGAACGCCAGTGACGCTGTGACATTTGAGCTTGCAACCATCTATGGTGCTGGTGATGCGGATAATGCCACTGGTGATAACACCACAAGCATTGCAGGTATTCGTCCTGTCGTTACGTTCAAAGCGGGTGCAGCGACCATTACCGCAGGCTACGAAAGCCTAGACTACGAGCTAACGAACGGATCAAATGTGAGTCAATCAGGCTTTGCATTAGCAGCCAATTTTGATGTGTCTGGTGCCAATGTCAATCTTGCCGTCACTCAAATGGAAGATGACAACACAGACGAAGAAGTGAGCTCGATGACAGCCAACATGACCTACAATAATTTTGGTCTTGGCATCATTACTTCTAATGTTGATGATGGCGCTAACGACCCTTCCGTTACCACCCTGTACACAGCCTATACCATGCCGGTATTTGATATCGATAATGCTTCAATGACATTAGCGGCATCTTATTCAACCGCAGACGATGTAGCGACAGGAGTGAACGACAAAGTCTTGGCCACTCGTCTACGCTTTAATTACACTTTCTAATTATTAACCTTCTAGCAATAGAAACCTAAGAACAACGCCCTTTATTATCCCCTTTTAAAGTGCGTTGTTCTTTCCTTCGTTCCGCCTTTCAAAACCATTAAATAGCCTTATAAAGCGCGAAGTTACTCGCCAATATGCCAGCCATTGGTAATTGGATAGCGACGATCACGACCAAAGCCACGGGCAGTAATGCGCACACCTGTTGGCGCTTGGCGACGCTTATATTCATTGACGTCCACCAAGCGTAAAACACGATACACTGTCTCTCGATCAAACTGATTCGTTGCTAAGATGGCTTCCGCACTCATGTCTTGCTCAATGTACATATGCAAAATTTGATCAAGAATGTCGTAGCTTGGTAAGGAATCTTCATCCTTCTGATCCGGTGCTAATTCAGCGGACGGCGGACGCGTAATGACACGCTCTGGAATCACATAACCCAAGGTGTTTCGGTAGCGACAAAGTTTAAATACTAGGGTTTTAAAGACGTCTTTTAACACCGAATAACCGCCCACCATGTCACCGTATAAAGTGGCGTAACCTACCGCCATTTCACTCTTGTTGCCGGTGGTCAAAACCATGTAACCCTTTTTATTAGAAATCGCCATCAGGGTCACTCCGCGAGTACGCGCTTGCAGGTTTTCCTCTGTGGTGTCTTTACCATACCCTTCAAATTCAGGCGCTAAGACATCATTAAAGGCCGACACCATGGACTCAATGGGTAACACACTGTATTTCACCCCCAACAGGTTGGTTTCTTCTTCCGCATCTTCAAGACTAATAGAAGACGTGTAGGTGTATGGCATCATCACCGCTTGTACACGATCTGCGCCAATGGCATCCACCGCTACCGCCAAGGACAAAGCAGAATCAATGCCGCCACTCAAACCCAACACGATGCCTTTAAAACGGTTCTTTTCGATGTAATCACGAAGACCCAGCACCATCGCCTGATACACACTGGCCTCTTCACTCAAAGCTGGAGCAATGGCCGCGGACACTGGCTCAACCTTATGGCTTTGGCCGTCATTCACGATGAAGTCTGCACAGTACAATCCAGATTCAAACCAAGGCGCTTGCATGACTTTTTCGCCTTTCGCATTGACCACAAAGGAGCCACCTTCGTAGACCAATTCATCCTGTGCGCCCATGTAGTTTACGTACACAATTGGCAAGGTCGTTTCCGTGGCTCGCTTATGCAATAAGGTTTCTCGCTCACCCATTTTTTCAATGTGATAAGGCGATGCATTCAAATTCAGGATCAATTCCGCACCAGCCGCTTTGGCTTGTGCTATGGGCTCTGGATGCCAGATGTCCTCACAAATGCTCAGTCCCACCTTAACGCCTTTAATGTCGACCAATCCTGCGTCACGGCCTTCGCTAAAGTAACGCTTGTCATCGAACACGAGGAAATTCGGCAACTTTTGCTTGGCGTACTCAACCAACATCTGGCCTTGATAAATAACCCCCGCGCAGTTAAACAGCTCGCCATCAATGCGTCTTGGGTAACCTAATACGAGATGAATGCCAGTGACCTCAGCTTGAATTTTCGCTAAGGCCGATTCTATACGCGGTTCTAAACTTGGGCGCAGTAATAAGTCTTCTGGGGGATAGCCCGTCAGAGTTAATTCTGGAAAAACCACGACATCAGCCTGCTCTTGATCACGCGCTTTGAGGGCCGCATCAATCACAGATTGGGTGTTTTTGGTAATATCGCCGACCAACATATCCAGTTGGGCCATTGCAATTCTTAATGTCATACCGTTGCTATCTCATCAACTCTGTTAGAATATGCCCTTTATTGTCTGGAATTAGCCAACTTAGGTAAAGTATATGATCGTCCGTTTGATCGTTTTTGTTGCGATTTTCTTTATTGGCTGGTGGTTATATCGCCAATTTGTCATTTTGAAAGGAAAAAAAGCACCGACTAAGCACAAAAAGTCGTCATCAGAGTCACCATCCGCAGAACAAGAAAGCATGGTTCAGTGCCAACAGTGTCAGACCTATGTTCCGCGTTCTCATGCGATACATGACCAAGAAGCACGTGCTTTTTGCTGTGCGGAACATCTAAAAGCGTTCAATCAAGCAGAGTAAGCCAACCTTGGTGTCGTAAGATTCGATTTTGCCACCACCAGCAATGGTAACTCTGTTGATTCATGGAAGCACAAAGACGATGGTATTCCGTGCCATCGTCTAATTCATGTCGATGCCATTGATACCAAAGAACCTGGCCGTCAGCACGCCATTCCGTTTGCGCCAAGCTAGCTTTGTCTTGTTGCAATGGACAAAAGCCGAGACAGTGAGACTCATTTGCTTGCGAAAACTCAGGGGCATCTACCAGCACGCGTTTAAAGTCTTGCCAGGCAGCTCGTTCGTCTACTACCGCTTGCAATTGGCTACGCCACTGATATTGCGCCAGTAATCTGTCTTGGAACGCCACCGACATACTGGCGACAAACAACAGCAATATCAGTACAGGTAAGCCTAACCAGCCAGCTAAGGTTTGCTGACTCAAAGCCTGATGATTCACAGAGACATTCCCTGTAAATCAATAATCTGATTGCCCACCTGCTGACAAGGAGGATGATATTGCCACTCCTCTCCTCGCATAGAAAGGTAACTCAGAGGCACGGTTTCAGTCAGGTCTAAATGGCAATCCCCAAGACGATATTGATATTCCACCCACAAGGCACGGACCTGCTGCAAAGCATAATGGCCGTAACGGGTATCTAACGTGTCGACAAAGCCGTTTTGATCCTGATCCAACAAGGGCAGAATCGATAAACGCTCGATGCCATTCCATAACTCCAACGCATTACCACTGACTTCTGGAGAGCGCCATAACGCACTTTGCCCCGTTTTCCCTGCGGCCAAATACCAATAAAAACCGTCTTCACTGGCAATGACACCAGACTGACCAATCAGGTTCTCTGCGGCAAAAGCGACTTGCGCACCTTGGCTCGAAATCCCCTCAACTTGTCCTAAAACACTCCTATCACAACTACTGAACCGCACTGGATCACCGACTTTCCAATGGCAATCCAGCGCCACCGTCAATGGATTTTCTGTCACCTCTAGCGAACCACGACACAAACCATGATCCCTCGCCAGTAACCAATCTGAACCAGCGACCAAAGCACGGGCAGACAAACGCTCTGGTGCATTCGCGGTGCTTTGAATAGTAAGAAACACCTCGCTGTTCAACTGACATTGCGCAGGCCGTAAACGTTGCCACTGAGAACGAAAATGCGCATCAATGGCGGACTGAAGACTTTGCCCTTGCTGATAGGCATGGCGCTTCAATTGCTCGTCTTGACTATCCCGCAAGGCGTTCATCATAAAAGGTAAACAGAAGCCCAACACAGCACAGGCGATGAGCAACTCAAATAAAATCCCACCCATTAACCTTATACGAGAAACCATTACTCGGCTAACTCCAATAAAGGTGTAACAGGCGACAAGCTGGCCTTAAACCATTGATGAAGGTTCTGCTGAGTACAAACCTGACAATCTGGATAATCAAAACGCTGCTCAGCTTCCCCCACTTCATCAACTAAAAACGCCATATCCTGACCTAACAAATACGTCATCCGTTCCGCTTTTTGACGGTTTTGTTCAGCCTTAATTTGCGCTTCACTCAAAGACAGACTGTGCCATTGAGCGTCTGTTTGCTGCATGATGACCCACAAAATGACGCCGATGACAACCAAACAAAGTGTCACTTCCAACAATACCCAGCCATCTTGATGAGCCAGCAATGGTCTAATTTGTAATGACTTTTTCATACGCAGTCTCCCACACTCAAGGACGCTGACTGTGATTGCAAAGACGACACATAAAATCGACCACTTTGATTAAGTACTAAGGCCATTTTCCAACGCCCTAAGCAAAAGACAAAGGTGCCGTTTTGGTAGCCTGATAAGCCATTAAGCCGATACTCAATTTGCGTTTTCTGAGCAGGAAAACCTCGCCAAGCGACCAATAAGCCGGAGGCGAATGGCATGCTGGCAAAGGTTTTCTCAGTCTCACCTGACTCAGTGTGTTGGTACACACGAAAGCCATCTGACCAATCCCCAGTACAATGTCGAATGCCGCCGCAAAGGTAACTGAGTCGGCCACTGGCCACCGCCAATTGACGCGCTTGAGTTAAGCCATTTGCTAAACCTGCGACTTCTGTTTTGAGTGTTCGTTGATCGTCTAAATCTTGATTAACAGAAAGGAAATGAGACGAGCCAAGGTGTGCCAGCAAACTTAGAATCGCCAACACGCACAACAGCTCCAATAAGGAATAACCACATTGCTGGGTCATAGAACGCCTCCTTGTTCTATTGTTTTATGGGTGAGCTTCCTGCTCACCAATCTATCCTAGCGTAAGCTTAGGGCGAGGCAAACCACTTATTCAAATGCTTGGCAATCTGCCTCGGCTTTTGAAAGGGCAATGAGTGATCACAAGCACTCATCACTGTATGTTGCCATGCGGCATTGCGCTCGCTCAATAACTCATAATGCTGTTTCAATGCCTCATGACTCAATTCACCAGAGAACAAGAAGACTTCCGGTGACGCTTCTATCATGGCATGACGAACATGTGGATTATGGGCCGCCTGCTCAACAAAGTCGGTGACCGCATCCAATGCATAAG
Source organism: Marinomonas aquiplantarum (assembly GCF_003314975.1). Classification (GTDB taxonomy): domain Bacteria; phylum Pseudomonadota; class Gammaproteobacteria; order Pseudomonadales; family Marinomonadaceae; genus Marinomonas; species Marinomonas aquiplantarum. The sequence goes on from NZ_QNRF01000006.1 coordinate 191,991, forward strand.
CAAAACCAAAAGGCCGATGCGCCAAACGAGATTGAGTGGTGGCCTCCGCCACAGGATGCTTACGACGATTAGGTGAAACACCGTCCATAAAGCAAGCAACGCCCAGCTCCACATCCCCCGTTTCACGAATTAATTGCGAGGCATGACGATACTTTTGACGCACCTCTTTTAAATGACTCAAATCTTCCCGATCCAAAGAAGCCGGTTCTAACAAGGCCATCCGCACAGGCGGTTGGCCCGCTTGCTGTCGCTGATAATTTAAATTCAACGCCACCAAACCGCCAAGGGAATAAGCCACCAGATCAAATTGAGTCCAGTTTACATGGTCCAACAGCGCCATCACTTCCGCGGTCAAATCCGCAACCGATACAGCCTTTTCTTGCCCATCAGCATGGAAAGAATCCCCCATTCCCTTTAAATCAGGAATCAGCATCCAACGCCAAGGCGTCAAATAAGGCAACATAGGAGAAAAAGTAATATCGCCAGCCACTCCCGCACCATGCAGCATTAAACACGCGGCATCCGAAGTGGCATTAGGGTTTTCGTGTAAGCGATACGCAATACGTGCATTGGGCAAAGAAAGAAAAAAAACGTCAGACACTTGTAATTAACCTGTGAGGACCCTTATTAAAGGAATACAATATTCGCTATTCCATCTGCGGTAACATTTTACTAGGTAATAAGACAAAATGTCAGAAATCAAACGGATAAATCTTCCTTATCAGTCCAATTTACTTGCTTTTTACGCCGCCGTACGGGATTTGCCTTACCCAGCCTTACTAGACAGTAACCACGAACATTTCAGCGACACACGGTTTGATATTCTGGTGGCCAATCCCATTGCCCGCATTCATGGCAATCATCAACAAGCGGATCAAAGTGACGTTATCCAGTGGACCGGCACCCCTTTGTACACCTTGTCCGAGCAACAAAACCCGATGGCATTACTAAATGAATTAATGTCACGTATTTGCCAAGAAAGTTGGGCACAATCGGCACCAAAAGACTTACCCTTTACGGGAGGACTATTGGGCTATTACGGTTACGAAAGTGGTCATTATGTCGAGCAGCTGCCAGACAGCGTCAACCATGACATCCAGCTCGACACATTCAACATGGGGCTTTACGGCTGGGCCGTTGTTACTCATCATCAAACGCAAAAAACTGAGCTAATTTACACACCTTGGTGTCACGAAGACGAAGTCAGTCAATTGATCAACCGTTTTACCAGTGCATCGGACGATGTCTTAGTACATCATGATTTATTAGAAAAGCACGCCTTCCAACTGACCTCTGGCTTTACCTCCAACATGACCGCCGAGGACTACGCGAATAAGTTTGCCAAGGTACAGGACTACATCCAAGCCGGTGACTGTTATCAAGTCAATTTAGCACAACGCTTTACCGCTCAGTACCAAGGTGACACTTTCACCGCTTATCAAGCACTTCGCCAAGTCTGCCCAACCCCTTTCTCCGCCTACTTGGAATTATCTGCGCAACAGAGCGTACTGAGTCATTCACCGGAACGCTTTCTTTTATGCGATCAAGGTCGAGTCGAGTCCAAACCCATTAAAGGCACTATTGCGCGTGGGGAAACACCGGAAGAGGATAAAACCAACGCTGAAACACTCTTGTCGTCAGAAAAAGATCGTGCCGAAAACCTGATGATAGTCGACTTGCTGCGCAATGATTTAGGCCGCACCTGTTTAACTGGCAGCATCAAAGTACCTAAGTTATTCGCCTTGGAAAGTTATGCCAATGTGCATCATCTGGTGTCCACCGTAGAAGGCCGCATCGACAAAGCCGAACAAAGTATTCATGTGTTCCAGCAAAGTTTTCCTGGCGGCTCCATCACTGGCGCTCCGAAAATTCGTGCGATGGAAGTCATTGATGAACTGGAACCTCATCAACGTTCCGCTTATTGTGGTTCCATTGTTTACTTCAGCAGCAATGGTCAAATGGACTCCAGTATCACCATTCGCACCTTGGTGGCCGATCAGGGTAAATTACATTGTTGGGCTGGCGGCGGTTTGGTTGCCGATTCAAAATCTGAAGAAGAGTACCAAGAAACCTTTACCAAAGTAGGCAAATTAACCCATACTCTAGAAAGAGATTTTTTGAAGTAGGTCTTACCATGTCAGACATAGAGCAGTTTTTGAATGCTCCCCCAATTGACCTTAGTTTAGATGACATTCGTGCCGCCTTAGACAAAACACCTTATCGGCAGAGTATCCATAACCCAGACGAAGAGATGTTTCCGCAGGGTTATGAATTAGATTACCGTTCCGCGGCCGTATTGATTCCGATCTGGCAAGCACCAGAAGACGGCGAACTGTATGTGCTGCTAACTCAACGCGCCCTTCACATGCGCAACCACCCAGGTCAGATCGCATTTCCAGGCGGTAAACACGACCCAGATGACGCCAGTATCCAGTACACAGCACTGCGAGAAACCTTGGAAGAAGTTGGCTTAGCGCCAGATTGCTTCGATTTACTGGGAGAACTTGGGGAGTATTGTACTTTATCAGGTTTCTGCATTAAGCCGATTGTGGCTGAGATGACACGCCGAAGTGAACTGAGCTTATGTGAAGAAGAGGTCAAATCCGTCCACTGGGTTCCGTTACGTCACTTACTGACGCCGCAAAACTATGCGTTCAAACAGCGTAAACTGGATTCCATATCGCGTGGCTATTTTGAAGTCTATTACCAAGACATCCGAATTTGGGGAGTGACAGCAGGTATTTTATACGGCCTTTACCAAACCCTATCGCGACACCTTAGCCACCTTCCTTAAGTAAGTGCTTGTTAGTGGGCGTGTTCGGCCACTCTTTCCCACGAGGTCATAAAGTCACGATAACAGCCTTCTAGTTGGTCTATGTGTTTGAGTAACACTTTACCTGCTTGGGTCAGTTCAATTCGACGCCCATGACGGATCAACAACGACTCCCCCAGTTCTTTTTCTAGCTTTTGAATGTGCTGACTGATCGCCGGTTGCGTCAAACCCAATTGCTTAGCAGTGAGCGTAAAGCTTCCTGTCTCCACCAAGGCTTTGTATGTCATTAAGTGTTGAGTATTAAGCATAAAGATTCCTTATAATAAGCTCCATTATGCCCAAGGCTTTTTTAACGAACATTGACCTATATCGTGTTTTCATGAAAGATTGAGGTTTCTTTACCTTGATAGATAAAAAACATGACAGTGGCAAACGATGAGATGTTACCTTGGCAAGAAAGACAATCTGGCCATAAAGAATCCCGCGACAACGACTATCGAACCCCATACCAAAGAGACAGAGCGCGCATCATTCACAGTGCGGCGTTTCGTCGTTTGCAATCAAAAACCCAAATTCTGGCGATACGTCAAAATGACTACAGCCGCACTCGCCTTACTCATTCGTTAGAAGTGGCGCAAATTGGTAATGGTATTGTTCATCACCTCAAATTTAGCTCCGCTGCCGATGCCGACTTTCAGCCTTGGTTAGCGGACGACGCGCTGATCGAAACCGTTTGCCTAAGTCACGACATTGGCCACCCACCCTTTGGTCATGGAGGCGAAATTGCCCTCAATTATATGATGCTGGAGCATGGTGGTTTTGAAGGCAATGCGCAGTCATTACGCATCCTTGGTAAACGCGGCTCCTACTCAGAAAATTACGGCATGGACGTGACCCGTCGTGCTTTACTCGGCATATTGAAATACCCAGTACGACACAACCAAGTGGTTGGTCAATACCCAGACAAACCAAACAATTTCCGCCAATTCAAAGCAGCAAATTGGGCGCCACCAAAATGCGTTTATGAAGATGAAAAAGCGCTGTTAGATTGGATTATCGCCCCCTTCAGCGAAGCCGACAAAACCGCCTTGCAGGATGTTCATCGCAGTTCACCAGAAGCGCATGGGAAAGCCTCACACGCTAGCTTTGACACCAGCATAATGGACTTAGCCGACGACATCGCTTACGGCGTACACGACCTAGAAGACGCCATTGTGCTCGGTATGGTCACCAAGGAAATGTGGCAAGAGCACTTGGAGCCAAAACTGTCAGCGCTCGCCTCACCTTTCTTGAAAGACCACCTCAACACCTTGCGAACTCAGCTGTTTAGCCGTCAAAGCCATTTACGCAAAGAAGCCATTGGCAATTTGGTCAGCTGGTTTATTACCTCTTGTCAGGTAGTGGAAAACCCAAATTTCGAACACCCGTTATTACGCTATCAAGTAGGCTTACCTGAAGGTCAGCGACAAGCCTTGGCCCTACTCAAGCAGTTTGAAATGCAGCACATTATTCAGCGCCCAGAAGTACAAATGCTGGTTTACAAAGGCCAACAGATGCTATTGGAAATGTTTGAAGCTTATAGTGCCGATCCGGCCAGATTATTGCCCAGAGAAATCGCTCGCGAATGGCAAAAAAGTTGTGATCAAGGGGAAAGTGGTCTGCGCATCATTTGCGACTACATGGCATCCATGACCGACGACTACGCCAGCCGCATGTACAATAAACTGTTCGTGCCAAGTTTAGGGTCAGTATTCGAACCCATGTAAAAGCTTGCTAGGATTCTGCCGCCAGCCATGCCTCGGCGACTGCTTTTTCAGCCAATGGGAAAGCCTTAATGTCGAGGCCAGGAATCAACAGCCCTTCAATCTCGCTGACTTTCTGTAGCCACTTTTCATCCGTCAGTACCGCGGCCTTACGAAACTTACCAACCAAACTAAACAGAGTTGGCAACTTCGATATTTTAATACCAATGGCACTAAACGATGGCATATGAAAGGCGACAATTTCATACAACATAGTGCCCTGCTCAATGCCTTGCGCCAGTAAAATAAACTCATTTAGCGCGACTTCCATTTGCTCTGAATCCATCTGACCATCAAGCTCAATGTGCAAGTGGTTGTCACCTTGTTTTTCAATGCGGAACATAATCCTCTCCTTTGCTTTCAGCGAACAAAATGAAATGAACTTCCCATCTATCAACAAAGATAACGTTAGCCCTTTTCCGTGCTACTGTCATTTTTTACTTGATCACAACACACGACCATCTTGATTGCCATTTTGCCCTAACGAGAGCGGATATCAGTTCACAGGCTCCCGCGACATTGTCATTATGTCGCCAGATTTGTGTATGATAGACGTGCGTTTGAAGCAGAAGATAAGCGATAATAAGCCCCATTTTAGTCGTCAGCAGTAGAAACCAGAATGAACGAAATCTCTATTTTACTTACATTAGCCCTAGTACATTTTGTCGCCTTAATCAGCCCTGGCCCAGACTTCGCTCTGGTGGTACAAAACGCTTCGCGCTATGGTCGTCAAACCGGCTTTTACATTGCTCTTGGCCTATCACTGGGCATTTTGACTCACGCCGTATTGAGTATCACAGGCATCAGTTTATTGGTTCACCAGCAGCCCACCCTATTTCGCTTTTTGCAATGTTTAGGTGGCGCTTATCTTTTGTATCTGGGTGGCGGCGCGTTAATCAGCAGTTACCAAAACTGGCAGCGAGCAAGCAACTTGGTTCAGACGCAGAACAAAGCCTTGTTAAATCAAAAGCATCAGGCTTTTTCTAAGGGGTTATTGACCAACCTATTCAACCCAAAAGCATTAGTGTTTTTCATCAGCTTGATGTCCAGCTTAATCCCTGCCAGCATGTCTTGGACAGGTAAAGGCACGGCGTTGCTGATTATTGGGGGATTGTCACTCGGCTGGTTCAGTGCCTTGGCTTGGCTGCTCACCAAGCCAACCAGTCAGGTCCTATTAGGACGGCTCAGTCGATACATAGATTTACTGTGCGGTGTGCTCTTTTGCCTCTTAGGAACAGGCATTCTGTATGGCGTGTTGTTGGATTAGCAGGCGTTTTGAACTTTTATGATGAGTGCTTTGGTCACTAGAGACATACTTCAAGAGAATTGAATCGCCATGATGTATTTATTCTGCGCCTCTCCCTCTCCTACGACTTGAAAACCATGCTTTTGGTAGAGTGCAACATTATGCTCTAAACACCTTAAATATAAGGATGGCAATTGCATGGTTTTTGCCACATAGAGTGCAAACTCAATCAAGCCTTTTGCCACACCTTTTCCTCTATGATCGGGCGGTACATAAATACCATCCAACCAATAATGACAACCAACATATTCAGGCAATGCTCGCTGTTTTATCTCACCAGCTCCAACAAGCTTATTTTCCAGATGCGATACAAAGGCCAAAGGCAAGGACGCTTTGTTTAGGCTTAATGACAATTTTTGAATAACACTTTCCAATGTGGCATCTTCGTCCACATGAGCCCATTCATCGAAGTACCACTTTGCAACAACAGGTACTTCATTGGGAAAATCAACCAAAAACGAAACCGTCATAAACCCTCGTAACAGACTAACATGGCGTAAAACTCAAGCTGCGTAATCATGTCAACCTTAACCAGTGTTGGAATGGCAAGTTCCAGCTCTTTTTCATGAGAACAAACCTTCTTTTAAAACGCGAAAAATCGCTTTTTCATTAAAAAGCGATCACCTATAGGACTCAAAAAAACAATAGATAACGGCTTACTTGTCAGTCTAATTTGCTCTTATTAAGCATTTGAAGGTATCGCATCTCGCCATGATCCACCATGAATGCCACTAAGAACATAAAAAAGTGCCTTTCTGAAAACATGAATAACCCTCTATGTAAAAGAAGACTGTCATGCATTCAACAAAGCCAATGGTTATATGAAAACCAAAAGGCTGAAATAAGCCAAAAGAAGGTTTCTTTATAGGTTCTTATTTGGCCTGTTCACCATAAAACGTCAGGCTTCAATTAGGGCATATTTTTGTTGATGCTCTAAGTAAAGAGCTTGCAACTCATCAATGCCCCTTAGGTTGCCCATTTCATCACGATAACTCAGAGTGTGATCAATCACCCCTCCTTGCCATTCGTTTTCAATTTTCAAGCGCTGAGGCGTTTGTTTGAATTCCTCTATAAAGTCATTGATGGCTTTTAATAAGTGATAAGAAGAAGGTTCGGCTGAGACCACCGCAGAATAGTAAAACGGCTCAGGCAAGATGCTGTCAATCACCTCTATCTTGTTATGCCAAGGACTGGCTGGGTTGACCGACGCCCAATGAAATATAGGATGATCGGATGCGAAAGCATCAATCGAACCATCGGCTAAAGCATCATGAATCCTTGATATGTCCCCATAAGCAATGAGATTCGACAATCTTATCTTGCCACCAGGTTTGTGCTCATTTTCTGCCCAGCGAAAACCCTGTTCTTCCAAAGTGGTTAAGGCTGCCGGATCATTGATCACCCCCAGTACCTTGCCTTCTAAATCAGACAGATGTTTGATTGAGGTGTCATTGGCTTGTCGACATAAAACAAACTTGAGATAGGTGTAAGTGTCTGAAAAGGCAATGCCTTGATAAAAATCACTGGGTGGTATCGCGCACCACACCACATCCACATTTGGTTGGCCTTTTTCTTTTCCTGCGAATAACAATTCGGTTAGTAGATCCCAAGGATGTTCTATGAATTCACATTTGACCCCCAACCAATCCGCAAAGGCTCTGGCATACTCGGCATCCATACCTTGAATAGCACCATTAGGAGAACGACGAAATGTCACCCCTACCAACGCAGGATCAACGGCAACGTAAATGACGCCACGCTTTTTAATTTCCGCTAATTTATCAAAGGAAGGCGTATTGTAAACATGATTGGCTTTTAAAAATTGGTTAATGCCATCTTCTATCAAGTCACCCTCAAGGGTAAGGTATGAGTCTAGAGATTGGGTTATATCAGAAGCCCACCCCACCTTATTAATGGTTCGGTTTGACGATTCTTTACTGGCTTCGAGTAATTCAAATACCACTGAATTGTGCCCACTGATGGTTTCTAGACGATCAGACATTTGAGTAAAACGCGTTTGAATGTCAGATAGGGAAGACGCAATTTCCACATCCAGAGTTTTGAGTTCCTGATCAACTGTGTTCATCGTTTGTTGGAGTGACTGAGTCATACTGGATAAGTCGATCAGTTTGACGGCTTCATTGGTTTGTGCCATGGTTTTTTTGGCAAGTTCACCAACCTCTTTCGCAACGACCGCAAACCCTCGTCCATGATCGCCTGCACGTGCGGCTTCAATGGTCGCATTGAGAGCAAGCAGTTGAATGCCTTTCCCTATGTCTTCGATATTGTTCAAAACTTTTGTCGCGCCTTCGGCTTTGGCGTCCAATTCATTACTAATGCGAGCCAGTTCATTGCTGATGGCAAGGGTTCTTTGCTCAACCGACTGTCGAGTATTCTCTTTAATTTGGCTAGCACTCTTGGTGCTGGCTTCAATTTCTTGACGTGTTTGACTCAACCCAGTGCGTAAATTATGAGAACGAACGTCTATTTCCCGCATTAAACTGTCTTGGGCTTCCCCTGCTGTGCTGGCAAACCTGAGTAAATTTTGCAGAAAATTTAGTGCGCTAGAAACGCCGTGAGAAAAATTCTCAAGAGGATTATTCTGTTGAGTCGTTGCAGAATATTGATCTTCTGAGATGTCATTTAGGCGACTATCGTCAATAGCGAAATGAGGTGTTTTCTGTTTTTTAAATAATCTATTTAACATGTTATGACCTCTACAGCGGATGATGAACATACGATTGAGTAACTCAAGTAACTCATTAACCTAACGCAATATTCATGCCCATTCTGATGGAGAGAGGTTAGAAAAGTAGCCATCAAACATCACATGGTTTGCTGGCGTTATTCATAGGATAGAAGCTTATTAAACATGCATGCTAGATCACCAAAAAAGTGGCGTTGTGATTCTTCTTAGTGCGTTTTTGGCTCCAACATGGGGTGGCCGTCGATCCAAGTCTGGGTGACATAATAGTCTTGGTTAAGCGCAACCAAGCTGGCTTGGTAGCCGACTTTAATACGACCAAGTTGATGGTCGAGACCTAAAAACTGCGCGGGTCGTAAGGAGGCCATTTGGAAAGCTTCTTGAGGGGTTCGTTTAATCAATTGTATGGTATTTCTAACGGCACTGGCCATGTCCAGATCTGACCCAGCTAAGGTGCCGTCGGCGGTGGTCACCTTACCATTTTTACGATGTATTTTTTGACCTAAAAATGGCAGTTCGGACTTGCTGGAACCAACGCTTTGTATGGCATCTGTGACCAGCATTATGTGTTCACAGCCTTTGGCTTGCATAGCGATATTCATGGTCGCAGGGTGCACATGATGTCCGTCGGCAATCAGTCCGCACCAAGTCTTATATTGGTTTTGCAAGGCAGCACCTACCACCCCAGGCTCTCTGCTTGTCAGGGGCGTCATGGCATTAAAGAGATGCGTAAAGCCACGTGCACCACAATGGACTGCCCTGATCGCTTCATCGTAGGTAGCGGCGGAGTGCCCAATGCAAACAATGGCGTGTTGTTTAACCAGTTTTTCAATAAAGCCATCGGGGACTTGCTCTGGCGCTAAGGTGACCATGAGTTTGCCATGGTTCGCGACATCGAGTATTTTGAACAGCTTTTCTTCGTTTGGCATACGAAGCTTGTCTTCGTTATGCACGCCTTTTCGAATCGGGTTCAGATAAGGCCCTTCATAATGTAAACCAATTATACCCGCCAAACCCTGTTGTAATGCCTCGCACACAGCGTCATGAGCTTGTGACATGACGTCATAGTCATCGGAAATTAACGTTGGCATCATGGCGACCGTGCCAAATTGAGCATGGTTTTTGACGATCACCTTTAAAGCATCCAGAGTGGGCGTATGGTTAAACAGAACGTCCCCGCCGCCGTTCACATGGACATCAATAAACCCTGGGGCCAGTATGTCAATGAGTTGCGTTGCTAACTGGGGATAATCAATGGGGGTAATATCCTGAATTTTACCGTTTTCTATCGTAACTTGCTGGTGGTTAAGCCATTGTTCACCATCAAATAGACGCTTCACCTTCAGTACTGTCATAAAGACGTTCTCCCAATCTGTTCTTTTGCCATTTTAATGGCACCATCCATAGCGTCGCCTTGTGGTGGACGTAAATAGGCTTGTATGTCATCGGGCAAATAAGGCGCTATTGCCTCAGAGACGCCCCCCACTAAGGCAATGTTCTGTGCGCCTTTGTGGATTAAGCAGGTTAGGTATTGGCTTATCCATTGCGCTTGTTCTGAGATAATTCGTAAAGCGATTGGGTCACCAGATTCGGCAAAATCAAAGACTTTAATGGCGAATGTACCGAACTCTTTAGGCAAGGGAGAGTGGTTTTGAAATTGCACATATTGTTCAGGGCGGTGACCAAAGTCGCGATTAATGGATTGGGTGAGAGCCGACTCAGGCAAGACACCACTCAAGGCCGCAAGAGAGTACTCTAATGCACTCAAGCCAATTCGTGCGCCACTGCCCTGATCCGAAAGAGGAAACCCCCATCCCCCAACAATATCGAATTTCTTGTCAATATAAACAACACCACAGCTGCCCGTGCCGACGATCATCAAACCGCCGTTTTCGCCATCAAACGCCCCTAAACAGGCCGCATGCGCATCGGTCAGTAGGAAACAACGGCCAAACGGAGAATGTTGAGATAAGATGAGCTCTTGCTCTAATGCTTGATTGACTCCAGCCAACCCCAGACCAATCGAAATGTTTGGATAATCTTCTATGTCAATGTGCCCTTGCTTGCACGCTTCAAAGCAGGCTTCAAGAATATTTTGCCAAGCGCTTTCTATCCCGGTTCTTGGATTGCCAGAGCCTCCCACCGCCTCTCCTAAGACCTGTCCATTGTGGTCGACCAGACGGGCTCGACAGAACGTCCCGCCCCCATCCACGCCCAGATAAAACTGTTTCATTTGCATCTCCTTATGTCAGCTCCTGACGTTGTTTCTCACACCAGACATAATAATCTTTTAATGACAATTGAGCGGCGGCATCTTGATCGAGTACCAAGCAAGCCTTGGCGTGTTGCTGTAATGCACTGGCTGGACACATGGCGGTGAGTGGGCCTTCTACCATGGCTTTTACAGCAGCGGCTTTTTTATGACCTGTCGCCAGCAATAAGACGTGTTTGCTTTCTAGAATGGTTTCAATGCCCATGGTTAAAGCGAGGTGGGGTTGATATTCACCATCGGCAAAGAAGCGCTTATTGGCTTCGATGGTGGATTCCGACAAAGATTTAATTCGGGTGCGAGAACGCAGACTGGAAGTGGGCTCATTAAAACCGATGTGGCCATTTTCGCCAATCCCAAGCAGTTGTAAATCAATCCCGCCAGCCTCTTGAATGGCGTTTTCGTAATCTTGAGCGTTTTCCACTAATCGCGTTTCATCAAGTGACGCCGCCATAGGAAGGTGGGTGTTGGCTAAGTCGATATCAATATGATTGAAAAGGTAATGCTTCATAAAATGACGATAGCTTTGCGGATGAGTGTCATCAATACCAATGTATTCATCCAAATTGAAGGTGGTGGTGTTTTTAAAGGAAGCCTGACCTGCTTGAACGGCATTAATGACCTGCTGATAGGTGCTAATGGGGGTAGAACCTGTGGCCAACCCTAAAACAGGTCGGCTTTTTTTGCGCACCGTCTCTAATAGAAGGTCAGCGGCATACTGAGCCACCTGATTGGCAGTATCAAGAATGATAACTCGCATAAGTCAATTCCGAAAAATAAAACCAATTTAATACCAAAAAAACCAAAAGTGCAAAACGAAATGCATCATATGATTATTTTGGTTTGACATTTGCCCATTATTGGCGATATCTTGAAAAAATAACAATACCTAAGAAATACCAATGACGAAAATGACACTAAGAGAACAACAAAACACAATCGGAGAGTTATCATGCGAAAAGTATGTTCCGCTTTACCTAGTTACAAGCTAGCCTGTTTTGCCACATTATTGTTGGCTGGCATGGCCCAAGCTTCGGACACCTTATATGTCGAAAGCTGGAGAACTGACGACGCAAATATATGGTCTGATACCATTATTCCCGCTTTTAACAAGCACCATCCAGACATCAAGATACAGTTTTCCCCCACCCCACCGACCGACTACAATTCCGCCTTACAGGCAAAGCTCCAAGCAGGCTCAGCTGGCGACATCATTACTTGCCGCCCCTTCGACGCTTCGTTGCAGCTTTTTGACTCTGGTTACCTTGAAAAGCTAAATGGCTTAAAGGGTTTGGAAGACTTTTCTGATGTGGCGAAAAGTGCTTGGGTAACAGACGATGGTCGTGAGCAATTCTGCTTGCCAATGGCGTCCGTGATCCACGGTTTTATTTATAACAAAGAGATTTTTGAAGAACTCAATCTGACGGTGCCAAAAACACAAGACGAGTTTTTTAAAGTGTTGGCCAAAATCAAATCAGAAAGCCGTTATACCCCGTTGGATATGGGCACCGCCGATCAATGGGAAGCGGCGACAATGGGCTTTCAAAACATTGGACCTAATTACTGGAAAGGAGAAGCCGGTCGTAAAGGTCTGATTGATGGCACCGCTAAGCTAACGGACCAAGCGTATGTGGATACTTGGAAAGAGTTAGCAAAATGGAAACCTTATTTGGGGCGCGGTTTTGAAGCCCAGAAATATTCAGACTCACAGAACTTATTTACGCTAGGTCGGGCCGCCATTTACCCTGCGGGGTCTTGGGATATTCAAACCTTTAATAATCAGGCGGACTTTGAATTTGGTGCCTTTCCACCTCCCGTCCTAAAACAAGGTGACACCTGTTATATCAGTGACCACACAGACATTGGCATGGGCATTAATGCGGCTTCGAAGCATAAGGAAGCGGCCAAAATTTTCTTGAATTGGATGGCTTCCGCCGAGTTTGGGGAATTGTTTGCGAATGCAGTGCCTGGCTTCTTCCCACTGTCAAATCACAGTGTTGCGATAAAAGACCCTGCGGCACAAACCTTTATCAGTTGGCGCCAACAGTGCGAATCCACGATTCGTAACTCGTATCAGATTCTTTCTCGCGGTACACCAAATCTGGAAAACCAACTGTGGAACGTCAGTGCTCAGGTTATTAATGGCACCATGACACCAGAGCAAGCGGCCACTGAAACTCAACAAGGATTGGAACAGTGGTACGGACCTCAGCAGTAACATGAATCCTTGATAGAAAGATCGCTGATAGAAAGATGACAGAAAGATGGCTGAATCAGCCGCTGTTCTGTGAAATGACAAGGAGACGACCAATGACGTCGCCTCCTTGTCATTTATTGATGAGAGTGAATCATGATGTTTTCCAAACGTACTAAAGAACACAAACCTTTTCCATGGCACCTATGGGTGTTTCTTGGGCCAGGTTTACTCATTTACCTTACCTTTAGCGTTTACCCTCTTCTCGACACCCTGATTCTCAGTCTTTATGAGGAACAGGCAGGGCAAAGCGAGTTTGTTGGTTTAAAGAATTTTATCACCTTGGTAACGGATGAAAATTGGTCCTCTGCTTTTTGGAATGCATTGTCCAATAATCTTCAGTTTTTTGCCTTTCATATGCTGCTACAGAATCCGATTGGACTGTTATTAGCCGTGTTGCTGAGTTCCCCTAAGTTAAGACTGGCCAGCAGTTATCGAACCCTGATTTTTATGCCAACCATGCTGTCTGTGGTGATCATTGGTTTTGTTTGGCAACTGATACTCAGCCCCATTTGGGGAATTTCGGAAGAGTTTTTATACAGCATAGGTTTAGGCCAATACTTTGATGCCTGGCTGGGCAAAGAAGGCAGTGCGCTGGTGACCTTAAGCTTTATTTCCGTTTGGCAATTTGTTGGCATTCCGATGATGCTGATTTACGCCACCTTGTTGAATATTCCAGATGACATTATTGACGCCAGTACCGTGGATGGCGCCAGCCCCATGCAAACCTTTTTCCACATAAAATTGCCGTTGATTTTACCGACCATTGCGATGGTGTCGATTTTAACCTTTGTGGCCAATTTTAATGCCTTTGAACTGATTTATGCGGTAAAGGGAGCTCTCGCAGGGCCGAACTTTTCGACCGACCTGTTGGGGACCTTTTTCTACCGAACCTTCTTCGGGTTTCAGTTGCAACAAGGTAGCAGCACAATGGGCGCGGCGGTGGCGACCTTGATGTTCCTAATTATCTTGGTGGGTGTGATGCTGTTCTTGTTTTTTATTCAGCGTCGTATTCAACGCTTCCAGTTTTAAAAGGGCCCAATCATGAAATTAATGCAGGTTTTTTTACCTAAAAACACCTCGGCAGGCCAGATGTCTAAGAGTGTGACCATTCATGGGATCTTACTCGCCTATACTGTCATTGCCTTGTTTCCTATCTTGATTGTCATTATGAATGCCTTCAAAGACCGTAAGGGGATTTTTCGTGATCCATTGGCCCTGCCAACCAGTGAGACATTTTCACTGGTTGGATTTGAACAGGTGCTGTTGCGTTCTGACTTTGGCTTGTTTGCTTGGAACAGCTTGCTGGTAACCGTTTTGGCGGTGGGCTTGGTGATTTTGTTGGGCGCCATGGCTGCTTGGGCACTCACTGAGTACCGTTTTCGGATGAATTTGCTGATTACCTTTTTGTTTGCGATGGGCATCATGATTCCGATTCGCCTCGGTACCGTCAGCATTTTGCGACTGATAGTCGAACTTAATCTAGTCAACACATTAACGTCATTGGTGCTGGTGTACATAGCGCAGGGCTTACCCTTGGCGGTCTACATTCTGTCTGAATTTGTCCGCACGATTCCAAAAGAGCTAGTGGAAGCCGCACGATGTGATGCGGTCAGCGAATACCGTATCTTTTTTAGCATCATCTTGCCCCTGCTGAAACCTGCAATGGCAACGGTGGCCGTGTTCACCATGATCCCGATCTGGAATGACCTTTGGTTCCCCTTAATTCTCGCCCCGAGTGAAGAAACAAGGACGATTACCCTAGGGGTTCAACAGTTCGTGGGCCAATATGTGACCAACTGGACATCGGTATTAGCGGCGCTGACGATGGCCATTGTTCCGGTTCTGATTCTCTATACCATTTTTTCTAGGCAGTTAATCCGTGGTCTGACCAGCGGCGCGGTGAAGTAGTCGCTTGATTGCGACTAGAAGGATTTAATATGGCAAATTTACAACTGAAAAATATTCAAAAACGCTTTGAAGATGTTGAAGTTCTTCATGGCATTGATCTTGAAGTCAAAGAAGGGGAATTCGTTGTTTTAATTGGCGAATCCGGATGTGGAAAATCCACCCTGCTGAGGCTGTTATCAGGGTTGGAAGAGATCTCTGAAGGCGATTTGATGATTGATGGTCAGCGAGTCAACACCAACCCCCCTGCTAAGCGTGGCGTGGCAATGGTGTTTCAGTCTTACGCCTTATACCCTCATATGAATGTGTATAAGAACATGGCGTTTGGTCTCAAAATCGCAGGTCAAAATAAAGCCTTTATTAAGAACAAGGTGTTGGAAGCGGCCAAAAAACTCAAAATCGATCACCTTTTAGAGCGTTTACCGCGTGAATTATCCGGTGGTCAGCGTCAACGTGTGGCAATTGGTCGGGCGATTGTTCGAGAACCTAAAGTATTTTTATTTGATGAGCCTTTATCTAATCTGGATGCGTCTTTACGGGTACAAACACGAGTAGAGTTGGGTAAGTTGCATCAAGAGTTACAGGCCACGGTGATCTACGTCACACATGACCAAACAGAGGCCATGACTCTGGGCGACAAAATTGTGGTGATGAACAAGGGACGCATTGAACAGGTCGGCGCCCCACTTGAACTGTATCATCAACCAAAAACACAGTTTGTGGCGGGTTTTATTGGTTCGCCTAAGATGAACTTTTTAACGGGGAAAATCCATCAACAAGGTCCTGAGTCGACGCAAGTCATGTTAGAATCCGGTCGCATTATTAGCGCATCGGTTAACAGCTCAGAGTTGCATCAAGGGCAAATGGTGACCATAGGTTTGCGTCCCGAGCACTGTACTCAAGCCTCTCTGGACAATCCTTTGACAGGCTCTGTTTCTCTCGTTGAACATCTTGGTGAAGTCTCTTATGTCTATATGGATTTGGGAGACGAAGGCGAGCTGGTAACAAAAGTAGACGGGGATCAGGCTTTTCAAGCGGGAGACACCGTCTCCTTTGGTATAGAGCCTCACAAAGTATACGTTTTTGATGAAAATGGTGTCACCTTGGACAGAGTGACGAATGAATAAAGTCACCTAGAAACGGGGGACTCGGTCATGAATTTAACAGTGGCATGGAGTGTCGATTCAGGAAATACATTATGACGATACATAGAGTGAACGACCTTTTTGGTCCATCTGATGCCCTTAAAAAGAAGGGCATCCCACTGTATATTCAGGTAAAAAATGCCATTCAAACGGCCATTGCAGAAGAAAGATTAGGGAATGGTGACGTATTACCGCCCGAAAGAGATTTGGCGAAATATCTGGATGTGTCCCGAGTGACGATTCGTAAGGCCATTGATGAACTGGTAAAAGAAGACGTTCTGACACAACGTCAAGGCGCCGGAACCTTTGTCAGTGAGCGAGTGGAACAACCGTTAAATCATTTGCGCAGCTTTACCGAAGTGATGCGCGACAGAGGCAAAGAAACCACCGCCAAATGGCTTGATCGGTCCCTTGGTGTGCCCCATGACGATGAGCGCCATGCCTTGCAATTGTCACCCGAAGAAGAAGTCGTCCGTTTTTATCGCCTGCGCTATGTGGATGGCAAGCCAATGGCGCTGGAACTGGCAACCGTGCCCAGTCATTATCTGGATAACCCCTTTGCCATTGAAGGCTCTCTGTATGAGATTCTAGAAGCACAAGGCCGACGTCCCGTCAGAGCATTTCAGCGCATTCGAGCCATTACACTGGACGATAACCGCGCCCAGTTATTGGATATTTCTGAACAGGCTGCGGTGCTGTATATTGAACGAACCGGTGTCGATAAAGAAGGCACACCGGTCGAATTTACCCGTTCTTGGTTCCCAGGAGACAGCTACGACTTCGTGGCGGAAATTCATGACACTCATTGATAGGTCAAAGGCATAAGCCAAACAGATATGATGTGGATTCTGAGTCACTGAGAATGTATGAATCTGAGTATCTTTTCGTTCTTAGACTCTATATAGGTGCTGGAATCAAACTGTCCCCCCACAGATTCAATCATGGCTCTTGATGCTAAATTGCTTTCATAACAATGGACATGTACTTCAGAAATGTCCATTTTGTAGGCCTTCACTAAGGTTAAATCTAATATTTTCCGACCATAACCTTTGCCACACATAGACGGTCGTACACCCACTCCTATATGACCACCAGCAAAGCGAAGTGAATCATTTAAAACGTGTCGTAAATGAGAGCAAGCGACCATCTCATTATTTTCAATCAGCCAGAAAGTGGTATTCGGCACAAGGGAATCCGGTAACGCTTTGCCTTCAGAATAATGCTGTAACAGAGTCACATAGCGAGCAAAATCAGAATAATCAAACGTCAGCGGATAGGGATAAGGGTCTTCATCAGCAAGCTCTTTAACATAGCGATAAAAACTCTCTTCATACTTTAAACTGGGCGTGACTAACATACACCATCCTTGTCGTTAAATTAACGCATGTTACCAGTGAATTTTGAGTGGCAATTGAGGGCGAAAATCTTTCCATTTCCCACACACTCCCTCGCCTAATGTCATTTCGACGAGATGCTCATCGCCTCTTTCAACGCTTAACCTATCAACCGATGACAAGCTATCTAAGGTGTCAGAGAAGGCTTATGCGGGAACCAAGAGTGTCACTTCAGCAAGGGTTCGCAACGGATTTGCATCTATACTGCGTTCTACTGGTGCCATAAAAGGCACATACACGCACAAAGGCTCGTGCAGACGATTTGAATTATCCCCTACATGGAACGCATTCGGCGCGGGAAAATAATCGGCTTGATAAGACCACCCCTTAAAAGGCCTAACCGATTCCGACCCACTGGTTCGAGTCAGAACCACACCAAAAGGTGACGCCTCAGGCTGTGCCACTCGCTCCGCTAAACACATCTCCTTAGCTGGGCCATTTCTGGCTTCCTCCACATCTCGCAGATACAAGATCTCCAACATGCCATTAGCAAACTCAAAACGACGATTCGAAGTTCCCTGCCCCTTGTGATCCCGGCGAAAGCTTTCTTGCAGACCAAACGCCACCAACAAATCTCCCGCTTGCTCAGGCTGATCAGTCAATATAAAGAAATGATCCAACTCGAATCTCATATAAGGTACCGATTCCTTAGTGAATGCATGATTGGTCCATGTAATCAGGCCGTAAAAGCCGTCCAACTGTTTGATTTATAAACAACTAGCTTATGATATCAACAGCTTAGCTCTTTCTTATCTTCAACATTCTCGCTTTGAGACTTGTGAACCACTCGTTGAATCAAAACGCTCTTCAGACAGGCATTTACGTTTGAGAATGAAATATGAAAAAAAACCGCTAACCTTGCAGCCTTCTTGCCCAGTTTCCATCATGAGACTGGTCACAATTTTCTTCCGTATCGTACGACACATGCCTTTGGATATTTTTCACCTTAATGTCCAAGTCATTAAATTCAGCATGAATTTGTTGCTCAAGTTGTCCACTCAATGAAGACGCTTTAAACGCCTCAAGATGCTCATTGGTATCAAACACACAAACCACCTTCAGACTCTCAGGAAAGCGATCATAATTCACACTGTGGGTTAACCACTCAAAGCCATTAAGGCTTTTTAAGGCGGATTCACACACACACGTCAGGGCTAAACGGATTTGATTATCGAGTTTTTTATCGGATTTACGCATAATACTTTGGGATCAAGGGGCCGTTAAATTAAGTTAGCGGAATACCCTATTATTAAAGAACCACCTGTGCCTTTGAAGTTAGCATTTAATTTTACTCTAACCCTGAGGATTAATATAACGATAGGCTCAAAAATACAGAAAACAGAAATTTTGGACAATAAAGGGCGATGATTTAAATACCTAATGGCCACGAAAAATACCTTATAATATAGGCACTCATTAACGCTAGGACAAACAATGAAGCCTGCTGCCGCACCTAAAAATATCGTCGATAAGAACATGTTAGGTGTGTTTCGCTACAGTCGTCGAGCTATTGAATTAGTGTGGCAAACCTCTCCAGCGCTAACCATTGGTTTGGCAATAGCCACCTTAATTGCGGGTACTGTCCCTGCCGCTATGGCCTATGTGGGGCAATTAATTGTCGATGCGGTGGTCGCCGCCATGGCAATGTACCAGCAAGACCAAATTCTGCATTATCAAACCGCACTTAACTATGTTGTCGTTGAAGGCATTTTGGTTTTAATCATTGCCGCTGCCCAACGCTCGATCACTGCCCAACAGGCCATATTGCAAGGTTTACTAGGGCACAAGGTCAACATGTTAATTCTGGAAAAAGCCCAGACATTAACACTTTCACACTTTGAGAATTCCGAATTTTACGACAAGCTGGTTCGCGCCCGTCGCGAAGCGTCTAGTCGTCCACTCGCGCTGGTCAAAAAAACTTTCGCTCTGATCCAAAACGCCATCTCCCTTACAAGCTTTGCCATTTTATTATGGCAATTCTCCCCTTGGGCCCTGGGGTTATTGGTGCTCGGCGCATTACCCGCTTTTGTGGCTGAAGCCAAATTTTCAGGGGATGCCTTCATCATGTTCCGCTGGCGCTCCCCAGAGGTTCGTCAGCAAAATTATCTGGAAACCCTGTTATCTAGGGAAGACAACATCAAAGAAGTACGTCTCTATCAATTAGGCGAGCGTTTCTTACAGCGTTACACGGAAATTTTTCTCAAGCTATTCAAAGAAAGTAAGCGTTTAATTCTACGCCGTGAAAGCTGGGGATTTACGCTAGGCATCATCAGCACTCTGGTGTTCTATGGTGCTTACGGCTGGATCGTCAGTGATACTATTATAGGTGCCATTACATTAGGCCAGATGACCATGTATCTGTTGCTATTCAAACAAGGGCAAGGCTCGGTATCCGCTTCGTTAACCTCGATTAGCGGCATGTACGAAGACAATCTTTACCTATCTAACTTGTATGAATATTTAGAACAAGAAACGCCATCATCACAACAAGGCTTACTGGTCGGCCCAAAGCCCAACGATGGCATTCGCTTCGAGAATGTCAGCTTTCAATACCCAGGTAGTACAAAACCCGCCCTATCAGCAATCAACCTGCATATTAGACCCGGACATAGCCTCGCCATTGTCGGCGAAAATGGGTCAGGGAAAACCACCTTAATTAAGCTACTTACTCGCCTTTATAACCCAACTGAAGGGCGAATTTTGCTCGATGGCTTAGATTTGCTTGAATGGGATGAAACGACCCTATTAAAACGGGTTGGTGTGATATTCCAAGACTTCGTACGCTATCAATTCATTGTCGGTGAAAACATAGGAGCAGGCGACAATGACCGTTTCAACGATCTAACAGGCTGGCAAAAAGCCGCTGAACTTGGCAAAGCCACCGACTTTATCGACCAATTAGAAAGTGGCTATCACACGCAGCTAGGCCGCTGGTTTAAAGATGGACAAGAACTGTCTGGTGGCCAATGGCAAAAAATCGCCCTAGCTCGCGCCTTTATGCGCAAAGAAGCCGATATACTGGTTCTCGATGAACCCACAGCGGCCATGGATGCCCAAGCAGAGGCCAGTATCTTCCAGCACTTCCAACAACACACCAAAGACAAGATGGCGATTTTAATATCCCATCGTTTCTCCACGGTTCGCCTCGCCCACGAGATCATCGTCATGGGTCAAGGTCAAATCAAAGAACGCGGAACCCATGACGCTCTACTTGCCCAACAAGGTCAATATGCTCACTTATTTTCGTTACAAGCACAGGGCTATCGCTAAAGGAAATGCAAAAAACATCAAGAGACCAATTTAAGGGGTTAGGATTTTGGAGATTAAAGGGTCAGAGTAAAAATATATTTAATTTTACTCTGACCCTTTTAGTTTTTTGCTCTTAGTCTGACTCTTCATTTGCTAATTATTCTTGGAAAACCACGCATGCACAAAACCCGCTTGATAAAATGGCACGGGAGAATGGAAACCACCCTGCTCGATAATTGACACCACCTCATCTGGCGGCAAAATGGCCACGTCTTTTGCCCATGTTTTATGTACTTTTTCTATGGCGCCAGCGGGAACGTTTGCAGCATGCAGCATATTGACCCAAACCTTGAGCAAAGCGTCATATTCCGCTGAACCAACAGATGAGGATAAGTCCGCGCTAACCAAGATAGCTTGGCTTTTTAATCGTTCTGATATGGCACGGAAAAATTGCGCACGGGCTTTCTTATCAAGAATAAACTGAGACACCATAAAACAAGTCGCCGCATCATGAAGTTCCATATCGGGTAATGTTTCCACATAACCTTCATGAAACGTACAGCGAGAAATAAAGCCTTCTTGTTCGGCTCTTTGGCGACATACATCCAACATGGCAGCGGATGGCTCAACAGCGGTAAAGCGCCAATTAGGAAATCGGCTTGCTAAATAAGAAAGCTCAACACCAGCGCCTAAACCAACGCAGAGTATTTGAGCAGACTCAGGTAAATCCGACAAAATCCACTCAAGCTGAAAGTAAAGCCCCTCGTGAACGGGTCCCAACTTCTTTTGCTGTTCTTCATAAACACTCGCCTGCTTGTCAAAAACGGCGTTTAGCTCTTCTTGATTCATGTTACATGGACTCCAAAACCGTATCACGACCACAGCACACGCGGATTATATTCGAGGCAAAACCATTAAAGGCACCAGAGCCCCCAATTATTTTGTTAGCTTACTTTGCGAACACAATTTGTCTGAATAAACATATATCACTTAACATTTGGGTTCTACGTTTAATACCATATTCTCGAACTATGCTAATTAACTCTTGTCTTGTAGGGTTCTCAGAAGTTGATTCACAAGCAGGATTCCAGCGCCCTTTGATGTTCACATTACAAGTTTTACAAGATATGGCGATATTATCATTAATATCCTCGCCGCCTTTAGATAAAGGAATAATATGATCTTTTTACCACTCTTTATAATTTTCAACAGAAACTAATAAATCTTTATCGCAATACTCACATTTAAATCCGGCTCTAATTCCGAGGATTACATCATTCTCACCCCACTGACCAGTATTAACTAATGCTTCAATAATTTTATTCATGCAAATTCCTTTTGTAAGCTAACGCCGCGCTCTGCGGAGAGTGAGCGCAGCGAACGATTCCGACAAGAGCGCTTTGTTATGTGTTGCTTTCAATTTGAACCTGCCTCAAATAGAGAAATAATGGCAACCCAAGAGAAACACCAACACTTAATGTAGCTAGAGCTGGAAGCCATAATTTTTCCATTTGTAGACGCTTACCTTCAGCAAAAATGAAAACAAATAAAACCACGGCAGACACGATCACGTCCATGCCAAAGAAACCCCCAATTTTTGTTGAGAATAGTTCTTTAAAGAAGAGTTGAAAATCAAGTCCGTTTTCAATTAGCCACGGCATAAGCTGAGATAGAGGTAATAAAGTACCTAATACGCATAATAATAAAAAAGTCGTTTTTAGATTCATTATTGGTACTCTTCTTTTTCACACATAACGCCCCGCTTAGGGGCAAAAATACGCAGGCTAAAATTAGGAGCGAAGCGACTGGGGCCTGCGTGTTTTTGTCCCAGTGAGCGCCAGCGAACGACTACAGCGGATTGTTATATTTTTTGCTGATACTAACTGTTATCTTGCTAGAAACATATTCGACTGCTACCACGTTTAAAAGGTATTGATTCTCCCCTAGAGTAAATTGGAATTGGTCGCCTGGGTAAACTCTTTTGGCTTCTGTTTTACCATTAACTGAAAATCTAATGTCTCCTGCACCAGTTACGGTTAGGTTTTCAACGCCAAAAACAACAACGCCATCAAAACCATTCCAGCTTCTACCTAATGGTATATCTTCCTTTTCAACAATGTACTTTGAAGTGTAAGTTGCCAGTCTCTTTTCCAATTCCAGATTAGATTTCTTTAATTTCGCAAAATCTTCTACTAAATTTTCTGAAACTGTATTTTGGCTAATACTTTTGAGCTCTGTTACTAAGCTAATAAGCTTCTCGTTCTCCTCAGATAGCTCTTTATTCTGCGCAGTTAGATCTTCAACTTCTTTTTTGTCTTTGAATGGTTTGTATGAAAGCTGAACTTTAAGAACGTTGATTTGATCATTTATCGACTTGATTCTTTCTTCTTTGACATTTATCAGTTGTTCTTTGCTATGCAATTGAGTGTCTTTCTCCACCAAAATAAAGTTTTGATACATTACACTCATTGCGATCACTCCAAGAATAAACGACGTTAATCTTCCGGAAATGTCATTCTTGATAAATTGAATAAACTTCTCAACTACTTCCACATTAATACCTTGCTAGAAAATCCCATAAATATAACGCCACTGTAATGGGCATTTTTTGTGTAGTGGAGTTTTGCGGTAAAGTGGCGAAGCCACCGCAAAATGGAGCGAAGCAAAAAATGTCCGATTGACAGTTTTGTTAGGTTTTTTCACTATTTTGCCCTATTCTCCAAAGGATACCGCTTGGATCAATGAGCACAAAATCTCTCATTCCCCATGGTTGGTCTTGAGGAGGAACCGTTTTAATGCTGTATTTCTCAGCGATATTTTTTTCGAAAATGTGTTTCCACCAACTATCCAAATCCTCAACTAGTAAATGCATCATAAAATTATCAGCTAGCTCTTGGACGTAATAATTTTGTAGAAGAAAGCTTGTATTACCTGTATGAAAATAGGCTAGTTCATCTGATGACCAAGGCATTTCAAAACCTAAGTCATGGTAAAAGGACTTTGACAGCTCAAAATCCTTTGAGGGTACGAATGCTTTTAACTCTACAGTTTTAAGATTAGTCATTTTCAACTCTTGATAAGCCTAACGCCCGATTAACGGGTAAAAAATTGCGGGCTAAAATTGAGCGAAGCGAATAGCCCACAAGTTTTTTATCCCTGTTTAATTGCTTGTTAGAGCTACTAGCCACCAAAGCCTAATAAAACGCCCCCACCAGACATAGAATTTCCTGAAAAGGAACCGTTTGGCATATTCATGTTATTAGCATCACCATAAAGATTTAAGCCTATCGGCCTCAGATCCATATTTTCCACAAC
Source organism: Marinomonas aquiplantarum (assembly GCF_003314975.1). GTDB lineage: Bacteria > Pseudomonadota > Gammaproteobacteria > Pseudomonadales > Marinomonadaceae > Marinomonas > Marinomonas aquiplantarum. Next base: position 216,110 of record NZ_QNRF01000006.1, read on the forward strand.
AGCTTCTCTATTTGATACATTCCGAACTTTCAATACTTGCTTACCTTGGATGGTGATAATTATTGAGCCTTCAATTTCTTTAACCTCGACAGCAGGAAACTTTGAAACTGAATTTTCAACGACTGAAACAAACTCCATTTTTTCAGGATTACTGAACGCTTGTAGCCAAACTTGTGGTTTTTCCCCGTAACCAATAATTAAAGGTAATGCTCCTGCTAATTCAACCAAGTGCCCACCACCAATTAATGAGTTACTACAGATAGTTAGCTTTTCGTATGGCTGATATGAAGATGGGAGATTATTTCTTGTATAAGTCATTCGTTTTCTCCCGATACAACTTATCTTTGTTTTGGAGCCGTATTGAAGTGTTCTTTGATCTCTTTCATTACTCGTTTTCTGTCGTTTGGCAGAGCCAAACCTACTATATATAGAATGATGGAAATAGCGACACCTGCACCTAATGCAATCCACTCTCCAATGTAAATCTGTTGTTCTACTCCAGCTAAAGTTGTTGCACCTTTACCCAAGATGTTAAATCCAAAACCCACAGTAGCCAACAAAATGCTATTAGCCCAATTAAATGTTACAGGTTTACCATTTTTGATATGCTCAAAATCCAAAGCTGTCAATGGATAGTCTGCCTGCCACGTACCTATGCTAGCTCCAGATATCAATCCGTGAACTGGTATCGTTTCACTTATTTGTTGATTCTCGATTCGACTACTCATTCATAATTCCATGCCGATATAGTTTATGTAGCTCTAACGCCGCCAGCAGGGGTGACAAAACCAAGCAAAGCGGCGGTTTTGGCATCCCTCTGGCTGGCCTTGTTAATTGTTTATAATCTTGAATGCTTGTTTAAAGAAAACCTCAAATACTGCTGTTTGTAAGAGCAGAGAGAAGATTATATAGACGGCCATATTGAACTTTTTCGATGCGAGAATTGCCAAAACGCCCTGCATGAAGTTTAAAACTGCTAATAGGAAACCGCTTAGGCAGATTACAATGCCGAGAACAACCTCAGAATAGGGAACTGATAGCAAAGAGCTTATCGGTTCGCCTTTCGCGATTATTACTCCTAATGCAAATACTAGTGCTGATAGCCCAATGTTTCTGATGTTATCGAAAACAAACTTTAATGTGACATCCTTTTCTTGTACGCGGATGAACTGAGGATAGTTATCCGGGTTGAAATCCTTCATTTTTACTCCTTGTTTGGTTGTAGTGGTCAAGTAAAACTGGCCACGGTTATATTTCAGTACAGTTCTTCCGCTCTATTAGGTGACATCATGTTGTTGTACTGATGCGGCCTTATTGGACAGAAGTAGCCGACTATATAATCTGTGAT
>NZ_QNRF01000007.1 GCF_003314975.1 Marinomonas aquiplantarum
GTTTATATATTGATAAAAACTTTTTATATCAATTGTTTATAAAGATTTTGGTAAAGTCTCTGAGTTGTCTAAACGCGCATGCGCACTATTAAAATGTTAAATGTCTATGACAACAAAGAAGCGAGTAATCGAAAAGCTAAAGGGCCCTCTTAAAGAGTTATTGGCCAAAGAGTTAGAGGCTGGCAATGAGATTGATACAGCCGAATCAGAGTGGCCAAGAAAAAGGAGTAATATTTGGCTGAAGCAGCGTTTTCACAATGACTACAAAGAGCTGTACCCAAGCCTAAAGTATCGTTATCTTGGCGACCCTAGAAACTGGATCGAGGAATATGATGATCCTGAGAATGAAGAATTTATTGCGGTGAGTGCAAGTGCAAAAGTCTAATAAATTGCTACTTTCAAGTACCAAACATTTAACAAGCAAAGGCAGCATCGCCCTGCGGGCTGGACGCGCTAACGCGCGCCGCTGCTTTGGGCGTTAAGTGTCACTATGAACAAAAGTATTGAATTCAGCGAAAGATTTTTAAAACCAGCAGATAGAGCAAAAGCTGTATGCGAGCTAGAAAGCTTAGGTGAAGACGCAATTCCTATTCTAAGAACGATATTAGATGGTACAGCTAAAAATAAATTTCAAGTTTCGTACAATAAACTAGGTATGCCAGTGGAGTGTTCGTTGGTTGTAATACAGCGGTTAGGTAAAGCAGCTAAAGACTTGGAGCCATTTGTTGAGCAATGGTTAGAGAGGGGTCATCCATATGCACAAGAAGCGCTTCATGAAATCAACACTTAACAAGTGTAGGCACAATCGCCCTTCGGGCTGGACCGCTAAAAGCGTGGCTTCGCCACAACGCGGCCTGTGCTACAGGCGTTAGCTTTCATCGGAGGAATCTTTGAAAAATTTATATATTATTTTACTTTTTGCCTTGTCCCTAAACGTTTATGCGGAACAAAGTGAGAAACTAGAGCAACTTGTAAAGCCTGTATTTGAGTTGATTGAAAAAGGAAAGTACAAAAACATAGCTTCCACTGCTTTGTCAAAAGGAGCAGCTATTAAATATATTAGTCCGGCAGATCTTGAGCAAGTCGATGGTGAGTTCGAGAATTATTTTAAGATTTTTGGAAATTACTATTCGTATAAATTAATTCATGAACAAGGCTTAAAAGGAGACTACTGGGCAAGATGGTACTTATTAAAATTTGAAAGACAGCCAGTAGTTTTATACTTTGAATTCTATAAACCAAATGACAAGTGGAATGTAAATGCCTTGGAAATCAAAACTGATATTGATGACAAGATTGAAGAAGCTGGGGACTATAAAATCAGTGTAATTGGCTTAGAAGATGAAAGCTAACAAACAAATTATGGCAGGGACGCGCAAACAACGCGCGCCCCATATTTGAATCGTTATACCTAAAGGAGCATTATGCAAATTGCAGGTTTTGAAATAGAAAATCGTAGAGGTTTTTTGTCAGCACTATTTGGGTTGTTAGCGAGTATTGTGATGGCTATGGGAAGCGACGGACTATTGGGTTCAATTTCAAATTTAACCTCTGATTGGGGAGATGTTAAATCGGCTGTACATACACTACATTCTTACGATGTAAATAAGGTTGGTGGCAGAGCAGCTTTGAAGCCTAGTGATGAGGGATTCAATGAATTTCAGGGGGTGATTGCTAATAAAGTTCCTTGGCTAAAGTACAATAAACCCGACTATTTTCTAATGAATACTCCTGCAACTATTGGTGGTGCTCCTAGAAAGGTGGTTCACGCAGTATTTAACAATCAAGCTAAAGCTATAGGAGATTTTTATATTATTGATGGTTGGTTAGTGCAAGAAAAGCAAAAAGACTATTTATATAAAGGATTGTTCCTTCTGTTTATTTCGTTTTGTATTGCTGTGTCACAATATATTAAACCAGCATATTAGGTATAACAAAGCATTCAAACGGATGCGTAACAGCTTGCTCGATTCCGCTTCGCTTCACGATTATAGCAAGCTGCTACTCACCGCTTAATGCGGCGTTATACGCAAATGGAGCTTCGATGAACGAATTCAATGATGAGTTAATGGGGCTGAATGAACAGGTTATGGCAATATTGAAAGAGCTGTCTCAATTCAAGCCACGGTTCTATCATGCATTCGTTAAAGGAAAACTTGGAGAATTTGCGATTAGTCTAGTAGGCTTTAGAGAACAACTAAATGATATTGATCAGCGCATACGACCTCACACCAGAATCCCGGGCGACTACAACTCAATACAAATGGTTTCTGGAAAGCTGTCTGTTACCTTTTCGATTCGGAATGTTGTTCTAACAACTCTAGATGAAGCCCAAAAAATGCTAAGTTCTCATGAGGCGCAAGCTGGTTTTAAGCTTTCAACCAATATCGCACTTCTTGCAATTATTATTTCGGTACTTGGTGTAGCAATTGGGTAAAGCTTATAACAAGTCAATCAACTTCGCGCCTTCGGCGCCGGACGCAGCAAAGCTTCGCCGGTTATTTACGGCGTTATATTTTTGGGAGAACTTATGGCATCACTGGAAGAAGCTTATAGCAATGAGTATCAGGATATTATTGATCCTGAGTTGGCATATGACCTTTATTGGGCTGGTGTCATAACTGATAAATCAGCTTTTGAATGTCCTAGTGATAAATGTAATGCCAAGGTTACTTGTATAAACCTTGATCAGGAAAAACAGGATATGCATCAGTCTCCACACTTCAGAGGGTACAATCATTCTGACGATTGTGATGCAACATTTGGTCAAGATAGAGTTGCTGGTGTTGAGTCACCAACAGCATCGGCTCAATCAAAATTTGTTAAAAATGATTCCATATCAGATGTTTTTCATCTTAAACGCCCTAAAAATCAATTTGCGAAGAAAGATCTCAAAGGGGTCGACCTTACGAAGAAAAAGAAAAAAAGTAACCGACGTGAAAGGAGTGTAACGGGAGAAGAGTTTTACGGTGGCTCTGAATACTATTCCGTACGCTCTTTAGTATCTAAATTTATAAGATACAAAAAAGATGGCTCATTGTCAGAACACAAAATCAACATATCGGGAAAGGATGTTAGCTATAAGTCGCAGTTTAAAGGTGTTTATCAACAACCTATTGTGGCCCTTCCAGATGAAAATTTAATTTATTGGGGGGTAGCTTTCATTGATTATGTTGAAAAAAAGAAATATTACAAACTTACTTTCGGTGAAACACTTGAATATGAAGGAAGTGGTATTCGACCTTCATTCTTTATATCCGAAACAATGATTTCTGAATATCCTGTAAAAAATTTGGTTGTGAAAAGGTTAGAAAAAATATCAAAAGAAAATGATAAAAGAGCATTTGTTTTTATATATTCAAAGCCTCACCCATCAGGAGATAGTTATATTAACTTCGAACTGGAAAGTCTGGACTATTTAGAAATACGATATTTGGATTTGTTTGATGATCTTAAGAAAAAAATATAACAAATCAATCAACTTCGCGCCTTCGGCACCGGACGCGCTAACGCGCGCCGGTTATTGAGGCGTTATATGCCAAAGGAGATTCTATGGTTCAGCTAGCTGATATTGAAAGGGTCGCTCCTGGTGTTGAGAGTCTCTCAATTGAAGAGCATGAAGCGCTTCAAAGGTTTACGTTGCTCTGGACTTTGTTCGAGGCCCAAATGTTGGGGAGCAATGCGTCCGTCAAGAAGATCTCAGAGAAAGTCGAAAGCATTGATCCGGAAATCATCAACGGCGGTTGGTTCACGGAGCATTTAGACTACTTTTCCAATCGCTATATTGATGGTGGTAATACGAATCACCGCTTTGACAATCTCCACCTACGCAACAATGACAACCTTGATTTGGTGTGTGCTGTGCTAACCGGGGAGAATGTAGTTCCAGCTTACCAGCTTATTGGCTGCCTGATTATAGTGTATCGTTTTAGGAATAATTTTTTCCATGGCATCAAGTGGGCATACGGTCTGCAAGATCAGCTTGAAAACTTCTCGCACTCAGCATCCCTACTGAGGAAGTTTTTAGAGAAGGTGCCAAATGGCATATAACAATCACATTAAATGCGCTCCCTGCGGTCGCCGGACGCTCGTTCCTCGTGCCGTTTATGTGAAGCGTTAGTGAGTAAGGAGAAATCTGTGACATCTCAAAGCAATAGTGATGACTTATCTTATGGTTGGGAGGCAATCGCGCAAGATTTTATCTCTTCCCGATCATCTATAGGATTGGCCACTATTGAAAATTGGGGTAAGTCTCTAGAACCAAGACAAGTACTCTTAGATGTTGGGTGCGGCTTTGGCGAACCATATACTCAATATTTTATTGATAGAGGAGTCAGTGTTTATGGAATTGACGCATCAAAAACATTGGTGCAAGAGTATGAGAGAAGATTTCCAGAAGCAATTGCAAAGTATGAATCTGCCGTGACATCTCTATTCTTTGATAAAAAATTTGATGCAATTCTGTCTGTTGGCTTAATCTTTTTATTGCCTCATTCAACTCAAATTTCAGTTTTAAGAAAAATGGCGATTTCTCTACAAGACGGAGGCAACCTATTATTCAGCGCTCCGTGTCAAATCGTTAGTTGGGATGATTTACTAACTGGAAGAAAATCTATGTCTCTGGGAAGAGAGAAATACATAAATATTCTAAAGGAGCATAGTTTAAGCCTGGTCGGTGAATATACTGATGAAGGGAATAACCATTATTATAATTTTCAGAAATCAATTGTTCCGGAAGTTGGTCACTAACAAACGCTTAAACAAGGACAAAAAAACAGCTGGCTTTTGCTCGTTCCTCGCCATTTTAGCCAACTATTTTATTGCCGCTTAGCAAAGCGTTAGTTGCCTACAGGAAATTTTTGCTTTTGGTGTAAAACTCGAAGAATGTGAATAATGTCGTCTTTTATGAAATATGAAACAATCATTGAAACCTCTGGAATTATTAACAATCTTCCCGGTATGCCATCTCTCTCTACTCTCATAAGAGGTTGTTGGTTCAAGTTTTCAACTTTCTTCTCTATTATTGCATCAGCTTTTTCTGCTGCTAATGGGTTGAATTCGTATAAAAATTCCAAAATAGCCTCACGATCGTCCAACGAACTTTTTTCCCATAAGATCATTTTTTGGCTTTATTCCTAATTTTCATTTTTCGAGCTTCCATTTCCAAGTTCGCTTCTTCATGACTGATGAACTTGCTTTGCCCACTCTCTAATTTACTGAACGCGGCATTAATCTCTTCAGTAAGCCACTGATCATGAGTAATTATTTTTCGTTGCTGTTCAGCGAGTTCTTCCGTAAGTTCTCTACAAGCGTCACTTAAAGTGCGTCCTTGGCTTTCGGCCATTGTCTGAGCTAGCCGTTTAGTTTCTTCATCTACTCTAAACTGAATACGGGTATCCATAGTAAACTCCTTATGAAATGTACACACAAATGTTAGCACGCCTATTTAATTTACGGCAACTAACAAACGCATTGACTCAGTCGCTGGCGCTCCTTGGGACAAAAACACGTAGGCTCCCTGCGCTTCGCTTGGTATTGTCGCCTACGTATTTTTGCCTGTTATGCGGGCGTTAGGCGTTAGGCGTTAAGCTGTACCGCGTTGCGCAATGCGCTACACTTTCGCCATGATTAAGTCATTTAAACATAAGGGTCTGAAGCTCTGTTTTCGAAAAAGGGAAAACTTCAGGCATACAGACTAAGCTCGCGAAAAAACTTCGCATGCAGTTAGCTGCTATCCACACAGCACAAGATATCGATGACATTGATTTATCAGGCTTTTCTCTTCATCAACTTAAAGGAGAAAGGTCTAATATTTGTTCGATATCAGTTAACGGCAATTGGAGAGTAACTTTCGAGTTCACGGATGGTAATGCTTACACCTTAAATTACGAGGATTATCACTAATGAATATGCATAACCCACCACATCCCGGTGAATTTATTAAGTCCATTTACATGGAGACACACGGCATAAGTTGCAGGGCTCAAGCTACTCATCTTGGTGTTGCCGCTTCAACACTAAATCGTGTAGTGAAGGGCAAAAGTGCAGTAACGCCAGAAATGGCCTTAAGGCTATCAAAAGTATTGGGGCGAAGCCCTGAAAGTTGGCTTAGCATGCAAGGCAATTACGAGCTTTGGCAGGCCAAGCAGAACATCAACTTGGATAACGTGCAGCCAATAGACCTGCATGCCGCCTAATAAAATAAAAAACATAATCGATGATCTTCTGGAAATCACATGGTGAGCCAATTCCATTGACGCCTTTAAATTCAGGATAGCCAATAACGGAATGGCCACTAGTATAGAAGGCGCTTCTTAGTTATTAACTTTTAACCAATCCGCTGCACAGTGTTTTGAAAGCTTCTATTGCTTTGGGGAGAACCTCCTCTGGAGTAGCGCTTGCAGCAACCCACAAAGCAGCATTTAAAGCGGCTCCGCTTACCAGCCTTGATGTTGCTTCTACATCAACTTCTTTTAGTATATTTGTATCGATCAGGTGCTGAACCTTAGCAATAGTTAATTGAAGACAACTACTTTGACTGGGCCATTGTGATGGGTCTCCTAGAAAAGCAGGCCCATCCAATAACACAATTCTCTGTATCTCAGGAACAAGCGCCATTTCAATGTAGGCAATGCCTTCCATTAAAAAACTTTCCCATTCGTTTTCAACCGCTTCTGCTTTCATCTGAGCTTTTATGGCCATTTCTGAGTCCAGTTGATCCACTACCGCTGCTAGTAACCCGAGCTTGTTCCCAAAATTGTGATAAAGCGCACCTCTAGTTAGATTAACTTTGGACGTTAAATCATCCATAGAGGCTTCTGCATATCCTTTTTCAGCAAATGCTTGACGAGCTGCTTGAATAAGTTTTGCTCTTGTTTCGGCCATTTTTTCTGTTCGTTTATTCATTTTTAACCTATCTATCGGTATATACGCTTCGTATGTGAATTTGACATACATGTCGTATATGAATTAATCTAACATACATGGCGTATGTCTTAGTGGCAGATTTTATCTTCTCTTTGCTTCGAAAGCATCCGTTAGAGTTGGTCTATTTATTAAATTAAAGGAGTTATTCTATGTTGGAACGAGAAGCTATTTACCCTGAGTCAGCAGAGCGTCATGCTCTGTATGAGGCTCATGGCTATTCACCTGCTATAAAATCTGGAGATCTCTTATTTGTTTCTGGGCAAGTCGGGAGTCGTTTAGATGGTAGTCCTGAACCTGAGTTCAAAGCTCAAGTAATGCTAGCTTTTGAAAATTTGAAAAATGTTCTAGCAGCGGCAGGATGTACTTTCGACGATATCATTGATGTAACAACGTTTCATACGGATCCAGAGAATCAAATTGAGACAATAATGGACGTTAAACAAGCGATGTTTGATCTTTCGCCACCATCTAATTGGACAGCAGTTGGTGTAACTTGGTTAGCTGGTTTTGATTTTGAAATAAAAGTCATCGCTAGAATTCCTGCAATGGCTTAGTTGAGTAGTTCACTAACACAATGAAGTAGTGTGTTGTTTAGTGAACCCCAGCCGATCTGGTTGAACTGGTATTTTGGGTAATAATTAGGACCAGAATTAAATATAACGTTATTCTGGTCTCTTTATTTTTTAGGTGGTTTGCTATTGCAACTAAAGCGGTCAACGCTCTTTTATCCGATACCTAAGCATTCGTTATCGTGAAATGTTAATTCTTTACATCAATTTCAAGGAGGAAATGATGCCAAGAGAGCAAAGGCTCTATTTGCCCAATGCGCCTGTTCATGCTTTTATCTTAATGACAAACCACATCCATACGGCATCAACACCTAAAATGCGATTTATCAATAAATCAACCATCCTACACCTAGACGGGACTGCTGGTTTAACGGCAGGCATACTCTTGTTGCTGCTAAAAGATTGGTTGAGTCATCTCTATGGTTTGCCTATTGCCACCATTCAATTTTTAGCTGCGGCCAATGTCTGTTATGGGGTTTATGCTTTGTCGCTTGCTTTTTCGTGCGTCAGAAAGCGCTTTTTCATTCTATTGCTAGCGATGGCAAATGTGCTGTGGATGCTGGTGTGTGTCATGGTGATTTGGCATTACTTTCAGACTATCAGTCTCATTGGCGTGGTGTTTCTCGGACTAGAAGGTATATTTGTGATGACACTTGCGTATTGTGAGTGGAAATATAGCAATGAGTTTACTGTGAAGAGTAAAATCTAGGGGAAGTCTCAATGCTTAGGTTCGTTTAAACAGTAAAGTAAAGGGTCTGTCATACCAGATGCTTAAATGGTATGGAGGTTTTAACGGAGCTAATAAATTTATGTTGCTATATAGATACTATGGTAGTATCCTTTTTTTATGTCGAACTCAAACACTCAATTTTCAATAGCCGTTCATGTCCTCGTAGGGATAGCAAAGTACGGTAAAGTCAATTCTAATGAACTGGCGGAAAGTGTTAATGCAAATCCAATTTTTATAAAACGGATTCTGGCTAAGCTTTCCTCTTCCGGTCTTGTTAGCTCATCATCAGGTAGAAATGGTGGGAGTGTTTTAGCTCGTCATGCCGAAAAGATCACTTTGCTTGACGTATACAAGGCGGTAGAAGCGCCCAAAGCTTTTATGGTGCATAGTTATCCTAAGAATATGTCGTGCAAAATTAGCACTCATATTCAAAGCGCCATGGGAGATGTTCTTGATGACGTGCAAATCGCTTTAGAAGAAAGGCTTAAGTCTACATCCGTATATGACATGCTAGAAAAAGTCGCAATAGAGCAATAGCTTTTTTTTGCTCTTAATGGATACTTTTTTAGTATCTGTTTTTAACTTTGGAGAGAAAAAATGAAAAAACTTGATGGTAAAATCGCACTTATCACAGGGGGAAACTCCGGAATTGGTTTTGCAATTGCGAGGAGGTTTATCCAAGAAGGTGCAAGGGTCATCATCACGGCTCGCAGGAAAGTGAAACTTGATCAAGCGGTTGCCGAGTTAGGTGAAAAAGCAACAGGTTTTCAAGCTGATATTTCCAAACTAGATGAGCTGGATAACCTTTACCAAATGATTAAGGAAAAATTTGGTCACTTGGATATTGTGGCGGCTAATGCTGGTGGTGGGGAGCTTCAAGCGCTTGGTGAGATCACAGAAGAAAGTTATTACAGTACCTATGATACCAACGTCAAAGGCGTCATTTTTACTGTTCAAAAAGCACTTCCTTTGCTGTCATCTTCTGCATCCATTATTTTGACCGGTTCCACGGCTTCCGCGGGAGGAACGCCTTCATTCAGTGTTTATAGTTCGAGCAAAAGTGCTGTGAGAAATCTAGCTCGTAGTTGGATCCTTGATCTTAAAGGAAAAGGCATTCGTATCAATGTACTAAGTCCTGGTTCAACAGAAACACCAGGGCTTGTTGGGCTTGTTCCGGAAGAACACAAAGCGTCATTCGTGTCGTCATTTGCATCACAAGTGCCGCTAGGAAGAGTGGCAGAACCTGATGAAATCGCTTCCGTTGCGGCATTCCTTGCCTCTGATGACGCAAGCTATGTAAATGGCGCGGAGTTATTTGTTGATGGTGGGCTTGCTCAAATTTAAGCAACGTCGAAGAATAATTGGGGTCAGAGTAAAATTAAATATAATTTAACACTGACCCCAGTTATTCCAATTATTAACGAAAAACCTCTCACACGTAGCACTACACCGTAAATTTACTCGTAGTTTTTCTTGGCTTTGGTTACTTTTTCCAAGTAGTTACGGGACTCTTCTCTTGGGTGATCGTATCTGAGTCTTTGATACACAGAGCTAGAGGAGTTCTGGTTGATCTTGTCCATAGCGACCGACCGATTGCTGTCGAAGGTCTTAAGTACATTGCCAGTGCCGCCGTTGTAGGCCGAAATCATGGAGTATTCTTGGCTGGTTTTATTGCGGACTTTGACCAAATAGCGGGTTTGTAAAATGTGTAGGTAGGCGCTGCCAATGTCGATATTTTGTTCGGGCGAGAACAAGACTTGTTTGGTCGGTTGGCCAGATTTTTTCTTGATTAGGTTGTATACATCACGGCCAGCGGTTGCGGGCACCACTTGCATGAGTCCATAGGCGTTGGCAGGGCTAACCGCGTAGGGGTTAAATGAGCTTTCGGTTTCGATGATGCCGTAGATTAGCGCTGGTTCTAGGTTATAGCGTTTGGCCGCGGCGAGAACGTATTGGCTGTATTTCTTTTGACGCAAATGTTCGTGCTTTTCCACCAGATCAAATTCAACCGAGTAGACGAGGTTGCCGCTGTTGGTACTGCGTTGCAGTTTATTAGCCACTAGGTATTTTGCATAGCGACCAGCTCGCCAGCGGTATTTAACCAGTACACCTTCATTGTCCATGACTTGTGGGTACAAGAAGGGGACGCCATCTGTGTTCGGTGCAGAACTGGAGAAGATGTCGGTTTTGGTTGGATCGGCTGTGGTCAGTAGAGTGGTGGTGACCGCTTTGGTCAGGGTGTCCCTCGGGTTACGGCCGTCAACGGTTTCTACGCGCACTTTGCCATTGTCAAAATCGACGATGGCGCGGGCTTGGTAGTCATTGACGTATTTGACGTACTTTTTCTTGTTGGGCAACTGGCTGTTATTTTTGCCCCACTTTTTGTTTACTTGTTGATCGAGGTTTTTGTACAAGGCTTGAATGGCTTTTAAGTCTGAACGTATGTGATCACGAGTGACTTTCGCTTGCTTAGCGATGGCTTTTACATCTTCTAAGCTATCGGCATCTTGCACTTGTTTGGACAACTCTTTTACGGAATCGACCGAATCAAAATTCAACATAGATTGGCAGCCGCTGAGCGATAGCAGCAATACACCACAAGAAGACAATGCCGTACGGCGACCCCAATTTTTGTACATCAATCCTTGCTCATTAATCAAAAGCTTGGTGAGTGTATCAAGATACTGTCAATTTTCCCATTTCACTAATGAAAACAAGCCTTAATGTTATGTTGGACAAGACAAAGGAGCATCAAACCTTGTTGGTTTCTACTTTGTCTTGTCATTTTCTTGTCCGCTAATCTTGAGGCACTTCTAAGACAATTTTGCCGATGTGTTGTTTACTGGCGAACGCCTGCTGTGCCGCTTTGATGTCTCGTAAAGGGAATGTTTGAGCCAGTAGAGGGCGAATTTTATTGTCATTAATGTAGCCTACCAAATTACTAAATACCCCTGCTTGGAGGGTTGTGCATCCGAAGAAGCTCAGGTCTTTTAGGTACAGGGTACGAACATCCAATTCTACTAGCGGGCCATCGATGGCGCCCGACACCACATAACGTGAGCCTGGTTTGAGTATTTGTAAAAACTGCGGCCATTGTGAACCAGCGACTAAATCCACCACAAGGCTGACGCTGTTTTCCCCTAAACTGGCAACTAAATCGTCACCACGAGCAACCACTTGATCTGCTCCTAAGTCTAGTAGCGCTTGTTGTTTGTTCGGACTAGTAACGGCAATGACTTTCGCGCCACGCAATTTGGCTAACTGCACCGCTGCACTGCCAACGCCACCGGATGCACCTGTGATTAATACTGTGTCTTGTGCATTGACCTGACTGCGAGTCAGCATATTTTCCGCGGTAGAGTAGGAGCAGGGGAAAGAGGCCAATTCTTGGTCACTCATTGACGAGTTGAGAACATGGGCGTATTGCGCATCAATGACGGTGTATTGAGCAAAGCCACCGTTGCATTCGGAGCCAAAGTACCAAGGTGAGGTTTGAGTTTCGCCATTCCAGTTATGGAAACTAGGCTCGATCAACACACGTTCGCCGATGCGTGCAGCATCCACCTTATCACCCACTGCGACAATATAACCACACACATCTGCCCCTTGGATTAATGGGAGTTTTAGAGCATTTCCTGCCCAACCAGCATCATCGCTATTATTATCGCCTTTTGAATACCAGCCAATGCGGGTATTGAGATCTGTGTTGTTAACGCCTGCCGCAGCAACCTTGATGAGTACCTGATGAGCTAGTGGCGTTGGTACTGTGATGTCTTCTTTGTACTGCAACATGTCTAGGTCGCCGTGGCCGATCAGTTGTACGCCTTTCATTTTAGTGGGCAATGTCATTAGTGGTGTCCTCGAGTAATTGCTGAATAGTGTGCAGGGCGGAAGTGACTGCGGCTTGTCCCAATACAGGCCAAGCGCTGGAAACGCCTTCGTGCAATAAGAACAGGCTATGAGCCAAATCTGGACGAAGGCTTTGTTGTCCCAAGAAGTGAATCACCGCCTGTTTGTGCTCAGTGACGGCTTGATGAATTTGCGCGTTTTCTGGGTACGCGGATAAGGCGTTCACTGATAAACAACCGTGTGGTGCAAAGGTTTCCATCCAGCCTTGCAGCTGTTGAAAAATATGCTCAATGGCTGGTGTTCCTGCTTCTGGCGCGTTGTCTTGCAGAAAGTCCAAATAACGCTGATGACGAAAATCCAGCGCAGCCACTATCATGGCTTCTTTAGACGGGTAGTGCTTGTATAAGGTTCGTAAACTGACCTGACACGCGGTTTTGAGCTGTGCCACGTTGGGTTCCGCGAAACCGAATTGGCTAAAGGCTTGCTCTAATCGTTCGGCAATCTGTTGTTTTAACATGGCTCTGTCTTACTCATATTAGCGTTTATCTAGCTCACAAAAGGGTAGAATAAGTATTCTACCTGCATGGTAGAGTGATTGTTCTACCTTTGTCAAATGCCCGTTCAATTTTCGCTATTCACTAAGCCAATTGTCTCGCCTTATGACTGATGATGGTCTTATCGCAACTTTGTCGATGTCTTTTTCAGCTTGGTAAAAAGTCGCTTTTGGTTTGTCTCTAGTCGTTTCCAGCCAGCTTCCGACGCTATTGAAAAATTACACTGGGTTCATTGCTAAGATCCTAAAGGAATCCACCATGACCCCAGCAGAGCTACACGATAAAGCCATTGTGATTGATGGTTTGATTTGCGCGAAATGGAATCGCGAATTGTTTGAAGACATGGCCAAAGGTAAGTTGACTGCCGCCAATTGTACTGTGTCGTTTTGGGAAAACTTTGAAGGCACGGTTCGCAACGTGGTGGAAATGAATCAACTGATTGAGGCCAACAGTGATTTGTTAACCAAGGTGTACACCACCAAAGACATTCATCGTGCGAAAGCGGAAGGCAAAACCGGCGTCATGATGGGCTTTCAAAACGCCCATGCGTTCGAAGACCAAATTGGTTATGTGCAGATATTCAAAGACCTTGGCGTTGGCATAGTGCAAATGTGCTACAACACGCAAAACTTGGTGGGCACAGGTTGTTATGAGCGCGATGGCGGTTTGTCTGGTTTTGGCCGTGAAATCGTTGCCGAAATGAACCGAGTGGGCATGTTGTGTGATTTGTCCCACGTTGGCCCGAATACCGCCAAAGAAGTCATTATTGAATCCAAAAAGCCCGTTGCGTATTCCCATTGCTTACCGTCTGGTTTGAAAGAGCACCCACGCAATCGCAGTGATGAAGAGCTTAAGTTTATCGCCGATAACGGCGGTTTTGTTGGGGTGACCATGTTCACGCCTTTCCTCAAAGCCGGTGTTAACGCCACCATTGATGACTATGTAGAAGCCATTCAATACATCTACAACATAGTGGGGGAAGATGCCATTGGCATTGGTACCGACTTTACCCAAGGTCATGGTCATGACTTTTTTGAATACCTCACTCACGACAAAGGCTATGCGCGTCGTTTAACCCGTTTTGGTGAAATTATTAACCCCAAAGGCATTCGCACAGTTGGTGAGTTCCCGAATTTGACGGAAGCCTTGTTGCGTCACGGTTTCAGTGAGCGCCAAGTGTGCAAAATCATGGGTGAAAACTGGGTGAATTTATTGGCCGAAGTGTGGGGCGAGTAATGCTTCTCTCTGTGATGGTTATCAGCGGTTATTGAATAGTAATTTTCCGCCATATTGGGTGGTTGTAATAGTAAGGAATGAAATATGAGTTCTCATGCGCCAGAAATGCCAATTCAAGTAGACGATGAAACCGGTGTATGGACCACCGATGCTTTGCCTATGTTGTATGTGCCACGTCACTTTTTTGTCAACAACCACATGGGCATCGAAGACGAGATTGGAGCAGAGCGTTACGCCGACATTCTCTATAAAGCGGGTTATAAGTCGGCCTACTTTTGGTGTGAGCAGGAGTCAGCGTGCCATGGCATTTATGGTGCTGACATCTGGCATCACTATTTGAAGCGTTTATCACAGCGTGGTTGGGGCTTTTTCATTACCGAGGAATTGGACATCGAAAAGGCCACAGCAAAAGTACGATTGGAAAATTCCGCCTTTGTTTATCACTACGAAAAAATTCACGGTAAGAAGGTCAATCGCAAAGTGGATTACATGTTCACTGGTTGGTTTGCAGGGGCTTTAGATCAGATTTTAGACAGTCAGAAATCGTCGATTCGTACTAAGGCCACACAGACCCAAAGTGGCGCGGAAGAAGGCTGTGATGTGGGGTATTTTGAAGTGCAGCCTATTTAAAGCCGTTTGTTATAAAAGTCAGTTAAGCCATGCGGGCCGGCATGGCTTTGATCAATCTATTTCACGTATTTTCCAGTAAGCGGGAGTTCTTTATATGTCCCAGTATGATGCGCTGTTTGAGCCTCTCAATATTAATAAGTTAACCATTCGGAACCGCATTGTGAGTACGGCGCATGCGGAGGTATATGCGACTGACGGTGGTATGACCACAGACCGTTACGTGAAATATTACGAAGAAAAAGCCAAAGGCGGTTGTGGCTTGTGTATTTGTGGTGGTTCCAGCGTGGTATCGATTGATAGCCCACAAAGCTGGTGGAGTTCGGTGAATTTGTCGACGGATCGCATTATTCCCCATTTCCAAAATCTTGCTGATGCGGTTCATAAGCATGGCGGCAAAATCATGATTCAAATTACCCATATGGGACGTCGTTCCCGTTGGGACGGGGAAAATTGGCCGAACCTGATGTCGCCATCTGGCATTCGTGAGCCTGTACATCGCGCGACTTGTAAAACCATTGAAGTTGAGGAAATCTGGCGCGTGATTGGTGACTTTGTGCAAGCGGCACGTCGTGCTAAAGAAGGCGGTTTGGACGGGGTCGAATTGTCGGCCGTGCACCAACACATGATTGATCAGTTCTGGTCGCCACGAGTAAACAAGCGTACCGATGAATGGGGCGGCACTTTCGAAGGTCGCATGAAGTTTGGTATGGAAGTACTCAAAGCGGTACGCGAAGAAGTGGGGCCAGATTTTGTGGTTGGCATGCGTATCACAGGGGACGAATTCCACCCAGATGGTTTGAACCACGAGGATATGAAGCAAATCGCGCAATACTATGATGCCACCGGTATGGTGGATTACTTTGGCGTCGTGGGTTCAGGTTGTGATACGCATAATACTTTGGCGAATGTCATCCCCAACATGAGCTACCCGCCGGAGCCTTTCCTGCATTTGGCGGCTGGCATCAAAGAAGTGGTGAATGTGCCAGTTATCCATGCGCAAAACATCAAGGATCCGAACCAAGCGAAGCGTATTCTCGAAGCGGGTTACGTAGACTTTGTCGGCATGACGCGTGCGCACATTGCCGACCCGCATTTTATTGCCAAGATTAAAATGGATCAGGTCGATCAGATTCGCCAATGTGTGGGGGCAAACTATTGTATCGACCGTCAATATCAAGGTTTGGATGTCTTGTGTGTACAAAATACCGCAACCTCTCGCGAATACATGGGCTTGCCACACATTATTGAAAAGACCACTGGGCCGATTCGTAATGTGGTGGTGGTTGGCGGAGGCCCTGGCGGTTTGGAAGCAGCGCGTGTGGCGGCGGAACGGGGTCATAAAGTGACCTTGATCGAAAAAGCGCCTGAACTGGGCGGCCAAATCAGCTTGGCAGCGAAAGCACCGCAGCGTGATCAAATTGCCGGTATTTCCCGTTGGTTGATCATGGAAGTTGAGCGTCTTGGTGTTGAGGTACGTTTGGACACGGCAGCCGATGCTGACTTGATTCAATCTTTGAATCCAGAAGTGTGTGTCTTATGTACTGGTGGTCGTCCTTTCCTTGAACAAAACCCTGAGTGGGGCGCAGAAGAAGGTCTGGTAGTGTCGACTTGGGATATTCTCAACGGCTCTGTAGAGCCAGGTAAAAATGTGCTCATCTACGACACTATTTGTGAATTCTCCGGTATGTCCGCAGCGGATTACTTGGCCTCAAAAGGGTCATTAGTGGAGTTGGTGACAGACGACATTAAACCGGGTGTTGGTATAGGCGGGACGACTTTCCCGACTTACTACCGATCTTTGTATGAAAAAGAAGTCATTATGACGTCCGACATGCTGCTTGAAAAAGTCTACCGAGAAGACGACAAGCTGGTCGCGGTATTGGAAAACGAATACACAGGCCAACAAGAAGAGCGCGTGGTGGATCAAGTGGTCGTAGAGAACGGCACAAGGCCAAACGAAGAGCTTTATTACGCTCTCAAAGCCAACTCAGTCAACAAAGGTCAGATTGATAATGAGGCCTTGTTTGATATCAAACCTCAGCCTCAGCTGTTGGCCGATAAGCTAGACGGCATGCTGCTATGGCGCTTAGGGGATTGCGTATCGCAGCGCAACATTCATGCGGCCATGTACGATGCTTTGCGTCTTTGTAAAGACCTGTAAGAGCAAAGGCTGGCTGAGCTTGTTAGTAGGCTTTGTTGTTTTAAATACGCTCAAAATTGAGGGTAAAAAATGATTTTTGATTGGTTAATTCCTTCTTTAATCGCCACCTTGTTGGTGTTGGCCGCCATAGGTGCGCTGCGTCGTGTTAATTTTTGGCGTGCGGGGCAAGCGGAAAAAGTCGATATGTGGGCCGGTTTACTGGCCATGCCAAAGCGTTATCTTCACGATCTCCACCATGTGGTAGAGCGAGATAAATACATGTCTCGCACTCATGTTGCCACAGGGGGCGGTTTTGTTTTAGCCATGGTGTTGGTGATCTTAGTGCATTTGTTCGACATTCAAAGTCGTATTTTGGCGTGGATGTTATTGGCGGCTCTTGGCATGATGTTTTGTGGTGCTTTGTTTGTTTTTAAGCGCCGTCTTAATCCGCCTTCGCGGCTTTCAAAAGGGCCGTGGATGCGTCTGCCGAAAAGTCTACTGACCTTTGCTATTACCTTTTTTGTGCTGACCTTACCTGCGGCAGGGATTTTGCCGGAGAGTTTAAGTTTGAGCAATATTGGTCTTACCTTGGTGAGCCTGGTATTGGCCTTGTTAGTGCTGCTTAGCCTGGGCGAAATGCTGTTTGGCATGACATGGGGCGGCCCGATGAAGCACGCTTTTGCGGGGGCTTTGCATTTGGCTTTTCACCGTCGTCCTGAGCGTTTTGGCGGTGGTCGCTCTACGGGATTGAAACCGGCCAATTTAGGTGGCGAATCTCATGGTGTGGCGAAACCAGAAGACTTTAAATGGAACCAATTACTAGGCTTTGATGCTTGTGTGCAATGTGGTCGCTGTGAAGCCATGTGCCCAGCCTTTGCAGCGGGTCAGCCACTGAATCCGAAAAAGCTTATCCAAGATATGGTGGTGGGTTTGGCAGGTGGCACAGATGAAAAATACGCAGGCAGTCCTTATCCCAACGTGCCTGTTGGTAAGGCGAGTGGATCGCCACAAGAGATCATCACCGAAGGTCTGGTCAGTGCCGATACCCTATGGTCATGCACCACTTGCCGAGCTTGTGTGGAAGAGTGTCCTATGATGATTGAGCATGTAGATGCCATCGTCGACATGCGACGTTTTTTGACCCTTGAAAAAGGCGACACGCCAAACAAGGGCGCTGAAGTATTAGAAAACATCATCGCCACGGACAATCCAAATGGTTATGCGCCGGGCAGCCGCACCCATTGGGCAGCGGATCAGAATCTAGCGGTGATGAAAGACGTTAAAAAAGCCGAGGTGCTGTTTTGGGTGTCGGATGGTGCCTTTGATATGCGCAGCCAACGCATTCTAAGAGCCTTTGTGAAACTGCTCAAAGCGGCCAATGTGAATGTGGCAATTTTAGGTGATGAAGAACGAGACAGTGGTGATGTGGCGCGTCGTTTAGGGGACGATGCCACTTTCCAAAGTTTGGCAAAACGCAACTTGGCGACCTTAGCTCAATATAAATTTAGCACCTTGGTTACGACGGACCCGCATGCCTTTCATTGTTTGAAAAATGAGTACGCCGACTTTGATCAAGCTGGTGCTCTAAAAGACGTGGAGGTTTTGCACCATACGACTTTCTTGAATCGTCTTATTGAGCAAGGCATGTTGCAGGTCGATCGCTTCAAAGGCGGCAAGGTGACGTATCACGACCCTTGTTATCTTGGTCGATACAATGGCGAATACGATTCCCCAAGAGCCTTATTGTCCAGCTTGGGCATAGAGGTAGCGGAAATGGAACGCTCTGGTTATCGCTCGCGCTGTTGTGGCGGCGGTGGCGGTGCGCCGATTACGGATATTCCTGGTGAAAGACGTATTGCTGACATGCGCATGGAAGACGTGGCGGCAACGGGAGCTGAGTTGGTCGCCGTGGGTTGCCAGCAGTGTACGGCCATGTTGGAAGGGGTCGTCGAGCCTCGTCCACAAGTGCGTGATATTGCCGAAATCATGGCCGAGCATTTGGTTGAACAGTTGGTTGAACATACGGTCGAGGGAGCAGCATGACAGAACACGAAGATATCTTACGTCGTGACCCCAGAGCCGAATGGATAGCACGCAATCGTCTTCACCCTTTGCATCAAGCCATGACGCAAGTATCGGCTGTGGTTCGAGGACCATCTGGTTTAATACGCAAAAATCCTCACCAAGTGGGTTTTATTGGCCCCAATGGCATTAAGCGGATTGATCGTTTAGCGGGCAATGGTCAAACCGCAACGGGTGCGAAACGTCGCAGTTCAGCTGCTCAGGAAGTGACATTGCCCTTGCACCAAGTGGTAGAGCCCAATGCCTATATCATAGTGGTGCCAGACATGGCCGGTGGGCGACTCACGGCGCAAGATAAAGACATTTTGGGCTTGGCTCATGAACTGGCGAAGCAGCGAAAAGCCCTCAATGCTGACGAGAATTTAGCTGTGGTAGCAGTATGTTTTGGAGAATCCAAAGAAGCTCAGTTTGATGAGGCGGGTGTGGATCGTTTGATTCACTTATTGTCAGCAGAATATGAAGGCTTTGCCCCAGAAAAGCGTCTCCAGGCTTTATTGCAAATAGAGTCCATCTATCAGCCAAAACATTGGTTGTTCCCTGACAGTGTGCATGGCGGTACCGATTTAGCATTACGTTTGGCGGTGAAACTGGATGAGCGCCCAGCGGCGCAAGCTTGGCAGGTATCTATCGATACGACGACGTGCCGTGCTGCGTCCGGTAGTCAGGATATTCAACGTGAAACGCCGCGTATCTTAATGATCCTAGAAGAATGCGGTCAAGCGATTGATGAAACCCGTCATGAGGTCTTACCCTTAGCACTGGAAGTTGAATCCTCTGTTGAGGTGCGACTGGAAGATAAGGGCTTAATCGCCGTTGATCCAAATGCTGTGCCGTTAGCGGAAGCAGAATTTATCCTATCGGCGGGCAATGGTATTCATAATTGGCAACAATTTCACGATTGTGCTGCCTTGTTGGGTGCAACGGAAGGTGCCAGTCGTGTGGCAGTGGACGATGGTTATATGCCGAGAATGCGCCAAGTCGGTGCGTCGGGCACTTGGGTGACAGCGCGTGTTTATGTGGCGGTGGGTATCTCAGGTGCGATACAACACATGCAGGGCATTGGTCAGTGTGACAAGATCGTTGCCATCAATACGGATGCGGGCTGCGATATGGTGAAACGGGCGGATTTAGCTGTGATTGCGGACAGTGAAGAAGTGTTGGCCGTGTTATGTCGTTTAGCACAGCAGCATACTGGCAAGACATTGGAACAGACTGAAACCACGTCGGAGGTGAGCCATGTTGCCTAAAGTATTGGCCTTAGTATCGATTGGTCGTCATCCCCAATCGGGCCGTGAGCGCCGCGCTGAACAAGATGGTCGTGCGGTCGAAATGGGTCTTTGTCTGCAAGAGCGTCAATTAATGCATTTGTCTGTAGCGCATGCTGGTAACGCAGATTCTTCCGTTCTGCGTCAATACGCAGGCATGGGCTTATCCAAATTGTCAGTGTTAGCACAGCAAGCCAATGAGGATGTTTTATCGCCCTTAATAGACTATGTTGAGGCGCAACAAGCCTCAATGGTGCTAATGGGCGTGCGATCCGAAATGGGCCAATCGTCAGGTATGTTGCCGTATCTATTAGCGGAAAGACTCGGCTGGCCGCTGTTGCCTAGGGTGGCGGAAATCCAGTCTATTGAGGAGGGAGTGGCACAAGTCTTGCTCGCATTACCAAGAGGTCAAAGGCGCTTGGTGAGTGTGGCGTTACCTTTTGTAGCGACCTTGGATAATGCGGCGAAAGCGCCTCGTCAAACGGCGTTTGGGCCGGGGCAGCGAGCGGACATTGAAGTGATAAATACTACTTCCATTGCAGATGAGGTCGCCGCACAATGGCAGTTCACACCGGCTAAGCCAAGACCAAAGCGGATGAAGGTGGTAAAAGCCAAAACCGCTGCCGATCGTTTTAAAGCAGCAACGGCGAAACCTGTTGGAGGCGGTGGAAAAGTGTTGAAAAACGAAACGGTGGAAGAAAAAGCCCAAGCCATTTTTGACTTCTTATTAGAAGAGAAGGTGATTCGTTAGCGGGAAACCGTGAATGAGGTGACATGGTATGATGATTGTTGATTTGATTGATGAAGTGGATTTCATTGAGCAACTAAAAGCACTAGAGGTGCCGGTTAATGACGGTCTACCTATGGCGGAAGTGGAACAAGTGTTATCTCAGTGGTTAGTTGAATTTCCAGAGCAAAGGCCAAATGTTCTTGTGCTGTTTAAGACGATGCGAGAAGAAAATATAACGGTGTTACCGGAGGTACTAAAGGTTATTGATTCCATTGAACAATAAGTTAGTAAAAAAAATCGTCGTAAATTATGTCTTTGTAATATTTTCTGCCTATTCTTCTATATAGATTGATTTAAATCGATTCTCACGGAGGTGGCTCTGCCTTCAAGTTAATGGACTCGTGCTGGAAAAATACCAATGAAGATAAAAACCAAGTTATTGATCACCCTCTGTCTTGCGACTCTCTTGCCCATTCTCATTATCAGTTCCATTACTGGCTACCTTGCTTCTAATCAAGCGCTTGAAAGTTTTTCAAAAAACAGCGGACAAACCCTAGGCGCAGTTGAAAAGACCTTTGACCAATTTATTAAAGACATTAAATACACGGTTGGTTTTCTATCAGAAAGCGATGCTGTTAAAGATCCCAATGCCAAGCCATTAACCACGTACTTTGAAACAGAGGGGAAAGCTCCAAAAGACGTGGCGAGTAAAAATGGTGGACGTGAAGCCGACTTATATAATTTATTTGAAGCCGTTGGTAACAATAATCCCAACTTTGTTTATGTCTACATGGGAGACCAAGGTGGTGGCTATTCTGAATGGCCTGGCACCTATGGCTATGCTGAGTGGCACCCTGAGAAGCGTCCATGGTATACGGTCGGTATGGAAAATAATGGCAAGACTGTATTACGTGAAGCCTATTATTGGGAGCCAGATGATGCGGTATATGTGTCTGCAGTGCGGACCTATCAAAGAGGCAATCAAGTTGGTGGTGTGGTGGCCGTCGATGTATCGATCAAAACACTAACGGACATGGCAAACCAAACACAGTTGGGTGAGTCTGGCAGTATTATGGTGATCGAAAACACCGGCACTGTGCTGGTGGACGCCATCCATCCGGAAAATAACTTTAAGAAAATAAGTGAGTTAGAGGGAGAAGCTTATAAACAAATTGCCCAAGCTTCGACTGGTATGCTGCATTTTACCTTAGACGGTAAAGACTATTACGCCAATGTGATTACTTCGCCTAACTTACAATGGAAATTTGTGGGGGTGATGCCCACTGCGGAAATTTACTCCAGTACCAATGAACTGATTACCACCACGGTCATCGTGTGTGTGCTGCTTTTGTTACTGTGTATCGTGGTCGCTTTTGTAATTTCTAAAGGTTTGGTGACGCCGATTGAGTCGGTTTCTAATCATTTGAAAATTTTGGCAGAAGGGGAAGGGGATTTAACTTCGAGGATTGAAACTCAGTCTAAAGATGAAACAGGGGTATTGTCGAATTGGTTTAATCAATTCATAGATTCGACTCGTCAGTTAATCGTCGGAATTAAGCAGTCCAGCCAAAAAATGGACAAG
This sequence comes from Marinomonas aquiplantarum, assembly GCF_003314975.1. GTDB lineage: Bacteria > Pseudomonadota > Gammaproteobacteria > Pseudomonadales > Marinomonadaceae > Marinomonas > Marinomonas aquiplantarum. The sequence continues at coordinate 22,295 of NZ_QNRF01000007.1, forward strand.
GTTTCGGCGGAAACGTCTCAAAAAGCCAGTGAGGTAGCCAACTCTACTAGCGAACAATTGCGTTCTATTGAGTTAATTGTTGAAGCTGGCCAGCAAATGGTGATTGCCTCAAGTGATGCAGCGGAAAGCTGCACGCATTCCGCCGAGTTTTCGGAAAAGGGATTGGAAACCACGGTGGCGGGGAAAGATTTGCTCAAAGGCAGTGCTGATGGTGTGAATCGACTTGGTCAACGTCTTAAAGAGTCGAATGACATTATTACTGAGTTAACCAAAGAAACGGCCAATATTAATCAGATTCTTTCAACGATTCAGGACATTGCTGAGCAAACCAACTTGTTGGCTCTGAATGCCGCCATTGAGGCTGCCCGAGCCGGTGAACAAGGCCGAGGCTTTGCGGTAGTAGCCGATGAAGTCAGAACCCTTGCTGGACGAACGCAAGAGTCGACGGAACAGATAGGCAGTATCTTGAATCTGTTGGCCAACCGGACTAAACAAGCATCGGATTCGATGATGACGAGTCTGAATGAGTCAGAAGCGGCTATTAGCTTATCCGATCAGGCATTAGAGTCTTTTGAACAGATTGAGCAAGTGGTGAAACAAATGCGTGATATGACCATGCAAACCGCCGCGTCAGCAGAACAACAGAGAGCTGTCACAGAAGACATTAATAAAAATATTACGGATATTAGTTATTCGGCTCAGCAAGTATCGGCGATTTCTGGCGATGTGGCCAAGCTTTGTGCGAGTCAGGATGTATTAGGCAAAGAGTTGCATGAGATGGTAGCGAAATTTCGCACTGAATAAAGCTTAAGGAAAAATAGACGGTCTTACCCAGAAGCCACTTAAGCTGATTAAGTGGCTTTTTTGTTGCGACTTTCACGCTGTTTTTTAGCACCAGAAAGAAGAAAGGAGTGTTTAATTTAAGTAAGAACGATTATCATAATCAAAACTATTGATGAGATAAAAGGTTCTATTATGATTAAGTTGTTCATAACGCTTCTTTTCGCTGCGGTGGCAAGTGTAAGTTGGGCTAAACAAGTGACAGTGGATGATGTGTTGGGTCGTGAAGTCTCGTTTAACAGTCCTGCTGAGCGTGTGATTGTGGGTTTTTACCCAGAAGATTACATGGCAATCGGTACGGAAGCGGCTTATGACAATGTGGTTGGAATGTCCAAGTACATTTGGCAAGCTCGCCCTGCCAATTGGGATATGTATGTTAAACACCGTCCATCTTTAGCGGACATTCCTGGCATTGGCCGTGTGGATACGAAAACTTTTTCGGTTGAAAAAGTCATCGCGTTACGTCCTGATTTGTTGTTATTAGCGGATTGGCAGTTTAAGGGGTTAGGAACGGATGTGGAGCGCATTCAAGATGCAGGAATCCCTGTATTAGTCGTGGATTACAATGCTCAAACGTTAGAGCGTCATCTGAAAAGTACGGAGCTGATTGGCGTGGTGACAGGCCAGCAAGAGCGTGCGGCCAAAATTGCCAAAGAATACCAAGAGCGAGTTGAAGGCATCAGCAAGCGTTTGGCAGAAGCCAATCTACCTAAGCCAAAAGTGTACACTGAGTTTGGTTCTATGGGGCCAAGTGAGCTGAGTTATACTTTTGGTAAAAACATGTGGGGAGCGATTTCCACTATGGCGGGTGGTGATAATATTTCTGCCCCTTTCGTTGAGTGGTGGGGCAAACTTAACCCTGAGCAAGTCATTGCGTCTAACCCAGACGTGATTGTGATGACAGGTTATGAGTCGGCGAACTCTACTGATGCCATGATCATGGGGCAAGGTGTGGAGAAACAAGAAGCCTTGAAACGCTTGGAAGGTTTTAAACAACGCACTGGCTGGGCAAGTTTGTCTGCGGTGAAGAACAATCGCATGTTTGGTGCTTACCATGGTGCATGTCGTACCATTATGGACAGTGCCATGATCGCTTTCTATGCCAAGGCGATGTACCCAGACTTGTTTGCTGATCTGAATCCAGAGCAAGCCTACTTTGATTTTTATGAAAAATATTTGCCAGTGACGCCGGAAGGGACTTTTACGTTAAGTCTGCAGTAAGATAATCAAGCAACAAAAAAGGGGCCGAGTTTTCGGCCCCTTTTTTTATGGCTAATTCGTCTTTCTAGCGAAGTAAATATTGCGTGCTAGCGAAATAGGTACTGTGTAGTTTGCTGATAAGTTTCCCCTTCAGCCAGTAATATGGGGGGAAAATGAGAATGGTGAACCGCATCAGGCCAATGCTGAGGTTCAAGGGCTAAGCCTGAGTATGATGTTAACTCCACTTTGTTGATGCAGTTGTTTGCAGATAGGGCGATATGGCGACCATCGTATATTTGAAGTCCCGGTTCAGTGGTGAGCAGCTCTAGCTCTATGCCTGTCAAAGGGGCTTTAAGCGTTGCGACTGTTTGAATGGGTCTTGCGGCTAAAGACAAGCAGAAATTGGTATCGAGGCCAGGGTAATCGTCACGACCTATGGTGCGTAGATGAGAAAAGTCGAATTCATTGCCGGCAGTGGGGGTGACTTCACCTGTCGGGATGAGGTCTTGATCGACAGGTAAGTAATGGTCTGCATGAACGCATAGTTTATGGTCCAAAATGGAACCATGACCATCTAGATTAAAGTAGCTGTGGCCGGCTAGGTTGCATAAGGTAAGTTGGTCGCTTGAGGCTTGAATCTTCATTTCCAAGCCTTGTTCCAGTAATTGGTAAGTGACATCAATGATGAGCTTACCAGGAAAACCCATTTCCTTGTCTTGTAGTGTTACTTGAAGTGTGACGGCGTCATCGGATTGTTTGATGATCTGCCAGTTTTTACAATCTGTACCGTTGGGCCCACCATGCAATTGGTGTGGGCTTGGTGAAGAGGGCGTAAGTTGATAAAGGTGATTCCCTATTTGCGCCTGACTGTTGGCAATTCGATTTGCTACTCGTCCAACAATGGCGCCAAAATATCGGCATGGACCTAAGTAATCCGCAATCTGGTGAGAACCGAGCACCATGGAGTGTTGATGGCCTTTTAAATAAACCGCCTGAAGGCTGGCGCCAAGTGTTAATACATCAACGGTGATCTGGTTGTTATTAAGACGAACTGTTTGCACTTGTGATAAGTCAGTGAGCGACATTTTTACCGTCCTTTTGGGGCAGAAAGGTGGTTTCTGCTGAGCGAACATTTGTTGTTATTGTGTTCTTTTCGGACTGATGCTTTGTGAGCAACTTCCCTAAATAAACATGAAAGGATCATTATTTACTAATCGAGTAAGAAAAGGCAAATTTGCGACGGGATCAATCGACTGTGTTGGCAGGTAAAAAAAGCCCACTCACAGTAGTCACTATGAGTGGGAAAACAAACCAGCAAGCATACTGGGGGAGGTTATTGGGTTGAGCTAGGCTAATGGCCCACCGACTATGGTATTGCGCAAGCCTTCGATGATGTTGTCACCTTTTTCTTGGCGTAGTTCATCGTACCAAGCTTGAGTTTCCTGCATGTTTTTTCCATGAGTGACATCACAGCGTTTACGTGCTTTTAGAACCAGATCTTTTACACGGAAACGACGTTCGGATTGATAGTCGAGCAAAGCCGCTTCAATGTCTGGGGTTTTGGCGAAGCATTGTCCCAACACTACAGCGTCTTCCAGAGCGGAGCAGCCACCTTGACCTATGTCCGGTGTGGTGCTGTGCGCCGAGTCACCCAGCAAGGCAATCTTACCTTTTACCAAGGTGTCGAACGGTTCGATGTCATGAATTTCGATGCGATTAGTGGTTTCAGGGTTGATGGCTGAGATCAGCTTTTGCACTGGCTCAGCCCAGCCTGCAAAGTATCTTGTTAAATCTTGTTTAACGGTGTTTCTGTCCTCATCAAGCCCTTTTGGTAGTGGCACATCGAAGAAGAAATAAAATCGACCGTCAGCGATTGGCATAATGGAGACGCGTTTGCCTTCGCCCACAAAGGTGGTCCATTGGTTGGCTGGGGCGATGTCTTCGTCTATGTCTACCAAACCATTCCAATTAACATAACCCGCATAACGACGTTCGGTTTCATAACCTAAGACATGAGCGCGTACTTTTGAGTGCGTACCGTCGGCAGCAATGATGAAGTCGCCTGATGCTTGTGTACCATCAGTGAAGTAGGCTGTTACGCCATCCACTGATTGTTCAACGGATTCAATGCGTTTACCAAATTGAATTTTCTCTTTGCCCCACCAATCGATCATTTGGCTTTGTAGGTCGGCACGAGACACAGGACAGGGACGTTCTCCGACCGCTTCAACTAATGGCGTTAAACTAAATTGCGTCATGACCGTGCCAGTTAGACCATCCTGGTAGGCTAAATAATGCATTGGCCCACCCAGTTGATCCATAATGTGGCCCATGCCGAGATGGTTCATGCACTTGACGCCATTTGACCAAATAGACAGCGCGGCTCCGACTGGCTTTATTTCTTTTACGGCTTCAAAGATGTCACATTCAATTCCTTGTTGTTTAAGAGCCGCTGCAGCAGACATACCGCCGATACCTGCGCCAATGATCAATGCTTTCATCTTGTTATTACCTCATTGCTAAATACAGATGTTGATTCTTTGTCTGATTTGAATCGCTTATTGCTATCTTTAGTCGCAATAAATGTGCCACGAAACAAATGATCCCAAAAAATAATTTGTGAAACCTTTGTTTTATTGGCTTTGAGAGAAAGCATTTGTTGAACAGATGGACAAAAAAATGACTCACCAGAGTGAGCCATTTTATGTAGAAAGGGGAAAGTACTGAGTTAACTTGGTGCGAATGCCTTTTCTTGGTGCGATTAGGCAACGATTAATGGCACTAACTACCGCGATAGGTACTGTATGAATAAGGCGAAACCAGTAAAGGAATGTGATAGTGCGAAGACTCATTACTGATGCCAAAGCGAATATTAACGATGTTTAAAAAACTTGGGCTAGGTAATGGAACGCCTTGCTGTAAGAAATATTCTTCTATGGCAAATTCCAGTTCATACACTCCGCAAACAAAGTCTTGCTTGTCTAGCAGAGGGGCGTCGCAGCGACCGTCTTCGTTGGATATCGTAGAATGAATCAGTTCTTTTTGACCATGACTGTCATGTCGAAATAATTGTATTTTGACTCCAGCTGCCGCTATGCCTTTTGTGGTGTCTAGAATGTGTGTTGTGAGATAACCCATTTTGTATCCTCAATAAAGTTCAATAGGTGAAGTTAGCCTATTTTTTGCAGATTAAACGTCCATTAGTTGAAATGATGATGAAAGCATTGTTTCATAGTAGTCAATAAATGTGCCATATGTTTTATGGTTTTTAAACGATGTTCCTATCACGTCTTGTTTGTGTGGTGGGTGGTTGGAGAAATGAAATGTCTAAGCGAGAAGCCGTGCTAACGACCACAGATGAAATGGAATTCGTAACACTACTGGGTAGTATTTATGAGCATTCCCCTTGGGTTGCGGAACAGCTTTGGCGACTTAAATCACAGCACCCAATTGGTTCTTACGATGAGATGTCGAAAATTCAGCAGGCGATGCGAGACATTGTAGATGCGAGTACTGAAGAGGAGAAATTAATCTTACTCAGAGCGCATCCGGATCTCGCAGGTAAAGCAGCACTTTCAGGTGAGCTGACTGATGCGTCTAAATCGGAACAAGCTGGCGCAGGGTTAGATCAATGCAGTGAAGATGAACTCGCTCACTTTTTACAATTGAATGATGCCTATCGCAGCAAATTTGGTTTTCCTTTTATTATGGCGGTAAAAGGGGCGACGAAAGCACAAATTCTGGCTGGGTTTATGGAAAGAAGTCCAAATGATTGGCAGACCGAATTTGATCGAGCCATACAAGAAGTTCATAAGATAGCAGGGTTTCGATTAGCTGAGTTTTAAGCCTTCTTTGTACGGCAATAAGCTCACTTATTTATCTGCAATAAGTGAGCTTGGGGATACAATGAGCATTCTGGCTATTTTTTAGGAAAGAGTCGAACGACAACGTGTTCAAACCCATTGGCTATAATTTTGCGTTTTGCCGCATCGCCTGTTTCTGTCCAAGTCATTAACTCACCTTGTTTGTCGATGTACACATAGTGCTGAATTTGGTCTTTCTGTGGGCCGGCACCTTGCGCTTTCATGATGCCATAAATCCCTTCACCCAGATGCTTATTGGTATTGCTCCAAAGCTCATCGATAGTGGGGTATCGATTGAATATTTGGATCATCATTGGAAGGCGGTACTTACGGTCTAGGTAGTCGCAGATGGCTTCTGGAACCAAGGCAAAACCAGGTCGTTTTGTCCAATTCCAGTGGGTTTCAAGTAATAACTGGTCGAGCGTGATGTTACTGTATTCACCACCAAAGTCTCCTGTAAAATGGAGAGATTGTTTCAGTGCGGTTGCTACTTTATCCGAGCCAACTAAATGATCGTGCTCGATCTGTGTTCTGAGCCAATGTTCCGCAAAATTAGTGCTACTGCCATAGAGTCGTTCGAAGTCCTCCAGTGTCATTTTGTTGTTGTCGATCAATAACTGAATCATGTGCGTGAAACCACAGATTCCCTTACCGTCCTGAGAGATTTGTGATTTGTCTGTAAAATTCCTGCCCATAAATATTCTCCAAAATTGCTTTGTCATGATGTCTTTATATTGTCTAGCGAATGACGAGTGTTCTCTTGGTTAAATTCAGGGGAATTGCGGTGCAATTAGCGGTCAAAAAAGCCGGTTGAATGTGACGTGATTAAGGGGCAGCTTTGTTTGGAAAGGCTTAAAAATGAGACGAGAAGTGTTAATTTGAGTATGGCAATGTGATGAGATGCGAGAATATAAAAAGGCCAGCTTGTGGGCTGGCCTTTTTATTCATAACCTATTTTAGGACGACACATAAAGAGTGGCTTATTGTGCTGCAACTTCTTCTTTCATGTCTTCCACTAAATCACAAGACCAGCCCCAGCCGATTTGTTTTCCGACAAATTCAGCGGCTTTGTTTTCACAATATCCCGCTTTGTTTTTAGCGTTCCATAGTGTTTTCGTGTTTCCTGCTTTAGTGTACTGAACCTCACAAGGTAGGCGATTACCTTCAGGGTAAACCACTTCAATTACGCGATTTTCATTACCATGTACACATAAGGTTTTTCTGTTTTCGATGGCGTTTGCAGACGTCGCAAGGCCAGCTAAAACAAAGGTCAGTCCAAAAGCTAAAGACTTATGCAATTTAGTCACAGCGAATTCCTTTCAAATATCATATTGGGTTTGGGGATAGCTTGATCAATCATTTCCAGTAAAGGTAAATGATTTGTAAATAAATGTAACTGATTGTTATGGCGGGATCAATGTAAAATCTTTACAGAAGAAATAAGTAACAATTCGCGCTGTGTCGAATTGCTACTTATCGTTTGTGTTTCATGAGACGTGTTGTGCTTGTTCTACAGCGTCCTGGCGAATTTCTTCAAACTTATTGAATGCCTGAGCCACTTTTTGTGTTTCTGATAAAGAGAGGGAAATAGAGGTGTGACATTGTCTAAAAACGCTGTTATGCCTTTTGGTAGCGGTAATTGTCCTGCTGTAAGACTGACTTCGTAGTTAGCGCCAGCGGAAGGCAGCGCATTAGACTCTTAACCATTGTTTGCTGTGGCGGGCCACACACTCACAGTCGAAGCCACGCCATCGTTATGTAGTGTCTGCTTTGCTTGTTCTGCGGCGAGCTCATTGGTATAACGACCCACCAAAATAAAGAACCATTCTTTTTGATTGTCTGTGGCTTTTATAACCTGAATTGGGGCATTGATTTGAATCGTTTGTGCTTTATCGGTTGCTTGCCCTAATGTACGGTACAAGCCCACCCGTAACGTGTATTCAGCGTTCTCTTTAGAGGGCGGAAGACGTAGGCTACTCAGGGAATAGGGAAAAATTAGAGAGTCGCCGTCCACAGTATAAAGGGTATTGTTAGCTTGTTTGCTATTGCTGTAAGTGGGTAAATAGAGAACTAAAATAATCCCCACTAGTAGAATATTGAAATAGATGATGATGGTTTTACGCATAGTATTTCAGCTTTAAAGTATGTTTATAAATACAACCTCCTACGATATTGAGTATAGGTACATTTCCAAATTTTGTTAGTTTATGTAAACAAAATTTTAGTTTACTAAAACTAAATTTGTTTTCTAAAGCCTATTTGCTATTAGTTTTTATTATATAAAGACTATGCATTCGATGTTTTTCTAGTTTTGAAAAATATTTTAAACCCGCTTTTCTGGGTTGAATTTTACCCTAAAGGGTGAACATTATTTTTCCTAAATAAATAATATTTCCTTATTAATCAATCTCTTAAATTTTTAATTAAGGTTGGCATTTATTGTGCTGTAGTAAAGAACCAGAAACCTTACGAGATAAGTCAGATGGGCATGAAATATTATTATCAAGCAGATGATGTCGCTCAACTCATAAAAAAGTATTTGAATGATCATCCAGACAGTGAAGACACGGTAATGGGCATCACAAACTGGTGGTTACAGAAACAAAGAATTAACGATTCAATGGTGGCGGTTGACAAGGCTTTAAAAGCATTGGAGCGACAAGGAGAGATCAGCTCAATAACCCGTAATGATCAACTGTATTTTAGATTAACAAAGAGGTAAGGGCTAAGGACCTTCTTTCTTACTTTTAAATTTGGAGATTTCGTTTTGGAAAGTCATCAGAAAAAAATATCCAGGGTACGGTCACCAAGGGTTCATATTACGTACGATGTGGAAATAGGAGATGCCATTGTACAAAGAGAGCTGCCTTTGATTGTGGGTGTATTAGCGGATTTGTCAGGATCGCCTGTCGAGCCCTTGCCCCTTGTGAAAGAACGTGAATTTGTACAGATCGACCGTGACAACTTTGACGACATCATGAAGGGCTGTTTGGTCAGATTGGCCTATGTCGTGCCTAACGTGATTGAAGAAGAGGCTGAACGTCTTAATGTCGAGCTGTTCTTTAATAGTATGGCCGACTTCGAGCCGATCAGTTTGGTCAAACAGTTGACCGTGACCAATATCCTATACGAGTCACGCAATCGCATTCGCGACATGATGGCCAAGTTGGACGGTAACGATCCATTGGACGACATCTTGACGGAAATACTTGCAGACCAAGCCATACAGCAAGAGCTGATCGACCTATTCGGCAGTGATGCCTCGACTTGGTCGAGTGTGGCCCCGTCAGAATTGGTGACACGCATGCTTGGGGAAGGGCAAATGGCCCTAGACGAAAGTCAGGTGCCTTATGCGCTGGAATTAATCGGTGAATTTGCCGCATCTATCTTACAAAATGTGCCGGACAATCCGGGGCGTTTTGCGGGCGATAGAATGACAGACAAGATCGCCTTAATTGATACCCAGCTGACCAACCAAATCAACCATGTCATGCACGCCAGTGAGTTTCAGGCGCTTGAAGCCACCTGGCGTGGACTGAACTTTTTGGTGATGAACACAGAAACTGGCTCAAGTCTAAAAATTCGTCTGTTAAACATTTCCAAAAAAGACCTGCTTAAAGACCTGCAAAAAGCCGTTGAATTTGACCAAAGCGCCTTATTTAAAAAGGTGTATGAGGAAGAATTCGGCACCCATGGTGGCGATCCTTACTCTTTTTTGGTGGGCGACTATGAATTTGGCCGTCATCCAGAAGACATTGAGCTGCTGGAAAAACTGTCCGGAGTGGCTGCATCGGCCCATGCGCCCTTTATTTCAGCGGCCTACGCCAAACTGTTTGATATGGAAGACTTCTTTAGTCTGTCGCAACCTAGGGATCTGACCAAAATATTCGAAAGTGCCGAACTGATTAAATGGCGTAGCTTTCGAGAAAGTGACGATGCCAAATACGTCTCACTCACCCTGCCGAAAGTGCTATTGCGCTTGCCCTACGGCCCAGAAACCGTCGTTGCAGAAGGCTTTGACTTTGTTGAAGACGTGGATGGCAGTGATGCGAAAAAGTACCTCTGGGGCAATCCAGCGTTCATATTGTCACAGCGGGTCACTAATGCCTTTGCCAAACACGGTTGGCTGGCCGCCATTCGAGGCGTTGAAGGCGGCGGCTTGGTTGAAGGCTTGCCAGCGCATACCTTCAAAACCCCTTCCGGTGACGTCAAATTGACCTGTCCAACGCAAGTGCAGATCACCGATCGACGTGAGAAAGAACTCAATGATTTAGGCTTTATGGCCATATTGCATCGCAAGGGCAGTGATAAGGCGGCGTTTTTTGGCGGCCAGACCACAGGACAACCGCAGAAATACAATACCGATGCGGCCAATGCCAATGCTCGGATTTCCACCATGCTGCCTTATGTGCTCAATGCGTCACGGTTTGCCCATTACATTAAGGTGATTATGCGGGACAAGGTGGGCAGTTTTGCAACTCGAGACAGTGTGTCTGATTACCTGAATAACTGGATCAGCAATTATGTACTGGTCGATGATTCTGCGCCGCAGGAAATGAAAGCCAGCTATCCGTTAAGGGAATCGCGTATCGATGTGTTCGATGTGCCGGGTAAACCGGGTAGCTATCGTTCCGTGGTGTTTTTACGCCCCCATTTCCAACTAGAAGAACTCACGGCCTCCATCCGTTTGGTCGCCGAGTTACCTTAGCGAATGATGACATAAGAGGTAAATAACGATGGATCTAATATTAATGCAATTTGGCGTAGATGGGATTACATCTGGACAGCCAAATGCCGACGGTACTGGCATTGGTACCATGATAGACGGTGAGGCAGGGGAGCCAAACTGGCTTGGTGTAACCGCCAAATTTGGGAGCCTGACTTTTCAAGGTGATAAGTGCATTGAGTTGGTGTCGATTAATCAGGGGATTAAGCAGCAGGTGACAACTGATGTGAGTAATAACGCACGTACCTCCGGGCGTCCTGTTATTACCGACTTTACTTGTGTGAAGTACACGGATTACACCTCGCCGAAAATGTACGACTATTGCTTAAGAGCGCTCACCTTAGACAATGTGAATGATGCACCGACCATCTTATGGGTGTTACGTAACTCTGGTGATCAATTGAATGCCATTATGGCTATTGAGCTGCGTTTAACCTTGATCAGTGAAATCCATTTTCAATCGCACCCGAATGACATGCCTACCGAGCAATTTAAACTCAATTTTACGGAAATTGGTTGGTTACATCAGGTTCAGGGTGCATCAGTGAACAATGGTGGTTTCTCTGCGACGGCTTGGAGCATTGCGAAAAACCGTCCAATACCAGCTGCGGGTAATTAATGAGGAGAAGCCTGTGCCAGCGGCCTTGTTTGAAAAACTCACCCTGTCAGAACGTGGGCTTTCCACTAAAGCGTCAGTGATAGCCAATGTGGAGCGTATTCTCAGTTCGGGAGGTTTTTTAGACGCCGGAGTGGATGAACTCAGTATCCAGCAAATTCGTGGTGAAGGGGCTTTTCCACATAACCTCTCGGCGTTGGTGGATCAGTCATTAAATGATCATCAGCAAATTGATAAGTTTCAACACGATATGGTGCAGATACTGCAACTGTTTGAGCCGCGAATAGAACAGATTCAGGTGCTGAATGTGGGCAGCGTTGGGCAAATGTCCCGTTGTCGATTGAGCATACAGTTACGTCATGAACAATTTGAAGAAGCGTTTGAATTTGGGGTAGCGTAAATGTGCACGGGCCTGATTCAAGTGGCAGATTGAGAGGCACACTATGTCGCAGAGTTATGCTTTATTTCAACAAGAAATGCGTTATTTACGCCAATCTGTGGAAGCGTTTAGCCGTACCTACCCAGAAGCCGCCGCTGAATTGAAGCTCAGTGCTGGGCGCTCAAATGACCCACATGTCGAACAATTACTTCAATCGTTCGCCTATATGACAGGGCGTTTACGAGCGGATTTGTACGAGCAAAAAGACCAGATTCCCAATCAACTCTTGCACAGTCTCTACCCAAACCTGATTCGATCCTTGCCTTGCATGGCCGTATTGCAAGCCAATGTTGAGCCAGATGGGGCCAACTTTGTGAACGGCTATCGATTTGAAAAAGGCCGCCAGCTTATTGGTAACGCACAAAAAGTCACGCAAACCGGACAAAAAGAAAGCTTGGAATGCCGTTTTACCAACTGTTACCCCACGGATTTATGGCCGCTTCAAGTTGCCAACACCCAAGTACTGCCCAAGAACAGTGTTTTGGGGTTGGAAAAAATCCTCTCTGAGGACACTATTTTTCAATCTGTGGTGTCGATTCGGGTCACTAATACCGGCACGGAACCGATTCAAAACTACCCCATCAATCGCCTTCGTTTTTACCTGGGTGACCGAACTCAGCAGTCGCCTCTTTATCAGATGTTGTGCGATGGCCTTAGGGGCGTTGTGGTAAAAGTTGGGGAAAAATTGACCCTGTTGCGTCCTGCGCCGGGTCAAGCGGATTCAATACTGGAATGGCAAGGCTTTGGCGATGAGCAAAATGTTTTGCCTGACGATGCTGGCAGTCAACGGGCGTATCGCTTATTGCAAGAATACTTTGCCTTTGTCGAAAAGTTCTATTTCTTTGATCTGCTGTCTATGCAAGAACAACAGGCCCTGCAAGGGTCACAAGAGGAATTTGAAATCCTTTTTCTACTGGACCAATCGGCTAAACACATTCACCTCAGTAAGCAGAGTTTTTTATTGAACTGCTTTCCTGTGATCAACCTGTATGAAAAGCATTTCAAGCCCATTCCATTGCAACACCATCAGCATGAATACCGAGTGCTTGCCGATGAAAAGCATTACATGCATGCCGAAGTACACAGCCTGACCGAAGTAAAAAGCATTTCGGCCGCGGGACAAACGAACCTGATTAAGCCTTGGCTGGGGCCGAATCTGGATGCCCAGTCTGAGCATTACTACGTGACTAGACTGGTGGAACTGATGAAACCCGGTGAGCGTGGCTGCGATACCTTTGTCGCCCTTTATCAGGCGGATTTCTCGGCGGCGCAACCCATAGATCAAACCTTATCGATCAAAGGCTTGTGTAACAATCGGCGGCTCCCGGAAGCACTACGAGAAGGGCAAAGCTTACAATTATTTGGCTCAGGGCCCATGTTAAACGCCAGTATTATGGGCATACCGAGTCAATTTAAAGGCGCTAAATTAGACGGTCAAAATACCGTGAAACTGCTTTCGCAGCTGTCATTAAATTTGGACAGCTTGAGCGCTGGTGATTCGTCATTGGCGAGTTTAAAGCAGCTACTGCGTCTGTATTGTGATCCCTTATCCCGCTCTCACCAGCGACAAATTGATGGTCTGGTTGAACTCACCACAGAGGCCGTGGTGAAGCGCATTGGAGGTGATATGTGGCGCGGTCATTGCCGTGGCACCTTATTGTCTTTGCTGATCAACGAAGACTACTTTTCAAATTCAAACCCTCTCTTGCTCGGCAGTGTGTTGAGCTATTTTTTGGGCTTGTACACCAGCTTAAATCACTTTGTCCAGCTTAAGCTGATCAGTGACCAACGTGAAGGAGTATGGCAGCAATGGCAACCACGCATTGGCGAACAGGTTATTCTGTAAACCAGCTCTTTACTGAGCCGGACGCCAACTGGTCATTTCATCAGTTGACGCGTTTACTCATGGGCATGAACACAGGGGATGAAGACTGGCTAGAGGTATTAAATGACACAATACACTTTACCAGTTTCCATGCGCAGGTATTACCCGCGGGGGAAATTCGACGAGTGCGGCTGGCCAACCCAGCCGCAGGGAAGGGGCCTAGCACCACGTCGGGACATTCTCTAGCCAAGCGACAAGCCAACCCACAGGCGAAGCATCAGGTAGAGTGTACCTATTACAATTTAACCGGGCTGGATGGTCCGTTGGCGGACCCTTTTGTTGACCTGCTCAGGCAAGATCTTCGCTATGGTAAGGGCGCGCTGGCGGCCTTTATCGACATCTTCAATAACCGCTTACAGGCGTTACGCTACCTAATTCATGCGGAAAACAACACCAGCTTAACCACCTCGTTAGCTGAACACACTCGGGTGGGGAAATTTATGTTGGCGTTAAGTGGTCATGATGACGTCTTAGCAAGGCAACGTCATCATCAGGACGAGGCTTCTTTGATCTCATTGGCGGGCAGTTTGGCTAATTGTCGCATGAGCTTGCCGCTGATTCGTAAGCTGTTTGCCATTGTTCTGGGCATTCCTCTCATTGCTCTGAACTGCCTGCTGGGGCGTTGGCTCAAGGTGCAAGACGAAGATCATACCTTGTTGGGTCAAAGCAACCATCGTTTATCGACAGAGGCCACACTGGGAACACGTATTTGGGATCAGCAGGCGGCCGTGGAACTGGTATTAGGCCCCTTGGCTTTGGACAGAATCCAGCGTCTAGTACCTGGTGGGGAAGACCATCAGGCTCTGCGTGATCTGGTGTCCTGGATCAGTGACAAAGATTGCGATTTTCAAATCACCTTGATGTGCTTGAAAGACAGTATAGAGCCGAAAACGACTCGCTTAAGTACCGACAATTTAAGTGCCGGCGATTTAAGTACCGGCGATTTAAGTACCGGCGATTTAAGTACCGGCGATTTAAGCACCGATGATTTAAGTACCGACAATTTAAGTACCGGCGATTTAAGTACAAATAAGAATGACAACAATCGTTTGGGCTACGGTGCCACGCTACAGGGCACCAGTGGTGTAGACAAACAAGTTCGTTTTCAGTTGAAGATGGTGTGATTAAGATGCGTATATTGTCTCCGTCCTGTCCTCTTGTCGTTTACGCCTTACTGGTGTGTTTGCTGTCGGGGTGCGGAAAAACCCTCAATCTGGTGGAAAAAACGGCGGGGAAATACGTCCCCTTTTACAGTTATGACAAAACCCTGCTAACAAGCATCAAGCTACAAGCGGAGGCCAATAGCAATAACAACCTGCCAACCGCATTGGACATTGTGTTTATTTTCGATGCGAAAAGTATATCGGCATTGATGGACTTAAGCGGCCCAGATTGGTTTTCGAATAAAGCCTCCTTAGCCCTGTTATATCAGCAAAAAATATCCGTACTTTCCTATGAAGTGGTGCCACAAACCGCGCCTATGACACTGACCTTACCAGCGCAGTATTACCAAGCCTATGGCGTGTTGTTATTTGCCAATTATCTGGACGAACCGGGTCAATATCTGGCTGACATCAGCCAATTCAAGCAGTTACTGATTACCTTGCAACAGCATGGCTATCAATTAGAGGAGCAAGCGTTATGAGCCGTGCAAATCGATTCCCTGTGTGCTGGCACGAAGGCATGTTGTTGTCGCCTCAACACTTTCAACAGGACAACCAATACTGGGAAGCCCAGTTGCAACACTTGACCCTGACCTCACAACCTTACCGTTGGGGGGTGGTGTCAATGAGCCTGGATGAAAGCCAGCTATTGGAAGGCGTCATTTGCCTGCAATCCTTGCACGCCATCATGCCAGATGGATTGCAAATCGCTTACGACGTTCGCTATGACCAGCCTCTGCTCATAGACTTAAACGACGTCGCACAATGGGACGCTAATGAATGCGTGAAAATCCAATTGACCGTGCCCATTCGAACGCCTGGAGCGGCCAGCCAGAGTGCTGACATTCAACGCTTTTCCGTGATAGAAAGCGAACCGGCGAAAGACGATAATACCGGCGAAGGTGAATTGGCAATGCAACGCCTAATGCCGATTTTATCCTTACAGGCCAGTCATGATATTAGCGCCCAATACATTGCCATGCCGCTGTTTGAAGTGACCAAGCAGGATGGGGCACATTTTCAAATCACCGCTTTCTGTCCGCCCATGTTAGGCATTGGGGCCGATGCCTTCTTGACCAGCGACGACAATCAGCAAGGCCGCCAACCTTTGCAGAAAAAATTGCAACAATTGGCGTTTAATATGCGTAAAAAAGCTCGCCAACTGGCGGGTTATGCCGACGATGAAGAAAGGTTGGGGAATCGCGTCAGTGAACAACACCGACAATGGATTCGAGCCATGGTGCAGCATTTGTCAGAGTTTGAATTAATGGCCGACAATGGCCACAGCTCGCCTTGGCAAATTTATCAGATCCTAGCGCGCTTGGTGGGTGCGATGTCTGAACTGGACCAAAAATTGATTCCACCTAAATTGCCCGCTTACCAGCATGAGGATTGCCATGCCAGCCTCTCAGAGGCGCTAAGTTACCTCACTCAGCAGCTAGACAAGGTCAATGTTCGCTATACCAGCTTGACGTTTGAAGAAAGCCAAGAAGGGGTGTTCTCCATTATGTTTGATAAAGCTTGGGGCAATCAGGATTTATTGATTGAGCTGAAACCCAAGTCAACACAAACCCAATCTGATTTAGCGCAATGGCTAACCGACTGTCGTATCGCCTCGGGCAAACTGCACAAAGAACTGGCCACCAAACGCTTACTCGGCGCGACGACTGAAGCCACCGAATACGATGAGGCCACAGGCATTCAGGCCACCGCCAATCATGGTTTGTTTTATCTGAAAAATACCCCGCAATTTATCAAAGCCGGGCAAAGCCTGATCATGACAAGCACCAATGGCAAACTGAAGCACCTGCAACCCAAGAGTATTGTGCTGCATCTTCCTCATGAGCCTGATCAAGCCTAAGAGGAGAGAGACATGAATCAGCCAGGATTACACCTAGTCAGATTGATGAATGAGTTCTATCAGCAAATCATCACCCTCAAACATTGGATTGTGAAAGATCAGCTCCTGCTCGAAGCCAAGTCCATTCTCAAACTACAGGCTTTACCCAATCCTAACGAAACGGCCACCGCGGTTAACCTGTTCCTGAGCCAGTGGCTGGCAGAAAAGCGTCAATACTGGGCCAGTCAACTCACCGAAAGACAAGCCTTGTACATGGACAAAGCCTGTTTTTCGATGGTGGCTCTGGCGGATGAGCTGCTGATTTTAGAGCTGGAGTGGGTCGGGCAGGAAAGTTGGGAAAGTAAGCTATTGGAAGAGCATTTTTTTCACAGCTGTTCGGCCGGCGGCACTTTATATCGACACATTGATGACTTATTGGCAAAAGCCGAGCATGAGCCGCTGGAAGTGCAGTTGGCCGGGGTTTACTTGTTGACCTTAAGATTGGGCTTCTCAGGGCAACATCGTGACGATGTTAAGGCCTTAAAACACTATCGGCACAAACTTTTTCAGTTGGTAGCAAAGCATCAGCCGGTGTTTGAAAACATCCTGTTTGCTCAGGCCTATGAAGCGCAGATGGAATTTCAACAAGAGCAGCGTTTGGCGCCCGTATCCATCTGGTATCGATGTGCTTTTTACATTGCCATTCTTTACCTGATCAGCGGCACAGTTGCCTGGTTTATCTTGCTAAAAGGGCTGGATAAATGGGGGGCCTTGTGAGGGAATGGCTGGCAAAAATAAAGTCGTTTATGCGTCAATACGACGCCTTAAATCACCAGTTAGAAAGCTTATTTCATGGTGTTATGCAACGACTGCAACCCCTTATCGAAGCGCTAAAACCCATTTGGCAAGATCCCTTATGGCAAATGATCGCCTTGATTTTGGGCGCGTTACTGCTGGTCTTGCTGGGGGCCTGGTTTGCGAAAAAACTGTGGGCCTTTGTGCGCTGGTTAGGTCAGCTCATTTATCGAGTGCTGGCGGCCTGTCTGAACGTCTTTTATAAACCATTGGTTTGGTGTTACAAGCGTCTCTTTAAAGGCAAACAAACAAACGACAAACGTCCCACGCGGCCTTTTCGGCAGCGTTTACTGGTGGTTCAGATACGTCGCGCCATTGCCGCGTTACAGTACCTAACCACTCGCCAAGCCTGGCGCTATCAAATGTCCTGGTCATTATTGCTAGGAGATGCCGAGGCGAACAGAACACAGCTTATTCGGGCGGTGAAAGAAGGTCGCAGGGACACTTTATTACCCCGTGAAAAGCGTCTTGTTGGCGGAAGCCGACGTTGGCATTTTTACGATCACGGGGTGGTTATTGAAGGGGAGGAAAGTCAGCTTTCGACCCTAATGGAAGGCTTGCATTGGTATCGGCCTGAGCGTCCGGTCGACAACATCATACTCTGTGTGTCAGCTAAAACCTTATTGCAGCAAGACAGTGTCGGACTGCAAGCCACGGGAGAAGGGCTCTTTCAGCAACTTTGGTTAATACAAAAAAAGAGTGGCTTTGTGTTACCAGTTTATCTCATGGTCACAGAGCTTGAAGAAGTGACGGGCTTTCAAGCTTTCTGGGAAAGCCAACCGCAAGATGTTTTGTCACAGATGCTGGGTTGGTCTAACCCTTATCGATTGGACACTGCCTTTAGTCTGGATTGGGTATCAGAAGCCTTTGCTTATCTATTGGATCGCTTACAGGTGATCAAATTAAAAGTCGCCGCCGGTGGTCAAGCCTTGGCCGATATTGATAACTTTATGATGTTCCCGCATCAATTTTCGCAACTGCAAGGGCCATTAACCACAGTCATCAAAGCGGCCTTTTCACAGAGTGGCTTTCAAGAAGCTCTGCCTTTACGAGGTTTGTACTTCACAGGTAAGGTGAGCCAGCAACAGGCCTTTGCCGAAGCCGTGTTCCAACACAAAATATTCGCCGAAAAGCACCTCGCCAGAGTCATTGAAAAACGGCATTTTTCAAGCAATAAATTACTGCGACGTTTGCAATTTTCCGTGCTGGGATTGGGGCTGGGCTTAACCTTATTGCTGGCCCATGACATTGTTCGCATTCATCAATTTAACCAATTCGGTCTGCAAAAATTACAACAAATCCATCTCTTAATGCCAGATTGCACCGACCAAGGAACCCAGACGTATGCCTTGTTGCAAGGGCTAAGTGATATTTCCGGTGCCAATGTGTCCTTGGCCATGCCGATTTCTTTATTGGGCCATGCCAAAGACAAAAAAGAACAGTCTGCCAGTGAGCAGATCATGAAAAACAAACTCCTGTTAGGACTGGAATGCCGGCTCAAAGAAAAAGCCGAAGAGCTGACAAGAATCATCAACGCAACGCCACAAACGGACCATTATCCGACCTTGTTGAAGCATTATTTTGTTCGCTTTGAAGCCTTGCTGGCTTTTGAAAAAAACCAGCAAGTTTTGCTTATGTTAGCCGGCCCGTTAGACAGTGAGAAAGGCATCAGCAAAGCCTTGTTTGAACTACTCAACTACCTTTATGACAACCCAGTGCCGACGACCCTTGATCTAAACAGTCAATTGATTTTAGGGGCCATCAGGCAAGTGGATTTGGCATTTTCCTGGAGTGCCACAGACCCTTTAGTTGACCGGCAAAAAGTGCTCACTCAATTGCAGAGCCACACCCAGCAACTACAGCAAGCTTTATTGTCCTTTGTTGAGCAGGTGCCCATTGCCCCCTTACAGGCGTTTAATCAAGCCCCTGTTAGCATACCAAGACACGCCAATTTGCCGCCGTCCCCGTTTGGACACGATCTGGGCGTATTAAACCATTGGCTGCAAAAAACCGAACAGGACTGGTTAATCACCACACCACAAAGCAGTGCTTGTGGGCGTTTGCAAACGCATTTGGAAGAAGCCGAAGAAGGCATGGTGCTGTTCGGTTACGACGCCGATGCTTTACAGACCATGGCGCAGATTTTTTCCGCCGAGGTGTGTGACGAACCGGTGAGGAAGGAATTGGCTAATCTTAACGTGTCTCCGTTTGGCGAGCTATATATCCGGGATCAGCAGGGCTTATTGAATGCCTCGCCGGCGTTGAACCGACTCGTGGACAAAGCGCAAGCGATCAGCCGACTTGCTTACGTGAAAGGGCACTTTCCTCCGGCCTTGGATTCCACCGAAATCATCGTGCGCTGGGACCCAGCACCACTACAGGAATTACTCGACATCTTAGGGCAGCAACAGAACTTTGTCGCCGAGTATTCGGCGTCTAGCCTGTTTGATAACAGCCTGCGATCCCGCTTGCAGGATGTCACCGAGCGCCTGTTAAGCGAGGCCATGATCCGTCCGTCACAGCAACTTACCCTGCCGAAACCAAGTTATAACTTGGTCGCAGATCGTGAGCGTCAGCTCGATCAAGCGGTCACCAGCTTTACGCAGGTGATGAGCTTACTGCTGCAAATTGAGGCCCTGTTAAAGCAGCAAGGAGATAGGGTCAATGTGCTGCACCTTAACCAAAAAGTGACCCAATTTGTGTACCGTCAATTACAGCAAATTGAACAACTGGTGGCCGATTACCATCTTTACCAGCCAGTACTGTCCCCCGATTGGCAAGCGGCTTCCTTTTTACAAGCCCTGTTTCAGCTTAAAGACAGCAAACAAAGCGAGACCTACTTACAAAACCAACAGCAAAAACTCAGCTATTTGGCCTTTCATTATGCTCAGCCATTATTGCAATACCTGCAAAACAGCCACACTGGCCTAAGCAATGTGACCGTACAGCGCTGGTTGGCGACCTTGGACGATCTGGCCAAATTTGAACGTGCCGAAGCGGGCAATCCGGTCAGTGGCTTACACGACTTGATTGGCCAGACCTTGCCGACCCTAAACAACGCTGAGTGTGGTCAAACACTGGCGGTCAATCCCCCCAATAAGGGCGACAGTTGGTTTGCCATGCGCAGTCGGCAAATCACCCAGCAGGCCAAGTTAGAGTGCAGCAGCGCCGAGCAAAAAGCCATTATTGCCCGTTATCAAGACCTTCAACAGCACTTTAACCAACAATTGGCAGGGCAGTTTCCCTTTGCTGAATTGCCCCAAGCTGGCCGTAAAGAGCTGTCACCCAAACAGCTAAGGGCCTTTTTAACGGACTATCGTCGCTTGTCGAAAGACCTGTTACCGGCTTTGGAAAACCTGTTAGAGCACCAAGGGGACGCATTGCAGCTTAACCTGCAAGGCTCATGGCGAGACTTCTTGCTGGAAATGGACCAGATCAGTGAGTTTTTTGCCAAGGTTTGGCAGGACAAACCGAAACAATGGCAAGTCAACCTAAAGCCCATGTTTGACGCGCAACCCAGTCGCCTTTCTGGCACCAACCAAATTGTTCAATGGGGTCTAAGCAGCGGCACCCAGCATAGCCAGTTTCCCAATGGGGAGAGCGATCTGGTGTGGCAGCCCGGTTTGCCTTTGTCCTTGAGTCTGCGTTGGGCCAGTGGCTCAGCCTATCGTCCCTTGGGTGGGCCCAGTCGACAAGCCAATATCCAGCCCTATGTTGACCTGACTTCATCCACGGCTCGCTTTGACAGTGAAGGACAGTGGGGCCTGTTTAGTTGGCTTAAACGCTACCAAAATGACTTGATGCAGGCACAAGATGGTGCGGCATTATTGTCCTTCTACGTGCCTGTGGTGCTCAAAGGAAACGATCGACAAATACAGCAGCCGGCTTATGTAAGTCGGGCCAATCTGGTGTTGCAAGCCTATGTGCTGGACGCCAAAGGAGAGCCGCAGACGGTGCCCTTGCCGTACTACTTTCCTACTTACGCACCCAATTTAAGTGAATAAGCTGACATGCAACAGTTGCTGGCAAGGAAGCCGAGAAGCAAGGTTCAGCAGCAAGCGTCAGAGACGCCGCATGACAGACAGTGACAACCGGAAGAGGAGGTTAATATGAGACTTGAACACGCAATACAAGCGCCCGACGAATACATGAAATTTCACATGGGCTACAGTTTGAACCAATTATTGGAACCCATAGGGGACAATGGCGTCGGGCAATCGGTCCGTCATAATGGCGTTTATACCAGCATCAAAGCGGCGCGCCAGTCCGATGACCCAAGCCTACCGTTAGGCGTTTGGACGCACGACTTGAGAGTCGCTGACTGGTCTCAGGTGAAAAGCATCGCCTTACAGGCCTTGGCCGAAAAAAGCAAAGACCTGCAACTGATGACCTGGCTATTTGAAGCCTCGATCCATCTTGACGGCTTTTCCGGCATCGCCCCAGCGACCATCTTGTTACAGCAAATGTGCGAACGTTACTGGGATACCATGTACCCGGAAATGCTCGATGGCGACATCGAATTTCGCACTAATCCGCTGAAATGGATTAACGACAAACTGACCCCAGTGATCAAAAGCTTACCTATTACTCGGACCAATCTGGACGGTAACGAATGCAGTTGGAACGACTGGGAAAGTGCCCAATATTTTGAAAAAGTCACTCAGCAAGCAAAACACAAAAATGCCTGGGATGGTCCGACCCTGCAAGACCTCAAACAGCGCCTTATGCTCACCGAAACCAACGACTTTCAAAATCTATTATTGTCCTTGGAAGATGCTCTCAACAGCCTGAAATACCTGCAAGACTGGCTAGACGAGGTGTGTGGTCACGACGCCCCCAGTTTTGCCGACTTTACCGGGGTCTTGCAGCAGATTAGTGACCTGATTGAATTAGAACTGAATCGCCGAGGCGTGAGATTTGCCAGTGCCGAGGAAGGGCAGGGAGCAAGTTCCGATGGCGCCTCAGACAGTGCAATGGGGGGCGATGGCAATAGTGACGGCAATGGCAATAATGGCGGCAATGGCCCCATTAGCAACCGAGACGAGGCTTTTACCGCCTTATATCGGGCCGCAGACTTCCTGCAACAAGACGACCCGCATTCCATCGTGCCTTACCTGATTTACACCGCCTGCGAATGGGGCCAACAAAGCGCGCCAGACCTGTATAAAGAAATCTTTCTGGTCAAAGGGGGGCAAATCAATCTGTTTGAGATCATGGGCATTGAGTCCTAGGCATTGAGTCTTAGCCAAGTGTTGGCATCGCCTGATAGACCCGGGTATTAGAGCCATCTTATGGGTAAAGTGTAACCCATACTGAGATCATCTAAGTTAATGTAATTTATTGAAAGTAAAGGAAAAATTAAAATACTAAAAGTTGGCAACCCTATTGCAATATAAAACAAACAGCCCCAGGGGAACGATACCCAGGATACAAAAGGATCAAGATTATGTCAGACGATATCGCATTTAAAATTCAATTAGGTTTGGTCTTGCCAAAGCTGGATGAACAACTTAAAGATCCAGTGACCGGCATATTGGAAGAAATCTTGGATTACCTGAGCAAGGGCACCTTGCCGGGCGAAGAGAAGCCCACGTTAGAAGACGTGAAAGCCTTATTCATGCAGGATTTGGACATCTTTTTAGACAAGACCGTATTGCCTGCCATCGACGCCAAATTAAACCCGCCACCTGAGCCAGTTGCTGAGGCCGACGGAGAAGCGGAAGGAGAGGTGGAAGAGGGAGCTGAAGCCGACCCAGAAGAAGTGGCTGAGGCAGCAGAGGAAGAGTAAAGCGAAGCCGAACCGTAAAGCAAAGAACCAGTGTCATAATGAGAGGCTTACACTAACTAACAGGATGGGCAATAACCATGGTTGCAGCCAGACAAGGGTCAGACTACCCATTTTCGCAAGCCGCATTTGCTCAACCGCAAAATGAGTGGCTTGCTCAGCTGCAACAAGTGCAACAGCAGGGTGTGTACGCACAAGACAGGCTTTATTGGTTACAGCAACTTAGAGCCTATGTCGATCAAGACAGATCGTTAGTGGAGTATCAATTGATGCTGGATCTGGCTCAGCGCTTATGCGATTGGGTGATGGTGATTGAGATTGTGAACGCCATGCAATCCCATTACCCATTTGGTCAAAAGGATGAAGCGGCCATCACCTTACTATGTGCCTTAGCCGAAGCCTATTTCCAGCTTGGCGATTATGCTGCCGCCATCCATCTGTATAAAGGGGCTTTGCTGAGGTTTTATCAAAATAAACGGATTCTGGATGCTTATTATTGGCTGACCGAAAAACGCCAACAGATGAACAAGCGTGATTTTCCAATGGCTCACGGGCGCAGGATGGGCCGCCAGACAGAGACAACTGAGCTGTATTTAACACCGTTGGAATCGCATCATATCCATGTGTTCCGATGGCTTTATATTCATCAGCAACAAGGGAGCAAATCCGTCGCGGAGTTATGCAATTTACCAAGCTTTGAGGATGATCAGCAGTGGTTTGACTGGCAACAAAACAACCAAACTATGCCCAATCACGATGTGTATGCCGTAATGCATCGAGAATGGGGCTTTATCGGCTCGGTTTGCTTAGAAGTGTTTCATGGTGTGGGCTTCTTTTATTACTGGTTAGGGCAAGACTTTCAGGGCTATGGTTTTGGGCCACAGGCGGTGTCTTTGTTGTTAGAGATTGGCGTCGAGCATAACGCCATGCATTCATGCTACGCCAAAGTATATGAGGACAATGATGCCTCACAAAAAGCCATAGAAAAATTAGGATTTAGTGTCTTGCCGTTTCGACAGGCGGCGCCAGACGACAATGAAATACTCTATTATCTAGGCCCAGAACAAAGCGAAGCCGCGTGCCGTACCGAACTGGAAACCTTATACCGCGACATGGGTTCCCATATCGCGTTGCAACACAAGGTGTGGCTGGGTGAGTAAAAGGTAAAGAGATAGAGGGAAAGGGAAAGAAAGAGCGAGAGAGAAAGCACCGCAGCGATAAGAGACGTTACAGCTTAGGTTGTATTTAGGTTGTATTGAGGTGGCGTTGGGTTGAATGATGGAAAAGAAGAGAAAAGAGAAAAGAGAAAAGAGAAGAGAGAAGAGAAAAATTGATGCTTGATGTGAGTCCGAATCTGCAACAAATCGTCAGCGACGCTGTATTAGAGCAGGCGTATGACTGGTTATGCCATGCAAGGAAAGACAGCCATCATAATAATGATGTTTGGCATTTGCGCTTTCATTGGCATAAAGAGAAGGCGGCTATTCAGTCGAGCATATTGAATGGGAATTATTGTTTTGAGCCTTGTAGAACCATTTATCTTAATGGAGAAACCATTGGCATATGGTCAGCACGAGACGCACTCGTACTAAAAGCCTTAACTTTGGTATTAACGCCTTATTTGCTGCCAAGCCTAAGTAAAGACTGTTATCACTTAATAGGGCATGGTGGAGCAAAAGCCTGTGTTAGGGAAGTAAAAACAAGGGTAGAAGACTACAAATTTGTATGTCGGTCGGATGTGGACTCATATTATGCCACGATCAATCACCAAATATTGTTGAAGTTATTAGCAGAACACATAGCAGATGTTGATGTTTTAGCTTTATTAGCCAAAATGCTGACGCGATTAGACAATCTAAATGGGCTTTTAAAGGAAAACTCTATTGGTATTGGCAAAGGCAATCCCCTTTCACCACTTTTAGGGGCGCTTTATTTGTTACAAATGGACAAGGCCATCGGCCAATATTGTGAAAAACAGGGTTTGCGATATTTTCGCTTTATGGATGATTGGCTGGTGCTGTGCAAAACACGCCATCAATTACGGCAAGTGGTGCGGATCATGAATCGGTGTTTGGAGGCGGTGAAACAAACTAAGCATCCCTTCAAAACGTATATTGGCAGAATCAAAAATAGTGGCTTTGATTTCTTAGGCTATCGAATCACGCCCGCTATAAAAGAAAAAGTCACCCTGGCGTGGAAAACCATCGCCAACCATATTGGCAGACTACAGCAGCTTTATGAGCAAGGTGCGACCGAAACACGCATTGCTGAGTATGTGAAACATTGGTTGCAGTGGGCACGTAGCGGGGTGGAGATAGATTTACAGCAGGTTCTCGAAGTGATTAAAACAAGTCGACTTGGGAGCGAGTTAGTAGAGAAGGGTGTTTGGGGTTAGAGAGTTTTTGATCTGACTCCAAATATTAGATCTGACTCCAAATATTAGATCTGACCCCAAATATCTAGCGAACCATATCGACAAGCTACAGCAGTATTGTGAACAGGGTGCAACTCAACAACCCATCTCGAAGTCTGTGAACCACCGGTTGTAATTGGCACGTAGCAGTGGGAGAGATAAATTTGGACAAGGTTCCCAGGGTTATTCGACAGGGTAGTCTCTGAGGCTAGTGAGTGAAGAAAAGCATTTGAGATCAAGGCCCATGTGTGGGGATGGTTTTAATTTAACACTGACACTGACCCCAAATGTTAAAACAATTGAAATAATAAGGAGCTAATATGTCCGGAAGAGACCCACAAGACAATCCAGTGGAGTATATGCTAAACGACCAGGCGACCCGGAGGGATTCGGCTCTATGGAAGGCAGCAGACGCCACCCAGGTGGCCGTGCGCGCACAGACTACTAAGGTAGCTGAAACAGTGATAGGTGGGGTTGTGGCGTTCGGCTCAGGTGTAAGACGCGGGGGCGCTGGTTCTATGATGGAGGCGAGCAAAGGAGACCGAGAAGAATAGGTGAATAGTGAACTTAAACTACCCATGGTTTGGGCAAAGCACAGGCGTCAGAGCCGGATGTCACAAAAGTGGATGTGACAAGAACGCCCACCTTAAAAGAAAAGTTGAGTGGACCCCCACATTGGGGATAAGCAGTATTATCAGGACACTCACCTTAAGTTTGGCTTGGGTGTCCTATTAAGGACTTGAACATACAACGCATTTAGCAGCATGGTTAGGCCCTGATGAGTTTTAACAGGACACCCATTTTAAATAGAAGTGATGAGTAATGAAGTTGTTTAGCGTGGATGTCCTATTAATACTATAAATAATAGGATGTCGAATCACGTCCGCAATAAAGGAAAAAGTGACCCTGGCGCGGAAAACCATCGCCAACCATATTGGCAGACTACAGCAGCTCTTTATGAGCAAGGTGCGACCGAAACACGCATTGCTGAGTATGAGAAACATGGTTGCAGTGGGCACGTAGTGGGGTAGAGATAGATTTGGATGTGGTTCTCAGCATGTTAACGGGACACCCACCTTAAGAAACCCCAAATGCCCGGATAGAACCTGGGGCTTAACAGGACACACACCATAAGGTGGCACCCCCCTCATCGGGAGATTTTAATGGGACGCCCAACTTGAATTTGACTTGGGTGTCCTATCAAGTGGGTGTCCTATCAAGAAGTTAAACAGGACACCCACCTTAAGGGGCCTTAACAGGACACACATCTTAAGAGATGGTCTTAACAGAACACTCATCTTAAGAAGTCCGGTAGATCGCTCACTGAGGAAAGAGAGGTTTTAACGAGTCACCCACGGTGATGAACCAAAGGGAAGTGAAGAACATGGGATTTAACAGGCAACCCACATTAAGGGGCCAGTGAATTCGCTCGTTGAGCCACAACGTAGTATACCAGGACACGATCATTAAGCGGCCGGGAATACGCACGGTGAAGCGCAAAATGCGATAACAGGACGACAACCTTAAGTAAGGAGTGAATAAGATAAAAGCGATAAAGACATTTAGCGTGGGTGTCCTATTAATATTATTTGACCCCAAATATTTAATGTTTAGCGGAGGATGGATGTATGTCACATAGATCAGTTAGCCCAGGAAGATCCCCGGATAGTGAAGAGGTCGTCATGGCATTGCGGGATAGCGGCGCAATCCCTGATGAACATGAGGTGATGAGTGTTCTCCATTATAACTCAGTGCAAGACGTGCAGGCAGGTCGTACCGGCGGGGACTGGCAAGACTCAAGCGGGGCTCGACACAATCAGAACTCACAGATAGTAGTGGTGTACGACCACGCAACGAGACGAACGAAACTGGTGCACTCGCATCAACGGGGCTCGCATCATAGTAGGACCGAATTAAGTATTTTAATGGGACACCCGAGTAAGCCTTGACAGGGGATATATGGACGCTCAGGCTAGGTCAAGCGGCACATGGCCGAATCACACTTTTCAGGGTGATTTTTTACTTTCTAGGTTTAACAGGACACCCACCTTAAGGAGCGAGGATGTCACAGGAGCTGTTTAACAGGACACCCACCTTAAGGATCCCGTGAACTCGCTCGTCGAATTTAACAGGACACCCACCTTAAGGGGCCTTAACAGGACACCCACCTTAAGGAGTGAGAACTGTTTAGGAGGACACCCATCTTAAAGTTTTAACAGGACACCCACCTCTACTCTACTTAACAGGACACCCATATTAAGAGGCCTCTGAATATGTTTGTTAAGCAAAATGGCTTTGCAATAATGAAGTGCACGAATATGCTCGCCGTTTAAATTCTCATGCTCCTGTTGAGTAGCCATTGCGTTAAGGAAGGAGTGATATACCGATATCTAAAACTGATACTAAACTGATACTGCCGTAACGACATTGCTCTGCTTAACTGAAAGACCATTCGCATGAAAATGGTTAATGGATTTTAGTTATCAACAAAGGAGTAAGTTATGGCGCTTTCTGTTCATCCTTCTATTGGTATTGCCCGACTAGGTAATGCTAATACCGATAATTTTGTATTAAATCCGATCAAAATCGGTGGTCTTCCATACGAGCATGATGCTGATCTCAAACCGACAACGACTGTGGTCAACTTTAAAGATGAGGCAGGTTGTATACGCCGCCAAGGACAAGTGTTTAAAGTGTTTGATACGTCTGATGAAGAATTAACCTTAGATTCACCGAATGTAAAAAACATCGAATGGACTGTGCATCTTGCGAATAAAAAAGCGGCTTGGTGCGAGTTTCGAGAGCTAAACGGCAACCTTCTTTATGGCCAATATAACAGTTATACGAATCGCGGTGTGCCGTGGCGAAATGCAAGCAAAGAGAGTTCAAGTGAGCGACAATCATTAATTATTGATTTAGGTCCTCGTGTCGTCAGCGGTATATTGTCTACTGTTGAAATCAGTATTTATAATATTCCAGCGACATATTTGCACCCTTCCTATCCCTCTGGTGAGCTAAAGCAGGGGTCAAAGCACTTCAAAAGTTTGGGAACCTTGCGTACTGACCGCCAAGGTCGTCTTATTGTGTTAGGTGGTTATGGTTTTGCGGGGGGGAATACGGATCTCAGCGGTTATGGCGGTGGAGATGATTGGTATGACGATATTTCCGATGGCTCTGTGACTTGTTTCGTTACTTATAGTGATGACTCATCCGAAACCACGACGGCTTGGATGGTAGTTGGCTCGCCTGACTTTGCCCCCGAAATTGTGAATATCTCGACACTAAGTGATACCTGTTTCGATGTTGGCGTGAGGAACTTCGACCTCGTACCAGATATGTACGACAGCGCGACAGGCAATTATGAATCAGATTACGTTGCTAATTTCGACCGTGTCGTTTAGCTTGGGTGTCCTGTTAAAACTTGCTTGAGTGTCTTGTTAAGATCAGATAAAGATCTTGTCATTAAGGAAATATAGCTGGGTCAAAATTGACCCAGTTGGTCTTTTTCTACAGGTTTTTTTAAGGTTTTTTTTATCCTATTCGCTCCAATGCCTTGTGATATCTGGCTTTCCTGTTTTGGCATTATTCCTGCTCTTATCTCTTTATCATGACAGATAGGTAAGAGGCTGGGTTCTGATGAGTGACAAGATTCTACCGCTTGATTACATGGCAGTGACGCCGACACGTCAATTTCTCACCAATTTGTCTTTTGCTGTGAAAGCAGGGGGAGCAGGGCAGTTAATGAATGCCAATTATCTGCGCTTGATTTCTTTGCAAGGTCAGGAAGCCGTGTCACAACCATATCATTTTAGTCTCAGTTTACGCGCTGACGAGACTGAGCCTTACACCCTTAAAGCGGCCTCAGATAGTCATTTTTCGACGTTACCACCAGCCTCGCCAGCCAGACCAAAACTGCCCATCGTACAGGGCGTCGCGGAGAATTTGATTGGTCAGTGGACTAGGGTGACCCTAGGTTATACGCCAGTCTTTGATCCCCTTGAGATAGAGGATGAAAAATTGTTGACGGTGGCGCCTGCAGGTGTGGAGCAATTACCGTCGCGTTATTTTTATGGGCTGATTACGTCTATGAGTTTAAGTGCGCCAGGAGAGTACACAGCGGAAATGCAATCCCCTTTGTTTCCGCTGACGTTGCGAAATAAGTATGACATCTACAAAGGCAAGAAAATAACAGAGGTCATCGAGGCCTTAGTCAAGCCAGAGTTAGAGCGTTATGGCGATCAGTTTAAGGTGGATACCAGCAACATAAAGGGGCTCGCGGCTAGCCGTGAACAGGATTGGTTGCAGTCCGGAGAAACGGATTTCGCTATGTTGCAACGTTTGATGAAAAAGGCGGCGATTTATTTTTATTTCATTCATGGTCAAGATGGCCTGACTCTGGTGTTCTCAAACCAGACTTCTAAGCCAGATAATGTGAACATCCCAGGCTGTCGGAAATCGCATTTGTCACTGCGCTACAGTTATACAGATATCAAGTCTCTTGGTCTGCAGCAATCGGATTTATTCTGTAACTTACAATACCAGGTAACCATGGTGCCTGATCATTTGGAAACCGCGTTGGTGTATCGACAACCGAACTGGCGAACCAATCAGGTCGCTGGCTATGACAGTTACATTGCAGCGACGACAGAGGAAGCTGGGAAGGTAGATTATTCCTATTATCAAGCTTTTTCCTATGGCGTCGATGAAACTGAATCTAAAGAATGGTTATCCAATATGGACAGCCAGTTTGCTTGCCAACAATCCTCTTTGTCAGGGGAATGTACTTCAACCTTATTGAGCCCTGGTTACGCGTTTTATTTACATCAAATGGTGCCTGATATGACGTTAACACGCTTGATGCCGGAACAGTTCAATGATGCGTGTTTTACAGTCACCAAAGTGACTCATAAAGTCAGCCAAAGTGCGCCTTATTCGGCTTCTATTGAAGCGACGCCTATTCCTTATTTAATAGAAGAAAAGGGTATAGAGGAAAAGGGTATAGAGGAAAAAAAGGGTAAAAATGCGCAACATGAGAAAGCTCAGAATAAAACGTTTTTTGATCCTAACTCGGCAAGCCCTAACGTGGAAAGCACGGTCCGTGCAATTGATGCTAAAGCGGTGCTCATCACCCCGTTTGATTTGCAAGAGACACATCAGGGCAGTGTGCTGGCAAGAGTGTTAGAAAGCGCTGTTCCGAAAAGTGCGTATTTTTTTGAAAAGGGCAATTTTGACCCACAACTTTCCAAAGTCAGTTTTGGTGGTGCTGAAGGCGTCCCAGTGACCAAGTATAAGGAAATGGGGTGTGTTGTGCAGTTCGCCACCGATGAAGGCTCGTCGATAAAACATTGGGTGGCTTTGTCGGACAGTTCTGAAACGGCTCCGGCGGTGAATTCTATGGTGGTGGTCGCCAGAGGTGACAATGAAAGTGAAATTCCCCAGATACAACAGTCCTTGTCCTCCCACGGGCAAAAATGTATTCAACCCGCTCTTTGGAAAAGTAACAGTTGGAACTTTAATACCAATTGGGGCAGCAGCTGCAATACCAGTTATGGGGACAGTCTAAGCATTCATTTTGGCGAAGAGGTGACGCCAGATTTGGATGCCGCGATGAAAATAGTGAAAGAGGCGTATATAAACAGCTCCGTATTAGAGGCCAATATAGGTGGTGCGAATTACAATAAGGGAACTTCTTTTAGTTACTCCACCACGGAAAAAGGGGCGCAAGGATTAGCCAGCGCCAGTGTTTCAAAAGGGTGTCATTTTAGTGAAAGTAACAGTGAGCAAGATTACAGTGTCAGCTATAACAATACCCGTCAGAGTTATTCTCAGTCTAATAAGAGTGTCAATGTGTCTTCTCAAGGGCCATTTGTAGAGTCCATTGATGAAACGGATTTAAGCTTCATTAATGGCAAGATTCCTAATAAAGACATCATTGATATTTGTGATGACTTACCGGATGGGTCCAGTTTAAATCAAAGTCATGTGGTAGGAAAAAGCATTAATTTAAGTGGTACCGGCACCGCGCCTCCCAGTGTTGACAGTTATGATCAATCGGCCGTGGTGTATTCGCATTCAAAAACAGAAGGTAAGGTGGTCAATAAAAATGAGCATACAGGTGATACCACTACCTCTTCAACGACAACCGGGAATAATACCAGTACAACAACAATGAATGGCGATACCACTAATATTTCAACAACAACTGGGAATACTACGAATACGACCATAATAACTGGTGATTCATCCAATACCTCTACTACTAATGGGAACTCAACCAGTCACACCGAAGTTACCGGTAATTCAGATACTTACAGTAAGACTATTGGAAAAACCAGACAGAATGATATTTTTGTTGGGGCAAAAAACACACTGATGACTAATGTGGCTGCTACCAATACCGTTAATACATTTGTTGGAGCGTCGAATGATGTAAATTCGAAACTCTCCCTTAGTAACTCAGTAAATACTACTATCGGTGCATCAAATTCTTTATCTGCGAATTTATCTGCAAATACCTCTATTAGTGCCACTATGGGGATAGATTTATCAGTGTCGACAAGAGGAGGGTTGTTCGTTTCAGTTGATAATAATGCAGGTGTGAAAATTCAATTAGCGACTGGTAATGCAGTTATTCAGAAGCGTGAAGAGGTCGCCGCGAAGCAAGAGGGTCTTGTTGCTAAAATGGTGACCCTTGCGACCATATTATAATCATGCAAATTATTAAGCCGGGTAAGTTAAGCCTCATCAGTAAAACCTATGGTTATAACGGCCATCAGTGTGCTGTGGGAGCAATGTGTTTTTTTCAGTTAGGAGTCGATGACCTGTTGCTGACGGAGAATGGTCAGTGGCCGAGAATAACGCCTTACCTGAGTCAGGGCATTTTGTTGGACATGGGATTCGCTAAGCCTCATGGAGAATGGTTGTTGGCAGGCAGTGCTTATGCTGTGGACGCTGTACCGGTAAGGAAAATGCAAGTATCGGCTTCCTTAGGCAATACGAAAAAAACCTTGCAGGTCATAGGAGATCGGCATTGGCAAGGAGGTCTGTTTGATCTTGCCAGTAAAGCTAAGGCATTTACCCGTATGCCCCTAGGTTATCAAGGAGCTTACGGGGCTTATGATTATGCTGAGAACCCATTAGGCAAAGGTGTCATTAAAGAAAAATATAAGAACACAGAACTGGACGCTTATTTATTGCCTAACCTGTATGTTGAAAAAGACAGCACGAAAGTTGATAAGCACCCTCGTCGGCTGGCGGGGTTTGGTCCCTTGGAGATTACCTGGCCTCAACGAGCCTGTTTTCAAGGCACTTATGACCAAGATTGGTTAGAGCATGACCATCCAGGATTGCCTAAAGATACTCAGGCAAGGCTGTTTAATGCAGCCCCAGAAGATCAACAAATGCAAGGTTTTATCCTGCCGGGGACGCACTATGCTTTACAGGGATTACATAGTGAGCATCAACGGATAGAAGGGACGTTGCCAAACATCAAGGTGCGCGCCTTTATTCGTCAACAAATCGACAGTGAGTTGGCTTTTCGAGAAGTGGAAACCGCTATAGATACCGTCTGGTTTTTTCCTGAGTTATTGCTGGGTGTTGCTATTTATCGTGGTGTGACCGAGGTTGAGGATTCCGATGGCCTGGATATCAAACAGCTTATGTTGGCTTGTGAAGGGGCGCAGGATAAGCCACGTGATATGGCCTACTATGAGCATGTCTTGGCGTTACGTACTGACCCCGAAACAGCCCTTGGGCATGTGTTTAATGAATCCCAACTGATGCCGGTTAAAACTCAGGCACAGCAACAGGCTTATGATGAAATGTACGCCGAGGCAAAACGTTCTCAGCAACAAAAAGTGGCGGATATCCGGCAAAAATATCGTGCTCAAATACAAACTGATAATCCAACTGTGCCTATTCCAGCGGATAACCCTGATGATTCACAACCAGAAGATGATGAGCCTGGTCCGATTCCTCAAGCCTTGATAGACAGTGGCGATGTGGATTTAAGCTCTTATTTAGCGTACGCCAATAGGGCGGCCGATCAGGCGAGAAAGAAGGCCGATAAACAGTTAGCGGAAGCAAGGCGGCAAGCCGACAAAGCCGCAAAACGCCAGAGTACGCCCAGTGAATCTGTGGCGAGTATGAAGGCGCGAGTGAATAATCGAGTGTTTGTCACGGCAACGGACTTGATGTCGCAGGCATCGTATCAACCCCCTGAGTGGATGAGTTACATTCCAACGGCCAATGCGTTGAATTCAGAACAGCAACAAAAAGTGCGAGAAGCAGAACAATTGTCGGCCAAATCGGCTCGTGAAGCGCGACAGCATTCGCCTTCGGTGATGGTGTTGTCACAACCTTTGCCAGAGCATGGCCCTCAACAAATACGTGCTTGGGTGGAAGAGCTGATAGAAGATTCGGCGTCATTGGCCGGTAGAGATCTGGCTGGCGCAGATTTATCTGGGCTTCATTTTTCTGGCGTGGATCTGCGTGATGTGATGTTGGAAAAAGCCAATTTAACCGCTTGTCATTTTACTGATTGTCGTCTTGATGGCGCTGTTTTTACTGCGGCAACCCTTGAGGCCGCCAATTTTACCAAGAGTTCTTTGGTGAAGGTGAATTTCGCGGGTGTTCAAGCAACAGGTTCCAGCTTTCAACACACTAATTTAAGTCAGGCGAATTTTACGGAGGCCCTGTTTGATCACTGTGATTTTAAGGGGGCGGTTTTGGATGACGTCATGGCACCAAAGGTGAAGATGCTTGCTTGCTGCCTGCAAGGCATTGAATGCAATAAAGCCACCTTTGTTGAAGCGACGTTATCACAGGGGGATTGGCAACATGCCAGTTTAACAAACTGTATTTTCTTAAAAGCACAATTACAGGAGAGCAACTGGCAAGACGCCAGATTAGAGCGCTGCATGATGTTGGATTCGAAAGCACAGGGGGCGGATTTTAGCAGAGTGTGGGCAGAAAAAGTTCAGTTTAGTAATCAGGGAGATTTACAGCAGTTACAGTTGGCGAACAGTGTTTGGCGCAGTTGTGGGTTTCGTGGTGTTGATATGAGCCAAAGTGCAGGAAGGGAAGCGGTCTTTATAGAATGTGATTTTGGTGAGACTGATCTGACAGACAGCCATTTTGAACGTGCTTTGTTTCATTTTTGCATTATGACCTTAGCTAGGTTGGAACGGAGCCATTGTAAAGAGGCAATGTTTAACAGCAATTCATTGCGTAAATGCCAATTTATCGCAACGGATTTGCGTGATTGCGAATTGGTTAACAATGATATGACCGAGTCGTTGTTTGAGGATTGTTTGACGAAAGGAATGCAACAAGGGCCTATGCCGTCGATACATTAGCACGAGGAAGAGACAAATGGATAAGTTAGCACTCATTGAAGAAAAACTGGCCATGTGCCAACCCATTATGGGGCTCGATTTGAGCGGAATGACCTTTGACCAAAGCGTGCTCGAAGGAGGTGTGTTTTTGAATTGTGATTTTAACGCTAGCCATTTTGAACAATGTGATATGACTCGGGCGGTGTTTACGCAATGTGACTTTAGTAATGCTCAGCTGCATCAATGCCAGATACCACAATCGAGTTTTATTCAGTGCGATTTTAAAGGCGCTGCATGGCAGAGTAACTGCGAAATGGCCACCTTGAGTGAATGTGATTTTAGTGGCGGTCATTGGCAGGACATCAAGATACATTCAACGACATGGCATCAGTGCCTTTTTACCGAGGTTACCTTTACGTCTTGTCAGTGGGATACGGTGACCTTGTCTGAAATAGATTCCCGTCAGGCGAGGTATAAAGAGTGTACTTTTTACAATATTGTTTGGTTAAAAACTGATTTTAGTACCATTCAATTGCAAGATTGTGATTTTACTCTAGCCCTTTTGTTGGAGTGTGATTTTAGTGGGCAAAATTTTAATCATGCCAGATTAAAGCATTGTACTTGTAGTGAGAGTCGCTTTGTTGGTACTCAATTTGTTGAAGCGGATTTGGAGGGGTCTAACTTTTCAAAGTGTGAATTGACTGAGGTGGATTTTACTCAAGCCCAATTGCAACACACTTTATTTATGGAAAGCACTGTTCAGCAATGTTCTTTTGATCAGGCCGATTTAACGGAATCAAATTTTCAGCAAGCGCACATCAGCCAATCCAGTTTTACGGGGTGTGTTATGACGCAAAGTTGGATGAAAGCGCTACAAGGCGATGAGGTGGACTTTTCTAAGGCCGATTTGAGCTACGCTAATTTTTCTTACGCTCATTTGAAGCAATGTGATTTTAGTCATACTAGGTTATTACGGACTGCGATTCACCAATTGCAGGAGCAGGATTGTCAGTGGGTTGGGGCTGATAAGGCGCAATTATTAACGACGGATGCTGATCAGCAAGCCGTTGATGAAAAACTAGCAAGTTATGGAGTGTCAGCATGAAGTCGATTTTAGAAATACCGTCGAACCCTCTTCCTACTTCTGTTCCGGTTTTATATGGCGGAGTTGTCAGTGAATATGATGCCGCTGCCCAGCGCTGGGTGATTGATGATGTGTTTACGGCGAGCGTGGCGGTGAGTTTGCTGGTTCAACCTTGTCTTGGTGACAAGGTGTGCTTTGTGGAAATAGCGGGGGATTATTTTATTACGCAAATTCTTTCACGTTCGTCTCAGGTGAACGAGTTAACCATAGAGTCAGATAAAAAGATGCATTGGCTGGCACCTGAACTAAAGTTTACGGGCGTTGAAAACATAGAACTCTTGGCACTGAATAAAATTGGCTTGATCAGTAAGGATTGTGTGGTATCCGTATCCAATACTTTGTTACAACAAGCTCAAACCATGCTTCAGCATGTGGGAGAGTGTTCTTTAACCGCGAAAGGTTTGCTGAACATCAGAGGAAAGCATCAGGTAATTAGTGCAGAGGAAGATGTACGCATTGATGGTAAAAGGATCAATATGGGATAAGGAGAAAGATTATGTTCGCGAATACGCAAATGCCAGCAATGAATTTAGGCTTTCCTGATGTGTGTAAAACAATCGTTGCATTGGCTGTTGTGCCGATTCCTTATCCTAATATTGCGATGACGACAACGGCCATCCCCAATGTTCCTAATATTTTTACCATGGCCATGCCGAACCATAATTTAATGACCATGATCCCAATGTCGAATGGCAATCAAGCGGGAGCTGCTATGGGGGTGGTGTCCAGCCTTATCATTGGCCCATCACGTCATTTGTTTGGCAGTGTGAAAGTATTTACTTCGATTATGCCTGCAACCAAAATGCTATCGCCAACCGGCCAAAATGGCATGGTACCCAACGCACCAGGTTTAACCCTTACTCCCTCTCAACCTAAGGTGATGATCCTGTCATAAAAGTAGAGGGCTGATGGTCGTTTTTATGAAGGAGTATGATTTGACATTGAATGAGGGTGAAGGCCAGACGCTAACGCAAGATGATGATTTGGGGCCGGATGGTGATGTATGCTGCGGTGATCCTTGTGTTCTTCCGGCCTGCTTGTCATGTGAGCATGCTGTGGTCGCCAATTATTGAGGGCATTCGGTGAGAGCTGAGTTTGAAATTTAGTGCCGGGAGATGTGTCTGCACGGTTTGCTGGATGGTCAGATATACCTTGCATGTAATTTTTTATATGGTGATTTAATTGATGGTAAAGGGAGGATCCAACACGGGTTGGGAAGAGACCGCCAGATTGGATTTCGCCAGGACGACGCAATGAACCTGCTGGTAGGTTCATGGTTTCTAATGTACGTATGCGAATTTGTGTGGCTGAGATGTATTGGTCTATGGCATTTCCTGATAGATCGCCACCAAATGCATTGCCCAGATGGAAATGAGTGGCGGGTTTGGCTGGTGGGTTATGGTCATTTTTGTCTCTTACGACTCTGACCATTTGCTGGTAATGCCTCAGTGGTGGTAAGTAATCCATCGTATTAGTTACTCATTTTATTGGGTGTCCGCCTCCTTAGGCCATAGGCTCAGTGTAGAAGAAATTCTTTTCTTTTGTAAATCGTGTTTTTTTTGCTCTGCTTTTAAGCGGGTTGAATAGGGGCCCATTAATAGAAAATACCATTCTTTTTGTCTGTCGATCGCCTTTACTATGCTAATAGGCTCGGAGTCGTTAATGGTTTGAGCTTTGTCTATGGCTTGGCTTATTTCACTGTATAAGCCAACTCTTAAGGTAAATTTAGCCTCTTTTGGTAGAGGGGAGGTCAATAAGAGAGAGTTCATTAAATAAGGCTTAGATAGTGATTTGCTATCAATGATATAGGAAGGCGTAGCCTGCACAGAAGCATTAGGGCGTCTGGGAAGAGACAGAGTCAGAATAATGCCAGCTATGAGAATACTCACACCAACAATGATTGCTGTTTTCATATAGTCTCTTCAATTAAGTCGATTGGTCGAATGCTAGTTCTTCATGCATTAATATAGGTTTACGTCGATTTTTTTGATTTGATACTTTTTAACCAATTTTCCAAATGCACGACGTTCTTTTCCGCATAGGCTGGCGGCCTTAGTCACATTACCATCGGTGATGTGGAGTAAACGGGAAACAAATTTTGCTTCAAATGTTTCGATTGCACGGCGTTTAGCGCTTGTAAAACTCAGTCCTTCGCCCGTTTTTAAGTCATCAAAATCTACATTTAAGGCTTCTTTTATAGAGTTGTTACATAGACTTGAAAGTGCTTCGCTACTAGTCTCCATTGGAGGTGAGGTGTATAAATTTTCATTGGTAAAAGGCGATGGTTGCTCTACTAATCCTGAACCGAGAGGGGCTTCTATTTCATCTGAAACATCGAGCCATTCTCCTGAAATCATGAGATAGTATCTATGTATTGCATTTTCTAATTCACGAACATTTCCTGGCCATTCGTACTCCATAAATGAATGAAGTAGGTTTTGGCTGATTCCTTTCTTATTTAATCCATATTGGTGATTGAGTTTATCAATGAAAAAACGGGTTAAAGGGGTTATGTCTTCTTTTCTTTCTCGTAGAGAAGGAACCTTAATAGAGAGAATATATAAGCGAAAAAATAAATCTTGTCTAAAGCTGTGGGTGGCGATCTTATCTTCTAAACTGCAGTTGGAGGCCGCGATAAAACGAGCATTGGTTTTGATGACTTGATTGGAGCCAATGGGGCGATACTCCGACTCTTGCAGCACTCTTAATAACGCCGCTTGAGATTTTAGAGAGAGACTATCAATTTCATCTAGGAAAATGGTGCCATTTCGAATGGATTTGAGCAGGCCATCTTTATCGGATTTAGCGTCCGTAAAGGCGCCTTTTTTGTAACCAAATAATTCACTGGCAAATAATTCATCAGAAAAAGTAGAGCAGTTGATTGCCACAAAAGGTTGATTTGAAAGTTCGCCGCCATAGTGTAAACCTCTTGCGACCAGCTCTTTGCCTGTACCAGTTTCACCGGTAATTAAAACCGTTGTTGGGTACCTCGACATCATTTTTATAGTATTTCTAAGCTGCTTTATAACATCAGAGTTTCCTATGATATTGCAGTCAATAATATTCATAATGGGCGGCCTCTTAATCCTTGAATCTTATGTTTCTTTTTAGAAGGTACGAATATTATTCTGTGTTCTTTCTTTAGATTTCAAAAATTTAAAAACTACTTTATTAAGGCCCAATAAATCTGACGATAAAATGATTGAAATATGAGGTAATCCCAATCATTTAGAGTTTTCAGTTTATTCGATCATTTTAAAAATGACGACATTTTAAAATCCGCTTTGCTAAAATATTCGATCCTTAGACAAATCATCTTTGAAGCTTATTGGGTTGAACGAACCCTTGATTGCATTGGAAATATATATGTTGCAATTCGGGTGCCAGAAAAAAACCTTTTTAAATTAATGGGTTGATATTTCTTATGGGTTTTTTTTTACCCATTTGGGTCAGGATCTATTAGTTTAGTTGAGTTTTATTGTTTTATGAAACCCTAATTAATATCTAATTTTTCCATTTTGAAGGCGGCGGAATTAATCCGTGCATGAAGGAAATGTAAGCCAAACTGCTGTTTATGCAGTTTGACTGTATTTGTTTATTTATTTTCAACAAAGTTGGCTTGGATGCGCTGATTAAGGAAGTCATCGGCACGAATTGCTTGGTAGCGTTTGTTTGGCCCTTGAATGATTTGTGATTTGTTAGCCTGACAAAAGAAGGCAATGGAATGGCGGCTACCACAGTATTCATCAACTCTTGGCTGGCGTACGCGGTGCAGGTTGGATTTGAGTTGGTCATCACTCCAGCGCATCAGCATGTCGCCAATGTTGCATGTAATCACATCGCCACGTGGGGGAATGTTGGTCCAGCGTTGGCTTTGTGCTTCTTCCCCAGGACAGACTTGTAATCCTCCATGACCTTCATGTTGGAAGAGCAAAGTCAGGCAATCAAAATTGGTATGAGCACCAGCTCGCCAAATATTGCCTTGTTCCGTCACACCTTGAGTTGGGTAGTAATGCAATAAACGTAAGGTGCTTTGGTAGTCGGTTTGGTGTGGATCATGGGCTTTGCTGAAGAAATCCTGTTCAAAGCCCAATTTTTCAGCAAAGCAAGACAGTACCTTCATGCCCACTTCCCAGCATTGTTTTTCAAATGCCAGCGTATTCGCCTGAAAGTTGGGCAGCTCTTCCTCGGTAGGCCAGAGTCTATCCATATGGTATTGAGTAATTTGATAGGATTCTTTTTGATCTTGGGTGCCGGTAGAAGGGCGAATTTGACTGCGACTTTCCCAACCGGCGTTAACACCTTTGGGTCTTGGGTATTTGCCTTTGATGCTTTCAGGTAGAGCAAAGAAACGTTCGGATTCCGCAAAAGCAGCATCAATATCTTGCTGGGTAATCCCATGGTGGCTAAGTTGGAAAAAACCAATTTCGGTAGCGGCTAACCAAAGTTGTTCGCGTATTTCATCGCGACGATTTTCAAAATCGCTCATATCGATGACGCGAACTTCTCTGTCGTCGGCGTCTTGTCCAGCACCACCAAAGGTTGTTTCACGATTGAGTTCTTCAAGTGAGTATGAAGCGGTCATAACATCTCCTAATCTTACTGTTGGGAAATGGAGCAATGACCTAGCGAGACTGGTTTGAATCGCCTGACAGCTTCTACTCCGAATTTTATAAAATTTTGGTATTACCAGAAATCTTCATGCAATTTTGCGGCCTCTTTTTCCAAGCAAGGACCAATCACTTTGACTTTACGCTGACCAGAGTCAAACACAGTACGACAGGGAAGGTCCAAGGTTGGGTTTTCAGGGTGATTACCAGTAATGCCTTTCAGGCTGGCTTCACTTAGGCCATAGACTAGGCGTCCTAATCCTGCCCAGTAGGAAGCGCCAGCGCACATAGCACAGGGTTCTGCCGAGACATACATGGTGCATTTGGCGAGAAAGTCAGGGCGATACGCTTTGCTGGCGCGTGTCATTAACTTACGTTCGGCGTGACCTGTCATATCAAAGTCAGGTAAATAGCCATTCACTTGAGTCATCAGGACTTCGCCTTGTGCGTCTACCAATAGGGCGGCGAATGGGTGAATGCCTTGTTGTTTAGCTTCTTCAGCCAAAGCAAAGCTTTGACGGAGGAAGGTTTTATCTTGTTCGGACAATGTGGTGTCTTGTGCTGATAAGGTCATGCTTATTCTCTAAATATTCTTCTCTATGTACGTAATCTCTCTCGGCTATTTTTTCTTCGGTAAACTCCAAGGAAAGAACCAAGCCTGAATCCACTGCACAGACTTAAACAACAATAAGCTGATGACGGATAAGAAGATTAAACCGGCAAACGCCTGAGGGATCTTAAAGAAAGAGGTGGAGAACTGGATGAAATACCCCAACCCTTCTTCTGCGGCGACAAACTCTGCTACCACAGCGCCGATAATGGCTAAGGTAATAGAGACACGTAAGCCACTAAAAATATGCGGGATGGCATAGGGAATACGAATTTGCCAGGTTTCACGGTAGCGCGGTGCTCGTAAGGATTGGCTGAGTTCGATCATTTCCGGCGGTGTTTCCAACATGCCTGTGGTGGTTGATACAACCAAGGGAAAGAAGGTGATCAAACAAGTAATCAATACACGAGATGGGTCGTCTGTGCCCAGTAAGACAATAATCAATGGTGCGACTGCCACCACAGGCGTGGATTGGATGACGATCAAGGCAGGGTACAGAATGCGATTCATCAATTGGGAGCGCA
The DNA here is from genome assembly GCF_003314975.1 of Marinomonas aquiplantarum. Lineage (GTDB taxonomy): Bacteria > Pseudomonadota > Gammaproteobacteria > Pseudomonadales > Marinomonadaceae > Marinomonas > Marinomonas aquiplantarum. The sequence goes on from NZ_QNRF01000007.1 coordinate 64,143, forward strand.
TCATACCGATCGACAAAGGAATGGCGATCATGATCGACAGCACAAATCCCATCAGAGCCACTCTTAATGTGGCCCACAAATGTATCATCCAACGCGAAAATTCCACGTTAAAGAAGGCGGTTATAATGGCAGATGGCGAAGGTAAAATGTAATTTGGTACCTTACCAACACGACAAATAAGCTCCCATAATAAAACTAAACCAATAAAGAAAAGCGCAGGAGCGAAACGGTTTGCTTGCTGAGCAAGCCAAAGCTTAGGCTGGGACGTCTGGTTCATAAATATAGCCTCGAATTAGGTCGGTTAGCTCAGCAAAGCGTGGGGAGTTGATGGTTTTAGAAGAGCGAGGGCGAGGTAAATCCACTTCGATCAGGTCTAAAACTGTACCAGGACGTTTACTCATCACCAGAATTCGGTCAGAGAGCAATACGGCTTCACTGATGGAGTGGGTGATGAATAGGACCGTTTTAGGGTGCTCACGCCATATTTTTAACAGATCGAAACCGATCTGTTCTCGTGTTAAGGCGTCTAACGCAGAAAAAGGTTCGTCCATTAGTAGAATGTCAGGGTTCAACAGCAAAGCGCGAATTATGCCAACCCTTTGCTGCATACCGCCAGACAGTTCATCGGGCATTTTGTCGGCGAATTGTGTTAATCCAGCCATTTCCAGTAATTCGTTAGCGCGTTTCTCGTCTGCTGCGGAGTAACTGCCGTATTTGTGTTTGAGCGGAAATAAGACATTTTTCCGAACCGTTAGCCAAGGTAATAAATTGGCTTTTTGGAAGACAATGCCCACATCATCACGAGGCTCGGTGACGGGACGATTGAACACGGAGACTTCACCCTGAGATGGGATCAGTAAGCCAGATACCATGCGTAGTAGCGTAGATTTACCACACCCGGAAGGGCCAACTACCGCCACGAATTCGTGGCGGTGAATGTCCAAATCAATGTCTTTTACGACCAGTGGTGCTTGAGGGGCGTATTGATGGCCGACGCCTTTCATGCTGACGTAGGCTGAGTTTTTTGCTTGATCCATGTAAAGACTACCTTGATTTATAACAGTTGAATTACTTGAAGAAACGGCTGTTTACTGCTGTTTCAGGGTCAAGGGCGTCTTGGCTTAAACCATTTGCTTCGGCAGCGTATTGCCAAGTTTGTTTGATACGCTCAGACGTAAAGTGACCAAAACCATCTTGCTCTGTGACATCGTTAAAGACTAAACCTGTAATACTTTTGATCTGCGCGGCTACTATGTTGGCGTCTACTTCAGGCACCATCTTGTGAAGATCTTCTCCAGCGGTTTGTGGATTTTCATAGGTAAATTTCACCGCTTTAGCAAAGGCTTTGATAAAGCGTTCCGCCACCTCTGGACGTTCTTCTAGGAAGCGCTCGGAAGCGAGTAGAGAAGAGCTGTATAAAGATAAGCCAGAATCAGACCAAGGCATTTCAACAATCTCTTTACCGGCTTCTTTAGCTTGTGCAATAAATAACGCCGTATTGGTCACCCAAGCAATGATGGCGTCGGTATTGCCCGTGATCATCATTGGAGCCAAAGCGCCAGGGTCGGACTTCACCAGCTTGATGTCATCTTCTGTTAAATTGTTTTCTTTTAACACCAAAGGTAAGAAGGCATTAGAGGAGGTAAAAGGAGAGGTCGCAATTTTTTTACCTTTTAAATCTTTAATGGAGCTTATGCCGCTGCTTTTCAGTGCGAAAAAAGCGTGAGGGGCTTGCGTGAAATAAGGCATAACCGCAACAACAGGCACGTCGTCTTGTGCTTTTGCTGCCATTAAGGCACTGATGTCGGAGCTACCAATATCAGATTGACCTGTGGCCATTTTAGTTAACGCATCGGTAGAGCCACGACCACTGGCGATACTGACTTCTAAGTCTTCCTCGGCAAAGAACCCTTGTTGAATCCCCACATAAACAGGTGCTTTATCGCCGCCCGGTAACCAATCTAGCTGAAAAGTAACTTGGTCTGCAGCAATGGCTGAAGTGCTGGCAATTAGACTGGCAAGTAAGGAAACGCGTAATGCTTTTTTCATGGATTCTCTCCGTTGGTTTACGAGGCCTTAAAGGAAAAATGTACGAAACATGATTCGTGTGTTTCATTAATATAACTTCTGCAACAATTATTCCGGTTTCTTTTTCTTGTCTTTAATAAACTTTAAGTTATTGAAATAAATAAAAAATTAAATTCGATGGAGGATTGCTAGAAAAGGTGTGAAAGGGATCAAAGTAAGCTAAACAGGGCGAACTCACCTAAAATGGATCATAAGAGTGCATTCTTGACATCATGGTTTCATAAGGTAGGGTGCATGCAAATTTGGTTGAGAGAATTGTGAAAAGGCTGGGAATGAGCTTTAATGATTAAAAGTCTGTACGATTGGTCAGGTTTTTGCATCGGTACAGGCAAAGAGACATAAGGAGAGAGCTTTGAAATTTATATTAAATGATCGCGTCGTCGAGGAAACATCGCTCCCCAGTGATTTTACCGCTTTACGCTACTTGCGAGAAAAGCGTGGTTTAACGGGGACGAAAGAAGGCTGCGCATCGGGCGATTGTGGCGCATGTACGCTCCTTGTTGGTGCGATTGAAGAGGGTGAAGTGACCTATTCCACTTTAAATGCCTGCATTACACCTGTGCAATCGTTAGCCGGTAAACATGTGGTGTCGGTTGAATATTTAGCCCAGTTGGGGGAGGGTCTTCATCCCGCTCAGCAAGCCATGGTTGATGCTCATGGTTCTCAATGTGGTTTTTGTACGCCAGGTTTTGTTTTGTCGTTGGCCGGTTTGTATGAGAATTCGTCGGTAAAAGAGCAAAACATTGACCGTGAATCTGTATGTGATGCCATTTCTGGAAATTTATGTCGCTGTACTGGCTACCGACCTATTATTGAGGCGGGGTTAGCAATGGAAGGACAGCAAGGTCATCTATTGAGTCAGCAAGACTGGCTGAAAACGGCATTAGCCGACCTAGATAACCCAGCAGCTAATACAAAGTACTTGCGTCCTACAAGCTTAGCGGAAGCTTTAGCGGCGAAAAAACAGCACCCAGAAGCGGAGTTTATTGCCGGTGGTACGGATTTAATGCTGGAAAATACCCAGCGTTATAAAGACTTTGATGTACTGATTGATCTTAACAATGTGGCTGAGATTCAGCAGTTAGAAGAACAGGGTGAGCAACTTATCATTGGGGCTGGGGTCACTTACAGCCAATTAGAAAATTTCAGTAAAAGCGCTTATCCGCACCTTTATCACCTGTTAAGTCGGATTGCGTCACGACAAATTCGTAATCGCGGCACCATTGGCGGCAATGTGGCAAATGGCTCTCCGATTGCGGATATGCCGCCAATTTTGTTGGCGTTTGATGCCGACGTAAGGTTGGACAAAGTCGATGGTTCTAGCCGTACGGTGAAGATGTCAGACTTCTATTTAGGCTACAAGCAAACCCAATTAGCAGAGGATGAATGCATTGTCGCGTTTCATCTCTCGCTTGATAAGCTTGCTGAGTTTCATCGCTTTTATAAAGTCTCGAAGCGCATGGAAGACGATATTTCCAGTGTTCTATTGGCAGCACGTTTTACCCTCAATGGAGACCAGATGACTGAGGTTCGCCTCGCGTTTGGCGGTATGGCAGCAACACCTATTCGCGTGAAAGCGGCGGAAGCCTGTTTACAGACTGCAAAGGTCACAGATGACGTGGCGTTAGAGAAAGCCTTGCAGGCTCTGCGTGAGGAGCTGAATCCCATGAGTGACATGCGTGCCAGCGCCCAATACCGTCTCGACATGGCGTGCAATTTAGTACGTAAAACATGGTTAGAGTTAAATGGTAATACAGTACCAAGCTTTTCAGGTCATCCAGTACCTGAATCTTGGTTGTCTCTCGGTCAAGAAATCGGTCAACAAGAAGGGGCAAAGCATGCGTAAATTACCAGACAATCTTGTCACCGCACAGGCTGCTAAAGCCTTACCCATTCATGAATCTGCGATGAAACATGTGACGGGAGAAGCGGTTTACATTGATGACATGCCTGAGTGGCCTAACGAGCTTCACGTCGCCACAGGCAAGTCCACCGAAGCCTTTGCCGACATAGTGTCCATTAATTTAGATAAGGTAAAAGCCTATCCAGGTGTAGTGGATGTGATTTTACAAGCAGACATTCCCGGAGACCCAGATGTTTCACCTGTTCTAAGCGGTGATATGTTGTTGGCGGGGGACTTTGTTCATTACATCGGCCAGCCTATTTTCGCCGTGGCGGCTACCAGTTTGCGTGCAGCGAAACAAGCGGTCGAGCTGGCGGAAATCACTTATCAAAGTAAAGCTGCTACCTTGCATCCGAAAGACTCACTGACGCGACAAGAATTTGTTTTGCCAACCCATACCATTAGTTGTGGAGACAGTAAAACGGCGTTAGCACAAGCTGAGCATACCTTGTCGTCGGATCTTTACATTAAAGGTCAGGAGCATTTTTATTTGGAAGGCCAAATCAGTGTCGCTGTGCCGAATGAAGACGGTGGTGTTCAGGTGTTTGCTTCCTCGCAACACCCAGCGGAAGTGCAAAAATTGGTGGCGCGGGTGTTAGATTTGCCGGTTGCTCAAGTCTTGGTGGAAACACGACGTATGGGGGGCGGCTTTGGCGGTAAAGAATCGCAGGCGGCGACACTCGGTTGTATGGCGGCCGTTCTGGCGGTGCGTAACCGTTGTCCGGTGAAATACCGTATGCCTCGTCAAGACGATATGGTGCAGACCGGTAAGCGTCACGACTTCTGGAATTCCTATCAAGTGGGCTTCACTCAGCAAGGTGAAATCGTCGCAGCAGAATATGACATGGTGGGCAAATGTGGCTGTACCGCAGACCTATCGGACGGTGTGGTCGATCGAGCCATGTTCCACGCTGATAATGCTTACTTCTTACCTAATGCCCGTATTAGTGGTTATCGAGGCAAAACCCATACGGTTTCTAATACCGCTTTCCGTGGTTTTGGTGGACCAAAAGGCGTGCTATTAGCAGAAAACATCATCGAGGAAATTGCCTGCAAAGTCGGTAAGGATCCGTTAGACATTCGTAAGCTGAATTGTTATCAAACCGGCAAAGACACTACGCCTTATGGTCAGCAGATCGAAGAAGATGTGTTGTTAACCTTGATCGAGGAGTTGGAGGTGAGTTCGGACTATCGTGCTCGCCGTGAGGCCATTAAAGCCTACAACAAACAAAGCCCGTTTTTGAAAAAGGGCTTGGCCTTAACGCCAGTGAAATTTGGTATTTCCTTTACTTCTAAACACCTTAATCAGGGCGGGGCTTTGGTGCATGTGTACACAGATGGCAGCGTTCATGTGAGTCACGGTGGTACAGAAATGGGCCAAGGTTTGTACACCAAGGTGGCACAAATTGTTGCGAAAGCCTTCGGCATTGATTATCAAAGGGTCAATGTGGGTTCTACACGTACCGATAAGGTGCCGAATGCGTCACCAACTGCCGCATCCGCGGGAACCGATTTGAACGGTATGGCGGCCTTAGACGCCGCCAATACGATTAAGGAGCGATTGCGTGAATTCGCGGTTGAGCACTTTGCTATTTCGGCAGAAGACTTTGCCATTGTCGATGATGTGGTTAGTTTGGGCACGGACAGCATGGGCTTCCCTGAGTTCATCAAGTTGGCTTATATGAATCGGGTGTCTTTGTCGTCAACAGGCTTTTATAAAACGCCAAAAATTGGTTACGACAGAAAAGCCGCAAAAGGTCGACCTTTCTTGTATTTCGCCAATGGCGCTTCGGTATCGGAAGTGATTGTCGATACCTTGACGGGAGAATACAAGGTGACGCAAGTGGACATTCTGCATGATGTAGGCGATTCCATTAACTCGCACATTGATATTGGCCAGATAGAGGGGGCCTTTGTGCAGGGCATGGGGTGGTTGACGTCAGAAGAATTGAGCTGGGACGACAAAGGGCGTATTACCACCAACAGTCCGGCTAATTATAAGATTCCAACCTCAGCCGATGTACCTGAAAAGCTCACAGTGAAGCTGTTTGATCGTGCTAACGGTGAAGAGACGGTATATCGCTCCAAAGCGGTGGGTGAGCCGCCATTGATGTTAGGGATTTCGGTTTGGTGTGCGTTAAAAGACGCGTGTGCATCGGTGTGTGATTATCAGTTATCGCCACCTTTGTCTGCACCGGCTACACCTGAAGCTGTGTATTATGCTCTGCAAGCAGCGAAAGCCTATCAGGCTGGCGCGATAGCGTCAGAGCAATAGACGAGAGGAGGTAACGCTATGATGTCTTCATTAAACTGGATTCAAGCGCTGGCTGAGGTGGAGAAGTCTGGTCAGGCTTGGGTCATGGCGACCGTTATCGGCACCAAGGGCTCGTCGCCGCGAGAATCGGCCAGCAAGATGGTGATTACTGCTGAACACAGTTTTGACACTATTGGTGGTGGCCAATTGGAATACGCTGTCTGCCAAAAAGCCCGCGCTATATTGGAGGCGGGTGAGGGTCCTTCTCACTTATTGGAAAACTTCCCGCTTGCGGCTAAAACCAATCAATGTTGTGGTGGCGCGGTGAGTGTTTTGTTGGAATATTTTCCTGAGCCTGCCGCTAAAATCACCATTTTTGGTATGGGGCACGTGGCGACGACCTTGGTCAATGTGTTGGGGCAAATGCAAGCTAAAATCCATTGGGTAGACAGTCGTACTAACCTTGCTCAAGACAAGAAAACGAGTGATTTGCCGAGCAACGTAATGCCCTTAGTATACGATTCCATGCTGGAGCATGTGGAGGCCATGGCAGCCAATGAAATAGCCTTGGTCATGACTCACGATCATGCCTTGGACTATCAGCTGGTGGAGGCCTTGTTGGATCGCAAAGATTGTCGCTTTATCGGCCTGATCGGTTCACAGACCAAAGCCATGCGCTTTAAAAAGCGTTTGGCCAGTGCCTCATTCAGTAAAGCGGAAATTGATTCGGTACACAGCCCTGTTGGTATTCCTGAAGTGGCGGGGAAAAAACCTTTTGAAATAGCCATTTCCATTGCAGGACAAATTATTCAGTTAACGCAATCCATTACTGATCAGCCTAAAAAAGTCACAGGTTTGACATGGAAGGAGATTAATAGGGCTTTGGTTGATACTAAGGGGGCTTGATTCTTTAGCCGATTAATCGCTATTTGTTGATCGTGACTATCAAGCCGTCTGGCAAAGCAAAATCAAAAAAGGGCTCTGACTGGATTACGTTCCATACATTCACTACTGTTTAAGGCGAGTAGGAAGTAAACAGATTTGACCGAAGGAGCCAAAATATGACCTATGATGACTTCAATCACTACTGTGGTTCCTTACCTGCAACGACTCATGTGGTGCAATGGGGGAATTCCCAAGTTTGGAAAGTTGGTGGGAAAGTGTTCGCTATTGGAGGTTGGAATGATAAGAAGCTTCCAGCTTTTACCTTTAAAACCTCACCACTTAATTATGATTTTTTAAGCCATAAGCAAGGCTATAGGCCCGCTCCGTATCTTGCGTCTCGCGGTATGAAATGGATACAGCAGTTTGAGGGCTCGGCGGAACTTGATGAAGAGCTTTTGTATTACCTTGCCGAATCTTATCGAATTGTGTCTTTGGGCTTAACGAAGAAAAAGCAAAAAGAGCTTGGTTTAAATCAAGAAGGTTAAGAGAACATCTGTCGATGATTGGTGTTTTTTTATGCAAATAAAGGGCGGGATAACCCCGCCCTTTATTGTCTTGGTGACTTATGATTGGGCGTTTTCGTTCACTACTATTACTTTTCGATGTGGGAAAGGGATTTCGATATTGTTGTCATCCAGTGCTTTTTTGATTTGTTCAGGTACGGAATAAAGGATGTTGAAATAATGTTCGCCTTGACAGAATGGTCGCACTAAGAAGTCGACGGAACTGTCGTTTAGTGTTTCCACTTCAATAAAGGGAGCTGGGTCTTTTAAAACGTGTGGGTGGTTCACGAGTACACTTTCAATCACTTTACGTGCTGCATCCGTATTTTCTGCGTAAGCCACTCCAAAATGCATGTCTACGCCACGTACCTGATAATGGGAGTGGTTGATGATTTGGGAACCCCAAATTTGGCTATTCGGAATGATGATTTGCTGGTTATCGAAGGTTTGTAATATGGTGGTGAATAAGTCGATTTCCGTGACGTTACCAAAACGTCCAGCTGCGTCAATGAAGTCTCCCGCTTTGTAAGGTCTGAAAATTAGCAACATCACACCCGCGGCCAGATTGGACATGGCACCTTGTAATGCTAACCCGATCGCCAAACTAGCGGCACCCAGTAAGGCAATAATAGAAGCTGTCTGTACACCAAAGCGGTTTAATACGGCAATTAGGACAAATGCCATCACGACATAACGGGCGAGGCTGCCTAAGAATCGGAACAGGGTGTCATCAAGTTTGTCGTGCTTTTTACTAATTTGTATAACAAGGTTTTTGGCTTTGTTGGCTATCCATAGGCCGATTAATAAGATGGCAATGGCAAGTAATAGGTTGGTTGCCCAAGCAATGGCGTCTGGTAAATATTGATGGATGTCGATGTCGCTGATAATGTCCTGCATGATCTTTCCTCTGAGTACTGTATTACATAGTTTCGGTAGCCATAGATATTAGACGGAAGAGATCACAGATAGTGTAATCTCTTGTTAAGGCGAATCAGAAAAGTGACTGAAGAAAGTGTCAGATGATGACATAGAAAAACATTTTCACATTGAGCCGCTTTAACAGCCTACTTAACTGGATTTTAATCGATTAGTCGGTTCACCTTACTAAAGCTTCACGGTCTAAGGCGATGTTTTTATATCAAGGTCATTCTGGTCGAGTTAAAGATAAAGCTCGACCAGATTTTATGAGTTGTTATCCATATGCTGCCCCATACATGGATGCGGGGGGAAAGCATGTCCTAGCCTTTGGCCGTGTTATTTCCATTCTTAAGTTTCAGGTTCGTCAATACAGGATATTGTCTTTTTGAATTGGCCATCTAGTACGCCGTTTATCGAAATGGTTTGCGGTCCTGTTGCGGTAAATACTCCCACTAAACTGATTTCGTTGTTATCCATGGAAAACAACGTGTCATGCCCGCTCATGGATAGACTGGTAATCTGTTTGGATTTATTGTTTCCGTCGGCAATCTTGATCTGATAGTTTGATGGCGTGGTGGTGTCGTTTAGGATGCATTGCAAGCTAAAATCACTTTCAGCAATTTGTGTGCTGATTGAAATGGGTATGCTTTTAACCTTGTCGCTGCCATTAATGTTGTAGTTCACAAGAAAGGACGCTGAGCTAGGTTTTGAATCTGAAGTGAATGCATTCTTACCCTCAGCGGGTGTTAGTTGATAGCATGAGGCGCCTTTTGCTTGACTGAGTAATGACGCTTGTGTGGTTAAATTGCTGTTTTTTGCGATCAAAGAGACGTTTGTAATATCGACATTATCAGGGTATTTGATGCATAAGCTGCTGCTGGTATCTGGTTGTTTTTGATCAATGAAATGAATTCCATTGTGACTTTTTAAAGAGGTCATTTTTACGCTAGCGGTTGCATCGATAATACTTTTTTGTGCGTCGCTTAACCCTTGAATGATGTTTTCTAAGTTCTCTCTTTTGAAGCTGTTTGGATTTTTAAGCAGTTTTTCTATTTCTTCCGCAGAAGGGTACAAAGCTTTGCGTGCTAGCCATTGTGAGGCATCGCCGCCTTTGACTATGTTCAATCTTAGCCAAGTTTTATCTTTGTAGAGTCCTTTTGATGCGCCATTATCATCAAATTCAGTGAGGCCGGCCTTGGTAACTTTTAAGTTCTTGTCTTTAAACTCTTCAAGGCTAGAGCCATCGGGAGTATCGATGAAGGCTCGGTTTAATGTGGTTGGGATTAACATGAAGAAATCTGGAATTAGTCCAGGTAGGTTAGACCCGCCTTTGCTGAAATAGTCGTAGCAGGTTGCGACACTACAACCTTCTTGTTTTACTATGACGACTTGGCCACTTTTTAATGGAAGAACATTAGAGTGATTGCTTGAGGCGTAATTTGCATTACCCGCTACAAAGTCCACATCAAGATTCATGACCAAGTCATTTTCATTTGCTAGCAGTAGAGTATTAGCAATTTCTTTTGCGACCTTTATTTCTCCCAAAGTAATAGGGTCAGATAGAGAGAAACTTTCCGCTGCCGAGGCGATAAATTCTAACATGGCAGAGCTTTGATCACTTTCATCCAGATCATACTCATACACTTTAATGTTCATACTAAGCAGATCGCTCTCCATCTTTTTTGGCCCATATAACGCTTTATTTAAAAATGGCGCTTTTATACCATCAGCTAAGTCTTCATAAGGCCCAAGAATTTTTGTGGTAGTATCGGATTCTCTATTACCCGTTACTGCTTCTGTAAATTCCACAACAAAGATAACTTCATTTATTCCCCACCAATCGGATAAATATTTAAGATAACTATCTGTTAAGTAAATGGCATAAACATCATCGCCATCAGTAGAGCCATCGTCTTCCGTTTTAAAAATAGTGTTTTCATCATTGATTAGATCATGGCTATTCACGAGAGGAGATTCTAGGCTTCCCATTTGATTAACAGAGCGCACACTGATGGTACCCATAGGGTTACTGGAGCAAGCAACGAGTAGAAAAGTGACGAGCAATAAAGTGATTTGTTTCATCATTAATTCCTTGTCTAGGTGTTTTACAAGATCATTTAACGTTAGCCTTAATTGACCAAAAAATAAACAATAAGTGAGGTTTAGATAGAGGCTAGCGTTCTGGGTTTTGACTAAAGTGGTTTTCTAGCGGGTCAGTGTGGACGAGAATGGATCCGACCCAATAGCGCTGGGTCGGATAGTGGCGTGATAAGGTAAGATTATTTCCATAAAGGTTTATGAACTTCTTGATATACATCACTGGAGGTTAAACCTACATCTTTCAGTTGAGCGTCATTTAATTGGTTTAATCTAGCTCGAGTTTTCCAGTTATGATGCATTTTAGAAAAAAGAGCACGCCAGTTTTTACTGTTTAGCATAGCTAATGTTTTTTTCTGTTTTTCAGCAATTACTGTGCAGACGGTGTCCAGTTCGGATGATTGGTTGTAATGCGCTTTCATAATGACCTCCTAATGAGTTTTTGTCGTTTCGTGATGAAATAATGGTCAATTTTTGGTGTGGCGACAAACGAGAAAAAACCGGATATGATTAAGAAAAACTTAACTATGGTGTTGTCATGTCTCGATCAAGAAGTTTGCCACCGTTAAAATCCATGCAGGCGTTTCGCTATGCTGCTGAGACGTTGAGTTTCAAGGCGGCAGCAGATCAGTTATTTGTCACCCAGGCAGCGGTGAGTCAGCAAATTAAGACCCTTGAGCAACACCTTGGTGTTGCCTTGTTTGAGAGACGTACTCGACAAGTGACTTTGACATCGGAAGGCCAATACCTTTATGAATATATAGAGAAGGCGTTTCGTTTGTTGGAAGATGGGGTAAGAGGGATAGCAGAAGATGCGAATCCGAATACCTTGGTGATCAGTGTGGTGCCGTCTTTTTCCAGTCGATGGTTGGTGCCGCGTTTAGGGCATTTTCAGCAACAGGCCGAAGATATTAATTTACGCTTAAGTCCTAGCATAGGTCTATCGGATTTTTCAGATAGTGATTTGGATCTCTGTGTTCGTTTAGGTCAAGGGGAATATGAAGGACTGCAATCTGAGCTGTTATTTGAAGAGTTTTTAATTCCAGTTTGTCATTCTGACTTGTGTCATGAAGATGAACCCATTGAGCAACAACTCAGTCGCATTCCGATCATCACAGATACCGGGCCGGATATGGATCATGTCTGGCCTAAGTTACAAACCTTCTTGAAAATGTATGATATGCCGCTGAAGTCACACCTTCACGTTGCGGACTCTACCTCCTTAGTAGAGGCGTTATTGTCTCGCCAAGGGTTGGCCATGATGCGGTTTAGTTTAGTTTATGAGCTGCTTCAGAAAGACCTGTTAATTTGCCCTTTGCCAGTCTATATGAAATCTAAATACGATTTTTATTTGGTGGCCCCCGCACCGCATTTCCAATATGACAAAGTTCAGAACTTTCGTCGTTGGATCAAAGGGGAGATTAAGGAAGTGGATTTAGCTTGGAGTCATTTTTTAAGAGATCATGTCGAATTAAATGAACTTCCATTCTAAGGATGGAAAGAGTTCGAGACGAAGAAGATTAGAAGATGAAAAGATCAGGGCGACGGACGTGCCCTGATCTTTCTACGAGAGGTTTATAACTTAAATTTATTGACTTGCTCGCGTAGTGACTCTGCTAAAGTTTTTAAGTCGTTAGCTTGTTTGAGTCCTTCTGACATTTCCTCTAATAATTCCGAAGAAACGTCACGAACCGCGACAGTGTTTTTGCCAATTTCGGCGGTCACACTGGTTTGTTCTTCTGCCGCCGTCGCAATCTGAACCGTCATCATATTGATTTGTTCAATGGCCTTGGCTATCTCGCTGAAGTTCTCTCCCGATTTTTGGGTATCATCCACACTGGTGTTGGCCAGATCATGACACAATCCCATGACCTTGACCGCTTTGGTCGTAGTCGTTTGTAAATTGGAGATCATGGCGGAGATTTCTTCCGTTGATGCATGGGTTTTTTGCGATAAAACACGAACTTCATCGGCCACCACAGCGAATCCACGGCCTTGTTCGCCAGCACGGGCCGCTTCAATCGCGGCATTCAACGCCAGTAGGTTGGTTTGTTCGGCGATGTCGCTGATGGTTGAAACAATGCTGTTAATTTTATCCCCTTGCTTATTGAGTTCTGTAATGACCTGACTGGCCGATGTGACTTCCTGAGCTAATTGAGAAATGGAATTTAAACTGGCACCGGAGAGCTTTTGACCATTGCCACTGACGGTCACTGTCTTGTTAGAGTTATCCGCCGTCATTTCTGCATTGTGAGCAATCTCTTGAGTGGCAGATGTCATTTCTTCAACCGCTGAGGCAACTGAGATCAGTTCATCTTGCTGAACATTGAGTCGTTTGGTGCTGTTTTCAACGGAATTGGCGCTGGACATGGCTTGCTCAAATAAGTCGTGGGTCAGCTGATCAATGTTTTTTATAATGTCTCTTAACTTTAAAACGAAGGCATTGAAATTTGTCGCGAGTTGACCAACTTCATCTTGATTGTCTGTTTTGATTTGAACCGTTAGATCTCCTTCACCCTGAGCAATATCTTCCAAAGCATTTGAGACTCTTAATAGGTCTGCCATTAAAGTACGAATTAATAGGGTTAAAACCACTACCGAAGCTAGCATTAGAATCAAGGCAACAACGACCTGCTTGACACCTAAATTGGTCACTGGCGACATTAGAATGTCTTTATTTCCAAGTAGAACCAAGGTCCATGGAGTATTTTGGATGCGTTGTGAAGACATTAAATAGTCAGTATTCTGCACGTTAATTGAAGACAATTCCTGAGAATGACTGTTTTCTTGGATGAGCTTTAGATTAAGGCTTGCATCCACTTCCGCGAGCGGCTTGTTATTAAAATCATTTTTAGTTTCAGAGTCAGGAGTGTTGGCAGGGTAGGAAATGACTTTGCCTGAGTCTGAGACGATGAAAGCATAACCATTACCAGGTACTGCCATGGCGGAAACAACATCATCAATGCCGCTTAAATTAACGTTGGCACTTAAAACACCATGAAATTGACCATTTTGCTGTGTTTGTTGAACAATGGAAATGAGTAGGGCTTTGGAGGATTTTCCTTCATAAGGCTCAGTGATGGTCATTTGAGTATTCTCTAGACCTGTTTGATACCAACCACGTTTAGTTACATCGTAATTTTTGAGTACATTTTTGCCACGCCTAAAGAAAGCATCCTTTGATTTCAAACCATACACTAATGAACTCAAATTGGCGGCAATGATCGTCTGTCTTAGAGATCTTAAAATAATGTCGTCATTATTTGGGTTCGCTTCTACCACGCCTTTTAATGCCGTGACGACTTGGCGCTTATCCTTTAACCATGTGGATATTTGATTTGAACTGGCTTGCCCATAATTGAGCATATTACTGGTTAAATCCTTTGTGATTTGTCCTTTCATAGTGACGATGGAAATGGCAGTGAGTATACCGGCGACCAGTATGAGAATACTGCAGCTGGTGACAACAAGCTTTTTATTCAAAGTCATTGAGTATTTCCTTATTTGGATAAAATTTTTGAAAAAGAAGTTTTGAAAATAGTATTTACAAGTCGAATTTTTATTTTATATTATTGTAATTGATTGTGTGTTTTTGTAAACGAATTGTGAACGCCTAATCATGGAAAACGAGTGGCCAAGAAAGCCTAATGAACGAATTTAATGGAAATGAACCTGTTAGATTCTTTGATAAGGAGAATTGAAGCTCAAACGGATAAGTGTTTTTAAAAGATATAGACGATTTCTTTTACGAATCTGAATAGGGATGGAAAATAGATGAGCTTATTAAAAATTGGTGTGATTGGTAGTGTTTTAGTGGCGCTATTAACAGGCTGTAATCCAACGAAGTCAACGACGATGAAGATATCAAATGATTATTTGATAGACCCTCAAACAGAATGGGAGCCAGTACCAGAACAGGTTCCTGCAATGGAAGGTTACGTTGAGGTGGATGGTGCCAAACTTTGGTATTGGGATACGGGCGGTGAAGGTGAAAGCATTGTGCTTCTTCATCCTGCTTCAAGTAGCGCGTTAATTTGGAAATACCAGCAGCCTTTTTTTGCAAACAAAGGTTATCGTGTGATTTCTTACTCACGTCGCGGTCATTTAAACACTGAGATAACGGATGATACTGTCAAGGTAAGTGGCATGAGTGATTTGTTAAGTGTGGTCGATCATTTGGGCGTGGAGCGTTTTCATTTGGTCGGTTTAGCCGCTGGAGCAGATATTGTGCCGGATGTGGCTGTTTCACACCCAGAACGTTTATTGAGTATCACCATTGGCGTTACCATCGGCAAAATTGGTGATCCTAATTATCGTGCAACGGATGACACGCTTTTTCCTGAAGGCTATAAGGCCATGCCTGTACTGTTAAAAGAGGTGAGTCCAAATTATCGAGAGTCAAATCCGCAGGGTATGAAAGAATGGTTGGCTATTGAACAGATCTCTCGTTTGAAACGAGTCGCTATTCCTTTAGAAAACACCCTGACTCCTGATCAGCTTGCTGCCGTGAAGGTACCTGTTTTGCTATTTACTGGCGATTCAGATATGTATATGCCGCCATCCAGACTGCGTTCATATGCTAAGTACTGGACTGACCCTGAGGTCTACATATTTAGGGAAGCTGGGCACGCGCCTTATTGGGAGCAGCCAATTGCTTTTAATGAATTATTGCTGAATTTTTTTCAACAACACGGAGAGTAATTTAAGTCGCTAGTTTGGTAAGAGACGAATAAAGCCTCTTTGTTCGTCTTTTCTTCTGAAGCCTGTCTGTCTTTATGAAATTTTTAACGAAATTCAGAGGCAGATTTGTTACAGTTCACTGTTTTTTTATTAAGGTCGCATTTAAGTATCATGCCACAACCCTCTTTGTTTGTTTCTTTACCTGCTTTTTCTGTTCATCCAGACAATTTTAATATTCTTCATTCTGCTGTTGAGTATCGTGAGTATCTTTTAGAGGCTATCCGAACGGCGAAGTCGAGAATTTTCCTGGTGGCGCTGTATCTGGAAAATGATGAGGCTGGACGTGAGATTTTGACGGCTGCGTATGAAGCGAAACAGCGTAGTCCAGATTTAGATATTGTGATTTGTGTTGATTGGCATCGTGCACAACGAGGTTTAATTGGTGCCGAAGCATGCGAGGGCAACGCGGCGATGTATCAAGAGTTTGCTCAGAAATACAAAGAGCAAATCGCCATTTATGGGGTGCCGGTTCGTCATCGAGAAGTCTTTGGTGTGTTGCATTTAAAAGGCTTTATTATCGATGATACTGTGATCTACAGTGGTGCGAGTCTGAACAATGTCTATTTGCATCGTCATGACAAATATCGTTTTGATCGTTATCACGTTATTGAGAACCAAAAGCTGGCAGACAGCATGACCAGTTTTATTGAACAGATGATGATAGGGCACATAGTGGTAAAAGATTTTACCAAAGGTGAGTGGCCAACGACGAAGAAGCTCAAGCCCCTAATTAAGCAATACCGAATGTCTTTGTCGGAAGCGTCTTATCCGCTAGAAAGTGAGTTGATTGATGATCAACATGTTGGCATTACACCCTTGGTGGGAATCGGTAAAAAAGACAATCAATTGAATCAATGCATTGTTGAAATGATTGCTGAAGCAAAACATGAATTGTACCTTTGCACTCCTTATTTCAATTTACCTAAGGTGGTTTTGAGAGAGGTGAAGCGAGCTATTAAGCGTGGGGTGAAAACGCATATCATTGTGGGTGATAAGGTCGCAAACGATTTTTATATTCCACCGGATCAGACGTTTAAAGCCATTGGTGGTTTACCTTACTTGTACGAAATTATTTTACGTAAATTTGCCCGCGCGAATCGAAAATATCTGGCTTCTGGTGATTTATCCATTTACTTATGGCGTCATGATAACAACAGTTTTCATCTTAAAGGTCTTTGGGTGGATCGAAATAAAGCCTTGTTGACGGGGAATAATGTTAATCCGAGGGCCTGGGCGTTAGATTTAGAGAATGGCTTATTGGTTCAGGACAATCATCAGCTTCTTGAGGAGAAGTTTTTGGCTGAATTTGGCAACATATTTGATCATACGAAAACCGTTTCTAATTACCTGCAACTTGATACTCGTCGTGATTACCCATTGGCCATTCAAAAGTTATTGAAACGGGTGTTTCGAGTGAAAGCGGATCGCTTGTTAAAACGCATTTTGTAACTCTATTGTGGGTGCGTCATGACACATAAAAAAGCGAGCTGAGTGCTCGCTTTTTTATGTCTTACTTGCTATGGATTTTCTTTGGGGCGGTTTATGAATCCGCTAGATTCTTTTGCATTGTATGGGCATACCAGTTAAGAAAATTGATGACACCAAATTCATAGGTTTCTGAGTAGGGGCCAGGTTGATAGCCAATGGAATTAATCCCTTGTTGGTTGCGTTCACCAAGCACCTTGTCTTGCTCGTTAGTCGCGTCCCACACCTTTCTGAGATTATCAGGGTCGTAATCCACACCTTCTACTGCGTCTTTATGAACAAACCATTTGGTCGTGACCAGCGTTTCTTGTGCAGAGATTGGCAGCACTCTGAACACAATAAAGTGATCTGACTGCATATGGTTCCAAGAATTGGGTAAATGCAGGATACGCATGGAACCAAGTGAGCGGTTTTTGATTCGTCCTAATAGTTTGTCGGATGCGGTTGTGCCGTCAATGGTCATAACGTGTGTGCCTTTTTTAAGAGGCATTCGCACAATACGGTTTCGCTGTACTTCACCAAAACTTTGGTGTTTATGTGGGATGCCTTCGGCGTCCCATTGAGCCGATTGTTCAGCATAGTGATCTAGAAAGTCTTGTGAGGCTCGTGGATCTTCAGTGTCATCCCATTCTAATAGGGTGTTTAACAACTCTGGGTGACTGGCAGAGCAGTGGTAACATTCGCGGTTATTTTCGAGTACCAATTTCCAGTTGGCTTTCTCATACATGGTGGATTCTACAGCAAGTTTGGTATTTTCTACATCGTAGGGTTCCATGTAGGTTTCCAGTGTCGCTAGGTAATCATCGAAGCCATCATCTGGTGCTTCTTCCGCTAAACAGATAAAAATAAAGCCGCCAGCGTTTTTACAATGGGCTGATTTTAAACCATGCTCTTGCAGCTGAAAGTCTTTGTTCATTTCGGTGCCAGCAAATAACAGGTTGCCTTTTAAGTCATAAGTCCATTGGTGATAAGGGCAGACTAGATTCGCGACCTTACCTCTGTGTTCGGTGCAAATGACGGAGCCACGGTGACGACAAGTATTGTGAAAAGCGTTTACCTTGCCTTCGGCGTCGCGAACAATAAGTACCGGATTTTGACCTATTTCAACCGTAAAATAGTCCCCTTTTTTGGGAATTTCGCTGGTCATGCCAACAAATAACCATTCTTTTTGAAAAATTTCTTCCATGTCGATGCGAAACATATGTGGATCATTATAAAGCGGCGCCTCTAACGAATAGTGCGTTGGACGGGACTTTAGTAGATCGCTCATGGCGGTTTTAGCATCCGCTAAACTAGCGTGACGAATGTTGAGTAAATCTTGTTGATTCATCTTTCTGGACCTTACTGACAAAAAGATTGATGGAATTGGGTGGCATTAATGTCGCCATATTGTCTTAAATAGTGGATACGGAAATGCCCAATCACGACACGGGGTGGTATTTAAATCGACGCTCAATAGTCGATGAATCATGCCCTTGGCTGCCCTGAGCAAGTTATTGTCGTTCACGGTTAAATTGACTTTGAGCATAGCCACCAAAATGGCTCGAAATGGTGATAACGACTTCTTTACTTTGAAGGACAGATGCGATGACAGATATGAACAATGCTCCAGCCGATTACTTTGCTCCCGTTAATACCCAAACTTGGGTGAATGGTCGTCATAATGTACGTTGTGTGAAGGTGATCCATGAAACCTGGGACGTTAAGACCTTCTGTTTTATGGCGCAACAACCTGTCATGTTTTTCTTCAAGCCTGGCCAATTTGTCACTTTAGAACTGGAAATCGACAATAAACAAGTGATGCGGTCTTACACCATCTCCAGTTCCCCATCCGTGCCTTACAGCTTTTCCATCACAATCAAACGGGTGCCAGGCGGTGAAGTGTCAAACTGGCTGCATGACAATATGAAGGTGGGGGTTGAGCTTGCAGTACATGGTCCTGTTGGACAATTTAACTGCATTGATTTTCCTGCTGAGAAAGTGCTTTTGTTATCTGGTGGTGTGGGCATTACACCGCTGATGTCCATGGCGCGTTGGTGGTTTGATACCAATGCCGAAGTCGATATGACCTTCATTCACAGTGCGCGTTCGCCAAGAGATGTTATTTTTTCTCGTGAGTTGGATCACATGGCAGCACGCTTGGATAATTTTGGTTTGTATCTGATTGTGGAGCGTATGGAAAACGGTTTGCCTTGGCAGGGGTATCGCGGTTACTTGGACGCGGCGAAATTGGACATGATTTCCCCTGATTTTATGGAGCGAGAAATTTTCTGTTGTGGTCCTGAGCCTTATATGCGAGCCGTGAAAAAACTTCTAAAGGAAAGAGGTTTTGATATGTCTCATTACCATGAAGAGTCATTTGGTTCGACTCCTGTGGATGTGGTGGAGGATGCCATTGAGTTAGCCGAAGTAGCGCAGGCCGAAGCGGATGCGGTCAGCCAAGCCGATCTGTTGAGAGTAGAGTTTGAAGGCAGTGGTAAGAGCATCCAAATATCAGCAGGCGAAACCTTACATAATGCGGCGGCTAAACTGGATTTAATGATTCCAAAAGCCTGTGGTATGGGTATATGCGGAACCTGTAAGGTGATGATAAAAGAGGGCGAAACCCAGATGGATCATAATGGTGGCATCACAGATGAAGATGTTGAAGCTGGCTATGTTTTATCTTGTTGTACTGTGCCGAAATCAGATGTGGTTATTGAGTACTAAAAAGCAGCTTTTAAAAAATTGAATCGAAAAGTGTTCATTTTTATTAAATAAGCGTTCAATAAAAGAGCAAACTTGGTCTATATTAGTGCAATGATGTCTTTCTTTGGGTTGGGCGAACAACGGACCCTCCTCATTGAAACGCATTATCTGTAATGGGGAAGGGTCTATAAGCCGCTGGCGACTTCATTCCTTCCTTATAAATGACATAGTTTTAGCAATTGCTTTTGTGTTTCCTTAAAAAAATAAAAAGCACAACCACAAACATGGTCTGTATTTTGCTGTGTAGTAGGGAAAGTGCATAGATGAGGGCATTAATATGGTAATGGCAACACGCTCTAGCGCAACCACCACGCTTGGCTCGAAAAAAACCACCAAAGTGGGTTTTTTGCTACTTGATCATTTTACAATGATTGCATTAGCTTCTTCCATTGAGCCATTACGTATGGCGAACCAACTATCGGCAGATACGCTTTATAATTGGAGCCTTATCTCCGAGGATGGTCAACCTGTTACCGCCAGTGATGGTTTAAGTCTGTCACCGGACCTGTCTATTTATGACGCCGCCGATTTTGACTTAATTATAGTGGCGGGTGGTGTCGATATCACACGAGCTTATACCGCTAAGCAAGCTTCCTGGTTATCAAAGCAAGCCCGTAAAGGGGTTACTATAGGAGGCATATGCACTGGAGCCTATTTGCTAGCGTATGCTGGTTTGCTGGACGGCTATCAATGCAGCGTGCATTGGGAGTGTCTGACAGCACTGCAAGAAATCTTTCCTAAGGTGAAGTGCAATAATCGACTTTTCTCTTTGGACCGTGACCGAATTACTTCCTCTGGCGGTACGGCGGCTATGGATATGTTGTTAACTATGATTGGGAAGCAGCATGGACCGCGTTTATCCAGTGCCATTTCAGATATGTTTATTTGTGAGCGGATTCGCCATGAGTCGGACCAACAGCGTATGCCAATGCGCCAGTTTAATGCAGGTGGCGCAGGTGCGACCAAGTTGGTCGATGTGATTGAGTTGATGGAAAACAACTTAGAAGAGCCTATTGAATTGGACGAATTGGCGACGTTCGTCGACGTTTCTCGTCGCCAAATTGAGCGTATGTTTCATCGTCACTTGGATTGCTCACCATCCAAATACTACTTAAAGCTTAGATTGGAGCGAGCTAGAAAATTGCTCAAGCAATCGAACATGTCCATTGTCGAAATCTCCATGGCGTGTGGCTTTATATCGACACCGCATTTTAGTCGCTGCTATCGTAAACACATTGGTGTATCACCACGAGATGAGCGTAAGCAAGCATGGAGTAATCCTGTTCAAGGCGACTTTCAATTACCAAATAGTGGTGATGTGTTGAAAATGGCGCATGCTCAAGAAGCCTTAGATCATTCTCATGCTGAGCCAAGTTATGGTTCTGTTGTTATGTAAGTTGAAGTTCGTCAAAGTAATGGATAATGAAAAGAGCGTCACGATTTTGTGATGCTCTTTTTTTATGTTTAAGGTTGGCAAAACAGCAATGTTTCTGTGGTGGATTGGCCTCTTTCCTGGCATGACCAGTAGGGGTAATCTACGTAATCTTTGTGGGCTTGAACAATGAAGAAAGTGTTGTGCTGATTTGGCAGCCAAGAATGAATGTCTGCTGAGCGTTCTTTTGCTCGGCCAGCTGAATAAAATTGTCCTGAAAATGGGCGTTTATGAAGATAGAATAAATCGCTTTGTTGCGCTTCCGGTTGTGCTTGCCATTGCGTGAGTAGGTCATTTTCTGACTTTACTCTGACCCACTGAAAATGAAGGGCACTCACTAAGCCAATTAATAACAGTGGTGTGACGAATCCAATCTGATAAAGCCGGTAGGGTAGTGGTCGCTGTTGATGTAAACGAGTTAGTAACAATGCCATAGCTGGTAAGGCTGGCATGACATAGCTGGCAAGAATGTTACCGGAAAAGCTGAACAGTAGCATTGGTGCCAGCATCCATAGGAGCAGAAAGCTCGTCATACCATGTTCACTTTGTTCAACATCACGATGTTCTTTGAAGTGACGAAGCCATTGCCAAATAAGTAACGGGCTCCACGGAAGCATGGCGATAAAAGCGTAAAGCCAGATGGTGCCACGTGTTCTTTCGTGTGCAGAGCCATACAAATCTCCCTGCCAACCACTGACAATAAAGCGCTTAATGTGCTCGCCAATGATAAAATAGTTTAAAAAACCGGGCGTTCGATGTTCAGCAATGAGATACCAAGGTAATGCAATGATGATGAATAGAACACTGCCATAACCCCAAGGTAGACGCTGCCAAAGTCGTTTCCAGCGGCCATTTGGTAGCAACCAAAGGGTAAGGCTGATGCCAACAAGTACGATGGCAAGTGGGCCTTTAGAGAGCATGCCAAGAGCTAACCCGACGAAAAATAGGTAGCCCCAAATTTTGTATTTCCCATGCCAAGCTTGCCAAAAGCTGATCATACTAAGGCTGATTGAAAACGTCAGAGCGGTGTCTGTCATGACCGCGCCACTTAAAAGAATAAAGGAAACGGTTGAGGCTAAAACGGCAGCGGCACATAAACCTAGTGTTTTGCTGTGAAAAGCGTCACGAGCGAATTGATAAATTAATAAGACAATGCCAATGCCGACTAGTAAGTGAGGTAGGCGAGCGGCGAACTCGCTTACCCCAAATATAGAAAATCCTAAACTGCTTAACCAGGTAAAAAGGGGCGGCTTTCCCCAAAATGGAATGTGGTAATCAAACATAGGAGTGACCCAGTTTCCTGTTTCGAACATGATTCGAGCCATTTCCCCATACCTTGCTTCGGTGGTATCCATTAATGGGTAAAGCGCTAAGGAAACGAAGCGCAGGCCAAGACAAAGGGCCAGAAGCCATACTAGGGTTTTATTAAGGAATGTATTTGGGGGATTTGTCATCTTGTTGTTTCCGATTGAGCAAAAGTGGGTTCCGAGGTGGTTTCTTCCATTAAGACATACAGTGGGCGTTGTTTGGACTCGATGAAGAGGCGACCAACATATTCCCCTAAAACGCCAATGGATAAGAGCTGGATGCCGCCTAAAAATAATATGATTAAGACGGTTGAAGGATAGCCAACTACAGGCTCGCCCCATACTAAGGTTTTGGTCAGCACGACCATGGCCATGACAAAGGTGAAAAACGAAGTGGTGAGTCCTGCTAGCGTCGCCCAACGTAACGGTTTGGTGCTAAAAGAGGTAATGCCTTCTAAGGCAAGATGGATGAGTTTTGGGTAATTCCATTTTGTTTTGCCTGCTAGTCTTGGGTCTCGGTCAAAAGTCATGACTTGGCGAGTAAACCCGGGCCAAGCCAGCAGTCCTTTCATAAAGCGGGTGCGTTCAGGCAAGGTGTTGATGACCTCAACGACTTTCTTGTCCATGAGGCGAAAGTCTCCCACATTTTCTGTAATGGGCGAGTCGCTGATATAAGACATAAAGCGATAGAAGCAATGGGCGGTTGTGCGTTTTAGCCAATTTTCACCGTGCCTTTCTCGACGTTGCATTTCGACAACTTGAGCACCTTGCTGCCAAGCCTTCACCATATCAGGAATGCATTCAGGTGGGTCCTGAAGGTCGGCATCCAGTAATATGACGCATTGCCCCAAGGCCGATTTTAATCCCGCGCTTAAGGCGGCTTCTTTGCCGAAGTTTCGACTGAGTCTTAAGCTGCGAATGCTGTGTGTAGGGTGTTGGAATTGGCTGACTAATTGCCAGCTTGCATCTTGACTACCATCATCCACATAGACGATTTCACAGAGTTGATGCAGGGCTGACAACGCATTACAGACTCGTTGGTGGCATTGTTCTAAGACATCTCGCTCGTTTAAAAAAGGGATGATGACACTGACCAAGGGGGCTTGTTTTTCTACTTTGTCATTGGTTTTAGCGTGCACAAAGTGCTGATAGGCGACCGCACTCATAGTGTTTCCTCAGTTAAGTTCATAATGAGGTCATATTAGTGAGGCGCTTGTCGCAAAAAGATGATTCACTTTTTTTTCATCTCTTTGTGTCACAATTATATGAAATGCAAAGAGGCCAGAAATAAAATTGTATGAAGTTACTGTTGGTGGAAGACCATAAAGACATTGCGGGTGTTATTTTTGATTATTTTGAACTCAAAGGTGACGAGTTGGATTATGCCAATAACGGCCAGCACGGTTTTAATCTAGCAGTCGCTGAGCCTTACGATGTGATTATATTGGATGTCATGCTGCCAAAAATGGACGGACTAACTGTATGTCGATCTTTACGTGAGCAGGGTGTGGATACCCCCGTTTTGATGTTGACGGCACGGGATACGAAAGACGATATTTTAGCGGGCTTCGAAAGCTTGGCCGATGACTATTTAGTGAAGCCCTTTGATCTGGATATTCTGGACTCCCGAATTCAAGCTTTAGTTCGGCGGCAGAAAGGCAAAGTGGCGAACCGTGAACTGGTATTTGGGCAATTAAGACTCGACATGAATACGCGTATTTTGCAGCGAGAAGGGAGTCGATATGCATTAAACCCATCGCAATACACTATTTTAAGACTGCTTATGCAAAAGGCGCCTGATGTAGTGAGTAAGAATGAGATCTCTGATGCCCTTTGGGGGGATGAAGAACCTGACAGTAAAGTATTAAGAAGTCATATTTATCAGTTGCGCAGTTTAATTGATCGACCGTTTGAGCATGCCTATTTACAGACTGTGTCGAAAGTAGGCTATCGACTTGTTGCGGAAGACCAAGAATGAAACGTATTAAAACGGCTAAACAATTAACCTTTACCTATTTCTCCATCGTTGCCTTTGCCATCATTGCTTTTCATTTTTCCATGTTTCAGTCAGTGATTGAAAATGTGGAAATGATCTACGCTGAAAATCGTATGTTAAAAGATAAAAATACAGCCGTAGAGCGTTTGCAAGGTACCAATTTAACGCATCTATCTATTCCGCCTTTTTCAGAGGCTTATGTTGGTCAGGAAAGCCTACCTTTGGGCGTGGTTCTTGATCCTAATATGACAGATGATTTGCCCTATGAGTTAGATGAGGCGTCGGATACCAATTTGGAAGTTTTTTCGATGCGCTCCCAAGTGATCATCAATGGTGAGCAAAAGACCTTATATATTATCCATTACGATGAAATTTATGAGATCAGTGAAGCTCAGATGTTTCAGACTCAAAGCACTCAACTCATGCTTTCTTTGCTTTTATTGGTCGTTAGTCTTTGGGTCGTTATGCGTATTTCTATGCGTTTAACCAAGCCGCTGTCACAGCTGTCTCAATTTTTAACCTCTAGGCGGCCTGGTGATTTGTCACCGATTGCCTTGCCTGAAGGTGCGGCGACACGTGAGGTTCATTTACTGGTGGCTTGTTTCAATGATTATCAACAGCAAATTCAAGGATTAATTGAGCGTGAACGAGCGTTTAACCGCTATGCAAGTCATGAATTACGAACCCCTTTGATGGTGATGAAAGGGGCGGTAACCTTGCTTGGTAAAACGGATTCTCCTGAGTTTATTCAACGTCAGCAGGTCAGAATGCGCCAAGCTTGTCAGGAAATGGAAGATTATATTTTAACCCTATTGTCGCTGACTCGAGAGGAAGATCTCTCAAGTATTCCCAAACGTCTTGTGACAATGACGGAGCTGGAAAGCATCAAACAAGCCCACATGATGTATTTAGTGGATGATCAAGTGTCGGTGCATATTCAGATGCAGAATGGCTTAGAGACTAAGATGTCTGAGCCTATTTTTCATATTTTAATCGGAAATCTGCTTAAAAATGCCATGGCATCAACCGAAAAAGGGCGTATAGATATTCACGTTGTGGGTAATCACATTGACGTGATTGATACTGGTTGTGGCTTGAGTGGTAAACCGGGCGGTGAAAGTTATGGTTTGGGCTTGATGATTGTGCGTGATATTTGTGTCAAATACGCGTGTGAATTTAGTCTGCAAGATAATGCTAAGAAGGGTTGCATTGCTAGTGTGACCTTTCCCTAGTTATATTTAAAAAATCGATTGATTGGATTCGGTTTTAGCATAAATCAATCAAGTTTTTTGATGTTATTATGGTCTCATCTTATCCATTGTTCTTTATGAGGAATGCCTTTAAAGAATGAATGAAACCGTTTTGGGAGAGACAATATGAGCGCTGCAATCCTTAAAAAAATACCACTAGAGATGTTTTGGCCAACATTTGACCCTTTCTTATTTTGCGCCTTTCATAATGATAACTACCCTCAAGCAAATGGTGAAATGGGACCGGATGCACCATTGAATAATCGGCCTATTGGGCAGGATTTTTCAGGTATTGACGGTTGGCGTATGTATCACGGTAGTAAAGTACCGGGTTTTCCAGCTCACCCGCATCGTGGTTTTGAAACGGTCACCATTGTTAATAAAGGCTTTGTCGATCATGCAGACTCCATTGGAGCGGCTGGCCGTTATGGTCAGGGCGATACTCAGTGGATGACTGCTGGTCAAGGCGTGCAGCATTCGGAAATGTTTCCCTTGTTAAACGAAACAGATCGCAATCCCGTTGAATTGTTCCAAATTTGGTTGAATTTACCAAGCAAGAATAAAATGGTGCCTCCCCATTTCACCATGTTATGGAATGAGGACACACCCGTACTGACAGAAAAAGATGCACAAGGCTTTGAAACCAGTGTGAAAGTAATTGCTGGCCCGATTAGTGGTGTGCAACCAGCACCATGTCCTCCAAACTCTTGGGCGGCTGAAGAGCAGAATCACGTGGCGATTTGGTTGGTTGATCTGGCTGAAGAAGCGGAATGGACGTTACCTGCGGCTAGGGCTGGACTGTCGCGAACCTTGTATTTCTTTGAAGGTGATCAAGTTGCGTTAGACAAGGAAACTGTGTCTGTTGATCAGGCCTTTGTGCTGAAAAGTGATGCTAGTATGGTGTTAAAGAATTTGGGTAAGGCTGCTCGTTTTCTACTGCTGCAAGGACGCCCTATCAATGAGCATGTTGAACAGCATGGTCCTTTTGTTATGAATACTCGTGCTGAGTTGCAGCAAGCTTTCCAAGATTATCAGCGTACTCAATTTGGTGGTTGGCCTTGGCCACGTCACGATCAAGTGCATGATAAGGATAAAGGGCGTTTTGCAGAGCATGGTCAGTCGAATCAAGGCTCCTGAGGTTGTATTTACTGGTCACGGAAGACCCAATAACGCGATAGTGAATAGTTAATACACATGCCGATGAATACCCCTGGCATCATGGCAAAGTATGGCCAAAGTGCCGTGAGTCCGTGATGATGTATAAATGGTTGAATTTTGATGAGTAATAGATAGACGCCAAGGTTTGGAATGAAGGCCATTAATGAACCGCTGAGGAATTGTAACCATTCCAGCACAGCGGTTTTTTTATGCCTGTTATCCGAAAAGGTAAAGTGCCGATTCCACCACCAGTTTGAGCTGGCGGCGACCCAGAAGGAAAGCCCTCTAGCAATTGTGTAAGGCACGCATTGTGACAATAGAATCAAGCTGGTGAGATCGACTAAGAAGCCAACGCCGCCCACTAAAGCAAAACGGCAATATGAGTGTTTTAAAATTCGGTTCATTGTGCGATTCTAATATCGCGGTCGTCAAAAAAAGATGAACACACGCTTAACCTCTAATGATGGTACAAAGGAGAAATAGAATGCCATACGTGAATATTCGCATCACCAATGAAGGTGTTACAAAGGAACAAAAGCAGGCTTTGATCAAAGGTGCGACAGATTTATTGGTGGACGTATTAGGAAAAAATCCATCGACTACTGTGGTGGTAATTGATGAAGTTGAGACCGACAATTGGGGAATTGCAGGAGAGCAGGTGACGGAACTGCGTAAGAAGAGCTCGTAATGTATTCATGTTAAGGTGTTCATTCCTAAGTGGAATGAACACGATTCGATTAATTCCTTTTACAAATAGCTAAGATCATCGCATTCTAATGCTTCGAGTCTTTTTCCTACCCAATATCGAGCGTTAGTATGTGGATTTTTATCACTCTTTTTGCGGCTGCATGTCAGTCTGCTAGAACCGCCTATCAAAATACCTTAGCTCGTGAAGCCGGATTTTTACATGCCACCATGGCACGTTCTTTGTACGGTTTGCCTCTGGTGACTCTCTATTTATTAGCGGTTTGGTGGCTATTTGGAGGGGTATCTCTGAATGGCACAATGACGTTTTGGTGGGCGGCTTCTGTCTGTGCTTTGGCGCAAATATTTGCTACCTACTTTATGCTGCGAGCGTTTCAGTCAGGCAGTTATGCCATTGGCACACTGCTCGCCAAGACAGAAGCCGTATTAGCCGCACTGATTGGTTTGCCCTTGTTACATTACACACTTACCTTGGGGTCTTGGATAGGGATTGGGTTAGGTGTGTTGGGTGCTGTGGTGATGACGGTAAAATGGCATAACCTTCGTCACGCTCATCGCGATGCTTCTTTGCTGTTTGGTTTGGCAAGCGGCCTGTGTTTCGCCATGACTTCTGTGATGGCGTCGATGGCAAGTCACGCCTTGTCAGGTTCGATCATTACGTCGGCTGGAGTGACTTTATGGTTTGTTTTGGTTATTCAATCTATTGTTTTGTGTTCGTTGCAGATGGCTAAGATGCGAGATATTAAAGCGCCTTTTAGGCGGGCGTTTCGCTTGAGTTGTCAGGTGGGTGTTTTAAGCTCGTTAGGGTCAATTGGTTGGTTTACAGGTTTCGCTTTGGTGAATCCAGCTTTGGTTAAAACCCTTGGGCAAATCGAAATTCTTGGGACTTTGTATTACTCTAAAGTGCGTTTTTCAGAGAGGCTTAGCAAACAACAATGGCTTGGCGGCACAATGATATTGATCAGTGTGATTTTCGTCGTCGCATCAACCGTAAAGTGAGACCGTTATGCAATCAACTAAGATAAATTATGTAGAATTACCGGCACGAGATCTTGAGCTTAATAAGGCCTTTTTTCGACAAGCGTTTGGTTGGGACTTCGAAGATTATGGTCCAGAATACAGCGCGTTTAAAAATGCTGGTCTAGACGGTGGCTTTTTTCAGGCCGACTTTTGTTCACGTCCGCAAACAGGAGCGGCATTGGTGGTTTTATACAGTGACGATCTAGAAAGTGCGGTGAGTCATGTGGAAGCTGCTGGTGGCACCATAGAGCAGGTCATTTTTGAATTCCCTGGCGGCCGCCGTTTTCACTTTTTGGACCCTTGTGGTAACGAATGGGCAGTGTGGGGGCCGTTGGTTTAAGTTGAATTGTTTCAGTGAATAGATTGATAGCCTAGGTTCTCAATGCATGATTTTAATGTCGGTTGTGTCATACAGGATACCTCGCCATGCCAAGGTATCCTGGAGTTTGTTACTTAGTGGTCAATTCATTGGCGTAGTTGATTGACCATTTCTCCATCAGACTATGGTAGCTTTCGCCTTTGGCAATCAGCCAATGTAGTTTACAAAAAGCGGCCTCTAGGGTCATGTCCTGCCCACTTAGCACATTCATAGATGACAGCATTGAGCCGGCAGCGTAAGCGCCTTGAGATACCCCGCCATGCAGGCATTGGGTGAGATTGACGACGATTTTTTTTCGCAACATGGCTTCCGTCAAGAAAGATAGAAAGGCTGGGTTTTGGTCCGGCACGTTGCCAGCGCCATAGGTCATTAAAATAATGCCATGGCAATTTTGGTCATCCAGTACGCTTTGATATACGCTGATCGGCAGACTCGGATGAAGTGTTAAGACGGCAACAGCACCGGATTGAAAGGTTACTAACTTATCGTCTAGATTAGTTGGACATTGGTCAGAGGGAAATTCACTCAATCGTTCAGGGTAGAGTTGAATATGAATCGCTAATTCACCCAGTAAGTCATCGTTTGGAGTGTGAAAAGCCTCAAATCTTCCGCTACTGATCTTTTGAATTCGGTTGCCCCGCATAAGTTTGCCATTAAACACCAGACTGACGTCTGGAATGGATTTTATGACAGCCAATGAAAGCGCAGCTTGTAGATTGGCAGTGGCATCGGATCGGTTCATTCCTAAGGGAATTTGAGAGCCGGTTAGAATGACATTTTTAGAACCGGCACCGAGCATAAATGATAAGGCTGAAGCGGTATAGGCCATGGTATCTGTGCCATGTAAGATTACGAAGCCATCATAATCTTGCCAATGAATGTTGAGAATAGAGACAAGTTTGGTCCAGTGAGCTGGGGTGATATTAGCACTGTCGATAAGTGGTGAAATTTCTAGCACTTCAAAGCTCGGTAAGCTACTCAAACTACCATCTAAAGCGCGTTCAATTCGATCTTGTAACCCCGATGCTGGGGCCAAGCCTTGCGCTGTTTGAGTCATACCTATGGTGCCACCAGTATAGACTACTAAAACCTGCGCACTCATAAACTCACCTTGCTTGGGGATAGCATAGACTCTGGGCTCAGTAATAGATTGACTTGCTCTTCCGTTAATAGCTGTTCTTCTATAATAAGTGCTTTTACCGTGCTGCCTGTGGTCAAGGCTTGACGGGCAATGCGCGAGGCATTGGAATAGCCAATGTGGGGAACAAGCGCAGTGATAATGCCAATGCTATTTTCCACATGACCGGCACAAACGGCTTCGTTCGCGGTAATGCCACGGATGCAGCGGTGTTCTAGCATGTGACAAGCTTCTTTAAGCATTTTTAAAGAGTTTAGCAGGTTGTAAATAATCATAGGTTCCATGGCGTTAAGCTGTAATTGGCCTGCTTCAGCAGCCAGTGATACCGCTAAGTCTGAGGCAATGACTTGATACGCGGTTTGGTTCATCGCTTCAGGAATCACTGGGTTGACCTTGCCAGGCATAATGGAAGAGCCAGGTTGCATTGGAGGCAAATTAATTTCACCTAATCCGGTACGAGGGCCACTGGAAAGTAGGCGTAAGTCATTGCTCATCTTGCTGAGTTTAATGGCGAGGCGCTTCAAAATTCCGGAGAAAAACACAAACGCGCCCATGTCTGAGGTCGCTTCTACTAAGTTGCTCGCAGGGACCATGGGTTTGGTCGAAATAGTGGCCAGCTTTTCAACCACACGCGTAGCGTAACCTTCTGGCGTATTGATGCCAGTACCAATGGCGGTGCCGCCTAAGTTCACTTCACATAATAAGGCGCAGGCTTCACTGATGCGGTCGATGTCTTCCCCTAGAGTCACTGCAAAAGCATCAAACTCTTGTCCAAGTGTCATAGGCACCGCATCTTGTAATTGCGTTCGTCCCATTTTGACAATGTGAGCAAACGCTTTGCCTTTTTCTTCTAGCGCCGCTTTAAGTGAGGCTAAGCTGGGAACAAAATTGTCCGCCGCAAATTGAATGCCCAAGCAGGCGGCAGTCGGGTAGGCGTCGTTGGTGGATTGTGAACGATTGACATCATCGTTAGGATGTAAATATTGGTAGTCACCTAATTTGTGACCGAGTTTGGTTAGCGCTAAGTTGGCAATAACTTCATTTGCATTCATGTTGGTTGAGGTGCCAGCGCCGCCTTGAATAACGTCAACAATAAAAGCGTCATGATGTTTTCCTAGAATCAGCTCTTGACAAGCCGCGACAATCGCATCGGCCTTTTCATCGGTTAATAAATTCATTTCTTGGTTAGTACGTGCCGCTGAGGCTTTGACCATTGCCAAGGCTTTAATTAACTCTGGAAAATGTGAAATGGGTACGCCGGTAATGGCGAAGTTCTGGGCGGCTCGCTGTGTTTGAATGCCATATAGTGCATCCGCAGGAAGATCCATGTTGCCAAGTAAGTCGTATTCAGAGCGAGTATTCATAAGGTTTTCCTAGGGCCTCATTCGATAGGAATGAGGCCACATATTAGCTTAAGTTAATGGTTGTCTTTGTTTGGCCAAGAAGCTGTGTCTAAATCTAAATCGTCAAAACGTTCTGCTTCGAAGGTGGGGGTTTCTTTACCTGATTGGCGTTGGCTGTCGAAATCTTTCATGATGCGTTTTGCCACTTTAAACAGCAGTGCTAGGGCAACTAAGTTGACTAAGGCCAGCAGTCCCATAGTGAGATCCGCGAAGGCAAAAACCGTACCTAGGTCCAAAATGGCACCTGTACAGCATAGACAAATAATGATCACCCGGAACGAATTCATATAGAAGCCGTGATTATCTGATTTGGTTAAGTAGCTGACGCTGTTTTCCCCTAGGTAGTAGTTGTATAGCACCGTACTAAAACCAAATAGCAGCAAGGCAATGCTGACAAACATACGGCCATAATCACCCATGTGAGTAGCAAGGGAAGCCTGGGTTAACGCGACGCCCTGAACAGTATCTGTGCTAGTAGGATCATAAGCGGTTCCCAATAAGATGATTAGGGCGGTACAAGTACACAGTACGATGGTGTCAATAAAGACAGAGAATGCCTGTACAATACCTTGGTTTGCTGGGTGTGGAATGTAAGCAACGGCCGCGACGTTTGGCGCACTGCCAAGACCAGCTTCATTGGAAAATAAACCACGTTTAACGCCCATTAAAATAGCGGCTCCGATACCACCACCAATCGCGGGCTCAAGTCCAAAGGCACTTTTGATGATCAGCATTAATGTTTCTGGAATGAGGCTTAAGTTCATGGCGATGACAATTAAAGCAATCAACAAGTAGCCGCCAGCCATGATAGGAACAAGAACCTCGGCGACTTGCGCTATGCGTTTAACGCCACCAAAGATGATTAGGCCGACAACAAAAGCCATTGCAATGCCACTGTAATATGGCTGAATGCCAAAAGCATCTTCGAGAGAAGTGGCAACAGAATAAGATTGCAATGTGGTAAAAGCGATGCCAAAAGTCGCTAATAATAAAACAGAGTAAATGACCGCCAGCCATTTCCATTGTTTGCCCAGGCCGCGTTCAATGTAGTAAGCGGGACCGCCACGATAAGTGCCATCATTTTCAGCGGTTTTATAGGTTTGTGCTAGCATGCATTCAACGAAACTGGTGGCCATGCCCATAAGGCCAACTACCCACATCCAGAATATAGCACCAGGTCCACCTAGGGTAATCGCCACTGCAACACCGGCAATGTTGCCGCCACCAACACGACCTGCAACCGATAGAATTAAAGCTTGGAATGAGCTCAAATGTTTACCATCGGCCTCGTGATGTTTGGCTGTTAGGATTTTGAACATGTTACCGAAATAGCGGAATTGCACAAAACGGGTGGCGATTGTGAACCAGATGCCTATACCGATTAAAACGGCAATTAACACCTTACTCCACAATAGATCGGTAAGAAGGGATAGCATAGAAAACTCCTACTGTTTTTTTAGATTTATTATGAGTGTCTTTGGAAAGAATAGACGCTGTTAATTGGATCCAAAATTGTCTTGAATAGGGAGTTCGTGAGATGTTGCTCAATGATGCTAGTTGGTGCTCAAGTGGCGTCTACTAGCATCTTTTGAAAGTGTGCTTTTAAGGGGTTATCGATTACACTGATGAGCGTTAGCGTGATGGTGGTGTCAACATTAACCGTTCTGATTAGGGTATTGGCTAGGGAGGTATGTGTGTCTGAAGATCTAGCGAAAAACTTGCAGCTCTTATGTAGTTATTATAAGTCGGTTGCAGAAGTTTGCCGGCGTCTTAATATCAATCGTCCGCAGTTTAATCGCTATTTGAATGCTACCACCATGCCGAGCAAAAATACGTTAAGACGTATTGGTGAGTTCTTTGGGGTAGAAGTGGAGGAAATGATGCTGCCTCAACCGCAATTTTCGCAATTGGTCCAGTCTAGACCGATTCGTCAGTCCACTGCTCAAACCAGTTTGACGCCCGAACAGAAGCACATCAATCAACTAAATGAATCAGGTCAGTCCGGCCTGTCAAAATACTGTGGTTATTATTACGAATACTATATGTCGATGGCGTGTCCTGGTCAGGTATTGCGCACCTTGGTCGACATTCGTTCGCAAGGGGATAAAACTTATTATCAGCGCACTGAACGACTTAATCCAGACGGGGTGAGTAAAGCATTTCATGGTGTCTACAGCGGCATGGTGCAATTGCTATCGGATCGGTTGTTTTTAATGGATTATGAACAAGAAACGCATGTGGAAATGACACAGACGATTTTATATCCTTCCTTTCAAAATCGGGTGGTGCGCTTAACAGGGCTGCGTTTAGGGGTGTCTGGCAGTGGTGAAAGAGCGCCTTGTTGTGCTCGAGTGGTGTACGAATACCTTGGTAAGAGTATTCAAAAGAAGCAAGTCTTAAGTCGCTGCGGCTTGTTCGAGCTTGATTCAAGTGAAATTGAACAGAGCATTGTTAGTGCAATTCGCAACGATATGAAAGAAGGGGATTGGCATTTTAGAGCCAAGTTTTAATACAGGCGCCATTAACTGTTAGAAAGGTTATTGGTTGTCTTCTTGTGTCGTGTCGGGTTCGCTCGATGACATCGGATTAGCTTCTGCTTCCAGCTTTGCTCGCTCTGCTTTGGAAATGTATTTTGGTTTGCTCTTCGGGTTGGCTTTCAGGTTAGCCTGCTTCGCCTTTTTGGTCAGAATGCTTTTGATTTTTTTACGACGATTCATATTGCTGCGCTCGAAATAATTTTATAATAAAACTTCAGCGAAATACGTCAAAACCTCACCGAAAATAACGATGGGACTATACCAGTCTTGCTTATCGTTCGAAAGGCTATGATGTATTTTACCATCGACAAAACGAGATATTGATATCATTAGAGTCATTTTGGGTGCTTGGTTTGTCAATATGGCGCCATATGCTAGATGAAAACGATGAGGTTAGGTCATTATGTTGCCACGTAGAAAGCTTCCAGCATTAAATTCACTTCGAGCATTTGAGGTGGCTGGGCGTTGCCTGAGTTTTCGTCGTGCTGCAGAAGAGCTCGGTGTAACGCAAGGAGCCGTTGCGCAGCAAGTGCGCTCCCTTGAAGAGCATTTGGGTGTTTTGCTTTTTCAGCGTTTGCCACGCGGTTTGGCGCTTACTCCAAAAGGCATTGTCTATCTTGCTAGTCTGACGAGAGCGTTTGATGTCATGGGAGAAGCGACGTCAATAATGGTTGAGCGTTCTAATACGGTTACGATTAGTGTCACGCCAACGTTTGCAGCGAAATTACTTATTCCTCGTCTTGGTTCGTTAAATACACGGTTTCCTGATATTGAGTTGAAAACAGTGGCGACAGAGTCTATCTCAGATTTTGATGCTGACCAAATTGATATTGCCGTTCGACTCAGCAAAGAACCTTTTGCCTCTAATTTGCAAGCGGAGCCTCTATTTCCTCAGGAGCTAGTCGTAGTCGCAAGCCCACAATTATTAGAAGGACAAAGTGTCCCTCTATCTTTAGAAATGTTGCAACAATTTCCATTGTTGCATGATGCCCACAATCATTGGCCGACTATACTTCGGTCTAATGAAAAAATTGCAGGCGCTAAGTTTAATCAAACATCTTTGGCAATTGATGCCGCCTTAGCGGGGCAAGGTGTTGCGTTAGTGTGTCGAGCATTTGTTGCACAAGAGTTAGCATTCGGTCGGTTAGTGCAGTTATTAGATCACTCATTTTTTATTAAACCAGACTACTTTCTAGTCAAAAAGAAAGATATACAAACATCTGTTGCCGTTAGCGCGGTTTGGCAATGGTGCCTGGATGAGTTTGAGTTAAAATAAGTTTATAGGCTTTGTTGCGGCTAATCAGAGGCTGATTAACCGCTTGGAGCTAGATGGTTAGCTTTTATTTGATTGGCTAGTTGGTGGTTTTTTAGCTCCTGTTTGAATTAGGATTACACCTGTTAGGATTAAGGTCAACGCGATGATAAGTAACAAGTGAATTTCCTCTCCGACAATGGCACCAATAATAACGGCAACAACAGGTGCGATATAGGTTGCCCCAGAGGCTTTTACAGATCCTAGTTTTTCTATTGCATAGTAATAGAGGAAAAAAGCTCCGCCAGTACCAAGTAGCCCAAGACCGATAACGACGCCCAAGGTGGTTTGAGTGTTCGACATTATCTCGAACATACCTGTAAAGTCTGTTAGAGCTAATAAGGTTAATGAGGCGAAGCCTGTTTGCCATGTGGCTAAGGCTAGAGGTGGAATTTTATGTGGTGACAAAAGGCGTTGAGCATAGACAAATGATACGCCCAAACTGGTTGTTCCTGCTATCATCCAAATCACTCCCATTAAGTTGATTCCTTCAACATTTTCCCATGGGCGAGCACTGATTATTATGCCTAAAAATCCAACCAGTACCCCAATTAACATTTGTCGTGTAGGGCGGTCTTTTCTTAAAAATAGAAAAGCGCATATAAAGGTGAAAATGGGAATAGAGCCACTTAAAAGGCCAGCAACGCTAGTTGGAAGTAGGGCTGTACCGGCCACAAAACCGTAATAGTAAAATGTCGTGGCCAGTACGGACATGACGGCAAAGTGCAGTAGGTGTTTAAATTGCCCTCGGTGAAGAGCTTTTGTGTACAGTGCAATCAGAAAGAGAGGGATGAAACCGCACAGAACTCGTAATAAAACAGTTTGGCTTGGTGTTATGAGTAAAGTAGACCATTTCATGAAAATAAAATTTGATCCCCAAATGACACCTAAAGCAAGTAATGCTGTGTAGCTTTTCAGCATGCAATTTTCTCCAATTAAAAAGCGACTAGTTCAGGTTTGTATTGTAGTCATTGAGAAAGGTTTTGCGCGTGATAAAAAAACGTTAATGATGTAGTTTTTCTACAGTCTTATGACGGATTAAGGAAAACTAAATCTTGGGCAGGGTTATGGGTTGGCTTTGTTTGGCTTTTAATTATCTTAAATGGGGTAAATGCTAAGGTGGGAGGAGCTGTTGTCAGTGTCCTAGAAACAACAAAGCCCTAACTAAAATAGCTAGGGCTTCGTCTAAATGGTACCAGTAGGCGGACTCGAACCGCCACGCCTTTCGGCAACGGATTTTGAATCCGTCGTGTCTACCAATTCCACCACACTGGCCTTGAAAAAGGTGAGGCGTATTCTAGGTTAATTTGAAAAGATGTCAACGATTGGTTGAATATTTTTTTATCTTTTTAATATCTAGTGGGTTGGAAGTACCTTTTTATCTGGTTTTTCGCTAGAATATTGGGTCGTTTTTTCTAGGTAGCTTTCATTTCATGCTCGTTTCCGATTATCACTTTGATTTACCCGATTCTCTCATTGCGAATTACCCTACGCCGGATAGAACTGCAAGCCGTCTTTTGCATCTTGATGGGCCAAGTGGTGAGGTTGTTCATCGTCAATTTCCAGATGTGTTGGACTTGGTTCAAGCTGGCGATTTGATGGTATTTAATAATACCCGAGTCATTCCTGCCCGAGTGTTTGGACAGAAAGAGTCAGGTGGTAAAGTTGAAATCTTAGTAGAGCGAGTAACTTCGAGTCACGAAGTATTGGCGCATGTTCGTGCCAGTAAGTCACCAAAAGAAGGCACTAAGATATTTTTGGGACAAGATAAGGGAGAGCAGATCGAAGCGACTATGTTGGGCCGCTCAGGTGCGTTATTCCATTTGGCATTTCAAGAGCCGGTCTTGGATATCTTAACTCGTGTCGGCCACATGCCATTGCCGCCTTATATCGAACGTCCTGATGAAGACAGTGACCAAGAACGTTATCAAACGGTTTATAACGAAAAGCCCGGAGCCGTTGCCGCGCCAACAGCAGGCTTGCATTTTGATGATGCTTTGTTGGCTAAATTAAAGGACAAGGGCGTTGAGGTGGCTTTTGTTACCTTGCACGTTGGTGCGGGAACCTTTCAGCCAATGAAGGTGGATAATGTAGAAGACCACATTATGCACGCGGAGTATGTTGAAGTAGATGAGCAGGTTGTTCAGCAGGTGCAAGCAACTAAAGCGCGTGGTGGTCGAGTGATTGCTGTTGGTACGACGAGCGTACGCAGTTTGGAGTCCGCCAGTCAATCGGGTGAGATTGCGCCAATGCAAGGTGATACCAGTATTTTTATTTACCCCGGTTACGAATTTAAAACCGTTGATGCTTTGGTGACCAATTTTCATTTGCCTGAATCAACCTTGATTATGTTGATCAGTGCCTTTGCAGGCTATCAGCAAGTAATGTCTGCTTATCGCGTGGCGGTGGAGCAGAAGTATCGATTTTTCAGTTATGGTGATGCCATGTTTATTACACGAAATGCGCAGGCGAAAGGCCCGCAAAGTGAGGAATAAGACGTATGTCTGAGAAACGTCCAGAATGTTTTATGGATTTTGAGCTGCATACCAGTTCAGGTAAAGCGCGTCGCGCGACTTTGACTTTTCCACGAGGTAAGGTGGAGACACCTGCTTTTATGCCAGTCGGTACGTATGGCACAGTGAAGGGTATGTTAACCAAGGACATCGAGGAAATCGGTGCTGATATTATCTTGGGGAACACTTTCCATCTTTGGTTACGCCCAGGAACCGAGGTGGTAAAAGCGCATGGGGATCTGCATGACTTCACGCAATGGAAGAAACCTATTTTGACCGATTCGGGTGGTTTTCAGGTGTTTTCTTTGGGGGAAATGCGCAAAATCACAGAAGAAGGGGTGAGCTTTCGTTCACCCATTAATGGCTCTAAAGTTTTTTTGAGTCCTGAGATTTCCATGCAGGTTCAGCGCGATCTTGGCTCAGACATTGTGATGATTTTTGATGAATGTACGCCTTATCCTGCGACTGCTGATGTGGCGGCAAAATCGATGCGCATGAGTCTGCGTTGGGCGAAGCGTTCTAAAGAGGAGCACGGTGACAGTCCGTCTGCTCTGTTTGGTATCATCCAAGGTAGCATGTACGAAAACTTGCGTGATGAGTCTCTAGAAGGCTTAGAAGAGATTGGTTTTGACGGTTATGCCATTGGCGGTTTGTCCGTGGGTGAGCCAAAAGAAGAAATGATCAAGGTGTTGGATTACATCACACCGAAAATGCCAGAAAATAAACCGCGTTATTTGATGGGCGTAGGCAAACCAGAAGACTTAGTGGAAGGGGTTCGTCGCGGCGTTGACATGTTTGACTGTGTAATGCCAACTCGTAATGCTCGTAACGGTCATTTGTTTACGTCTGAAGGTGTAGTGCGCATTCGTAACGCTCAATATCGCCATGATATTGACCCACTTGATAAAGAATGTGACTGTTACACTTGTAAAAACTTTTCTCGGGCTTATCTACATCATTTGGATAAGTGTCAGGAAATGGTGGGTGCACAATTAAATACCATCCATAACCTTCGTTATTACCAAACACTCATGGCGGGATTGCGAAAGGCGCTCGATGAAGGTAGATTTGACGCCTTTGTTGATGAGTTTTATGCAAAGCGCGGCCTAGAAACGCCTGCTTTGAGTGAATAATAAACAAAATATGACAATTTTCTCTTTTCAGGGAATTGTAAGAGTTTCATAAACCATTGGAGAGCTAAAACCATGATCGCATTGATCTCACCAGCTTACGCTGAAGGTGGCGCACCAGCGGACGCAGGTATTTTTAACCTAGTCCTACTTGCTGGCTTTGTCGTTATTTTCTATTTCTTAATGTGGCGCCCTCAAGCAAAACGTGCGAAAGAGCATAAAAACTTGATTGCTGCACTAGAGAAAGGAACTGAAGTCGTAACTGGCGGTGGTGTCCTAGGTAAGGTAACAAAAGTAGACGATGCTTATGTCGCTCTAGAAGTATCGGAAGGTGTTGAAATGAAATTTCAAAAGTCTTCTGTTGCTGCTGTGTTGCCTAAAGGAACATTAAAGTCGATTTAATGTTGCTGGAAAAGCGCCTAAAGAGAGAATCTAAGGCGCTTTTCTTCTTTCTAGTCCACTCAAATTTTTAGGTGTAAAGGATTTTTCATGCTTAACAAGTACCCCTTGTGGAAGTATTTGCTAATTCTTCTTGTTTTGGCTTTGGGGCTACTCTATGCCTTCCCAAACCTTTATCCGGATGATCCAGCGTTACAACTCTCTACTCAAAAAGCGACTTCCGTGGTTGATCAGCAAACTTTGCAAAAAGCAGAGCTGGCACTCAGTAAAGCAAATATAGAATTGAAAGAAGCAGAGCTAACCTCTGCTGGCGGTACCTTGCGTTTCAATAATGGCGAGGACCAATTGGCTGCTAAACCTGTCGTAGCGGCGGCCCTTGGGGAAGACTATGTGACGGCGTTGAACCTAGTGCCAACCACGCCAGAATGGCTGGCTTCTTTAGGTGCAGGGCCAGCTAAGTTGGGCTTGGACTTACGTGGTGGTGTGCATTTTTTGCTAGAGGTGGATACACCTGCGGCGCTAAAACAGCGCTTAGAAGTTAGCAGCAGTGAAATGAAAGCGGCTCTGCGTAAAGACCGAGTGCGTTATCGTAGTGTCAGCATTGCGGATGGCGTGTTGTCGATTCGCTTCTTAAAAGAATCAGACCTAGCTTTGGCTGAAGATCTATTGAAAGGTGAGTTTGCTGAGTACCGTTACAGCACTCGTCAAGAAGACACAGATTACTTTTTGGATGTGAGCTTTACTGAAGCGGAAACCAAAGAAATCGAGTCTTATGCATTGCAGCAGAACTTAACAACCTTGCGTAATCGTGTGAATGAGCTTGGTGTGGCAGAACCTTTGGTTCAACGTCAGGGTAGCAATCGTATTGTGGTTGAGTTGCCGGGTGTTCAAGATACCGCGGCAGCAAAACGTATTATTGGTGCCACAGCCAACCTAGAGTTCCATTTGGAAGCGGGTTTGGATGACCAAGGCGCGGATGTTGAAACCTTATCTTTCCGTGATGGTAGTGGTCGTACAGCGCGTTTAGAGCGCGACATCATCATTACGGGTGACAGCGTAGCGGATGCAAGCTCGTCGTTCGATGAAAATGGCCAGCCTCAGGTGAATATCAGCCTTGATTCCAAGGGTGGTAAGCAGATGACTAAAGTGACTCGCTCCGCTGTGGGTCGTAATATGGCGGTGGTGTTCATCGAACACAAATCCCGTAGTCGCTTTGTTGAGAAAGACGGCAAGATGGAAGAAGTGCGTCGCAGTTACAGTGAGAAGGGTATTATTTCCTTGGCGACCATTCAAACCACTTTGGGTAACTCTTTCCGTATTACGGGGTTAGACAGTCCTCGTGAGTCTTCTGAATTGGCTTTGTTATTACGTGCCGGTGCTCTAGCTGCGCCAATTTACTTTGTTGAGGAGCGTACTATAGGGCCAAGCTTGGGTGCGGAGAACATTCAGTTGGGTGTGACTTCTGCGCAGATTGGTCTATTGGTCGTGATGCTTTTCATGTTGGTGTATTACAAGGTGTTTGGTATTTTTGCCAATGTTTCCTTGGCGCTGAATATTGTATTGCTAATGGCGTGTATGTCCTTGATGTCGGCCACGTTAACCTTGCCTGGTATTGCCGGTATTGTGTTGACAATGGGGATGGCGGTGGATGCCAATGTGTTGATTTTTTCCAGGATAAAGGAAGAGTTAGCCAATGGAGTGCCCAGTCAGCAAGCGATTCATTCCGGCTTTAATCGTGCATTTACGACGATTTTTGACGCCAACATTACCACCTTGTTGGTGGCAGTGATCTTGTTTGCTGTCGGTACTGGCCCTGTAAAAGGGTTTGCAGTCACCCTGTCGTTGGGTATTTTGACCTCTATGTTTACGGCCATTGTGGTAACGCGTTCACAAGTAAATCTTGTTTACGGCGGTCGTAAAAACAAGAAATTGTATATTTAAGGAGAGAGCCATGAAAGTGACAACTATTCCGTTTATGGCGATGCGTAAGGTTGTGGCGTGTTTTTCCGTTGCCCTTATTCTCATCTCCTTAGGGTCGTTGGCCGTAAAAGGTCTACAGTTTGGTTTAGATTTTACCGGTGGTACTTTGGTTGAGGTAGCTTACGATCAAGCGCCTCAGCTGGATGATGTGCGTCAGTTATTGGCCGACAATGGTTATGACGACATTGTCGTTCAGAACTTTGGGTCACCGACGGATGTCGTGGTGCGTATGGCAAATGCTTATACGCCGACTTTGGGTGACGAAGTGCTTGATAGCTTGCGCAATAACGGTGAAGTATCGGTGACTTTGCAGCGTTCAGAGTTTGTTGGTGCGCAAGTGGGAGAAGAGTTACGTGAGCAAGGCGGCTTAGGAATGTTGTTGGCGCTATTGATCGTGATGCTCTATGTTGCGGTGCGCTTCCAATTTAAATTCTCTTTAGCGTCTGTTGCGGCTTTGGCGCACGATGTCATTATCACACTCGGTTTCTTTTCGCTTTTCGATGTGGAATTTGATTTGACGGTGTTGGCGGCCTTACTGGCGGTGGTGGGTTATTCCTTGAATGATACTATTGTCGTGTGTGACCGTATTCGTGAAAACTTCCGTATTATGCGAGAAACGGAACCTTATGATTTGATTAATGAATCCATCAATCAAACATTGGGCCGTACTTTGATCACCTCTTTAACGACTTTGTTTGTGTTGGTGGTGTTATTCTTGTTCGGTGGTGAGGCTATTCATAATTTCTCCATGGCTTTGCTTGTGGGGATTGTGATTGGTACTTATTCGTCTATCTTTGTGGCGGCAAACTTATTGCTAGCATTGAATGTCACAAGAGAAGATTTGGTGCCAACGCCAAAAGAAGAGTTGGAAGACGAGCTGCCTTAGTGGTTGTGCTTCATTCTTAACTAAAAAAGCCTGCAATTGCAGGCTTTTTTGTGTCAGGTCGTTTGCATGTCTTTTTAATGCTTGTTTATTTTGCCAAATGGCATGCCCATTTGCGTTGGGCTTTCTGCCTGCAGGCTTTCTTCCCAGTTAACGGCGTCTTTGCCGAACAGAACTATGGCGGTTGAGCCCAGCTTGAAGCGACCCATTTCCTCGCCTTTTTTCAATTCTATGTCATTAAGTTTGGCATAATCCCAAGTAACGACATTTTTATTGAAAGGTGTGACCTGGCCTGCCCAAACGGTTTCAATGCTAGCGACTATCATAGCGCCAACTAGGATGACAGCCATTGGGCCTGCTTCTGTTTCAAACAGGCAAACGGTACGTTCATTACGAGCAAAGACATTGGGGATTTGCTCTGCGGTGACTTTGTTGACCGAGAAAAGCTTGCCAGGTACATGGATCATTTTGGTTAACTTGCCCGTTAATGGCATGTGAACGCGGTGGTAGTCTTTTGGAGACAAGTACACAGTGGCGAATGAGCCGCCAAGAAATTGATCTGACAAAGAGGCATCGCCACCAAGCAAGGTTGTTAGGCTGTAGTGGTGGCCTTTGGCTTGGAAAATGGTGCCGTGTTCAATTTTACCT
This sequence comes from Marinomonas aquiplantarum, assembly GCF_003314975.1. GTDB lineage: Bacteria > Pseudomonadota > Gammaproteobacteria > Pseudomonadales > Marinomonadaceae > Marinomonas > Marinomonas aquiplantarum. Next base: position 107,014 of record NZ_QNRF01000007.1, read on the forward strand.
AACTGACTGATCGCGCCATCCGCAGGGCAAGCTAAACTGTCATCACCCTCGGCAATTGGGCGTAATTCAGGTCGAATAGCACGAGTAAAGAAATCGTTGAAGTTGCGGTAAGAAAGCGGGTCACTATTGACGGCTTCAGACATGTCAACTTGATATTTTTTTACAAACTGACTGATAAAGGTATTTTTTACCCAGTTATTCTCACATTCCGCGATTCGGCCAATGGCTCGTGAAAGCGTTTTTTGAGGTGTGATGTGTTGCGCGAAGGCAAACAGTTGGTCTTTAGTCACAGTGTTCGTCCTGATGTTTGAGTTTAGGCGTTATTAATAAGGGACACGATTTGTTTCAGTGTCTTAAAATCTTTTTCGTCAAATTCGGTCCGAGTTTCAAGCCAAAATAGCATCATTTCCTGTTGGTTGACGACCGCTGACGCTAGAATAAGATGGCTTTGTTCGTCGATGATTTGATCCGAGGTGTCGGGTAAATCTAAAAGTAAGGTACCAAGCTTATCACCGAATAAGTGGCTTGCAGATTTTTGTTTGGCCAGTTTGCCAAATACTTTTGAGTCGGCATTCCAACGAATTTTCTTCAATATGTCCAGTTTGTAGCCAGATTGAAAAAGTGGCTGAAATCCTGTCGAGTTGTGTCTGAAGATAATGGCGTGTTGGGCATTTGGGATGGTTTGCTTAATGGTTTTCAAGGCCAAGTTGGCTTGGTTTTTACAGCCCTGATGTTCACTTCTTGTTAAGTTTTTCTTTAATTGGGCTAGCGGCGATACAATGACTTTCTTTTTAACAGAGGCGCTGTTCTTGGTGTACAGATCTGGATCAAGTAATTGTAAGGCCATCGGGCGCTTGCCTCGATGGTTGTATAACTTTGCGGCTTCTGTTGATGCAAAGTGCGCTGTTTTGATGATATCACCAATGCGACGATGCATTACGGTTGCTACCACTCGGTAAAAAAACGCGAGATTTTTTGAGTCCCAACCTCTGTTACTTGCTTCCTCTGCTACTTTCGATGCGCAGTATGAAAAAATCAGCGGGTTGTTCATTAGGATGGTTAGGCGCTTATCTTCGGTGAAGCCTGGCAATTCATCTGGGTGATGTGCCAAGTGGGCGAGTGACTGTAATTCATTGGCATTCGGAATGTGCTTGGTTAAAAAGGATTCAATGACCTTGTTTGGTGTTCCCCAGAAAGTGCATAGGTGTACGGTTAATTCATCAATACGGCATCCTAGTACCGCCATTTCAACCTGGCTGGCTTTTTCACCCTGTAAAATTCGATTCTGCACTTCTTGCATAACAGGATAGGCGTAATACCAAAGTAGCCATTTGGCGGCATCGCGAAACAGGGTGATCCAGAAAATATCATCTTCGTGGCTGGTGAGGTTTTCGATCGACCAGTGTCTTGCCATCGTGGCGGCTTCGTAGCTGGTTTGAATCTCGGCTAGAAACGCGGTTAGGTTGTCTGGTAGCTGTCTATTGCGAGTTTCGTAAGGAGCGAAGCGTTTAAATAAATTATGAATGCCATTCATGCCAACCATTGCGGCGGCATGAAAGGGGGTGTTTATTTCATTGTGCTTGTTCACCACGATTCGATTCGCTTCATTTAAAATAGCAAACGCGAGAAGTGGGTCGCTGGCAATGTTTTTTTGCATGTTCTCCAGAGTGTCTTCCGTGCGTTTTATTTGAGTTTTAAGACGCGCCAAGTTGCCCGCTCGCACGGGGAATTTTTTTGTCTTAAGGAAACTTAGCCATTCGTTTAGGCCCGATGGAGATTTGCTGCTCATAAAAGGTGACTTTGCTGACTCGGTTGTTTATAAGTATGCATCATGCTCTTATATTTCGTATCTGATTAATCATACTGTATATTTATGTAAGAGCATACTTTGTCAGTATTAAGGAAGTAAAAATATGTTTGCATTAGCAGGCCTGCTGGTCGTTATCGTCAGTGTTGTAACTGGATACGTGGCCGCACATGGACAGTTATTGGCGTTATGGCAGCCTTTTGAAATTATCATTATTTGTGGTGCTGCATTAGGGGCTTTTATGATAGCGAACCCTTTTGTTGTTCAGAAGAAAGTCTTTACTATGCTGCCGCAAGTGGTTACCGGAAGCCGACACAACAAGCGCTTTTACTCTCAGTTATTGGGGTTAATGTTTTGTTTGTTTCAGAAGAGCCGTCAAGAGGGCTTTTTGTCTATTGAGGAGGACATTGAGTCTCCTTTCACCAGCGATTTGTTTAATCGCTTCCCAGATGTTGTGCGTGATCACGAGGTCGTCAATTTTCTTACCGACAATTACCGTATCTTCACTTTGACGGGGCTGCCTGCTTACGAAATTGAAGCCATCATGGACAATGAGATAGAGCAAATCCAAGAAGAGTTAGTCGAGCCAGGGCATGCTTTGAATCGTGTCGCCGAAGGTCTGCCTGGTTTTGGTATTGTTGCGGCAGTGCTGGGGATTGTGATTACCATGGGGTCGATTGGTGGTCCGATGGAGGAGATAGGCTATCATGTCGCAGCGGCTTTGGTGGGGACGTTTTTAGGGATTTTCTTTGCTTATGGTTTTGTTGGTCCTGCATCAGCGCATCTTGAGACGCTTGGTGGTCATGAATTAAAAGCGTATTTGTGTATCAAGGCCTGTTTGAACTCAGTGGTATCTGGCTATGCGCCGCCAGTTGCGGTTGAAACGGGGCGCAAATTATTACCGCCGGATATGCGCCCAAGTTTTGCTGAATTATCCATTGAATTACAGCAGTATCGCTAATTTGAACGTTTGGTATCAGGAGAGAGTGAGATGGCCTTAGGTTCAAATAGCTTAGTTATTCGACGAGTCAAAAAAGTCAAAAAAGGTGGTCATCATGGTGGTGCATGGAAAATTGCTCTAGCGGATTTCGCGCTGGCAATGATGGCGTTCTTTTTGGTGTTATGGATTATTAGTGTGGCATCCCCAGAAGAAAGGGAAACCATTCAAGGGTATTTTCAGGACCCTATGGGCGCTGGTACGGCAGGTTTTAGCGCTAATCCTATTGATTTGGGCGGAAGTCCTGCCATGAGTATTGAGAGAAAGTTGGATTTGCAATTGCCTGAGCCAGGCAGTACCGATGTGCCGAGCCATGAAACGGGGTTGGGCAACGGTGATGAGTCCTCGGTATCACAAAGCTTAAATGATTTGGTAAAAGAGGAGTTAGAAAAAAACAACATCGTCTTATCCAAACAGAAAAACTTACGGCTTGAAATTACTCCTATCGGTGTCCGTATTACCTTGTTGGATACACCAGATAAGCCAATGTTTGAGCGTGGTAGTGCGCGCATGGTGCCAGACATTGAGAATACGTTGCTAACAATGTCGTCACTGTTTAATCGGGTGAAAAATCCCATTGTCATCAGTGGCCATACAGATTCTTCTAAATACACTGGCTCTGCTCGATTGAATAATTGGGATTTATCGGCCATGCGGGCGAATGCGGCGCGTCAGATTTTAGAGGAAGGGGGCGTTAGTGATGCTCGGTTTGCTCAAGTAACGGGGTTAGGTGGTACGGTACCATACAACCGCTTAAATCCAGCTGGTCCAGAAAATAGACGTATAAGCATTACCTTAATGACAGATGAGGCCTATCGTAAATTGCTAAACCAGAATCGTCGTAACTTTGGTAACCCGGCAAAGCAATCGGATCTGAAGCTTACACCAGAAATGGTTTTTTAGATAAAGTAGTCCATATTTTGTGGAATAGAGTGATATCTGTGCGATTAAAATGCGAGCCAATTGGCTCGCATTTTTTGATTTAAAAGGCTTGGTTTTCTCTGATGGATTGTTTAATGCGTAAGTAGCTTTGGAATCTGTGCTCGGAAATTTCACCTTTCTCTAAGGCTTCTAAAATGGCGCAGCCAGGTTCCTTTTCATGGGCGCAGTCGCGGAAGCGGCAATAACCAATGTGTGGGCGAAACTCAATGAAGCCATTCAACAGTTCGTCTTCACTAATGTGCCACAGGCCAAACTCTCGGATGCCGGGAGAGTCGATTAAGTCGCCCCCTTTTGGCATATGGAATAATCGTGCTGTGGTTGTAGTGTGAGTGCCTTTTTTGCGTTTCTGCGACAGCTCACCCACGCTGATCTCAATGCCAGGTAATAGGGTGCCAATTAATGACGATTTACCGACCCCTGATTGGCCAACAAATACACTGGTTTTGTCGCCAAGGAATTGGAAAAGAGATTCCATTCCGGCTTGGTCTTTGGTGGAGGTACGAATGATTCGATAATCGAGCTGCTCATAGGTCTCTAGCAAGGCATTGAGTTGCTCTCGGTTACTGTCATTGATTAGGTCGCACTTATTAAGCAAAATCACCGGCGGTATGCCAACGGTTTCAGCGGCGACTAAATAGCGATCGATTAGATTGGCATGGGCGACAGGTTCTGCGGCAATCACAATAACAATATGGTCTATGTTTGCAGCAACTGGTTTTAGGCGGCCGTGCATGTCTGGTCGTGATAGGGACGTTTGTCTATCCGTTGTCGCAACCACTACACCACCGGCTTGTTGTTTGGGGCGCCAAATAACCTTATCCCCAGTCACTAGTTGCCCTAGATTGGCTCTTAAGTTGCAACGAGTAGAGACACCGACAAAAGGTGGTTGAGTGCCTTCCACTTCCACTTGGGTGCCAAAATGGGAGATCACGATGCCTTGGGTTTCTGGGCCAAGGTCAGAGGATTGCAGCAACTCTTCTGCTTTGTTGCTGCGTTTTTTGGTTCTTTCAATGCGCTCTTGTTGAATCTTTTCAATGCGCCAAGTTTGCTGTTTGGTGAGTTTTCGCTTCGACATTCGTCTTTTCTGATCCTATAGTAAGGCGCATAGAGTATAATGCTTGGCAATGATAATAAAGGATTTGAGTGAGTATGAGTTTGAATAAAGACAATTTAATCTGGATTGACCTTGAAATGACAGGGTTGGAACCAGAGCAAGATACCATTATTGAAATTGCGACTGTGGTCACAGACAAAGATTTAAATGTGTTGGCCAAAGGCCCTAATTTGGTCATTCATCAAGACAAATCTGTAATGGATGGTATGGATGAATGGTGTACTCAGCATCATGGCGCATCCGGTTTAACCGCTAAGGTGCTGGCATCTGACATTGATATGGCGACTGCCGAAGCACAAACCATTGCCTTTCTTGAGCAATATGTACCGGCTGGTGTGTCACCGATCTGCGGCAACAGTGTGGGGCAAGATCGTCGTTTTCTTTACCGTTATATGCCTAAGTTAGAAGCGTATTTCCATTATCGTTATCTGGATGTGAGTACCATTAAAGAATTGGCTCGTCGTTGGAAGCCAGAAGCATTAGAGGGGTTTACAAAATCCGGTGCGCACTTGGCCTTGGACGATATTATGGAGTCCATTGGTGAACTCAAGCATTATCGTAAGACCATGTTTGGTTTAGATGCTTGATGCAGTGTGATAGAAAGTGAATTGCAGACATAAAAAAGCGAGCATAGGCTCGTTTTTTTATGTCGTAAGATTATAGCAATGCCATGCCGCCATCCCAGATCAATTTTAAACCTGTGATAAACAGAAAACTGTACATGCATTTAAAGAAGAGTTCGGTTGAAATGCGATAATGCAGCCAAGCGCCAAGTTGTACGCCGACATAGGCTAATGGTGCGAAGCACAGTGATAACAGTATATTAGAGAGATTAAGTTGGCCTAACATGCCATAGGGAATCAGCTTGACGTAATTGATGGCAGTAAAAATAACCGCTGCCGTGGCAACATATTGTGTTTTGTCTAAATTGGCTCTGAGTAAATACACGCTCATCGGCGGGCCGCCCGCGTGGGCAATAAAACTAGTGAAGCCACCTAATGTGCACCATAATCGGCCAGCTATTGCGCTCAGTGGTTTAGGTTGCTTGGTGCGGTGTTTTCGAGGCCAAGAATTAAGCGTAAAGCCAACAGCAATAACGCCAACCATGATTTTGAGCCAATCCGCCGAAAACCATGATGCGGTTAAACCGCCGATTATGACTCCTGCGATGGCAGCAGGGATGCAGTTGATTAGCTCTTGTTTATTCCATTTTCGCCAAAACTTTTGCACGGTAAAAATGTCCATTAAACATAAGATGGGTAGCATGATGGCGGCGGCATAAACTGGCGAGGTCTGTAATGAGATTAACGGCACGGCAATGATACCGAAAGCGCCTGAAAATCCTCCTTTTGAAATGCCGGTGATGAAAACTGCGATTGCGATCAATGTAATGAGTAGCCAATCCATGAAATGCCTTAAAACAAACTTATCGGTGATAAGTGATTGATTATGCGGTATCAGAGCTTGTTTCAAAAGCTTTGTGTATTAGAATTGTCTGAGTTTCAGTATGGTCCCAGTGTGATTGGACGAAGAAGGTTTAAGAGCGAATGCAAATAGCAAAAGATATTTACGGAGAGGCGGACATGGAAGCCTTCGGTGCGGCGTTATCGGTCGCGCTGCGAAGTGGCGGTGTGGTTTACCTAGAAGGTGATCTTGGAATGGGTAAAACCACCTTGGTTCGAGGTATGTTACGTGGCATGGGCCACGAAGGGCCAGTAAAAAGCCCGACTTATACCATTGTTGAGCCTTACGAATTGGCAGATCTAGAGGTCTATCACTTTGATTTATATCGAGTTGGTGATGCTGAAGAGTTGGAGTTTATGGGGATTCGAGACTATTTTACAGAGCAGAGTTTATGTCTGATTGAATGGGCGGAAATGGGGCAAGGAATTCTGCCGCAAGCGGATTTAATTGTGCGTTTGGAGTTGATTCGTCAAGGTCGTCATGCGGTGCTTGAAGCGACAACGGATAAAGGGTTGATCGCAATGACGAAGTTACGAAACTTGGTTGTCGATTAACCTATCAAATTCTTTACGATCAGTAAGATTGAGATCCACTGGTTCAGCCGTTATAGTGTGTCTCTTATATATAGCTAGCTGTCTGATATGCAAACTAAATTTCAAACTTTTTTAAGTATCATTTTGGTCTGGATGACGTCCATTGTAGCGATGGAAGTGTCTGCGGCTGAAGTGCGCGATATTCGTGTTGCCCAACAAGAAGGGGTAACTCGTTTGGTATTTGAGCTATCCAGTAAATCTGAACATCGTATTTTTCCCTTATCTAACCCTGATCGCATTGTGGTTGATATTAGTGATGCTAGTTTGAGCAACTCAGTGGTTAATGGCTTGAAGGCTTTATCGTCTGATGTATTGATGCGAGTGCGTTATGCTAAACGTAACACGGGAGTTCGTTTTGTATTGGATTTGGCGCAAGCGGCACGCGCCAAAAGTACGGTTTTATCTGCCAATGACACCTATGGTCCAAGAATCTTGGTCGAGCTCGAATACGGAAAGAAAAAACCCGCCACCATTGTGAAAAGTCTAGCCAATATTTCCCAAGAAAAGCGCGACATTGTGATTGCTATTGATCCAGGCCATGGCGGTAAAGACCCGGGCGCGTTAGGGCAATATAAAGTGCGTGAGAAAGACATTGTGCTGTCGATCGCGAAAGAATTGGCGAAACGAATCAATGCGGTAGACGGTTTCAAAGCGGTATTGACTCGCTCCACGGATGTTTATCTCAAGTTGCGTGATCGTTCTCGAGTCGCTCGAGAAGCAAACGCAGATTTGATGATTTCTGTGCACGCGGATGCCTTCACTAAAGCCAGTGCGCGTGGGGCGTCGGTGTGGGCTTTGTCGTTAAGCGGCAAAAGCTCGGAAATGGGTCGCTGGTTGGCGCAACAAGAAAATTCAGCCGATTTGGTGGGCGGTATCTCATTAGACGACAAAGATCAGCTATTGGCTGAAGTCTTGCTCGATATGTCAATGAATTCGACCATTCAGATGAGCCTGAATATTGGTGAAAGCGTGCTTGGCCAAATGAAAGGGGTGGCTAAATTACACAAAAACTCCGTTCAGCAGGCTGGCTTTGTGGTGCTTAAATCGCCAGATATACCTTCTATTCTTATCGAGACCGGATTTGTTTCAAACAAAACGGAAGCGAAAAACCTTTCTAGTCGAACGTATCGAGTGAAGTTAGCGGCGTCTATTTCCAGAGGCGTGATTGAGTATTTCACGAAAAATGCGCCGGAAGGCACTTTAGTCGCATGGAAACAGAAAAAACATTCTGACTATGTATACACAGTGAGTAAAGGCGATACTCTGTCACAAATTGCGCGTCGAAATCAGGTCTCTTTGGCGGTTTTGAGAAAAGCCAATAAGCTAAAAAATGATGTTATCTGGGTGGGTCAAAAGCTCGTTATTCCGGCCGGGTAATCAGATCAGGTGCCCACTATCAATGGGCCAAAATAAATAAGGTCGTTAATGAAAAGAATCAATCTTTTATCGCCACGTCTTGCTAACCAAATCGCTGCAGGTGAAGTGGTTGAGCGCCCAGCCTCTGTGGTAAAAGAGTTGCTGGAAAATAGTTTGGATGCTGGCGCTTCCCAATTGGACATTGATGTAGAGCAGGGTGGCGTGAGGCGAATTAAGATTCGCGATAATGGCGTCGGTATCGTAAAAGACGATTTGTCCCTTGCTCTAAGTCGTCATGCCACCAGTAAAATTGTCACACTTGATGATCTTGAGGCGGTGAATACTTTAGGTTTTCGTGGTGAGGCGCTGGCCAGTATTAGCTCAGTATCGAGAATGCATCTCACCTCTCAGGCGGAAAACGAGAACGAAGCTTGGCGCGTAGAAGCAGAAGGCAAAGACATGGCGGCAGCAATTCGTCCAGCGTCGCATCCGCAAGGCACCACAATTGATGTACGTGATTTGTTTTTTAATACGCCTGCGCGGCGCAAGTTCTTGCGCACCGAGAAGACGGAATTTTCACATCTTGAAGAAGTGGTCAAGCGCTTGGCGTTAAGTCGTTATGAGACAGGTTTTCGTCTGAGTCATAACGGCAAGCAAGTCTATGACTTACGTCCTGTGACGGATCAGCTGCATGCTGAGCATCGTCTAGCGACTTTGTTAGGTAAAAAGTTCATTGAGAATTCCTTAACGCTGGATGTAGAGGCGGCGGGTCTGCGCCTTTGGGGATGGATAGGTTTACCGACCTTTTCACGTTCTCAGGCTGATCTACAGTATTTCTTTGTGAATGGTCGAGTGGTTAAAGATAAGTTGGTGGCGCACGCTGTACGTCAAGCCTATCGTGATGTTTTGTACAATGGTCGTCACCCGACCTTTGTTTTATATCTTGAATTAGACCCGTCTACAGTGGATGTGAACGTGCACCCGACGAAGCATGAAGTGCGTTTTCGTGATGGGCGTTTGGTTCACGACTTCTTATTCAGTCGTATCCACAAAGCCATAGCGGATGTTCGACCAGAATCGGATTCTGCTCCAACTGGTGTGGCGGACAGTCAGGACGGTTCTGCCTCTATTGCTGCAATATCAGAGCAGTCTGCATTGCCATTAGCTAATCGCCCCGCCGCTTCCAGTATGGATTGGATGCGTCAAACGGGTTACCAAGGCGGCTCTCAAGTAAATTCGCAAAATCCAAGTGGTGATTCCATTCGTAGCCAGTTAGAAGGGATGCAGAGGCTTTCAGGTTACGCGGGAGAGCTTGCTCAGTCTGGTGCTCAACTCACTGAAGAAATTGACCCTGATACAGGTGAAATTAAAACGGTGGCAATGGCTCAATCGCCTTCGCCTTTTCATCATGTGGCAGAAAACGATTATCAAAAAGTACCACCGTTAGGGTATGCCGTAGCACAGATACACGGTGTGTATATTCTCTCGGAGAGTGAGCAAGGGCTGATCGTTGTAGATATGCATGCGGCTCATGAGCGGATCGTTTATGAGCGTATGAAAAATGCATTTTATGAAAAGAACATATCCACTCAACCTTTGTTGGTGCCGATCAATATCTCGGTTTCACAAAGCGAGGCTGACTTAGTTGAAGAAAACGGTCAGGTGTTTGAAGCATTTGGGTTTAAGGTTGAGCGAACTGGTTTGGAAAGTGTCATGGTGCGAGAAGTGCCTATTATCCTCATTCGTGGTGATGTTGAAAATCTAGTGCGAGATGTTATTAGTGATTTGTCCACCAATGGTGTGTCGGATTTATTGGAGTCACGTGCCAACGAATTGATGGCATCTATGGCGTGTCATGGTGCAGTACGTGCCAATCGTAAGCTCACAATTGAAGAAATGAACAGCTTGTTGCGCGATATGGAAGTGACGGAGCGCAGTGGGCAATGTAACCATGGACGGCCGACTTGGGCATACTTGAGTATGTCTGACTTAGACAAACTCTTTTTACGAGGTCGCTAAAATGGCTAAACCGCAAGTGGTGTGTTTGATGGGGCCAACTGCCTCGGGTAAAACTGGCTTGGCTGTTGAGCTGGCAGAGCAGCATAATTTTGAGATTATCAGCGTAGATTCTGCTCTGGTATACAAAGGGATGGATATTGGTACAGCAAAGCCGGATGCAGAATTGCTGGCCAGAGCGCCTCATCGTTTAATTGATATTATTGACCCGAATGAGTCTTACTCCGCAGCAGATTTTGTTGTTGACGCTGTGGCGCATGTTGAAGACATTTTGTCGAAAGGCAAGACGCCATTATTGGTCGGCGGCACCATGATGTATTTCAATGCTCTGCAAAAAGGTTTGGCGGATATGCCAAAAGCAGACGCAGAGTTGCGACAGCAGATTGAATTAGAGGCGGAGCAAAATGGCTGGGCCGCATTGCACGCAGAGTTGGCAGCTATAGACCCAGAGGCTGCTGAACGTATTCACCCAAATGATCCGCAACGACTGCAGCGTGCGTTAGAGGTCTATCGGTTAACCGGTAAAACCATGACCCAGTGGTGGGCCGAGCAAGAAAAAGTGGCCTTGCCATTTGATATGATCAATATGGCGGTGATGCCGAAAGAGCGTAGCGTATTGCATGAGCGTATTGAGTTGCGCTTTCACCAAATGATGGAACAGGGCTTTTTGGCAGAAGTAGAAGCCTTGTATCGTCGTGGGGACCTTACCATTGATATGCCTTCTATGCGTTGTGTTGGTTATCGTCAACTGTGGCAGTATTTAGAAGGTGACGATTTGTTAGAAGATGCTATCTTTAAAGGAGTCGTTGCTTCGCGTCAATTGGCGAAACGACAGCTGACTTGGTTGCGAGGCTGGGAAGATTTGATGATTTTTGACAGTTTATCGAAAGAACTTACCTCTGAGGCCTTGAATTACATAGAAAGCAGGATTATATAGGGGAAATAATAAAAAATTTGGTGTAGTATCTACGGTATTGTTTTTTCAATATTTAATTTATTAGTTTTCGCTTTTTTAAGGAGATTCCGATGTCAAAAGGGCAATCATTACAAGACCCTTACTTAAATGTTCTACGCAAAGAAAGAGTACCTGTTTCTATCTTTCTTGTGAATGGAATTAAACTTCAAGGCCAGATTGAGTCATTTGATCAGTTTGTGATTCTTTTGAAAAACACAGTTAGCCAAATGGTATACAAACATGCCATTTCGACTGTTGTGCCTTCTCGTACTATCCGCATGCCGTCTCCTGATCAGCCGGAAGATGCCGCTGAATAGTTTGTCTGACAAGACAAACAGAGGAATATAAGATTGTTTTTTGAACGCCCTGATAGTGGTGAAATTGCTGTTGTGGTCCACATTGATTTTAACGATCAAAGCGAAAGCTATGGACCAGAAGAGTTTGTTGAGCTTGCTATGTCGGCTGGTGCAGACCCTGTTGCTGTTGTTACAGGGTCCCGTCAGCGTCCTGATGCCAAGTATTTTGTTGGTAGCGGGAAATTAGATGAAATTAAAGATATTGTTGATCACGAAGAAGCCCAAGTGGTGTTGTTTGATCATGCCTTATCGCCATCTCAAGAGCGTAACTTAGAAAGTGTTTTGAAATGTCGAGTGCTTGACCGTACTGGTTTGATACTGGATATTTTTGCCCAACGTGCTCGTACTCATGAGGGTAAGCTGCAAGTTGAGCTGGCTCAGTTACAACATATGTCCACCCGTCTGATTCGAGGTTGGACTCACTTAGAACGCCAAAAAGGCGGCATCGGTATGCGTGGCCCTGGTGAAACCCAGTTGGAAACGGACCGTCGCTTGCTTCGTGTACGCATTAAATCCATTCAGAAACGCCTTGAAAAAGTCGGCACGCAACGAGACCAAAGTCGTCGTTCTCGTGCACGTTCTGCTGTCCCTACTGTGTCTTTAGTGGGCTACACAAATGCGGGTAAGTCGACATTGTTTAACCGTATTACTGGCTCTGAGGTGTATGCGGCGGACCAATTGTTTGCGACACTGGATCCGACCTTGAGACGCCTAGACATTGAGCAGATTGGTTCGATTGTTTTGGCAGATACGGTTGGCTTTATTCGCCAATTGCCACATAGATTGATTAAAGCGTTTCAGGCGACTCTAAAAGAGTCGGCGGAAGCGGATTTGTTGTTGCATGTGGTTGATGCTGCTGACATTTCACGTGATGATAATATGCATCATGTGGATGCTGTGTTGGAAGAAATTGGTGCGGACGAAGTGCCAAGTTTGTTGGTTTTTAATAAAATTGATGCACTTCCTACGGCTGAGCCACGTATAGATAGAGATGAGCAAGGGAACCCAAGACGAGTTTGGTTGTCTGCTCGTGATGGCGATGGTTTAGAATTACTAAAGCAAGCCATTGCAGAGTTGTTGGCAGTGGATGTGTTTACTGAAACATTGAATTTGCCGAGTCATTATGGACGCCTACGCGCTATGTTGTTTGAGCATGGAGCGGTTACGTCAGAGCGTTTTGATGAAAATGGCCATTTTGTGTTGGATGTAAAACTGCCTAAGAAAGATTATTTACAGATTTTAGCTCGTGTTGGTATGTCTGAAGATCAGATTGTAGCAGCATAGGTCACTGGAATTATCATTAAAATAAAGTGGAGATGTAGTATGGCCTGGAATGAACCGGGTAATAACGACAACGACCCATGGAATCCAGATAAAAACCGTAATAATGGTGCTGGTCGCCCAGATGAAGGTCGCGATAAAGAGAAGAATAACGATCCTTGGGGTCGTCCATCTGGCGGAAAAGATCAAGGACCACCTGATCTTGACGAAGCCTTTAATAAATTGATGGACATGCTTGGGGTTAGAAAATCTCGTAAAGGCGGCGGCTCAAATGGTGGCGGTCCTGGTTTGTCTGGCAAATTCAGTGGCGGTTTGATTGCTATTGTGTTTTTGGCTTTGTTCGCGCTTTGGGCGGCAACTGGTGTTTATCAGGTTGACCAGCAGGAGCGAGGCGTGGTGTTGCGTTTGGGTGAATATCATTCGACTGTGATGCCGGGTTTGCATTGGAATCCACCAATGATTGATTCCGTTAGCAAAGTCAATGTGACAAAAGTACGTTCACATGATCACAAAGCGCTTATGTTGACTGTAGATGATGCGATTGTTGAGGTTGGTGTGTCGGTTCAGTACTCAGTACAGAATCCGAAAGACTTCTTGATCAATGTGCGCAATCCAGAAGAGTCTTTGGCTCAAATGACAGAAAGTGCACTTCGCCATGTTGTGGGTAGCTCAGAAATGGGGCAAATCCTAACAGAGGGGCGTGAGTTGTTGGCTGATGAAGTGAAAACACGTATTCAGTCTTACAGTGATTTGTATGGCACAGGCCTGCTTATTTCTAAAGTAAACGTTGAGAACACTCAAGCGCCAACTCAGGTGCAAGAGGCTTTTGATGACGTTATTAAGGCAAAAGAAGATGAGTTGCGAGTGAAAAACGAAGCCGAATCTTACGCTAATGGTGTGATTCCAGAAGCGCGTGGTCGTGCTCAGCGTATTCGTGAGGAAGCGGAAGCTTATCGTTCTGAAATTGTTGCTCGTGCGAGTGGTCAGGCTGATCGTTTTGATCGTTTGTATCGCGAATATACTAAAGCACCTGAAGTGACTCGTCGTCGTTTGTACATCGAAACAGTTGAGTCTGTTTATAAAGACGTTAACAAGGTTGTTGTTGATACCGAAGGTGGGAATAACATGATGTACTTGCCGCTTGATCAATTGATGAAGCAGTCAGCAGCGTCAGCCAGTGGTTCTTCAAACTTGGGGTCGTCTGATATTAGCAGTCTAACTGATCAGGTGTTAAACGAGTTGCGTAAGCGCCAAGGTGTCACCGTTCGCAGAGAGGGTAGAAATTAATGAAAGGCTTTTCTTTTGTCGTTTTATTTGTACTTCTTCTTGTCGTTTTGGTGGGGTCTCAGACGTTATATGTCGTGAAAGAGACTGAGCGCGCCGTTGTTTTGCGTTTTGGTGAGATCGTTGAAGACGATGTGCAGCCAGGTTTGCATTTCAAACTGCCGATCATGAACGAAGTGAAGAAGTTTGATGCGCGTATCCTAACAATGGATTCACGCCCACAGCGTTATTTGACTCTAGAGCAGAAAGCCGTTGTGGTAGATTCTTACGTAAAATGGAAGATTGATTCCGTTGCTAAGTTCTATCAGGCCACTTCTGGTGACGAGTTTGTTGCGAATCGTGTCTTATCATCGCGAGTAGACACAGGCTTGCGTAACAAGTTTGGTGAGCGAACCATGCACGAAGTGGTGTCTGGTGAGCGTGATTTGCTGATGACGGAGTTGCGTGATGACCTTAATCAGGTTGCGCAAAACGAATTGGGTATTTCCATTATTGATATCCGTGTGAAGCGAATTGACCTTCCGCCAGATGTGAGTGAGTCGGTTTATCAGCGTATGCGTACTGAGCGTGAGCGTGAGGCTCGTGAGCACAGATCGAAAGGTCTAGAGCTAGCAGAAGGTATTCGTGCGGATGCGGATCGTCAAAAAGTCGTTTTAGAAGCTGAAGCTCAACGTGATGCGGAGATGATCCGTGGTGATGGTGACGCAAAAGCAGCGGCTATTTATTCGAAAGTTTACAAGCAAGATCCAGAGTTCTATGAGTTCTATCGTAGCTTGCAAGCCTACCGTGAAAGCTTTCAGGGTAATGGTAATCTGTTTGTTCTTGAGCCTGATAGCGAGTTTTTCAAATATTTGAATAGCTCTGCAGGCGATGGTTCAAAATAGATAATCGCGAATAATCGTACGACAAGCCTATTTGTTAAAATAGGAAACATGGTACTATTACAAAAACCGGGTCAGGCCCGGTTTTTTAATGGTTGGAACAAAGAGAATCTATGCAGGAATTGTTGCAGTCGCTACTGGTTGGCGTCAGCCTTTTATTGATCGCTGAGGGGATTTTGCCGTTTCTCGCTCCACATTTTTGGAGAGAAATCATGGCAAGGGCTGTCGCAAGCTCGGATTTTAATCTACGTATTCTGGGGGCGGTTAGTATGTTTCTTGGAGTAGTACTTCTTTTGCTGACACGAAGCTAAGAGGATAATTTAATGACATTAGCAGATCGCTGGTTACTCCCAGAGGGAGTAGACGAAGCTTTGCCTGAGCAGGCTGCTAAAATAGAACACCTTAGAAGAACTCTGCTTAATCTCCATCAAAGTTGGGGATATCAATTAGTAATACCTCCTCTTTTAGAGTATCTGGACTCCCTTTTGACGGGTGCTGGCTCAGACCTAGAAATTGAAACCTTCAAAGTAATTGATCAGTTATCTGGTCGTTTGATGGGGGTGCGCGCTGACTTTACATCGCAGGTTGCTCGTATCGATGCGCATTGCCTTAAAGAAGAAGGTGTGCAGCGTTTGAGTTATTGCGGCAGTGTATTGCGTACTGTGCCATCAGGTTTGGATGGTACACGTTGCCCAATTCAATTAGGTGCTGAAGTGTATGGTCACGGTGGCGTTGAAAGTGATATCGAGGTCTTGTCTTTGATGTTGCAGACTCTGTCCGTCGCTGGATTGTCAAATGTGGTGTTGGATCTTGGTCATATAGATATTGTGAACGGTGTTGTATCGGCTTGCCAGTTAAGTGCTGAGCAAGAAAGTAAATTAGCCGATTTATACCGATCAAAAGATCTGCCTGAGCTTGAGCGCTATGTTGAAACCTTAGGGCTAAGCGAAGAGCAGTCAGTTTGGTTGACTGAATTACCACGTCTCTGTGGTGGTCAGGAAGTGCTAGAGCAAGCGGACACATTGTTGGCGCCAATTTCTACGCCGGTAAAAGAAGCCATTGCCTTGTTGAAAGAAATGGCCGCGGCGATTGCACAGCGTTTCCCAGCGGTTGGCTTGCATTTTGATTTAAGTGATTTGATGTCATACAGCTACCACACTGGTGTAGTGTTTGCGGCTTATGTGCCAGGTCACGGCAATGCGATCGCTCGCGGCGGTCGTTATAACAATATTGGTCAAGTGTTTGGTCGTTCGCGTCCTGCGACAGGGTTTAGTACCGATGTGAAGGCTTTGGTAAGTCTTACTGAAGTTGAGGTTGCTAAGTCAAAAACAGTCGTGTCACCAGTGAGTCAAAGTGTTGAACTTTGGCAAAAGGTCAATGCATTGCGTGCTGAAGGTTATCGGGTGATTGAATCCCTTGATGATGTGGCGGCGAGCGAAGCAGATTATAAGCTGGATTTGGTGGATGGCGCATGGCAATTGCTGCCACGTTAACGCAAGACTTTTCTTTAAGAACTATCTAAATGAGACCTGAAACTATGGGTAAAAACGTTGTTATTCTGGGCACTCAATGGGGTGATGAAGGTAAGGGTAAGGTTGTTGACTTACTAACCGAAGACGTCGCGGCTGTTGTTCGTTTTCAAGGTGGTCACAATGCTGGTCACACTTTGGTGATCGATGGCAAGAAGACCGTCCTGCATTTGATTCCTTCTGGTATTTTGCGTGATGGCGTTCAGTGCATCATTGGTAATGGTGTGGTGTTGTCGCCAGCGGCTTTGAAAAAAGAAGTGTTAGAGCTTCAGGAGCAAGGTGTACCTGCCGTTGATCGTTTAAAGATCAGTGCAGCTTGTCCTTTGATTTTGCCTTACCACATTGCGCTTGATCAGGCTCGTGAGCAAGCGAAAGGTGAGAAAAAAATTGGTACAACGGGTCGCGGTATTGGGCCAGCTTATGAAGACAAAGTGGCTCGCCGTGCGATTCGTGTTGGTGATTTATTGGATGCAGAGCGTTTCGCAGCGAAGCTGAAAGAAGTGTTGGAGTACTACAACTTTGTGTTGACTCAATATCACAATGTTGAGGCCATTTCTTACGATGAGGTGTACGCTGAAGGCTTGGAGATGGCTGAATTCTTGCGCCCAATGGTAGCGGATACGATTACTCTTTTGCATGATCTGCGTAAAGCAGGTGCGAACATTATGTTCGAAGGTGCACAGGGGTCTTTGTTGGATGTAGATCACGGTACTTACCCATACGTTACCTCTTCTAATACCACTGCCGGTGGTGCGCCAGCAGGTACAGGCTTCGGTCCTTTGTATCTTGATTATGTTTTGGGTATTACCAAAGCGTACACGACTCGTGTTGGTTCTGGTCCTTTCCCAACAGAGCTATTCTGTGAGAATGGTCAGCGTCTAGGTGAGCGTGGGCATGAGTTTGGTGCAACAACAGGCCGTTCTCGTCGTTGTGGTTGGTTTGATGCGGTGGCTTTGCGTCATGCGGTGCAAATTAACTCTGTATCAGGTATCTGTTTGACAAAACTAGATGTTCTTGATGGTTTTGACACCGTTAAAGTATGTGTTGGTTATACTGATGCGGATGGTAACCCTGTTGCTGGCTCTTTGGTTGACAGCGAAGGTTACGAGCAAGCTCAGCCGACTTATGTTGAATTGCCAGGCTGGAGCGAGTCTACCGTTGGTGCTGAAAACTTTGAAGCGCTGCCAAAGAATGCTCAAGACTATATTCGTTATCTTGAAGAGCAAGTGGGTGTGCCGGTTGATATTATTTCAACGGGTCCTGATCGTAATGAAACAATTGTATTACGTGACCCATTCAAACAGTAAGTTATTCTATTTTTGACTTGATTGTTTTGTAAAGAAAGCCGCAGTTTTGCGGCTTTTTTGTTTCTCTAAATAGGTTCGTTCAACTTATTAGTATTCTTTGTAAATAGAGTGAAAAGAGGGGCGCGAGTGGGACTCCCTCTAAGGTAATCTTTACAATTGAATTGATGGCATAAAAACGCCGACATAATAAAGAATAGAGGAAGAGGATATTAGTTATGATGAAGTTATTGCTTGCGGATGATGATGCGCGCTTATCAGATTTGATAAAGGAATATTTTGACGGCGAAGGTTATGAAGTAGTGCATGCTTGGAATGGTCGTGAAGCACTGGAATTAATGGCGAATGATATGCCGGATATTGTGATTCTTGATGTCATGATGCCTGAACTGGACGGCTTTGAGACCCTTAAACAAATTCGCAACAAAAGCTCAGTCCCTGTCATTATGTTGACTGCCAAAGGTGATGATATCGATCGGATTTTGGGATTAGAAATGGGTGCGGATGATTACCTGTCTAAGCCATTTAATCCTCGTGAATTGTTGGCGCGTATTAAGGCTATTTTACGTCGCGCTAGTCAAGAAAGAGAAGATGATCCTACCGCTGATATTGAGCTAGCGGGTGTTTTATTGCGTCGTAAAGATCGTACTGTGTATTTAGAAGGTGAATTGGTTGAATTAACCACCTCTGAATATACCTTATTAGAATGTATGTTAATGGCGCCAGGGCAAGTGTTAACGAAACAAGAGTTGTCTGAAAAAGCCTTGGGTCGAAAATTGACTATGTATGACCGTAGTTTGGATATGCATATTAGTAATTTGCGTAAAAAAATAGGCAATTTAGAAAATGGTGATCCTCGTATTAAAACGGTTCGAGGTGTGGGTTATATTTTTGTTTCAAATGATCAAGGCGCATAGTTATTCATGAAAAACACTTTTCTGCGTGTGTTTCTGGTAGTGCTTCTCTCCAATATTATTGTGGTAAGTATTGGTTTGGGGATGGTGCATTTTATTCAGAAGCAAAATCAAGTTTCCGCTGATCTTTTGGGCGATATCGGTGTTCAGTTGGTTTCAAGTTATGAACAATTCGGTGTCGAATCTTTAGAGGAGGAAACAAAAAAAGCAGAGAGGCGTTTGTCTGGATCTATCTATTTGTATCAAGAGAATGGTCGGCCTTTACTGAAAGCCTTGCCACGTAATTTTCGGGAGCAAAATTCGGCGAGCGAAAATGGCCAGCCATCAGCAGATTTTCTGCATAGCCAATTTATTCAAGTGATTGGTGGTAACAATGTACAGTATTTGCTGATTTTTAAGCCAAATCCAGAGATTAACTCTTTGGCTCCTGAAGCTGTTGTTGGTTTTTCATTGTTGGGCTTGCTGGTGTCGAGTGGTGTGTTGGCATATTGGCTGCTGGGGCCTTTGCTGAAGTTGCAGCGCGTGGCTAGGTCGTTTGGTCGTGGCGATATGTCGGCTCGGGTTGAGCGCAAGATGGCTCGTCGAAGTGATGCGGTTGGTAAACTGGCACGAGAGTTTAATGAGATGGCCGAGCGAATCGAAACGCTGCTGTCGTCAAAAGAGCGTTTGATGCGGGATGTATCTCATGAGTTGCGAACGCCTTTGGCTCGAATTGAGGTGGCCTTGACCATTGCTGAAGACAAGCATGGTATGGATGCTCAAAAAAATTATTTGTGTCGTATCCGTACTGAATTGCATGAACTGGATGAGCTGATTGGTCAGGTGCTGACGTTAAGTCGTTTAGAGGCAGCGGCTCTAGTGAAAGAGCCAATGGATTTGCAGGCTTGGTTGGATGAAATTGTGGCTGATGTGAGCTTTGAAAGTCAGCTTAAAGGGATCACTGTTTTTAAAACGGGTCGATTGCCTAAAACCTTGTTTGGTGATCCGTTGCAATTACGCCACGCTATTGAGAATGTGCTACGTAATGCCTGTTTTTATGCGGGTGATGGTGGTGTCATTGAGGTTGTAACAGAAGAAAAAGCGGGTGAGGCCTTTATTTATGTACGGGACAACGGCCCTGGAGTGGATGATGAAAAGTTGGAAAAAATATTCCATGCTTTTTATCGTTCTTCTGAAGCGCGTGAAGCTAATAGTGGTGGTTTTGGGGTAGGGCTAACCATTTCCCAGCGAATTATTCGAGCTCACAAAGGCCGAATTACGGCTCGAAATCGCCCTGAAGGTGGTTTGGAAGTTTGTTTTTGTCTGCCGATGAAATAGAAACTTATCTAATCTGTCAAAATGCCTTGTTATTCTGTGGTGAGAAACGTAATATGCGCGTCGCAAGTTGGCCAGGCAGTCGCCGCTCATTTTATGAGGGGAGGAAAGTCCGGGCTTCGCAGGGTAAAGTGCCAGGTAACGCCTGGGGGGCGTGAGCCTACGGAAAGTGCAGCAGAAAATATACCGCCTAAGCAGTTTACTGCCGGTAAGGTTGAAATGGTGCGGTAAGAGCGCACCGCGCGACTGGCAACAGTTCGTGGCATGGTAAACCCCACTTGAAGCAAGACCAAATAGGAACTCTTTGGCGTGACCCGCGCTGAGTTCGGGTAGGTTGCTAAAGACGTGCAGCGATGTACGTATTAGATGAATGACTGTCCACGACAGAACCCGGCTTATCGGCCAACTTGCTTTTTTCTTTTTTCTTTTTTCTTTTTTGTTCTGTGTTGATTCCTTTTTTAAATATCTCCCTTTGATAAATCCTTATTTCCCACTTTTTACCCTTTTTTAGATTTTTTAGATGGGTAATTTGGGATGCTTTCCCATGTTTCTCCTTTATTCTTGTTTTTAAAGTCTTTTTTGCCTCCATAAATGCATTTCTTCACCACTTTCTCGATAGCTTGAAGGCGTTGTTGCGTCTGGGGTTCGGCATTTTTTCATTTTTTAATCAATATTTTTTTACTATTTGGGTTGAATGGTGTTAAATTGTGGGAGAAAGTGTCGATAAGTGGGATATAATTGTGTTTAGAGGGATTCATCAAGTCAGTGTGGATGCAAAGGGGCGTATGTCGCTTCCTGCTCGCCTGCGCGATGAACTTAGCCAATACGAGGAAGAGGGTGTGGTTGTCACCATTGATCCTGTTTCTCGCTGTTTGTTGCTTTATCCCTTGTCTGAGTGGGAAGTGATTCAACAGAAATTAGATAAGTTGCCCACTTTTCAACCACAAGCTCGACGCTTACAGCGTTTATTAGTCGGTCATGCAACAGATTTAGAGGTGGATAAAGCTGGACGTATTTTGTTGCCAGCGCCGCTACGAGAGTTTGCTCGATTAGATAAAAAGCTGACCATTCTTGGGCAGGGTAAAAAGCTCGAGATCTGGAGCCAGGAAGAGTGGGAAGCACAAAGAGAAGATTACTTGTCCCAAGATGCACTTGAGGACTTACAGACAGAAACCATGATGGATATTTCTTTATGACGAATGCCGAACACGAACACATCAGTGTGATGCTAAATGAATCCGTCGATATGTTGGTTACCAATGAGAATGGTGACTATGTCGATGGTACTTTTGGTCGAGGTGGTCACACGCGTTTGGTTCTCGGCCGACTCAAAGAGGGTCGTATGCTGGGGTTCGATAAAGATCCAGTGGCCATTGAGTTTGGTCGTGAGTTAGCCGCGGAAGACGCTCGTTTTAGTATTGTTCAAGACAGTTTTGCCAATATGTCTGAGCACATTCCCAACGTGTTTGGTGATACCAAGGTGGATGGTGTCATGATGGATTTAGGCGTTTCTTCGCCTCAGTTAGATGATGCTGAACGTGGCTTTAGTTTCATGAATGATGGTCCTTTGGACATGCGCATGAACCCAAATGAAGGGTTGAGTGCCGCAGAGTGGATTGCCCGTGTTGACGAAAAAGACCTTGCCGATGTGATGTATCAATACGGGGAAGAGCGCTTTTCTCGTCGTATTGCCAAGGCAATTTGTGAATATCGTTCTCATACGCCGATTGTCACAACATTGCAGTTAGCAAAAATTGTCGCAGAAGCTAATCCAGCCTGGGAGAAAGGTAAAAATCCAGCGACACGAGCTTTTCAGGGAATTCGCATTCATATCAATAATGAACTTGGGGATTTAGAGAAAGGCTTGGAAGCCGCAGTAGATGCGCTAAAAGTGGGTGGTCGTTTGGTCGTAATCAGTTTCCACTCCCTTGAAGATCGTATTGTTAAGCGTTTTATGAAATTAAAAGCAAAAGGACCGGAGTTGCCTCGTCATTTGCCGATTCAAAATGCGCATTTAGACATCAAATTTAAAACGATTGGTAAAGCCATTAAGCCCTCCAAAAATGAAGTAGGCGACAACGTGCGTTCACGAAGTGCGGTGTTGAGAGTGCTGGAGAGGGTGAGTGATTAAGTCCAGATTCACACCGTGGATTTATTTATCCGGTGTGGTGGTTCTGACTTTGGTCTCTATGGCCGTGGTTGTTCAGGTTTATGAGTTTCGGCAAGACTTTTCGTATTTGCAGAAGCTTAAGCAAGAAGAAGTAGATTTTGAAGTGAAGTGGGGGCAGTTGCTTTTGGAACAAAGCGCTTTAACTCAGCCCAGTCGATTAGAACAGACGGCCATTAAGGATTTAAACATGCACGCGCCATCTCAAGACGAACTGATAATAGTGAAACCATGAAGACTGTAGAGAGCTCTCAACATATTGGAAAGTGGCGCTTACGTTTTGTGTACGGTGTCGCTTTTGTATTGTTCCTGGTTGCGGCCGGGCGTTTGTTTTATTTAACCGTTGTCGATAAAGCCTTTTTACAGAATCAGGGTGAAATTCGAGCAGTAAGAACGGAATCCATACCTGCGACCAGGGGGATGATATTAGATCGTCGGGGCGAGCCTTTGGCGGTTAGTACGCCTACTTGGACTATTATTGCCAACCCTAGAGCGCTATGGAAAATGTCCAGTGATCCCACTGTTGGTGTGGGGCCTGAGCAAGAAATTAAGCGACTTGCCGAAGTAATGGGAGTAGGTCGAGCTTGGTTGCAAGAAAAGTTTGAAGCCAACAAAAATCGCTCTTTTATGTATTTACGTCGTCAGATTCCACCGCAAGAAGCGGATGCCATCATGGCGGCGAAAGTGGTTGGTGTTAGCAAAACAAAAGAATATAAGCGTTTCTATCCTGCTGGTGAAGTGGCTTCACATGTGGTGGGCTTTACCAATATTGATGACAAAGGCCAAGAAGGCATTGAGCTGGCCTATGATGGTGCATTGCAAGGCCAACCGGGTCAGCGTAGTTATGTGAAAGATCTGTCGGGTAATATTATCCGCGGAATTGGTGCGGAAAAAAATGAGCGCCCGGGTGAAAATATTGAGTTAAGTATCGATCTGAGGTTGCAGTATTTGGCCTACCGTGAGCTTAAAGCGGCGGTCAATGAGCATAGAGCAACGTCAGCTTCTGCGGTGATTTTGGATGTCAAAACCGGGGAGATTTTAGCGATGGTGAATCAGCCATCTTATAACCCAAATGACAGAAGCAAATTAGAGTATGAAGATCTTCGAAATAGAGCAGTCATTGACTTATTTGAGCCAGGCTCAACGATGAAGCCTTTTACGATATCGGCCGCATTGATGTCAGGTCAATATTCCACGGAAACAACCATTAATACTTCTCCGGGTTATTTGCGTTTTGGGCGTTTCACTATCCGTGATGCGGCTAATTACGGTGTCATTGATTTTGAAAAACTGTTGATCAAATCTAGTAACGTAGGTGCTTCTAAGATTGCCTTGTCCTTGCCGCAAGATGCGGTGTGGAATATGGATTATGAATTAGGGATTGGTTCACCAGTTGGTATCGGTTTCCCTGGAGAGGCGTCCGGTGTTTTGCCTTCGCATCCAAAGTGGCACCCTTCAGAAATTGCGACTTTGTCGTATGGCTACGGTTTATCTGTATCAACATTGCAATTAGCGCAAGCCTATATGGCATTGGCGAATGGCGGTTACCGTGTGCCTGTTACTATTTTTAAACAGGATGTGCCGGCGGAAGGTAAGCAAGTTATTCCACATCAGGTTGCCAAGGATGTGGTGAAAATGATGGAGGCTGTGGTTCAGCGCGGTTCGGGTCGTGCTGCTCAGATCCCGGGTTACCGTGTGGCTGGCAAAACAGGTACAGTGCATAAGGTCGGCTCTAAAGGATATGAGTATGATCAGTACATTGCTTTGTTTGCTGGTGTCGCTCCCGCCTCTGATCCGCGCTTAGCGATGGTGGTTATGGTGAATGACCCTAAAGGTCGAGAGTATTATGGTGGTGAAGTTGCTGCCCCAGTATTTTCTCGGGTGATGGAAGGGGCGCTGACAACATTAAATATTTATCCAGATTTGCCAGAGGGGTTAAGGGAGGTAAGATTGAAGACGAAGAAACTTCCTTATCAAGTAGCGCAAGGAGGCTAGCAATATGCCGGTTATATCACATCAAGAATTATTAAATTTAGCGGGCTATTCTGAAAAGACTAGCCCGCGTTCTGCTTTATATACCCACTTAGAAATCGACAGTCGAAAACTCGATGCGAACGGGGTTTTCTTTGCGCTTGCTGGTGTCGGTTCCAATGGCTGGGACTACTTGGATAATGTGGTTGCTCTAGGTTGTCAAATTGCCATCGTACCGACTGGTATAAAGGTTGAGCGTAATGACATAGAGCTGATTGCCGTCGCTGATCCAGCTGAGTTGTTAGTGATGTGTTTGCATCAATACTTTGGCCATATGCCAAGCAAGATGATGGCGGTCACTGGAACAAACGGGAAGTCATCCATTTGTTTTTATGCCGCGCAGCTTGCCGAGATGATGGGGTATAAAAGCGGTTTGGTTGGTACCTTTGGAATCGGCCCATTGGGGCAGTTGCGAACAGCAGATCAAACGACGCCAGATATTTTAACGATGCATCAAACCTTGATGTCACTGACTCAGCAGGGCGTTGATTATGTGGCTTTTGAAGCTTCTTCTCATGCACTGGATCAAGGTCGAATCAATGGTGTGCCTTTTCAGACGGCAGTGTTTTCTAATTTGACTCGTGATCATCTGGATTATCATGGTGATATGGCGTCTTATGCGGCAGCCAAACAAAAGCTGTTTGCGTTCCCTTGTGTGGAAGAGGCTGTGTTTTGCTTGGATGATGAGTATGTTGGTTTTATGACTCAGCCAGCCATTAATGCTAATTGCTTTTATTATAGTGAGGCCAATCCGCAGGCTGATTTTTACACCAAGGAATTGACATTAGAGCCGACCGGATGTCGTTTTATTTTGTGTCACCCAGAGGGCGAGACGGAGGTGTTTCTACCTTTGCTAGGGCGTTTTAATGTACAAAATGCTTTAGCTGCTGTGGCCTGTCTGTGGTCTTCGGCAAGCAACAAGGCTGATCTTATTGCTTGTCTGTCAAAGCTAAAGGGCGCGCCTGGTCGAATGGATAAAGTAGAAGTGTCAGAGGCGCCACTGGTTGTGGTCGATTTCGCTCATACCTCAGACGCTTTAGAGAGTGCTTTAAAAGCGATTAGAGAGCATGTGGCAGGACGTTTGATTTGTGTTTTTGGGTGTGGTGGGGATCGAGATCGTGGTAAACGACCGCTGATGATGTCTGCTGCGATGGCGAATGCGGATGCAGTATGGCTAACATCAGATAATCCAAGAACGGAATCGGTTGAGCAGATTTTTTCAGATGTATTGGCAAACACCGACGCTCACGCCAGTTATCACCTGCAGGCAGATCGCCGTCTGGCGATACAAGAGGCAGTGATGTCAGCCCGTCCGAATGATGTTATTTTAATAGCAGGTAAAGGTCATGAGGCTTATCAAGATATTGATGGCATTAAGCACCATTTTGACGATAAAGAAGAAGCTTGTAGGGTGTTAGAAGATTATGTTGGTTAATTTGTCTCTTAGTGATGTCGCCCTTGCTTGTGATGGTGAGTTGGTGGGAGACAACCAATCACTCAGTAGTATAGTGACGGATACCCGACGCATTGTTCCGGGCTGTTTGTTTGTGGCTTTGCGTGGTGAGCGCTTTGATGGGCATGATTTTATTGATCAGGCTATGTCTGCTGGTGCCGTTGCGGTGTTGAGTGAGGTTGAGTTGGACGGTGTTTGCCATGTGAAAGTGGCTAATACCCTAGAGGCGTATGGCCGTATTGCCAATTTGATACGTCAGGCCTTTACTGGTCCGGTGATATGCATTACCGGAAGTAATGGTAAAACCACTGTAAAAGATTGGTTAGCGCAATCCCTTAGCGGTCGAAATGTGTTAAAAACACGCGCCAATTTAAATAATCAAATTGGTTTGCCGCAGACATTGTTGGAATTGCAGTCGGACCATCAGGTGGCGGTCATTGAGGCGGGTACAAATTACCCAGGGGAAATTGCCAATCTAGCTCGAATTGCGATGCCGGATGTGGTGATTTTAACCAATGCCAGTGGTAGCCATTTTGAAGGTTTGGGCTCG
Organism: Marinomonas aquiplantarum; assembly: GCF_003314975.1. GTDB lineage: Bacteria > Pseudomonadota > Gammaproteobacteria > Pseudomonadales > Marinomonadaceae > Marinomonas > Marinomonas aquiplantarum. The sequence goes on from NZ_QNRF01000007.1 coordinate 133,322, forward strand.
CTGGAAGGTATTGCAAAAGAGAAGGGGTGTTTGATTACTGGAGCGGCGCAAAACGCGACGGTGATTTTAAACTCGGATGACGGCTTTTTTGGTTATTGGTGCGACATAGCTGGTGACAGGACAGTCCTTTCTTTTGGCTTTACTGAGCAGGCGGATTTGTATGCGAAAGACATTGAACTAGGCGCAGATAGCAGTCGAGCCAAATTCTGTTATCAGGGTGAATCTTTGTCAGTGTTGATTGCAAGTCCTGGTCGTCATCAAATTGCCAACGGTATGGCAGTGGTGTTGGCTTTGTTATCTGTGGGCTTCTCTTTAGCGGTGGCTGTCGAGAAGCTGGCTCAGCCAATTCAGGTGGCTGGTCGAATGGAGCGCCTGAAAACAAAAAAAGGGGCTCTGCTGATCAATGATTGTTACAATGCCAATCCAACTTCAGTTAAGGCGGCGATTGACGTTTTAACAATGCAATCTGCTCAATCTACCTGGTTGGTGTTGGGTGGTTTAGGCGAACTTGGCGAGCGCCAAAATGAATTTCATGCAGAACTGGGAGAGTATGCAAAAACCAAAGGGATTACTCACTTGGTCTGTTTAGGGTCTTTAGCAGCGATTGCTGGAGAAGTGTTTAAACAGCAAGGTGGGAGCGTATATTTTTGTGAGAATCATGAAGAAGCGGCTGTTGTAGTACAAGAGCTAAATGAAAACCATGCTATTTTAGTGAAGGGCTCACGCTCGGCTAAGATGGAAAAAATTATAGAAAGATTAAAAGATTAGGATGTTCTTGAGCGATGTTACTTCTTCTAACGACCTATTTAAGTAAGTACCACACCTTTTTTACCGTATTTAATTATCTGTCACTGCGCGCCATTTTGGGTGTGCTGACGGCACTGGTTATTTCGTTGCTAATTGGTAATAAAGTCATTGTGATGTTGCAGCGCCTGCAAATTGGTCAGGCGATCCGAGATGATGGGCCACAAACCCATTTATCCAAAGCGGGCACTCCTACTATGGGCGGTGCGTTGATTATTTTCTCTATTTCGGTCAGTACGATTCTGTGGGGCGATTTAACCAATCACTATGTCTGGTTAGTGCTCTTGGTGATGCTAAGTTTCGGGGCTATTGGCTGGGTAGACGACTATCGTAAAGTCGTCGAGAAAAACCCGAGAGGCTTGCCTGCGAAGTGGAAGTATTTTTGGCAAAGTTTTTTTGGTTTGGCGGCGGCGATATTCCTGTATCTGACAGCAACGACGCCAGCTGAGACGTCATTGATCGTGCCATTGTTTAAAGATATCGTGATACCGCTTGGTATTTTCTTTGTGGTGCTGACCTACTTCGTCATCGTGGGCACCAGTAATGCGGTTAACCTGACCGATGGTCTTGATGGGCTGGCAATTCTACCGACTGTGTTGGTTGGTGGCGCCTTGGGTATTTTTGCTTATTTGACTGGTAACAGCCAATTTTCTGAATACTTGTTGATTCCCTATGTTCAAGGAACAGGGGAGTTGTTGGTGTTTTGTGCGGCTTTGGCTGGGGCGGGCTTAGGCTTTTTATGGTTCAACACTTATCCTGCGCAAATTTTCATGGGCGATGTGGGTTCACTTGCCCTTGGTGCCGCCTTAGGTGTAATTGCGGTCATCGTGCGACAGGAGTTGGTGCTGTTTATCATGGGTGGTGTGTTTGTGATGGAGACTGTATCTGTCATCTTGCAAGTAGCCTCCTATAAACTGACCAAGCGTCGTATTTTTAGAATGGCGCCAATTCATCATCATTTTGAGTTGAAAGGCTGGGCTGAACCAAAAGTGATCGTACGTTTCTGGATCATTACTGTGTGTTTGGTATTGATTGGTTTGGCTACGCTGAAAGTACGTTAGGAGAGTTGTCATGTCGTTGATCGGGTCAGATCGGGTTAGAGCCGTTGTCGGCTTGGGAGCGACAGGCTTGTCTTGCGCGCGCTTTTTGGCGAGTAAAGGCTTGGGCTTTTATGTGGTCGATTCAAGAGAACAGCCACCAGGCTTAGAGGATGTAAAGGCGTTTTGTCCGCCGGAGCGGATTTTTACCGGTGAGCTTGAGGTGCTGGAAACCTTAGGTGTCACCGAATTGTTTGTCAGTCCGGGCATTGCTCTTAAAACCCCTGTTTTACAACGCTTAGCGGAGCAGGGCGTGTCTATGCGTGGTGATATCGATTTGTTTTGCGATTACGCCAACGCCCCTTTTATTGCGATCACAGGTTCTAATGCAAAAAGTACGGTGACCAGTTTGCTGGCTTTACTGTTACAGGCAGTGGGGCATAAAGCCATTGCTGGCGGTAACTTGGGGTTGCCTGCACTGGATTTGCTGGCGCCAGATGTGGATTTCTATGTGTTGGAGTTGTCCAGCTTTCAGCTTGAAACTACCCATGCTTTGCAGGCGGATGTCGCTTGTTTGTTGAATGTCTCAGAAGATCATATGGATCGTTATGACGATTTGTATTCTTATCAAAGGGCCAAGCAAAGAGTCTATCGCGGTTGTAAAGCGGCCGTCTGTAATAAACAAGATATTCTGACCGCGCCTTTGCTCGCAGAAGGTGTACCGGTTCGAGCCTTTACGACTAAGAGCCCAGACCTGAAAGAATTTGGTTTATTGCCGGATGAATCCGGTGCATGGCTGTGTCGTGGTGTTGAGCGTTTATATCATACTTCTCAAATCGCTTTAAAAGGTTCGCACAATCACGCCAATGTATTGGCTTGTTTGGCTATGTTGGAATTGCTAAAAGTGGATGTGACATCGTCGAAAATTGCCGCGGTGTTAGCGGAATTTGGTGGTTTGGCTCATCGCTGTGAAACAATACGTGAGCACCAGGGGGTGACTTACATTAATGATTCTAAAGGTACGAACGTCGGTGCGACCTTAGCGGCCTTGCAAGGTTTGGGAAGCAATCAGAAGAATATTTTGTTGTTAGCGGGTGGTGATGGTAAAGGGGCCGAATTCAAGGATCTTGCTAAGCCCATGCTTGCGTATGTTCGTCATCTTTATCTGTTTGGTAAAGATGCTCACCGCATTGCTGAAATTGTACCTGAAGGGGTTGAATTGTCTCGCTTTGATACGCTTGATGATATGGTTGCGGCGTCTTCTCAGCTGGCTCGGCCTGGTGATATTGTCTTGTTTTCACCTGCCTGTTCGAGTTTGGATATGTATAAGAACTTTGAGCAGCGTGGTCAGCATTTTGTTGATTTGGTTAATCAGCTATGACTTGGCTAACTCAGTTTGACCGAGTGTCTCTGCGCGAATTTATCCGTGTGGATGCTTGGTTTTTGGCATCTGTCGTGGCCATATTGGCGTTGGGTTTGGTGATGGTGTCAAGTGCCTCTATTTCCATCTCCGAAAGCATTCACGGTCATCCGTATTTCTTTATGGTAAGGCAGTCTCTTTATCTTTTACTTGGTTTAATGTTTGGTGCGGTGATGTTGTCGTTGCCCACTGCTCAATTGCAAAAATGGGGCATCCTGATGATGGGGTTGTCTCTGATTTTGTTGATCCTAGTGTTAGTGCCAGGCATAGGGAAAAGTGTTAACGGGAGTCGTCGCTGGATCAATCTTGTGGTCTTTAACTTGCAAGCTTCGGAAGTCGCCAAAGTTTGTATGGTGGTGTATGTCTCTGGTTACTTAGTACGTCGCGCCGATCGAGTTCGTGAAGGTTGGGTTGGATTCGTTCTGCCTCTCTGTCTGTGTAGTGTTTTTCTGCTGTTTTTGCTTTTTGAGCCGGATTTTGGGGCTTCCGTTGTACTGTTGGGCACGGTGATGGTGTTGCTGTTTCTTGGTGGTGCGCCCCTTTATCAATTCTTACTTTTGTTGGCTGCAGCGGTTTGTATGCTTGGGGTTGTTGCCATATCCGAGAGTTACCGGCTGAAACGTCTAATGAACTTTATTGACCCGTGGGCCGATCCGTTTAACGAGGGCTATCAGTTAAGTCAGGCATTAATTGCTTATGGTCGAGGTGAGTGGTTTGGTCTTGGGTTAGGGAATAGTGTGCAGAAGCTGTCTTATTTACCGGAAGCTCATACGGATTTTGTGTTTTCAATTTGGGTGGAAGAGACCGGCATGGTGGGCGGTTTATTATTGATTCTGTTGTTTGGTTTGATGGTGAGTCGCGCGTTCAAGATTGGTTATCGTGCTATGTCTCTCGATCGGCCTTTTGCTGCCTATATGTGTTTTGGTTTTGCCATTCTTATTTTGGCGCAGGTGATTATTAATATTGGGGTGAATACGGGCTTCTTGCCAACTAAGGGCTTGACCTTGCCGCTGATTAGTTTTGGTGGCAGTAGTTTAATTATTACGCTGGCCAGTTTGTTTGTTGTGGCTCGTGTGGATGTGGAAAACCGTCGAGCTCAATGGTCAGACTCGAGTGCCAATACGGATAAAGAGAGTGAGCGATGAGTAAGGTGAAAAAAGTCGTCATCATGGCTGGCGGTACAGGTGGTCATATTTATCCTGCATTAGCTTGTGCGCATGACTTTAGGGAAAAAGGTATAGAGGTGCATTGGTTAGGGTCGAAAGCAGGCATGGAAGAATCCATTGTGCCGCAGCACGATATCCCACTGCATACTCTGTCTATTAAAGGGGTGCGTGGAAAGGGTGTGTTGGGGCTTGCCGCTGCGCCATTTCGTATTCTTCATGCCATTGGTCAGGCGATTGCCGTTCTGCAATCTTTAAAGCCAGACGTGGTATTGGGGATGGGTGGATTTGTTGCTGGGCCTGGTGGTGTTGCAGCAAAATTGCTTGGCATCCCGTTGGCGATTCATGAGCAAAACGCGGTAGCTGGGACTACAAATAAACTGTTGGCCAAAGTGGCTGGTTTAAAAATGCAGGCGTTTTCTGGGGCTTTGCCTAACGCATTAACGTTAGGCAACCCAATTCGCCGTGATATTTTGCAACAAGTTGTGCGCTCATCTCGTTTGGAAACAGCAAGGCCCTTAAGGCTGTTGGTTGTTGGTGGGAGCTTAGGGGCGAAAGCGATTAATGATGTTATCCCTAAAGTGCTGGCTGAATGGCCTTTTTCTCAGCGACTGGATGTTTGGCATCAAACCGGAAAGCGTAATCACCAAGATGTGCAAGCTTTGTATGATTCTCTAGAGGTTGAGGCGCGTGTTGATGCGTATTTAGAGAATATGAATCAAGCGTATTATTGGGCGGATGTGGTATTGTGCCGGGCTGGTGCAATGACGGTTAGTGAATTGGCAGTAGCTGGTTTGCCTTCGATATTGGTGCCATACCCTTTTGCCATTGATGACCATCAAACAGAAAATGCCCGTCATCTTGAGAAAGTAGGTGGGGCTTATTTGTTGCCACAGCCTGAACTCAGTAGTGAAAAGGTTATTTCGATGCTAGCAGGCTTGCTAGAAAGTGAAGAAACATTGTTGAAAATGGGGGAGCAAGCGAAGTTGGTTGCTCATCCGAGTGCAACACAAGATGTGGTTGCACATTGCTTAAGGTTAGTTAAATCATGATAGAAAACAAAGCTCAATACGATATCCCGACCATGCGTCGAATCCAGAATATTCACTTCATTGGTATTGGTGGTGTGGGGATGTGTGGCATTGCAGAAGTGCTGCATAACCAAGGGTATCAAGTATCTGGCTCTGATCTTAAAGCGTCTTCTACGACGGATCGTTTAGCGGAGTTAGGAATTAAAATATACATAGGGCACATGGAGGAGAATGTTCATGATGCTCATGTGATTGTGGTTTCCACTGCGATTAATGAAGCAAACCCAGAAATTATTTGGGGTAAAGAGCATCGTATTCCGATTGTCCGACGAGCTGAGATGCTTGCTGAACTGATGCGTTACCGTCATGGAATCGCCGTTGCCGGTACGCATGGTAAGACCACCACAACCAGTTTAATGGCGTCCGTGCTGGCGGCGACAGGTGAGACACCAACCTTTGTTATTGGTGGCCGATTAACCAGTGCTGGTACTAATGCTCAGCTTGGTAGTAGTTCTTATTTGGTAGCAGAAGCGGATGAGAGTGATGCGTCTTTTTTACATTTGCAGCCTCAAACGGTGATTGTTACCAATATTGATGAAGACCACATGGATACCTATCAAGGTGATTTTGAGAAGGTAAAACACACTTTTGTAGAGTTTGTTCATAACCTGCCTTTCTATGGTTTGGCGGTAATGTGTGTGGATGATGCGAATGTCCGTGAGATACTACCTGCTCTGAGCCGTCCTGTGTTGACTTATGGTATAGAGCAAGAAGCCGACTTTTACGCGACGGACATCAAGCAGACAGGGCGTTATTGTGAGTTTATGGCGCATCGCCCTGAAGGTGAGCCATTGAAGATACGTCTGCCGATGCCGGGTCGTCACAATGTGCTGAATGCTTTGTCGACAATCGCAGTCGCTACCGACTTAGGTGTCGAGGCAGCGGCTATTCAAGCCGGTTTGATGGGATTTGAAGGGGTTGGTCGACGTTTTCAAGAGCAACAACCTTTGGCGCTTGGTAATGGTTCAGAAGTCATGTTTGTGGATGATTATGGTCATCACCCAAGTGAAGTGTTGGCGACGATTAAAGCCATTCGAGAAGGTTGGCCTGAAAAGCGTCTAGTGATGGTTTATCAACCACACCGATTCTCTCGTACCCGTGATTTATATGAAGACTTTGTTCGCGTGTTGTCGCAAGTGGATGTGTTGCTGCTGCTGGATGTTTATGCAGCTGGCGAGCAGCCGATCAACGGTGCGGATAGTCGTTCTTTATGCGGTAGCATTCGTCAGCGCGGTACAGTCGATCCAATTCACGTAGGTGGTGAATCGGATTTGCGAGCCATTTTGAGTAATGTGCTTCGTGAAGGGGATTTGCTCATCACTCAAGGTGCTGGTGATATCGGATCGGTGTCGAAAAAATTGTCTGTGGATGGGATTTGATATGTTGAAAGCGTTGCAAGATTCAGTGATCGCCGTGATTTATGGTGGTCGTTCTGCAGAACGTGAAGTGTCGTTAGAAAGTGGCACTATGGTGTCTAAGGCGTTGCGTTCTAAAGGCTATCAAGTCGTTGATGTGGATCTGTATGGTGCAGAGCAATCAGCGGATCCTATTGCCCAACTACAGTCTATCGAGTTTGATTTAGCCTTTATTGCCTTACATGGTGGTGAAGGTGAAGATGGTCGAGTTCAAGCATTATTGGAAATGATGGGGAAACCTTATACAGGCAGCTCTCCGTTGGCCTGCGGTTTCGCTATGGATAAAGTGCTCACTAAGCGATTCTGGCGCGGTTTAGGTATTCCAACGCCAGCGTATTTGTCTTTTTCCGGAGAGGCAAGTGTTGCTGAGATTGAGCAAGCAATGTCTTATCCTTTGATTGTTAAGCCGTCTCGTGAAGGGTCTACTATTGGTATCAATAAGGTTGCCAATAAAGAAGAGCTAGAGGTCGCTTTGCAGCAGGCTTTAGAATACGATTCGGATGTGTTGGTTGAGGAGTTTGTTAACGGGCCGGAGTTCACCATCACCATCATCGATGATGAGGCGTATCCGCCGATTGGTTTGCAGCCCTCAGAGGATCATAAGCTTTATGACTATGAGGCAAAATACCTAGCAGATGATACACAATACCTTTTGCCTTGTGGTTTGAATAAGGATGATGAGGCCGAGTTAAAACGTTTGTCTTTGGAAGCTTATCGATCATTAGGTTGTCGTGGTTGGGGGCGTGTCGATGTGATGCGAGATCAGCAGGGGCAGTTTTGGGTGCTGGAAGTAAATACGGCGCCTGGTATGACGTCTCACAGCCTTGTGCCGATGGCAGCAGCGCATGTTGGATTAGATTATGCGGCCTTGGTGGAAAAAATCGCTCAGCAGGCTTGGTCTCAAGCAAGGTAAACAACATTTATGAGGCTGGCAGCGTTCATTGGAGCGATACTTTTAATTGTGGTAGCAAGTTTTCAAGGGGAGGATTCCCCAGATACTTGGTTTGCAATTGAAAAAATAGACATACAAGGGAATTTGCAAAATACCACGCAAGTGGAGCTTCAGCGAGAGTTTTCATCGCTTTTAGGGCAAAGCTTGTTGGGGTTGTCTGTGAAAGAGGCCTTGGCTGTGGTTTTGTCATCACCATGGGTGGAAAAGGCAGAGGTTCGTAAAGTTTGGCCAAATACCTTGCAGGTGATTGTGCACGAATACGTCCCTCTTGCATACTGGCGCGATGGGCAAATCATTTCCGCTTCGGCAGTGGTGATTTCTCCTCGAGTGTTGCCGGATTTGCCGCTGCCCATTTTGTATGGTCCAGTGGATTCAAGTGACGTTGTATTGGAGCAGTTTGGTCTTATTAGTCAGGTGTTAGCATCGACGTCATTGCGGATTGCGAGACTCACTTTGGAGCCTAGGGGGGCTTGGCAGATTGTTTTTAGCAACGGCCTAGCAGTTAAGCTGGGTCGAGATGATATTTTAGAGCGATTACAGCGCTTTATAGCCGTGTATAAAAGCGATTTATCAGGTAGAATAGAACAAATTACTTCAGTCGATGCGCGTTACCCTCATGGGGTCGCGGTGGGCTGGAAGAAAAAAAATTGATTTTGGCCCGTTTGTTGCTTTTTTAAACAACTAAATGGTCCGGATTACAACGCACATAATACCGGGAAGGTGAAATGATAGTCGGTCTAGATGTAGGCACATCGAAAGTTATCTGTTTGGTTGGTGAAGTACTGGCTGATGGTAGTTTGGAAATTGTCGGTATTGGCTCTCATAGTTCAAAAGGAATGAAGCGCGGCGTTGTCATTAATATTGAGTCAACAGTTCAGTCCATTCAGCGAGCCGTTGAAGAAGCTGAGTTGATGGCTGGCTGTAATATTCATTCGGTTTACGTCAGTGTGGCAGGCAGCCACATCCGAAGTCTTAATTCTCACGGTATTGTTGCGGTGAAGGATGGAGAGGTTCAAACGGAAGATATTGAACGTGTGATAGATGCGGCGCAAGCTGTGCCTATTTCATCGGACCAGCGAGTACTGCATATTCTGCCTCAAGAATATCACATTGACTCTCAGGAGGGGATTAAAGACCCACTTGGTATGTCGGGTGTGAGATTAGAGGCCAATGTTCATTTGATTACTGGCGCGGTCAACGCGGTGATGAATGTTGAGAAGTGCATTAAGCGATGTGGTTTGGGCGTAGATGGTGTCATCCTGTCTCAGTTGGCGTCCAGTGATTCGTCATTGAGCGAGGATGAGAAAGATTTAGGTGTTTGCCTGATTGATATCGGTGCCGGTACTTCAGACATTGCAGTTTGGATCGATGGTGCTTTGCATCATACCGCTGTCGTGCCTGTGGCAGGAGATCAAGTAACCAATGATATTTCAATGGCCTTGAGAACTCCGACACAGCATGCTGAAGAAATTAAGGTGAAGTATGCTTGCGCTATGTCTTCTATGGCGTCGACTGATCAAGTGTTGCAGGTGCCCAGTGTTGGGGATCGTCAACCTCGATCTATTACACGCCATGCTTTAACGGAAGTGGTAGAGGCAAGATACGAAGAAATTTACAATTTAATTCTGGATGAATTAAGACGCAGTGGTTACGCCGAGCGTATCCCTGCAGGTATTGTGATTACTGGTGGTACGTCGCTCATGGAAGGTGCAGCAGACTTGGCAGAGAAGGTTTTTCAAATGCCAGTGAGGTTGTCTGTGCCAGATTGTACTAAAGGAATGTCAGATATTGTCGATAACCCAATATATTCAACCAGTGTTGGATTATTGGCTTATGGTAGTAAAGAGGCTGATGTAGCCGAAATCGCTAAAGGGATGATGTCTAAGACGCAAACTAAACGTGAAGCATCAATTTTGGCTCCGAAGAATGAAACCAAGCCATCTTTCAGTGCAACGAAAGCTTGGCAGAAGTTGAAACATTGGTTTCAAAGTTATATCTAACCAAAATTGATAGCGAATTTTTTTGAGGAGCGAGTAAGCCCATGAATGTCTTTGATATGGCCGAAGATAGTTTGACCGACAACGCAGTAATTAAAGTTGTGGGTGTAGGCGGTGGTGGCGGTAATGCTGTTCGTCACATGCTTGAAAATCAATTAGAAGGTGTTGAGTTTATTTGTGCCAACACAGATTCTAAAGCCCTTGTGGGGTTTGACACAGGAATTTCATTGCAACTTGGCTCAACCATCACTAAAGGTTTGGGCGCAGGTGCTAATCCAGAAGTAGGGCGCGACTCTGCTTTGGAAGATCAAGAACGAATTACTCAGTTATTGACTGGTGCGGACATGGTGTTCATCACCGCAGGCATGGGTGGTGGTACAGGTACTGGTGCAGCCCCCGTAATTGCTAAGGTTGCGCGTGAATTAGGTATCTTAACAGTCGCGGTTGTGACTAAGCCATTTCCTTTTGAAGGGCGTCGCCGTGCAAAAGTAGCTGAAGAAGGTGTTAAAGAATTACGAGAAAATGTCGATTCATTAATTACGGTGCCAAACGAACGTTTGTTGCCTGTATTAGGAAAGAACATTTCTTTGTTGAAAGCGTTCGGTGAAGCAAACAATGTTTTGTTTAACGCAGTGCAAGGTATTACCGACCTTATTATGCGTCCAGGTCTTATTAACGTCGACTTTGCTGACGTAAGAACTGTGATGTCAGAAATGGGTATGGCGATGATGGGGACAGGCTCTGCTTCAGGTGAAGATCGAGCAAGAGTAGCAGCTGAGGCGGCGATTCATAACCCATTATTGGAAGACATCAACCTAAAAGGTGCGCGTGGCGTGCTGGTGAACATTACAGCAAACGAAGAAGTTGGTTTGTCAGAGTTTACCGAGGTGGGTGGCATCATTGAAGAATATGCATCGGAAGATGCAACTGTTGTAATTGGCTGTGCGATTGACCCGAGTGTGGGTGATGAGATGCGAGTTACAGTGGTGGCCACTGGTTTAGAGGGTCGAAATGCAGTTGAAATGAAGTCTGCTGTTGGCGAATCTGTTGTCTCTCAACCAGTTATGACTAAAGCTGAGCCTACTATTGAGAAAGAAGTTGTTACTCCTCAAGAGACAGTTCAGTCAGTGTCAACGCCTTCTCCAAGTGTGAAGGTGGAAACGGTAGAGAAAAGTCTGGATGAGTCTGCTGAATCTTCTGATTCAAATGCGAATTCAGGCGGCGATAAATTATCGTATTTGGACATTCCAGCATTTTTGCGTCGTCAAGCTGATTAATTTGAGCAAAAATGATGCAAAATCAAAATGTTGGATTGTATAAAAAATGAGTTATTGATATATTTGTAAACAAATGTATCCAGTCATAAAAATGTAGGAATAGAATGGTACGCCAACACACACTTAAGAACATTATTCGAGCAACTGGCGTTGGTCTGCACTCTGGCGAGAAGGTGTATTTGACACTGAAACCTGCCCCTGTAAATACCGGCATCGTATTTGTTCGTACGGATCTAGACCCTGTGGTCGAGATTCATGGGGATGCACGCCTAGTGGGCTCAACAAACTTTGCAACTGCTTTGTCGCAGAATGGTGTAGAGGTTAGTACTGTTGAGCATTTGCTTTCTGCTATGGCTGGTCTTGGAGTTGATAATGCTTATGTAGAGGTAAGCGCTAGCGAAATTCCATTAATGGATGGTAGTGCGAGTCCTTTCGTTTTCTTGCTGCAATCAGCAGGATTAGAAGCGCAAAATGCGCCGAAGAAATTCATTCGTGTTAAAAAGCCAATTCGCATCGAAGATGGTGATAAGTATGCTTCTCTTGAGCCGCATACTGGTTTTAGATTGTCATTTAAGATTGATTTTGAGCATCCAGCTATTGGTGAAGATGTTCAAACTACGTCTTTGGATTTTTCAACCACTACTTTCGTAAAAGAGATCAGCCGTGCGCGCACATTTGGTTTCATGAAAGACATCGAGTACTTCAAGACGAATAATCTTGCTCGTGGTGCGAACATGGAAAATGCCATCGTACTAGATGATTATCGTGTATTGAATGAAGAAGGTCTGCGTTACCGTGACGAGCTTGTTCGTCACAAGATTTTGGACGCGATCGGTGATCTTTATCTTCTAGGTCATAGCTTGATTGGTGAGTACAAAGCGTACAAATCAGGTCATGGTTTAAACAATAAGCTTTTATTGGCGCTTCTTGAGCAGCCAGAGGCTTGGGAATACGTCGTATTTGAAGATGAAGCGCAAGAAAATCCTGTGTCATACGTTGAGCCTGCTTTCGCTGGTGCTTAATTAAGTGATCAACTCGGGAATTAAAAAACCAGACTATATGTCTGGTTTTTTTGTGTCTAGGTCCTTGATATTTCATGTTTTGTCACACATTACCGTGATAGACTCTATTTATTACTAATTGGCTACGTTGAATTCGAGATGTTAGGAACTGTAATTAAAAAAATCGTCGGTACTAAGAATGACCGAGAAGTGAAACGTTACAAAAAAGTTGTAGCGCAAATTAATCAACTTGAAGAAAGTTTTAAGTCGTTGACGGATGATGACTTGGCTGGCAAAACAAGTGAATTTCGTGAGCGCATTCAGCAAGGTGCGTCACTGGAATCTATTTTGCCAGAAGCCTTCGCAACCGTGCGCGAGGGCAGTCGTCGTGTCATGGGCATGCGTCATTTTGATGTTCAGTTGATTGGCGGTATGGTTCTGAATGAAGGCCGTATTGCTGAAATGCGTACTGGTGAAGGTAAAACACTGGTAGCAACCTTAGCTGTGTATCTCAACGCATTAAGTTCAAAAGGTGTTCATGTTGTTACCGTCAATGATTATTTGGCAAAGCGTGACGCTAATTGGATGAGACCACTTTATGAATTTTTAGACATGAGTGTTGGCGTCGTTTTTTCGGGTCAGGAGCGTGATGATAAAAAAGCCGCTTACCTATGTGACATCACTTATGGTACGAACAACGAATTTGGTTTTGATTACCTACGTGACAATATGGTTTTCCGCCTCGAAGACCGAGTTCAGCGCGATTTACATTTCTCTGTGGTGGATGAAGTTGACTCCATTTTAATTGATGAGGCGCGCACACCCTTAATTATTTCTGGTGCGGTCGAAGACAGCTCCGAACAATACCGTAAAATCAATGCTTTGGCGGCTTTGCTGAAGCCTCATGTCGAGGCGGATGAAGGCGAAGAAGGTCAAGATGGTCATTACATTCTGGATGAATCTCAGCGCAGTATTGAACTAACTGAGGAAGGTCACAGTTTTGTAGAAGCTTGGTTAGTCGAGCAAGGAATGCTAGGTGAGGGTGAGAGTTTATATGCTGCCGCTAATTTAGCCCTGCTGCACCATGTTCATGCTTGCTTGAAAGCACATGTCATCTTCAAAAAGAACGTTGATTATGTGATTCAAGGTGATCAAATTGTTATCGTGGATGAGCACACGGGACGAACCATGGCTGGGCGTCGTTGGTCTGAAGGTATTCACCAAGCTGTTGAGGCGAAAGAAGGGGTGACAATTCAGGCTGAGAGTCAAACCTTGGCGTCGACGACCTTCCAGAATTATTTCCGCTTGTATGAAAAATTGTCTGGTATGACGGGTACGGCTGATACTGAAGCCTTCGAGTTTCAGCAGATTTATGGTCTGAGCGTTATCGTGATCCCGACTAATCGTCAGGTTCAACGTAAGGACTTTAACGACCTTATTTACATGTCTACTCAAGACAAGTTTGAAGCCATTGTTGTCGACATCGAAGATAATGTGAAACAAGGTCGCCCAGTCTTAGTGGGCACCGCGTCGATTGAGTATTCGGAGTTGTTGTCGAATTATCTGAAGAAGAGAAACGTCAAACATAATGTGTTGAATGCTAAGCAGCATGAACGCGAGGCGGAAATTGTTGCAGAAGCAGGTCGCCCTGGTGCGGTCACCATTGCTACCAATATGGCTGGCCGTGGTACCGACATTGTGCTGGGTGGTAACTTGCAAGTTGAATTGGATCAGCTTGGTGAGTCTGCTTCAGAGGAGCAGGTTGCCGCATTAAAAGCTGATTGGCAGAACCGTAATGAGGCGGTATTGGCGGCCGGTGGTTTGCATATTATCGGTACTGAGCGTCACGAATCTCGTCGAATCGATAATCAGTTGCGTGGTCGTGCTGGACGTCAGGGTGATGTGGGTTCTTCACGTTTCTACCTGTCACTCGAAGATAACTTAATGCGTATCTTTATGTCTGACCGCATCAAAAAAATGATGATGGCCTTGGGCATGGAAAAAGGCGAAGCGATTGAGCATAAGATGGTCTCAAATGCCATTGAGAAAGCTCAGCGCAAAGTGGAAGGTCGTAACTTTGATATTCGCAAACAGTTGCTTGAATACGATGATGTTGCGAACGATCAGCGTCAAGTAATTTATCGTCAGCGCTTTGATATGATGGTCTCTGAAGACTTGTCTGAAGCCATTGCTGCAATGCGCGAAGAAGTGGTGATGGGTGTCATCGATGAGTTTATTCCACCGCAAAGTATTTTTGATATGTGGGATGTGGCTGGTCTGGAAGAAAAAATTCGTAATGAGTTTGGTTTGACGATTCCGGTATCCCAATGGCTTGAGGAAGACAAGAAGTTATATGAAGAGCCATTGCGTCAGAAGATCTTAGATTGCTTTGTTGAAGACTACCAAACTAAAGAAGAGGTAGCCGGTGCTGAGCAATTCCGTTCTTTTGAGAAGCAGGTTTTGTTGCAAGTCTTAGACACACTTTGGAAAGAGCATCTGCAGACGATGGATATGCTCAGACAAGGTATCCACTTGCGTGGTTATGCACAGAAAAATCCTAAGCAAGAATATAAGCGCGAATCCTTTGAGTTGTTCCAAGGTTTGATGGAGCAAATTAAATTTGAAGTGGTGCAAATTATTAGTCGTGTGAAGGTTCAATCTGCTGATGAAGCGGAGAAAATTGAACAGGCTCGAAAAGAGCAAGAAGCGAAAATGCAGATGAGTATGGTCCATAACTCTGTTGATTCCCTCTCTGACTCGACTGACGCTGATGCTAATGTGGCGAATTCGGCTCAGGATGTACCGAAAGTGGGTCGTAATGAGCCTTGCCCTTGTGGTTCCGGTAAAAAATACAAACAGTGTCACGGTAAACTAGTGTAATTGGAGTAACAGATAAATGGCTGTTGGCTTGCAGGATTTTCCCGCTATCCCTGAAATTGATGGGGTAAGAATTGGTGTTGCGGAAGCAGGTATTAAGAAACCGAACAAAAAAGATGTTGTGGTTTTTGAGGTGTGTGAAGGAGCGAGCGTCGCTAGCGTCTTTACTCAAAATGCATTTTGTGCGGCGCCAGTTCGCATCTGCCGGTCTCATTTAGCGCAGGCAAATGCTCGTTATTTGTTAATCAATACGGGTAATGCTAATGCTGGCACGGGTAAGTCAGGTGTTGATAATGCATTAAAGACTTGTCAGGCCTTAGCTGAGCATACCGGTGTTTCTGTAGAGTCTGTCTTACCGTTTTCGACTGGTGTCATTGGCGAGCCATTGCCTACAGATAAAATTATTGCGGCCATTCCTGCTGCCTTGTCGAATTTATCGGCGGCTAACTGGGCGAATGCTGGACTGGGTATTATGACCACTGACACGCTTCCTAAAGGGGCGTGTCGAGAGTTTGATGTTGCAGGTAAAACATATCGCATTGGCGGTATTTCGAAAGGGGCGGGGATGATTCGTCCTAACATGGCGACCATGTTAGGTTACGTCTGTACTGATGTGGCGATTACGCCTGAATTGTTGCAGCAACTCTTGAAGAAAATCACCGACAAAAGTTTTAACCGCATCACAGTGGACAGTGATACTTCAACCAATGATTCTTGTGTGGTGATTGCTACTGGTAAAGTGGGTAATCCTGTTATTGATTCTATGGGGACCCCATTGGCGCAAGCGTTTGAGCTGGCTTTCACTGAAGTGATGCAAGAGCTTG
The DNA here is from genome assembly GCF_003314975.1 of Marinomonas aquiplantarum. GTDB lineage: Bacteria > Pseudomonadota > Gammaproteobacteria > Pseudomonadales > Marinomonadaceae > Marinomonas > Marinomonas aquiplantarum. The sequence goes on from NZ_QNRF01000007.1 coordinate 149,180, forward strand.
CTCATGCCATTGTACGTGATGGTGAAGGTGCTACAAAGTTTGTGACAGTCGAGGTTGTTGGTGCGAAACAAGTCGAAGATGCAACGAAAACAGCATTTGAAATTGCCCACTCGCCTTTGGTGAAAACCGCCTTATTTGCTTCTGATCCAAATTGGGGGCGTATTTTGGCCGTAGTGGGTCGTGCTGGCGTTGAAGGTTTGGATGTGGATCATGTTCAGTTGCATATTAATGGTTTTGAGATCGCCCGTGATGGTGGTCGCTCACCGGATTATTTAGAAGAGCATGGTGTGCAAGCCATGGCACCGCAAGACATTCATATTCGAGTCGATTTAGGGATGGGTGATCAAGCGGATACGGTTTGGACGACAGACTTCTCCCATGAGTATGTCACCATCAATGCTGAGTATCGTACCTGATGTTGGTTAAAGTAGCAGTTGGCTTGATTATGCGAAATGATCAAGTTTTCATAGCTTTGCGAGATTCAACTAAACATCAGGGCGGCCTTTGGGAGTTTCCTGGTGGTAAAGTTGAGTCTGGCGAGTCGGTTGAGTTGGCATTGTCACGTGAACTTGAAGAGGAATGCGGTATTCAAGTGAGTGCTTGTGAGCATTTTGAAACCATTGCTCATGATTATGGTGATAAGCAAGTTGAGTTGGTTTTTTATAAAGTGACTGAGTTTTCCGGTGAGCCTCATGGTAAAGAAAATCAAGAGGTTCGTTGGGTCTCCTTATCGCAACTCCATGAGTTTGCTTTTCCCGAGGCAAATGTACCTATTGTCGAGGCTTTGACCTCAAAATAAGCGGTCATAAGTGATAAAAAAAGAGCTCAAATTGAGCTCTTTTTTTATCACGGTAATGTGTTGAGATTAGTTTAAAATTTGCGCCAGCAGTTGTCTAACGCTGCCAGGTTCAAATGGTTTTCCGCAGATAGCATCAACGCCTTCTTGGGTGATATTGGATAGCTGGCTTTCATCAGCATTTGAACTCACCATCAGAATGGGGATGTGAGCGATGTCTGGGTTTTGTCTTACCGCATCGGTTAGCTCGCGACCATCCATTTCTGGCATGTTGTAGTCGGTAACAATTAGATCAAATTCTTCTTCGCCCAATCGTTCAATCGCTTGACGGCCATTTTCGGCAAACTCTATGTCTTCAATCCCCATGGTGTTGAGGGTTTTGCTGATGTGTTTGCGAGCCATTAAACTATCATCTGTGACCAAAACTTTTAATGTTTTAGGGTCAAACATTTCAAGGTCAATTTCTTCCTCAACAATAAAGTCGAGGGTAGAGTGAATCGCACGCTTTAAGTCTTTTTGTGTGAAGGGCTTTGGTAAAATCGCTAGCACGCCCGATTGTTTTAAGTGTTCTAAATATTCACGATTACTTTCACTTGAGATAAGCATGAAGCATTGTTCTTCGGTCGCTTGATTGCTGCGAATGCGGTCGATTAATTCGTTGGCGGAACCATCTGGTAAATACATGGAGGAGATAACCAGATCTGGCGGAAAGTTAGAAAGTGCAGAAATGGTTTCTTCAATATTGCTGGCGTATTCAATTTGAATGATGCCTGCTTCTTCTAAGGCTTTGCCTATGATCTTTCTTTGAGTCTCTGAAGGCTCAACGAGAAGGAAAGATAAATCGCTAATTGCTGCGTATGCGCTCATATACTGTCTTGCCCATTGTAAAGGGTGGTGTGAATCTGTCTTTTGTGCTTCTTTAGAAGCCCCAAAGGGGGTGATCTAAACTTTCTATTTTCTTTGTTAGTTTGCTTGCCAATAGGTTTAGATTGGTCTGCGAAACTCGCCTCGAAAGAAAGAGAGGTATTTACACCTTAGAAGCCAGTAAACTGGTTCATACCTTCCTTAATTTTTATATTTAATAATGTCGCAAAAGTTCATTCAACTAGTGCTGACTAGTAGGGAATTCTATTATACTAATCGGGTTAAAATATTTTATCTAGCAGATTAAACAATTAGAGGTTCTCATGCCGACAGCGAGTGCATGCCATATTTTGGTTAAAACGAAAGAAGAAGCGGCTTCTATCAAGAGTAAATTAGATAAAGGTGCGGACTTTCATAAGCTGGCAAAGCAGTTCTCGACTTGTCCTTCTGGAAAAAAAGGCGGTGATCTCGGTGAGTTCCGCAAGGGTGATATGGTGCCTGCGTTTGATAAGGCGGTATTTGGTGGGCCATTGTTAAAGGTTCAAGGGCCTGTTAAGACTCAGTTTGGTTTTCATTTGATTAAAGTTCTGTATCGAAATTAAGGTGTTTTCGTTCAGCATTTATTTACTTTAATAGGAGTTTGGTCATGATAGCGCCAGTACAATTAGATAGTACTTATTTCGTTTCCCCACAGATTACAGTGGCGGATTTACCAGAGTTGAAGGCTCAGGGCTTTAATTTGATTATTAATAATCGCCCAGATGGTGAGGCTGAAGATCAGCCGTCTGCTCAAGCGCTTAAAGAGGCGGCTGAAGCGATGGGGTTTGAATATGCGTGGAACCCAATTGAGTTGCCTAAACTGGCTCAGTCTCATGTTGATTTGCAAGGTGATATCTTGCCAACCTCAAAGAAGACGCTGGCATTTTGTCGTACCGGAACTCGCTCTTCTGTGTTGTGGGTGTTGTTAGAGAATGGCAAGGGCAGAGATTATGTAGCTCTGGTTACCGAAGTGTCGGCTAAAGGTTTTGATTTGTCTCGTTGCGCGCCATCTATGGCGCCCTTGGTTAAAGGCTAGTATTGATTTTTTATGGTAAGTCGTCCGTCATTAGAAACAGCTACTGCATCTGATCCAGATCGTTTTGTTGAACCGTTGGAATTGGGGAAGCGAGTTAAAAAAATTCGCTTAGCAAAAGGTTGGACTCTCGAAGAAGTGGGAAAGCGAACGGGAATTGCTCGATCTACTTTGTCAAAAATTGAGAACGACCAAGTTTCTCCTAGTTTTACCATAGTGCAAAAGCTCATTAATGGGTTAGAAATGGATTTGCCTCAGTTGTTTGTGGAGGCGAGTGATCAGTCCATTGCCGGGCGTCGTGATATTACTCGTAAAGGAAAGGGTGAACCTCATCCTACGGCCACTTACGAGCATGAACTCCTTAATTATTCGATTAGTCGCAAAAAAATGGTGCCTTTCAAAACTCGAGTTAGGGCCAGGGCTTTTTCTGAATTTAAAGAGTGGGTGCGTCACGATGGCGAAGAGTTCTTATTGGTGTTGCAGGGTAAAATTAATTTTTTCTCTGAACTCTATGAGCCAATTGAATTAAAAGAAGGGGATAGCGTGTATTATGATGCCACTATGGGACACGCAGTTACATCTTTGTCAGCAAAGGATGCTGAGATATTGTGGGTAGTTGCCCGATAACATTAAAAGCGAATATAAAATAAGGTTGTAAATAGTTATGAAAGAGTGGGAGTTAACAAGTTGGAGAAATAAAACGGCCCTTCAGCAGCCGGTTTATCCAAGTGCTGAGCATTTGGCTCAAGTAGAAAGTACTTTGGGAAAAATGCCTCCGCTTGTTTTTGCTGGTGAGGCACGTCAGCTGAAGAATGCATTAGCCAAAGTCGCTAATCGTCAATCTTTCCTATTGCAAGGTGGGGATTGTGCTGAGAGCTTTGCTGAATTCCACGCTAATAATATTCGCGATACGTTTAAAGTAATGCTGCAAATGGCAGTGGTTTTGACTTACGCTGGAAAATGCCCAGTGGTTAAAGTGGGTCGAATGGCTGGGCAGTTTGCTAAGCCGAGATCGGCTGGTACGGAAACCATCGGTGGTGTTGAGTTGCCAAGTTACCGAGGTGACATCATTAATGGTATTGAATTTAATGAAGCTGCGCGTGTGCCAGATCCTGAGCGCCTGATTCAGGTTTACAACCAAAGTTCGTCAACCATGAATTTATTGCGTGCTTTTGCCCAAGGTGGTTTTGCTGACTTGCATCAGGTTCATAAGTGGAACTTGGATTTCTTGAATGCCAGCCCAGCGGGTAGTCGTTTTCAAGGCGTGGCTGATAAAATTGATGATGCATTGCAGTTTATGGAAGCGTGCGGCGTTGGTTCTGGCTTGGCGCAACTTACGGAAACTGAATTCTACACCTCTCATGAGGCATTGTTGTTGCCGTATGAAGAAGCATTAACACGTCAAGACAGTATGACCGGCGAATGGTACGACTGTTCGGCTCACATGTTATGGATTGGTGATCGTACTCGTCAGCTAGACGGTGCTCATGTGGAATTCTTGCGCGGTGTGCAAAACCCAATTGGCGTGAAAGCAGGTCCTTCTATGGATCCGGAAGATTTGGTGCGTCTGTGCGATACATTAAACCCGAACAACGAAGCCGGTCGCTTGAATGTGATCGTACGTATGGGCGCGGACAAAGTGGAAGATGGTATGCCAGCCTTGATTCGTGCTGTGGAGCGCGAAGGTAAGAAGGTGGTTTGGAGTTGTGACCCAATGCATGGCAATACTGTGAAAGCGTCTACAGGCTACAAAACGCGTCATGTTGATGATGTGTTAAAAGAGGTTCAGCAATTCTTCCAAGTGCATAATGCAGAAGGTACTTATGCCGGTGGTGTGCATTTTGAAATGACAGGGCAAAACGTGACAGAGTGTGTCGGCGGTGCGTTTCAGGTGACAGAAGCGGATTTAGCTGATCGTTATCATACACATTGTGATCCACGCTTGAATGCCGATCAGTCTCTAGAATTGGCTTTCATGATTTCAGAAACCTTGAAGAAAGCGCGTGCTTAACACTTTAGTGTTTAGTAAATAAAAAAAGACCAGCCTAATCGGGCTGGTCTTTTTGTTTGTGCTGGCCTTAAACTGATTAGCCTTTGCGTCTTCTGAAAGCGGAAGAGGCGGATTTTGAGGTGATGTCAATTTTTGCCATGATCAGTGCCATTTCATCGGCTTCTGCTTGTTGCTGTTGTTTCAGCTTTTCTTCACGTTCTTTTTTCGCGGCGCGCTCTGCTTCGTTGAGCATTTTCTGAATGCTGGCTTTGCTGCGTGTGCGAGAAGGTGCTTTTTTGCTTTCTTTAATGGGTTCGGCAGGTTTGTCTAGTCTGTCTTCACCAATAAGTTCGCCAAAAAAGGACTGGGCTGTTGGCTTGGGTTCGGCTGCCTTAGTAGGCAATTCAACCGTTTTTTTGGCAGCTGTTTTGCGTGGCTTTTTTACCGGCTCGGCTGTTGATACGCCATTCGCATCAAACATGGCTTTTTTGCCAAAGTTTACATTAAGGGATTTCTCTGCGGTTTGGGCGATCTTGTAACCGCGCAAGCTCTCACCATTGTAGATGGTGATGTAGTCGGTCTCTAGCTCGTAAAGTTCCTGTTTATCTGTTGTTTCAAATAACTCTTCAACCGTGAAGGCTTCCATGCCGTGTTCCCGAATGTCGTTGTAGAGTGGGAAGTCTAGACCTTCGTTTGTCGCTTCGACATATTGTTCAAAGCGTTGAAAACCACTATTGAACGATGTGCCAATATAGTGTTTTCCAGAAATGTTATTCGTGATTTTAAAAACAACCAAAATTGCAGCCTCTTAGCTTGTCTTTTTAAATAGCAAATAACCTCCACTCACCTTTTATTAAAAAAGGGTGATTGAGGTTGTTAAAGAATATAGTGTTAGTGTTTGACGACGATATTGAGTCCGTCTCGAACATTTAGGTGGACATTTTCGACGCGATTGTCTTGAGCAATAAAGCGGTTCAAGTCATTCACGGCGATGTCGCTGTTTTCTTGCGGGTCTAAAACTCGGCCTTGCCAAAGAGAATTATCAATGATGATTAATCCGCCTGATTTTACCAAAGGTACTACCGATTGATAGTAGTTGAGGTAATTGCGTTTGTCGGCATCGATAAAGACAAAGTCAAATTCACCGTCTAAGGATTCGATTGTCTCGAGCGCGGGGCCAAAAATAGCTTCGATTTTATGTCCGTGCTCGCTACGATCAAAAAAGGATTGAGCAAATTCAATGGCTCTTGGATTGGTTTCACAGCAAATAAGCGTACCTGCTTCAGGCATACCTTCCGCAATGGATAAGGCTGAATAGCCTGTAAACATGCCTATTTCTAGAGCACGTTTCGGTTGCGCTATTTTTGCTAATAACTTCAATGTACGGCCAATGGTCTTGCCTGACAATTTATTTGGGTAGCCCATATCAGAGTAAGTTTTTTCAACTAGCTCTAATAATAGGTCTGGTTCTGCTTGAGTGGTGTCAATGCAGTAATTGTCAAGAATATTGAGATCCATAACGCCTTGGTTTGTGAAGTGTGTGAAACGGATGGCAATTTTACCCGCTGTGGTGAGAATGTCTATGGTAGAAAGTGAGAAAAAACACTTGATTTTTGTTTGCTTCAAAGAATTCACACCTTTTGCGTAATTGCTAAATTAAGGTCGCAAGAGAAGCTGAAAAATGATAGGTTAAGCCCTGAAATTTCCATGTGCTCTTTGGTATGGAGCACCACTGACTCCGATAGGGGAATAAAATGCCTGTAATTACTTTGCCTGATGGCAGCCAACGCTCTTTTTCTGATTCTGTCACAGTGATGCAAGTGGCTGAGGACATTGGTCCTGGTCTTGCTAAAGCTACTGTTGCTGGTCGTATCAATGGTCAACTTGTTGACGCTTGTGAACTCATCACCGAAGATGCCAACTTAAGTATCGTCACCGGTAAAGATGCCGAAGGTGTTGAAATCATTCGTCACTCTTTTGCTCACTTAGTTGGGCATGCTGTTAAGCAGCTTTATCCTACTGCTGAGATGGCCATTGGTCCGGTTATTGACGAAGGCTTCTATTACGATATTGCCTATGAGCGTCCATTTACACCGGAAGATCTAGCCGCTATTGAAAAGCGTATGGCTGAATTGGTCAAAACTGACTACGACGTGGTCAAAAAAATGACGCCAATTGCCGAGGCTCGTCAGCAATTTGTTGATCGTGGTGAGTCTTATAAAGTAGCTTTGATCGATGATATGGATGATTCCGTTACAGAAGTGGGCTTGTATCATCATGAAGAGTACATGGATATGTGTCGTGGACCGCACGTCCCGAATACACGTGTCTTGCGTCATTTTAAATTGATGAAGCTAGCTGGTGCATATTGGCGAGGTGACTCTAATAACGAGCAGTTGCAGCGTATCTATGGTACAGCGTGGAATGACAAGAAAGAACTTAAGGCTTACTTGACTCGAATTGAAGAGGCTGAAAAGCGTGACCATCGTAAGTTAGGTAAGCGACTCGATCTTTTTCATGTGCAAGAAGAAGCGCCTGGTATGGTGTTCTGGCATCCAAAGGGTTGGAGTCTGTATCAAGTTGTTGAGCAATACATGCGTCAAAAACAACTTGATAACGGTTACCAAGAAGTGAAAACACCACAGATTGTAGATCGAGTGTTGTGGGAGAAATCTGGTCACTGGGGCAAGTATCATGAAAACATGTTTACTACGCACTCAGAGAACCGTGATTACGCGGTTAAACCGATGAACTGCCCATGTCACATTCAGGTTTATAATCAGGGTCTTAAAAGTTACCGTGATTTACCTTTCCGTATGGCGGAATTCGGCTCTTGTCACCGTAATGAGCCATCTGGTGCTTTGCACGGCATTATGCGTGTGCGTAATTTTGTACAGGATGATGGTCACATCTTTGTGACTGAAGATCAGATTCAGCAAGAAGTCTCTGAGTTCATCAAGCTGTTACACGAAGTGTATGCAGATTTTGGCTTCGATAATATCATTTATCGTTTGTCGACTCGCCCAGAGCAACGTGTGGGTTCGGATGAGGTTTGGGATAAATCTGAGAAAGCCTTGGCAGATGCCTTGAATGCAGCCAACCTTGAATGGGAAGAGTTGCCAGGTGAAGGGGCTTTTTATGGTCCTAAAATTGAGTTCTCTCTGAAGGATGCCATTGGCCGCGTCTGGCAATGTGGTACTATTCAGGTTGATTTCTCTATGCCGACACGTTTGAGTGCGCAATATGTATCCGAAGATGGCTCTCGTCAAACTCCGGTTATGTTGCATCGTGCCATTGTTGGTTCATTGGAACGTTTCATTGGTATTTTGATTGAAGAAAACGAAGGGGCTTTCCCTGTTTGGTTAGCGCCAGAGCAAGTGGTAATTATGAATATTACCGATCGCCAAGCCGATTATTGCTCAGATTTAGAAAAAAGATTGAATTCAAATGGCTTTAGAGCAAAACTTGACTTGAGAAACGAGAAGATCGGGTTTAAAATTCGCGAGCATACTCTTCAACGAGTACCTTACATGATCGTTATCGGTGACAAAGAAGTTGAAAATCAACAAGTCGCTGTTCGAACACGTACAGGTGAAGATCTTGGAGTAATGAGTATTTCTGATTTTGAAGATTTGCTTCAAAAAGAAGTTGCTCGCCGTAGCCGTAAACAAGAAGTGGAGATAGAGCTATAAAAGGTAATATGAATCGTGGACGTGCCGCTAGCAAGCAGCGTCCTCAAATCAACGAGAACATTCGAGCAACTGAAGTGCGTTTAATCGCAGCTGATGGTGAACAAATTGGTGTTGTATCGATTGAAGAGGCGCTTAAAGCAGCTCAAGAAGCGAGCCTTGACCTAGTGCAAATCGCTGACTCAGATCCAGTTGTTTGTAAAATTATGGATTACGGTAAGCATATTTTTGAGCAGAAGAAAGCGAAAGCTGCTCAGAAAAAGAATGCGAAGCAGATCCAGGTTAAAGAAATGAAATTCCGTCCAGGGACGGAGGAAGGGGATTATCAGGTAAAACTCCGCAACCTGATACGTTTCCTTGAAGGCGGGGATAAGGCCAAGGTATCGCTAAGATATCGTGGTCGTGAAATGGCCCATCAGGAGCTTGGTATGCAGCTTATGAATCGAGTCGCTCAAGACTTAGAGGAATATGGTGCAGTAGAGCAAGCTGCGAAAATGGAAGGTCGTCAATTGACTATGGTGCTAGGCCCCAAAAAGAAGAAGTAATTTCATTGGCTAGCCGTTACAGGTTAGCCAGTTAGAAATTGCACTAACATTAACGAATGCGAGAGTGGTTTTATCATGTCCAAAATTAAGTCACACAGTGGCGCAGCTAAGCGCTTCAAACGTACCGCGAATGGTTTTAAACATAAGCAGTCTCATACTAGTCACATTTTGACTAAGAAATCGACTAAGCGTAAACGTCATCTTCGTTCTTTGAACCAAGTTGCACAAAGCGACAAAGCGTTAATCGTACGCATGTTGCCATACGTTTAAGTCTCATTTTTAGTCATTAATTAATTAGTAAAAGGTTTATATTATGCCTCGCGTAAAACGTGGTGTTCAGGCTCGTCGCCGTCACAAGAAGATTTTAAAGCAAGCTAAAGGTTACTACGGTGCACGTAGCCGTGTATTTCGTGTAGCTAAACAAGCTGTCATCAAAGCTGGTCAATACCAATACCGTGACCGTCGTCAGCGTAAGCGTCAATTCCGCGCATTGTGGATTGCTCGTATCAACGCAGCGGCTCGTCTAAATGGTTTGTCTTACAGCCGTTTCATTGCTGGCCTTAAGAAAGCTGCAATCGAAATCGACCGTAAAGTTTTGGCTGATCTAGCTGTGTACGAGAAAGAAGTTTTTGCAGCGATCGTTGAAAAAGCGAAAGCAAGCTTGGCTTAATTCTGACGTAGCCTTAGGGTGATTCGATCTTGAAAGAGAGCATCTTAATAGAACGAGTTATCCAATGCAGTCTTTGATAGGGGAAGAGCAAGCGCTCTTCCCCTATTTTATTTTTTGGAGTGTATAATGGAGAACCTAAAGCAGATTCTTGCTGATGCGCTAAGCGCAGTCGAGGCATCTGAAAGTGAGTCAGCGTTAGATGATGTGCGTGTACATTATCTGGGGAAAAAGGGCGCATTGACTGCTTTGTTAAAGCAACTTGGTAATGTATCAGCCGAAGATAGACCTAAATTTGGTCAATTGGTAAATGAAGCAAAAGGCCAAGTTCAAGAAAAGTTAAACGCGCGTAAGAGTGACCTTGCTAAAGCCGCTTTGAACGCCAAGCTCGCAACCGAAACCATTGATATTTCATTATCTGGTAAAGGTGAAGAGGTAGGTGGCTTGCACCCAGTTACTCGTACCATGGAGCGCATTGAGTCTTTCTTTCGTGGTATTGGTTTTGATGTGGCTGCGGGCCCTGAAATCGAAGATGACTACCATAACTTCGAAGCCTTAAATATCCCAGCACACCATCCTGCGCGTGCGATGCAGGATACCTTCTATTTTAATCCTAATACCGTACTGAGAACCCACACTTCGCCTGTTCAAGTGCGAACTATGGAAACTTCTCAGCCACCTATCCGAATCATTTGTCCGGGTCGTGTTTATCGTTGCGATTCTGACCAAACTCACACGCCTATGTTCCACCAAGTGGAAGGCTTGTTGATTGATGAGAATATTTCTTTCGCTGATTTGAAAGGTATTCTTCATGAGTTTTTGAATGTGTTTTTTGAAGACGATTTGAAAGTGCGTTTTCGCCCAAGCTATTTCCCGTTTACAGAGCCTTCCATTGAAGTGGACATTATGCGCACTAACAGTAAGGGCGAAGAGTCTTGGCTGGAAGTGTTAGGTTGCGGCATGGTTCATCCTAAAGTGTTAGAGATGTCTGGTATTGATCCTGAAAAATACACAGGCTTTGCTTTTGGTATGGGTGTTGAGCGTTTTGCTATGTTGCGTTACAAGGTAGATGACCTACGCATGTTCTTTGAGAACGACTTACGTTTCCTCAAACAGTTTAAGTAATCAGTCGACCTAGGATGTTTATATGAAAGTTAGTGAGAATTGGCTAAGAGAGTGGGTCAATCCAAACATCAGTAGCGATGATTTGGTTGCTCAAATTACCATGGCCGGCTTGGAAGTGGATGAAGTGATTCCTGCAGCGGAATCATTCAGCGGTGTGGTTGTGGGTGAAATTTTGGCTGCTGAGCCACACCCTAATGCTGATAAATTGCAAGTGTGTCGTGTATCAGATGGTTCTGAAGAGTTTCAGGTCGTCTGTGGTGCGCCGAATGCACGTCCAGGTATCAAAATCCCGTTCGCCAAAATTGGTGCGGTCTTGGGTGCGGACTTTAAAATCAAAAAAGCGAAGCTGCGTCAGGTAGAGTCGTTCGGTATGTTGTGCTCGGCTTCTGAATTGGGCGTAAGTGAAGACAATGATGGCATCATGGAGTTGCCACTGAGTGCGACGACAGGCGAAGATTTCCGTGTATTTCTTGGTCTAGATGATCAGATTATTGATGTTGATCTGACGCCTAACCGTAGTGACTGTTTAAGTGTGGCCGGTTTGGCACGTGAAGTTGGTGTGCTGAATAAAGTTGATCTTACACCAGTGGTGGTTCAAGCGGCAGAAGTAAGCGTAACGGATACTTTTCCTGTAAAAGTTGAGGCGACAGAAGCTTGTCCTCGTTACCTTGGTCGCGTTATTCGTGGTGTTAACGTGACGGCTGAAACGCCATTATGGATGACAGAAAAACTGCGTCGTAGTGGTATTCGCTCTATTGATCCGATTGTCGACATTACCAATTATGTTATGTTGGAATTGGGTCAACCTATGCATGCGTTCGATTTGGCGAATTTAAACGGTTCTGTAGTTGTGCGTATGGCCAATGCAGGCGAAAAAATCGTACTGCTGGATGGCCAAGAAATTAGTTTGCGTGAAGACACTATGGTCATTGCTGATGAGCAAGCGCCACTTGCTATTGCAGGCGTCATGGGAGGTGAAGGTTCTGGTGTCAATGAGAAAACACAAGATATCTTCCTTGAAAGTGCTTTCTTCACACCATTGGCCCTTGCTGGTAAAGCTCGTTCTTATGGTTTGCATACGGATTCTTCGCATCGTTTCGAGCGTGGTGTTGATGCTTCTTTGCAAGAAAAAGCCATTGAGCGAGCGACACAGCTAGTGCTAGAAATTGCCGGTGGTCAAGTTGGTCCGATTACGCAAGCAGTAAATGAAGACGCTTTGCCTGTGGCGGCACAAGTCACTTTACGTCGTCAAAAGTTGGATCAATATCTTGCAGTGTCTTTGGATAAAGACCTGGTAACAGATATTTTAACTCGTCTTGGTCTAGAGATGATTGAGGTTACGGATCAGGCTTGGGTAACAAAAGCGCCTTCACATCGATTTGATATTGCCATTGAGGCGGACTTGATTGAAGAGGTGGCTCGTATCTATGGTTACGATAATCTGCCTTCCTCTATGCCGACAGCCGCCGTCAACTTCACCCCATTGAGTGAATCCAAAACGCCTATTCAATCATTGCGTGCCACTTTGGTGTCTTATGGTTACCAAGAGGCCGTCACTTACAGCTTTATTGACCCTAATTTAAGCAAGCAGTTCTTGCCTGAAATTGAACCTGTGCCATTGGAGAATCCAATTTCTGCGGATATGGGTGTCATGCGCCCAAGTTTGATTCCTGGTTTGGTGAAAGCGTATTTGTACAATCAGAACCGCCAGCAGTCTCGAGTGCGTTTATTTGAGACAGGGCGTCGTTTTATCGGTACGGTTGAAGCCCTAGAAGAGCTGGATCAACAGCTGCAAATTTCAGGTTTGATTGCCGGAAGTCGTCATCCAGAAGCTTGGTACCACAATAATGAAAAAGTCGATTTCTATGATTTGAAATCACATGTGGAAGCCTTGTTTGCTGTTAATAATGGTGGTCAGCCAACGTATCAGCGTTCTGAGTGTGAGTTTCTTCACCCTGGGCGTTCTGCGGACGTCTATTTAGATGGTCAATTTGTTGGCATGATGGGGGAGTTGCATCCTCAGTTAGCTAAATCTCTAGGGGCGAACCAAACATTATATGTGTTTGATATTGCCTTGGAGGCGGTATTGAATGCAACGTTGCCTGAATACAATGCTGTGTCTCGCTTCCCAGAAGTTCGTCGTGATTTAGCTTTGTTGGTAGATCGTACTGTCCCGGTTAGTGAACTGGAAAAAGTGATTGTTGAATCTGCTGGCGATGCCTTCAAAGGAGTCTTGGTTTTTGATGTTTATCAAGGGCAAGGTATTGATGAATCGCAAAAAAGTGTTGCTTTGGGCTTGACGTGGCAGCATCCTTCACACACTCTTAGTGATGAAGAAGTAAACAACTCTGTCGAACAGACTGTGAAAGCGCTGTCCGAACAATTGGGAGCCGTTGTAAGGGGGTAGATTTATGGGATCGTTGACGAAGGCAGATTTAGCTGAAAACTTGGTCGATTCAATTGGTCTTAGTAAGAAAGATGCAAAAGATTTAGTTGAAGGCTTTTTCGATGTGGTGCGAAGCTCACTGGTAGAAAGGGAACAAGTTAAACTGTCGGGCTTTGGTAACTTTGAAGTTCGTGAGAAAAGTCAGCGACCTGGTCGAAACCCGAAAACAGGGGAAGAGATTCCGATCACGGCTCGTACAGTCGTCACGTTTAGACCAGGGCAGAAGCTGAAGTCTAAAGTTGAAGACTATATGCAAGAGTGATCTGTTGTTTACCATAAAAGCCACCTAAGGGTGGCTTTTTGTTGTTTTAGGGCTTGAGAATATTATGGTAGGGCAGTGAGCGGGTAAGACTGATTAAACTGGCTGCTTTTGAGTGAAATAATGATATTTAGATCAATGCTTAATCGATTATTCTTGGTTTTTGAATCGATCAGACTAAATTGAAAAAAAAACAATAAAAGTCTTCCCTTTTCAATTCGTTATAGTAATATACGCACCCGCTGACAACGACAGAGTTGTTGTCTGCATCGGGGCGTAGCGCAGCCTGGTAGCGCACTAGCATGGGGTGCTAGTGGTCGCAGGTTCAAATCCTGCCGTCCCGACCAAGAATTTGTTTTTAGCCGCTATAGCTCAGTTGGTAGAGCATCTGACTTGTAATCAGAGGGTCCCGAGTTCGACTCTTGGTGGCGGCACCATTTCTTGGTCAAAGTTTCTTGCTTAGGTAAGAATCAAAAAACGATTTTGCTTTTATTTAGCCGCTATAGCTCAGTTGGTAGAGCATCTGACTTGTAATCAGAGGGTCCCGAGTTCGACTCTTGGTGGCGGCACCACTTAATGATTTAAGTAACGATAAAAGTAAACTGCGTAAGATAAGCCGCTATAGCTCAGTTGGTAGAGCATCTGACTTGTAATCAGAGGGTCCCGAGTTCGACTCTTGGTGGCGGCACCATTACTACTTACATTACTAGAGTAGTAATTCACAATTTGATTTAGCGTTTAGCCGCTATAGCTCAGTTGGTAGAGCATCTGACTTGTAATCAGAGGGTCCCGAGTTCGACTCTTGGTGGCGGCACCATACTTTTTTATCGAAAAGTATTGGATAAGGCTAGATGAATTGGTTGTGTAGCTCAGTTAGGATTTTGTCCTGACAAGGCGCATAAATACCAGGAGTTAAAAGCTCCGATCGAAAGATCTAAAATGGCAACGGGTGTGTAGCTCAGTTGGGAGAGCGTCGCCCTTACAAGGCGAATGTCGGGAGTTCGAACCTCTCCACACCCACCACTTATAGGAAAGTGGCTAAACAACCTATGACAATGGAGCGGTAGTTCAGTTGGTTAGAATACCTGCCTGTCACGCAGGGGGTCGCGGGTTCGAGTCCCGTCCGTTCCGCCATCTTTCGATAAGATGTAAAACTACGAGTCGGGTGTGTAGCTCAGTTGGGAGAGCGTCGCCCTTACAAGGCGAATGTCGGGAGTTCGAACCTCTCCACACCCACCACTTATAGGAAAGTGGCTAAACAACCTATGACAATGGAGCGGTAGTTCAGTTGGTTAGAATACCTGCCTGTCACGCAGGGGGTCGCGGGTTCGAGTCCCGTCCGTTCCGCCACTTACTTTTGATAGGGTAAGTTGGTAAGAAATACCATCATTATGATGGGTGTGTAGCTCAGTTAGGATTTTGTCCTTATAAGGCGCATTGATAGCAGTAGTTTAGAGCTCCGATCGGAAGATCTAAAATTGCAACGGGTGTGTAGCTCAGTTGGGAGAGCGTCGCCCTTACAAGGCGAATGTCGGGAGTTCGAACCTCTCCACACCCACCACTTATAGGAGAGTGGCTAAACAACCTATAACAATGGAGCGGTAGTTCAGTTGGTTAGAATACCTGCCTGTCACGCAGGGGGTCGCGGGTTCGAGTCCCGTCCGTTCCGCCACTTACTTTTGATAGGGTAAGTTGGTAAGTAATACCATCATTATGATGGGTGTGTAGCTCAGTTAGGATTTCGTCCTGACAAGGTAGATTGAAATAGGTAGTTAAGAACTCCTCATCTTTCCTCAAGATGTAAAACTATAATGGGTGTGTAGCTCAGTTAGGATTTCGTCCTGACAAGGTAGATTGAAATAGGTAGTTAAGAACTCCTCATCTTTCCTCAAGATGTAAAACTATAATGGGTGTGTAGCTCAGTTGGGAGAGCGTCGCCCTTACAAGGCGAATGTCGGGAGTTCGAACCTCTCCACACCCACCACTCATTTCTCTCATATCTTCTGAAATAATCCAATTCTAATAAAGATCCATGATTGCCTTTGTTGTCACACATTTTGCTGTTTCAATTTCCAGGTTTTAAATTTCCTTTATGTTATTACTTTGTTTCATTTTATAGCTTGGTATCTAACTTAGCATTGGGTTTTGTGAGACTTTCTAGTTTTTGCTCAATAATAGTCAATGTTAGAATTCGTCTAAGTATAAAGTTTTGTTGCTTGAGTATGGTCTATACTTTTCACTTAATTCCTTCTGTATCAACAAGTCTTTAATGTGTCCAAACGTAATGTTTCGAAGTTATTTTTTGCATATTGTATTGCGCATGAAATACATACTGGTAATATCATATGACGGGACTCTATAATAGAAACGTATAAAGTGATAAATCGTATATTCCAATAAAAATAATAATGGAGATTATTATGACTACCTCATCTAAAGGTTTGTTTAAAGCAAGTGTTGTTGCCGTGTCTGTTGCGGCAGCGTCTAGTGCCTATTCAGCTGGTTTTGCTTTAAACGACCACAGTGCGACCGCTTCTGGTGCAGCGCTTGCTGGTGCTGCCGCCTCTACTAGTGACATTTCTTTTAGCTTCTGGAACCCTGCTCTCTTTGCAAACGCTGATACGACGACTTTCATGGCCTCCGGTGCTTATGTGATGCCGAGTATGGATGTGACAGTTAATTCTGCTACAGATGCAACTACTAACAGCTTGGGGACAGAAGCTACAGATGATTCTGTTGACAATAGTTTGGTGCCTTCATTGTATTTTGCAAAGCCTATTTCTGATAAAACGGTGGCCGGTATTTCTTTAAATGTGCCTTTTGGTTTGTCAGGGGATTATGGGCAAGACTGGGCTGGTCGTTTACATGCAACTGAAACGGGTATTCAAGATATCGCCTTGAGTTTTGCCTTGGCACATCGTGTTTCCGAAAAGCTTTCTGTAGGTGCGAGCGTACAACTTCATCAAGCTGAAGTTATTTTAGAATCAGCAGTTGGTGCGCCTAATCACCCAACTCTTCAAGAGGGGATTGGCCGTATTGAGGCAGACGCTACAGGAATTGGTTTTAGTGTCGGTGTGATGTTTGAACCTGTTAAAGGGACTCGATTAGGTGCGGGTTACCGTAGTGAAGTGGACTTTGACTTCGAAGGTGATGTTAAATATACAAATATAAATGCCGCATTAGCAGCAAATAATAGCCTTGAAGATGCTAGTGTTACAGATTCAATCACTTTCCCTTCTGTTTTGACCTTGAGTGTTGAGCATGATCTTTCCGATAAGTTGACGCTTGGTTTGTCTGCTATCAGAACTGGTTGGGGGTCAATGGATGGAATCAACATTGATTTTGATAGCAATCAAGACAACTCTGTATTGACGTTTGGCTTTGAAGACCAATGGATGTATTCTGCCGGTGTAAACTATGTTTACTCTGATAAGTTAACCCTACGTACTGGTATCGCGATGGACAATTCCCCTGTCACTGATGAATACCGCTCAGCGAGAACACCGGATGGGGATCGTAAGTGGATCTCAGTCGGTGCCACTTATGACTTTAATGATATGACCTCAGCGAGCTTTGCCTTTACACATGTCATGATTGAAGATGTGACGGTGAATAGAGATGGTTCATTAGATGAAGATTCTTCTCGTGGTACATTAAATGCAGACTACGAGTCATCTGCGAATGTAGTATCCGCTGCTATCAGCATGGCGTTTTAATCTGAGTTGTTTTTCTCAACAACATAAAACCAGAGCCTAGGCTCTGGTTTTTTTTGCGTCGAATTTAGGTTGCGATACTTTTTTATTGAGTTCTATGATTATTAATATCTAGATAACGTGGATATTTTCATGAGGTGTGGACTTCCCAGACTTTACTAGGAAGGTGTGATGGTCTTGCGATGAGAGGCTAGGTGATTAAGTACTAAGGCGTCTTATGTCTGTTGGTTGTATGAATGAGGTGGAAAAGGGGGTCATGTCAGATGACGAATTAGTACACCATTCTATGTTGTTTGGCTTTTTCATGGCCATTAGCTGTCCAGTCCGAAAGCGGTGATGGCTTGGCGTAATAATAGCCTTGTAGGGTGTGGCAGCCAAGGGCAATAAGCAGAGTTGCTTGCTCTTTGGTTTCAATGCCTTCCGCTATGACTTGCATATTAAGTGAGTTGGCTAGTTGAATGGTGGATTTTACGATATCAACATGTCGCTGGTCTTGCGGTAATGGCGAAACAAATCGACGGTCAATTTTCAGAATGTTGGCTGGTATGTCGACCAATTGTCCAAGAGAGGCCTGGCCGGTACCAAAGTCATCAATGGCAATAGAATAGCCGTATTGTGACAGGCTACGTAGGCGTTTGTGTATTAATGGGTGAGTCATGACAGAGCTGGTTTCTGTGATCTCTAGCTCTAACATTTCGCTTAACCAAGGATTGTCTGCGATCAGGGTCATCAGCAAGGCAAAAAACGCGTCATTCATTAATTCCTGTCCGGCTAAGTTTAGCGCGATAGGAGTTTTGATGTGCTCTTTATGCCAAACCGTTAGGGTGTCAACCAGTTCTCTGACTAGGTTCTCAGCCAATAATGGCAGCATGCCTAAATCTTCTGCTAGTTTAATGAATACCATTGGAGAAACGAATTCCCCTTCATTATTCCAGCGGGCAAGCGCTTCAAAAGAACGGACTTCGCCATTTGCGCTGACTTGAGGTTGCAGCCAGATATCGATTTTTTTGTTTTTAATGGCGGCGCTCAGTTTCAAGCCTAAGTTGTGCTCTCTGACCAGTTTGCTTTCTAAGTTGTGATTATAGAAAGAAAACTTGTCTGTGCTAGTGGAGTACTCTAATGCCATTTCGCAATGTTCTAGTAGTTCTTCTGCTGTCTTTCCATCTGTGTGGTAATAGGAAATACCGAGTTGATAATCCATATTGAGTTTCTGACCATCGAGCATCAGCTGGGCTGGTAATAAAGATTGGATCAGGGTGGTTAGGTTCTTTTGGATTAAATGGGTTTGGCTGAGAGGAACAAAACAGGCAAATTTTATACCGCGTAGACGGCCAACAATGGCTTGCTTCGAAAGTTTATTTTGTAAGGCTTTAGAGAAGCTGAGAATAATTTTATTGGCATTGTCTTTGCCATATTGCTTATTGAGTAGTTTGAACTGACTGATACGAATAATAAACATAGCACCAGTTAGGTGGTGCTCTTGCTCATTAATCTTCATGTTCACCTGACGACAAAAATTCAAATGATTTGGCAGTAAAGTCAGTAGGTCAAAGTGCGCAAGTCGGCTGTTGGTTTGTTGTGTACTTTCTAACTTCTGCTGGATGGCACGAAACTCGGTCATATTATCCAAGTGTAAAATGTAGTGACCATGATTAGTAAGAGAGGCGCGACGGACTTGAATGTGAGTGTCAGTACTATGTTTTAGTGTGCATTCAGCTTTATTTGATTGCCAAAATAGTTTCGACTCATTGTTGAGTGGAGAGAGCCAGTCGCCCATTCGAGTGCCTGAAAAAACAGTGGTGTCTTTTTGACCAAGTAACTTTTTGGCTAGCTGATTGGCTTTTATCAAAACCCCACGCTGATCACATAATAGAGTCGGTGTTCCTGTGTTCTCAAAGAACTCTTCATACAATAGATAGTTTTCGTTGAGCTTACGATAAAGCGCTCGCATACGAGCACTGTGGTTTTCTAATGCATGTATGATTTGTGATACCGCCAAGGGCAAGCCAATATTCAGAGTCATAAAGGTCAGCAATTGGAAGTAAAATGAAGAAGACTCATTAGCAGGTAAACTGTCTAACCACTGGGTGGTGACAAAATAAAACGGGACTAAATTGAGAGTCATGACGACCAAAGAAGCTTTAAAGCTAAACAAGAGTCGAGTAATTAAAGGGATAGAATAAAGCGCAATAAGGGCGTACTTTTCAGATTCTTTTTCTGGATTCGTGAACAGCATAATCCCGCTTACTAGGACAAGCGATAACACGAACAAAAATGCGCAACTTTGGGAATATTTTTTACTGAAGTAAAGCAGAGAAAATAATACACACAGGTATAGGCTATTCATTTCAAAGAAGAAAAGCTCACCATGGGTAAACACTGAGTGTAGCTCTGAAATAAAGAAAATACTGATGGTCAATGCTATCAGGATACGAAGTATGCTCAGTTGAAAGGAGCCCTCGCTCTGTCCACTGGTGTGATTCGAATCAATAAAAAAATACTGCTTAAGAGAGTCTATCAACATTAATCAACTTCATAATGTAAAAAGAAAAAAGCCACATAAAACGGCTTGTTCTAGACAGTACCGAAAAATAGTGGCTTTGACCATGCAAGAAAGGGCTTATATCTAAATAATTATGTATTAATTTGCCGTAAATGGTTGTCCCAGTGAACTGTTGGGTGTTTATTGATCAAATCGATGTGTTCACGAACCGGATTGCTGACATATTGATTGCCAGTACCAGCTGTCAGAATAAACTCATGCGCATTCTCGTGAGCGACCAAACCACAAACATCGCGGCAGTTATCTACGCCTAGAAAGGTTTTTGTGTCCACATGCCAATAGGCGACAAAACCGCCGCGAGGGGTGCTAATGGCTAATACTTCCCCAGACTGATCAAAACACACGCTACCGCAATATTGCTTAAAACGAGCTCTCACTTGTTCTGGGATGGGTAAATAATCTAACTCTGGCTGGTCAATACGAGATAAAGCAACCAATGGTACCTGATCCCATAGTGGGCCTTGATATTGAAAACCAAGTGCCACAGTGCCTTGCTGATTAACATCTAAGTGGCGAATGCTTAGCTGATGTAAATGTTTGGGGTTAGCAACTTGATTTAATGGTTTGCCATCCTTTAATGATAAATAGGTCACATTTGGTGACATGGTATCCAAGTTAAGAATGTTGCGATCATTATCTGGGTGAGTTTTTAAGCCGCCATTGGCAATCACCAAAACGTCATCATGAAGTAAAACCGATTCATGGGGGCCAATGCCATGGCTTGAGAACACGTTTAGAATTTGGCCGCTTGGCCACCCACGAACAAACACCTTACCCTCACCAGACGGGTAGTGATTTTCTTGCGTGATTAAGCGCTGCCCATCTCGTGTAAAAAGTGCATGACCGTAAAAATGGTGGTCTTTTTCAGGCTCAATGCGGATGATTTTTTCATGACTTGCAACATTAAAAAAATCAATAAAAAAGCCAGGTCGTCGTGCCACAATACCAACAATTGCCTGGTTTGGGTGGACAACTGGTGCGTGAGCTCGATCCGGTAACTCGGTTTGCCAAACTAGGTTACCCTTGACGTCAAATAGACCAAAAAAATGTTCTGTTTTACTCTGTGAGAAAGCTGAAGCGAATAAGCTTTTATCCTCAGAAACGGCAATTGAAGCCCAAGACGGTGCGCTGGCAAGCACACCGCTCAGCGCTAGGAAATGTCGTCGTGATAACATCCTAATCTCCATCTCGACTATTAAAGCCAATCTGGAAACCAAGCTGGGTAACCAGTTGAGTCAAGTAGGTTTGGCTGGCTGAAATGGATTTAATCAGTGGTGTCGCCATTTCAATGCGGTGAGTTTTTGAGTAACCAGATTGAAAATAATCTGCGGGCAATTGTAGGGCTAATTTCTGATTATTAATTAAAGTCTTTTCAAGTTGATCGGCTAGCTTGGGGTACTGTTGCTGTGCGATGTCGTACAGTGAAGGTTGGCCAGCATGGTAAATTTTACGGTAAGACAAAAAATTGGCTTGAATAGAAGGTAATGATAGATTGCTGCGATAAAATTCCGCCAGTTTTAGGTTTTCATGTCCATTGTAGCCAATTGGGGTTTCCAGCTTGGCGTCTTTAACGGCAGACATGTGCTCAAGCCACTGTTGTAGCACTTGCTCCAGTGCGGCTTGCTCTGCATCAAACTCCGCGCCATCTTCTGCAAATACCCAATCTTGTGCTCGGCTGCCTTGCCACTGCTTGGCCACGTCATTGGCACTGCTAAATTGATGCTCTGTCACTTTCTTTAATAGGTGACAGTGGTCTTTGCTTTGCATTGGCGAGAAGTCTGGGTGGTACAAAAGGCTTTCAATGGCTGTTAGGCCACGCACAGCAATACTGGCCGAAGTCCAAAATTTAGGCGTCTCCATCACACTTGGGTCTTGCTGAGCCAGTGCTCGTAATTGACGTTGAGTAACGCCTTTTTTGTCTGGCCAATATTCGAATGCATAGTAGCGCATGAAGTAAGTAACAGGGCCAAAGTTTAACCATTGAACTTGCTGCCAATCGAGTGCATTTTTTTGGAAAGCGATTTGCGTCTCAGCTTGGTTTACTTTACTTGGAACGCTGCATAATTGCTTGGTTTGTTGAGCAAGGCTATTAGCAGAAACGGCATAAGAGTCATAGCCGCTGCGAATAACGTCAGAGATAATGCCATTTAAAGGGCCTTGCCATTGTCCTGCAAAACCGAATAAAGGGGCACTGGCGCTAATCGCAACAGCCATGATTTTTGGAAGGTACTTCATTACAACGACTCCAGAAAATAAATGAGTTTTTGGCGATATTCTTTGCTTAAACGTTTGTAAGCTTGTTGACTCGATTGGGCTTCGCCGCCGTGCCATAAAATAGCCTCTTCGATCGTGCGAGCTCGCCCGTCATGAAGAAAGCCGACTCGTCCGGATACCTTCTCGGATAAGCCAATTCCCCAAAGGGGAGCGGTTCGCCATTCTTGAGGTTCGGCGGAATAAACAGGAAACCCAGAGCGTAATTCTGCTCCCATATCGTGTAGAAGCATATCGGTAAAAGGGTAAAAAGTGCGATTTTTTAAGACTGGATAAGGTGAGTCATTGCCGGTGACCATTTTGGGTGTATGGCAGCTAGCACAACCGGCGTCGATGAAAATGTCTTTTCCCGCTAGGAAGTCAGGTTCCGATAAATTTCGCATGGCTGGTGGTGCTGCTAAAGAAACGAATAAATCGACCAGTCGAGATTGCTGTTTATCGACCTCGAGATTATTAAGGTGCGAGCTGTTGCCATTAGGGCTGTTTAGGCACTCTACTTGTAATGGGGTACAGTCACCTGAAGGAGCCGGAAAAAGAAGGGTCGATAATCCTAAATCCGTATTAAATGCGAGTTGGTTCTGTGCCGTGACGCTGGGTGTAGAGGCTTTATAACCAAAACGACCAATAACTGGTTTGTGCTGCCCTGGGATCCAGCTAACTTTTCCACTAATACCATCTTGATTTGTATCGATTGGGTCGGCATTGGCCATTATGTATTGGTCAGGAATATTGTCGAGCAATCCCATACCAACCAATGAAGGGGTGTTAAGCAAGGTGAATCCTGTATCGGTTTCAAAAGGACCATAATGCAATTTGTCCCAGTGCAGAACCGGCTTTCGAAGAGATACTTTATGACCATCTGCTAACACCTCCACATGAGTTTGATAGGTCAGGTGAAAGTCGCCTTCGGGGAGTGTTCCATTAGCACTTTGACCTTGGAGCTGGCCACCATAATGTGCGTCTCCAATATGAGAGTAGATGCCATCATGATGATTCGTTGCGTCTGGATAGCGTTTGCCAAAACGAACCATAAACGAAGGAATAGTGGCACCACTTATATGAGCTTCTGGCGCATGGCCACGACCATTGTTGATATGGCAATTGTTACAGGAGCGAGTGTTGTACAGAGGCCCTAAACCATCACTGGCGGTTGTAGAGGAGGGTGAGGGGACCCAAAATTTCTGAAATACGCCCTCGCCAATGCGAAATTCCAGCTTTTCTTCTGCGGATAAATTCGGCAAAGGCTGTGAATATTCACTGGCAATTGAAATATTAGTAAAACCAAAAAAGCTGGTAAAAAGACCAGCTAACACTAGTATGTTGTCATTTTTCGATCTGGTCATAGGTTAGGCAAACACCATTTATTGACTCATTACACAAACGTCTTGTGCCCCTATACTCATGTAAAAGGGAAGGGGCAAAATACCCAGTCTGTTACGACTCGATACTTCACGCCTTCCCTATTATAACGCGACTGTCTTTTGTTATCGCATTAGGATGATTCGATACCAGTGGTATTATTCAAATACAGCACTTGGGTTATCAAGGCTATCAGAACCTTCTAATGCAATGCCTTGTAGGTCAAGGGTCTGAATGATTTCTTCCGTTACGTGGGTTTCTAACACTAGGGAATCAACAAAGTCTTGGACCAACTGGTTGCCTTGTGTGTTGTTCATCGCAATCAGAACATCAAATGTTTGACCTTGCGCCGCGGCATCGACCATAGCTTGTGCCGCTTCTTCGGTCATATCCAATTTTTGCTTCATGTTACTGTCTAGAGAAGCATCTCGCTGTGCAACCAATTGTGATAAAGACGCGCCTTTAACCCAGCTACCATCGACACGTTGGTATTCACCTAGGTAAACATTTTTAATGCCTTTTGCATCGTAGTAATGTGACCAGTGAGTGTTGTCAGAGAAACAATCATGCTCTTCTTCGGGATCATGCAGCATCAAGCCTAATTTAGTACGCTCACCACCTAGTTCACCGTAAGCTAAGCTGCCCATACCGGTTAAGATAGTAGAAAGGCCTTCTTTAGTAGACTGATCTAGTAAGGCTTGACGTGCTGCGCCACCTTGTTTCCAGTTATCAGCCATCTCTTCTAAGTCAGAGATTAGCAAATCTGTTGCAGCGGTTAGGTATTCACGGCGACGATCACAGTTACCATTGGTGCAATTGTTTAAGTCAAAGTCGGTAGCTTTACGCTCACCCGCGCCTGGGTTAGTACCATGTAAGTCTTGACCCCAAAGTAGGAACTCAATTGCATGGTAACCGCTGGCGACGTTGGCTTCTACACCATCTGCTTCTTGCAAGTATTCAGCAATAAGTTCTGGTGTGATTTTACTGGTGTCTACGGTTTGGCCGCCAATTACCAAGCTCTTAGAAGCAATAACATTCGCTGTGTACAGTGGGTTTAGATCTGATTCACTTCCATAACTGCTAGTGGATACGTAGTCGATAAGGCCTTCATCAAGTGGCCAAGCATTAACTTTACCTTCCCAGTCATCAACGATGGCATTACCAAAACGGTAAACTTCACTTTGTTGATAAGGAACACGAGAAGCCACCCAAGCAGTGCGGGCCGCTTTTAAATTAGCTTCAGTAGGCTTGTCTAGGAAACGATTAATCGATGCACGAAGATCTTGTGCGGTTGTTAGAGAGTCACCATAAATGGCTTCAGCAATGTCTGCGTAATGGGTGACAACAGAGTCTGCGGTGACAGAAGTGGAATCATTTTTAACATTGGTTGTGCCGCATGCAGTTAGTAGCGCTCCTGCTACACAAACCGCAACGGGGGTTAGTAATCGTTTCATTTGGATGCTCCTATATTGAATTGTTGCAACACTATATTTGAAATGAAAACGATTATCAATGCGTCCATTTACACGCTTTTTACGTGATTTGTATTTTAATGTTAACCACTTAGTCGATTGATAAATTCAGCTTATCGCTCGCATTGATGATAAAAGGCATTTTCTGCTGTTTTAGCTAAATCGTATTCGCATGCTTTTTCACGCAACAAGCTTTTACCTTCCCATGAAACACTCATGCTGACGGGAGATTTATGTTTATAGCTTGGAATAAACCGATAAGCCGCAATGACGTCGACAGAGCTGTGCGGTCCAACTTGCACTGATTGACCAATTAAGCGTTGGCGAGTTTCTTTATTGTAAAGCGTATAGTCGGTTGTGTATTCCAAATCGCCATTGTCATGGGAAAAGTTAAGCCAAATCTTACGGTAGGTTTGTGGTTCTGATGTCGGGTTTTCAAAACGCAATTTGGTGTAAATGACTTGAGCCCGTGAAAGACTGTTTTGAGCATTGTTACTGACATTCAAGTAATGGCTCTGATTTTTTTGCCATGGCATGTTGGCGCCAAATGAGACATCAACAATCTGGATGTTTTGTTTAGCAAACAAGGTTCCCGTGTAATCCATAAGGTCTTTGACTGGTGCATACAGAGCGAGGGCAGCAAGTCCTAATAGAGCCAATTTTTGAAGGCTAGGGGCAGAGGCAAAGCGCTTAATCATAACCAAATCCTTATTTTCATGTTAAGAATATGAATCTTTACTGTTTGTTTATACAGTACTGTATAAGTATACAGTTTATATGTAAAGCCTCAGAATGATGAATTTATGAACTTTTTTAAAAAAACACTTGCTTTTGTCTTATTACCTTTTTTGTAAAGAAAAAATAAAAAATGTTTGATTTTGTGTAATTGATTGAAAAACATAGGAAAAAACAATCTTCCCACAAGCTTCTTCACGGATTCTGTGGAAAATAAAATGCACAATAAAATTTTGCCTATTTTTATAGGAGGGAGTGAGTAAGCAATGAAAAAATACAGCTAAGGCACTATAATGCAGCCAAAATTAACGTGAGGTAGGTTGTGGATAAGCTAGATGTGATCATAATTGGAGCAGGAGCGTCAGGTTTAATGTGCGCAGCGATGGCAGCGTATCGAGGCCGAAACGTTTTAGTACTTGATCACGCGAATAAACCAGGCAAAAAAATTCTTATGTCTGGAGGTGGTCGCTGCAACTTTACTAATATGGATGCCGCGCCTAAACATTTCTTATCGGATAATCCTCACTTTTGCATCTCAGCATTGCGCCGCTACACACCACAGGACTTTGTCGATTTAGTGGATCGTCATGGTTTAGATTATGTTGAAAAAGCTCCTGGACAGCTGTTTTGTGAGCACTCTGCGAAAGACTTATTGGCGATTCTCATGACGGAATTGGAATGGTCTGGTGCACAAGTAAAGCTGAATACTCGTATTTTAAACGTAGAGTATCAAGATGACATAACGGTAGTAACGACAAATCAAGGTGTGTTCTCTTGTGAGTCATTAGTGATTGCTACTGGTGGTTTGTCGATCCCAACAATGGGTGCGACGGGCTTCGGCTATGAGATAGCGAAACAAGTTGGTCACGATGTTTTGCCAACCCGCGCCAGTTTAGTACCAATTACGGTTCAACCGGAACGAAAAGAACAACTTGCTGCTTTATCCGGTATTGCTTGTGATGTACGTGCTAGCGCTAATGAAGCTCAGTTTGAAGAGCCTATGCTGTTTACCCATCGTGGTGTCAGTGGTCCTGCTATTTTACAAATTACCAATTTTTGGCAACCGGGCGAAGCATTACAAATTCATATTGCTCCCGATCTGAGCCTTGAAGCGCTAAATCAAGCGCGCGATCAACAGCCTAAAAAAACGCTAGAGAACTATCTTGCCAACGAATTGCCAAAGCGGTTAGTTGATTTAATCAAAGCAGAATTCCCTTGGTTAGACCAAAAGTTTGCACAAGTGTCTAATGAGCAAATTGAGCAACTGTTCCAATATCTAAGTCATTTTGATGTTGCACCCAATGGTACAGAAGGGTATCGCACCGCAGAAGTGACATTAGGTGGAGTGAATACCAAAGAAGTGTCTTCTAAGACCTTTGAGTCGCAAAAGCAAAAAGGGCTCTACTTTATTGGGGAAGTCCTTGATGTGACCGGTTGGCTTGGTGGCTATAACTTCCAATGGGCTTGGAGTAGCGGCTTTGCTGCTGGGCAGTATGTTTAAATTGTAATATATCTGTGGAATAAAAGCGCTGAGGAGTCTGCCTAAATATGGAAATGATTAAACAATTATTAGCGCAATCTCGACGCACTATGGTGTTGGCTATTGTCGCTAGCGCTTTAAGTGCGGTAGCGGGTGTAATGATTATTGGCGGCGTGAATTACACTCTTGAAAATGGTTTTGAATCGCTAACATTGGCCGTACTTGCCTACCTAGCTATGGTCGCCATCTTGTTTTTGAGTGGGGTGTGGTCTCAGTCACTTTTGGTTGGTCTTGGGCATAAAATGGTTTATCAACTGCGTTTGCAGCTCGTTAAACGCATTCTCAATACCTCGTTAGAACGTCAGGAACAACTCGGTGGACCTGCACTCTACAATGTCCTGACTCGCGATGTCACAATGGTTGCGAACGCGACAAAGCAGCTCCCCGTGTCTTTGTATAATGGGCTTCTCTTACTCGCGGGAATTAGCTATCTAGCGTGGCTCTCTCCAGTACTTTTCTTATGCACAGTGTTGCTTGTGGCGCTCGGCGTGTGGGGCGACTTTAAGTTAGTCGGGCGAATTAAGAAAATGATGGCTGATGTGCGTCGCTATGATGAAGCTTTGTTTGAGCAGTATGAAGCGGTAATCGAAGGGCGAAATGAGCTTGGTTTGAGTCAACTGCGTCGCCAGTACCTTTTTGATCGTCGTTTAGAGCCCGCTGCTAAAGGGGCAATGGATACGGCGATCAAAGCGGATCTTCTGTGGGCAATTAACTTAAACTGGACGACTGTCTTAGTATTTTCTCTGATTGGCTTGGTCTTCTTTTTAGGGATGACATTAGAGTCTATTTCCCAAGATGTCGTGGTTGGCTATATTCTGACTACCATGTTTTTACGTACCCCCATTGCAATGATTCTTGAAGCGATTCCGGCGGTATTACGGGGGACGGTCGCACTGAAAGCCATTGATAAACTGAACTTAGCCGAGGCGGAGTTATCGGATGAAGCGAGTGAGACGGTTCAGGATATTTCGTTTGAATCACTTCAATTGAAAGCCGCTTGTTATCAATATCCCCAGCAAGGTGACGAGACTGGCTTTGAGCTGGGGCCAGTTGATTTTCAGCTTAAGCGTGGCGAACTTGTTTTTCTAATTGGTGGAAATGGCAGTGGCAAATCGACACTCGCGAAATTATTAACGGGTTTGTATTTGCCGACTGATGGCACGGTTTTATTTAATGGTGTGACTGTGAACCAAGATAATATTACGAGCTACCGAGCCTGTTTCTCGACTATCTTTCCAAATTTCTTTTTATTCGATGACGTGCTTGGTCGAAAAGGCTCAGAGCCGTCAGATGCTTCTTCTGAACGCTTTTTTGATGCGCGTGTTGAGCATTATCTGAAACGTCTTGCGATTGATCATAAAGTCTCAATTGAGGATGGGCGATTATCTACTACTTCATTGTCTCAGGGACAGCGTAAGCGCTTGGCTTTGCTTTTGACCTATATGGAAGATCGACAAGTACTGTTGCTAGATGAATGGGCGGCTGATCAAGATCCGGTATTCCGCGATGTTTTTTATCGAGAAATTCTGCCAGAGCTAAAAGCAGCGGATAAGACAATTATTGCAATCAGTCATGATGATCGTTACTTTGATGCAGCGGATCGGCTTTATAAGCTAGACAGAGGCCAAATCAGTACATTTGACGAAAGTGTGGACTCATTGTTTGAGAAAGCGGACATAGTGAAAGGTGTTAAAAGGTAATGGATGCAATTGAAGCATTGATGAGCAGGCGATCTTATGCTCGGGGGAATCTGATAGAACCTGCTCCAAGTGAGGTTGAGCTTGAAATCATTCTTCAAGCGACAATGACCGCACCAGATCATGGAAACTTAAAACCCTGGCGTTTCGTGGTAGTACAAGGGCAGGGGATTCGAGATTTATCTTTACTTGTCAAAGAGAAGTATGCGAATGCCATGTCGTCTGAACACCTAGAGGCTTTTGTTTCGGAGATTACCGATACTCCTCTGATGATTTTCGTGTGTTCTAAAATTGTTTTAGATCACCATGTATCGGTGTTTGATCAACATCTAGCGGGCGGAGCCGCCTGTGAACATATTTTACTGGCGGCTCATGCTCTGGGGTTTGCTGGAATTTGGCATTCTCTTGATGCGGATGACGATCTGCGTCATCTGATGCAATTAAAGCCTGAGGATAACATTATCGGCGTGTTATCTATTGGTACCCCTAAACGTACTTCTAAAGCGAAGCGCAAGCCATTTTCAGATTATGCTCAAACATGGGATATGGAGCACGGATTGCAAAATTGGAACGCGGAAAGTGGATAAGAGTTATCACTAAATGGTTTGAGGGAGAATTTAGTGAATTTAGCAGTTTACTTCCCGATTTTTTAACCTTTAAATTTTACATCTACTCAACAAGCTTGGGCTTAATTAGATAAAAGTGCTTATCCTGAAGCTTTCTCTACGTCATCCTATTTATAAAACAAACTACGAGCTACTTGGTTTTGAGTAGATAGATTCATGATTGTTGATCACGTCACCAACTTCTCTATTGCCGACTGGCTTTTTCTGGGCATCCCCCTAGTGTCTAACAAAGAATTTTTCTTCTGAATATTAGCCTAAAACTATCAATGTAATTGAATTAATTTAACCAATTGAATTTTACATAATATTGACAGTGAAACTGATAGCGATAATAATTCGCATTTAGTTTTGTAAATTTAGTTAAATTAATAACTTGGTTTTGTAAATAGCATAGGAAGATAACTCATGAAAAAGACGGTAGTGGCTCGTATAGTCGACCGCGAAAATAAAAAGAAAGTTATAGGAGCATGGATGCTATCTTTGTTCGCTATCCCAATGGTCATTGCTGCTGATGCTAATACCGATGCAGACTCAACTGAGCAACTTGATATGCTTGTTGTTCGTGGTACAGATTTGAGTCGTTATGAGTTTGATGAAGCGGAATCGGCAACTGGTTTTAATGCGGATATCGACGAAATTCCACGTACCGTTCAAGTTATTCCGGAACAGTTAATTCTTGATCAGAATTCAAAAGATCTTAATGATGTGTTATCAAACTCCGCAGCAGTAACCCGCTCTGATGGTTTTGGTGGTGCAGAAACCGAAGTGAACATACGAGGAATTGGAAATAAGTATTTATTTGTCGACGGTAACCCTGTAAGTAGTCGTTACAATATTGATGTCGCCAATATTGAAAGTGTTGAAGTCGTTCTTGGACCTGCGTCTGTGTTACATGGTCAAGTTAGCCCTGGTGGCATGGTGAATGTGGTTACCAAGAAACCACAGGTTGAAAGTGCCTATTCTGTGCAAGTCGATTTAGACGAATACGGAAAGCAAAAACTGACATTAGACAGTACAGGCTCTCTTTCTGACGAAGTTCAATACCGAATCGTTATGAGTGGTGAAGATTCTGAAACCTTCCGTGAGGTGGTTACGGAAGATGGTACATTTAATACCGAGCGTAAAAGCTTGATGGTTTCGCCGTCTTTGAGTTATACCCCTGACGATCAAAATACCTTCACTGTTCGCCTAAGTCACACCGAACAAGAACTCCCAATTGATCGTGGTACAGTGATGGTGAACGATGGAAATGATAACTTCTCTATTGCTGATATACCAAGAGAACGCATGTTGGGTAGTGAATACGATATTCGTGATAGTGTAGAGGATTTACTCCAATTTGACTGGGAGCACGAACTTAAGAATGGTTGGACAAACAAGTTTAAAGCTGGCTATTACGAGAAAGAGTTTGATGACTATCAAAACCGTATTATTCGAGGGTTAACGAATACGCCTGCAGATTTTGATGATGAAGCATCGATTCTCGGTTCTGGCCCCGTCAACAGTATTCAAAGTAACAATCTGGCAATCCGA
The DNA here is from genome assembly GCF_003314975.1 of Marinomonas aquiplantarum. Taxonomy (GTDB): domain Bacteria; phylum Pseudomonadota; class Gammaproteobacteria; order Pseudomonadales; family Marinomonadaceae; genus Marinomonas; species Marinomonas aquiplantarum. The sequence continues at coordinate 180,142 of NZ_QNRF01000007.1, forward strand.
CGAGCTGATTCAAACGATGTTAAAGCAAGCGACCTCTTCATCTCGAATAGCCTAACTGGAGATTTTGAATTCGCTGGTGTAGACAATACTTTGTATGTAGGAGCAAATTTACATAGCAAAAAAGAAGATTCGAAAGATGGAGTAGCTTTAGTTACTCCGAATGCAGTTGGCTTTTTTGATGCAAATGTTATTGATATTAGCGCGACTCAATCCTCGAACTCTAAACTAAGTACTTCAACCATAAGTCACAGTAATACAACCACGAATGAGATAGGTTTATCAGTTCAAAATTTATCTTATTTAACGGATCGTCTAAATGTGTTGGCGGGTCTTCGTTACGATTATTACGATTTGGAAGGTAAAAATACTAACTATTACAGTGTTGCTAATTTAGTTCAATACACTCCGCTTACTACCCCTGAAACTCAAGATATTGATGACTCAAATGATAATGTTAGTGGACAGCTTGGTGCGATATATGACATCAATGATGATCTTACTACTTACGTATCTTATGCAGAGTCATTCCAACCAAACTTTCCTTCTGTTACCGAAGGAGTCTATTCTGGGGAATTTGAGCCTGAAACAGCGAAACAAGTAGAAGTCGGATTTAAGTCTAGCTTTTTCGACGATAAGCTGCGTCTAGGGGTATCTGCTTATAAACTTGAGCGGGAGAATGTTGCGGGTCAAGATGGCGACAATAAGATTGTTATTATTGGTAAAACTGAATCCAATGGGGTTGATATTACTGGTACTGTGCAATTTATTGAAGGGTTGAATATTCTTGCGTCCTACTCTTACATAGATGCTGAAATTGTAAAATCGAATGATGGCGAGAAAGATGGAAATACTCCGTACAATATTCCTGAAAACAAAGCTCGACTTTGGGGATCCTACGAAATTCAGGATGGTGATTTAGCCGGTCTAGGATTTGGGCTCGGGGCAGAGTATGTCGATAAACGTTTCGGTAACGATGCCAATACCTTTGTTTTACCTAGCTACACGGTTTATGACGCTGCAGTTTGGTATTACTTACCACTTAGCGGAGAAATGAAACTTCGTCTTAATGCTGGAATTAAAAACTTTACGGATGAAACCTATTACACTGCCAGTGGTAGTAATGTTTACCGAATTAGCGTTGGCGACCCACGTACTTTTTATGCAACAGCTCGTCTAGAGTTCTAAGTCTTTAGATCGCTTGGAATATAACAACGGCGTCACTTTTTAAGTGGCGCCGATTTTTCGTTTTTGGAGAATGGACGTTCGAATGTTGGTAGTCGAGTACCTGAGTGCAGGTTATAAAAAAAAGCAGGTTTTAAACGAGGTGTCGCTTAATTTTCCTGAAGGCGAATTTACCACCCTAATGGGCGCTAATGGATGCGGTAAGACGACGCTGCTGCATGCTATTTCAGGGTTGCTACCCGTACAATCTGGACATGTTCAATTAAATGACGAACCTTTACTGAAGTTAAGTCGAAAAGAGGTGGCAAAACGTTTGGCACTGCTGCCGCAAGTCGCAACGAGTCCTGCAGGGTTGACCGCACGTGAGTTAATTATGCAAGGGCGCTTTCCTTGGCAAAGTTGGTGGAGGCAGTGGTCTGACCAAGATGAAAAAGCGGTTAATGAGGCTGTTGAGGTAACGGGTGTATCTGACTATCTAGATACTCCTCTTGAGCAACTATCAGGCGGTCAGCGTCAGCGCTGTTGGATTGCAATGACCCTTGCACAAGATTCTCCTGTTTTGCTGTTGGACGAACCGACAACCTATCTCGATGTTGCTCATCAGGCTGAGTTGATGAACCTGATTTCTTCTCTCAAGTCCAAAGGAAAAACCATCATTGCTGTGCTGCATGATCTGAACCAAGCGGCAACTTACTCGGATCGTCTTGTCATGATGAAAGCAGGGCAAGTCTATTGTGAAGGCGAGGTGGAAACGGTTTTCACGAAAGACAATCTACAGCAGGTGTTTGGTCTGGATGCCCATATTGTCCGTGATCCTCATAATGATAATCCGATTGCCTTGCCTGTTGTCGATGCCAATGTTTCAGTAAATAAACAATCTGATATCCAGTCTGCAAAAAAATTAGAAGGTGAGCTGCGAGTATGATGATGGAAGTACATTCTCCCAGCTATATAACGCAGCGCCTTTCCTTATCTCGGTTAAGTGGGGCGTTTGTTCTATGTGTGGTTCTGCTTCTTGCTTCTTTTGTGCATCTTAGTGTTGGCGCAAAAAGTTTAGATTGGATGACCATTTGGCATGCCTTAACAGCCTATGACCCATCCGATTTAGATCAAGCTATTGTCCGCGAAAGCCGTCAAGCTCGACTATTAGTTGCCTTGATGGTGGGGGCTGCATTAGCGCTTGCTGGTGTCATTATGCAGGCAATCAGCAGTAATCCATTGGCGGATCCTGGGTTGTTGGGGATTAATAGCGGTGCTGCTTTTTTTGTTGTTGCCAGTCTACTTTTCTTGCCATCGTTAAGTCATCACTATCTCCCCGTTTTTGCTTTCTTAGGAGCGACGTTTGCTGCGCTACTGGTGATGGCTCTAAGTGGTAGTCAACAGAATTCTGAACGATTGATTTTAGCCGGGGTGGCAATCACGGCTTTGTTTGCGTCCATGACTGCGATTTTACTACTGATTGATCAGCAAGGACTGGATAAATTGCGACATTGGTTAACAGGCGCTATTGGGGCATCTGATCTGAAAAAATTAGAGTGGGTGTATCCTTACTTGTTGGGCGCGGTTCTTTATAGCTTTGTATTGGTTCGATCGTTAAACGCGTTTCATCTTGGTGAGCGAGTTGCTGCGAGTTTGGGGGTCAATGTCATGCTCCTAAAGCTAAGTGGGTTGGTGTTGGTGGTGATCCTATCCGGTTCCGTGGTGGCCGTCGCAGGGCCAATTGGCTTTGTAGGGCTGGTTGTTCCACATATGGCTCGCTTGTTGATTCGAAATGGCTATGTCTGGCTGTTTGTTTACTCTTTGTTGCTGGGTGCGCTTTTGTTGGTGTTATCCGATATTGCAGCGCGAATGATTCTCAGGCCTTACGAAATTAATACTGGTATCGTAACTGCTTTTGTTGGGGCGCCTGTTTTTATTGCACTGGTATTAGGGAAAATGCGATGAAAGCGGTTCTTTTTTCACCTCGTCCATTAAGGCTAGGTTTCTCTTCTAAAGTAAATTTTCATGCTCGGGCGAGCGACCTTTTTTGGTTAATGTTTTTCATTGCTATGCTGGTGTTTTTGTTTCTTTGGTCTGCTGCGACAGGCAGCTATCAATTATCTGTATGGGATAGCTGGAGTATTGTCTTTGATCCTGCCTCTATGCCGGATAGGTTGGTGCAAGTGATATGGGAGTTTCGTTTGCCTAGGATGTTTGCTGCTGCGTTGTGTGGGGCGGCACTCGCTATAGCCGGAGTGGTGTTGCAGTCGATTACTCGCAATGCATTGGCATCCCCCGGGCTAATTGGTGTCGAGGCGGGGGCGAGTGCGACTATGTTGGTTTTTGTTGTCATCTTACCCAGTGTCATTCCTATTGTTTTTTTACCTGTCACCGCCATGCTTGGAGGGTTTATTGTTGCCACCTTCATCTGGGTACTGTCTTCGGCGGCAGGATATTCGCCTGTGCGTTTGGTCTTGGTCGGTGTCGGTATAACATCGATGTTAAGTGCATTTACTGAGATGTTGATTACCTATGGTGATATTGAGTTGGTGGAGTCAGCTCTAATGTGGCTTGGAGGAAGTCTTTATCAGACCTCATGGCAACAAGTTTATGTCATGGTATTTTGGCTAGTTATTCCTGGCACTCTAATTTGGCTTAGTTTTAGACAACTTAATTTGCTTGTTCTAGGTGATAAGGTCGCGTTTTCCAAAGGGGTTGATAACCGGAAGACAGTGCCATTTCTATTGTTTCTGAGCGTCGCGTTAACCTCTGCTTCTGTTGCGACGGCGGGTACATTAACCTTTGTAGGGTTAATCGCTCCGCATATAGCACGACGTTTTTGTTCAAACCGCCATGGTGCATTGATTCCGCTATCGGCTCTGATTGGAGCCTGTTTGGTTGTGTTGGGAGACACGTTAGGAAGAAGCGCGTTTGCTCCGCTGCAATTGCCAGCAGGATTAGTATTAGTGCTGGTTGGAGCGCCTTATTTCATTATTTTGATGGGGCGTTTAAAGCGCTAATGATGAAGCTATTTATCGAGGTGAAAGGAAGAGTTATGAGAGCGTTTAAGCGAGTGTCGATGTTATTTATTGGCGTGCTAAGTATTGTGAGTGTCTCGGTGCATTCTGCAGAGATGCGCACGTTTGAGAATCAGTTTGGCAAAGTTGAAGTGCCAGTTAACCCAAAGTGTGTTGTCTCTCTGCATGATTTTAGTTTGACGATACAGTTATACGAGCTTGGAATTCGCCCATGTGGCTCTGTTGCGCGAAAACGCTTTTGGTCTGAGCCCTATTTTCGAGGCGTTCAGCATCGTTTCGACACGACAGATCTTGCCTATGTCGGGAGTCATAAGGCACCAGACGAAGAGGCAATCGCAGCGTTAAATCCAGACTTAATTGTAGGCTTGTCTTATCAGGATAAGTTTAAAGAAAAATTATCCCATATTGCCCCCGTTGTTATTTTGCCAACCAATGAAACTTCGATAGAAGAATGGGCGGGTCAACTGGCGGACATTGTTGGCGAAACCGCTCGTTTTAAAGATCAGCAAAGGGAATATCATTGGATTATCAGTGAATTTAAGCGCCTTATTCCACACCCAGAAAACATTACCGTGACTACATTGGAAGTCTATGAAGACAATTTCCAATTGATTGGTCGTGGTGGTTTGGATGAGGTAATCGATGATATGGGCTTGGGTCGACCAGAAGGTTATCTCAAAGCAAAACAAGGGATTAATTATAGTCTTGAGCGTATTAGTGATATGGATGCGGATATCATTATTGATACCTATGAGCCTTTGCTGAACAGCCGCAAAGATACGGCAGAATTTAGAGAGTCCCCACAATGGAAAAACCTTTTTGCTGTTCAAAACAATCAGTTTTTGTACTTCAATCGCAGTCGCTTTGGAGAATCAATGGATGGTCTGATCGGTTCAGCTTATTTGCTTTTCTCACATATTGTTGAGAGAGAACTTAAAACGCAAAAGCCTTCTACAGAAGAGTGATTGATTCTCTTATTGTATAGAATACGTTGATTTCCCCAGTTATTAATGAATCGGCATGGATTCATCAATATAAAGCGATTGTCACGTCTAGTTAACGGAAAACATCGAGCCGATTAGGCTGGATGTTTTTCTATGTTTTAAAGGAAAATGCTTCTTTGTTTGTAATTTTCAATGAGAAGCTATTTTCCATTTTTTTGAAACTATGTGGATTCATCTTGGGCGGCTAACATCTTAGCTTTATCGGCTTGTATGCGTTTATAAATTTCGTGACGGTGCACGCTGATTTTACGCGGTGCTTTGACTCCAATTCGAACATAGTTACCTTGTACGCCGAGTACAGTGACTTCCATATCGTCGCCAATATTAATGGTTTCACCTGGTCGTCGAGTGACTACTAGCATAATGATATTCCTTTATTTATGACTACTGTTTAAAAATACAGTTAAAACTGTATTGTGGTCAACAGTTTTTGTTGTTTGTTTTTGTTCATTCTTACCAGTGGCTTAGCGAAGTGGTCGTTTGGCTTCTGTTGCCACACCGATAATCTTCATGTCAGCATTTAATGGCACGGGAAGATAATTGGCATTAAGAGGCTTTAAATAGCGATTTCCAGCGTCCATTACCAGTTGCTTAAACGTAATATCTTGTGAGGTATGCAATTTCACCAGCACTAGGTCGCCATGCTGTGGCTGGGTTTCTGGTTCAACTAAAATGAGGTAGTTTTCGGGAATGCTTAAGCCAGACAAGTTGCTCATACTGTCGCCTGTTACTCGAAACCAAAAAGCGTTCAATGATGCATTTTTTGGGGCTTCAAGCATGGTTTTTTCCATGCTCAGGTCTTGCTTTTCCAATAGTGCGTCTTGATTTAATAGTGGACGCATTTGCTCAGTGAGTTGCTGATTATACTGAGTGTGCTTTTCACGTACTTCATCAAGGTGACCCGATAGTAGCCACTCTGGGTCACAATGAAGCTGTTTGGCAAGGGACAGTAACTTACGTGGGTTTTGGGTTCGGCCGTCTTCGATTTTCTGCAATGATTGCTGTGTGATGCCGACACGTTTGGCTAACTCTACTTGAGTCAGTGCCAGTTCTATCCGTTTTTCTTTAACACGTTTTGAAATGCTCATCTGATGATAGTTACAACTTTATCTGTATTTGACAAACAATATAAGTTGTTTTTAGATACAGTAAAGGTTGTATATAAGGAGGTAGTATGTCAGCGATAGCAAAAGCAGTCGAAGTAGTAGGGAGTCAAACTGGATTAGCGAAAATATTAGGAGTTAATCAATCTCATGTCTGGAACTGGCTGCACATTCATCATAGGTGTCCAGCAAAGTATATCCGCTTAACGGCGTTGGCAACGAAGGGTGAGGTGAGTGAGACTGAGTTATTGATTGACCATGAAAGGCGCAGCCAATGAAAAAACGCCTTTCGCTGCGTTGAGGGAAAGGCGTTTTACGCCGTCATGGCTAGGTGTTTACCGTCGCATCAGGTCATTCTAATGCGACGGTTTTACTAGCTGTCGCTCGGTTGTTCTCCAGGCGGTATGATGTTTTTTTGCTGCAATTCATTTTCATCATGGCTTGCGCCAGTTATGGGGCGAATACGGCCATTATCTCGATAGAAGCCAATGTCTTTTAAATAGTGGTCATCTAGATGACGGAACACTTGGTTCGTACGACGGGCTTCTAAATAGTCTTTAGCGGCGTTGAATAAAGCAATGATACTCATAAGTCTTCTCCAAAATAATAAAAATTAAGGCGGAACTTACGAGGTTTTTAGTAGGAGTGACCGCGTAAATTCCGCGGTCAATGAAGTAAAATTACACAGGCATTGAACGCGAACAGATTGAGGTTGATCGAACTTGTTTATTACAAGTTGCCATAGAAGAAGTTCGGTGATTATTCAGAATGAATGTGGTCATCTTGCTTCTCCTTAGTATCTGTTGGTCCATTTAGGTAATTTTGCTCTTTGAGCTTCTTGATTGAGCCTTATTATTTACCTTATGTCAAACCATTATATCGAAATAACATATTTCATCTTTTCGCGATAAAAAGGTGTGGTCAGCATTTTTGCTGTACAATGCACCGCAATTTTCCCTGTCCCTATTTGAGAAGTAATTATGGCTATTAAAGCAACGGTGTACAAAGCCTCGGTACAGGTGTCTGACATGGATCGACATCACTATCAAGGATATGACTTAACTTTGGCATTGCATCCGTCCGAAACGGAAGAGCGGATGATGGTACGACTTGCTGCTTTTGCCTTGTTGGCCGATGAAAAAGAAGGCGATGAGCAATTAAGTTTTACAAAAGGCATTAGCACAGAAGAGGAGCCTGACCTTTGGCAGAAGAATTTTTCCGATGAAATTTTGCTTTGGGTGGAATTGGGTCAGCCAGATGAAAAGCGTTTGCGTAAAGCCTGTGGTCGTGCACAGCAGGTTGTGGTGGTGAATTACAATGACAAATCAGACATTTGGTGGGAACAGAATCGAGGTAAAAATAGCCGTTTTGATAACCTGCGAGTGTTGCAATTTCCAGAGCATCAAGTGCTAGCGCTGGCCAAAATATGTGCGCGTTCGATGCAATTAAACGTCACTATTCAGGATGGTGAAATGTGGGTCTCAGGTGAGCTTGGTGAATGCGCCTTAACGCCAACATGGCGTGGCGAGCAATAAGCTCACCACGTTGTTTCTGTTAAACCGCTTTGTTTAATCCACGCTGAAATAGCGCGACAGCTTTGCCGTAATATTCTAGAGCCAATGCAGGATCGTATCGGTCTCCTTCGTCGCGCATAAAGGCATGTTGACCATTCACTTCGTACCAAGTGAACAATCGGTCTGTATCGATCAATTGTTGATAAATTTTCTTTCGTCCCTCAGTCGGTACATGAGGGTCTTGCTTCCCCCAAACCATGACTAATTCTGCTTGTATTTCGTTCGTGCGGGTAAAGGAATCGTTTCCTTCTTGGCAAGGAATGGTGTTGGAGTGAATGTCGGTCGCGTATAGACAAAAAGCCGCTTGGATACGAGGGTTTAAAGCAGCTCGATAAGCTAGATGACCACCTAGACACACTCCCATACTGCCGAATTGGCCGGTGCAATAATCTTGCTGCTCAAAGTGGGTTAGCATAGCGACGGTGTCAGAGTCGTGTGATTCCAGAGGCTTAGTGAATTTATCATTGTTACCTTTGTCTTTACCTTCGTCATCGTAGCCGAGAACGGTGCCAATCGGATTCAGTTCATGGAACACCTCAGGTACGATGACAACAAAACCGTGTCCGGCCATGATGGCGGCAGAACGAGCAATCGGGGCTGTTTGTTGGAAAATTTCAGAATAAAAAATAATGCAAGGAAAGCGGCCTTCCGCTTGAGGTCGATAGACGGTGCAACGCATTGTACCGGTTGGCGTGATAATATCTTGGTCGTGACGCTGAATAATCATGTGAGTCCTTAAAGACGTTGTTGCTTTCTTACATGATAAGCGACCAGCCTTGATTGAGCTAGACGCAAAGCATGTCGTCTTATGGTGTGTTTCTATTAACCGAATAAATAAATGGTCCCGTTGTGCGAATTTTAATCATCAGTGCTTACGAAGCGAGCAGTCATAAGGCTTGGGCCAATGCGTTAATGAGCGGCCTTAATCAACATGATTGGCAATATATCTCGCTACCAGCTCGCCATTTTGCGTGGCGTATCCGTGGTAATGCCATGAGTTTTGCTTTCGATCCTAAGTTTAAAGAAGCATTACAAAAGCCATATGATTTGGTCATTGCGACCTCAATGACGGATTGTGTTGGGCTAAAAGCGTTTTGCCCTGATTTACAAAACATTCCTTGGATTCTATATTTCCATGAAAATCAGTTTGCTTATCCTGCCAGTGATAACCAGCAAGGTTTGATTGAGATGCAAATGGTGACCTTATACAGCGCTTTGGCGGCGGATCTTTGTGTGTTTAATAGTGTGTTCAATCAAACGTCCTTTTTTCAAGGGGCGAAGGCGCTGCTAAAGAAACTGCCTGACTATGTGTCACCTGATTGGTTAGCGAGCACAGAAACGAATTCACAGGTCATTCCTGTGCCTATTGAGTCGCCGAGTGGCTCTATGTTTAACCAGCCGTTTGTCTCTGATTGTCATGATGACACTTCCACAGAGTCCGCTAAGCTGAAAATTGCTTGGTCAGCGCGTTGGGAGTTTGATAAAGGTCCAGAGCGATTGTTTGCAATTTTACAAGCATTGGAAACAACAGATTTGGACTATGAAGTGGCCATCATGGGGGAGCAGTTTCGGACTGTGCCGGAGATTTTTACTCAAATACAGCATCAGTTTTTACACCGTATTACACAGTTTGGTTACGCTGAAAGTCGAGATCAATACTTTGCCATATTAGCGTCATCAGACCTTTTTCTCTCAACTGCGTTACATGAGTTTCAAGGTCTGTCTGTACTGGAAGCGGTGGCAGTAGGCTGCGTCCCCGTCTTACCTAATCGCCAAGTGTATCCTGAATTGTTTGGTGCTGAATTCTTGTATCAAAGTCATCTCAATGATCTGCAAACAGAAGCCAGCAGTGCGGCTAATCTAATACGATCTTATGCTCAGCACCCCATAAAGCCGCCAGTCGTGACGAACTTTCACCTAGGTAATGTGTTGGCGCGTTATTCTTCATTGATTCAAAAATTTATCACTTAATGTATATACATTGAAGTTTATATCTTGTCCTTCTTAATATTCTTGTAAATAAAACACTGCCGTATTATTAAACCTATAAAGATACCAAATAGTGCAAGAAATTCTTTTTTGCGCTTTATTTGTGCGATTAATCCATGTTAAAAACCAATCTGAAAGTAAAAAAACAAAAATAAATACGATTGTTCTATTAAGAAATAAGACAAAAATTTACCTCTTTTGGTTGTATATACAAATTGGTGTGGTTTTTGCTTTTCTTGATGTGAATGATCACTTTTAAAGGAAATCCGTTATGAATACGAGCGATCTTAAAGCGAAAGAGTTGTCTTGGTCCTCACTGATTAAGCTAGTGGTGTTTAGTGCCATTGGTCTGTTCTTCTTTTTTGTCCCTATCCAAATTTCAGGAAAGGAAACCATCCCGTTAGATCACATCGTTTCTTGGATTCGTGGTGATCATCTAGAGTTGGCTAAGCTTTACGCATTACTTGCCGTGGTCGCTGGTGGGCTTTACCCTTTTTATAAAGGGAATTGGCGAACCTCTACCACACAGAAAGTCTTGTCTGTACTGAAATTACTGGGTGTTGTGATGGCGTTTATGGCATTTTTGTCCATGGGGCCAGATTTCTTGTTTGAGAAAGACATGCTGCCATTCCTATTCGACAAATTGGTTGTGCCTGTTGGGCTTATTGTGCCGATTGGCGCGGTATTCTTAGCTTTTTTAATCGGCTATGGTTTGTTGGAATTTGTCGGTGTGTTGTTGCAACCCATCATGAAACCTTTGTTTAAAACCCCTGGTAAATCTGCTATTGATGCGGTGGCGTCTTTTGTGGGCAGTTATTCGATTGGTTTGCTAATCACCAATCGCGTTTATAAATCAGGTCAATATTCGGCCAAAGAAGCCGCTATTATAGCAACCGGTTTTTCGACGGTATCGGCCACCTTTATGGTGATTGTTGCGAAAACATTGGGCTTGATGTCAGTTTGGAATGTATTTTTTTGGTCGACATTACTCATTACTTTTGTAGTAACCGCTATCACAGTGCGAATTTTCCCGCTTAGCAAAATGGACGATACCGCAGCCAACCGAGAAACGGAAAACTTTGAGCATTCAAGATTTAAGCAGGCCTTGATCGAAGGGGTAGACGTAGCCACTCAGGCAGATAGTATTGGCACGAACATTTGGAAAAACTTGAAAGAAGGCATGGTGATGGCGATGAGTATTCTGCCTTCCATTATGTCTGTTGGTTTATTGGGCTTGTTGTTGGCTAAATATACTCCAATTTTCGAGTGGTTGGGTTACTTGTTGTATCCGTTTGCATGGATTGCACAGCTGCCAGATCCTATGATGGTCGCGTCTGCTTCTGCAACCGGCTTAGCTGAGATGTTCTTGCCCGCCTTAATCGCAGCGAAAAGCGTGTTTGTGGTGAAATTCGTGGTGGGTGTTGTGTCGATTTCATCGATTCTATTCTTCTCCGCTTCCATTCCTTGTATTTTGTCGACAGATATTCCGCTCAACATTAAGCAAATGTTAATGGTGTGGTATCAGCGTGTGGCATTGACCATATTAATTGCTTCTCCTGTCGCCTTTTGGGCAGAGCAATTTGTAAGCTAGGGAAGGTGTGAAACAAAAAAGGCAGGAATACGAGTATTCCTGCCTTTTTTAGGGGGAGAGGCAAAGCTTTCTATAAATCCGCTTCGATGGCGCTCACTAGGGTTTCATTATCTGGTGCGGTGTCCGGTGCAAAGCGCTTAATGTCGCCCTGTTTTGTGATGAGGAATTTTTCAAAATTCCAAACCACTTCTGGGGCGGCGGTCGGTTCGATTTGGTGCTGCTTAAGCATGCTTTCCATGGCTCCGCGGTTTGGTGTGATAGGGGCCGCTTTGATTAAATCCTTGTATAGAGGGTGCTTCTCTTCGCCCGTGACAACCAGTTTGCTGAACATTGGGAAGGTCACATTGTAGGTGAGGCTGCAAAATTGTTGAATTTCTTCATCAGAACCAGGTTCTTGGCCCGCGAAGTCATTAGCGGGAAACCCTAAAATTTCAAAACCTTGTTGATGATATTGTTTGTAAAGTGCTTCCAAGCCTTCGTATTGAGGGGTTAAGCCACATTTAGAGGCCACATTGACGACGAGCAATGTTTTGCCTTGGTAGCGGGATAAATCGACTGGTTCGCCTTGAATGTTGTTAACGGTGTGATTCAGTACGGTACTCATTCTGCTCTCCTTCGGATGCCCCTACGATATTGGGCGAATATGGTGTTTTTTAGCGTATCTCACTATCGCCTCTGGATCAGGGTATCAATGCGTAAACAATGCTAATTTTTCATTTTAAAGGGTTTTAGATCTAAACATGGCCCCTGCATGGCTTTGGCGTCTTCTGGGTCGTGTGTGACCAGCAGTGCTGGAATATTCGATTGGCGAATTTGTTCTAATACAAAGGCTCTAACGTCACGTCGCAAGGCAGGGTCGAGTTTGCTAAAGGGTTCATCCAGCAATAGGTAGTCCGGTTCGGCTAATAAGGTTCGCAGTAAGGCGACACGCGCTTGTTGTCCCCCAGAAAGTTCTGATGGCAAGGCGTTGGCTTTGTCTGGAATGCCCAATTTTTCTAACGCTTGTTGTGCCTTTTGTTGGCGAGTTCTGTGCGGAATGTGTGCGGGTATGGCGAAGAGTAAGTTCTCAATGATGCTCATATGAGGGAACAGCAGTGGCATTTGTTGTAACAATCCCACTTTGCGTTTATTCGTTGGTCGATCTTGTAAGGTTTGCTTGTCTAAGAACACTTGGCCGCTGGCGTTAAGCGAACTGTTTAAGGTGCCACTTAAAAAGTGTAATAGGCTGGATTTCCCTATGCCACTGGGGCCCATGATCGACAAGACTTCTCCTGGCTGGATTTGAAAGCTTAGGTCTTGGATTAGAGGTTGTTGACCTAGGGTTAATGAGAACTGATTTACACTAAGCACGAGTCGTCCTTATAAAGAGAGATTTAAACGCTAGCCGCCACTTCGTCCAGCGTGGTGGCACCACTAACGCAAGCCAAAACACGAAAATAGGAAACAGAGTTTGTAACAACGCCATGCTGCCCACTTGTTTTCTGTCACCAGAAGCCGCCCGTGTTACCGCTTCAGTGGTTAAGGTGCTGTAACGTCCTTCACCAGCAATCAAAGTGGGAAGGTATTGCGCCACGCTGACTGAAAAGCCAATGGCGAAAGCGGTGAACAAAGCCGGTTTAAGCATGGCCAGTTTAACCGTCAGGTAATTACGCCAAACACAGGGTCTGAGTCGATTTGCTTGTTCTAAATAGGCTTGATGGTAAGCCAAATACGGGTTTTTTAGTGTGAGGTAGACGTAAGGTAACGCGTATAAAAAATGCAGCATCATCACGGCGATGAGATCACCGTTTAGGTTGAGGTGGATTAACAACACATGTAGGCCAAATAAAAAGCCAATTTGCGGTAACAAAATTGGTACATAGATGAGCCAATCAAAGGCATGCGATGAAGGCTGTGATGAACCATGACTCACGCGTTTGATTTCTAACATGGCCAGGCTAATGATGCTTGCGAGTAGTGTGCTAACCAGTGCAATGAGTAGTGTATTGTTGGTCAATTCCATTAATAAAGGCGCTGCACGTTCTAAATTGTCCCATGTCCATGAGGCGGGGAAAACATCCGGGAAGCGCCAGCGTTTGGTCAGAGACCAGATGGGTAGTATGACCAGAGCCAGCAGACCAATCAACAAACTGAAGCACGCCAATATGGTGCCAATAGATAGCAGATGATCGGATAAACCGCGTCGTTTGCCGTTACTTCGCTCTGCGCGAGTCAGCTTGGCTAAGAGTCGATGACTTAATTCCCAGCCGGCGAGCACGACGATAATTATCAGCATTAAACTGATGGCGCCTGCGCTGGCATTAAATCGCATCGTTAAATCAGGATCATTAAACCAGCGGAACAAGGTCACGGCTAGGGTAGAAGGGGTATTTGGACCAATGATCAATGCCAAATCCACCACCGTTAGGCTAAAGCTAATGACGATAAACAAAGGTAAACGGATCAAAGGGTAAAGTTGGGGAATCAAAACCTTACGCCAAGCGGTAAAACGACCATAACCTAGTGATTGGCATGCTTGTAGGCTGTCGCGTGCTTGAATACTCTTCATGCTGGCCAACATGACGAAGAGCAAATAGGGCATTTCCTTAATAACCAAGGCGAAAATGAGTGAGAGCCCATAAGGGTCTTGCACACTGATCCAGTTCGGTGGTCGTTCAAAACCGGTGAGCCATGGGCTGAATAAGCGTACTAACCAGCCAGATGGACTGAGAAGAAACACCAAGCCGATTGCAATCGCTGCGTGAGGAATGGCCAGAATAGGCGCGAGAAGGTTTTCAATGGGTCTGAAAAACGGCTTTTCATAGCCCCAAGCCAATAATGCCAGAGCCAACCAGAGCGCCATAATCGGGGCCAGAATGCCGGTGATCAGCGTGAGCTTGAGACTGGCGAAAAACTCAGTATTGCTGAACAGGTTTTGCCACGGGGTGAAAGAAAACTCGGTTTCACCCAGCGGTGGAAAATAGTGAAAAGCCGGTAGTAAGGTGCCAACCAGTCCCGCAAAAATGGGCAGTAGTAACAAAGCGCAAATCAGCCCAGTGGTCATTTTACGGTATTTGGTAGGCATAAAGCAGCGGCTTTCCAGATCAAAAAATTTTAAAAAAGCGTGTTGATGAAATGGCATTTCTCAACACGCGAGTCCGTTTATAAGTTAGTGGCATTAATTCGCATAACGCTTGCGCCATTCTGTCTCGAGTGCACTTACCCAGCTACTGTGAGGTTCGGGTAGGGTTTGCCCAAGCTCTTCAATGGATAACGTGGCGATACCGCGCGGTAAATCATCAAACTTTTGCTGATCTGCCGCACTGAGTTTGTCATAAGATAAGACACTTAAATCGCCCCAAACCGTCGGCGTTTGTTTGTGGATCTGAGCTTCTGGTGAGAGTAAGAAATTGGCTACCACTTGCGCGCCTGCGGTGGCGCTACTGTTGTATGGAATGGCTAAGAAATGAGTGTTGCCTATGGTGCCGCCTTGGAACACATAAGAGCGAACCGTATCTGGCAAATTGCCTTGGTCAATTTGTACCGATGCGGCGGAGACATCAAAACTCAGTGCTACATCGATTTCTTGGTCATCGAGTAAGCGCATCATTTCCTCAGCACCAGAAGGGAAGTTTTGACCGCGGCGCCAAGCCACAGAGTGTAATTGGTCTAAATAAGCCCAGAGTGGCGCGGTGACTTTTTTGAAATCTACTTGATCCACTGGCTGTGATAAGGCTTTGCGATGGGGAGACAATTCGTAAAGTGCTTGTTTCAAAAAAGTCGAACCCAGAAATTGTGGTGGCTCAGGGTAAGTAATGCGTCCTGGGTTGGCCTGAGCGTAAGCCAATAGCTGAGTCATGGATTTTGGTGGTGTTGACAGTGTGGCGGTGTCGTACATGAAAATGACTTGTGCCATGCCCCAAGGGGATTCCATGCCGTCTACCTGAGTACCAAAATCCTGAGTCAAACTCTGGCGGGCATTTTCATCAACATAGTTTTGGTAGTTTGGTAAAGCTTGGCTAAAAGGACCAAACAAGAGTTGATTGCCTTTCATGGCGCGAAAGTTTTCGCCATTTAACCAGATAAGATCGATAGAGCCTTGTGTGTCTTGTCCTGCTGCTTTCTCGGCTAACACACGATTCACCGCATCGGCCGTGTCGGTGAGTTTTACTTGTTTTAAGGTGACTTGATATTGGTCTTCAATACGATCGGCGGCCCATTGAATGTATTGATTAATGTTGTCTGCACCGCCCCAGGCATTGAAATAGACGGTTTGACCTTGAGCTTCTTGCTGTATGTCTTGCCAATCAGCCTTGGTGATTGGGGATGTAAATAATAAAGCGCTGCTGATGGAGGCGGCTAGGATGGACTTGATCACTCTGTGCTCCTGATTGTTGTGGTGAATGTCACATGTTTAATGTGCTATTAGTGTTTAGACGTATCACATGAGCCATTTATTACACTGATTTTATTATAGTATTTGGTTTTTATTAACACGGCGATTTAGCGTAACATGGACGAATTTATTTTGTGAGCCAAGGTTATTATTTTAGTGCTCCATCAAGTTCGAGGTTGTATGTCTTACCAAATTTATTCTCACGTCTTACCCAGTGCTTCTCCCGGTACTCAACGAGTACTGAAAGCGCATCATTTCGGAGAGGCCGGCGCTCGTCCTAAAGTCTACCTTCAAGCTGGACTTCATGCCGATGAATGGCCCGGTTTTCTAGTGTTGAATAAGCTGATCGCCAGGTTGAAAAAAGCCGAGCAGGCTGGGTTGATTAAGGGTGAAGTGATTATCGTACCGGTGGCGAATCCGATTGGCTTGGCGCAGAATTTCCATGGCTATATTCCTGGTCGTTTTGCTTTTTCTGATGGCGGTGGCAATTTTAATCGTAACTGGCCTCGGTTAGGGGAAAAAGTAGAGAAGCGCATTAAGGGAGATGTGGCCGCTGAAACCGAAGCGAATGTATCCATAGTGCGTCAAGCGATTCGTGAAGAATTGGCTTTGTTACCAGAAATGACGGAGTTACAAGGGATGAAAAAGACCTTGTTGGCTTTGTCGATGGACGCGGATGAAGTGATTGATTTGCACTGTTCTGGTGAAGCTTGTATGCATGCTTATGTACCGCAAGAATTTGAAGACTATTTCAAACCTTTATTAGGGCTTTTAAATTCGACTGTGGGTCTGTCTGAACTGGAAACCGGTGCCGCTTCGTTTGATGAGACCAATGTGAGTGTTTGGCGCTCGTTAAAAGCTCACTATGCGCATTTAATTCCTTGGGGCTGCCGCTCTTTGACTCTAGAGTTGCGAGGGGAAAATGACATTAGTCATGAGTTCGCAGACCAAGACGCTCAGGCTTTGTACGATTACTTAATCTATAGAGACATAGTACAAGGTGTTGTTGCTGAACCGGATGTGTCGGCTGTTAACTATTACCCATTAGATGCCATGGATTTGGTGAAAGCGCCTTGTGCTGGGATTGTCTGTTATCACAAAGCCATCGGCGAGTCTGTGGAAGCGGGTGAAGTGATTGGTGAGGTGGTGAACTTACTAGACGATGATGTGGAAGCGTCGCATTACCCATTGGTGTCGCGTGCGAACGGTGTGTTTTTTGCCAGAGTGCAGCGCCGTTTGGTGATGTGTGGTGAATCCATTGCTAAGATAGCGGGCAAAGAACACCTTGCTCACCGTGAGATTGGTCATTTATTTGAAGACTAGGCCTGTTATTGTGACCGATTCCCCATTTTCTACCCAGCCTCTTAATTTGACTTCTGAGCAATTGGCGGTTGTCCACCATGATTTGCAGCAGCCTGCTAAAGTCATTGCGGTGGCGGGTGCGGGTAAAACCACGACACTCATATCGCGTATTGAGTATTTGTTATCGCAAGGCATAGATGCGTCGCAAATTGGCGTGTTTATGTTTAACAAAAGTGCTCAAGAAGAATTTTCTCAACGTCTGAGTCAGCGACTCCTGCCACAAGGGATTCGCTCACCGAGTGTGATGACCTTTCACGCTTTTGGTATGCGCTTTTGTCGCCGTTTAGAGCAGCAAGGTTGGTTGCAATCCGCGAAGTTGCTGACAGACGATTTTAGCTTAATCAAGTTGTTGCGAGAATCGATGTCGCGGCTGTTAAAGCGCGGTGAAAAAATCACCATTCAAGATGAGAAAGAGTGGTTGGAAGACGTATTACTGTTTATTGATCAAGTAAAAGCGTCGAACTTGTCAGCAAGTGATGTGTTTGAACAACTGGGCTGGTCGAAAGAGCGACGCTTTTTTGTGTCTCTGTTCGAAGAATTAGAAGCGCTGCGTCAGCGCCAGAATATACGTTTTTTTGCGGATTTGTTAAGCGACCCTTATAAATTGGTTAGCGATTTACCTGAGTCAGATTTGCAGCGTGTGCGTGCCTTGGTGCCAAACTTTCAATATTTGTTGATTGACGAGTTTCAAGACATTAATCCTTGCCAATATGAATTGTTAAAACGACTTTACCCAGCGCCTTGTCAGTGGATGATTGTTGGTGATGTGCAGCAATGCATTTATGAATGGCGTGGTGCTAGCCCTGATATTATGGCGCGTCAATTTGATACGGAGTTTGGCACCACAGTAACCTATCCATTGAGTACCAGTTTTCGCTTTGGTCATGCCATTGGACTGATGGCGTCGAGTGTGATCAGTGAGAATGACCCAGAATCTCTAGTGGTGGGATTGGGTGAGCGGACAAGGGTGTCTTTTGCCAAATCGCCAAAAACAGGTAAAGCCTTATTAGGGGAACTAAAAGCTTGGGTTGAAGAGGGTAAACCTTTAACTGACTGTGCTGTTTTAGTACGTTTATACAGTGATATGGTACCGGTGCAATTGGCTCTGATGCACAAAGCTGTGCCGTATCAGTTGCATGGGGATTCGCCCTTATTAGAGAACCGCCAAATCCGTATGTTGATGGCGTATCTAGCTGTTATGGCGGGTGGCTTGGAAACAGCGAATCACTTTTTCCATCCGGACGATGTGGAATATCTGTTGACGGTACCCAGTTTAGGCGGTGCGGTGGCGCAACGACGACTGTTGATTCAGCAAGCGAAACAGTCGCCGCATTTGTTGCCACAGATTGTTGAAAACATGGCCGATGCGAGTGATGGTTGGCGCGCGAGAAAGCTGTATGAAAGAGCGGATTGGTTGCGCAGTTTGAGTGCATATCGCAAAGATCCTGCACAAGGTTTGGTGCATACGCTGGAAAAATTGGGCATTTATCGTTATTTCGAAAGTACCAGTAGTAAAGATATACAGGCGCAGGAAAAAATCGCCACCTGCGAAGCCTTCATTGCTTACGTTCGAGGGGTAGGTGGTGATGCAGCGAGCATTTTACAACAACTTGCCAGCCTCAACGAAAGTCAGTCTGATGTGGCACAAGGTGTGCATCTGATGACGATCCATAAATCCAAAGGCTTGGAGTTTGGGCAAGTACTTTTGTGTGGATTGCAGGAAGGTCGGTTTCCCTATTATGAAGAAGACTTGAGTGCGATCGACAAGCAAGCAGCCAACGAATTGGCTGCTGAGCGGCGTCTATTCTATGTAGCCATGACGCGAGCACGTCAGAAACTGGTGCTACTGGAAACGCCGAGTGCGGAAGAGAACAAACAAATGAAGCTGGGGAGCATTCCCCGAGCCGGTTTAAAATCTTTGTCATTATCCCGCTTTATATTTGAGGCTCAGCCTCATGCGGTCAGCCAGATTTGTGATGCTTGGTATCAAGCTCGCAATGGCGATGTAATTGACACCGAAAAAGGCTCTGTTTTTCAGCGCTACTTGGCGTTTGTTCAGCCTTCCCCTGATGTGACTTTTCGCCATAAAGTGGCAGGCAAAGGTCGACTCAAGCCGGGGGACAAGGTACGCCATGATCAGTTTGGTCAAGGGGTAGTTGTCCGACAAGAAGAGGACGATAGGCAGATGATTATTGTTGATTTTGGCGAAGCTGGGTTGAAGCGTTTTAACCCAAAACACACGAAATTAGTGAAGCTTTCTTCACGGACTTAATCCGTAGCAGGAGACGTTATATGTCCATTCCACTCATAGATTTAGCCAAATTAACTCATGAAAGTGATTCAGTACGCTTACCAGAAGTGAAAGCCTTAGATAAGGCTTGTCGTGAAATTGGCTTTTTCTATTTAACAAACACCGGAGTGCCTGAGTCTTTGACGAAGGCCTTGATGCGCGAGGCAAAGCGTTTTTTTAACCAGCCTCAAGAGGTTAAAAATGCCATTGATATCAAAAACAGCCCGAATCACCGAGGCTATGGCAACATTGGCGAAGAACAGCTTGATGAAGTGACTCATGCGGACTGGAAAGAAACCTTTGATATGGCGTTGGATTTTCCAACAGATCATCCTTTGGTATCGAAATACCCGACCATGTATGGACCAAATCAAAATCCGAGTGATGCGACGACGGTTGAAGTCTTGCAAGACTATTACATCGAGACGTTTCAGGTGGCGCAAAAATTATTGACGGCCATGGCTCAGGCTTTGTCTCTAGAAGACGACTTCTTTACTCGCTGTTTTACTGATCACGTCACTGTGCTGCGCATGATTCACTATCCGCCACGTCCTGAAGCGGCTCATGATAATGGCGCTGGCGCGCATACAGATTATGGTTGTGTGACCTTGTTGCTACAAGATCAGACGGGTGGTTTACAAGTGAAAAATCGCCATGGTGAGTGGGTAGATGCTACGCCAATAGAGAATGCTTTGGTGGTAAACATTGGTGATTTAATGCAACACTGGACAAACGACGAATATGTCTCGACCGCTCATCGTGTGCGGGCCTCTTTACCGGATGTGCATCGTTATTCTTTTCCATTCTTTGTTGAGCCTGACTATGAGACGGAAGTGAGTTGTGTGCCAAGCTGTCAGTCTGAAAGTAAGCCCGCTAAGTATGAAAAAGTTCTAGCGGGAGATTGGATTCAATCGCGATTTGATGCCACTTATGCTTATCGAGAAGACAAGCACTAAAAAGTGGTTGTTCAGATAAGGTTGAAGATCAGAAATGAAATTGAGCGCGCTAAGCGCTCAATTTCATTAGATCGGGTAGCGCTTGAATCTGATATTGATTGCCTTTGATTTTCGCAATATGTCCTGCCGGTACCAATGTCCAGCCTTGATTAGAGAGCTCTAACGGTTCTGAACCAATGACAATATGAGTATCAAATGCTTTGCAGTAGAGGCTGGGCGCTTGCTCGTCACTGGAAAAGCGAATGGCGATCATTTCATCACCGTTGGATACCACAGAGGTAAACCTCAAAGGTTCTTGAATGTCTTTTTGTTTCATTAGATCGAGAATCTGTGCCAAAGTATCCGCAATGGCCTGTTCAGGATCTTGCTCCAAACCATTGGCAATCATCAATAAGAAAATCACTTCGGAGTCGGTCGCTCCTTGGCGTTCACCATAGAGAGACTCTGGAATCAGTCGATCCAACTGATAACGAATGGATTCATAACCACCAATTTGTCCGTTGTGCATGAACAGCCAGTTCTTATAGCTGAATGGGTGACAGTTAGAGCGGCTGGTGGCGGTGCCAGTAGAAGCACGGACATGAGCGAAAAAAAGACCGCTCTTGATGTGCCTTGCTAGGCTTTTCAGGTTGCTATCGCTCCATGCAGGCAGTATTTCATGATATAAGCCTGGTTCGCTGCGCTCATCATACCAACCTAAACCAAAGCCATCGGCATTGACTGTCACTTCGGACTTTTTCGCGCTTAAACTTTGGTGAACCAGTGAATGTTCTTGTTCAAATAACAATGACTCAAGGTAAACTTCCTCCCCTTGATAGGCCATCCAACGACACATATTGTTCTCCTGACTGCAAGACGCTTAAAAGTATAGAAAGATAAAAGGGGAAACAACCTGTTTCCCCTTTTTGTTTGCAGGTCTTTTAATGATTAGACATTAAAGTAACTGATTTTGTTTGAAAGTTGTTTAGCCAAATCAGCCAGCTGCCCAGCCGATTGGCTGATTGAATGAATTGAGTTGGTGGTTTTTTCTGTAATGCTAGTGATGTTCGACACATTTCGGTTCACCTCAGCTGTAACAGAGGCTTGCTCTTCCGCAGTAGCTGAAATGCGGTCGTTCATTTCCCGAATCTTAGACACCGACTGATTGATGTTTAATAACGATTCTTCTTCGTGCTTCACTTGCTCTACGGCATTAGTGGAGCGTTGATGACTTGATGTCATCGCGGCAACGGCAGAAGATGTTCCTGATTGTAGCAGAGTGATCATTTTTTCAATCTGTTGAGTGGCATCCTGAGTATTCTGCGCAAGATGACGAACTTCGTCAGCGACGACGGCAAAGCCTCGGCCTTGTTCACCCGCGCGTGCGGCTTCAATCGCTGCGTTTAAGGCCAGCAGGTTGGTTTGTTCTGCAATGCCTAAAATCACATTAAGAATGTTGCTGATTTCATTGGTGTTCACTTGCAACTCATTGATCGTTTTGGCCGATCCGGCGATTTCTTCTGCCAATTCTTGAATGCTGTTAATGGTTCTGGTGACAATTTCTGCCCCTTCATTAGCCGCAGTTTCTGCATCATGAGCCGCATTACTGGCATCCGTTGTGGATTCCGAAACATGGACTGCAGTGGCCTGAATTTCATTGATGGCTTGAGAAATTAATTGCGTTTCTTCTTGTTGACGATCCACCATGTCTGAAGATTCATCTGTGATGCGATTCAGGTCGTTGGCGGCATTGGTCAGCATGTCACTGGACTTGGCAACATCGTGAAGAATGCTGCTAAGTTGAACAACCAGTTTGTCCATAGCGGTTTCTAACATGCCGATTTCGTCTTTACGTTTACTGTTAACTGGCTCTTGCGATAAATCCCCAGAGGCAATACCTTCTGCGCGACGAACCGCTTTAATAAGCGGGCGACAAATGCCATTGACGATTAACAAACTGATGGTGACGCCTATCATGATGAGTAATGCTGCTAAACCACCACTAGCATAGATGGTTTGGTCCAATTTACTGTTTTGATTGTCGGCCACTTGATTGCTGTATTCATTGATGGAGCTGATGATAATTTCCATCTGAGCATTTACGCTTTCAAGGCTGGCGTCAGCAATTCGGCGAGCTTTATTAGCCTGCAGTGTTTTCAGTTTAATCCACCAACCGTAGGTTTCGGTACTGGCTTTCAAGAAGGTTGCTTGTTGCTCTTCTAATAGATCAATGTGCTCTAATAGTGTCGTCAGTCCATCATTTTCTGGCATCTCGTTTAGAATGCCTTTTACGCTATCAATGCTGGTCAGTAGCTCATCTGTATAGGCCTTGAATTTTTCTTCCGATTCAGCGATCAGCTCAGTACCATAACCTCCCATCGATTTGGCAATCGATACTTGGAAATAGCCTCGTTCAAATTCAACGGATTGTTGTAATAGTAGTTGGCGGCTTTTTTCCAGATGCTTCACCAGTTGCAAACTTTGCGAGGAAAGACTTTGCAATTCAGAAGAGACGGATTTACTGGATAGTGCCGAGCTAATACTCAAGCCAATGATGACAATGGAGAATAGGGCAATGAGGGAAAGGATTTTGGTGCGTACGGACAAATTTAGCATGGTTGCTCCTGAGTTGTCTTTGTAGTGAGGTGAGCAATCCTTATGCCAGTTAACGTTACGTCCAGATACAAATGCGGTTTGTTATTCACTGCGTTTCATTCTCCTTTTGGGAGCGGTAGAGAAGGGAGGCCTTTTGGTTAAAGCCTTTGCTTTATAATTTTTTGTTATTATTGCGTTTAGAAGTGCGTTAGGCAAGATGGTAAGAGTGTGTAAACAAAAAGAATATGAAAAGATTTGAGCTTAGTTAGGTGGCGAGAAAACAATATGGCTAAAAATAGGGCATAAAATGGTTACGATGGCCTTTTTCTATGCCCTGATTTGGTGCAATCTGTCTAGTGGATTCTCAGATTATTTTTCTGGTGCAGAGTCGATGATGACGTGATCCCCATCGACCTTAAAAAAGAAACAATCTCGGCGATTGGTATGACAAGCAGGGCCTTTTTGGTCTACCTGCAATAAAATGCAGTCACCATCACAATCAAAAGACATGGAAACCAGCGTTTGGCGGTGACCTGAGCTTTCGCCTTTGCGCCAATAGGTTTGGCGGGAGCGTGACCAGTAGCAGACTTGTCCTGTTTCTAAGGTTTCGCGAATCGATTTCTCATTCATGTAAGCCAACATCAAGACTTCACCCGTATCGTGTTGTTGAGCTATGGCCGCAATTAACCCTGCATCGTCAGTTTTTAAATTGGCTAATATTGTGTCCAATGGCAATTGCTCGCCTTTGGCCAACTGTTCATATGCTTTTAAACTCATTTTGTCACCTTATATTCAGAAATGGCGCCTTTGCCTATGCCTTCAAAACCATGTGCTTCAATGAGGCTGCCAACATGTTCGTGTGCTAATACATAAGCGACGTGAGCAGATAAAGATTCCACCGTGGTATCGCAATCCAACATATAGACTTGTTGACTATTAATGGTGAGTTCAAACAAGCCTTGTTGGCTGGTATAGCTGAAATAATGGTGTGGTCGACCATTAATGTCGACGATTTCTTGCAAATCTTCCTGGGTGCCCAAATAGATGTCTTGCCAGCGTGTGGCCCAATCATGTTCCAAAGCGGTATCTGCCTTGCCATCGCGATAGATTTCAATGGTCGACCTATGACCGTGAGCGATCCGCTGACAATTACCGGCATGCTTCTTTAAACCATGGCTATATTGGTACTGAGCACCTGCTATCGGTTCTGGTGTGAAACGAATACTGACCGCTTCCAATTCAGCCGGTAACAGATCGAGAATTTGTTGCTCTACCCAAGTTGCTGCTAAAGAAGGCGTAATTTGCTGGCACGGTAATGAGCAAATGGCTTGTGATGGTGCATCGCATCGAAAATGTCGACCGTCTTCATGATCGAACTGAAAGGACACGCGGTTATTCTCTAACTTAATGAGTTGGCTGCTTGGATGTTCAGCCGGAATAGCCAGCATGTGATCTATGTTGTCATCCAGCCATTTCTTAATTTGTTTTTTAACGATGCTGAAATCGCAAATCATGCTTTCATCGTTTAATTTACCAGTCAGGACAATGTCTGCCTGCCAGCTTTCACCCAACAATCCGCGTTCTGCATCGTAGTAGGAAAAATCTACGTGCGTTAGGTTTTTTACAAATAGCTTCAACTTGCTACTCCTTAAATCTGATGGCGCGTATCTTACCCTAATTAAAAAGCAGGATATAGCAGAGGAATCACAAGCAAGACTATGTCGAGCGAGTCGAATATCCTGCAATGAAGGTAAGTATTTGAAAAACCATAAGAAGGCGGTTGATATTTCAAATTGGCCGCGTATAATCTCGCCCCAAGGTCAACAGGCCCCTTTATGGTGTCTCTGCTGGTCCCCTCGCAACAATAAATCGTGAATCTGGTCAGGTCCGGAAGGAAGCAGCCACAGCGATGGACTTGTGTGCCGAGGTGCGGCTGGTAGAGATGCCACCTAATTTCCTCTATGTAAATTGAAGCATAAAATGACAAATTTGCAGTTTACTGTGACAAATTTGCACTTTACCTTGACATAGCCTACTTTTAAGTTGTTATTTTGTTACAACTTACAGGATTGAGCTATGTACAATCGTAACCTTCGTAAGCCAAGCCCCAATAAAAATATCTTTAAGTTTGCTAGCAAAAAAAATCATCACATTATTTTGTGTGAAAGTGCATTAGAATTTGACGCGTGCTTTCATTTAGAGTTTTCACCATCAATAGTTACGTTTGAATCTCAGCCTACCGGCATTGAATACCAAATGAACAATAAAGTTCATCGTTACACGCCAGACTTTAAAGTTGTTAAGGTAAGTGGCGAAATTGAATACATCGAAGTCAAACCTGCTAAAATCATTAACTCTATAGAGTTTCGAGAAGAGTTTATTTTGAAGCGTAATGCTTATAATAATTTAGGTTATAAGCTGCTATTGATTTCTGAAAAGCAAATACGCCATTCAGTACTTCTTGCCAACCTCAAAATTCTTCACCGCTATACTGGTTCAATGCTCACAGATATACATGACTCAGCGTTAAAATATATTAAGTCAAATAATATGGTGTCTATTAGTCAGCTTTCACTCAATTTGGGATTAGTGTAGTGGCATAGTGAATTTGGCCACCTAATTAGAGGTGATACACTCATCTCATAGATAAAACAGGTGAATCAATGACTAAACCAAGACGACCGAACTTTAGCCCTGAGTTTCGTTTAGACGCTGCAAAGCTAGTCTTAGAACAAAACTACAGTGTTATTGAAGCT
>NZ_QNRF01000008.1 GCF_003314975.1 Marinomonas aquiplantarum
ACCTGATCCCATCCCGAACTCAGAAGTGAAAAGCGCCATCGCCGATGGTAGTGTGGGGGATCCCATGTGAGAGTAGGTCGTCGTCAAGCTTTAAATACTAAGAAGCCCTGATAGGTTATCCTGTCAGGGCTTTTTTACGTCTGGAGAAAAATCACGATCCGAAACAGCGACGCCTTGCGTCACTGACGTCGTCAGCGGCTTACGCTGCTACGGATCTTGTACGATGTTATCCAGATGATTTAAGGATGAAGCGAAGCTTCAGATCATAGTGGTCTCGGTCTCTAATATCCTCAGTACTCTAAGCCCTTCAAACAAAACTGGATCCGAAGCAGCGACGCCTTGCGTCACTGTCGTCATCAGCGGCTTATGTTGCGTAGGATCTTGTGCTGTCGAGGTAGGAAGTATCACTTCAGGCCCTATTACTGTTTCAGATGTGATAAGGTCGTTGTGTTTATGTTGTAATGAGCGAGTTTATTCTCGTGGTTTCATGTGAATTAGAAGCGGGAGGAAAGAAGAGCACAGACAGTACTCTTCTCGTACTGGGTTTATTGTTGATTGTATTCCGCTAAAATTTCATTGAATCTACCGGAGGCCTGAATTGCAAAAAGCCCTTTATTGAATGCGTCTCTAAGTTCCTCTGCGTTAGGAATGGACTTTGAAATTAGCAAGTAAAGGTTGTTCTCTTCTAACGGTGGAAGCAAAATCTGCAGTTGAGAGCCATCAAGTCCTGATGATTGAGCAGCGTCTTTCGCCACGGCCAGATTGTCCGCATATAAGTCGATTTCACCCATAGTTAATGCTTTTACGGCACTGCTCACTGAATCGAACTCGTGAAGCTGAGAAAAGTCAAAGGCATCAAAGGAGGCACCAATAGAAGAGCCTTCAATTTTACCTATTTTATATTCGTTAATTGCATTAAAAGAATTGTAGTTTTTCAGTGGAAAGTCAGAGGTCTTGATCAGGCCTACTAAAACGGTATAAATCGGGATGGAGTAATAGTAGTCCTTAGTTCTTTCCTCTGTGTAGTAAGCGCCAATAAGCGCATCTTTACTACCGGATTTCACCGTATCAAGTGCTGTTTGCCATTCCGTAAATTCGACAGTGCTGTCATAACCTGCTTCAGACAGAGCCTCTTCAACAATAGCAGTAATAAAGCCGCCATTATTCAAACTTTCAGCGTAAAAGGGAGACCAATTCATTGTGGTTAATTTAACAGTTTGTGCTGACACAATAAGGGGAAAGACGATGGTGATGACTGATATCAATAGCTTTAGTGATTTCATTTTTTGGTTCCCTTTCAGTTATTTTTTTGATTATTAGGTGAACAGCTTCATTTTAATCTACCTCTTACTCTTGATAAATTGAATATCTATTCACGTTTTGTTACAGAATAAGTGTGAGTGTGAAAGAGTCGGTATTTTTTATGAAACCAGATCAAATATATATGCACTTAGACAAATGCATTTATTGGTGGACGACGGGAAACAGTTCATTCGCGAGTCTAATGAAGCAGATTGTGGCACTATCATTGGCTTATATTGCTTCGTATCTTGTTGATAATGAATAGAAATATAAACTTATCTTAATTGGCGATGAGAGGGTTAGGCTGAATCAAGTCAATACGCTTTCCTATTGTCAAGGTTGCTCATTTCGCTCTATGCTGATGCTTCACCATATGGAACACTCAAATTACAGGAGAGTAAAATGAGCAGTGATGTGACGACGTTAGTAGATTTTTCAGCTTTTATTGATCCAGAATCTATTACTGAGATTGTCAGTAATGTGGATTTTGGGTGGGGGGATTTTTTCCAGCCTCACGATGAAGGTGAACTGTTTATTAGGAAGGATATTCCGATTGATAAAAATTGCTTTAGACACAGTATGTTGGTGTCGGTTGCAGCGGAGACTCAAGCCTTAAAACATACTCATGATGAACCTACTTTTAGGTTATTGATCGATGGCAGAGCGACGTTTAATGGCGTTGAGTACAAAGCTGGTGATTGGTTATTAGTACCGCGAAATTACCCCTACGATATGGTTACCCATGTTGGCTTCAAAGCCTTGGTTGAATTTGGCCTACAATATGGATCGCCTGAAGTGAGTGAAGTCATTCCTTTATAATGCGTTATTTAAGGAATAAAAAAACGGAGCAGTAGCTCCGTTTTTATCCACATGCCGTCTCTTTTAAGTCAGTTTGTTTCGGTATGTTCATAACTTAGGCACTTATCCACTTCGTTTGCTACGCCAAGAATCACCACCACTCTCTGGTGAATGCCTTCTGGCTGGATATCAAGAATGCGTTGACTGCATGTATGTGCTTTACCAGCTGATTGTTCGATCAGCATGGCCATAGGGTTTGCTTGATACATCAAACGTAATTTCCCTGCACGGTTTGTTGACTTGCTGTCCCAAGGGTAAATGAAGATACCGCCTCGACACAAAATACGATGTATTTCACCGACATCGTCAGCGGTTTATGCTGTTTAGGAGCTTGTTCGTTTATATTACTTGCTGAGGAAGGTGGGTTTCATCCAGCCGTGTTTTTTTAACAGCCAATCGTTTCTTCATGTTTCATTTTGTCAATCAAATAGTCCAGAAAGACTTTAACAACATTTGGTAGTGTTCTGCCGGAAAGGGTCTGTACTTCGATGTTTCTGACGTCCATTCCTCGATCTCGAATTGGTACTGCGATTAATTCTTGTGTTGCTATTTGATGGCGCATTGAGATTTCACCGGAAAGATGAATGCTACCACCAAAGCTTGTAAAGCGGCTTAGGGTTGCCATGTGGTTTGATTCAAGGATAGGTTCGAATAAAAGATTCAGGCGGCTGCAACAGATATCAAAGAGTTGTCTGACAGTGGTATTTTCTTCGGGCAGTGCAATGGGATAGGGCTGT
This sequence comes from Marinomonas aquiplantarum, assembly GCF_003314975.1. Lineage (GTDB taxonomy): Bacteria > Pseudomonadota > Gammaproteobacteria > Pseudomonadales > Marinomonadaceae > Marinomonas > Marinomonas aquiplantarum. Next base: position 2,898 of record NZ_QNRF01000008.1, read on the forward strand.
AATTGCGAAAGCGAAACGGACTTTTTATGGGCAAGGGGGTGACTGGGGTGAAATACCGCCATAATAGGAGACGGCTGACGGTATTCAACTTTAATGTCTTTTGTTGGTGATAAGCTTAAGGTGATGCCAATGTCTGATTCGCCATGGCTGACCAGTTTGGCAACGTCTCCCGGTGCGCAGACTTTGAGATGAAAGTGAATGCCATCGTGTTGCCGACGAAAGTTTGAGATTGTGCGTGGAATAAAGTCCATGGCAAAGCCTTCGGAGCAAGCGATATTAATGTGGCCTTTTTCAAGTCCGTTTAGCGCGCCTATCTCAGCAACAACTCTGGCGGATTCTAATGCATTCTTGCGCGCATACGTGGCCAGCATCTCGCCCGCTGCACTTAGCTTCATTCCTCTTGGTTGGCGTTCAAAAAGCGTTGCACCAAGTATGTCTTCTAAACTGCCAATTTGCCTACTGATTGCGCTAGAGGCTACGTTGAGTCGTATAGAGGCTTCGCTGATCGAGCCTAATTGCGCCACTTCTAGAAAATATCGAATGGCAGTGTCTTGAAGTCTTAGTGATGCTTTCATTGAAAATACCGTGGAAAAGTTCGAGTTATGTCGTCTTTAGAACACTTATTTGATTGTTCCAGACATATTTTTGATTTTGGTTTTTATCAAGCCATAGTGTTGCCTATTTGGCAATGAATGTATGCATATTTGTTAATTGTGGCAATGCATTCTTTTCTATTAATGTGAAGGCAGGTTGTATTATTGTCACAATTTACCAATAGAATGATAGGAAGCAGAATGATGGAAAAAAGTCGTAGTCCCCGTTTTACTCTTCGAAAAACTCTTTTGAATTCTCTTATTACGTGTGTGATTGCCTCCTCTGCATCCGCATGGGCAGATAAAAGCAACGATACGCTTGTGTATGCTTCCGACAGTGAACCGGAAAACGTCAGTCCGTATCATAATAATTTACGCGAAGGCGTTATTTTGTCTCACATGGCGTGGGATACGTTAGCTTTTCGTGATCCAAGTACATCCGAATATAAGCCGTTGCTCGCGGAAAGCTGGGAATGGGAGGACAGTACGCATTTGGTGTTCAAACTACGTAAAGGCATTAAGTTCCATAATGGTGACGATTTCTCTGCCGAGGACGTCGCGTTTACATTCAATTATGTTGTCTCTCCCGAATCAAAGATCGTCACTCGAAAAAATGTGGATTGGATAGATCATGCTGAAATAGTAGACGATTACACTGTACGCCTTGTTCTTGTTAAGCCTTTCCCTGCAGCACTCGAGTATCTATCCGGCCCGACCCCAATATATCCAGCAAAGTACTTTAAAGAAGTTGGCATTGAAGGGTATTCAAAAGCGCCTATTGGAACAGGGCCTTACAAAATCACCAAAGTATTGACGGGCGAAGGCGTGAATTTAGAACGCTATGACGACTACTTCAAAGCCAGCCCCATTCCAAAACCAGCTATTAAGAAACTAGAATTCCGTGTGATTCCCGACCCTGATGCGCGACTTGCGCAGCTCATGACTGGGGACATCGACTGGATCTGGCGCGTACCTTCTGATCAAGCCGATCAAATGAAAATGATGCCGGGACTTGATGTCAAAAGCGCCGAAACCATGCGCATTGGTTACCTGCGTATTGATACTGTAAGTGAAACCCTTAAAGATTCTCCATTTAACAACAAGCTTGTTCGAGAAGCCGTGAACCACGCAATTGATCGTGATGCGTTCTCTCAAGACCTTATTCGCGGCGGCAGCCGTTCTGTTTATACGCCGTGTTTCCCAACTCAGTTCGGTTGTGACACTGAAGCAGCCAAGAAATACGAATACGACGTTGATAAAGCCAAAGCACTGCTTGCAGAAGCGGGTTACCCAGACGGTTTCGAAACAGAATTTTATGCTTATCGCGAGCGTGATTTAGCCGAAGCCATGATGGGCTATCTGAGCGAAATTGGCATCAAAGCAAACCTTCATTTTATGAAATACGCGGCGCTTCGTACCGATCAACGCGCAGGCAAGGTGCCATTGTCGTTCCAGACTTGGGGTTCTTACTCTGTCAACGACGCATCTGCAATTACCAGTGTGTTCTTTAAAGGTGGAATCGACGATTCTGCTAAAGACGAAACCGTCATTAAACTGCTGGATACGGCAGACAGTTCAGTCGATCCTAATACGCGTAAAAAAGCGTACTCACAAGCAATCAAACGCATCTCTGAAGAAGCGTATTGGGTGCCAATGTTCTCGTACTCCAGTAACTATGCGTTCAGTGATACTTTGCAATTTACGCCGTATCCAGATGAATTGCCGCGTTTCTACGAGTCTACTTGGAAGTAAAGCGACTCGTCGTCAATTTAGAATTTAGGAGAAAATATGCTGGTGTTTATATTTCGTCGGTTGCTGGTTGCGATCAGTGTGGCGATTACGGTTTCCATTATTAGCTTTATGCTACTGCATTTGTCAGGCGATCTAGCAACGGCCATTGCGGGGCCGGAGTCGACAGCCGATCAGGTGGAAGAAATTCGCGTCGCATTTGGTTTAGACAAACCGATTATCCAGCAATACTTTTCCTGGTTAAGTTCGGCCGTTCAATTGGATTTTGGGCGCTCATATTATTTTCAAGATACGGTTATGGATTTAATAAGTGAGCGCCTTCCAATCACCTTAACACTCGGCGCTTTGGCGCTGGGTATTGCGACGTTTGTTGCAATTCCATTGGGGGTGCTCGCCGCGATAAAGCAAGATACATGGATAGATCGTCTTGCGCTAATGATTGCTGTAGTGGGACAGGCGATGCCAAGTTTTTGGTTCGCCTTGACCTTAATTGTCGTGTTTGCCGTCAATCTTCATTGGTTACCGGCGGGTGGGAATTCAACATGGATGCATTTTATATTGCCAGCGATTGCGCTTGGCTATTATGCGATGCCTGCCATGATGAGGCTGACTCGTACCGGAATGTTGGAAGTATTGGGGTCGGACTATATTAGAACCGCTCGCTCTAAAGGCTTAAGTGAAACGTCTGTTGTCTTCAAACATGCTCTGCGAAATGCTGTGATTCCCGTTGTAGCGCTTGCCGCAGTGGAGCTGGGTTTCATGCTTGGCGGATCGATTGTAATTGAATCCGTTTTCTCCCTTAAAGGATTAGGACAGCTGGCTTGGGATGCCATTTCTCGAAATGATTACCCAGTTGTACAGGCTGTCGTACTTATCATCGCGGTGTTTTACATTGCATTAACCTTTGTTGCAGACGTGATCAACGCTATGTTGGATCCTCGTTTGCGAGTTAGATAAAGGAAGCACATTATGTCTCAAACTCTTTCTAACTCAACGTCTAGCTCTCCAGTGTCAGCATTGTCTGGTCCGGAAGCATCTGGGTTACCTGTGGTGCCAGAGTGGCGACGAGCGCTTAATAAGTTTTTAGGTCATCGAGGGCTTTTCATAGGTTCCGTCATTTTAGGTGTTATTGTTCTGGCAGCGATATTTGCGCCTTGGTTGGCACCTCATGATCCTTATGTACAGAACATCTCTCAACGCATGATCCCGCCAATATGGCATGAAAAAGGAACATGGGAACACATTTTAGGAACCGATAAGTTAGGGCGAGATTACCTTAGTCGCTTACTTTATGGTGCGCGAATTTCTTTGACGATTGGCCTAACCGCAGCGCTTATTTCTGGGGTTATTGGAACGACGCTAGGTGTCTTGGCGGGCTATTTTGGTGGCCGAACGGATGCGGTCATCAGTTACATCATTACCACTCGATTAGCCTTGCCCGTGCTATTGGTTGCCTTAGCTATGGCTGCGTTAGTGGGGGGATCACTTGAAATGGTGATTATCCTACTGGGTTTGCTCTTGTGGGATCGTTTCGCCGTGGTGGCTCGTTCGACGACCCAGCAATTACGTGATGCTGAGTTCATTGCATCCGCAAAAGTATTAGGGGCATCCACCTCTTATATTCTGATTCGTGAGTTACTGCCCAATATTCTTAGTGCGCTGATTGTCGTTATTACGCTGGAAATGGCGCACGCCATTTTACTCGAAGCTACCTTGTCCTTCTTGGGGCTAGGTGTACAACCGCCGTTACCGTCATGGGGGCTAATGGTGTCAGAGGGTAAAGCGTATATGTTTTTCCAACCTTGGGTCATTGCGATTCCGGGCATTACCTTGATGATTTTGGTGTTAGCGATCAATCTGGTTGGTGATGGATTAAGAGATATGAACGCTCCCGAAGGGCGCAATTAGTAGGCAGGAGAAAGGTTAAATGAGTCGAGTTTTAGAGGTTAAAAATCTTCAGGTTGATTTACCGACTGCCAATGGAACATTGCGTGCGGTGCGTGGCATTGACCTGTCGGTAGAAAAAGGTGAGATGCTGTGTATTGTTGGCGAGTCAGGATGCGGTAAATCCATGACGTCAATGGCGCTTATGGGCTTGTTACCCAAAAAAGCAAAGGTATCAGCAGACAAAATGGAGTTTGATGGTCTGGATTTGCTGTCTCTTTCGAAGAAAAAGCGCAATGGCGTTCGTGGGTTGCGAATGTCGATGATTTTTCAGGAGCCTATGACATCGCTGAATCCATCCTACACATTAGGAAACCAGCTTTGTGAAGGCATTATGCGACACAAAGGGCTGACTAAAGACAAAGCCGAAGAACGAGCCATCTATTTATTAGAACGTGCTGGGGTACCTTATCCAGAAAAGCGCCTTAGTCAGTATCCTCATCAGTTGTCAGGCGGGCTGCGACAACGGGTTATGATCGCTATGGCCCTAATGTGTGAGCCTGATCTCATCATTGCAGATGAGCCCACAACTGCCTTGGATGTGACCATTCAAGCACAAATCTTGCGATTGATTCGTGAGCTGCAGCAGGAATTTGGAACGGCTGTCGTTTTCATAACGCACGATCTGGGCGTTGTGGCACGTATCGCTGACCGAGTTGCGGTGATGTACGCAGGTCAAGTCGTGGAAACGGGCTTAACGAACGATATTTTTAATAATCCAAGCCATCCGTACACGCAAGGCTTGCTAAGTTGCATTCCTATCCCAGGGAAAACCGCGCCGGGAAGTCATCTTGAATCCATTCCGGGGGGCGTGCCGAGTTTGATTGGTGATTTAGCGGGTTGTGCCTTTCGAAACCGATGTAAACATGCGACAAAGGGATGCGCAACCGACACGCCGACACTGGTAGAGTTTACTGCGCCTTCTAGTCATCAAGTGCGTTGCCCAGTCTCAGTTGAATCCTTAAAGGAGGCGGTGTAATGCCACAATATGCATTGGAACTTTGCGACCTATCACGTCATTTTCAACTGAAAAACGGTGTGTTCAGTGCGCCGACGACACTTAAAGCCGTTGACGGTGTTTCGCTACGCATTCCACCGGGCGAAACATTGGGATTAGTTGGGGAATCTGGCTGTGGTAAAAGTACCTTAGCCAAGATGATTTTAGGGTTGTTGCCGCCGACAGACGGCAGTGTGTTGGTCAATGATCAGGTCATCAGCAACGGCAATCGCTTTGCATTAGCCAAACAGTTGCAGCCTATTTTTCAGGATCCGTATTCCTCTCTGAATCCTCGTAAAACCATTCGTCAGATCATTAGTTTGCCTCTTCAGCTGCATAAAGTCGGGGATAAAAGAAGCCAACAAGCTTCTGTTAAACAGATGAGTGATTTGGTTGGATTGCCCGAGCGCTTATTGGATCAGTATCCGGGACAATTGTCAGGTGGTCAGCGCCAGCGTGTCGCAATTGCTCGGGCATTGATACTGAAACCCAGTATTTTGGTGTGTGATGAGCCGACGTCGGCGTTGGATGTTTCTGTACAGGCACAAATCCTTAATCTATTGATGGATCTGAAACAAGAGCTGGGTCTGACTTATTTGTTTATCAGCCACAACTTAGGTGTGGTGGAACATTTAGTGGATCGAGTGGCGGTTATGTACCGTGGCAAGCTGGTCGAGCAGGGAACCCGAGAGGATATTTTCCGTAATGCACAACACCCTTACACACAAGCATTGTTGTCATCCGTTTTAACACCAGAGCCTTCTTTAGGGTTACCTGAATTACTGGATGACAGTGCATGGGCAAACGCGTCTTAACAACCATATACCTCATGTCGTATAGCTATCCTATCTACTAAGGAGACAAGATGAGTCGCCAATTAAGTATTGTTGCGTCAGAGTCGTATTTTGACTCTGGCGAGTTTTTTGACGCGTTAAGTCAGCGTGTTGCGATAAAAAGTGAGAGCCAAAACCGCAAGGATTTTCAGCCGCTTTATACCTATTTAGAAGATGTGATGACCCCTGAGCTTGAAGCCATGGGATTCAAAATTTCAATATTACCTAACCCCGTTACTGAGGAAGAGGCGCCGGGCTCATGGCCATTTTTATTCGCTGAACGTATAGAAGATCCTAGTGCGTTGACACTGCTAACCTATGGGCACGGTGATGTTGTACTTGGGTACGATGATCAATGGAAAGAAGGCCTATCACCTTGGACGTTAACCGCGACAGGCGATCGTTGGTATGGGCGTGGTTCGGCAGACAATAAAGCGCAACATACGATTAACCTCGCGTCTTTAAAATCGGTCTTGAACGCAAAAGACGGCAAGCTCGGCTTTAATGTGAAAGTGTTAATCGAAACGGGCGAAGAGGTGGGTTCTCCTGGTTTGACGGAATTTTGTACCTTGCACAAGGAAGCCCTGAAAGCCGATCTTTTTCTCGCGTCAGATGGACCTAGACTGGACGCCAATTCTCCTACGGTGTTTCTTGGTTCTCGTGGCGGTTTTAATTTCGATTTGACCGTTAACTTGCGAGAAGGTGCTCACCATTCAGGTAACTGGGGTGGATTGCTTAGCAATGCGGGAACGCGTCTAGCTCACGCATGGGCGTCTATGGTGGATGCCAAAGGCAGAATACGTGTTCCATCATTGCTGCCGAATGAGTTACCCGATGCGGTTCGAGAGGCTCTACAAGATATTAAAGTGGGTTTGGATGAGAACAATCCGGACATTGACCTTGAATGGGGAGAGCCGGAACTGTCACCTGCCGAACAAGTCTTTGGCTGGAACACGCTTGAGATGCTTGCCTGCAAAACCGGCAACCCAGATAACCCTGTGAATGCCATTCCAGGGTACGCAAAAGCGAATTGCCAAATTCGTTTCGTCGTCGGAACGGACAGCGATAACTTCCTAAAAAATATCCGTACTCACTTAACGGAGCAGGGGTTTGACGATGTAGAGGTTTCCCAAAATGGGGAACCCATGCACGCGACTCGATTAAACCCAGATGACCCTTGGGTAGATTGGGCGCTTAAATCGCTGGAAAAAACGACAAATAAAAAAACCGCTTTACTGCCTAATTTGGGGGGCTCGATTCCCAATTATGTGTTTTCTGACATTCTCGGATTGCCGACGGTTTGGGTGCCTCATTCGTATCCCGCATGCAGTCAACATGCGCCAAACGAACATGTGTTAGCGCCCGTTTGTCGTGAAGCATTGCAAATAATGACAGGACTTTTTTGGGATCTATCCGAGCAAGGTGAGCACATTCGTCAGGCTCGTAACGCATCTAAAAGCAATTAATTACTAAGGAATATTTACATGGATAAGGTTGTTAGTAGGCAAGTCGATAACATGACATCAAGATTAGCTTCTGAGCTAGATAACTACGCCGATTTGCTTTGTGATTGGATTGCAACGCAAGAAGACGCGATGATTGATTGTCTTGAAGCGTTGGTAAATGTTGATTCTAATAGCTATGACAAAACAGGCGTAGATGAAGCCGGAAAGTTGATGGAATCTTGGCTGGTGGAAGACGGCATTGCTTGTACTTGGCATTCTCTAGAAAATTCAGGAGATGTCTTAGAAGCCCAAGTTGGGGTGAACGAAACAAATGCCAATGCCCCTGCGATTTTTGTGATGGGCCATCGTGATACCGTATTCCCTAAAGGCACATTGGAAACTCGACGATTCAGTCGAGATGGCATGAAGGCTTTTGGCCCCGGCGTTGCGGATATGAAGTCTGGGTTGGTGCTGAATTGTTTTGTATTGAAAGGTTTGCAACATTTATTGAAAACCAGCGACATTCAACAGCTACCGTCTCCTGTTATTGGTTTGTTTACCGGAGACGAGGAGATTGGCTCGCCAGAAGGTCGCTTTGTTATTCGTGACCGTGTAGCCGGAGCGAAAGCCGTTTTTAATGCCGAACCCGGACGCATCAGTGGAAATGTGGTGTCGGCGCGTAAAGGGGGAGCGAGCTTTGAAATCCAAGTGACTGGAAGGGCGGCTCATTCGGGCGTAAACCATGCGGATGGTATCAGTGCAATTGGTGCATTGGCTCAACTCGTAACATCGTTACATGCACTGACCGATTATGACAAAGGCATCACCACGAACATAGGTCTTATCAGTGGTGGGATGTCTTCAAATACCGTCGCTCCAACGGCAATGGCACGTCTGGATCTTCGCTTCATGACACTAGAGCAAGGCGAAGAAGCCAAAGCCCAAATTAATGCCATTATTGAAACGCCAGTGATCGAAGGCGCCATCGCAACGATAAAAATCTTGTCAGAATTTCAGCCCTTTGAAGCGTCAATGAGTGACGTTGTGTTGGCGCATTATCAACGTCAGGCAAACTCAGTTGGTTTTTCTGTTGAGGGTGAGTTTACAGGCGGTTGTTCTGATGCGGGTTTTACCTCGTCTATGGGCGTGCCCACCTTATGCGGAACGGGTCCTGTGGGGGCGAAAATGCACACAGAGGATGAGTATTGTTTGATGGATACGTTTGTACCACGGACACAAGCCGTCGCGAAAAGTATTTTATTGCTTTGATTGCCGCACTGATCTCAATGACTAAACATTATTCTTAGTGTTCTTGAGGCTCCTCATTAATACAGCACTCGTCTGTTAAATAATGGATTACTTCGTTTAGGGCGTCGAATTTTGGAAAACAGTACAAGGTTCGGCTCTCTCTTACTTGCTCAACAAGTCCTACCCTGACCATCCGCGATATATGGTGTGACAAAGTGGAACCAGGAATGTCCAATTGTTCCTGAATTTCACCTACTGGTGCGCCAGTGTTCCCGGCTTTCACTAGATGTTTCAAGATGGCTAAACGAGTAGGGTGTCCAAGCTCTGCCAGCTTTTCCGCAATGACTTCAATTGACAAGAGATTTCCTTTTTATGTGGATATGTTCGAATACATTTATACCATTTTATGGATCAATATTTCTAATAGCATGGAAATAATTTGACATTTCCATAATTGTGGAAATAATATATTTCTATATTTGTAGAATTATGGATTTATTTTCTGGCTATTTATGAGAGTGTGATTATGAGTAATCAAACAGCAAATACTGGAGTGGAAATTGGAAGCGGAGATGAGCAGTCTTCTGTGGAATCGAACTGCTGTGAGACAGCCTGCCGTACGTCGACGAACAAAGATGTAACGTATTACATCAAAAAACTGTTAACCCCTTGGTCTGCTATAGCACTTATTTCTGCCAGTGTTTTTATGTTAGATCGTTTTGCGTTCTCGGAATTTTTTACGATCGCGAGTGCCTCATTCATAGCAACACTACCGTTTATTGTTTTTGCTGTTTTGATGATCGCATACTTAAAGTCTACCGGTGCGGAGTCGTTAGTAGCGAAGGCCTTTGATGGTCGAGAGAACCGGATGATTTTACTGGCTGCTGTTTTTGGAGGATTAGCGCCGTTTTGTTCATGCGAGGTCATTCCGTTTATTTCTGGGCTGTTGGCGATTGGTATACCTCTACCTGCAGTGATGGCTTTTTGGCTTTCAAGTCCCCTTATTGATCCGCCAGCCCTTATTATTACCGCCAGCGCACTAGGCTGGCCTTTTGCAATAGGGAAATCCATTATCGCCGTTGGTCTTGGGCTTCTTGGAGGTTTCGGTATAAAGGCGTTAATGCGCCACTCTAGCTTTGCTTCTCCGCTAAAATCTACCCCATTAGTTGGAACGTGTTGTACTGCTATTACCTCCTCTGGTGTGCAATGGCGGTTCTGGGAAGAGAGTCAAAGACGACAGACATTTATTGAGCAGATGAAGGAGAATATAGTGTTTCTCGTTAAATGGTTGATGTTTGCCTATGTACTTGAAGCCCTCTTGATTTTGTATATTCCTGCTGAAGTGATTAGTCAGATTGTGGGGGGGGACGGACTGTTTTCGGTTATCGTTGGCGCCGCAGTAGGTATGCCTGCTTATCTAAATGGTTATGCCGCACCAGCTCTAATTGCAGGCTTTATTAATCAAGGTATGACAACGGGGGCAGCGATGGCTTTTATGACTGCGGGAGCGATTAGCTCTATTCCAGCGATGACAGCGGTGTGGAGTTTGGTTAAGAAAGAAGTCTTTATCGCCTATCTAACCATTGGTTTTGTTGGGTCTGTTCTGTTTGGGTGGGTGTTTGGAGTGCTTATTTAGATAAGGATTTGAGCTTTGTAATGTATCTCGAAAATCATAAGTGAGAGACATCTTAGGTCTCAACAATAACCGGCATATTTTGTCCAATTGCACCTATGACCGTTGGGGCTAAGTTATTACCAAACTCCTTATCCATGGGCTTACCAACCTTATGCGAACGAGGCCTGTGGGGACAGTGTTGTTTTGCTGATTGTTTGGAATGCTTTGTGAATAAGGAAGGTGCGATGGACAAAGCAGCTTGATTTCTACAGTCTGCTTTGTCCTGTGGTCTTTTATTGCATGCTTTAGTGACTTAAGTGGTTATTCACAAGTCTAGCTGGGCGCTAGCTTTTTATTTTATGTTAATAACTTAGGCACTTATCCACTTCATTCGCCGCACCAAGAATCACCGCCACTCTCTGGTGAATGCCTTCAGGTTGGATATCTAGAATGCGTTGACTGTGTGTATACGCTTTACCACCTGATTGTTCAATTAACATGGCCATTGGTTTTGCTTCATACATCAAACGCAATTTACCTGCTCGATTAGGAGATTTGCTGTCCCAAGGGTAAATAAAGATGCCGCCTCGGCATAGAATGCGATGCACATCACCCACCATAGCGGCGACCCAACGCATGTTAAAGTCTTTCTCTCTTGTACCGCTTGAGCCAGCGACAAGGTCGCTGACATAGGTTTGGGTTGCGGCTGACCAAAAACGTTGGTTGGACATATTAATCGCAAATTCTTGCGTATCTGCAGCCACTTCGACCTTATTTTGCGTCAGGATAAATTCATTCTTCTCAGGGTCTAAGGTGAACATTTGCACGCCTTGGCCTGTTGTCAGAACGAGCATGCAAGATGGGCCGTAAAGCACGTAACCGGCAGCAACTTGTTCTGTTCCTCGCTTTAAGAAGCTCTGTTCTGTCGCGGCGGTTTCGCCAGTGTCATGGTAGATGGAGAAAATGGTGCCCACCATGGCATTGATGTCTATGTTAGATGAGCCATCTAGTGGGTCGAAAGCGATTAAGTATTCACCCGCTGTATTTGCAGGGACAATGTCATCTTCTTCTTCGGATGCGACTGCTCGTACAGCAGGGCAGGCTAACAATGCCGTTTTAAGCATGTCATTAGAGATGATATCGAGTTTCTTTTGCTCCTCTCCTTGCACGTTTTCGTTTCCAGCCACGCCAAGAATACCTGCAAGAGAGCCTTTGTGAAGCGCCTTGCAAATATCAATACAAGTGTCGGTCGTAACGCTTAAAACAGTTTGAAGTGAAGTTGGTGTCGAGCTGGATGCCAAAACGTGTGCTAGGTTTTGCATGATCAAGCTTTTCCTTATTATTTTGAGGGTGATGAAATTATGCCACTCTCAGCAGAGAGTGTCAGCTGAGCTAGGTCGTTGAAGTGAAAATAAATAGGGCAATGGGACTTTTTCCGTTAATCTACAAGCATTAATAGAGGGGCGCTTATGTCTGAATTTGTTGTGCATCACGTGGCGTTAGACGGTCAGGGCGGCGCAGATCATTTGCCTGAGACGGATTTGCCAAAGAAGATTCCAGAGGCAGGGTGTCGCTGGGTTCATGTAGATGCTGGGGAAGACGCGAGTCGCGACTGGTTGGCCAGTGTTGAAGGAGTTGCTGATGAGGTTGTCGAGGCGTTATTCGCTGAAGAAACACGCCCTCGGATGGTTAAAATGGGTCGTGGTACCTTAGTGATTCTTCGTGGTGTGAATTTAAACCCAGGTTCTGATCCATCGGATATGGTGTCATTACGTTTATGGGTAACACCACACTTTATCGTATCCAGTCGCCGTCGAAAATTGCTATCCGTTGAGGATGTAGTAAACAGCTTGGCACAAGGCGAAGGACCTACAGATAGCGCTGATATTTTGGCCACCTTGACCGTCACATTAACGGGACGAATGTCGAGTGTCATCGTTGATTTAGAAGAAGAGTTGTCTGATTTAGAGGAACGCATTGGTGAAGGTATCGAGCAAGGGCAAAGAGAGTTATTGGTTCAACGTCGACTCGAAACCATTCGTTTACGTCGCTTTCTGGTGCCTCAAAAAGAAGCTGTTCAAGCTTTGTCGCAAGATACGTCTAGTTGGATGACGAGTCGGCAAATCACACAGGTACAAGAAGCCGTGAACGATATTGTTCGTTATGTTGAGGGGCTTGAGTCATTAAGGGAGCGTTGCCAGTTAATGCAGGAAGAGTTTGTCAATTTACAAGCTGAAAAAATGAATGCTCGCATGTATGTATTGTCTATTTTGTCTGGGATCTTCTTGCCCTTGGGGTTTTTAACCGGATTGTTCGGTATCAATATCGCGGGGATGCCTGGAACCGACAATCATCAAGCTTTCTGGTTATTTTGTGGGGTCTTACTTGTGATGGGGGTTGGACAGTTTTGGTTGATGCGAAAAAGTCGCTGGTTTTAAGAGAAAGATGAGCCACTCTAAGAATGGTGGCTCTAGATGGCTCATCTGAGGCTCTTTAGGCTTTTTTCAGTGTTTTTACGCCGTCTTGTGTTGCCAGCAGTAACACGTCAGCTGATCGATTAGCAAACAGCCCGTTGGTGACGACACCGACAATCGCATTAATCTGATTCTCAAGCTTAATTGGATCAAGAATCTTTAAATTATAAACGTCGAGTATGTGGTTGCCATTATCCGTCACCACACCTTCACGGTAAACGGGATCGCCACCCAGTTTCACCAGTTGACGAGCAACGTAGCTGCGCGCCATGGGAATGACTTCAACTGGTAAAGGAAAATCCCCCAATACGTTAACTAACTTTGACTCATCTGCAATACATACAAATTCGTCACTGCAAGCGACCACGATTTTTTCACGGGTCAAAGCGGCACCACCGCCTTTGATGAGGCGTAGATGATGGTCTGATTCGTCAGCGCCATCGATGTAAACACGAATTTGATCAACACTGTTTAAGTCGTAAACAGCAATGCCATGATCTTTTAGGCGTTGGGCTGAGGCATCGGAGCTGGCTACGGTGCCATCAAACTTGTTCTTGTGTTTAGCCAATTCATCAATGAAAAGATTAGCCGTTGAACCTGTGCCAACGCCGACAATAGTGTTGTCTTCTAGTAACGGTAGAATGTAGTTAACAGCCGCTTCAGCGACAGCTTGTTTTAACTCATCTTGGGTCATGAGGGGGTGCCCTTTATTATCGTTGAATGAGAAAGTAGTTAGAGCTTACTCTTTTGGTAAGTTTCCTCTGCTGGTGTCGTTATTATATTCCCTTCTCTGAATGAATGTTAGCCAAAACAACTTAGATTTATGCTGGCTATTTTGCAGATTCAAGGGCTTTCGCCTTTACGTGAGTTGAGCCGAACAGGTATATTTCGGTGTTCTATTTTTAGACTTGGTTTTCCCAATGATGTTGGGTGCCGGTCTCGTTCTGACGAATGTTATTTTCCTAGGAAACATTATGCCTCATACCATGATCAAAAAGATTCTACAGGCACGCGTATACGACGTTGCTGTAGAAACGCCACTGTCTCGTGCCAATCAATTATCAACTCGATTGGACAACGAGATTATTTTGAAGCGAGAAGACCTGCAGCCAGTTTTTTCGTTCAAAATTCGTGGGGCATACAACAAAATTTGTCAGCTCACCGACGCTGAAAGAGCCAAGGGGGTGATCGCTGCCTCGGCAGGAAATCATGCACAAGGCTTGGCGCTAGCGGCGAAAAAACTGGGCGTGCAAGCGACCATTGTGATGCCAGCGACGACGCCAGAAGTAAAGGTCAACGCCGTACGAAACCATGGTGCCGAAGTGGTACTGTTTGGCGATGCTTTTGATGAGGCTTCTGCTAAATCAAAAGAGATCATGGCACAAACCGGACAAACCTATGTTCATCCCTTTGATGATGTGGATACCATCGCTGGACAAGGCACTATTGGTATGGAAATTTTACATCAGCATGAAGGTAAAATTGATGCCATCTTTATACCAGTTGGCGGTGGTGGTTTGATCGCAGGGGTGGCGGCTTATGTTAAATACCTACGCCCTGATATCAAAATCATTGGTGTGGAACCTGAAGATGCAGCTTGTTTAAAAGTGGCAATGGAAAAAGGTGAACCAACTCGTCTTGCTCAAGTGGGCATTTTTGCTGAAGGGGTTGCGGTTGCTGAAATTGGTCACAACACCTTTGCCATTGCCAAAGACACGGTTGATGAAGTGATCACAGTCACCACCGATGAAATGTGTGCTGCAATCAAAGACATTTACGATGATACTCGAGCCATTACCGAGCCAGCTGGTGCTTGTGCTTTGGCGGGATTGAAGAAGTACATTGAGCGTGAAGGAGCCAAAGGTCAGACTCTGATCGCCATTAACAGTGGTGCCAATGTGAATTTTGATCGCCTGCGCCATGTGTCTGAGCGTGCTGAACTAGGTGAAAAACGAGAAGCCATTATTGCCGTTAAAATCCCTGAATCTCCCGGCAGCTTTAAAGACTTCTGCCAAGCGTTAGTTGGACGAAATATCACAGAATTTAATTATCGCTATGGTGATGATGAGCAAGCGGTGATTTTTGTTGGTGTGGCGCTGGGGGGAAGTCCTCACAGTCGCAAAGAACTGTTGGACGATCTAAAAGATTACGAAATCATTGATTTAACTGACGATGAAACCACCAAGGTACATGTACGCCATATGATTGGCGGCCATTTACGCAGTCAAAAAGGGGAATTGCTGTACAGTTTTGAGTTCCCTGAACGTCCTGGTGCCTTGTTGAAATTCCTCAACACCTTAGGTGGACAGTGGAATATTTCCATGTTCCATTATCGTAATCATGGTGATGCTTATGGTCGCGTATTGGTTGGCTTACAAGCGGTGGGTGAAGAAACCGATGTGACTCATTATTTGGATGAGCTAGGTTATCCTTATCAGGATGAAAATAATAACTTGGCATGTCAGCTGTTCTTTCGCTAAACGGCGGCAAATCGGTTATTATTAGGCCATTAATTTTCTTATTTAAACCCTCCGCTTGCTCAGCAAGTGGAGGGTTTGTGATTTTGATATGCCAGCCTAACGGCATGTTAACTGTTTAAAGGTTTCTCTGTGAATATTCAAACGCTTCTAAATCAACGTATTCAAGCCGCAATGGTTGCGGCTGGTGCGCCAGAGTCTGCTCCAGCACTGACTCGTCAATCTGCTAAGGTTCAGTTTGGTGATTACCAAGCCAATGGCATTATGGGTGTGGCAAAAAGCCTTAAGATGAACCCTCGCGAATTGGCGCAGAAAGTCGTCGATGGGTTGGATTTATCCGACATCGCGGAAAAAGTCGAAATCGCAGGCCCTGGTTTTATCAATATCTTCTTGAAGAATGCTTGGTTGGGCAAAGAGCTTATGGCACTGCGCCAAAGTGAGCGTCTAGATGTTCCAAATGTGGCAGCACCAGAAACCGTCGTGGTGGATTACTCGTCTCCAAACCTAGCGAAAGAAATGCACGTAGGGCATCTACGTTCTACTGTTATTGGTGATGCGGTTGTCCGTACCTTAGAGTTTTTAGGGCACCGAGTTGTTCGTCAGAACCACGTAGGTGATTGGGGAACGCAATTTGGTATGTTGTTGGCTTACATGGAACGCTTACGCTCTGAAAGCGCTGAAATTAGTATGGCTCTGTCTGACCTTGAGACCTTTTATCGAGCGGCTAAAGGCTGTTTTGATGAAGATGAAGCCTTTGCCAATCGTGCTCGTGAATTGGTTGTGGCTTTGCAATCAGGTGATAAAGACTGCTTAGCCTTATGGGATGAGTTTATCGACATTTCTCTGACGCACTGTGAAGAAACCTACAAAATGTTGGGTGTGTCTTTAGAGCGTCAACATGTCATGCCTGAAAGTGCTTACAATGATGATTTGCAAAATGTAGTCAATGAGCTGCAAGAGCAAGGTTTATTGAAAGAAGACCAAGGCGCACAATGTGTCTTTTTAGAAGAGTTTGCTAATAAAGAAGGGGAAATTACCCCGATTATTGTGCAAAAGACCGGCGGTGGCTTCTTGTATTCCACGACGGATTTGGCAGCGGTGCGTTTCCGTCAACATACATTAGAAGCTGATCGCGTGTTGTATTTCGTCGATGCTCGTCAATCTTTGCACTTCCAGCAGATCTTTACCTTGTCTCGTAAAGCCGGTTTTGTAAAACCAGAAACTCAGTTAGAGCATATGCCATTTGGTACTGTGATGGGCAGTGATGGCAAGCCGTTCAAAACACGCTCTGGTGGCGTTGCGAAACTGTCTTCATTGCTAGAAGAAGCACAAGAACGCGCTTATCAGTTAGTGTCTTCTAAGAACCCTGATATGAACGAAGAAGAGCTTCGTAACATCAGTCGAGTGGTCGGAATTGCCTCGGTTAAATACGCGGATTTATCGAAAAACCGTACCAGTGATTACGTCTTTAACTGGGACACTATGTTGAGTTTCGAGGGCAATACCGCGCCCTATTTGTTGTACGCTTACTCTCGTGTTGCCAGCATTGTGAAACGTTCTGAAATGGACATCGCATCCTTAACCGGTGAAATCCAAGTTGAAGCAAGCCAAGAGCGTGCGTTGGCCATGAAGTTGTGTCAGTTCGAAGAAGCCATTCAGCAGGTTGCGAACGATGGTATGCCTCACTTCTTATGCGCGTATCTATACGAATTGGCAGGAACCTTCATGACCTTCTACGAAGCTTGCCCAATTTTGAACGCCGAAGAAGACGTTAAGAATAGCCGTTTACAGCTGGCGTTGAATACAGCGTCAACATTACAACTAGGTTTATCATTGCTAGGTATTGAAACCTTAGAAAGAATGTAATCTATATCGCACGTTAAATGAGCGATTGGTTGGATGGAAAAGGCGCAGTTCGTTAGGATTCGCGCCTTTTTTATCACTGTATTGAAATGCGCTGTGCCGATATAAGGGTGAAAAGAGGAACGAGATGAAAATATACATAGCTTATACCGGTGGTACGATTGGTATGGTGCCATCATCACAAGGCTTGATCCCTGATGCGGCCTTTGCAGACCATTTAAGTGAGCACCTAAACGCCTCAGATGAGCTGCCACACGATTTTGTAATACAAAGTTATGCTGAGTTGATTGACTCCTCTAATGCCACGCCAAAAGACTGGCAGACCATTGCGTTAGACATTCAACGTAAATGGCATGAATTTGATGCCTTCATTGTGCTTCATGGTACCGATACTATGGCGTATACCGCCGCAGCACTGAGCTTTATGTTTGAGCAAAGTGATAAGCCAATAATCGTAACAGGCTCACAAGTGCCCATGTATAAAGTGCGAACCGATGCTATGAACAATGTGTTGGGGGCTATGTCTGCTTGTGAATCCGTTTCCAGAGGTGTGTTCTTATTCTTTGCTGGTCGTTTGATTGAGGGTGATTGTGCTCATAAATCGCATACTAGTGACTGGCAGGCTTTTTCTTCTCCCAATCGGGCTGAGCGAGGTATTCTGGGCATTGATTGGCGTTGGCGAGAAGGTCAAACCGGTGATGTTCCCTGCGTGATTCGTATCCCTGAGATGGCGTCTGGAGCAGTGACCTTATTGCCTGTTTTTCCGGGTGTCAGAGCAGAGCATTGGCGCGGTTTATTAAATGAATCCGTGCAAGGCGCTGTACTCTTGAGTTATGGTGCGGGCAATGCCCCCGATAAAGATGCCGAACTTTTATCGGTCTTGCAGCAAGCCAGTGAGCGAGGGGTTGTCATCGTTAATGTCAGTCAATGTGGTGCGGGTAGTGTGGTTGCTGGTGCCTATGCTGCAGGGTCGGCTTTAGTGAGTGCTGGTGTGATCTCTGGTGAGGCGATGACCTATGAAGCGGCTTTCGCTAAGTTGCACTTTTTGATTGGTTTAGGTTTGGGTGCTGCAGAGATAAAAGGCGAATTCTAAGGAAGGTATGAACAAGTCCTCTTGCCTCAGCATGTGGATAAAAGCCTGTTATTCGAGGCGAGTGCCGAATGTGAATAGTTGGCCTATTGTCGAGGTACTCAACAAAGAATACAGGCTTTTAGACCTTGCCCTTCGGGTCTTTCAGAGAAAACGTCCTACTGCGTTGCGACTCTTTAAAAGGTACCTACATTCCTTCAGAGTCGCGCCTTATTTGACGATTTCTCTGAAAGACTGAGTCTTAGTAGACTTATTCGTACCTTCCTTAGTCTTCATTTAAGCGCAGGCAGCGATTAATAAAGGGAATTTTATGGCCATATTGTATGTGCTTTTAGTGTTAATTTGGTCCACAGGTTTTATCACAGGTAAGCTGATTGTCGGTCTGATGGACCCCAATATCTATTTGGGCATTCGTTTCTTATTGGCGGCGTTGTTATTTTTTGCCTTGGCGCTTTGGCAGCGTCGAACTTTTCCATCAAGACAAGAGCTACCTCAGCAAATATTGGCTGGGGTATTAATGAGTGGTTTGTACCTTGGTCTTGCTTATGTGGCCATTGCTAAAGGGTTGCCAGCTGGAATTATGGCGCTCATTGGCGCTCTCCAGCCTGTATTAGTCACCTTGTTAGCGTTTTTGTTGATCAAAGAAAAGACGTCTTTTTTGAGCATGCTCGGCATGTTGATTGGCATTATTGGCTTAGTGTTGGTGATTTCCCCTGCGTTAGAGTTGGACATGAGCCACGGTGGCGTCACTCTACTGACGCTTTGTCTTGCTGTTGGGGCTATTTTGGCTTTATCCCTTGGTGCCATCTCTCAGAAAATGTCGATTGCTTCCTCTGACATCATTGTTGCCATGGGCATTCAGAACTTAGCGGCAGGTGTTGTGGCGTTTGGCTTTGTGTGGGTGTTAGGCGAACAGGTTTTTGTGGCCCAATGGTCATCTTATCTATTGTTGTTCTGGGGCGCTGTGGTGTTGTCGGGTGGCGGTGTGTTTTTAATGGTTTGGTTGCTAAGGAAAATCCATGCATCACAAGTCGCTATGTTGTTACTGTTAGCGCCACCTCTCGCTGCCGTAGAGAGTTATTTCTTATTCTCTGAAACCATGACAATGGTGCAAATAATCGGCTTTGGTATCACCATAGGTGGCGTCTATTTAAGTCGACTAAAGGCTTAAGAACGCTTGTTTTCATGCAGTCTGAGTTTTGCTTCGAAACGATCTAATTGTGTACCAAAATTCTCCAGTTGATCCACAAAGGCATCGACTTCGATTTTACTAGGCAGTAATTGACTATCAGACTGTAAATGTTGCACCAGTTGGATTCGTGCTTGAGTGGCAAGCTCTTTACTCCACGACCACTGAACTCGCAGCAAACGTGCCAGAGTGGCGGCGGGTAAATCGCCAATGTGATCTGCCAATAAACCTTCCCAATCCAACTCGAAGTTTTCCATCACTTTATGCAAGGTCATCAGAGCTTGTGCATTCCCTTGGATGCGTAAATCCCCATCAAAGAATCCATCGCCTTCGAGCAGTTTACGATAGGCTGAGCTTGGTCCTTGTACTAGCGTATCTAACTTAGGGTCGAGTTCGATATCCGCTAGATGATCAGGTTTGTGTAACATCACGCCTTGTTCGAGGATATGCACTTGTAAAATGAGTGAAAAATCTTCCACGTAAAGGATGACCTGTTGGCCTGCTAGCTTGCTTAGCCTTTGCTGAGAAGGTGTATCTTGCTGAAGAGCAAGGTTAATACCATGTTCAATCGCGCTAATGGCAGACAAGCTGAGTGAGCCCATAACAGGTTATCCTAAAGTTGAGAGTGCTGTTTAATGTTGATGAATTTGAATCACGGAAGTGTCCCGCGTCTTCCCTTCTTTTTCAAGGCGAGTTAAGTACATTTGCCATAACTGATCGTGGTTTTTGCCCAAATTATGTAAGTATTCCCAAGTATAGAGGCCAGAGTCATGACCATCGTCAAAGGTGATCTTTAACGCGTAATTCCCTGCGCCTTCAATGTTCTGTATGAATACGTCTTTTTTACCGTATTGGAGAATGGGCATTTGTGCCCCATGACCTCGAACTTCAGCAGAAGGAGAATGCACTCGTAAAAATTCGGCACTCAATTGAAAGCTTTGGCCATCAGAAAAGGCCAGTTCAAGTTCACGGGATTGTTTGTGATAATGAATTTTGGTTGGTGTGAGCATGATGTTTACTCTAAATAAAAAGGCGAACCACTAAGAAGTGGTCCGCACTAATTTAGCACTAAGCCTACAGGATGTATTGGCTTAGATCTTCGTCTTTGGCGACTTCACCTAGCTGTTCATCCACATAAGCGGCTGTGATGTCAATTTGCTGACCTTCTGGCATGTCGCAAGCTGAGTAAGATACCTCTTCAAGTAAACGCTCCAACACAGTGTGAAGGCGACGAGCTCCAATGTTTTCAACCGTTTCATTCACTTGGCAAGCGATCTCGGCAATGCGGGTAATGCCTTCGTCGGTAAAGTTCAGATTGATGTTTTCTGTTTTCGCTAAGGCCACGTATTGCTTAGTCAGAGACGCGCTGGGCTCAACCAAAATGCGTTTGAAATCCTCTACCGTCAAGGCGTCTAACTCAACACGAATCGGTAAACGACCTTGTAGCTCAGGAATCAAGTCCGATGGCTTGGTTAAGTGGAACGCCCCTGAAGCAATAAACAAAATGTGATCTGTTTTGATCATGCCGTACTTGGTGTTGACGGTACAGCCTTCTACCAAAGGCAATAAATCACGTTGTACACCTTCGCGAGAGACTTCACCACTGGTGCGCTCTGAGCTTTTGGCTACTTTGTCAATTTCATCCAAGAATACGATGCCATTCTGCTCAACCGCTTCAACCGCACGGGCTTTCAACTCGTCTTCATTTACTAGTTTGCCAGCTTCCTCGTCACGTACTTGGCGTAAGGCGTCTTTGACTTTTAGCTTACGCTTTTTGGTTTTGTTCGAGCCGAAACTTGAGAACATGTTCTGCAACTGGCTGGTCATTTCTTCCATGCCCGGCGGAGTCATGATTTCCACGCCAACGGGCGCATCAGCGACATCAATATCGATCTCTTTGTCGTCTAATTGGCCTTCACGTAGCTTTTTACGGAAGATCTGGCGTGTGTTGCTCTCATTGTTCAACTCTGGGTCACCACCTCGAGCTGGTGGTAGCAGAGCGTCAAGGATTCGATCTTCGGCGGCGTCTTCTGCTTTGTGGCGTAACTTTTCAGTTTCTTGCTCGCGCAGCATTTTGATGGCCATTTCTACAAGATCTCGGATGATGGATTCCACATCTCGACCAACATAACCAACTTCGGTGAACTTGGTGGCTTCAATTTTAATGAAAGGCGCATTCGATAGTTTCGCTAGACGACGGGCAATTTCTGTTTTACCAACGCCTGTTGGTCCAATCATTAGGATATTTTTCGGCGTGATTTCAGCGCGCATGTCTTCCGGTAACTGCATTCGACGCCAGCGGTTACGAAGTGCGATGGCGACAGCGCGTTTGGCTTTTTGTTGGCCAATAATGTGATTGTCTAGGGCGTTAACCGTCTCTCTTGGGGTCATACTGCTCATCATTTGGTCTCTTTAATAGGGTCTGTTTGACGTCGTGAATCAATTAAGCGGATTGATCTTCCAGCTTGCCTTCAACGACAATCTCTTCAATGGTTAGACTGTGATTTGTGAACACACAAATATCTGCCGCGATGTTAAGGCTTTTTTCCACAATCTCTTTGGCTGTAAGGTCTGTATTGTCGATCAATGCTCGGGCAGCGGCTTCGGCATAGTTACCGCCAGAGCCAATCGCTAAAGCGCCGTGCTGAGGTTCTACCACATCACCGGTACCCGTGATGATGAGGGTGCTTTCTTTATTGGCGACAATGAGCATGGCTTCAAGCTTGCGTAAGGCGCGATCTGAGCGCCAGTCTTTTGCTAGATCAACGGCCGCACGAACGAGATGACCTTGGTGCTTCTCTAGTTGGCCTTCAAAACGTTCGAATAGGGTGAAGGCATCCGCCGTGCCACCGGCAAAGCCTGCAATGACTTCACCATGGTATAAGCGACGTACTTTGCGTGCGTTGCCTTTCATCACAGTGTTGCCAAGAGATACTTGTCCATCGCCACCTACGACGACTTGGTTGCCTTTGCGTACAGTTAGAATCGTTGTCATGCTTTACTCCAGTTTCGATTCTAACAAGGTGGGGGCAAGCGATGAGATTTCAAGCGGTGAGCGTGCACGGAATGGCGTTGTCCATACTGTGCACTTTTATCAAGAGAATTAAGGCTCTTTCTTTACTTTGTAAGAAAAAGAGGAGATGTCCATAGAGACCAGCTTGTCCTCGGCGCGATTCATTTTCGAGCGAGAAACATAAGGGCCAAGTATCACGCGATACCAAGGTCGGCCATCTTTGCCTGTGGTTTTTCGAATGCTGGCTTCTACTAGCCCCGATAAAATGAGTTTGGCACGTAGGCGATCCGCATCGTCAGAATTTCGAAAGGAGGCCGCTTGTAACATGTAATAAAAATCTTGTTCACCGCGCGGCGTAGATTGATAAGCATCCACATGACTCGTATCAACTTCGCTGTCTTGCAGAATTTGATAGAACTCAAAGTTGTCTTTTTTCGCCGTGGTCTGTTCCGCAGGTTTCTTTACAGGTTTGGCTTTTTCGACTGTTTTCGGTTGTGGTGCCGGTTTCGAGGGCTTAGCAACACTGGATTTCGCGGCTTCTGGGGCGATTTGGCTCAGTTGCATTAAACCGTAAATGAAAGCCAGCAAGATGGCTGGAATGAGCAACCATAACCACCAAGCGGTTTTGCGTTTTGCGGCTGGTGGCGGTGTACGACGAGTCGCGCCTTTTTTCGGGCGACTCCCTTTGTTAGCAATGTAAATTGGCTTAAACATAGTGTGTTGTTGGTTTACTCAAAAATGGGGGCGTCATGCAGGGCACATTATGCGTTGTCGCTTAATAAGTTTCCAGTGGGTCGACGTCGATAGCGAAACGAATTTTATGTTGTTTGGTTGCTTGTTCTAACCATTGCGTCATCCATTCCGTGGCTTGATGCAATGGCGCCCTATGGGCCGACTTAATTGAAATCAAGGCTCGGTGCTGACCAGCCTTGCGAACAATGATGGCAGCATAAGGGCCCACCATATAAACGTCCGGTGAGAGCATCGGGGTGAGGTCGTTTTTCAGGGCATGTAATAGTTGCATGGCTTCTTGTTCATTGGCCGATTCTGCGCGAACAATCACTTGGTGATAAAACGGCGGTAAAGAGAGGGATTTGCGTTCAGCCAGACCATCAATTGCAAAGTGTTCATATCCTAGGTTGCACAAGCATTCAATGGCGGCATGGTCGGGATGGTAGGTTTGCAATAATACATGGCCTGGTTTTTTGGCTCGACCCGCTCGACCAGCAACTTGAGTGATAAGTTGTGCTGTACGCTCCATACCGCGAAAATCGGATGAAAATAAGCCTGCATCGGCATCCATAATGACCACCAAGGTGACATTCGGAAAATGATGGCCTTTAGCGAGCATTTGGGTGCCAATTAAAATGGCTTGGTCATGTTCATGGATCTTTTGTGTGAGCTTGGTCATCGCTGACTTGCGTTGAGTACTGTCTCGATCAATGCGCAAAATGGGAGTGTCTTTAAACAGCGTATTGAGTTGAGTTTCTAACTGCTCTGTGCCTTCTCCAACCGTGAACAATTCTTCGCTTTGACAATCTGGGCATTGATGAATCAAGGCTTTTTGTGAATCACAATGGTGGCAATGCAGTTTGTTGGCGCGTTTGTGTACCGTGAGATTGACATCACAGTGATCGCAAGTCGCAATCCAGCCGCATTGATGGCACATCAGTGTTGGCGCATAACCACGACGATTCAAAAAGATTAAAACTTGCTCTTTGCGCTCTAAGGTCAGCTTCATGTTGTTCAGTGCGGTTTCGCTAAAACCATGAACGAGAGTTTGTCCCCGTAAATCGACTCTTTCCATTTTAGGAATATGAGCATCTCCAGCCCGTTGACGTAATTTGAGCCATGAGAAGCGCTTTTGCAGAGCATTGGTCAAACTTTCATAGGACGGTGTAGCGGACGCTAGTAACACCGGAATATTCAGGTTTTGCGCCCGTTTTACGGCGAGGTCACGAGCATGGTAGCGAAATTTTTCGTGTTGTTTATAAGAGGCGTCATGCTCTTCGTCGATGACCATGAGACCAAGTTTCGGTGCGGGCACAAAGACCGCAGAGCGGGTGCCTATGATGATCTTCGCATGACCATTAGCGGCGAGCAGCCAAGCATCCAGGCGTTCTCGGTCATTCATATTGGAATGCATGAGAACAATATCGGTGTTAAATCGTACTTCAAAACGTTTTAGGGTTTGGGGGGTTAACCCGATCTCAGGCACCATGACTAACACTTGTTTGTCTTCTTTGATGCATTGCTCTATTAAACGTAAAAAAACCTCTGTCTTGCCACTGCCTGTCACGCCGTCTAATAAGGAAACATGAAAGTGATGACGGTGCTCAAGCAAAGAGTCGATCGCGGCAGCTTGCTCGGCATTGAGCGTTGGAGGAACCTGAGTCTGGTGCGTGTGTTTTTCGCCTGCTTTATTAAAGGCTCTTGGTTCTCGTCGTAATAGCCCTTTTTCTTCAAGGCTTTTGCCTGCAGCAGGCGCTAGATCCAGTACCGAGGCCGCTTGTTGACTGAGGCCGTTCGGATGTTGTTGAACAGCTTTTAAAAAGTCTTGCTGGCGTGGTGCACGGCTTAGCTGCTGGACATCGAACGTTTGACCGGTTGCAGTGGTAAACCACCAATTCTCAGTGCGAAATTCGGCATTTTCTCCTTTGCGAAGTAAAACGGGTAAGGCATGAAAAACCACATCGCCGATTGGATGGTGATAATAACGTGCCGCCCATTCGCAGAGCGCCATGAGTTCAGGGGTGATGACTGGCTGTTTATCGTGCAGTGAGGTGAGAGGTTTGACTTCATCAGGGTTCCAGTCACTGGTGTCACTGAGGGCAACAATGACGCCTAAACGGCTGCTTTTTCCAAAGGGCACTTTGACTCGCATGCCAGGCTGTAAATCATGGCGTAAGGCAATGGCTTTAGGCACTTTATAGTCGAATAAAGTCCGCAGTGGCACTGGCAGGGCGACTTTAATATAAGGGTGCTGAGTGAGTAGAGCCTCTTGCATGCGTTTGGTTAAGCCTTGTTTAGTAAAGGAAAAAGTTTAGCTGTTGGTTTATAGGCTTAGTGTACGCTAGAGCGAGGCGTTTACGCGAGGGGCAATTTTATGTGAAAAGAGTGATAAAAGGCTTGATGAATCGTCAATTGATCCCTAAAATACGCCGTTCTTGGTACCACTGTACAATGTCTGTACAACGAATCGTGCGGTGCTTGGCGAGGCGAAAGCCCTTTTATGTCGATCAAGTGGCGGCACACCAAACTTTAAGGTAGAAACAATGCAAAAAGATATTCACCCAAATTATTCTGCGATTACTGCAACTTGTACTTGTGGTAACACTTTGAATCTTAACTCTACAATCGGCAAAGACATGCACATCGATGTATGCAGTAACTGCCACCCATTCTACACTGGTCAGCAAAAAATGCTGGACACTGGTGGTCGTGTGGATCGCTTTAACAAGCGTTTCGGAGCACGTCGTACTACTAAGTAATTGGTGGCATGATTGTGAGAGTGTTAAAAAAGCGCCGAGTTTACTTGGCGCTTTTTTTATGCCTGTCATTTAGTGCTGGCGCCACCGAACTTTGTCGGGCAACCGGGCCATTAGAGCGTGCTCAGATCAAGCGCATTGTCGATGGTGATACGATTCATTTAAGCGATGGTCGTAAGGTACGTTTGGTTGGCATAAATACCCCAGAATTAGATCATAAGTCGGGTAACCATCAAGCCTACGCAGAACAAGCTAGACAGTTCCTAGTGTCTCGCTTAGAGGGTGAGGTATTTATTCAGAAGGCCAGAAGTGACCAAGATCGCTATGGTCGCAAGCTCTATTACCTGTTCGATAAAGATCGTATTTCACTGACAAGTCAGTTACTATTTGAAGGGCTTGGTTATCGTATTGCGGTGCCGCCCAATTTAGCCTATCAGGCGTGTTTTGTAGACGCTGAAAACGCTGCGCGCAAGGCAAATAAAAGGTTATGGCAACACAATTTGCAATGGCAGCCACAAGCTGGTTTTGCAATCGCTAGAGTGAATATCTCTTCCGTTACCCGCAACCGAGGAGGTTGGTGGCTAGAAACCCAACAGGATCTAGTAATCAACTTGCCACCCTATGTCTCAGATTATTGGCCTGCTCAAACTGTGTTTAGTTTGGAGGGTAAGACCATTGAGATAAGAGGTTGGCAACACCACAGAAAAAATCGTAACAACGCTTTTAAATCGTGGGTTTTATCGGTAAGACATCCGAATGACTTGCGTGAAATCAAGGACCTCAATCCTAATTGATTGATAGAATATTCCAATGGTTTTGAGCTTTAAAGTGTGTGTTAGATAGATTATTCTGACGAACCAAAACGATAAGGTGTCATTTTTTGGTATCAAGATGCAGAGCATTTATTATCAAGAATAAGGCCCACAGAAAAGCAACTAATTCAATAACACCAAACAGACGGAAACATCATAATGGCAGAAGATATGAAGCAAGCTGCATTGGATTACCATGAGAATCCAGTTCCAGGTAAATTGAGCGTTACTATTTCAAAACCAACAGAAACGGCTCGTGACCTTTCCTTAGCTTATAGTCCAGGTGTGGCTGAGCCTTGCCGTGAAATTGCGAAAGACCCAGAAAATGCTTATCGCTACACAGGTAAAGGTAACTTGGTCGCGGTTATTTCTGATGGTTCTGCCATTTTAGGTTTAGGTAACCTTGGTCCATTGGCGAGTAAGCCAGTCATGGAAGGTAAAGGCTTGTTGTTTAAGCGCTTTGCCGGCATTAACTCAGTGGACGTAGAAGTGGAATCTGAAAGCCCACAAGCGTTTATTGATACCGTTGCGCGTATTGCGAACACTTACGGTGGCATCAACCTTGAAGATATCAAGGCGCCAGAATGTTTTGAAATTGAACGTCAGCTTATCGAACGTTGCTCTATCCCAGTATTTCATGATGACCAACACGGTACAGCGATTGTAACGGCAGCTGGTTTGTTGAACGCGCTTGAGCTTCAAGGCAAAGACATTGCGGATGCGAAAATCGTTTGTCTAGGTGCGGGTGCGGCAGCGACAGCTTGTATGAAACTGATCATTGCTTGTGGTGCTCAGCGTGACAACATTTTTGTGTTGGACCGTAAAGGCGTTATTCATTCTGGTCGTGACGATTTGAACCAGTTTAAAGCGATGTTCGCAATCGATACAGACAAGCGTACTTTGGATGATGCCATCGATGGCGCGGATGTTTTTATCGGCGTATCTGGTCCTGATCTATTGTCTGGTGATCAGTTGAGCAAAATGGCGGCTAACCCAGTGGTATTCGCTTGTTCTAACCCAGATCCAGAAATCAGCCCTGAATTGGCACACCAAACACGTACTGACTTGATCATGGCGACAGGTCGTTCTGATTACCCAAATCAGGTAAACAACGTATTGGGCTTCCCATTCATTTTCCGTGGTGCATTGGATGTGCGTGCAACGCAGATTAATGAAGAAATGAAAGTGGCTGCGGTTCATGCACTGAAGGATTTGGCGAAAGAAGAAGCGCCAGCGGATGTGGTAGCGGCATACGGTGGTGCAGCATTGAGTTTTGGTAAAGAATACATCTTGCCTAAGCCAATGGATTCTCGCTTGCTAAATGTTGTTTCTGCTGCCGTCGCAAAAGCAGCGGTAGATTCTGGTGTGGCTCAACTTCCATACCCTGACTTCTACCCACTTGAGAGCCTAGATCACTTTGGTGCTTAAGTTGCGTACAATACTTTGATGGACCTATTAATGGTCTAATCACAGAAAAAAAGGCGATACTCTTTTCTGAGTCTCGCCTTTTTTTATGGCGAATAATTCCCATGTCAGGAGTGCATTGATGAGAGTAGCAATTTACTGTGGTTCCGCAGAGGGTCGCTCAGAAGATTATGTGAAGAGTGTTTGGTCATTAGGTCAGTACTTGGCGAAGCAGGGTGTGGACGTCGTGTATGGCGGTGGCAACGTCGGTTTGATGGGCGTGATTGCCAATGCGGTATTGGACGCTGGTGGAAAAGTGGTTGGTGTGATTCCTAATCATTTAAAACAAAAAGAGATCGCTCATCTTGGCTTAACTGAGCTTCACATTGTTGCTGACATGCATGAACGTAAAGCGAAGATGATGGCATTAGCAGACGCTTTTGTGGCGTTACCCGGCGGTGTGGGCACCTTAGAAGAAATATTTGAAGCGTGGACGTGGGGGCAGCTGGGTCTGCACCAAAAAGGATGTGCTTTTTATAATGTGAAGGGCTTTTATGATCCCTTATTTACCATGGTAGAGAGCATGCAGGCGGCAGGATTTGTGAAGCCTACTTATCTTGATATGCTGATTCGAGAGTCGACACCAGAAGCGTTATTGGTGGCACTACGAAACTATCAAGCGCCGCAGGCAAAATGGTCTAAGAGCGAATAAAACTCAGAAAACCCCATACAAAAAGACCCACTTCAAAGCGGGTCTTTTTAATGGATAAGCTAACGAATAGGCTTCTAAAATAGATTTTCTAGAGCGCTGTTTTCTTGCTTTTCCTCTTGTACTTCACTGGTGGTGTCGTTGTCTAATGACGCTGAGTTGAGGTCACGTTTAGGTGGAACATGGTCTTTGCGGAAAATTTCAAAGATCGCATTATTTTGACCAGGTAATGCTCGCTCGCCTGTTTTAGGGTCAATACGAACTGTGACTAGACTCGAGGGCTTAGCAACGTAATCTGGTGGTGTGTCTTGTAGTGCGTAACGCATGTACTCAATCCAAGGTGGTAGTGATACTGAACCACCCCATTCAGATCGACCGCCGCTGTAATGGCCAAGTGGCGAGGAGTTGTCGAAGCCACTCCATACGGAGGTGACAATGTGTCCATTGAAGCCAGAGAACCAAGCATCACGCCCGTCATTGGTGGTACCGGTTTTACCGGCGATGTCGTCACGTTTGAGAACCAAAGCACGTCGTCCGGTGCCGTATTTAATAACATCACGCATCATGTCATATATGATGTAATTGACTTCTGGGTCTAACACTTGCGGCGCAACAGGTAAGCTGTTGATGCCATCTGCATTATTAAAAAGCCCCATTTGTGGTTCATCTTCCGAACTTCTTTCTAGCAGTGTACACGTCTCACAAACCGTAACCGGTGTGGCTTGGAAAAGCGTTTGACCATCGCGATCCACAACACGATCTATTAAATAAGGTTGTACTTGATAGCCACCGTTCGAGAAGACGGCATAACCAGCGGCAATTTGTAACGGAGATAAGTTGGCGCTGCCTAAAGACAAGGATAAGTTATGTGGTAGCTCATCAGGATCAAAACCGAAACGTTTTAAGAAGTTCAGTGTTGGGCGAATGCCTAGTTCATCTAATAGTCGAACGGAGACAATATTTTGTGAGCGGTACAGTGCTTGGCGCAAACGGGTTGGGCCATAAAACTTACCACCATCATTGGTGGGACGCCAAGCCGTCGCCAGATTGGTGTCATTAAACACCACAGGCGCATCATTGATGATACTCGCGGCGGTATAACCACGCGCCAAAGCACTGCTGTAAATAAAGGGTTTGAAGTTTGACCCCGGTTGACGTTTAGACTGTGTGATGCGGTTGAATTTGTTTTCGTAGAAATTAAAACCACCGACCAAAGATTGAATTGCACCGTTCTTGCTGTTTAACGAAATCAGTGCACTTTGCACGTCAGGTTTTTGAGCCAGTAACCAACCTTGGCTATCATCTGGTCGCAGACGGATAACATCTCCCGGTACCAACACATCGGCCATTGTTTGTGGTGCAGGACCTTGATTGTCGGCATCGATATAAGGTTTTGCCCATTTCACGGCTTCCCATGACAGGGTCACGCGTTCGCCGTTGACCATGCGTACATCTGCGGTTTTCTCTTCTGTGGCAATAACCAAAGCGGCTTGCCAGTCTTTAAATCGACTGACTTCTTCTAACGCGGCTTGTTGTTCTTCAAGAGGAGCGTCGACTAGGTCAATACGTGTTTCAATCGAACCACGGTAGCCATGGCGCATGTCGTAACTAATCACACCGTTATAAACCGCATCATTGGCCGCTTTCTGACGGCCAGAATCTATGGTGGTGTATACCGTCATACCATTATTGTAGAGGTCATTGCCAAACGTTGTGTATAGCTCTGAGCGCACCATTTCAGCAATATAACCCGCTTCAATATCTGGTGTGACACCATGGTTTTCTGCGGTTACGGGGGATTCTACAGCGGCTTCATAAGCTTGTTTGTTAATCATTCCAAGGGACAGCATGCGCTGCAAAATCCAGTTTCTTCGGATTAAAGCTCGGGAAGGGTTAACAATTGGGTTGTATCGTGAAGGGGCCTTGGGGAGGCCAGCGATCATCGCAATTTGGGCGAGGGTAAGCTCGGATAAACTCTTGCCGTAATAGACTTGTGATGCGGCTTCAAAGCCGTAGGCTCGTTTGCCTAAATAAATTTTATTGACGTAGAGTTCAAGAATTTCATGTTTGCTCAGTTCCCGTTCCATCTTCAAGGCGATGAAGATTTCGGTAAATTTACGGGTAAAGGTTTGTTCAAATGATAAGAAGTAGTTACGGGCGACCTGCATGGTAATGGTACTACCACCACTTTGTTTTTGACCTGTGGTGATCAATTGTACGGCGGCACGACCAAGGCCAAGAATGTCTACGCCGGGGTGGTGGTAGAAGTTGGTGTCTTCAGCGGCCAATATAGCATGTTCAAGATTGGCAGGAATGTCGGCATAGTTAATTGGGGAGCGGCGCTGTTCACCAAATTCACCAATCAGCTGGTTGTCGGCGGTGTAGATGCGTAATGGAATCCGCAGTTCAATGTCTTTTAGTTCTTCCACTGTCGGAATACGATCTTTTACATTGTAATAAATCGCATAGGTAATACCAGCCGCACTAATTGCTCCTAATACACCGAGAAAAAAGAGAATTTTTAATACCTTAGCCATAGATAACCAATTGCCACTGGATGAAAAAGAATCATTATACCTAATATCTTCAGAGAATTGGCGCTTAACTTTGCAGCAAAACGTGTTATCTTGAGAAAAAAGTTTGGTATGGATGCTGACCTTTGGCTCTTCATAAAAAATAATTTCAAGGATGAAAGATGGCGCTCGCTTTAAATTATTCAATCGCCCTATGTTCAGGGCAAGCTTGTCAGCTTTTTCACTCTTCCGAATACCGCGAATTGTTGCCGCGACTGGAGGCCTCTGAATCTTTAACGCCATCGGTGGAAAGCATTAAT
Source organism: Marinomonas aquiplantarum (assembly GCF_003314975.1). Lineage (GTDB taxonomy): Bacteria > Pseudomonadota > Gammaproteobacteria > Pseudomonadales > Marinomonadaceae > Marinomonas > Marinomonas aquiplantarum. Next base: position 34,674 of record NZ_QNRF01000008.1, read on the forward strand.
GCATGCTTACAAATGTTTGACTTTGCATCATTGGACAGTGTCTCAAGATTATTAATATTGATACCGGATGAGTGGCTTAGTGTGACTCAGCATAGCTTGGATCATCCGGTTTCTGCGCGATTATTGCCTTTAGCGGCACTCAGTTTTGCTGTTGAAGCGACTTACGCAACCCCCGACAATACTTTATATGCGTTTCAGCATAAAACGACTTCAAATCTCGATAGCCAACTCACCATATATGCTTGCTCAAAAAGCTGGTCTGAACCTTTATTTTCGGCATTCCAGCAGCAGGGGCGGCATTGTATTTTAATTGCTTACAGTCAATTCAAAGATTTCCCATCTAGATCTTGGTCCTATTGTACTGGGCAGCAAATTTCAGGCTACCACCCCGAATATGAAAAGCAGCAAAAAGTGCGTCGCTGTCTATGGCTTGGAGTGATATCAAGCCTCATGATTCATTGTTTGGGCGTGGGGTTGTATTGGTATCTTGAGCAGGCGGCTAAGTCGGCGGACATGGCTTATCAGCAGGTGATGGATGTGACCTCAAATTGGTCGCAAGATCAGCAGGCGAGCCCCTTTGTGTTGACGGCTTTGAATATGGTGCAAAGCCTACCTGATCATGTCAGGGTAGAAGCATTTCAAGGTCATGGTGAACAAGCACAGATTCATTTTAGTTTGCCTCATAGCATGTTGAAAAGGGTATTGGATAACTGGCGCAGCATGCACCCTCAATGGCGTTGGAAAGTCGAGAAAAACGCGCTTTTAACCATTGATCAAGAGGAGGTAGTGAATGTCTCCGTTCAAGTCTTCCGCTCTTAATATGTCTTTCCTACGCATGTTGAATGGGCGTTTAATACTGCTTTTTTTGTTCTTACAGCTGGCGATCTGGTATCCGTTTTTATTTTCTGCCTATGAAGATTGGCAACGAGAAGAGAAAAATTTAGCGAATGCTTGGCAGCGTTGGCATAAGGTTCAGCGGCAAGATGATCGCTTGTTAGCGATGTCATTATCTAATTGGGACTGGCTCGATCAGGCGGCGATTCAGACACGCAATCGCTTGGTCACAATTTGGCGCCTTGAAGGCGTAGCGCACATAACTCAATGGCAGCCAGTGTTAGAAGTAGTACAGGAAACCCTAGCGGTATCGGTAATGGGGGTGGAATGGCAGCGACAGGTCGATGGTCGTTGGCAAGGTATCATCGAATTGGATGTGCAATTGCCAATGGCTAACCGAGAGTTTGAAAACTGGCTACCAACGCCTTTTCGAACTCCGCATTTTAATGCCCGAGATTGGCGCTTATTCTCCACAATGAAAAGTGCTGATCGGCGTTCCGCTCTAGTGCAATTTCGCCGTAAACAATATTGGCTTCACGAAGGCAGTTGGGTACCTGAAGCGGGTGTGAGTGTGCTTTCTGTTTTGGCTGATCGAGTTATTTTAGTCGCCAAGGATGGCTCACAATATAGACTATTGCTAACAACAAGGAGGTCAGAGGATGACAACTTGCTACAGGAGGTGGCTGATTAGCATAACAGGGCTGTGTTTCAGTAACCTGTGCTTATCATTAGATGTGTATTTTGAAAACAAGCCGTTACAGGAAGTGTTGCCTTGGTTAGCTGCTCAGCTAAATGAAAGCGTGGTGATTAGTCCTGACATTGACCGTAATCTCACCTTGTCCATTAAAGATGCCAGTTGGCAAGATGTATTGGCTGCGGTGGCGCGCCAGCCAGGTATCAGTTTGCAGTGGCAGTCTGAGGTCGCGGTGCTGATTCCTGATCAAGCGGTTGCACAAACCAAGCCGGAACAGCCTCTTTGTCAGCGTTCGTTTTGGCCTTTGAAACACGCCAAGGCTGCAGGTGTAGGTGAGCATTTACAAACCTTATATCCTTCTCTTTCTATTGTGGTGGATCACAGAACGAATTCATTATTAGGGCATTATTGTTCGCCGTTGGAAGGGATGGATGAGGTTCTAGCTTGGTTGGACTCGCCATTAAAGCAGATTGAGATCAGTGCTCAAATTGCCCAGGTCAGTCGATCGGCTCAGTCACAATTTGGTGTTAATTGGCAAAGCACATTATCCCAAGGGGTTCGCTCTTCTATCGGCGGTGCGATTGATCTTGGTGCTCTGGCACCCACGAGTGAATTTAATTTGTCTGCCAACGGCGCAAACAGTTTGTTGTCATTAACGTTGGATATGTTGGAAAGCGAGGGTATGGCGAATGTGGTATCAAAGCCGAAAATCGTGACCTCGGCCGGCCAACTCGCCCGAATTGAATCGGGGACAGAAATTCCGTACCAGACTGTGAGTGATGATACGGTCAGTGTGTCGTTTCGACAGGCTGCACTCATGTTAGAAGTGACCCCCTATATAAAACAAGATGACCACATTTTATTAGAATTGAGCATTCACCAAGATTCAGTTGGTGAGTTAGTTAATGGTGTACCAAGTTTGAAAACCAATCGTTTAACCACCCAAGTGATGTTGAGAGATCAGGAAACACTGGTTTTAGGTGGTGTATTTAGGGAAGAAAGCTTTACAACGGAAAGTCGAGTGCCCTTGTTGAGTTCTGTACCTTGGTTGGGAGAATTATTCAAAAGTCACTCAAAACAACAAGAAAAGGTTGAATTACTTGTATTTATTACGCCAAAACTGCTACAAATGACGGTAAACTAAGACCTATTCTTACTTGGCTTAATTTCTGTGTAACAAAATACAATGATAAATGCCCCCAATATTATTTTAGTAGGCCCAATGGGCGCTGGAAAAACGACAATAGGCCGTTTGATTTCACAATCGATGGGCAAAGAGTTTTACGACCTAGACAAAGTCATAGAAGACAATGCAGGTGCCGATATACCATGGATTTTTGAGCGCGAAGGGGAAGAGGGATTTCGTAAAAGAGAAACGCAAGCGCTTTCAAACATGGTTCAATCAGATACTCACAATACTGTCCTCGCGACGGGTGGCGGTATTGTTATGCGACCAGAAAATCGCGATATTTTGCAGCAAGATGGCCTAGTGGTGTACTTATATGCTTCGGTAGCGCAGCAGCTTTATCGAACCTCGAAAAGCTCTCATCGTCCTTTGTTGCAAACGGGTGACCCGAAAGCAACGTTGAAAAAACTATTCGAAGTGCGTGACCCTCTTTATCGAGAAGTGGCGACGTTAGTGATCGAAACGGATGCTCGTCACCCTAAAGCCGTTGCCAATAAAGTATTAGACGCCATCAAGCGTTATTTAACATCGGAGGATAACCAGTCCTAATGCGTACCTTAACCGTGGATCTTGGTGATCGTAGTTACCCTATTTACATCGGCAGTGGTATTCGCCAACAAAAGGCCTTATTTGATGAGGCCATTCATGGCAAACAAGTCATGATAGTGACGAATGATACTGTTGCCGCTATTTATTTAGATGCCATGGTGGCGATGTTGTCCGAGGATTATCAAGTTGATACTTGCATTCTACCGGACGGAGAAGCTTACAAAACGCTGGATACCTATGGCTTGATTATGTCTTCTTTATTGCAAGCTAGACATAATCGCACGACGACCATTATTGCTTTAGGCGGTGGTGTTGTGGGAGACATGGCAGGGTTTGCTGCCGCGACATATCAGCGTGGTGTGCCATTTATTCAAGTGCCGACGACCTTATTATCTCAAGTGGATTCATCTGTCGGTGGTAAAACGGGTGTGAATCATCCGTTGGGTAAAAACATGATTGGTGCTTTTTATCAGCCACAAGCGGTCATCATTGATATTGATTCGTTGACGACCTTGCCGCCACGTGAACTGTCTGCTGGCATGGCGGAAGTCATCAAATATGGTCTAATCTGTGATGCGGAATTTTTCGATTGGTTAGAGCTTGAAATGAACGACTTAATGGCGCTTGAATCGAACAAGATTACAGAAGCCATTTACCGCTCCTGTTTGGCTAAGGCCAATGTTGTTGCCCAAGACGAGCGAGAAGGTGGCATTCGTGCGATTTTGAATCTGGGCCACACCTTTGGTCATGCGATTGAAGCCGAGCTGGGTTATGGTAAGTGGTTGCATGGCGAAGCCGTTGCGGCCGGTTGTGTGCTGGCGTTAGATTTATCATGGCGCATGGGGAATTTGAGCGAACAAGATGTCAATCGTTCTGTCACTTTGTTTGAGGCTGCTAAGTTACCAGTGCTACCGCCACAGGAAATGACCTTGGACAGTTTTGTTGAGCGCATGGCATTAGACAAAAAAGTGTTAGATGGCAGCTTGCGTTTGGTGTTACTCGCGTCACTGGGTGATGCTATGGTAACGTCAGATTTTCCAATAGACGCTTTTGAAGCCTGTATTTTGGATGCGCTTGAAGTCGGAAAACAAGCCAGTTTGGCATAATATTCGTTGGTGATATCTTAGAAGGAAGGATATGTCTCAGCCAGAGTTTCAGTTTGATCTCGAGGAAGCCTTGAATCAGCCCTCTAAAGGGCCGCTGAGGGATCCTTTTGGCTCTAAGGATGCGTCTGTCTACTTTGCTTCGGAAGAAGGTAACCAACAACTGGCTTTGCTGGAACATTTAAGTCGCTATAGTAATTTACTTTCTGTCGTACAAGGCCCAGAAGGTAGCGGCAAAAGTCGTTTCTTGATGGAGTTTGCCCGTCATCAAGATGAGATGACGGTGATTAGCCATGTGAAAGCCAGCATGTTGATGACGGCTGGACAATTATTACAAGCCATCTACGCTGGCTTTTCTGGTCACTTCACCCAACCACCCAATGAAGCTACATTTGGCCCTTTGCTTAAGTTTGCTCATGAGCTAGAGGACAAAGGTCAAGCCGCATTAGTCTTGATTGATAATGCTCAAGAACTGAATACCGATGCGGTGAGTATGTTGTTGGACATGATGTCCTTGGCGACCGAAAATCAAACTGTGCCGCATATTGTGCTGTTTAGTGCTCATTCATTAGGACGTAATCTGGATGCCTATCAACGTTCTCGTTATGAGCAATTGAGTCACTCTTTCAGTCTTGCACCTTACTCATTAGAGCAAACTCGTGCTTATATGTTGCATCGAGTTCGTGCGGTTGGAGGCGGGATTAATCTGCCGTTTACGGACAAACAGATCAAGCAAATTCATCAGGAATCCGGCGGTTATCCTGGCCGTATTAATGAAATTGCCCAGCGTCTGATGGGCAAAGGGAACAAAGCTAAGTCTGGCAAAGGTTTTAGTTTGAGTATGGGGTTCCCATTGGCTCACATGGCGTTATTGTCGATTGTGATGTTGGGTATCTTAGTGGCTGTATTGTTTTCTGATAAAACGGAAGACACAGCAAATGACCGCACTGCGAACGTCATTCCGTTGAGCCCAAGACAGGGCCAATCTTCCGAAGAAACCATTGCTCGTATTGATGCGATGCAACGACAGATCGGTCAACAAGGACAAGTGGTTTTGCCACCGATTCCTGAAGGAACATCATTACCGGCGATTAGCATGTCCAAAAGTAATGAAACCGCTTCAGAGCCGGTCGCACCCAGCATTGAAACAGCGCCCATTCGTTTGGAAGCGCCCATTCGTGCAGAGGCACCCATGTTGGCGGAATCTCCTGATATCGCAGAGCCGAAACCTGTTGCACCGAAAACGGAGGAAACGGTGGTAAACACGCCTGACGATGTGTTCAATAAAACTCAGTGGTGGTTATCGCAAAACCCGAACCGTTATACGCTTCAGTTATTGGGGACTCACAACCAGCAAACCGTAAAAGACTTTATTCGTGATCAAGGTGGGATTGATGCCTTTGGTTACTTTAAGGCTCAGCATAATGGCCGTGATTGGTATGTGGTTGTGTATGGTTTGTATCGAAATCGCAGTGAAGCCATTGCCGCTGCGGAAACACTGCCTAGTGATTTGCGCTCCTTGAATCCATGGGCGAGAAGCGCTCGTGGTATTCAGGACGATATCCGCAAGGCGCAATAACCCCCATTATAATCGTCTCTCAGATAAGAAAAACTCATCGTAAAATGCTGTCGGATGCGTTTTTCTATGGATCATTCGTGAAAAAAAATCACAATTTAGTAAAAATAACTGTATTTCTCTAAAAAACGTGAATGAACAGAGGAATTTTCTGTTTGCAAAAACTCCTGCCATAGATAATTCTCTATCACCCTCTAAATTGCCTCTAATTACCCTATAAAAAGCCCTAAAATAACAGAATACAAGGCGGCTCAAGTTTGAGTCACCGACTTCCACGAGGTAGTATGAGCCTCCATTTCGGTGGCTTTTTGGGTAAATAGTAGTCATTATCAAAACACTTTTCTAATAATAGAATCACTTTTAACCCCGCCACCAGATAGACGATTCGACATCTTATTTTTTTTTATGTTTCAACTGTGGGAGTTGGTGTATGAATGCAGGCCTTTATCGTCCTGGCGAGTTCAAAGACAACTGCGGCTTCGGCTTAATTGCGCATATGGAAGGCAGTACCAGTCATGAACTGCTAAAAACCGCCATTGAATCTTTGACATGTATGACGCACCGCGGCGGTATCGCTGCTGATGGGAAAACGGGCGACGGTTGTGGCCTATTGATTCAAAAGCCTGATGCGTTTTTACGTGCAGAAGCGGCGACCTTGTTTAACCATACGCTTTCGGATTTGTACGGCATTGGTATGGTCTTTTTAGATCAGGACCTGGCACTAGCAGAAGAGCAACGTGTTCGTGTAACGAAAGAACTAGAAGAGCAAGGTCTGAAGGTCGTGGGTTGGCGTGAAGTGCCAACGGATCCCTCTTGTCTGGGTAGCATTGCATTAGATTGCTTACCGCGTATTGAGCAAGTCTTTATTGATAGCAATCGTATGGATGCTCGTACCTTTGCAACTCGTTTGTTTGTCGCTCGTCGTCAAGCCGAAATTGCGTTGGCGCAGTATGAGAATTTTTACATCTGTTCTTTATCTGACAAGGTTTTGTCTTATAAAGGCTTGATGATGCCTGTTGACCTACCGTCTTTTTACAAAGACCTAGGTAACGAAAAACTGAAAACCGCTATTTGTGTTTTCCACCAACGTTTCTCGACCAATACTCTACCTCGTTGGCCGTTGGCACAGCCTTTCCGTATGTTGGCGCACAATGGTGAGATCAACACCATTGAAGGTAACCGTAACTGGGCATTGGCCCGTGGTAGTAAACTGCGCTCTCCCTTGATCCCTGAATTACAAGATTTGCAGCCTTTGGTTAACCTGACGGGGTCTGACTCTTCCTCTATGGATAACATGTTGGAAATTCTCGTCACTGGTGGCATGGACATCTTCCGCGCAGCGCGTTTGATTATTCCACCTGCATGGCAAAACGTTGAAAACATGGATCCAGAATTACGTGCTTTTTACGAGTACAACTCGATGCACATGGAACCATGGGATGGCCCAGCAGGTTTGGTAATGACCGATGGTCGTCATGCTATCTGTATGTTGGACCGTAATGGTTTGCGTCCTTCTCGTTGGGTGATCACGAAAAATGGTTTCATCACCTTGGCGTCTGAAATCGGTACTTATGACTACAAGTCAGAAGACGTGGTGGCGAAAGGCCGTGTTGGACCAGGTCAGATGCTGGTGGTGGACACGCAAACGGGTAAAGTGCTGCATACAGACGATATCGACAATCGTCTAAAGGCTTTACACCCATACAAAAAATGGTTGAAGCAAGAAGCCATTCGAATCGAAACCATTTTGGTGGAGTCGTCTCAGGAATTCGAACCTTTCACCAAAGATGAAATGACGACTTATCAGAAGATGTTCCAAGTCTCTTTTGAGGAGCGTGAACAGATCTTCCGTCCGTTGGCTGAAAGTGGTCATGAAGCCGTCGGTTCGATGGGGGATGATACGCCTATGGCGGTGATGTCGAGTCAGACTCGTCCAGTCAGTGATTACTTCCGTCAGAAGTTTGCTCAGGTGACCAATCCACCGATAGATCCATTGCGTGAATCCATTGTCATGTCGTTGGAAACCTGTGTTGGTGTTGAACGTAATCTGTTTGAAGAAACACCGAAGCACGCGAATCGTATTATTTTATCGTCGCCACTGTTGTCACCTCGTAAGTTCAGTCGTCTGTTGGCGATGAACGATCACAGATTCCGTCTAGTACGCTTGGACACGAACTATGATCCTGCTGAAGCGTCGTTAGAAGAATCCATCAAGGCTTTGCAATTAAAAGCCGAACAAGAAGTGCGCGATGGCGCAGTGATTCTTGTGCTAACGGATCGTGATTTGGCTAAGAATCGTTTGCCAATTCCTGCACCAATGGCAGTCGGTGCGGTTCACCACCACTTAACTAAAGTGGGTTTGCGTTGTGATTCCAACATCATTGCGGATACGGGCTTTGCTCGTGATCCTCATCAATTTGCTGTGTTGTTAGGTTTTGGTGCGACAGCGGTTTACCCATACCTATCATACCGTTTGATTAACGATATGATTGATAAAGGCGAAGTCTTGGGTGACCCCATTGCTTGTCATGCGAAATACCGTAAGGGCATTAACAAAGGCCTGATGAAAATCCTATCTAAGATGGGGATTTCAACCATGGCATCTTACCGTGGTGCGCAATTGTTCGAAGCTGTTGGCTTGGCAAAAGATGTTATTGACCTATGTTTCAAAGGGGTTGCGAGTCGCATCGAAGGCGCAAACTTCATTGATTTCCAACGTGAACAAGCGTCCGTGGCGAATAACGCCTGGAAACTTCGTAAGCCGATTCAGCAAGGCGGTTACCTAAAATACGTACACGATGCGGAATATCATGCGTTTAATCCAGATGTGGTGCGTAACCTACAAACAGCGGTAGGCAGTGGTAATTTTGCTGACTTTACTAAGTACACAGAATTAGTAAACAGTCGCCCAGCCTCTATGTTGCGAGACTTGTTTGCTATTTCAGATAAGGCCACGCCAATTGAATTGGATCAGGTTGAGCCGATTGAAAGCATTTTACCGCGTTTTGATTCGGCCGGTATGTCGCTTGGTGCCTTGTCACCAGAGGCGCATGAAGCTTTAGCACAAGCGATGAATGAGTTAGGTTGTCGTTCCAACTCAGGTGAGGGTGGTGAAGATCCTGCTCGTCACGGTACAGAACGTCGCTCAAAAATCAAACAAATTGCGTCTGGTCGTTTTGGTGTCACACCGGAATACTTGGTCAATGCTGAAGTGCTGCAAATTAAGGTAGCGCAAGGTGCGAAACCGGGTGAAGGTGGTCAGCTACCTGGTGGTAAAGTAAATGGCTTGATTGCTCGTTTGCGTTATGCCGTTCCGGGTGTGACTTTGATTTCACCGCCGCCACACCATGATATTTATTCGATCGAAGATTTGGCTCAGCTGATTTTCGACTTGAAACAAGTTAACCCCGAAGCCTTGGTGTCTGTGAAGTTGGTTTCTGAACCGGGTGTGGGCACGATTGCCGCCGGTGTAGCGAAAGCCTATGCGGATTTGATCACCATTTCTGGTTATGACGGTGGTACGGCAGCGTCTCCGATTACCTCGATTCGTCATGCGGGTTCGCCTTGGGAGCTTGGCTTGGCGGAAGCGCAACAAGCCCTTCGTGCCAATGATTTGCGTGGCAAGATTCGTCTACAAACAGATGGTGGTTTGAAAACCGGTTTGGATGTCGTAAAAGCCGCTATCCTTGGTGCTGAAAGCTTTGGTTTCGGTACGACACCAATGGTCGCTATGGGTTGTAAGTTCTTGCGTATTTGTCACTTGAACAACTGTGCTACCGGTGTGGCGACTCAGGATCAAAAACTGCGTGATGACCACTTCCTTGGCACCGTGGAAATGATCAAGAATTTCTTCCGCTTTATGGCCGAAGATACACGCTTATGGCTAGCAAAATTGGGTGTTTCAAACCTACAAGACTTAATCGGTCGTACGGATTTGTTGAGCCTGTTACCAGGTGAAACGGAGAAACAACGAAATCTAGACTTGTCTCCGATTTTGAACAATGACGCGATTCCAGCGGACAAGCCTCAGTACTGTGAAGTACCGTTGAACCCGCCACATGATAAAGGCCTATTGGCGCTGAAAATGTGGGATACCGTGAAAGACGTCGTTGAAGAAAAAGAAGGTGGTGAATTCGCCTTTGATGTGACCAACTGTGACCGTTCTATCGGTGCTCGTTTGTCTGGTGAAATTGCCAAACGCTATGGCAACCAAGGCATGGCAGATACACCGTTGACCTTAAAACTGAAAGGTACGGCAGGACAAAGTTTCGGTGTCTGGAATGCTGGTGGCCTGAATATGTACTTAGAAGGTGATGCTAACGATTACGTTGGTAAAGGCATGACTGGCGGTAAGTTGGTTATTCGCCCACCTCGTGGTTCGATGTTTGAGTCGCAAGATTCGGCCATTATCGGTAACACCTGTTTGTACGGCGCAACAGGCGGTAAATTATTCGCCGCAGGAACCGCTGGTGAGCGTTTTGCTGTGCGTAACTCAGGTACTCATACGGTTATCGAAGGCGCAGGTGATCACTGTTGTGAATACATGACGGGCGGTATGGTCACGGTACTTGGTAATACTGGATACAACTTTGGTGCCGGTATGACAGGTGGCTTTGCTTACGTTCTGGATATGGACCGCACCTTTGTTGATAAGTACAACCATGAATTGGTGGAAATTCACCGCATTGGTACGGAATTAACAGAAGAATATCGTTCGCACCTTCGTTCTGTAATCGAAGAGTATGTTCGTGAAACTGACAGCGAGTGGGGTAAAGAAATTCTAGAGAATTTCTATGACTACATTGGCAAATTCTGGCTGGTAAAACCGAAAGCCGCGAGTTTAGGGGCGTTGTTGGCCAGTACTCGTCAACGTCCAGAATAAAACACGCTGTCATGGCACGTCATTTTTTGTGCGACGTGCCGTGAATGAATTTGATTTGACCCATTTGAGAGAAGTGCCGCTTGCGAGCAAGCGGCCACAGGAGATAGCAGCTTATGTCTGAGCGCTTGAACAATGCATTTCAATTCGTCGAAGTTGATCGTCAGGATCCAAAGAAGAAGCCTTTAATCACTCGTAAGGCTCAGTTCGTCGAAATTTATAAACCGTTTGAAGAGCCAAACGCAAAAGATCAGGCTCACCGTTGCCTAGAATGTGGTAACCCATACTGTGAATGGAAATGTCCTGTTCACAACTACATTCCAAATTGGCTGAAATTGGTAAGTGAAGGCAACATATTGGAGGCTGCTGAATTAAGCCACCAAACGAACTCTCTACCTGAAGTCTGTGGTCGTGTGTGTCCACAAGATCGTCTTTGTGAAGGTGCTTGTACACTGGGTGAGGGCGGTTTTGGTGCGGTGACCATTGGTTCGGTTGAAAAATACATTACCGATACCGCGTTTGCTTTAGGCTGGCGTCCAGATATGTCAAAAGTCGTGCCGGTGAATAAGACGGTTGCGATTGTAGGTGCTGGTCCTGCCGGATTAGCCTGTGCTGACGTGTTAGTGCGTAACGGTATCAAGCCGGTAGTATTCGATAAATACCCTGAAATCGGTGGTTTGCTGACCTTTGGTATTCCTGAGTTCAAGCTTGAAAAGAGCGTCATGACTCGTCGCCGTGAAGTGTTTGAAGAAATGGGCGTGGAATTCGTATTGGGTACGTCCGTTGGTGACGATGTGCCGTTTGAACATGTATTAGAAGAGTACGATGCGGTCTTTTTAGGCATGGGTACTTATAAATACATGAAAGGTGGATTCCCGGGTGAAGACCTGCCTGGTGTCTATGATGCTTTGGATTATTTGGTTTCTAATGTGAATCACTGCTTAGAGTTGGAAGAAGACGAAGCAGATTACATCAACCTGAAAGGTAAGAAGGTTGTCGTATTGGGTGGTGGTGATACTGCGATGGACTGTAACCGTACGGCTATCCGTCAAGGTGCGAAGAGCGTTACCTGTGCCTACCGTCGTGACCGTGAAAACATGCCTGGCTCACGTAAAGAAGTGACTAACGCAAAAGAAGAAGGCGTGCAGTTCCTCTTTAACCGTCAGCCGGTGGAAATCATTGGCGATGGTAAAGTAGAAGGCATCAAGGTTGTTGAAACTCAGATGGGCGAACCAGACGAAAACGGTCGCCGCAGTGCTGAAATCATTGAAGGCAGTGAGCAGATCATTCCAGCGGATACGGTCTTGGTCGCCTTTGGTTTCCAAGCGAGCCCAGCACCTTGGTTCGAGAAATTTGGTATCGAAACCGATTCTCGTGGTCGTGTACTTGCACCGAAAAAAGGTCAGTTCATGTTCCAGACGACCAATGAAAAAATCTTCGCGGGTGGGGATATGGTTCGCGGTTCTGATCTAGTCGTAACCGCCATTGATGAAGGTCGTAAAGCGGCTGAAGGCATCATGGACTACCTAGACGTATAAGTATCCAGAAACACACTGAGTTGAAGCTGAGTGTTGCTGATGGATTGATATAAAATGCCAACTTAATTCGTTTAAGTTGGCATTTTTTATGGCGTAACACATCTAAAATAAAAAGAGCTTCGTATCTACTAAAACGACGCACAAAGAGGATGAGTATGTTTAGTTTCTTGAAAGCCGATCCAAAGAAAAAGCTCAACAAAGAGTATGGCGAATTGCTTGAAAAAGCCATGCAGGCTCAGCGTGGCGGCGACATACGCTTGTACTCTGAGTTAACAGAAAAAGCCGAAGCCGTTAAGGCTCGGTTAGGAGAGGTGGAAAGCAGAACTCTTGATAAATAATGTTTGACTATCGTAATTACAAATTTTCATAAAAAAAACAATTTCTAAGATGTAACCTATATGGTTACAGTTTGGTAATGATTAAAACTTTCAAACATAAAGGCCTTGAACGTTTTTACAAAACGGGAAGCACTGCAGGCATTCAAGTTAGGCACAAGAATCGCTTAAAGTTGATTCTTTCAAACCTTGATCAAGCTGAGAATATAGATGATATGGATCTTCCTGGTTTGAAACTTCATATGCTTTCTGGCAATCGAGATGGAATTTGGTCTGTTATGGTAAACGGTAACTGGCGAGTCACCTTCCGATTTGATGGCCGAGATGCTGAAATTGTGAATTACGAGGATTATCACTAATGAGTATGCACAACCCCGCTCATCCGGGAGAGATCTTAAAAGAGCTCATTATTGAGCCGATGGAATTAACCATAACGGATGTTTCTGAACATCTTAATATCAGCCGAAAGACATTATCTAAAGTATTAAATGGTAGAGGTGCTATAACGCCTGAAATGGCCTTACGCCTTGAGTTGGCTTTTAAAAAACCCTCAGCAGATCATTGGCTTAAATTACAAAATGCCTATGATTTGTGGTCAGTTAGAGAGCACAAAGTTACGTTAAATGTGCAGCCTTATGAGCTTCAATATGCATGAGCTAGTCAAGGGATATAAGGCTAAGAGTAAATAGTTTGTTATTTTAAGGGGTGCAGATTTTAGACCCTAAGGTACGGTGTTATGCAAGAAAAAGTTCAGATAGACGAAGATTCATTTTTGGAGCATTTAGGCCTTAAAGATCTAAAAAAATGGAGTTATAGGTCATTTATTAACATTTCAACTGATTGAATACTTGCATTCAGGAGCTGGTAATCCGATGCATATAGCTCGAGAGATTCATAGTTTAGATAGAGGTGGTGGCTTTAGTCGAACAAAGAAAGAAAGAAACTAAGTTTTCTAGCGGTAGGTTGAGAGGCTTTTCTCATAAGCATTACTTCAACGCAAGCCATATACCTATAAACATGCTCTTACACAATGTCGCTGGAAAAATTACAGACTCCCTTGTTCCAAGCAAAGGCTATGATCGTGCTTACCGAAGAATTATGGGTTTGGAATGTTCAAACGAGAAGAAAGCTTCGATGCTAACTAATTTGTTAACATCAGATGCTTATCAGCAAAGGAGTCGTTCAAAGAAGTTAACTGGAGATTGGATTATTTTTAAAGAATACAATCAACAGAACTACTATCTCTGTATTTCACCCCATCAAGAAAATACAGATGAGCTTTATATTACTTTAAAGGAATGGTACTCCTCAGTATGGTCTTTTCTGTTTTAAAAAACGGTGTCATTTTCATGGTACCGGAACTGTATTTTTATTAGACCGTTTTACCGTTAAGTACTAGGTCGCTGAAGAGTCTTTCTTCGGTCTAATTAATCCCAAACTTTCTTCCGCGAAGCCAGTACCTGCTTCGGTATAGAAGTTGAAGACATTGTCTATGCCTGCGGCGAGCAGTTCGTCACGTTCATCTTGGTAGCGGGCAATGGCGGCAATTTGTCCTTGATAGTTTGCTTTACGTAACTGAATTGCGATATTGGTACTGTCTTCAGCAATCGGCAACGCCAGCATGATGAGCTGAATATCGGAAGTATCCAGTCGTTCCCATAAGTCGGCATCTTCACCATCTCCGTAAAAGACGTTTTCATTGGCTTCTTGCATGCGTTGAATACGAATCCGATCTGCATCCATGCCTGCCACACCGCTTCCTACTAGGTTTTTGAGCGATTCAAACGCCCCACGTCCTACTCGCCCTAAGCCGACGATGAGTATTTGTGCGTCTTTGGGTTGACTAAAGACATCCACAGGCAAGCAGTCGGGGCTTTCAAATTGGCGAATCGCATCTTTATTTTTTCGATACAGTCGATGGGATTGGCGATAAATGATACTGGTGATAACAAACGAAAAAGACACGGCCAGCGCCAAAATCACCAACCATTCTTTGTTCAACCAGCCATTGGAAACACTTAAGGCCACGACAATCAGACCGAACTCGCTGTAATTCGATAAGATTAAAGCGGATAAAAACGATGTGCGTCCGCGCAACTTCAATTTTGTGAGTAAAGCAAAGAAGAGAGCAAATTTGGCTAAAATCACCAAGGTGATGATGAGGCTGATGCCAATCATGCTCAGTGTGGGCAACGCAGTGAAACCAATGGAAAGAAAAAAGCCTATTAAAAAGAGATCTTTAAAGTTCATTAAAGACTTGTTCATTTCAGAGGCTTTAGCATGTGAAGCTAATAGAATGCCGAAGATTAATGCGCCTAGATCACCTTTGACACCGACCAGATAGAATAACTCATAGCCACCCAAAGCAAGGAAAAGACCAGTTAATGGCAGCATCTCACCGTGACCCGCTTGGTCGACCAGCTTGTTGATCAAAGGGCGAACTAGAATTAGGCCGAATAGACCCAAGGCCCAAAGCGAAGGTATGTGTCCGGTGGCGGCCACCAGAAACACCACTGCGACTATGTCCTGCATAACTAAAATGCCAAGTGCTAGCTGGCCGTGACGGGTTTTGAGTTCGCCGCTCTCTTCGAGCAGCTTCATCACACACACTGTACTCGAGAAACTCAAAGCAAATCCGATTAAGGCTGCTGTCTGTAGGTTCAACAGGTCAAAAAATGGCATGCTCAGCATGGCAAAGAGCAGACCAAGGCCACCGAATAATATCGTCCACACCCCCATATGACTTAATGTCGACGCCCAAACTTCACGCTTTAATAGGTCTTTTACGTGCAACTTAAGCCCGATGCTAAACAACATCAGAGTAATGCCCACATTGGCGAGAGAATCCAGAATGCTACTTGGTTGAATGCCTAGATAATTGAGTAAGAAACCAGCCAATAGGAAACCAATCAAAGGTGGCAAATTGACCAGTTTCACCGCAAGCCCACAAACAAAAGCGAATAAAATCCAAATAAATTCCATACATTCCTTCTAAATGAACGGCGTACCAAAAGGGGCTTACATCATACGAAATTTGTTTACACTGCGCAGCTTTGAATTGCTGGCTTTTCGTGTATTTAGGGAAAAAACATATCAATTCTGGTATGTCTCTGATCATTATTTCTATTTGAATGGTATGTCTAATTTACCTACGCTGCTGAGTAGGTTTTAAAACCTGATTGGCTAGACAAAATAATCATAATAACTCTATAGGCTAACTGAGCTTGCTTTCTGTCGAGCTTATTTGGCCGCAACAGGAGAAGCTAATGAACTACCTAAAACAGACCATGATTGGATTGGCGTTTGGTGCGACGCTACTCAGCTCTGCCAGTACCTTTGCCGCGAATGGCTACGTTGGTATCGCGATGCCAACGAAATCTTCCGCCCGCTGGATCACAGATGGCAACTCTATGGTTACCCTCTTCAAAGATGCAGGCTATAAAGTGGACCTGCAATACGCGGAAGATGAAATACCGAATCAACTTTCTCAAATTGAAAATATGATTGTCAAAGGCGTTGATGTCTTGGTCATCGCGGCGATTGATGGCACCACCTTATCGAATGCGTTAGAAAACGCTGATGCAGCAGGTATCAAGGTGATTTCCTATGATCGCCTGATCAAGAACAGTCCTTATGTAAGTTATTACGCCACGTTTGATAATTTCAAAGTGGGTGTACTGCAAGCCAAGTCTTTGGTTAGTGGTATGGAAAAGCGTGGTAGTGGTCCATATAACGTGGAATTGTTTGGTGGTTCTCCAGACGATAACAACGCTTACTTTTTTTACAACGGTGCGATGTCTGTGCTTCAGCCAATGATAGACGCAGGCAAGGTGAAAATTGTATCTGGTCAAATGGGAATGGATAAAGTAGGTACCTTGCGTTGGGATGGCGCGACCGCACAAGCACGCATGGATAATTTATTGTCAGCGCATTATACCACGCAGCGTATTGATGGCATTTTATCGCCCTATGACGGCATTTCTATCGGCATTTTGTCTTCGCTCAAAGGCGTAGGTTATGGTTCTGGCGATATGGTGATGCCGATCGTGACGGGACAAGATGCAGAAGTGCCATCGGTTAAGTCCATTGTTGCAGGTGAACAATATTCGACCATCTTTAAAGACACGCGTGAGTTGGCCAATGTAACTGTTGGCATGGTTCAAGCGGTATTAAGTGATACCAAGCCAGAAATCAATGATACCGAAACTTATGATAACGGCATTAAAGTTATACCCAGCTATTTGCTGGAGCCTGTCACAGTGGACAAGTCTAACTGGCAAGATGTGCTGCTCGGCAGTGGTTATTACACTAAGTCTCAAGTCGAATAACTGGCTCGAAGACACGGTTAACCAATGCCTTATAGTACTGAATCAAGAGGTCTAGCTTGGTCGGGCATTGGTTGGCGTGTGACTTAGTACAAAGTGTTTCTATTGTCCTAATTAACAATAATAACGAAGCGGATGCGTTGCTAGCGAAAGCTTTTTTGCGAATAACGCGTCCAGCTGATGGGATGTTTTATGGAAAATATCATTTTGGAAATGCGCGGCATTACCAAGACCTTTCCTGGCGTAAAAGCTCTCGACTCAGTGAACCTGAAAGTACGTGAAGGCGAAATTCACGCCTTGGTAGGGGAGAATGGTGCAGGCAAATCGACGCTGATGAAAGTGCTGAGTGGCGTATATCCATACGGAAGTTATGACGGCGACATTCTGTTTAACAATGAGACCGCTCGGTTTTCAGGGATAACGGACAGCGAAGAGAAAGGCATTATTATCATTCATCAAGAGTTGGCTTTGGTGCCGCTGTTGTCGATTGCTGAGAATTTATTTTTAGGCAATGAGAATCTTGATAACGGCGTGATTAACTGGCCGAAAACCTATGCCCGAACCCTAGCGCTACTAGAAAAAGTCGGATTAAAAGAGTCTCCTTCCACCTTGCTTGGTCAATTAGGTGTGGGCAAACAGCAATTAGTTGAGATCGCTAAGGCATTGGCTAAGGATGTGAAATTGCTGATTTTGGATGAGCCCACATCAGCATTGCAAGAAAACGACAGTGCCAAGCTATTGGACCTATTGTTGGAATTCAAAGCGCAAGGTATCTCTTCCATTCTAATTACCCACAAACTCAATGAAATCAGTCGGGTTGCTGACAGCATTACGGTGATTCGTGATGGTCAGTCAGTATCCACCTTAGATTGTCATGCTCAGGCCATTAGTGAAGAGGATATTATTCGCGACATGGTAGGCCGAGACATGGCGCATCGCTATCCCACCCGAGACAAAGCGTCCGATGACAGCCATCCCGGCAAAATGCTGATGGCAGTAGAGGCTTGGAATGTTTGGCATCCAGACGCGTTAGATCGACAGATTATCCATGATATTAGTTTTCATGTTCGTGCCGGTGAAGTGGTTGGTATTGCTGGGTTAATGGGTTCAGGTCGTACAGAGTTAGCAATGAGTTTGTTTGGTCAGAGCTACGGTAAAAATATCCAAGGGGAAGTGACATTACGAGGTGACATTGCGGACTTATCGACGGTGCCCAATGCCATAAAAAGTGGTTTGGCGTATGTGACTGAAGACCGCAAAGAGCTTGGCTTGATTTTAGAGGAAACCATTCAAATTAACACCACGTTGGCGAATCTGAATGGCGTTTCTTCACGGGGTGTCATTGATGAAAACATAGAGCGTCAAGTGTCAGAAGACTACCGAAAAGCCTTGAATATTCGAACCCCTAGTGTGTTTCAAAAAGTCATGAATTTATCCGGTGGTAATCAGCAAAAAGTGGTGTTGAGCAAATGGCTGTACTCACAACCTGATGTCCTCATTCTGGATGAACCGACTCGTGGCATCGATGTCGGTGCCAAATTTGAAATCTATAGCATCATCAATCAGCTGGCCGATGATGGCAAAGGCGTGGTGATGATTTCTTCCGAGATGCCAGAGTTGCTTGGCATGTGTGATCGTATTTATGTGATGAACGAAGGCCGTTTTGTGGGTGAGTTAGAGCAAGCCGATGCCAGCCAAGAAAAAATCATGTCAATGATAGTGAAAGCGTAACAGGAGCAAGAACCATGACAACAACAAAAGAAACGACTTCGTCGGTGCAAGCGGCACCTTCTGTTACTCATTATTTAAAAACACATGTGCGAGATTATGGGATGTTAATTGCGCTCGTGGTGATCATGGCGATGTTTGAGTTTTTAACCGATGGCACCTTGATGCGGCCGGTGAACTTAACCAATTTATTTCTACAAAATAGTTACATCATCATTATGGCCATTGGCATGTTATTGGTGATTGTGGCGGGTCATATTGATCTGTCTGTGGGGTCGGTTGTTGGGTTCATTGGCGCATTGGCGGCGGTCATGTCGGTCAATTACGGCTTGCCAACCGTGGTTGTGGTGCCTGTTTGTCTTTTGGTTGGGCTCATTATTGGCGGCTTACAGGGGTATTGGATTGCCTATTGGAAGATTCCCGCTTTCATTGTCACTTTGGCGGGTATGTTGGTGTTTCGTGGGTTGACCCTAGCTTTATTGGAAGGGCAATCGGTGGGACCTTTTCCGAAGAGCTTTCAGCTATTGAGTACTGGCTTCATTCCTGATGTGTTTGGAATCGGTCGCCCCAATGTGACGGCCTTAGTGCTTGGTATTTTAGCGGCCAGTGCCATTGTGTTTTTGGCCGCACGTAGCCGTGCTCAATCTTTAAAGTATGGCATTCAAGACGAGCCGTTTTCGTTTTTCCTAGTTAAGAATGCCTTAATTGCTGTGGCGATTATCTATTTGTCGTACTTACTGAGCACTTATCGTGGACTGCCAAATGTGTTGATCACTATGGCGGTTCTAATCGCCATTTATACCTTCGTCACCAACAGCACAACCATTGGGCGTCGTATTTATGCCCTAGGCGGTAATGTGAAGGCGGCCAAACTGTCGGGTATTAATACTGAGCGTCTGACCTTTTTGACCTTTGCCAATATGGGGATGTTGGCGGCGCTGGCTGGGCTTATTTTTGCGGCACGCCTGAATACTGCAACGCCAAAGGCCGGTTTTGCCTTTGAGTTAGATGTCATTGCTGCCGTCTTCATTGGTGGCGCCTCAATGACGGGGGGCGTGGGTAAAGTGATTGGTGCTGTGATTGGTGCCTTTATCATGGGGGTCATGAATAACGGCATGTCTATTTTGGGGATAGGCATTGATTGGCAGCAAGTCATTAAAGGTTTGGTCTTGCTCGCGGCAGTGGTCTTTGACGTCTACAACAAACAAAAAGCACGCTAAGGAGTCAATTATGTTGTTTTTATCGCAAATAAAACAAGGTGGCGTGGTGTGTCGTGAAGGGCAGGAAGCGCGTCTCGTCAAGCACGCTTTGAGTGTGTACGAGTTGGCGCAGGAAGCCATTAAACAGAACGTCACATTGGCATCCGTGATTAAACAGCACGGGCTGGGTGAGCACGTGGATTTAGCCGAATTGGGACAGAGTAACCAGCTTGATTGCCCTGTACGTCATCCGGATCCGGCACACATGTATTTGACGGGAACCGGTCTAACGCATTTAGGTTCGGCCTCCACTCGTAACGCCATGCATGCGAAAAGTGAAGAGCTAACGGACTCGATGAAGATTTTTCAAATGGGCGTAGAAGGGGGCAAACCCACAGAAGGTCAAGAAGGTGTTCAGCCTGAATGGTTTTATAAAGGTAATGGGGCGGGTGTGATGGCACCCGGAGAGGCGATACCGTCGCCTTCTTTTGCCTTGGATGGAGGGGAAGAACCTGAAATCGCGGGCTTTTACCTCATTGGTGAGGATGGGAAAGTGCATCGACTCGGCTATACATTGGCCAATGAGTTTTCGGATCATGTGACGGAGCGTCAGAATTATCTCTATTTAGCGCATTCAAAATTACGCCCAGCGGCGTTTGGTCCAGAGTTGTTGGTTGGTGAGCTACCCAAGTACATTGAAGGGCATTCTCGAATAGAGCGAGGTGAAACCATCCTTTGGGAAAAGGGTTTTGTGTCGGGTGAAGACAATATGTCGCACACCTTTAAGAACCTTGAACATCATCATTTTAAGTATGCCATTTTCCGTCAGCCAGGGGATCTGCACGTGCATATGTTTGGCACGGCGACCCTATCTTTTGCGGATGGCATTCAAGCTCGCGAAGGGGATGTCTTTGAGATTGTCTCGCCGACCTTCGGTTTGCCATTGCGTAATACGTTCTCTGAGGCCACGCCATTATCGACAGAAGTGAGTGCTTTATGAATAGGCTACAGAGTGCCATTTACCCAGATTTAAAAGACCGTTCCGTGTTTGTTTCGGGTGGCGCGACGGGCATCGGCGCGGCGATTGTGGAAGCCTATGCAAAACAAGGGGCAAAAACAGCGTTTGTGGATTTGGATGAAAAAGCGGGATGTCAGCTGGCAGAGCGCTTGTTGAAGGACGGTCACAGTGTGCGCTTTGAAGTATGTGACATTACTAATATCAAAGATTATCAGAGCAAAATTCGCAATGCAGCAGACGCCTTCGGACCTATTAGTATTTTACTTAATAATGCGGCCAATGATGTTCGTCACTCTTTAGCGTCGCTGACGGAAGAGCGTTTTGACGAATTGGTGGGGGTAAACATAAAGCATGCCATGTTTGCGGCTCAAACCGTCGCCCCCATGATGAAAGAGCTTGGCGGGGGTTCTATTGTCAATTTTGGTTCTGTTGGTTGGATGATGGCCACCGCAGGGTATCCAACCTATGGCACGAGTAAGGCCGCCATGCATGGGTTAACTCGCTCATTAGCTCGTGACCTTGGCGCCGCTGGTATTCGCGTCAATACCTTGGTTCCGGGTTGGGTGATGACGGAAAAGCAGCTGCGTTTGTGGGTGGACGATGCGGCCGAAGAAAAGATCAAGCAAAGCCAATGTTTGGCTGGCAAGGTGTTACCAGAGCATGTGGCGAATATGGCGCTATTTTTGGGGTCGAATGCGGCTGTCATGTGCTCGGCGCAGAATTTCATTGTTGATGGAGGTTGGGTATGACGGAGTCATCAAAAAAGGTCTTTGTTCCCAAACCATGGCCGCGAAAATTACGTTCCACCGAATGGTTCGGCGGTACGTCTCGAGATCATATTTATCATCGCAGTTGGATGAAAAACCAAGGCTTGCCTGCTGATTTATTTGATGGTCGCCCAGTGATTGGTATTTGTAACACCTGGTCGCAATTAACACCTTGTAATGCACACCTTAGAGAACTTGCCGATCGAGTAAAGCATGGCATTTATGAGGCTGGTGGTTTGCCATTAGAGTTCCCTGTTTTTTCCGTTGGGGAGAGCTCGCTTAGGCCGACTGCCATGATGTATCGGAATATGGCGGCCATGGATGTTGAGGAAGCGTTACGAGCGAATCCTTTGGATGGCGTTGTTTTGCTGGCGGGTTGCGATAAAACAACGCCCGCGTTATTGATGGGCGCATGCAGTGTAGACATTCCAGCGATTGTTGTCTCTGGTGGCCCGATGCTCAACGGTTACTTCCGAGGTGAGCGGGTTGGCTCAGGTACCGCCTTGTGGCAGATGTCAGAGGACATCAAAGCGGGCAATATGACTCAGGAAGACTTTTTAGAAGCAGAGCAATCCATGTCTCGCTCTGCGGGTTCCTGTAATACGATGGGGACCGCCAGTACCATGGCATCGATGGCCGAAGCATTGGGCATGGCGCTGTCAGGAAATGCAGCGATTCCGGCTGTAGACAGTCGTCGTCGGGTTATGGCACACCTTACTGGGCGTCGAATCGTCGATATGGTGAAAGACGATCTGAAACCGTCGGACGTGTTAACAAGACAGGCATTCGAAAATGCCATTCGCATCAATGGCGCCATTGGCGGGTCAACCAATGCGGTGATTCATTTATTAGCCATTGCGGGCCGCGTGGGTGTTGATCTGAATTTAGATGACTGGGATAAGTTGGGTCAGGACATTGCCACCATAGTGAATCTCATGCCGTCAGGGAAATATTTGATGGAAGAGTTTTTCTACGCGGGCGGATTGCCTGTGGTGATTAAGCATCTAGCCGAAGCTGGAAAGCTTCATAAAAATGCGCTTACTGTCTCGGGTGAATCGATTTGGAACGAGGTTAAAGAGGTTCGTAACTGGAATGAGGATGTTATTTTACCGGTTGAAAAAGCCTTAACTCAAAAAGGCGGTATCGTGGTGCTAAAAGGTAATCTTGCGCCTCAGGGGGCCGTGCTTAAACCCTCAGCGGCCTCGGCGCATTTATTACAGCATCGCGGACGGGCGGTGGTGTTTGAAGACATTGATGATTATAAAGCCAAGATCAATGACGAAGCCTTAGACATAGACGAGCATTGCGTGATGGTGCTGAAAAATTGTGGCCCGAAGGGTTACCCAGGTATGGCCGAAGTGGGCAATATGGGCCTGCCGCCCAAAATCTTACGCAAAGGCATTAAAGACATGGTGAGGATTTCGGATGCGCGGATGTCAGGCACCGCTTATGGCACTGTGGTGTTGCATACTACGCCGGAGGCCGCTGCGGGTGGTCCGTTAGCCGTGGTGAAAAATGGTGACATGATCGAGTTGGATGTAGAGCGTCGTTGTTTGCGAGTAGACATCACGGATGATGAAATGGCGACTCGCTTAGCCAACTGGAAAACACATCTTGAGGCCCCTAAAAGTGGCTATATTAAATTGTTCCATGATCATGTCCAAGGCGCCGATACCGGGGCTGACTTTGATTTTTTGAAAGGTTGTCGTGGTGCAGCGGTTCCGAAAGACAGTCATTAACAAGATCTGCAAACTATCTCGTCATAATTAATAAGGAGTCAGCATGTTAACCGGACAACACTTTATCGCTGGGAAGTGGGTGAAAAGCGAAGACACGTTTTCATCTAATCCTGCGAGTGGACCTTCACATTCATTTTATCTTGCGCGAGCAGCCGATGTAGAGATGGCGGTAAAGGCGGCGGAAGCAGCTTTTGAACTTTATGGTTATTCTTCTCGTCAAGAAAGAGCGAATTTTTTAAATACCATCGCTGATGAAATAGAGGCTCGTGGCGATAGCATTACAGAGATTGGCGTACAAGAAACCGGTTTGCCAGAGGCCAGATTACAAGGTGAACGTGGCCGTACCGTAGCGCAATTAAGATTGTTCGCAAGCCACATATTATCGGGTGAGTATTTGGACTACCGCTTTGATGGGGCGTTAGCGGATCGTGAGCCGTTACCTCGTCCTGAATTGCACATGATACAGCGACCAATAGGTCCTGTGGCGGTATTCGGTGCGTCCAACTTTCCATTGGCTTTTTCGACGGCGGGTGGCGATACCGCCGCCGCATTAGCCGCGGGTTGCACTGTGGTGGTAAAAGGCCATCCGGCGCACCCAGGGACTGGGGAAGTCGTGGCACAAGCAATCGACGCAGCCATTCAAAAATGCAATATGCCAGCGGGCGTATTTTCATTTATACAGGGAGATGGCTTTGCCGCAGGGCAAGCTTTGGTTCAGCATCCTTTGATTAAAGCAGTTGGCTTTACCGGTAGTTTAGCGGGAGGTCGTGCGCTCTTTGATTTGTGTGCAGCACGTCCTGAGCCAATTCCTTTCTTTGGTGAATTGGGGTCCGTTAACCCCATGTTTGTTATGCCTGAAGCGCTCAAAAACCGAGCGGAAGAATTGGGCCAAGGTTGGGCAAGTTCACTGACAATGGGAGTGGGGCAGTTTTGTACGAATCCCGGTATTGCGGTGATGCTAGATAACGCCGATTCGAAAGCCATGATAACTGCCGCGAGTGCGGCTTTGTCGGAAGTGTCTGCGCAAACCATGTTAACCGATGGCATTGCCAGTGCTTACCGTTCAGGTGTCGCGGCGATAGAGAATGCGGATGTCACGTCGGTTCTACGCACAGCCGATACCGAAGACCGTACAGCACGACCAAATTTGTTCGTGGTGTCAGGGCAAGCTTGGCTGGACAATCCGACCTTGCATCAAGAAGTGTTTGGCCCGCTAGGTTTGGTCGTATTGGCGGACAGTGTTGAGCATATGGTTGAGTTGGCTCGTCATTTGGAGGGGCAGCTAACTTGCACGCTTCATCTTGATCAAGGAGATTATGGGGTGTGTCAGAAACTTATGCCTGTGTTGGAACGAAAAGCGGGGCGAGTGTTGGCGAATGGTTTTCCAACCGGTGTTGAGGTCAGTGACACCATGGTTCACGGTGGTCCATACCCTGCGTCAACAAACTTTGGCGCTACCTCTGTCGGTACCTTGTCGATCCGCCGTTTCCTGAGACCTGTGTGTTACCAGAACATTCCAAGAGCTTTATTACCGAAAGATCTTACAGATTAGTCTTCCCTAGTGTTTGAAATAAGTCTTGAGGTAAACCTTTGTGCGAGTGCTGTTCAACAACAGTGACTCGCCTTTTTAATATCCTTCTGTTTAACTAGTCAATACCATAGTCTCTAACCTTAGAGACATTGCTTTTGTGATCTTATTCCGTTATTTATCTATCGATTGACAAGTAATGTCGTACTTGTTACCTGCACTTAAATGCTAAAAGACTTTACTGATTTCTATCCAAGCAATGGTGTTATCTGTACTCTAAGTGAATATAGAGCTAGCTGGCTAAGGAGTAAATAGGCTATCTACCTTATCTTTTTATTGGCTCTCTATTAAAAAGATGAATATGGAGGTTCAAGTGATGAGGGGGGTAAGGCGAATTCTAAGTCACTCTTCTGGTTGCACTTTGTCAAATTTGGGTCTGTTTACCGTTTCGATGGATATATTAACACCTAAATCTGAGATGCATTCTTTTTTTGATACTTCCTATACAGACTTTAAAAAATATAGAGACTTTTCCCATTTTCCAAGAGTGTTGAGGGTATTATGAGTGCTATTTCAGAAATTGGAGAGGTTGAATTAGAAAAGACAAAATGGATTGATGTAATTATTCTATGGTTTGTCGGTGTTTTTGCAGCAATGCAGTTTGCAAAACTTTCTATTTCTTACGATCAATTACTCATTATTTATAACGTTGACAGTTCCTCTATGGGGATCATGTTATCTGTGGTTGGATTTATAGGTTTGTTATTTGGTGTTGTGGCAGGGGTACTTTCTGGTTATATAGGGTATCAGAAAGTTCTCATTGGGTCTTTGCTAATAGGAGGATTACTATCATTTATCCAATCAATGCTTCCTTCTTATTATTTATTATTAACCACTAGAGTAATAGAAGGTTTATCGCACCTCGGTCTAATTGTTGCAGCCCCAACTCTTATGCTCCGGAGTTCGACGCAAAACCATCATTCTTTAGTAATGGGGTTGTGGGGGACTTTTTTTGGAGTGGCTTTTGCTATTACAGGATGGCTAGGAGGTGAAATCCTTATAATATATGGTGTGTCTGGTATTTTTATTGCTCATGCTTTTTTATCACTTCCTCTAGTTTTTTATTTCTTATTTTCATCTAAATTGATAACGGCTAATGAATCAGGGTGTAACAAACTGAATTTTCTTAGTTTACTAAACCAGACAGTGCAGGTTTATTTGAACCCTAGGACTTTTTTACCTGGACTAATTTTTCTATTTCATACCACTATGTTTGTTGCATTATTAACATTTATACCTAGGTTGGCTTCTAATAACTCAGAAAAAAACTTGCTTTTTATATTGCTTCCATTATGTAGCATCGCAGGTACTTTTCTATCTGGGTTTTTATCTCAATACCTTTTGCGTCCTCAAAATTTAATATTTATTGCATATGTCGGCGTTACTCTAATGGCATATTTTGTTATCAGTTTTGAGGGTTTTTCACTATTTTTTTTGTTTAGTGCTTTACTGTTGCTTGTTATTTCGGGCGTTGTCCAAGGAGCTTCCTTTGCCCTAATTCCCGCCCTTTCAAAAACAGAGTCGGAGCAGGCAATGGGAAATGGTTCAATAGCACAACTTGGTAATTTAGGTGCGACTATTGGCTCACCGATTTTCGCTTACGCTATTGATTTGAACGGCAGTCAAGGTTTGTTCTTCGTACTAATGGGTTTGTGCATAGCTGGATGTATTGTTGCTCTAATTTCCCGACGTTACTGAAGCAAAAAACTATGTGTGACAGATGGTTAGTGTGTGGTTGCAGCCTGAATATGGCCTCGAATAAAAAAGCTATCCATACATTGTTCCTTACATTGATTTAGAGGGATTAGAGCAAAGTAAGATAGGTTATCGTAGTGAATAAACTTGTTCGTACCTTCCTTAAGCATTATAGCGTTAGTAAAGTAAGCTGAAAAATCCGATATTGCATTATGAAGTGTTTGGCCCGCTTGTTTAAGGGCTTGTCGCTTTTTGTTCTAACTCGGCAAGCACCAAGCGTTTGAGCTGATTCGCGAGGGGGGATAATTGGCGACCTTGCATTTGCAATACATAGTATGGGCTCATGGTGATGCTACGATTTAACTTAAGAATTTTAAGTTTTGCATTTACCTTTTGCCCAACAAGAAGGTCGCAGACTTCACTGGCCATTGGGGCAATGGCATTGGAAGAGACTAGAATGGCGATTAACGCGAGTAATGATGTGCTGTTGGTAATGCTTAACGGTAACTCGGCACGTTCTTCCATAAAGGCCGCTTCTACGGCCTCTCTTATGGGGGCTCGATGAGATTGCATCACCCATTCAAAATGGGCTAAATCTCGAACCGCGATTTTTTCTACATTGGCCAAGGGATGGTCTTTACGAACGACGAGCTGTACTGACTCACTTCTTGCAGGGAAAATTTCAAATACATTGGCGTCATATTGTTTCGGAATTCTGGCCAACACAAAGTCATTGTGACCAGCAATTAAGTCTCGAACCAAGCTATCACTGGTATCGACATTGATATCGATTTCCGCTCTAGGGGCAATGGCGCGCAATTGTTGAATGGCCGGAATGACAAAGCCGACAGCGGCTCCTGTTACGGCCCCTATCGCTGTTGTGCCTCCTCCGCCTTCTTTGAGTTCACTGACTTCTCTGGCGAGATCGCGTAACTCGACTAAGAGATTGTGTGCTCGGCGGGCGACGGCTTGGCCGACGAGTGTTGGTTCCATTCCTTTTGCATGACGAATGAATAAGCGCGTACCAAGCGTTTGCTCAATGTCGCTTAACATTCGCGAGGCTGCAGGTTGTGTCATGGCCATTTCGTCGGCGGCAATGCCCAGCTGTCCATATTCCGAAATGACTGAAATTAAACGCAGTTGATTGAGTTTTAAATGTTTGGCCAGACCTAATTCCATAGTGACCCCGTTTGTTGTTTTTATGGGTTATTTATCATGATGTTCGGCACATTTAACAGTTTACTACAGGTACTGAATGAAGCGGTTTTATTTATGTCATATGATGGATAGATTGTTTTCATTTTTTAAGGAAAAGTATGTCGAGTTCTGATTCCATAGCGTTAGATTCATCAATAAAACAACTGTCTGAAGCCGAGTTTATTACCTTATTTGCTTTGATGATGTCTTTAACTGCGCTGACAATGGACGCTATGTTGCCGGCGTTTTCCTTTATTGCACAAGATTTATTGATCGAGAATTATCAGCATACCCAATGGATTATTTCGGCGATGATTTTGGGCATGGTGTTTGGTGAGATCACTTTTGGCCCTTTGTCAGACGCTCTCGGGCGGAAAAATAGTATTGTGTTAGGAATCGCGATTTACCTTGTCGGCACCCTAGTGGCATTGTTTTCTTCGTCGTTGGAAATGTTATTGGCTGGGCGTTTGATCCAAGGGTTTGGGGTGTCAGCGCCAAAAATAGTATCCCGGGCGCTGATTCGTGATTTGTACAAGGGGGCCGCCATGGCGCGCATCATGTCTTTTATCATGATGGTCTTTTTGTTAGTGCCTTTGCTGGCTCCGGCAATTGGTCAGTTGGTGATGCAATTGGGCAACTGGCGATGGATTTTTGCCATGTTGTTGATTCAGTCTTTGTTAGCGCTTGCTTGGTTCTGTTGGCGGCAACCGGAAACGTTACCGAAAGAGCGTCGTATTCCATTGCAGTGGTCCAGTTTGATGTCGGATGCAAAAGACATTTTGAGTCGCAAAGAGGTCATGGCATACACGGCTTTGTTAGGCTGCGTGTTTGGCGGGTTAATGTTGTATATCAGTACCGCCCAGTCAATTTTTCAAGACATTTATTTGGTGGGAGAGGATTTTCCTCTGTATTTCGCCATGATGGTCATTGGCTCTAGCGTGATGAACTTTTTCAACGGCAAAATTGTGCTGAGAGTGGGGATGAAGGTTTGCGTTTATTTTGCGTTAAGCGTGATGGTTTGCCTGTCTTTTGTGTTGTCTATTTTGGTGCTGAATTATGATGGCGTACCGCCTTTTTTCTGGTTTATGGCCATTTGTATGCTGATGTTTTCTTGTTTTGGTATGGTGTTCGGTAATGTGAATGCCATGGCGATGGAACCATTAGGCCGAACTGCTGGGTTGGGGGCATCATTGATTTCATCTTTGTCTAGTATGATTGCGATTGTCTTGGCCGTATCGGTTGGGCAGTTCTATCACAATACTCTAACACCCTTTGCCACGGGCTTTTTTATGTTGTCAGTGATGAGTGTTGCTTTAATGTTATTGGCAGGACGCTTTTCTTCCCTAAAAAGAGGGTGAGTGTTTGCTTTAGTTTAAAGGCAGCGTAAATGGTCCATTAACGCCTTTTTATGGTGATGGAATATTGTCTCAATGTAACAGGTAAAACTGTCACGCTATTCGCGTTACAATAGGGAAGTTTAATATTCTTTTTTAGAGATACTTGCCACTTTATGACTTCCTCTCCTTCTCTTGCACGTGAATTGTTTAATATGACTTGGCCCATGTTGTTTGGGATCTTGTCTTTGATGAGTTTTCAGCTGGTGGACAGTGCCTTCATTGGCCAGTTAGGTGTTGTACCTCTGGCAGTGCAAGGTTTTACCTTGCCGATTCAAATGTTGGTCATCGGATTGCAAGTGGGGCTGGGCATTGCCACGACGGCAATGATTGCTCGGGCGTTGGGTGCTGAAAATATTCAGTATGCGAAGCAACTGGGCGGCTTGGTGCTGATGATTGGTAGTCTTGGCATTGCCGTCTTTAGTGTGCTTATTTGGCTGATGCGAGGGCCAATTTTAGCGTTATTAAGTGCACCGGATACTGTCTATGGCACGGTGGACGATTATTGGCCGTATTGGCTATTAAGCGCTTGGGTTGGTGCTTTATTGTACTTTTTTTACAGCATTAGCCGAGCCAATGGCAATACGATTTTGCCAGGCATCATGATGATAGTAACCAGTGTGTTGAATTTGGTGTTGGATCCTATCTTTATTTTTACTCTTGATCTTGGTCTTAACGGTGCGGCGTTAGCCACAACCGTGGCATTTGGTTTGGGGGCGTTAGTGGTTGCGCCTCAAGTGTCGGCTAAACGCTGGGTAAGTTTTGATTGGAGGAATTTGAATGTTGGTAAAAGCTTAGCGTCGATTGGTCATATTATGGGGCCTGCTATGATCAGTCAGTTATTACCGCCAGTGTCCTCCATGATGGCCACCAAGCTGATTGCTAGCTTTGGTACTGCGGCGGTAGCCTCTTGGGCGTTAGGGTCGAGGTTTGAGTTCTTTACCATTGTTTCTGTTTTAGCATTAACCATGTCGATGCCACCTATGGTTGGTCGCTTATTGGGGGCCAATCGGATTCAAGACATCCGCTCTGTGGTTTCGATAGCGATTCGGTATATTTTGCTGTTTCAATTAGGTGTGGCGTTACTGACCTTCTTATTAGCAGGGCCTTTGGCTCGTCTTATGACCAGTGAACAGGCTGTGTCGGACATTTTAACTTGGCATTTACTCATCGTCCCGGTCAGCCTAGGTGCTTTGGGTGTTTGCATGTTGATGGTGTCTGTCTGTAATGCGTTGGGTAAATCCTATGTGGCGTTAACCATTTCTGCCTTGCGGCTATTTGCTTTCTTTTTGCCTTGTTTATGGCTCGGCGCTGAGCTGGCGGGGCTAAAAGGCCTTTTCGTTGGTGTACTCGTTGCTAACCTACTCGCTGGTATGTGTGCTTGGAGGATGTACCAAAAGGCATTAGCAAAGGTGGCTGCTAGCGTGTCCATTTAGACTGAGGCGCTTTTGTCGATTGCGCAATATCGTCCAATCTTTTTACCTGCAAACGGGATATTCTATTCTTCATGGTGTGGTTAAGAGACGAATGAGAGGTTGTGATGCCGGCAGAAAATCATTTTCAGTTTGTGAAAAGCGCCGCCTTTGACGAGGTGATGTTGCTGGAAGCGTCAATGAATGACTTTTCCTACGGAACCCACGCCCATGAAGAGTTTTCGTTTGGTGTCACATTGTCCGGCCGACAAGATTTTTATGCCTTGGGTGAACACCATAAGAGCTATTCTGGCAATGTGATTGTGTTCAACCCAGAGGATGCTCACGACGGTCATTCCGGTACGGACGATACGCTTCATTATAAAATGTTGTATGTCCATCCAGATCAATTAAACCCTATGCTTGAGAGTGCTGGCGTTCGCTGTGCTCAAGATTTTCGTATAGAACAAACAGTACAAAACGATCTAGTGCTCCAAGCGCATATCTTGCGTTTGGCCAACTTGGTCGAGAACAAGGCGTCATCCGCTTTGGAGTACTCGTCAACTTTGTTTGAATTTGCTGAATATTTAGCCCACCAAAAGGGCGTTCAGCGCCCTGTTCGTCTAGGTAAGTCCAAACATCGCGCGAAAGACCCTGTTTTCGAGCGAGTCAGAGACTATTTGCATGCCTATGTCAGTGACGAGGTTTCTCTCGACGCGCTAAGCCAAGTGGCGCACATGTCTAAGTATCATTTGTTGCGTTGTTTTCGTGATTATTTTGGCATGACACCACATCAATATTGGCAAAACTATCGTATCAACCGCGCCAAAGACGCTCTTTCAATGGGCATGTCATTGACGGATGTCGCGCTGACCTTTGGCTTCACGGATGTAAGCTACTTTAATCGACGCTTTAAACCCATGTTTGGTGTCACTCCCCATCAATTTAGGCGTACCTTGTTACGAACCTAGCGACCTTTCGCACTCACTGATTCATCTGTTTTTCATCTTTATCAAATTATCTTTTGAGGTTTTTCTATGCTTGAAATAATCATCTACGCCTTTGGCGTTATGTACAGCCCAGGCCCTGCAAATACTCTTGCGCTTTTGGCGGGCGTCAATGGACAAGGCTGGCGAGCATTTGGTTACTGTGCTGGTGTTGGTCTAGCGATGTTGATTCTGTTTCTTCTGCTTGGCTATCTTGGTGGTGAAATCATTCCAGAAGGTTATCAGTCGATTATTGCGACCTTGGGTGGGCTGTATATTGCTTATCTGGGGGTGAAAATCATGCAAGCCAGTTTTCACCCGACAACAGCTGAGTTGGAAGCGTCCGTGATTGGCTTTAAAACCGGCCTGATTTTACAGCTTTGCAACCCAAAAGCCTTGGTGGCGATCGTACCCATTGTGACGGTACAGTTTCCGCGATATGAGATTACAGGAATGGAGATTGCGGTATGGTCTTTGATTCTTTCAGCCATGGCCTTTGGTGCACCAGGTGTGTATCTGTTGGCGGGATCTCGACTACAACACGTCGCGATGAATCCTAAGGTGATGGCGTGGGTGAATCGTATGATGTCAGTGTTGCTTTTCTACGTTGCTTATCGGTTTGTATTTGCTTAATGGCAGCAAGTTTTGGCTTTCGCTATTTATGTAGGTAGATGATGGAAGTAGGTCAGCGAAGACCTTTGTTGCCATATAACTTGTTGAATAACGTAGTGGTCATACAGAATGTTTTAAAGTCATCCATACAGATTACCCGTATGGTCTTCTGTCTGTTTAAGAAAACGCCTGTCTGCCTCTACTGATAAGCTGTTAAGGCTTCTATGATGACCTTTCAATTGGATAATTTGATGAGGGCATAGGTAGGATGATTATTGCATTAATGAAGCACCTTTCATGGTGCTTTCAACGTTATTGGTCACGCAGGAAACTGGCTTATTTACCCCATGAGCTGCGTAAAGACATGGGTATTATGCAAGATGACTTTGAGAGGGAAGTGAGTAAGGGGAATATTGTCACTTTAGGGAAGGAATTGTGTCAGTTTGCGCATTCAAACTCGATGTCGGCTCAAGTAAGGCCGTCTAAAGGCAAACATCACGACATTAGGCCGAATTAATCTAGGACTTCCACAATTTGTCTATTGAAAATGTGGTTGAGAATGAATACCATTTGAAATCATGTTTTTACTCAATTGGAGAGTACTGTGGAAGATTCAATACAGCAGAAAATAGTTGATTTCTTACAGGTCGGTGGCCCCGTTGTTTGGATTTTGATGGTGTTTTCTGTGGTGGCGCTTACGATTGTGTTGCTTAAGCTTTGGCAGTTTTCTTCTTTGCGTGCCGAAAGTTTAAAAACAACCAATTTGGCGCTCGCCGAATGGCGTAATAATAACGTTGACGGCGCGTTAGAAAAATTAGAACAAAAGCGTCCGATTGATAGCCTAGTGGCTTATTCAATGGAAGCCTTGGTGAATGGTTCTATGACCGCGGATTTAATCCGTGAAGAAGTCGAGCGTCGTGCGATGAATTTGCTGAGCGAATTACGCTCCTTCTTACGACCTTTGGAAATCATTGCGACATTGAGTCCATTGCTAGGGTTACTTGGTACTGTATTGGGGATGATTACAGCGTTTCAGCAAATGGAAGGGGCTGGAAATCAGGTGGATCCGTCAGTGTTATCTGGGGGGATTTGGCAGGCGCTATTGACCACAGCGGTTGGTTTGGCTGTGGCGATTCCGGTTGTGACTTTACACAGCTGGTTGGAGCGCAAAGTAGAGCGTATCGCACACAATATGAATGATGCTGTGACGCAGATTTTTACTAGCCCAAAGGCAAAAGAGTTAGTGGAAGAAGCTGAGAAAGAGATTCTACATGCCGCTTAAGCTGACTCAGCCAAAACGTAAGAATGCCATCAGCTTAACCCCCTTAATTGATGTGGTGTTTATCCTGCTGTTGTTCTTCATGTTAACGTCTAGTTTTGTTCCTTGGCGCATTGTCGACACGCCATTGTCTGTGGCGTCCGATGCGCCTAAGCCTGAGAGTGAAAGCGAAAACCTTATTCTGACCCTTAAACTGAATGATAACCAAGTTTGGTTAGCAGACCGCTCTATTCGTTTATCCGACCAAGCCGCTTTTCAGTCTTTAGTAGAAGAGAACAACGACGGTGTTTTCATTATTAAGGCGGAAGACGGTGTGACGCTGCAAACCTTAATGAAGCTCGCTGATCGTCTGAAAGAAAACGGTGCCAATACGGTTTCTATTGCCAATGCTTTTGCTATGTCGGAGACACCCTCAGAATGAAAATAGGGGAAAAGTACGCTGCTCGAAATGCCTCAGATGACGATAATATGGTGCCCTTGATCAATGTGGTATTCCTTATGTTGGTCTTCTTCATGGTGGCAGGACAAATTCAAAAAGCCGATCCTATTGCTGTCATTCCGCCAGAATCCATAAATGATAACCGTGCTGAGACTGACCCCAGCGTGGCGATCTTTGTCGGTTTAAATAATGAGCTTTATGTGGAAGAGGATGTGTTTCAGATCGAGGATGTGAAAGGCTATCTGGAGCGTGAGTTTGAACAAGCTGAAGATAAAGACGGCTTTTGGGTACAGATTAAAGCGGATGGCAGCATTCCATTAGAAAAACTGCGACCTGTGTTTGACCAAGTTCGACAAGCCGGTTTAACGAAAGTGAGTTTGGCGACTCAATTAGAGCGAGGCACGCAATGATCTCTGCACGTCACTGGTTTGTCGCTGGCGGTTTGGCAATTTCAGTTCATGCTGGGGCATTTTATTTTGCTTTTTACAGTAATGACTCTGAAGGAAGTCAAACAGCAGGAGTTCAAGGCATAGAGTTTGATTTAGGGATGATGGGCGACTTAGGGGTTGCGGCGCAAACGACGCTTGCTCAAGAAGAGGTTGAGGAAGTTGAAGAGCCGATTGAAGAGAGTGAAGTCGAGCCAGAGCCAGAAGTCGAGCCAGAGCCAGAAGTCGAGCCAGAGCCAGAAGTCGAGCCAGAGCCAGAAGTCGAGCCAGAGCCAGAAGTCGAGCCAGAACCAATCGTCGAGCCAGAGCCAATCGTCGAGCCAGAGCCAATCATCGAGCCAGAACCCGTCGAGATAAAACAAGACTCTCCAATTGAAGTGGAGAAGGTTGAGCCAGAACCTGAGCCAGAACCTGAGCCAGAACCAGAGCCAGAACCAGAGCCAGAGCCAGAACCAGAGCCAGAACCAGAACCAGAGCCAGAACCAGAGCCAGAACCAGAGCCAGAGCCAGAGCCAAAACCTGTTCAGAAAGTGGTGAAAGCGGCACCTAAAAAAGTCGCCCCACCTTCTATGGCAAATATGAAGGCAACAACTGGCAGCGGTAATGCCGCGACAACAGGTGGTAACCCAGGGGCAAAAGCAACTTACTTTTCTAAGCTGAAAGCGGTCTTAGCCAAGAATAAGCGTTACCCAAGACAATCACGTCGACGTAACGAAGAAGGGGTGGTGTCTCTGTCCTTTATAGCTTATGCCGATGGCTCGGTGTCGGATGTGAAAATTACCAAGAGCTCCGGCTATAAACGCTTGGACAAAGCTGTGATGAAGATGATTCGAAATGCGACGCCTTTGCCAAAATTTCCTAAAGACATGGCGGAAACGGAACTGAAAATTAACATTCCAGTGTCTTTTAAATTGAGTGATTTAAGATAACTGATCATCGGCCAAATGCCGCGGCGGACCTGAGTCGCGGCATTTTTAATGGCTTAGTTTAGTATGATGACGGCTTGGATGGTGGTAACAATAACCAGACTTTGCCAAAGTGCTTAAGCTGTCCCGCATGGAAATGCGCTTCCTCTCCAATGCCCTGATACCAATCGATATGCCCAGGACCTTTAATGGCTCCACCTTTGTCTTGCGCTAACAATAAGCGAAATTCGTGTCCAACCAACTCACCTGACGCATCTAGCTTCGGCACTTGAGCCAATAAAATAGAGCCTAATGGAATAACGCTAGGATCAACGGCCGCGGAATAGAGTGGAGTAAGAGGAACGTTGGCGGCACCAACTGGTTTTTCTAGACCTTCACTGAAAAACAAGTAACTTGGGTTGGTGGAAAGGATTTCGCGCATCCTATGTGGGTGTTCATCTAGCCACTGACGAATACTTTGTGCGGAAATATCTGCTCTGTCTATTTCCCCACGCTCGATCAATTCTTTGCCAATACTGCGATAAGGGTGACCATTCACGCCGCCCCAAGATAGCAGCTTCTGTTCGCCATCTTCGTATTCAATAACCCCTGACCCTTGTACGTGCAAAAAGAAATTATCCACTAGGTCCGCCGTGTAAGCGATTTCTAAATCTTGGCCTGCAAGGGCGCTTTCGAAATCAATTTCTTCTCGGGATGGATAACGCCCTTCGGCGTTGGTCTGAGTCGGCTTACGATATAAGGGATAACGGAATTCTTCATCCGGCAAATGGCGAACGGGCATTACTGGCACATAATATCCCGTGATCTGCACATTGCCACGCTGATCTTGTCCCGCCAACTGATGAGCGACGAGATGAGGAGTGTATTTAGGATTGTCTAACCAGAGTGAAATCTCGTAAGCCACATGCTTAAGGTCCGCCAAATCCACTTGCGTGTCTTCCAACTGGAATTGACGATCTGATAAGCGGTTTAAATAGGCTTGTTGCTGTGTCAGTCCATCACGGAAATTGTCCTCAGGATAGGGCAAGCCGGGGGGTAAACTTTCCTTTAGATACAGCTGATCACGCTTTAGTGCCGTGGCGTCACGACCATTATTTTCAAAATCATTGGAATGGTCGATTTCATTAAAGCTGCAGGCGGCGATCAGAGTGACACTGGTCAGACAAATAGGACGTATGAGTCGGCGAGAGCCGATGATAAAACGCGATAACAGCATAATATTCAACTTATTCTTGGGTGTTAGATGTAGGTCATTCAAAAACATGGCGCGAATGACAGCGACACTTCATCTTGAATATTTATGGCAGCGAAAGCAATGTTTTGGCGGGCTTTTTACACTTTAGGACGATGCTTGCAGCATTAAGTGTTCATAAGCTTCGCGAAGGCTAATGAATATTTCTTGGTCGCCCCCTCGGTCTGGGTGATGTTGTTGCGCTAATTTTCGGTATTGTTGTTTGATGCTGTTCTTGCTTGGATTATCTTCTTCCAGTTCTAGGACTTTTAAGGCTGAACGTCGATCCCCCGTATGACAGATGCCTTTATAAAAGCTGTCGAGTAAGCGCGCTACATCCGCTTCGTCCGTTTTTTCGTATTCACTCCAGTCTAGGTAATAAGCAGCGAGTTTGGCATCTGGGCTATTATTGATACTGGTATTATCGGAAGTGGATATGTGTTGCGTACTGAGTAGACGAATCTGCGTGGCTTCTATACTTAGCATTAGATTGTCTTCCTGCCAGAGTTGGCTTTGCAACTGATATAAGGCGTTCATGATCAAGAAATGCTGACGAAACAGTTGAAGGTTTGTATCATCGGCCAACTGGCTGAACTCAGGAAACTGGCTCTGCAAAGATTTGAGGATATCAAACTCTTTTAAGCCATGAGGTTGTGCTTTTAGCATGGCAAGAATGGGCGTGATAAGCGGGTTTTTCATGATCGTCTCGCGTTGTGCCTTTTATTGACAGTGTATGTGATGCAAAGCAATAGTGCCAAATACCCTACTACAGGGTGACGGTTAACAGAGAAAAAGGCAAAAGTATGTTGTGGGTTTTATTGGTTATTTTGGCTTTGGTATTGATCTTCGGCCCCAATATTTGGGTCAAATATACCTTGAAGCGTTACGCGCAAGAGCGCAGTGATATTCCAGGTACTGGCGGGCAGTTGGCTGAGCATCTAGTGAAACGCTTTGAGTTGGAAAAGGTATCCGTAGAAACCACACAAGAGGGTCGTGATCATTTTGACTTTAAAGAGCATGCGGTTCGTCTTAGCCCAAGTGTGCTCAATGGACGTTCATTGACCGCCGTCGCAGTGGCGGCTCATGAAGTAGGGCATGCGATTGCCCATGAAAAGAAACAGCCTATCTCTCATCTTAGTTCTCGCTATCTTCCGCTGGCGCATGGTTTGAATCGAATTGCTGGTGCGTTGCTACTGGGCTGGCCAGTGATTTCCGTTTTGCTGCATTTACCTTATGCCGTGCCTTTGCATGCCGCTGTGGTTGGTTTATCTGGCTTATTGGCGGTATTTGTCCATTTGGCTATGTTGCCAGAAGAATGGGACGCCAGTTTCAAAAAAGCCTTGCCCATCTTAGCGGAAGGAAGTTATGTGCAGGCTGAGGACTTACCCAAGGTAAAACGCATTCTCACCGCTTGCGCCATGACTTACGTGGCGGCCGCTTTAATGCGCATACTCTTTGTGTGGCGTTGGTTTCGGCGTTAATACCGAGTTGATGGTGAGAAGCTGGAATATAGCAACTAGACGAACTCAGTTAGATTCATAACGTTGATACCTATAAGCGTCATTAATTTGATGCTTTTCCCGTTTTGTCACAAAAAACTCATGAATTCATCATCTTTTCGTTTTATGATCAAAAAGCTGACTATTTGGTAAGTATTGATTCTTTAAATTATGATGGAGTATTAACATGGCGTTTGACTTATCTAAGAAGGCAGCTTTTTTAGCTTCCTCTCTGGCCTTTGCTTCCTTGGCGCAGGCTTCTACGATCGATTTGCGTGTAATGGAAACCACGGATATTCACATGAATTTGGTGGATTACGATTACTATGGCGACAAGCAAAGTGATGCGGTAGGTTTATCCCGTGTGGCTACTCTCATTAAAGCGGCGCGCGCTGAAGTAACCAACTCTGTACTGGTCGACAATGGTGACTTGTTGCAAGGTACGCCATTGGGTGATTACGTTGCTAAAGGTCGTGTGCTACGTTTTGGTGAAACTCACCCAGCGTTTAAAGCCATGAACCTGCTAGATTACGATGTGGGTAACATAGGTAACCATGAGTTCAACTACGGCTTAGATTTCTTGATGAAAAGCTTGAGTGGCGCCAACTTCCCATACATCAGTGCCAATGTTTACGTTGATGACGGTGATAATGATGCCAGCAATGATCAACCTTACTTCCAGCCTTATTTGATCAAGCAAAAAACCTTCGTTGATTCGGATGGTAAATCACAAACAGTCAATATCGGTTACATAGGGTTTGTGCCGCCACAGATCATGACGTGGGACAAAGACAATCTCACCAATAAAGTCATCGCCAAAGACATTGTCGAAACGGCGAAAAAATACGTTCCCGAAATGAAAGCCGAAGGCGCGGATGTCATCATCGCCATTCCACACAGTGGCATGATGAATTCACCTTATATGAAGGGTGAAGAACATGCGTCTTATCATCTGGCCAAAGTGGATGGCATCGATGCGATTTTATTTGGTCATTCGCACCGCGTATTCCCAGGTGATAAAACTATTGCTCAATTCGATGGTGTTGATAACGAAAAAGGCACCGTTTACGGTAAACCTGCGACCATGCCAGGGTTTTGGGGATCGCACTTAGGTGTGGTGGATTTAACCTTAGAGCCAGCAGGTGACGGTTGGAAAGTGGCCGATGGTTCAGCCGAAGTTCGTGCCATTTCTCGTCGTGAAGGTCGTACAACCATTCCATTGGTGGAAGCCGACGTGGCTATCAATGATGCAGTAGAAACGGAGCACGAAGGAACACTGGCTTACATGCGCCGCAAAGTGGGTGAGTCCACATCCGATATCAACAGTTTCTTCGCCTTGGTACAGGATGATCCTTCAATTCAAATCGTAAACAACGCACAAGTTTGGTATGTCGAAAACATTGTACGTGGCACCTCGTATGAAGGTTTGCCTATTTTGTCTGCTGCAGCACCCTTCAAAGCAGGTGGCCGTGGCGGTCCAGAATATTACACAGACGTACCGAAAGGTGACATTGCACTGAAAAACGTCAGTGACCTGTACATCTATCCAAACGATTTAAAAGTAGTGAAACTCACTGGAGCACAAGTGGTGGAATGGCTTGAGCGTGCGGCGGGTCAGTTCAATCAAATTGATGCCAAATCCAATACAGCGCAAGAGCTAGTCAATCAGTCTTTCCCAACTTATAACTTTGATGTCATCGACGGCATTTCATACCGTATCGATGTGACTCAACCAGCTCGCTACGACTCAGAAGGCAAGGTGGCGAATCCAAACGCACACCGCATCCAAGATGTCACCTTTCAAGGTAAACCAATGGATATGACGGCCGACTTCCTTGTGGCGACCAACAACTACCGTGCTGGCGGTGGTGGTAGTTTCCCTAACTTGTCCGGTGACACCATTGTCATTGATGCTCCTGATAAAAACCGAGATGTTGTTGCGAACTACTTATTAAGTCAGAAAACCATAAACCCTGCAGCCGATGGTAACTGGTCTTTCGCAGATTTTGGTCAGGCAAAAGTTCTGTTCACCACAGCGTCTAAAGCCAAAGAAGCAGCAGGCAGCAACATGGTTTACCAATCTATGAATAACGATGGTTTTGCGGTTTTCGAACTGAAATAACCTCTTTCTACTTGTTTGAAAGGCATATCAGAAAAGCCTGCTAATTGATTTAGCAGGCTTTTTTTATGCCTCTGTCCTATTTTTAAATAGGCTGATAAGTAGAAGATCTATTATTGGAGTAACAGTTAATATCAAACACATACAGTATTGATTTTTTAGTGTTTGTCATATGTGTGCTTAGACTGATAAATTTATGCATATAGTCATGAGGGATTAAAAAATACTGAGAGGTTATGTTGAATACAAGGGAGCTGTTATGAAAGATGAAACTTCACATGTTAAAGATATAAAAGTTGAAGAGGATAATGACGTTGTTATCCTCTCGATTTGCTATGTTAATTTAGGCGCTACTCGCTATGTATTGGCATTGCTATTTGTTTTATTCTCAGGTGTTGCGTTAGTAAACACCTTCCAAATATATCAAATGTTAAACTTTGATGCGTTGGATTTTGGTTTGTTGCTAGGTGTCATTTCTACAATAACTCTATTCTTCATTCTTCTAAAAATGGCGCATAGGTTGTTGAGAAAAGTGGCTGATTTAACGATCAAGATTACTCCCAATGGTCTAGAGTACGATAGTGGAATACCTCCGTTATTTATCGGGTTTGGTTCAGGCTATTTTGATTTTTGGAAATCGGTTTTTTTCAAAAGACAACATATCGAATTTGATTCATCAGAAATGAAAGCCATTTATTTAGAAGAAAAGAAATCTCAACGCTGCCTTGTGATGATGAAAAGAGGTAAAGAAATTGAAATCGCTAAATACATCACAGATCAACAAAAAAAAGATTTGTATCAACTATTAAAAAAAACAACCAATGATGTAAGAAAATAGATTGTTTTGTCCACGAATTTTATTTTTATCATTTATGGAGAATATTATGTGGCTAGGTTATGACAAACCGCTTCCTGAGCGCCCCCCTATAACGCCTAAAAAGAAGCATATTAAAAAAAGAACGAGTTTGTTTTTTTTGTTCGTATTTTTTTTATTTTTAGGAGATAGGTTTTTTTTAAGGTGGTTTTCTACAGAAATTTCTTACTTTTATTATGTGATTATTTTTCTGACACTAGCTACATTTGGGCCTTTGTCTATTTTTGTGACCTTGAGCTTTAGGTTTTCTGTTAATGATCCTTACTTTATGAATGTTTTCCGAAAGCTAGATGAGGGTTTTATTAGAATATATCCTTTTTTGGTTTGGCAAGAGTGTTGGGATAATAAGTTTGAGCGTGAGAAAAGGGATTAGATGATGAGCGAAAATAAATCAAACCAGTATAAAACCACTAGAATTAAAGTTAATGAAATTGGTGTGTATGGGCAATATCTAACATTAGGTCTGACACTAGGAGCCAATCGAGACTATGAGATTACGTCTACAGGTTTTGTTCAAATTTCAGCTGGTGTAGCAAATTATGGTTTCGTTAGTACATATTAATAATACAAAAGCCCCAAATTGCCATAAAAACAGTTTGGGGCTTTCAAGCTACTTCAACGCTTAACGCTGTTTGGTCTCGTATTCAGGGTGAATCCAAACCGGCGCATCCAAGCTTGGTAGTGGTGCTTTGCCAAGGATGATGTCCGCGGCTTTTTCCGCCACCATGATGGTTGGAGCGTTCAAGTTACCATTGGTGATGGTTGGGAAAATAGACGAATCTACCACGCGTAAACTCTCCACACCACGCACTCGACACGCTTCATCCAGTACCGCCATCGGGTCATTGTCCGCGCCCATTTTACAGGTACAAGATGGATGGTAAGCACTTTCAACGTTCTCTTTTACCCACTGATCAATTTCTTCATCGCTTTGTACGTTCAAACCTGGCTGAATCTCTTCGCCACGGAATTCGTTCATTGCCGATTGTTGAAGAATCTCACGACTTAGGCGAATGGTGTCACGCCAATCTTGTTTATCTTGCTCTGTGGAAATGTAGTTGAACAAAATACGTGGCTTGGCTGTTGGGTCAGCCGACTCAATCCATAATTTACCACGGCTCTCTGGTTTATTCGGGCCAACGTGGACTTGATAGCCGTGA
The DNA here is from genome assembly GCF_003314975.1 of Marinomonas aquiplantarum. Lineage (GTDB taxonomy): Bacteria > Pseudomonadota > Gammaproteobacteria > Pseudomonadales > Marinomonadaceae > Marinomonas > Marinomonas aquiplantarum. The sequence continues at coordinate 77,001 of NZ_QNRF01000008.1, forward strand.
CCGTCAAAGGCGGTACGACCATCGTAGCGCATTGCCGCCGGTAAGAAGTGGTATTGGATATTCGGCGATTTCAAACCCGCGCGAGAACGGATAAAGCCACAAGATTCAAAGTGGTTGGTCGCCCCTAAGCCGTCTTTGAATAAGATCCAACGAGTACCGATCAAGCCTTTGCTGATCAAATCCAGTTTACCGTTTAGGGTAACGGGCTGATTACAGCGATATTGGAAGTAGACTTCCAAGTGATCTTGCAAGTTTTCTCCAACGCCGGGGAGTTCTTGAACCACAGGAACACCAGCTTTCTCAAGTACGTCTTTAGGGCCCACGCCAGACAATTGCAACAATTGCGGGGAACCAACAGAACCTGCGGACAGGATGACTTCGTTGTTGGCTTTGACTTGACTGACCGAGCCATTCTTACTGAATTCGATGCCAACAGCACGTTTGCCTTCAAACAAGACCTTGTGGCTTAGAACACCCGTTTTCAGTGTGAGATTTGGACGTTTGAGAGCACGACGCAAGTACACATTGGAGGTGGAAGCGCGAACACCGTTTTTCACCGTCATGTGCATTGGGCCAAAGCCTTCCTGACGGAAGCCATTGTAATCGTCGGTTTTACCGTATCCCGCTTGGTCACCTGCTTCAATGAAGGCTTGGTAAAGCGGGTTATAGCTCATGTCGTTGCCATTGTTGGTGGCTAACGGGCCTTCGCCACCACGGTATAAATCGGCACCGCCTTTCCAGGACTCGGCTTTTTTGAAGTAAGGCAGGCAAGACTGGTAGTTCCAGTTTTTTGCGCCATTTTCTTCCCACTCATCAAAGTCGCATGCGTGGCCGCGAACGTACACCATGCCATTGATGGAAGAGGAGCCGCCTAACACTTTACCGCGAGGGCAGTGCATTTCACGGCCGTCTAAGCCTGGCTCTTTTTCCGTATGAAATTGCCAAGCGTATTTCTCAGTATTCATCGGATACGACAAAGCCGTGGGCATCTGGATAAAGATGCTTTTATCTGAACCGCCCATTTCAAGCAGCAAGACCTTGTGTTCACCGCTTTCCGTTAAGCGGTCTGCCAGTACGCAGCCTGCGGAGCCTGCGCCGACAATAACGTAATCGTAAGTTTCGTTTGCCATTCTTTCTCTCGCTTACTCAGTCTTGCTTAATAAGGGTTTTCAATGTCGTTAAGGTCGACAAAGATGCTCTTGTTTTGCGTGTAGTGATAAAGCGTGTCGATGCCATTTTCACGACCAATACCGGACTCTTTGTAACCACCGACTGGCATTTCCGCCGGCGATGCGCCCCACGCGTTAATCCAGCAAATACCCGCTTGCAACTGATTGATCACGCGATGTGCACGAGCGAAGTCTTTGGTGAAGACACCGGCCGCTAAGCCCATTTTTGTGTCGTTAGCGCGCGCAATGGCTTCGTCTTCGTCTTTAAAGCTCAATACGGACATCACAGGACCAAAGATCTCATCTTTTACTTGTGGCATGTCATCGGTACAGTCAGTGAAGACAGTTGGTGCCACAAACGCGCCTTTGTCTAAACCGTTTTCTGTGACTTGGTAACCGCCACATAGCAAGGTCGCGCCAGCGTCTTTTGCCGCTTGGATGTAACCCAAAACCTTCTGCATGTGATTTTTCGAGATCAAAGCGCCGACTTGCGTTGCCATGTCCATTGGGTCACCAATAATCATGGCTTCAGTGCGTTCTTTGAGTTCTTTATTGAAAGCCTCAAGAATGTCTTCATGGACAAACACACGTGTACCGTTCGTACAAACCTCACCTTGAGTATAGAAGTTGGCTAACATAGCAGCAGAAACCGCTTGATCGATTGGCATGTCAGGGAAGATGATCATAGGCGATTTGCCGCCTAGTTCCATGGTCACTTCTTTCAGTGTTTGAGCGGATGCCGTCATCACTTTTTTGCCCGTACCCACTTCACCAGTGAACGACACTTTGTCGATTTCAGGGTGGCTTGTAATCATTTGACCGGTACGACCGTCACCTTGAACGACATTGAAAACACCGTCTGGCAAGCCTGCTTCGGTAAAGATCTCTGCCAGTTTTAGCGCCGTTAATGGCGTTTCTTCAGAGGGTTTGAAGATCATCGCATTGCCAGCTGCTAGCGCTGGGCCTGATTTCCACATGGCGATTTGAATAGGGTAGTTCCACGCGCCAATACCAGCACAAATACCCAGTGGCTCACGGCGAGTGTAGAAGAAATTCCCATTGCCCAAATCTTGGTATTCGCCTTGAATTTTATCGGTTAGGCCCGCGTAATATTCGATGACATCAGCACCGGTTTCGATGTCGACGCAGATGGCTTCTTGTAGCGGCTTACCTGTGTCTAATACTTCCAGTTTAGCCAACTCTTCATTACGTTCACGCAGAAGCTCGGCGGCTTTCTTAAGAATACGGCCACGTTCTACTGGGCTCATTGCTGCCCAGACTTTTTGACCTTGTTTGGCAGATTCAACCGCAGCATCGAGCTCAGCTTGCCCTGCATGTTCAACCGTCGCGATGACTTCCCCAGTGGCTGGGTTGATGGTTTCGAAATGTTCACCGCTGATGGATGCATGGTAGCGGCCATGAATGTATTGCTGCTTGTGTGCCATGTTGTTTGCCTCTCTTGATTGGGTTCAATGCCTTGTACTCGTGGTATCAAGGTATTAATTTTTTATTAAATGCGCGTTTAATAAAAAACATTGTAACATTTTTGCTCACTAATATCAGCCCGCTGACTGAGAGCGACGTAAAGAGTTCGTTGTGCGTCGTTTCAAATACGCTGTAACAGTGTAGTGGGTTTTTATGACAAGGTCGGGAAAGGTTGGTTTATTCAGGGCAAGAAAATACGGCCCCTCAATTCCGCTGGAATCTTGAGGCACCGTCATAGGTTGGTAGGTGAAATAAGCAATGCTAGAGGTTTAATACACCGTTGTTGTCATGGCTAACAGGGCTCGGTACATAAGCGTCTGCCATATCGTCGTTGAGCCAATGAACATTGTCTGCCACGTAACGGAATTGGTAAGTGTGATCCACTTCCAAATTTAATGTTGATGCGTACAAACCGGTTTTTTGCTTTTTCAGCGGATTGGCCTCTGCGTCCCAGTTATTAAAATCACCCACAACCGATACTTTACTGGCATCACCGATGGCGTCTGCAGGCAAGGAAAATTTAACTTTGCATTTTGGCTTCGTTTTTAGGTAGGTTTTCTCAATCATTTCCAGCTCCATATGATTTAACAAGAGAGACAATAACAAGGCTACTGCAAAAGCCTGAGAGGGTAATATTATATAAAGCAAGGCTTGCGCCAGCTTTGGTAACTCATTAACGCTATTGGGAAAGCCTGTGAGGTTAGAACTCAACAGAAGGCGTTTTAAGCTCGCTTTTCGGCAAATCGTTGCAAAAATGCCCTGTTGTAGGGCTTCACTCACCTTTACTATTATAGGACGTAAATTCACATTTACGCGGGAATATCTGAACTACACTCAAGTGGCACTCACAAAAAATAGAAGAGGTGTTTTATGGATATTCAAATGGTTGTCCTCATCGTATTAAGTCTATTGCTGGTGGCCAAAATCATCTATCTCGTGGCGACGAGAAAAACAGATGAAGAGCAAGATCACCCTACTCATCATCGCCATCACCACGATCACCATCAATAGTAACGTGTCACATTAAAATGTGTCTTGTTAGCCTCGGTAGCGTTTATTTTTCGCTTCTTTGACTGTGTTTAAATCGACCAAAACCAAACCGTCCACACAGTAACCAAAATCGGCATCCACACCAAAGTCTAAGAAGCGAACGCCACCAGGTTCACACAACTCACTGTACTGCTTGAATAAGGTTGGCACGCTGGCACCAAAGTGACCGAGTTGCTCCTTCAATACTTTAAAATCTTCCTCGTAGTTATCGCCAGCAAACATATTTTGAATAATGTCTTTGTGTTCTGGGTTCACCTGATAAGGGGTGAACGAACGTGCCAAATGCTCTTTATCGGCAAAATACAGTTGGTAAAACGACACAATAAAATCTTTGGCGGCTTGTGGATAACTGTTGCTTAAGCTGACAGGGCCAAACATATAGCGAATCTCTGGATGACGATTTAAATAGGCACCGATGCCGTACCATAAATAATCTAAGCTGCGTTTGCCCCAGTATTTTGGCTGTACAAAGCTACGCCCCAGCTCGATGCCTTGCTCAAAATACGGTTCCATATCACAGGAGTAGCGGAATAATTCGGCACTGTAAATACGATTAGGTGACTCTTCCTTCATGTAGCGAGCCACTTCACCAATGCGGTATGCGCCAACGATTTCCAATTCTTCTTCGTCCCACAGAATCAGGTGACGATAATATTGGTCAAACTTGTCCAAGTCGGAGCGCTCTCCCGTGCCTTCGCCTACTTTACGAAACGCGACTTCCCGTAAACGGCCAATTTCTTTCATGGTGACCGACGCGGCATCGTAGTCGAACAAGTAAATTTGCTTGTTGTCTTTAGTGCTGCCAAGGTGCTCAGACTGTTTTAATTCGTGTTTAATCAACTGACGATTTTGCGGATGATCAACCGTTTTTTCTGTTTTTAATAATGGCTTCTTGCCTTTGGCAATGCGGTACAGATGGCGTTTGACCAGCTTATTCTTTTCTTTGTCGCTTAATGGTAATTGCGCCAATTCTTGGATAGGAATGGCTTGACCCACTTGCATTGGAATCTTGCGGTTACGCTGGCGAAACATTTCATTGGCAAGTTGAATGGTAGATAACGGCCGATACACCAAGGAGCTGGTGTAAAACAGCATGGAGTTGCGGCCACCAATGTGCACTGGCAGTAATGGACTGTTGGTTTTTTGCGCCAATTTAAGGTAGTTCTGATTCCATTTCTGGTCTTTTACGCCACTGGGTGACATACGAGAGACTTCGCCAGCCGGAAAAATAATAATGGCTTCTTCATTATGTAGGCAGTTCATGATGGCTTTGAGTTGCTGGCGGCCGGTTTTGCCACCTAGATTGTCGACTGGCAAGACTAAGTCTTTTAAGCCGTCGAAGCCCATTAACATATCATTGGCGACGATTTTAACATCAGGGCGAATTTCACCCACTAAACGTAGTAATGCCAAACCGTCGAGAGCGCCAAGGGGATGATTGGCGATTATCATAACGCGACCTACCGCAGGAATATTACGACGATCCATCTGGCTGACTTGATAGCCAAAGTTGAAATGATCCAAGACGCGATCTATGAATTCAAAACCAGCACAACTGTCGTTTTGCTCAAGAAACTCGTTCACTTCATTTTCATGAAACAAGCGTTTTAATAGGCTTAGCGTTGGGCGAGTGATGAGTGGACTTTTGTCGAAAAACTGAGGTGATTTACTGGCAATCATTTGCTCGACTTGTATCACAATGGCGCTCCGTTCTGAATAAACTTTTGATGATTTATTGTTCAGATTAGAGTGTCGGTGTGACAAAGAAGTGACGTTAATGTGGCGAAAACATGACCAATTTGTAACAGAAAAAAGTCATGCTTTTTGGTGTCTTGAGTTTTATGACAGTATTTATGAGATTAACAGGAAGGGTTATTGAGGCGAATTGTCTTCGTCGGCGTCGTCTTCTTCAAAGCGATAAAAGAAATTCCACACGCAGTAGATGGTCAGTAACGCGGCAAAACCGGCCCACATGGGTTCATCGTAGAGCCATTCAATGCTGGCCCAGACTGCACAAGTTAATGTCGCGACGACACGACGCCAAAATGGCTTGAAAAATTGACGATCAGTTTCACTTAGCATAATCAATCCAACCAAATAGAAATGGGCAGGCTCACACAAATTTCGTTGAAGAGTACATGACTTATCAATAGATAATGTTGTTGTGTCGTAATGTGCGTGAGCCTGAAGGTGTTATTGCGCTTTTGTTTTGCTGTTGCCCAAAGAAATATGGCGCGATCCAGTTAATTGAGATTGGCCACTCACACCAGAATCGATTTTGTTAATTTGGCCACCTTTCGCGAGAAATTCTTGCATTTGTTTTTCGATGGATTCCGAGGTTTCCGTTGCGGCTGGCTGTTTCTTTTTTGTTGCCATGACTGGTAGTCCTTGTTGTTTAATTGAGCAACCACTATATCAGAGTTTCACATTTTTTTCTTGTTGTGGGTGAAAAACATCCGTATGTGGGTGGTGGCTAAAAGAAGCAACAAATCAAAGCAACAAACAGAAGCAATCCTTCGCGTTCTGTTTGAAACGTGCTTTTAGGCGTGTGTAGAGGGGTTACAAACTGGTATGAGGGTGGTATCGACGCAATATTGGGTTCAACAAGCGGGTAAACCAACCAGTAAACTCAATTGGCGCATCCAGCACCGTTAGACAAATGCACTCGGCGTCTTTGGTGACGATAGGCTTGTGCTTGTGTCGAGCATCGCGGCTAATGAAATCCCCTTGTCGGTAAATGCCTGTTTCGTCGGAGAAGGCACCTTCCAATACCAGAGTAATTTCATCACCAGTATGAGTGTGAGTTGGCATGTGAGCGCCTGCTTTTACTCGCGTTAAGGCAATCTGAGCGCCGCCTTCTTCATTATGAAGGGTGGCAATTTTAAACGAAGGCGATAAATGCATCCAAGTCAGGTCGTCGTAGCCTTTGGTAATAAATTGACGCAGGCTTTTTGGAATCTGGTAACCATTGTCTTCGATACGTTCAACGGTTTTCGTCGTTAGACTCGTGTCAGCAGAAGTATCCTGCTGTTCTAGTCTGGCAAAAAATTGATCTTTCAAATGTCTTAATTCTTGAGGCGGCATGCGGTTTTGTTCAAACAGCTGAGCCCCCAACATTTCTAATTTTTTCACTTGTTGCTGACACTCAGGGCAGTGCTCTAAGTGGGTGGAAACACACAAAGAGTGTGACAGAGGCAAAGCGCCTGCCGCATAGTCCGTTAATGTTTCTATTGATGGATGGTAGTGGGTCATCAAATACTACCTCTTTACGTAAATGGTCAGTTTCTGGAGTGCCAAGCGGACTCTAGATTTTATGGTTCCAAGCGGTAGGGATAACTCTTCCGCTGCTTCTTTATGAGTTTTACCTTCCAAATACACTTTGGACAAAACTTGTCGCTGGTCAACAGGCAGTTTTTTGAGGCTTTGTTGGATCATTTGTTGATCTCGCTTTTGCTGCGCATCCTGAAACGGATCTGAGTTTTCATCAATAATGTTTTGCCATAGGTATTCTGGGTCAATATCAGACTGATAGCGGCTGTTCTTACGTAGGTAATCTATCCGAGCATTTCGCGCAATGGTAAATACCCAAGTATTAAGTGAAGCCGCTTCCGGTTTATATGTGTGCGCTTTATTCCAAATACGGATCATCACTTCTTGGGCGATGTCATCGGCCATCAAATTCGCGCCTGGCTGAGCGGCCAAACAAAAACTGCGAATCTTTGGCGCATAATGATCAAACAAACGTGCTAAAGCGACTTGATCCCGTTGCTCAGCAATGGCAAACATGTCTTGCACTCTTTGTTTGTCTGGTTCTATTTTGGTTGCGCTTTCCATTTATTACTCCGCTTCAGGAGAAAGGCCGACGAGGCCTGATCTGAATATTGTTCAATACTTGTATCACTCAATATAAGCTTTACGTCGTGATATCTTTTTCGGATCACTGTTTATTTTGAAAATGTCTAAAATAAAAAAGTGATCCAATTTGCGATTTACGACGTTTAAAACTTTGATGGACAAAATAATGTCCTTAACGGTAACAACAAAGACAAGTGATGTGTATGACGGACTCTCAATCGCCACCTAATCTTCAATTAATCGATCGATTTAAAGATTTTTATCGTGATGTGAAGCATCCCAAGTTAGGAAGTATAGATCAGGTTTATGCTGATGATGTGCTTTTTAAAGACCCAGTGCACGAGCTCAGAGGAGCTGAAGCACTGCATACTTACTTGTCTGAAATGAGTGTCAATGTACAAAGTGGGCGCTTTGAGTATCTCGATCAGATCGTTTCTGACGACATGGCTTACATTAAATGGAACATGCATTTTAAGCACCCACGTTTGGGTAAAGACACCATCACAGTTCGAGGCATGAGTCAGGTGCAGTTCCATGATCGCATCTACTTTCATGAAGATGTATATGATTTAGGCCAACTTATTTATGAGCATGTTCCATTATTAGGTAGCGTGGTAAAAGGCCTAAAAAAGCGCCTAGCCGTATAGGATGAAGGAGACAGCAGTGGAACCGCTTAATGATGAAAGTCAAAAGATTGTGTGGATTACAGGAGCCAGCTCAGGCATCGGTCTTGCTCTTGTGAAGCTGTACTTAAAGGCGGGTTGGCAAGTGATTGCCAGTGCTCGCACGCAAGGTGAATTAGCCAATTTAGTTGAACATGAAAGTCATCTTTCTTTTGTTGAGTTTGATATTGTCGACAAAGAAAAGATTGCACCTGTTCGGGATGCGCTTAGTCAACTAGCGCCACATCTGGACTGTGCAATACTTAATGCAGGAACTTGTGAATACCTTGATTTAGACGGTGATAAGACCGACTGGCAAATGATGGAACGGGTTATGTCGGTGAATTACTTTGGGTTGGTGAACAGTGTTGATGTTTGCTTGCCATTACTAAAGCACGCTTCGCAACCACATTTGGTCGGCGTTAGTTCTCAAGCGGTACAAGCGGCATTTCCTCGAGCTGAAGCCTATGGTGCAAGTAAAGCCGCTATTCGTTATTTTCTATCCTCACTGCGAATGGATTTAAAAGCCGATGGTATTGATGTTAGCTGTATTTTACCTGGTTTTGTGGACACACCATTAACGCGGAAAAATACCTTTGATATGCCTTTTCTTATGTCTTCCGATGAAGCGGCTAAACGAACCTACCAAGCCTTACAACATCGCCCTTATGAGTTTGCCTTTCCTAAGCGTCTATCGGCCTTACTTTGGTTGGGTCGCCACTTACCAAAATGGTGGTTAGGAAAGCTTGCCCCAAACAAAAATGACAATTTGTAACGACAAAAAACACAGTTGCAGAATATCTTTATTAAGACATCCCAGTTTAAGGAGACGATGAGTGAAAATCGCCATTATTGGTTCAGGGATTTCCGGGCTAACCAGTGCTTATTTATTACAGAAACAACATGATGTGACGTTATATGAGTCAGCTGAGCGCATTGGTGGTCACACAGCTACCGTTGAGGTACAAGAAGCGGGAAAAATTCGTGCTATCGACACAGGTTTTATTGTTTTTAATGATTGGACTTACCCAAATTTCATTCGTCTGATGGATGAAATCGGTGTGGTTTCTAAGCCAACGGAAATGAGTTTTAGTGTCAGCTGTCAGCGCACGGGACTGGAATACGGTGGTAATAATCTCAATACCCTGTTTGCTCAACGTCGTAACTTATTGAATTTGCCTTATTTAGGCATGTTGAAAGACATTCTACGTTTTAATAAAGAAGCCATCCAAGACCTTGAAAACGGACAACTAAAAGCCGACATCACCCTTAGCGAATACCTGCAAGATCGTGGCTATGGAAAGCGTTTTGCAGAGCATTACTTGATACCTATGGGCAGTGCCATTTGGTCTTCTACTTTGGATGAAATGATGGACTTCCCGTTGGTCTTCTTCGTACGGTTCTTTAAGAATCATGGACTTTTGAGTGTCAATGACAGGCCTCAATGGCGCGTTATCGAAGGTGGTTCTTCTGCTTATTTGCAACCTTTGGTAGATAGCTTTAAAGACAAGATTGTATTGAATGCTGATGTCAAAAAGGTGCAGCGTTCAGACGATGGCGTGGTTTTGGAGTTCGCCGATGGGCATAGTGACATCTTCGATGAGGTTGTATTTGCCTGTCACAGCGACCAAGCGTTGGCTTTGTTGGCCGATCCAAGTAAAGACGAGCAAGACATTCTAAAGGCCATTCCATATCGTAATAACGATGTGGTATTGCACACAGATACACATTTATTGCCGAAAGCTAAGCTGGCTTGGTCAAGTTGGAATTATCACTTGAGTGATACTCGTGATGAACCTGCGACTCTCAGCTACAACATGAATATCCTTCAGCACCTCGACAGTGACACAACCTATGTCGTAACACTGAATCAGACAGACATGATTGATCAGAGCAAGATTCTTGGTCGCTTTCAATATGCCCATCCAACTTTCACCTTAGAAGGGATTGAAGCTCAGTCTCGCTGGTCGGAAATTAATGGTGTGAATCGTACTTGGTTCTGCGGCGCATATTGGCGAAATGGCTTCCATGAAGACGGTTGTTGGAGTGGCGTACGAGTCGCAGAAGGTTTGGGGGTATCATGGTAACCTCAATCCTTCTGACGGTAAGGTTCATGATATGAATACTGACTCGTCCGTGAATCATCAAGCTCTGCACAGTGGCATTTACTATGGCACGGTACGTCATCGTCGCTTTACCCCGCGCCGCCATGCTTTTCAGTACCGCGTTTTCATGATGTATTTTGACCTAGATGAATTGGATCAGGTCTTTGCAATGAGTCCTTGGTGGTCGATGAAAAAATGGTCATTGGCACGCTTTGTCCGCCAAGACTATTTTGGTGGGCCAACACTGCCCATCAAACAAGCCGTTCAAGGCGAAGTCTTCAAACAGCTCGGGTTAAGTCTAAACGGTCCTGTTCGGATGCTAACCAATTGTCGCTATTTCGGTTTTATTATTAATCCCATAACAATTTACTACTGCTTTGACCATGAAGAGCAGCTGCAAGCCATGTTACTAGAAGTGACTAACACGCCTTGGGGAGAAAAAATCGCCTATGTTTTGAAATGTGATCCAAAACATCAGGTTCAACGTATCCAATTCGACAAAGCCATGCATGTGTCGCCTTTTCATCCGATGAATCATTTTTATGACTGGCGAAGTAGTCAGCCAAGTCAGCAGTTAAGTGTCCACATGCAGAATAAAGTATTGCCGTCGCAAGAGTTGGTATTTGATGCGACCTTGGCGCTGGTAAGACAGCCAATGAGCGCATCTAATTTACGCAAAGTATTGTTTTCTTATCCTTTCATGACCGCAAAAGTGGCATGGGGGATTTATTGGCAAGCCCTGAGATTGTGGCTAAAGAAAGTGCCATTTTACAGTCATCCAAAAACGTTCACTAAAGCAAAATAATGATTGAGAGGTTCCATTAGTATGAGTTTGGTCAGTGCAGAAAATCAGAAACAAACTAATAAATCCTCACCATCTCGCCTCGATAATATGTCCAGAAAAATGGTGTTTGCCATGCTTAATCGTCTTGCGATTGGCCATTTGACACTAGAGGAAGAGGGTATTGTGTTTTCTTTCGGGGAAGAGCGTCATTCCGCCAAACACATTGCGCACATTCGAGTTGAGAACCGTCACGTCTACCGAGATGTTTTCTTTAATAGCAGTATTGGTGCAGGTGAAGCCTACATGAAGGGGCATTGGAGTTCGCCGGATTTGGTGGGGGTGATTCGCCTGATGGTCGCCAACCTAAACTTGATTAACAAAATGGATCAGAAGAGACCATTTTGGTCGCGGATTGGTACGAAAATACTGCACAAGATGAATGCCAATACCAAGAAAGGTTCTCGTGAAAACATCTCTGCTCACTATGATTTAGGCAACGATTTCTTCTCTCTCTTTCTAGACCCAACCATGATGTATTCTGCGGCCTTCTATCCTGAGAAAAAAGCCTCACTGGAAGAAGCAGCTGTGTTTAAACTGGATCGCATTTGCCAAAAACTGCAACTCAAAGAAAGCGATCATTTGCTGGAAATTGGAACCGGTTGGGGCGGCATGGCGATTCACGCCGCAAAACATTATGGCTGCCAAGTCACTACGACTACTATTTCCAAAGAGCAATATGACTTCGCTCAAGCACGAGTCAAAGCGGAAGGCTTAGAGGATAAAGTGACTTTGTTATTGGACGATTATCGAGATTTGCAAGGTCAGTATGACAAGCTGGTATCGATTGAAATGATCGAAGCCGTGGGCCATGAGTATTACGACAGTTATTTCTCTAAGTGCAGTGAACTATTGAAACCTGAAGGTTTAATGGTAATACAAGCTATCACCATCGCCGATCAACGTTACGATTATGCACGACGCTCGGTAGACTTCATTCAACGCTACATCTTTCCTGGTGGCTGCTTACCATCTAATCAAGTCATCGCAGAAAAGATTTCGACCAAAACAGACATGCAAATCGTCGGTTTGGAAGACATCACAGAACATTATGCAAAAACCTTAGCAGACTGGCGGACACGTTTTCATGAGGCACGCCAAGACGTTGTTAAACAAGGTTTTGATGATGTTTTTTGCCGCATGTGGGATTTCTATCTAGCCTACTGTGAAGGTGGGTTCAAAGAGCGCGCGATCAGCACAGGTCAGTTTGTATTTGCCAAACCTGAGCACAGCTTAACTCTGCCTTCAGGAGTGTAATATTGTGGCAAAGAAGGCCATCATTAACGCGGTATTGTTTCAAACAATATGGTTTGTATGCCTTCTTATGGGGTCGTTTTGGGCGCTGCTGGCGACGGTTTGTTACCTTGTATGTCATCACCTATTTATCATGAAAAATCGTCGTGAATGGCGGTTGATCAGTGTCTTTCTGTTGTTAGGAGTGGTTGTGGATGGCAGTTTATTCCGCCTGTCTGTTTTTACTTCTGCCACAGAGTCTTGGACGACATTCGGGGTGCCACCAGTCTGGCTGTTGTGTCTGTGGGTCAGTGTTGCGACTTTATTCGCTCATAGTCTGTCTTTTTTAATAAAGCGATATGCTCTAGCGGCGGGCTTTGGTTTGATTGGTCCGACCATGAGTTATTTCGCTGGCGCGAAAATGGCTGGCATCACCTTGGCCTCACCACTCATTTATAGCTTGTTACTTGTCGCTGTCTTGTGGGCGATGATCTTGCCGTTTGGGGTTTGGCTGACCGATAAGTGGCAACTGACTGATAGGAAGGATTAATATGCAGTCGATGTATTCTCTTCGTTTTGTATTCACCAGTCTTCTGTTGTTTAGTAGTAGCTGGTCATTAGCCAATGCACCCAGTTCCGCTGTAGGGCAAGCCTTTAGTTTGGAGACGGGGGATTTGGTTTACACGGAAAAACACATCAAATTTGATAACGCACAACATCAGGTGATCTATTCTGAGCCAGACGGTACAGTGTTTGCTCGTAAACAAATCGACTTTTCAAACTCTCTAATACGCCCCAGTTTCCAGCAGGAGAATGATCGCAATGGCGAAGCAATTGCTGTAAAGCAGGCAGGGGAACGTTTTTTGGTGAAATACCGCCAACAGAATGGCAGCGAGACAAAAGAAGAGACGGTTGCTGACAAACCTAATATGGTCATAGATGCCGGTTTTGATGCCTTTGTTCGTCAATATTGGCAACCTTTGCTGTCTGGTAAAGCGATGGACATTGAGTATTTAGTGCCCAGTAAGCGCACGACTTTTTCATTCCGTTTTCAACTGGCGGATTGTCTAGCGGAGACGCCATCAAGTGCGGTTTGCTTTACTTTGTCGCCAGTGTCTTGGCTGGTCAAAATGGCGGTTGATCCCATCGTGGTGGCGTATGACACAAGCTCACAAAGATTGCTGCGCTTTACTGGAAGAGCCAATATCAGCAATGCTGCAGGGAAATACCAAAGTGTCGATATTCGCTACCAATACAATGATTGAATTTAGAGGATTTGAATGATGTTTGTCTCATATAAAAAATGGCTCTTAGTGTTATTGAGCGTATTTACATTGTCGGCTTGCTCCACCACGGATGTTTCTACCTACGCCAACAATACGCCGAAATTTGATCTGCAATCCTTCTTCTCTGGCGAATTGCGCGCTCACGGCATTTTGAAAAATCGCAGTGGCGAAGTCATTCGTTATTTCAACGCCACCTTAGATGGCAGCTGGGAGAACGGTGTGGGGACTTTAGCGGAAGTGTTTGTGTTTAATGATGGCGAAATACAAAATCGTACTTGGACTCTAACACCAAACGCAGATGGCCAATACATAGCCACCGCCAATGATGTCGTCGGTTCAGGCGAGGTTAAAATAGCAGGCAACGCCTTATTCATGAAATACGTACTGCAAGTGCCTTACGATGGGGACATTATCGAGGTCACAGTTGATGATCGCATGTACATGGTCAAAGACGGTGTGGTGATCAACGAATCCGTGATGACCAAGTTCGGTTTTGAAGTGGGTTACTTGTCTATTGTGATTGAGAAGGTGTAACTCGATCTTGCCTTTACTGATGCCAACCGTCTGACATACGTTGGCGAAGTCAATCGATCAAAAAACTCTTCACTTGGCTTAGAGTTTAAGCACTTGAGCCTATCGGTAAATGAAGTGTAAAACTTTGTTAGCCAGCATTGAATCTGAGGTGTCAGGTGCTAGGTTTAAAGCAGTATTAAGGAGAACGTCATTTAAGTGGAAACCCATAAGGGGCAAGATGCAAACTCCAGACATTCCTATCGACGAAGAGCTTAGACTTAGCAACTTGAGAAGTTTGGGTATTTTGGACACCGATGCTGAAGAACGTTTTGATCGTGTGACGCGATTGGCACAGCGTATGTTTGATGTGCCAATCGCATTAGTCAGCCTAGTCGATGAGAGCCGTCAATGGTTCAAGTCCTGCCTTGGTCTGGAAGTGAGAGAAACGCCTCGGGACATTTCTTTTTGTGGTCATGCGATCTTGGGATCGGAACCTTTCATTGTTCCTGATGCTTCTTTAGATCAACGCTTTGCTGATAACCCCTTGGTGACGGGGCCGCCTAATGTTCGATTTTATGCAGGCGTACCATTGGCTTATGGTGACGGTACAAAAATGGGCACACTTTGCATCATTGATCAGCGGCCACATTACTTGTCTGAGCAGGACCTGGAAGCCTTGGTTGATCTGGCTAAAATGGCAGAGTACGAACTCTTAGCGACCCACATTGCCTCTGTAGATGAACTCACTCAATTATTCAATCGTCGTGGCTTTATTCGACAAACTCAACATCAACTCACCATCCCTTACTTAGTGAAAGAGACGTTTTCTTTGGTCTATATGGATCTCAATCTGTTTAAACCGATTAATGATCGATTTGGCCATGATGAGGGAGATCGAGCCTTACAACAATTTGCAGCCTTGATGCGAGAAAACTTTCGTTCTTCTGATGTTCTATCACGATTAGGAGGTGATGAGTTTGTGGTCTTTATGCCTGGCATAAACCTAGAGACTGCCAAGCAAGTTCTTGCACGTTTTAAATGTGCTGTTGAGCACTATAATCAAACGTCATCTCATGAATACGATTTGTTATACACGGCGGGATTCGCTGTGACAGATTCCGCAGAGAGAAAATCAATCGATACCCTTTTGAAGGAAGCGGATCAATCAATGTACGCTGCAAAACAAAACCCATCTGCCGAATCAAAGTGAAGTGGATAGCGATGATATGGCTTCGTGATAAACCAGTTTTATATTGATACAAGCTATCAATCGACATACTAACTAAAAGAAAGCTTGACTAAAAAGGCTGAACCGCCCCAATATAAAATGGATTTATATCAACTGGTCTAAAAGGGCGGAGTCCCAATGAAAAAGACAAAAATCTCGCTAGTACTCGTGTTTAGTATATTGCTGAGTGCCTGCTCATCATCCTTTATGTACAACAACCTTGATTGGCTGTTGTATTGGTATGTGGATGACTATGTCGAATTGACCTCAGAGCAAAAGTCCCTTTTGGATGAGCGTATCGATCAATGGCATGCTTGGCATCGTTCTGTAGAACTGAAAATCTATCAAACCCAACTTAATATCCTAAGATCGCAACTCCAGAAAGGCCCCCTTGACCAGAAACAATGGCTGAATGTGTTTGACGAAGTGCAGCAGAATGTTCAGCGTTTACGCGATAAGATTTCCCCTGAGCTGGCCGAACTGGCGCCGCAATTGTCGCCTTCACAGGTAGACGGCCTTTTATCGGCATGGCAGAAAAAGCGAGAAGAAAGACAATCCAGAGTGATGGCAGAAAGCAAAGAAGAGCGTTTAGCGGATCGACAACAGGATTTGACTGAACAGATAGAAGACAGCATTGGAAAACTGACACCAGAGCAAATTCAAATCGTACAGCGTTATGTACCGCAATTCATGTCAACCTTTGAGTTGAGAATGGCGTACCAAGCGCGACTGCAAACTATGGTTAAAGAACGCTTTGCTGACCGAAAAACCCTCGATTTTTCTCAGCAACTGAGCATTATCATGACCAACCCAGAGCAATATAAAACGCCACAGCACAAGGCGGCTTCTGCACACAATAAAATGTTATATGCACAAATGCTGGCCGAGTTAAACCGCTCATTGACTGAAAAACAGCAACAATCACTTGATGATGAACTCCAAGATTGGCTGCAATTTTTGGCTGGCTTGATTCGAGCTTAATGCTTTGCCTATTTTGTGACTCTTCATCCTCTTTTCTTACCTTAAGCTGTATTCATCGAAAACAATTATGTAAGTTCAGCTCATGTTTGGAAGCGCCTACGTCATTTAACGTACCCTCATAGGGTAATTAGCGCATACCTTCTATTGTGATTTTTTTGAATACTGAACAGGCTGCTCACTAGGTCATAACCATACGATAAAGCGCCTAAGTGATCAGTTTGAACGCATCAAAAATCACAATAGGACGACTCAATCATGAAAATTAAGACGCTTGCTTCTGCGATTGCGCTGACCAGTGCGACGCTTATTGCTTTCCCTTCTCTGGCCGCCGACACCATTAAAGTCGGAGTATTGCATTCCCTATCTGGCACCATGGCCATTTCAGAAACGACCTTAAAAGACACGGTTCTGATGATGGTCGAAGAGCAGAATAAAAAAGGGGGGCTGCTGGGCAAAAAACTGGAAGCTGTGGTGGTTGACCCTGCTTCAAACTGGCCGTTGTTTGCGGAAAAAGCCCGTGAATTATTAACGGAAGAAGAAGTGGATGTCATTTTCGGTTGCTGGACGTCCGTATCTCGTAAGTCAGTCTTGCCAGTTATTGAAGAACTCAACGGTTTGATGTTCTACCCAGTGCAATACGAAGGCGAAGAATCGTCTAAAAATGTTTTCTACACAGGCGCTGCGCCAAATCAACAAGCTATTCCTGCAGTGAACTATTTGAAAGACGAGCTGGAAGTAGAGCGTTGGGTATTAGCGGGCACAGACTATGTTTATCCGCGTACTACCAACAAGATTCTCGAAGCTTATCTGAAAGACATGGGTGTCGCGGAAGAAGACATCATGATCAATTACACGCCATTTGGTCACTCTGATTGGCAGTCTATCGTTTCCGACATTAAGAAGTTTGGTAGCGCAGGCAAGAAAACCGCTGTGGTATCGACCATTAATGGTGACGCTAACGTGCCTTTCTACAAAGAATTGGGTAACCAAGGTATCTCTTCTGAGGACATTCCAGTGGTGGCCTTCTCCGTAGGTGAGGAAGAATTGTCTGGTCTAGATACCGCGCCTCTAGTGGGTCATTTGGCCGCTTGGAACTACTTCCAAAGTGTTGAAACAGACGAAAACGAAGAATTTATCACTCAATGGCAAGCCTTCACAGGTAACCCGGATCGTGTCACCAATGACCCAATGGAAGCCACTTTTATCGGTTTTAACATGTGGGCCAATGCGGTGACCGAAGCCGGTACAACCGACGTCGACGCGGTTGAGCAAGCCATGATAGGTCAGGAAACGCCTAACTTAACGGGTGGTACTGCAGTGATGAATAAGAACCATCACTTGAGTAAACCTGTGTTAATTGGCGAGATCCAAGACGACGGCCAGTTTGAAACTGTTTGGGAAACCGATGGTGTGGTTCCGGGCGATGCTTGGTCTGACTTCTTGCCAGGTTCGAAAGATCTGATTGCCGATTGGACCGACCCACTGAAATGCGGTAACTACAACACTGAGACCAAAATGTGTTCTGGACAGAATTACTAATTTGACCACCCCCAGAGTTGAAACTTGGTTTCCAGCTTAGGCTGGAAACCTTTTTTACCGCTTATGTTCGACTGATTCCGGAGAAATTTCGTGAAACGTATTTTGCGTCTCTGCCTAATAGGGATTTTTATGGCGTTGCCAACTTGGCTGATGGCTGTGGAAACCAAAAACTTATTGTCTGAGCTCACTCAAACCAAGTTGTCTAAAATGCCCGCTGTTTTAGAGCAACTGGAAGCGCAAGGTGATGAGTCCTTGTTGCCTGTGTTTAGGGCTTGGTTAGGGGGGGATCTGTATTACACCAGAGCAGATAGTCATTTGGTTGTTAAAACCAAAGTGGCTGGTGAAACGGTTTATATGGGGGTCTTTAGTCAAGAAGTTGATGCCGAGTTAGGCAGTAAACAAGTACGTAAAATCAAAGTAAACAATAAATTACGCGGCCTGTTACGAGGCACCATTGCGCGACTGCAATTAACGTCAAAACAGCCAGAGTTGCGTGAAAGTGCGGTGCGTGAATTATTAGCGGATTTGGATCGCGATACCTTTACCACGCTAGAGGCACTTTACCCTCAAGAAACGCATTCCAGTGTACAAGAGATGATGCAAACCGCTTTGTCTTTGTACACAGCAAAAGACCCTAAGCAAAGCCAAAGTGCTCGCTTGGCGGCCATTGATTATTTATCTGCCAGTTTAGAAAACGATGTGCGCAATGGCTTAGTGCAACTGAGTCAAGATGGTAATGCCGTGATTGCTGCCGCATCTAATAAAGCACTGGACAGAATCAATCAGAGCGTTGAGCGCTATGCCTTTGTTGATCAGTTGTTTTTTGGTTTGAGCTTAGGTTCGGTGTTGTTATTGGCGTCAATTGGGTTGGCCATCACCTTTGGGGTGATGGGAGTCATCAATATGGCGCATGGTGAAATGATTATGTTGGGGGCCTATACCACCTATGTGGTGCAGCTCATTATGCCCAACTACATTGATTACTCCATTTGGGTGGCGATTCCAGCGGCCTTCTTAGTGTCAGGCTTGATGGGCGTATTGATTGAACGCTTAGTGATTTGTCGTTTGCACGGCCGACCATTGGAAACCTTGTTGGCTACCTTTGGTATCAGTCTGATTTTACAGCAGCTGGTACGTACCATTTTCTCTCCTTTGAATCGTCAAGTGTCCACGCCAAGCTGGATGAGTGGTTCATGGGAAATCAATCCCGTCTTATCTTTGACGTTAAACCGTTTGTATATCTTGGCCTTTGCCTTATTGGTGTTTATCGCGCTGGTGCTGATTCTAAAGAAAAGCTCTTTGGGGTTAAACGTGCGAGCGGTATCGCAAAACCGCAGTATGGCCAAAGCCATGGGCGTGAAAACCGAATGGGTGGATGCCATGACTTTTGGTTTAGGGTCAGGCATTGCTGGCATCGCGGGTGTGGCCTTATCTCAGCTTACCAATGTGGGGCCAAATTTGGGCCAAGCTTACATCATTGATTCCTTTATGGTGGTGGTGTTTGGCGGCGTGGGGAATTTATTGGGTGCCTTAGTCGCTGCCTTCACCTTAGGCATTGCCAATAAGTTCTTAGAGCCAACCACAGGTGCCGTGTTGGCCGCCATTTTTGTGTTGGTATTCATCATTCTCTTTATTCAAAAACGTCCTAAAGGACTCTTCCCACAAAAAGGCAGGGCTGCAGAATGAGTAAGTTATTGCATTGGTTTAGCGCAGGACGCACGTCTGGCAAATACACCTTGCCCTTTGTGATTCTGTTGTTAGGGATCACCTTGTTGGCATCGGCTGCTAATTTACTTTTACCAGAAAGCTCGGCTCTGCATGTGAGTACCTACAGTATTACCTTACTGGGTAAGTATTTATGTTACGCCATGTTGGCTTTGGCGGTGGACATCATTTGGGGATATTGCGGTATTTTAAGCTTAGGGCATGGGGCGTTTTTTGCTTTGGGCGGTTATGCCATGGGCATGTACCTGATGCGTCAAATTGGTGACCGCGGTGTTTATGGTCACCCCACTTTACCGGACTTTATGGTGTTCCTTGATTGGCAAGAGTTACCTTGGTTTTGGTTGGGGATGGATCAGTTTTGGTTCGCCATGATAATGGCGGTATTGGTACCGGGGTTATTGGCGTTTGTGTTTGGTTGGCTAGCCTTTCGTTCCCGTGTGACTGGGGTGTATCTGTCCATCATGACACAAGCTTTAACCTACGCTTTGTTGTTGGCTTTCTTCCGTAATGAAATGGGGTTTGGTGGCAATAACGGTCTCACCGATTTTAAGGAAATTCTAGGCTTTGATTTGCAGTCTGATGCCACAAGAGTCTCACTGTTTATTATAACGGCACTGTTGTTAGCCTTAGTCTTGTTAGTCAGTCAGCGCATTTTGTCTTCGCGTTTGGGTAAGGTGACTTTGGCTGTTCGAGATGCGGAAGCCCGTACCCGTTTTATTGGTTATCGTACGGAACGCTATAAGGTGTGGTTGTTTGTCTACTCGGCGGTGATCGCTGGGGTGGCGGGTGCCTTGTATGTCCCTCAAGTGGGCATTATCAATCCAGGTGAGTTTTCTCCGATTAATTCCATTGAAATCGTCATTTGGGTTGCTGTTGGCGGCCGCGGCACTCTGATCGGTGCCATTATTGGTGCTCTATTGGTTAATTACGCTAAAACGCGTTTTACCGCCATCATGCCGGATGGTTGGTTATTTGCCTTGGGTGCCTTGTTTGTCTTGGTGACTCTGTTCTTACCAAAAGGCTTAATCGGTTTATACGGACAACTTAAATCTAAGCGCCAAACCCTATCGACACAGGAGGCGTCATCATGAATGCCATTGATCAATCTTTGCAAAGCCTAAGAGATACCTTTCGTCGCGATCTAGTTTGGCCGTTTTTGGCGCCAGAGCATGCGGCTAAAGTGGATGTTTCAAATCAGATGATTCTCTATGTAGAAGGTTTGAACCTGAGTTTTGATGGTTTCAAAGCGCTAAATGACCTGAATTTGTATGTCAAAGATGGCGAATTGCGTTGCCTCATTGGTGCCAATGGCGCGGGCAAAACCACCTTGATGGATGTCATTACAGGCAAGTCCAAGCCGGATTCTGGCTCGGTGTTTTTTGGTCAAACCCATAATCTGCTTAGTAAAGACGAAGCGGACATAGCCCAATTAGGGATTGGCCGTAAGTTCCAGAAACCTACGGTATTTGAAGAGCAAAGCGTGTTCGACAACTTAGAGTTGTCATTGAAAACCGATAAACGGGTAATTCAAACCCTGTTTTCGCGATTGTCACCAAGCGAAATTGATCGAATCGATGAGGTGCTGAAAATCATTGGCTTGAATGATCAGCGTTTTATGAAAGCCGGTGCTTTGTCCCATGGTCAGAAACAATGGCTGGAAATAGGCATGCTTCTTGTATCTGATCCAAGACTGCTATTGATTGATGAGCCCGTTGCTGGCATGACGGCACAGGAAACCGAGCGTACTGCAGAGTTGCTGACGTCTTTAGCTGGAGAGCGCACTGTTATTGTGGTGGAGCATGATATGGAATTTGTGCGCAGTATTGCACGCACTGTGACGGTATTGCACCAAGGTTCTGTGTTAGCGGAAGGCACTATGGATCAGATTCAGAATAATAAAGATGTCATTGAAGTCTATTTAGGCGAAGAAGCGGTGGAGGCCTAACCCTATGATCAGCATGAAAAAAGTTAGCCAGTTGTATGGTGGAACACAAATTTTATGGGATCTGGATTTGGACATAGTGCCGGGCTCGATCACTTGCATTATGGGGCGCAACGGTGTCGGCAAAACCACTCTGATGAAAGCCATTATGGGCTTGTTGCCCATTAAAAGTGGTGAAATCTTATTGAACCAGCAAGCCTTGCATAAACAAAGTGCCGAACGACGTGCCTACGCTGGCATTGGCTATGTGCCGCAAGGTCGCGACATTTTCCCCATGTTAACGGTGGAAGAAAACCTGCGCATTGGCTTGCCGGTACAGAAGAAAAAAGCCATTCCGGAGAAAGTGTTTGAACTTTTTCCTGTATTGAAAGAAATGTTACATCGTCGTGGCGGCGATTTGTCCGGTGGTCAGCAACAACAACTGGCTATTGGGCGAGCTTTGGTATTGGAGCCAAAAGTCCTAATTTTGGACGAACCAAATGAAGGTATCCAACCCAATATCGTCAAGCAGATTGGGGATGTGATTCTCAAGTTAAACGAGGAAGAAGGTCTAACCGTGATTCTAATTGAGCAAAAGCTGGGTTTTGCCCGTCGCGTGGGCAAAGAATTTCGTCTTATGGAAAAGGGTCGCATTGTCGCCGCAGATAAGATGGAAAACCTTAATGACGATCTCATTAAGCAGTATTTAGCCGTATGACCTTAGCTCTGAATAATAGCAGTACAGAGCAAACAGCCAGTCAGTGGCAAGCCTATTTACGCTTAGGCTTTGCTCATGGCGCCCGCGGTACAGTGTTAAAAACCTGTGATCACAAAGGACCTTTATATGTACAAAAGCCTTTTTACCCTGAAGGCCAAGACACGGCCCATGTGTATTTGCTGCACCCGCCAGGCGGCTTGGTATCGGGAGATGAGCTGGTCATTGAATCCCGTCAACAGCCACATACTCATGTCTTGATCACTACTCCTGGAGCAGGGCGAGTTTACCGTGCTCGTCCTGACAAATTGTTACAGCGTCAAACCACCCATTTGCATGTGCCCAATCACGCCATCATGGAGTGGTTGCCACAAGAAACCATACTTTATCCCGATGCCAATACGGCGTTGGTGAATCAGGTTCACCTTGCTTCTGGTGCGCGTTTTATCGGTTGGGAAATCACCTGCTTTGGTTTGCCAGCGAATCAATTGGACTTTGCTCAAGGACAAGCTAGCCAGAGCTTCCAGATCAATGTGGATGGCCGTATCAGACTGCGCGAACGATTACGCATCGATAAAGAGTCGGCAGCGGTCATGAATTCAACAGTGGGCTTACAAGGACAAGCGGTGAATGGTTTGTTGGTGGCTGGGCCTTTTACGCATTTATCAGACGATGCTTTAGCGGCTTTACGCGATTCTTGTGCGGGGTTCGCCGGTTTGGCGGGGGTGTCTTTGGTGAAAGAATTTATTTTGGTGCGCGCTGTGCATGGTGACAGTGAACAAATGAAAAAGCTATTCACTCAGTGTTGGCAACAACTGCGACCTGAATTGATACAACGCAATGCCTGTGCGCCACGTATTTGGGCGACCTAATGATGAAGAGGCTTTGACTATGGAATTACTACCAAGAGAAAAAGACAAACTACTGGTGTTTACCGCGGCTTTATTAGCCGAACGTCGCTTAAATCGCGGCCTAAAGCTCAATTATCCTGAGGCCATGGCTTATCTCACGATGGAAATTATTGAAGGCGCGAGGGATGGTAAAAGTGTTGCGGAATTAATGGCTTACGGCAAAACCTTACTGAGTGCCGAGCAGGTTATGGATGGCGTCGTGGAGTTGATTCATGAAGTTCAGGTGGAGGCAACCTTTCCTGACGGAACTAAGCTGGTCACTGTCCATAACCCGATCAACTAACAGGGGAGAAGCAAGATGATTCCAGGAGAAATACAGGTCAGCGAAGGCGATATTGTACTGAATCAAGGACGCAAAACCTTGAGGGTTCGAGTAGAAAATACCGGTGATCGCCCTGTGCAGATAGGTTCTCATTATCACTTTTATGAAGTGAATCCAGCGTTAGTGTTTGATCGAACCGCCACCAAAGGGTATCGCCTTAACATTGCTTCGGGAACGGCAGTGCGCTTTGAACCCGGTCAGGGGCGAGAAGTGGAGCTGGTGGAATACGCTGGTAGCAAAAGCATTTATGGTTTTCGTGGTGAGGTGATGGGCAAACTGGCGACAGAGGAGACAGACTGATGGCAAACATGGACAGACAAAGTTACGCGCAAATGTTTGGCCCGACCACTGGCGACAGAGTGCGTTTAGGGGATACTGACTTGTGGATTCAAGTGGAGCAGGATTTCACTACCTATGGGGATGAAGTGAAATTTGGCGGCGGTAAAGTCATTCGTGATGGCATGGGGCAAAGTCAGTTGACCAATGAGGTCGCCGTCGATTTGGTGATTACCAACGCCTTGGTGTTGGATCATTGGGGTATCGTCAAAGGTGATGTTGGGGTGAAAAACGGCCGTATTTTTAAAGTGGGAAAAGCCGGTAACCCAGATGTACAAGATAATGTGGACATTGTCATTGGCCCTGGTACGGAAGTGATTGCGGGTGAAGGTTCTATTCTGACCGCGGGCGGGATAGACGCGCACATTCATTTTATTTGCCCACAACAAATTGAAGAGGCGCTGACATCGGGCGTGACGACCATGATAGGTGGTGGCACGGGACCTGCGACGGGCACCAATGCCACCACCTGTACATCAGGGCCTTGGTATCTGGGTAAAATGCTACAAGCCACCGACAGTATGCCAATGAATTTGGGCTTCTTAGGAAAAGGCAATGCCAGCTTACCTGATGCCCTTGAGGAACAATTGGAGGCTGGCGCTTGTGGCTTGAAATTGCATGAAGATTGGGGCACCACACCGGCGTCTATCGATTGCTGTTTGTCGGTGGCAGAAGAATACGATGTCCAAGTAGCGATTCATACTGATACCTTAAATGAATCTGGCTTTGTCGACAGCACCTTAAATGCCTTCAAAGACAGAGTGATTCACACCTACCATACTGAGGGTGCGGGTGGTGGTCATGCGCCGGACATCATACGTGCTGCAGGGCACGCCAATGTGTTGCCATCTTCGACCAATCCAACTCGTCCTTACACCCATAATACAGTCGATGAGCATCTGGACATGCTGATGGTGTGTCACCATTTGGACAGTAATATCCCTGAAGATGTGGCTTTTGCTGACTCTCGTATTCGCAAGGAAACGATCGCAGCGGAAGACATTTTCCATGATCGTGGAGCTTTCTCCATGATCTCATCCGATTCACAAGCCATGGGGCGCGTTGGCGAAGTGGTCACCCGTACTTGGCAGACCGCGCACAAAATGAAGCAACAATTCGGCTTGTTACCAGAAGATGCCGAGCTGGGTGCAGACAACTTCCGTGCCAAACGTTACATCGCCAAATACACCATCAACCCAGCGATTGCGCATGGCGTCAGTCATGAAGTGGGTTCCATTGAAGCGGGGAAATTGGCGGACTTGGTATTGTGGAAACCGGCCTTTTTTGCGGTTAAGCCTTCTTTGATTATTAAGGGCGGCATGATTGCCAATGCCCCCATGGGCGACCCCAATGCATCGATACCCACGCCGCAGCCTGTGCATTATCGTCCTATGTTTGGCTCCTTTGGTAAGGCCAGTGCAGCAACCTCGGTCACCTTTGTATCGCAGGCGTCATTAGACAATGGCATTAAGCAAGGTTTGGGATTAGAGCGCACTTTAGTGGCCTGTAAAAACACTCGTAATATAGGTAAATCTGACATGGTTCATAACGATTGGATGCCAGAGATTACCGTGGATCCGCAGACTTATGAAGTCAGGGCGGATGGCGAATTATTGACTTGTGAACCGGCTAAAGAACTGCCGTTGGCGCAGCTTTATAACTTGTTTTGACCCCCTCTCTTTAAAGGGTGGAAAGTGTGAAGTGTTTGGGTAACAGTAAGTTTTGCTACCCCCTCCCAGCCTCCCCCTTATCAAGGGGGAGGAGCAAGATAGTTTCCCACCCTTGTTAAGGGGGAGGAGCAGGATAGTTTCCCTCCCTTTGTTGAGGGAAAGAGCAAGATAGTTTCCCTCTCTTTGTTTAGGGGAGGAGCAGGATAGTTTCCCTCTCTTTGTTTAGGGGAGGAGCAAGATGGTTTTCCTCCCTTGTTAAGGGGGAGGGGCAGGATAGTTTCCCTCCCTTGTTAAGGGGGAGGAGCAAGATGGTTCCCTCCCCTTTTAAAGGGGAGGGCTAGGGTGGGGTTTAATAGGAGATGAATTTGGATATTTATACACGTTTAGGCACACATTGCCACGACCCTGTGTTTACCACAGTTACCTTAGATGCTGAGCAGCGTGAGCGTGGTCGTTTGAAATTAACGGGTGCCAATGGTGACACTATTCGAGTCTTTTTAGAGCGGGGTAAACCTTTATTAGTAGGGGAATTTCTGCGTTCTGAATGTGGCAAGATCATCAAAGTCGAAGGCGCGTTAGAAGCCGTTGCCCATGCCAGTTGTGACAATTGGACAGCATTTTCCAAAGCCTGTTATCACCTAGGCAACCGCCACACTAAAGTGGAAGTGGGCGACCGTTGGTTACGCATCAAGCCAGATCATGTATTGGAAGACATGCTGCATTTATTGGGTTTAGTGGTGAGCCATGAAGAAGCCGTGTTTAGTCCAGAATCGGGAGCCTATAGTCATGGTCATCACCACCACTGATCATGCTTTGCTGCGTTTACTGCAGTTCAGTAGTGTCAGTCTGCCTGTGGGTGGGTATGCTTTTTCTCAAGGTTTGGAATACGCCATTGAGAAAGGCTGGTTGAGCAAGCAAGCCGATGTAGCGGATTGGACGCAAGTGCAGTTGTTGCAATCTTTTGCTCGAGTGGATTTGCCGATTTTACGTTTGGCCATGGCCGCTTGGTATGAGCAAGATGAAGTCAAACTGGTGGCCTTGAACGATTTGGTATTGGCTTGCCGCGAGACCAAAGAGCTGAGATTAAACGATACTGCCATGGGAGAAGCCTTGGCGCGTCTGATGAGAAGTTTGGAGATTGCGACGCCATTTCAGCGCGTCGAAGAGGTTAGCTTTGTCATCTTGTTTGCGGTGGCGGCTTGCCATTTTCAAATCGAATTTGACACTGCAGCACTCGGTTTTACATGGTCTTGGTTGGAAAACCAGATTGCCGCGGCCACCAAGTTGGTGCCACTGGGGCAAACGCAAGCGCAACAATTATTGGGTGAGTTACAACCCGTGATCTCGGAGGCCATTCAGATAGCAAAAAATCTAGAGGAAGATGATATAGGGGCTGGTTTACCGGCTCTGGCCATCGCCAGTAGTTTGCACGAAACCCAGTATACACGGCTGTTTCGATCGTAACTGGTGATTTTTTAAACGTTAAACAAAGGCGCCATTTACATAAAAAAGCGCACAGATAAGCACACAAAAGAGGACGTATTTTATGACAAAACCAAAACAAACTCTGCGGGTGGGCGTAGGTGGTCCTGTTGGGTCAGGAAAAACCGCTTTACTGCGTTCTTTGTGTTCTGCCATGCGTGAGCATTACCAGATCGCCGTGGTAACTAATGATATTTATACGCAAGAAGACGCTAAGTTTTTGACACGCCATGAAGCCCTAGAAGCGGACCGCATTATCGGGGTGGAAACCGGCGGTTGTCCGCATACGGCGATTCGTGAAGATGCCTCGATGAACCTGGCTGCCATTGATGAATTAGTCGAGCGTCACGGTGAGCTAGACGTGGTGTTTGTGGAATCGGGCGGGGACAATTTGAGCGCCACTTTTAGCCCAGAATTATCTGATTTAACCATTTATGTGATTGATGTATCGGCGGGCGACAAAATTCCTCGTAAAGGTGGCCCGGGCATTACTAAGTCGGATCTTTTGATCATCAATAAGATAGATTTAGCGCCGTTAGTGGGGGCTTCTTTAGAAGTAATGGATAAAGGCGCCAAGGCGCAGCGCGGTGCTCGTCCGTTTGTCTTTTCAAATTTGAAAGCGGCACAAGGTTTGGATGACATCATTCAATTTATCGTCTCAGAAGGCATGTTGGAAGCGAAAAGCTTGCCACCTGCCAAAGCGGTTGTGTAATCGGAGAAGTATTATGAAATATCGAATCTCGAAATCTTGTGTGGCTTTGTTGTTGGCCGTGTTTTCCTCTCTTAGCTTAGCGCATCCTGGTCACGGTGAAAGTATGGCTGGGTTGGCAGGTTTTGCTCATCCCTTCACGGGTTTAGATCACTTATTGGCGATGTTTGCTGTCGGCGTTTGGGCGGCAAATTTGGGCGGTCGTGCACTGTGGGCAGTGCCTTTATCCTTCATGGCAATGATGTTGGGCGGCGGTATATTGGCTTTCACAGGCTTGATTGTGCCTTTCATTGAGCAAGGCATTGTCTTGTCGGTAATGGTGTTCGGTGCGCTATTGATTGCGGCGAAACATGTACCTTTATGGTCGAGTCTCTTGTTGGCGGCTGGCTTTGCAACTTTCCATGGAGCGGCGCATGGTTTGGAAATGCCAGCCACCGCTTCAGCTTGGTCTTATAGCCTAGGGTTTATTTTGGCCACGGCGAGTATTCAAGGCATTGGCATTCTTATGGGGCGCTGGTTCCAGCAGCAAGGTGTGCAAACTATGAATCAAGTGCTCGGCGGTATGATTGCGGGTGCCGGTATGGCACTGGCCATTTTCTAACGCAGCTAATATGGCCGCCACACAGAAAATCTATAAGGTACGACGACACTACAACAAGTGGGTCGCTGACCAAACACTGGAAGACTATGCGTTGCGATATACTGCGAAGCAAGGTCATACCATGAGCATCGAAAGGGTGGGGCATACCGCATTAGGAGCCGCCGCCTTTTTGGCGTTAGAAGGACTGGCCGCAGTGATCACCTTAGGCTATGGCTTTACCAATGCGGTAGCGGCCATTTTGGTGGTGCTAGCGGTGTTCTTTGTTACCGGTTTTCCGATTGCCTATTATTCGGCAAAACATGGTTTAGACATAGATTTGCTCACGCGCGGAGCCGGTTTTGGCTACCTTGGTTCCACCATCACCTCGCTTATTTATGCCACTTTTACCTTTATTTTCTTTGCGATTGAGGCGGCTATTTTAGCGTCGGCTTTTGAAGTCTTGTTAGGGATTCCGCTGGCCTTGGGGTATGCCTTATCTGCTTTGTTTGTGATCCCGATTGTGACCCACGGTATTCGCGCCATCAGCCGCTTTCAAAACGGCACGCAATGGATATGGTTAGTGTTACAGATCGCTGCCATTGGTGTGGTAGTGAGTCAGGAGTATCGGAACTTTTCCGGTTGGACGGAGTTTGTGCCACAGCATTTACCACAAACGACGCAGTTTGATTGGATATTGTTTGGTGGTGCCGCATCGGTATTGTTTGCCTTGATGGCGCAAATAGGCGAACAAGTGGATTATCTGCGCTTTTTTCCGAAAAAGAATGCCAGCAATCGCCGCCGCTGGTGGTTTTGGCTAATCTTGGCGGGCCCAGGTTGGGTGTTTATTGGTGCCATTAAAATGTTGCTCGGGTCATTTCTCGCTTATTTGGCCATCACAGACGGGGCCAGTGCGATTCAAGCAACCGACCCGACGTATTTGTATCAGCGCATCTTTTTGTTTCTGACCACTTCACCGACTACGGCTCTGATTCTCGCTGCTGTGTTTGTGTTTATTTGTCAGATGAAGATTAATTTGACCAACGCTTATGCGGGTTCCATTGCTTGGTCGAATTTCTTTTCGCGGTTGACTCATTCTCACCCAGGTCGAGTAGTGTGGCTGGTGTTTAATGTGACCATTGCTCTGTTGTTGATGGAGTTGGGTATTTATCAAGCGCTTGGAGCCATTTTGAGTGTGTTTGCCATCAGCGCGGTGAGTTGGTTGTCGAGTTTGTCTGCGGATTTGTTGATTAATAAACCGCTTGGCTTGAGCCCTCGTGACGTGGAGTTTAAGCGCGCCCATTTGTATGACATCAATCCGGTGGGAACGGGCTCTATGCTGGTGGCGACCAGTTTAGGTTTATTGTGCTATCTCGGTTTGTTTGGTGAGGTGGCGAAGAGCTTGTGTCATTTCATTTCCATTGCGACTTGTTTTGTGTGCGTGCCACTGATTGCGTGGCTGACTAAGGGCAAGTATTACATTGCGCGACAGAGTCCGGAATTGGTGCCCTTGGTGGAAGCGGCAAAACCTCGTCATAGTTTAGTATGTGGTATTTGTGAGAACACTTTTGAAGTGGAGGACATGAGTTATTGCTCGGCTTATCAGCTGCCGATTTGCTCATTATGTTGCTCGTTGGACTCCAGATGTTTGGACAGCTGTAAACCCAAGGCCAATATTTCTCAGCAGAGTGATTATTTTCTCAAATTGTTTTTGCCAAGGCGTATTGCGAAAGCCATCAGCAGTCGTTTAGGACGCTTTGCCTCCTTGCTGATCATGATCAACATCATCAATGGCGCCTTAATGATGTTGATTTATCGTCAAATGTCACCCAGCAATGACAGTGAGGCTCTATTACTGCAAGAAACCATGTGGGCGTTGTTTTTTACTTTGCTGATAGTATCTGGTGTGTTGTCTTGGCTGTTTTTATTGGCCCATGAAAGCCGTGTGGTGGCGCAGAAAGAATCCAATCGTCAGACGCGTAAACTGACACGAGAAATCGAGGCTCACCAAGAAACGGACCGAGCGTTACAAGGGGCGAAGGAACAAGCTGAGCAAGCAAACGAGGCTAAAAGTCGTTATTTGAGTGGTATCAGTCACGAATTACGCACGCCGCTGCAGTCCATTATTGGTTATGCCCAACTGCTGTCAGAAAAACAAGATACCCCTTCAGGGCATCAAAATGGCTTGGACATTATTCAGCGAAGTGGCTTGTATCTCGCTGATTTAATTGAAGGTTTACTGGATATTTCGAAGATAGAAGCAGGCCGTTTTGATTTGTATCGTAATACGGTGAACTTGCCGAAGCTGATCGATGAGCTTAATAGTGTGTTTGCTATGCAAGCGCGCGCCAAAGGCATTCAATTCCAGGCGAAAATATTGGCCCCTTTGCCCAATCATGTGGTGACCGACGAGAAACGTTTACGACAAATATTGATCAATCTACTTTCTAATGCAGTCAAATACACGCCGCAAGGCAAAGTACAATTTGAAGTGAATTATCGTAATCAGGTGGCGGAGTTTGTGATTCGTGATAGCGGATTAGGTATCAAACAAGAGCACTTACAGCGAATTTTTGACCCGTTTGAGCGGGTACGTGATTTGTCTACTGCCAACTTGCCGGGGACGGGCTTGGGACTGACCATAGTGAAGCTCTTGTCGGAGATTATGGGCGGGGATTTGCAAGCCAAGTCGACCTTAGGAGAAGGCAGCGAATTTAAAGTGTCCCTCATGTTACCTTGGGTCAGCGAAGGGGATGTGAGCTTGACCGTTAATCGTCGTATTGTAGGTTATCAGGGTTATCAGCGCAGTATTATGCTGGTAGATGATGACCCCGTCGTGCGTGGCTTATTATCGGATATTTTGTCGCCACTCGGCTTTCATGTGCAGGAAGCACCGGATGCTGAAAGCTGCCTGAATGACGTATTAAGCAGTTCTCCAGACCTGTTTATTTTGGATGTGTCCATGCCGGGAATGGACGGTTTAAGTCTGGCTAAAGTGTTGCGTCAACAAGGCTATTCGGTGCCTATCATTATGCTGTCTGCGGATGTACAGGAAAGTCAGCGCCAGCCTGATGAGCAAAGAGTATTCAATCAATACTTGGTAAAACCAGTGAAAAATACGGATTTGTTAGAAGCCATTCAAGACTGGTTAGCAGTGCAGTGGATCTATCAGGATGCCGATCAATTAATGCCATTAGCTGATACACTGAGCCAGCAACAGACACTTGATGTCGCCAGCGAAGTGCCCATTCGAGATCATGAAAGCATTCGGGAATTGATCGCTTTTGCGCAAATGGGTTACAAAAAAGGCGTGCGCGAATGCCTTGACCAGATTACCGCAGAGGACAGATTAGATGCCCACCATTTGGCGCAATTGGAAGTGCTATTTCAGGGCTTTCAGTTCGATGGTATTGCGCACTATTTACAACAGCGAAGTATATGAGATAAACAGCTGATGAAGAGTGAGAATCACAATAATGACATAGTGCTGGTCGTAGATGACTCGCCTGATGCATTAAGTTTGATACACGATACGCTCGAACAAGCTCATATGGATGTACTGGTTGCCTTAGAAGGAAAGCAAGCTTTAACGATTGCTAAGCGTATTCGCCCCGACATCATTTTGATGGACGCCATCATGCCTGTGATGGACGGTTTTACCGCCTGTAAAGCTCTGAAACAAGATCCGGCGTTGGCTAATATCCCGGTGATCTTTATGACAGGCTTGAATCATACGGATGACATAGTGCGAGGCTTGGAAGCAGGCGGCGTAGACTATCTCACTAAACCCATTCAGCCAAATGAACTGCTGGCGCGTATGAAGGTGCATTTATCGAATGCGCGTTTAAATAACAATGCTCAGTTTGCGCTAGACAGCATGGGGCAAAATTTGATGACCTTTGATCGCTCAGGCGGCATTGCATGGGCCACACCACAAACTCACGCTTTGATGGCTAAGGCTCGACTCACGCCAGATTGGCAAGTTGACCAACTGAGTCATCTGGTAAAAGATTGGCTGGCTCACTCACCGCAAGAGGGTAACCGATTGCCTTTATCCCATCTCGACTATCCTTTGACGTTGAAGTTTCTAGGTATGACAGAACAGGGTGAAGCTCTAGTGAAACTGGAAGATGGGGAGCGTTTATCGGGGGCGGAATTGTTGCGTAACCGTTTGTCGTTAACCGAGCGTGAATCGCAAGTATTGCATTGGATCGCCAACGGCAAAACCAATCGCGAAATCGGCGAGATTCTGGCCATGAGCCCGCGCACAGTAAATAAGCATCTAGAGCAAATTTTTCCCAAACTTGGGGTAGAGAATCGTACCTCGGCAGCCGGAGTGGCATTACGTATTCAAGCCAATGCAGAATAAGTTTAGCAAAATTGGCTTAAAATAATCCAAATTGATCGCCCGTTTTGGGCGGTAAACTGAACCCTGAACAATCTAAATAACCATGGCGCTGATCGCTCAAGCCATGCTTTTTACGAGCCATGCGAAAGCGCTGATTAATGATGTCAGCAAACAAGCCTTCTCCAGTCATTCGTTTACCAAAACGACTGTCGTAAAGCTTGCCACCGCGAATGTCCATAATGCGTTGTAACACATGATCGGCCCGTTGTGGAAAATGCTGGTGTAACCATTCTTCAAACAGGGGCGCCACTTCGTGAGGCAAACGCAGCATGATGTAATGAATGGATTGTGCGCCAGCCTCTGCGCTTGCGGCCACAATGCTTTCCAGCTCATGGTCGTTAATAAAAGGGATCACAGGCGCGGCCAGTACGGTGACGGGAATGCAAGCGTCAGATAGTGCCCTAATGATGTCTAGTCGCTTACTGCCAGACGCGGTTCTGGGCTCTAAAATTCGTTTCAAATCCTTATCTAGGGTCGTCACACTGATGGCAACATGGACCAGTTGGTATTTAGCCATCTCGGTCAGTATGTCTAGATCTCGAAGAATCAGTGCGCTCTTGGTAATCAAGGAAATAGGCTGCTTGTGTGCTAAGGCGACTTCTAATAGTTCACGAGTGATGTTGAGGTCTTTCTCAATGGGCTGATAAGCATCGGTATTGATGCCCAAGGCAATCGGCTCACACTGATAGTTAGGGTGAGCCAGCTCTTTTGCGAACAACTCAGCGGCATTGGTTTTGGCCACTAATTTGGTTTCAAAGTCTAACCCTGGGGACAAATCCAGATAAGCGTGAGTAGGGCGCGCAAAGCAATAAATGCAGCCATGTTCACAACCTTGGTAAGGGTTGATGGAGAGATTAAACGGCACATCAGGGGATTGATTGCGACTGATGATGCTCTTGGCTTGCACATGATGTACTTGAGTTTGCGGATGCCATGACTCGCGGGCGATCAGAGTGTCTTCGTTAATGTCCTGAGTAACCTGCTGTTTGCTAAAGCGTCCGGCCAGAAGATTACTGGTGCCGCGACCTTTTAGAGGTGAGTTGAATGGATCTGAGGACGACATAATAAAGCCTAAAATACTGTTTATTTATACAGTATTTTAGGCTTTTTCAGTGTTGCTGCAAGGACTTTTACGAAAAGTCGGTATGTCGCTTGTGCCGCATCAAGATGATAAAAGCGATGCCGCCAACCAGACCAGTTAACGCCCCAATGGGAATGTCTTCTGGTGGAATGATAGAACGCGCAGCTGTGTCGGCCAGCACGAGGAAAATAGCACCGAGTAATGCGCTCAAAGGCAGTAGTTTTCGATAATCACCACCCACTAAGAGTCGAACTATGTGCGGCACCATTAAGCCAACAAAGCCGATGACGCCCGCAAAGGCCACGGCTGCGCCAGTTAGTAAGGCGCAGACTATAATGACAGTAAGGCGAAAGCGGGTGACTGGTATGCCTAAACTGGCGGCGCTTTCGTCGCCTAGCATCATGGCATTGAGGTAACGTGCTTGATAAATCAGATAGCTACTGCCAAGAATAAGCGCGATTAATGGGAACCAAAGTTGCTGCCATTGCGCTAATCCCAAACCACCTAACATCCAAAAAATCGCCGTGTGTGCCGCTCTGTGGTCACCTAAAAAGATGAATAAGTTACCCATTGCGGTGAGCACAAAGGCCACCGCGACGCCGGATAAAATCAATCTACTTGCGCTGTAAGAGGCGGAAAAATTCGCCACACTTAGCACCATAAAGATACCCAGCAAGGCGCCCATAAAGGCAAACAGAGGCACTGTCATGACACCGAGAATCATGCCTGTGTGCAGCAAGGCCACAATGGCTCCTAAGGCTGCGCCAGAAGATACGCCTAACAAGTGTGGGTCAGCCAAGGGATTGCGGGTTACCGATTGCAGCGCAGCCCCTACTATGGCAAGCGACGCTCCGACCATAGCCGCTAATAAACTTCTGGGTAAACGTACTGCCCAAACAATGTTTTCTTTCCCCTTTGACCAATAAGGTTGAACATCAAAAATAGCCAGCTTGTGACTTATGATTTGCCATACGGTACTTTGCGGAATCGACACTGAGCCAAAACTAATCGCGATGCCAACAAAGACGATCAGGCTTAGGCTCAAGAGTAGAATCAACATGGGCATGCTGTTCAGTCGACTTATCACACGCCACTTTTGGATCTTCATTGTGTTGCTCTGAAAGCCTTGGCAAGGCGTTTTATGGCAGCGATGTTTCGTGGGCCCGGTGTGGCTTCCACATATTCCAATACCACGAAACGATTGTTTTTCACCGCTGGAATGTCTTTGAAGGCAGGATTGCTGCGCATAAAGTCAATTTTTTGCTGTGCTGTAACTTGCCCATAATTCACTATGATGATGGCCTCTGGTGCACGATCAATAACCGCTTCCCAACCAACTTGTGTCCAGCTTTTCGCCACATCATCCAATACGTTAACACCGCCAGCGGCTTCGATCAGTGCCGTCGGCATACCAAAACGACCTGAAGTAAAAGGTTGCTCTTCACCTGAGTCGTAGACAAACACTTTAACTGGTTGATCCAGCTTTGGTAACTCCGCTTGGAAATTTGCCAATGACGTTTGATAGCCTGCTACCAATTGTTTGGCACGCTCTTCGACGTTAAAGATACGACCTAGGTTGAGTAAATCTAGGTACATGTCCTGCATGGATACCTTCGCCTTATCCATAATGTGGACACAGCTTTCGGTCAGTTCGTATACCCTGATTCCTAATGGCGCTAAGGTGTCGGGCGTAACGCCACCGCCAACTCGCATGCCATAATTCCAACCGGCAAAATAAAAGTCGGCATCCGCACCTAAGAGTACTTCTTTGGTTGGGTATTTGGCCGACAATTCCGGTAGCTCACCTATGCCTTCACGTAAATCAGGGGCGAGGGTTTTCCATCCCGAGATACCAGTGAATCCCACCATATGATCTTGTAGTCCAAGTGCCAGCATCATTTCAGTGAGGTTCACATCGTTAGAAACCGCAGCGGTTGGGGCTTTCTCAAAAGTAACTTGTCGATCACAACTCTGTACTGTGACAGGATAATCGTGGGCGTTCGCTGTCATGCTCACAGTGCTGGCCATAACGGCTAGGCTAAGGGCGACATAATGGCCGAAATAGGACGAGGTCATGCTTGTTCCTTTTCTGTTTCTAGGTGAAATGAATAGCTTGGACGAGGTGTGTTGGGTTGAGTGTGGGTCACACTTTCAACGCTGAACACATTACGAATTTGTTCTTTTGTTAAGGCTTCTAAAGGCGGTGCGCAATCAATAATCTGTCCAGCTTGCATGATGAGAATGCGATCGGCATAGCTTGCGGCTAGTGACAGATCGTGCAGTGACACGATGACGGTACAAGGGAGTTGGTTGAGCAGTTCCAATACTTCCAGTTGGTGGCGAATGTCTAAGTGATTAGTCGGCTCGTCTAGGATTAGCACATCCGGTTGTTGGGCTAAGGCGCGGGCAATCATAACGCGTTGTTTTTCACCACCAGATAAGGTTTCAAAACGGCGCTCTTTGAGGCTGAGTACATCTAATGCCGCCAAGGCTTTATCAACAATTTGACGGTCTTCTTTGCTGCTTTTCCAGCTTAACGACTTGGGGGTGAGACCAATCTCCACCATTTCAAATACGCTTAATCCAATAGCGTGGCCTGCGTCTTGTAATACCGTGGCAATGCGTTTAGCACATTGTTTGGCGGACAATGACCAGATACTTTGATTGTCCAACAGCACCTCACCTTGGTCGGGTGGATTCATGCGGTATAAACAGCGTAGCAAACTGGTTTTGCCTGAACCGTTGGGGCCTACTATGGTTAACAATTCCCCTGCTTTTATCTCAAGATTCAGTCCAGACAAAAAAGCGGATTGCGCTTTAGGCTGAGTCCAGCTGACATTATTCAGCTGCATGCTCGCAGGACGGCATGACTGAAACAAATCCATCACGGATAAGCTCATTGAGGCCAAATGGTGAGAGGGGGGCTTAGTGGACATTAAGATAATGGGCTCACGGTAAAAAATGTTATAATATAACAAAATAGAGCTTAATGGAAAGCGGCTCAGTGCGATTCAATTGAAAACAGAGAAAAGCCGTTTATTTTGTTGGCGCCACTATAAAGAGGTGAGGCTCGGTGAACAAGTGAATTCAGGTGGGAATGATTCAGGTAAAGTTGCAAGAGATTGATAGACAAATGACTGGCGTGCACCTAGAGCATCGCCAGTCAGCTATCGCCCGTGAATCGCTTAAACAGTAAAGCGCTTCACGCGACTGGAAAGCTCGTTTGAATTGGCCAAGGTTTCATTGACCGAGTGGCTAATACGTCGTGATACTTCCATGACTTCTTTTGACATATCAGATAGGGCTGACAGATTTTCGTTTATTTCGTCTGTGACTTTGCTTTGCTGTTCGGTCGCGCTGGCAGTCTGGGTCGTAAAGTCGTAAATACGATCCGCTGATTGCTTGACTGTATTGATGGCCTCCATAGTTTGGTGAGAAAGACTGGCACTGGAACTGGCC
Organism: Marinomonas aquiplantarum; assembly: GCF_003314975.1. GTDB lineage: Bacteria > Pseudomonadota > Gammaproteobacteria > Pseudomonadales > Marinomonadaceae > Marinomonas > Marinomonas aquiplantarum. The sequence goes on from NZ_QNRF01000008.1 coordinate 114,264, forward strand.
ATTTCAACGCTTTCACTGATGACATTAACAGCACTGCTAACCCCTGTTTGTAAATCGTTGATCATGCCTTGTATGTCTTCGGTGGAGGCTTGTGTTTTGCTCGCCAACTCTCTTACTTCATCTGCTACCACGGCAAAGCCGCGACCTTGCTCTCCGGCTCTGGCCGCCTCAATCGCCGCGTTTAAAGCTAAAAGGTTGGTTTGCTCTGAAATGCCCAGTATGACGTCGAGTACCGATGCAATACGATCTGATCGAGTCGAGAGCTGGTCAATCACTGATGCGGCGCCTTGAATTTGGTCCGCTAAGGAGTCCAGTTGATTGATTGCATGTTTCAGCTGTTCCACTCCTTGGTCTGCAGAGCGGTTCAACTCTTGCACCTCATCGACCGTCTGAGCGGCATTTTGTGCTACTTCTCTGGTCGCGCCGCCCATTTCTTCAACGGCGGTGACCACAAAGTCTAACGATTGATGTTGACGCTCACTGAGTTGAGCGGATTCTTGCGCGGAAGAACCCAGGCCTGCCATTTCATCACGAATGTGCTCACAACCATTTCTGACTTCACCAATAATGCCGCCAAGCTTACCGACAAAGAGGTCTAATTCTCGACTTAACTCACCCGTTTCATCTTTTTTAGTGCTGTTGATACGGCGTGTTAAATCCCCGTCGCCGGCACTGATTTCATGTACACCATAAGTGACTCTTTTAATGGCTCTAGATATGTTGCGAGGCGCAAACCAAGCCAGAGAGATACTGAGGATTAATACCAAGACGGCTAAAATAGCCACGGAGAGCTTAAAATTTTCAGCATAAGCATGAATGCTCTTGAGTTCTAACGCCGCAATTTCACTTATACGTTCCTCTGATTGATCGTATAAATTTCTCAGTTGAGTGAAGCTGGCTTGGTTTTCCCCAGTGAGTTTTACGATAGCGCGATCATATTGGTATTGTTTAGTGAGGGTGATGATAAACTCAGTTTGTTGATGCCATACTTGATATTGGTTTTCGAAATTTATTAATAAATCTTGTATCTCATCTAGCTCACTGGTCATCGTCTGGAAGGATTTCATACGATCATAGGCTTGTTGCGCATTTTCAAGCACGATGCTCTCTTGTTCTGCGACATCCACTCCGTGTTTGGCAAATACCAATGAAGCCAAGGCGAGTCGCGATTGATATAAATCGCGATCGGCATTTTGGATGAGGGATGAGCCAGAGGCATATTTTCCCATATTATTTTGTAAGTAGTGAACGAGGCTTTCCGCTGCAATAACGACGACCAAAAAGGTCACGGCCAAGCCGCCAAATGCGAAGGTATAGCGCCCCCGAATGGTTTGAAATAGTGACATGAAGCGTTCCTTGAATGTGAAACTATTAATTAATAGAAGTGAATAACTTCCCTGCTATACAACGGTCTAACGCTTTCAGAGTAGGTATGAAAAGACAATAGCACTCATTTAACAGTGGCACTTTATTCATTATGTGCAAAAAAAAAGATTGTAATTTTTTTTATCTGTCCCATTGGGTGATGACTAGATGAGGGGATAAAGGCCGACGATGCTTGGTGTTTTTTGTTAAAGACGTCGTCAGCCTGAGGGGCTTAATCGCTAAATGGATGGCCGAATAGGCACCTATGATACCGATGGATTATAAGTGATCGGGATGTACCAGCTTTGTGCTTGAATTACTTTTATCCAACGTTGCACATGCGGGTAATCTGATAATTGATAAGCACCGCCTTCTTCAGCGACATGAGAATAAGCGAAAAGGCAAATGTCGGCGAGAGTAAGGTTATCACCTACTAAAAAGTCTTGTTTAGATAACTGGTCATCCATTAATTTGAGCGCAGCCTGACCTTGTTGAATGCGCTCTGGTAGCATTTGTTCTTTTAGCTCCGTCATGGCGTTATGAGTTAACCAGAAACGTACCGAAGCAATATTAGGTTCATGGCTGTATTGTTCCCAAAATAGCCATTTATAAACTTCTGCTTTTTGTAATGGATCTGATGGCAAAAGCTCACTATGGCGTGTTTCTGCGAGATACAGAAGGATGGCATTACTTTCACTTAAGCAGTGACCATCATCCAGCTCTAAACAAGGGATTTTACCGTTTTGATTGAGTGCCAAAAACGCTTCCGTATGCGTTTCACCTTGGGTGATGTCGTATTCTTTTAGCTCGTAGTTTAACCCTAATTTGGCGCAAGTAAGGCGAATTTTATAACCGTTTCCAGAAGGCAAAAAATCGTGCAATATCATGCTAATACTCCAATAAAATAGAAAAGGAATGTGGTCATCATGGGGTTAGACTAGTGTGATGAAAAGCGAATTTAATTGATGGCATTGTTAAGTCATTTTGATGAATCAACTCAATCAGATCCAAACAGAGGTAGGCGGTGGATACGGAATTACTTAAAACCTTAGTGGCCATTGTCGACCATGGCAGTTTCCAGCGGGCCGCAATGCAAACCTTTCGTACGCCATCGGCTATTAGTATGCAGATGAAGCGGCTGGAAGAGCAGGCAGGGACGCAATTATTTGTCAAACAAGGCAGAGAACAAGCGTTGACAGAAGATGGTCAGCGTTTAGTGCATTACGCCAGACGTATTCTACAGCTACAAGAGCAGGCTTTAATGTCGTTGAAAGGCCCGCAGCAAGGCGCTTTGATTCAATTAGGGTGTCCCAATGATTATGTGGCGAATTTATTGCCTTTGATTATGACAACCATGGAAGAAATGGCGCCTAGACTCAGGTTCCGAATTCGTACTGGTACGTCGATTGAGTTGCGAGAGCTGATGGATAAAGGGGAAGTGGATCTGGCTTTGGTGACACGCTCTCCAGGCAGTGATGAAGGGTTAGCTTTGTATCAGGATAAAGGCGTCTGGGTCGCCAAGAAAGGCTTCGATTGGCAAGCCAGTTTGTCACCTGTGAACTTAGCCATGTATGAGCCAGGTTGTAAATTTCATTCCAGTGCCATTGATGGTTTGCAAAAGAAAGGTGTGGATTATCACCTATATTGTGTGACCTCGAATTTGGCGTTGATCGAAAGCTTGCTGGTGGCGGAAAAGGCCATTTCAGCCATTGCCAGTGTTAGTATCAGCGATCAGCTAGAGGTGATTGAGAGTGATGTCTTACCCAGTTTGCCGAGCATTGAAATTGCCTTTAGTCGCTCTGCTTCCGCACCGGAATGGTTGACGGTAAAGTGGATTGAAGAAGTGATCGCTAAGTTACAGTCCTAGTTATAAGGCAAAGTCGTGAGGGAAACTATGAAACCTATTAAAATCGGCATTTATCTTTATGAATTGGCGGAAGTTCTAGACTTTTCTGGGCCATTTGAAGTGTTTACAACGGCCGCCAGAGTCAGTGAAGAAACACCTTTTGAGGTGTATTTGATTAGTGAAGATGGGCAAACTGTCTCTGCGCGAGCAGGTTACAAAGTGGTGCCAGATTGCAGCATTAAGGACCACCCCGAATTGGATGTTCTGCTGGTAGTAGGAGGCGATCATTCGCAGGAGGTGAATAAGCCCAACGTGTTAGATTGGATAGCTCAGCAGGCACCAAAAGTCAGCTGGTTGGCTTCTGTTTGCACCGGTGTTTTTTTGTTGGCCAAAGCTGGTGTGCTTCGATCAAACAAGGTGACCACTCACTGGGAAGACATAGCGGACTTACAGCAATTGTATCCTCAGCTCGATGTCGTGGAAGGCGTACGCTGGGTGCAACAAGACCAACAACTGACGTCGGCCGGTATATCGGCTGGCATCGACATGAGTTTGCAAATGGTTAGCCTACTGCACAGTGAGAGCTTGGCCGAAAAAACGGCGCGACAAATGGAATTTGATTGGACGAAAAAACCAAACTAAAAAGACTATTTCCCTTGAGAGACACTGTAAAAGCGTTCCACGTTGTGGGTGACTTGCCCCCAATGTGACGTTTTGACTCTGGCTTGGTGTAAGTCAAATGCGGCTTGATCAATAAATTCTTCGTACACCTCAAACCTTAATGGGTTGTGGACATTTTGTGTCACTTTAAAGGCCAAGCAGCCTTTTTCTTCTTGAGTAAGTTTCATGTGCTCTGGAAGAGCTTGCTGCACCTGATTGAGATCTTGATGAGGCACCATAATGTGCCCAGTGAGTGTGATTTTTGTCATACTTTACCTTCTTCTTGTGTCTGTCTAATGTAATGCGATGACATGAAAGTTTCGTTAAACTAGCAGAATTATTTGAACGCTTCTGTGAGCCCTTATGAAACCGAATGATCCTCTGCTACTGGATAACCAACTTTGCTTCGCTTTGTATTCTACGTCTCTGGCGATGACTCAGTTCTATAAAGAGCCATTAGCGAAAATTGGTCTTACTTATCCGCAATATACCATCATGCTGATTTTATGGGAGCAAGACGGTGTTAGTTTAAAGCACATTGCGCAAGCCTTAGGGCAAAAATCAGGCGCTTTGACGCCGGTCATCAAGCGCATGGAGGGGGATGGTCTAGTGCAGCGTTTACGGGGAGTTGAAGACGATCGCAGTTTGAGTATTGCGCTTACCGAAAAAGGTCGTGCGTTACGAGAACAAGGCTTGGAAGTGAATCGTTGTGTGGCTGAAGCGTGCGGCATTGAGATGCAAGAAGTGATCGCTTTACGAGACCAGTTAAACCGACTTAAAGCAAAACTAATGGAATAATGGTTGTGCAGTCATAATTATCGCGATAACATATATTTAATAGCTCACTCAGGTGAGCTTTTATTTTAGTCATATTGTTATCGCGATAACTATTTTAAACAATACTGTTTTAATCATTTAAGGGAGTCTTATTATGCAAGCATTATATACAGCAACCGCTACGACCACAGGTGGCCGCGATGGTCGTTCCATCTCATCTGATAATCGTCTTGATGTGGCGTTAAGCACACCAAAAGAATTAGGAGGTGCTGGTGGTGAAGGTACAAACCCAGAGCAATTGTTTGCGGCAGGCTATTCCGCTTGCTTTATTGGTGCATTGAAATTGGTTGCGTCTCAGCAGAAAGTGACATTGCCAGCAGACCTAACCGTCACAGCAAATATTGGCATAGGTCCAAATACCAAAGGCGAAGGTTTTAGCATCAGCGCGGATATGACCGTCAGCCTTCCTGGTATTGAAAAAGCGGTTGCTGAACAATTAGTCGAAACAGCTCACAAAGTGTGCCCATACTCTAACGCAACACGTGGCAACATTGATGTGAATTTCGACATCAAGTAAGTCTAGATTTTCTCAATGTCTCACCGAACAGCCCCTACGAACTGCGTATCCTAGGGGCTGTTTGTGTTTATTTCTGATTTAGAATGGTTTTTAAGTCGTCACTGGAATCCGGCACTAATGACACCTTGAGTTGGAAAGGTTTAAACATCTTATTGATGATTTCCGCAGTGTAGTTGCCTTTGTCGTTTTCTACTTCCGATAGGGTTTTACGTGAGACACCAGTCAATTCTGTGTAGGCTTCTTGTCTTAACCCCAACACTTTTACTCTCAATTCTCGAAGTGCTTCCCCTTGACTGAGGTCGCCAATTAAAAGGCGTTTCACCACATCTTGCGTAGCAATCTTTTGTTCGTCTTGAGTGAGAGTTGCTAAGTTTTTTGAAGCGCGTTGACGATTCGCATTTTCTGCAAGAGCTTGAATGTCCTCTACAGAGGTTTTACGCCTAGTTGAACGTGGACGTCGTGTGACTCGTTGAACCGGCTTCGACTCGGCACTTGTTGCGGTAACAGCCGTGTCTTGATGAGTCAGTGATTCCGTTGCGGCCTGATTAACTATTAGGTCGTCAACCGGTACGGTTGTTTGAGTGGTTTCTGCTTTACTAACCGTGTTTTCAACTGGGGAACTCTCGGTCGTAGTCATGCTGGTTACTTCGGCTTCAGGCGATTTGCCATCAATGGATTTGTTTTTCTTATCATTAGCCTGGACTTTAGGCGATTTTTTGCCTTTCTTGGTGACGGCAGGCGCCTCTTTTTTAAGCGCTTTTTTATCTTTTTCTGCCTTTTTCGCCTTTAACTTAGCCTGCTTTTTTTTCTTTACCTCAGCCTTTTTGGATTTTGCTTTTGGCTTTTTCATCGGTTGAGGGCTGTCTAACTGATCTTTCATTTTCATACTTGTTGCACTCCAATCAGATTGAATTCTTGCCTACCAAGTAAGGCTACAAGGATAAGATGACAAATAAGTAACAATACAAAGTATATACCATGAATTTCATTTATGGAGATTTGACGATATTAGTCCTCGATCTTGTTTTAGGACGCAAAAACTCACGTATTTCATCATATTAAACCGATCAATTTAGATGTTAATAAGGGGTGAGATGATGAAGATTTATGTCAGTTTGGTGTTTTGGTTATTGTCTTGCTGCGGTTACGCCGTGGCGTCGAGTGTGGGATTTGATCAGACCATTTTGTATGGTGAAAGTGATCGACCGTTAAAAGTCAGTGTTTGGTATCCGTCTAAAGACGTGTTTCCGACAGAGAAAGTGGCTGAGAATCTGGCATTTTTTGGAACCAAGGTGGTACGAATCGGCACGCCATTGTCGGGTCAGTATCCGCTGGTGGTGATATCGCATGGTTATCGTGGCAATTGGCGAAATCAGAATTGGCTTGCTACGAAATTGGCGCATGACGGTTATGTGGTCGCTGCACTCGATCACCCTGGCACCACGTCGTTTGATCATTCGCCAATGGCGGCGGCTAAGTGGTGGAAACGGCCAAAAGACATCTCTCGTTTATTGGATTGGTTGTTGGATGACTCTAATTTAACACCTTATATCGATCCGACTAATATTACGGCCATAGGCCATTCTTTAGGTGGTTGGACTGTAATGAATTTGGCTGGCTCGGAGGTTGATAATGAGCAGTTGTCGGCGGACTGTTTGCCCACGCCCAACTCGCGTGTGTGTAGTTTAACGGCTGAGTTAGGGATGTTGAATGACAAACCTTTGGGAGTATCAAGCTTACGTGATGAACGCATTCGCAGGGTCGTGTCGCTGGATTTAGGTCTTGCGAGGAGCTTTTCTAAGCAAAGTCTGCAAACCTTGACGGTGCCGACGTTAATACTCGCGGCGGGTGTCGACATAGGTGACTTGCCTCAAGCGCAGGAATCAGGTTTTCTCGCCAAATACATAGCAAAAAACAAACGCCGCTATATTGTTTACCCAGACGCGGCGCATTTTAGTTTTATGCAAGTTTGTAAGCCTGGGGCAATTGAGATCCTTGAAGAGGAAGTGCCGGGCGATGGCATTATTTGCAAGGATGGTGGTCAGCGTTCACGGGCGGCATTGCACCAAGATATGTTGCAAAAAATATTGGCTTTTATTCGTTCGACCTAGTTTGCGTACTGTCCTGCATTGAGTGGCGAAAAGCACTGGGTGTTTGTCCTGTCACTCGGGAAAACTCTCGATGAAAGTTTGATTTAGTCTGAAAACCAGAGTCGAGATACACCTGAGTGATGTTTTTGTTGGTGCTGATCAGTAATTGCTTCGCTCGTTCAATACGGTATTCGTTCACTACTTGCGAAATGTTGCGACCGTAACATTGGTTGATAGCGGCCGATATTTGTCGAGCTGGAATGCAGGCTTTACGAGCCAGCCGATCTAGGCTGAGATCAGGATCAAGAAAAACGTCTTTTGTCGTCAGCAACACATCGATTTTATGGACAATGTCGTTTACTTCATCGGTCGATAACGGCTGGTTAGATTTGTCTTTTGATGCCGCTATGGTGGTTGATTGTTCATCGTTTTGGGAAGCATCACGGTGGTTCGGCGCCATACTCAAGCTCATCATAATTACAGCGATGACGAGAACGGGCAAAAGAACAGCATGGCTAATCGTCAGAATCAGCAGGATGTGATCTCCAGAAAAGAAGGCGTAATCGATGGCCACCGCGCCATCAATCATCGCTGACATTAATAGCATAGCGCCAGCGATCCGCTCGGCTTTGAGGGCGTTATCAATGTCTGACAAGCGGACTTGTTCTGGAAGGTTGGAAGTTTTGTAAGAGGCTCGAATTAACGCTGCGCCATAAGCCACATATAAGAGCGTCAAAACCGGGTCCAGAGGTGGTTGCCAAAAGGGATAAGTGAAAGAGGCTAAGGTGACAAAAACCGGAGGCAGTAGATGCCAGATTTTAAATGGGTGAGGCTGATGCGCGATCGAAAAGCAGTACCAAGCGGTCACTGGAATACAGGAAGCTAAAATAGGCTGTATCAGGCGAAATAATGGATAGTCAAAGCTCCAGCGCAGCCCAACCACTGTTGTTGTTAACGCACATAAGGCGATAAACACAAACGCAGATGGCGTGGTTTCTTCGCGTCTTAGGAACAGCAAAATGGCCAAGATTGACAGTAATAGGGCGACCACAAAAGGTAAAGGAATGGCGATCATGTTAGCTCCGTCTAATGTATGGGTCTTGGTTGTATCAGTATGACTTTTACCTGCTTCATACTCGCTATTATGTCCTAAAAAGGCTTCAAGGACGTCCTAAATCCGGTTTTAGGACGCTATCTCTCACTCACTCTTCTAATTTTTACGCTTCGATCATTCTTATTTAGGAGCAAAGTATGAATTGGTATCTGGATGCGTGGCAACGTTATGCGCAATTTTCAGGAAGGGCATCACCAACAGCGTTTTGGATGTTCTTTTTAGTGAACGTTTTAATCTCGCTTGTGTTTGCCTTGTTGGAAATAGCATTCCAAGTGACATGGCGAATCGAGGCGATTTATAGCGTGCTGGTGTTTTTACCCATGTTGTCTTTGACGGTACGAAGATTACACGACACCAACCGTTCAGCGTGGTGGTTGCTGGTGTTGTTAGTACCTGCGATAGGCTTGCTGGTATTACTCGTTATTTTGGCTTTACCCACAGAGCCAGAAGACCCTTTTGGACATTATCCACAAAATAAACCGATGCGATAAACAGGAGTTAAATATGAAAGGTGTTAATAACTTACCCCACTTATCCACCATGTTATGCCTGTTTTGCACCATGACACTCTTATCGGCTTGTCATTCCGCTGAAGAAGAGCTGGCGGAAGGTACTGTGTTTGGACAAATATCGACTCAGGTGAATGCTCTGGTGGTCATCCCTTCGCCGAAGGTTGGTACTTTATTCAACTTAAGAGGGGTGGCCGGTAAAGGGCAAATGATTGCACAAACCTCTCAACATGATTGTGTTGCCATGCCAATACGTTTTGCTGCTGGGGATTTTGGTGGCACAAAGGTCGGCATCTATGATGGTCAACCGATTCGCTTACGCATTTATCAAAAAGACATCGCTCAGCGCTTGTTATCTGGCGACGAAGTGACCAGTGAGCATTATCGTGTGAAAGCGGTTGGTGATGGCGTGTTAGGTGATATCCAAATTGAATCTGGACTTGGTTTAGATTATGGCTTTGTTCTCAATCCTGGAGAGTGGTCTTGGGGATCGATTTTGGGACTTCATAAAGAACGGGTGTCGTGTGAACCGCTGATGATTTAATGAACACTTAAAACCTACCCATATGTACGGTGTTTTTCATCGTTAGCTTAGGTAAATGGGATGGACTCCCCCACAATCGGCATCTATGTGCCAAGATTAGTTATTGAAATCACTAATCTAAAGGGAGAGTCCACATGACTATTATGAGAGTCGGTTTAGTTATAATGATCGTTCACAATACCGCTCCGATAAACTGTTTCAGTTCATCGGTTTGAGGGTCGGATAATAGGGTTTTTGAATCCCCTTGCTCCCAGACTTTGCCTTTGTGCATGAACACGACTCGGCTGCCGACGTCGCGAGCGAAGTTCATCTCGTGCGTGACAAGAATCAAGGTCATGCCTTCTTTCGCCAGTTGCTCCAGTACTTTTAATACTTCGCCCACCAGTTCAGGATCCAGTGCGGAAGTGATTTCGTCACACAGCAGAACTTTCGGGGACATAGCAAGCGCACGAGCAATGGCAACACGCTGTTGTTGGCCGCCAGAAAGTTTTTCAGGGTAGCTGTCGAACTTCTCCGCCAATCCGACTTTTTCCAGCATGGCTTTGGCAATATCGGCGGCTTCGGCCTTACTTTTCTTTAACACAATGGTAGGCGCCAACATGATGTTTTCACCCACTGTCATGTGTGGGAAAAGATTAAAATTCTGGAAGATCATGCCTACGCTAAGCGCAAGACGTCGCACCTGAATGTCTTCCGTGGTGACTTCATTACCATCCAGTGTGATGCCACCTTGTTGGTATTCTTCTAAGCCATTGATACAACGTAATAGGGTGCTTTTTCCAGAACCGCTTTTGCCAATAATAGAAATGACTTCACCTGCATTGATGTCTAAATCGATGCCTTTTAGTACATGATGATCGCCATAGTATTTATGGACTTGGTGTAGGTTAACGAGAGACATGGAATTTTTTCTCCAAATACTTGCTGTACAAAGAAAGTGGGTAGCACAGCACGAAGTAGATAAGCGCGACCAGAGCGAAAACTTTGAAGGGTTCAAAGGTGGCATTGTTCAGCATGGTGCCGACTTTCGTCAGTTCGACGAAACCAATGATCGAGGCCAGAGCTGTGCCTTTGATGACTTGCACTGAAAAGCCTACAGTCGGTGCAACGGCCACACGAATGGCTTGCGGCAAAATAATATGACGTAAGGTTTGAAGGAAGCTTAACCCTAAACAGCGGCTGGCTTCCCATTGCCCTTTGGGTAAGGTATCGATACAGCCTCGCCAAATCTCGACTAAGAATGCACTGGTAAAGAGTGTTAACGAGAGAATCGCTGCACCCCATGCGGAAATTTCATACCCCAGCATGGATAAGCCAAAGAAACACAAAAACATTTGCATCAGCAAAGGCGTGCCTTGGAATAATTCCACATAGAAGTGAACGCATTTTTGCACGACGTTATTACGAGTGAGTCGTGCAGCTGTCAGTAATAATGCCACACTGGTGCCGCCAATAAAGGCTGCGATGGAGAGTAAAATCGTCCATTGCGTGGCATACAGTAGATTACTGATGATGTCGTAATTGGAGAACTGAATCATCTCGCCTCCCGATAAGCAAACAGTCGTTTGCCGATTTGGTTAAAGATGAAGCGCAGTGCAATGGCCAACCCTAAGTACAAGAATGCTGTAACTAGATAACTTTCGAAGGCTCGGAAATTGCGAGACTGAACTAGGTTCGCGGCGTACGTTAGGTCCTCAACGGAAATTTGGGAAATCACCGCAGAGCCCAACATAACGATAATGCATTGACTGGTCAGTGCTGGGTAAATTTTTTCAAATGCTGGGGTGAAAATGATGCGAGTGAGAGTCTGACGAAAGGTCATACCCAGTACCTTGGCCGCTTCGATTTGACCTTTGGGAATGCTGTTTAAACCAGCGCGAATAATTTCCGTGCTATAAGCACCAAGGTTAATGGTGAGAGCGATCATACTGGCTTGCCAAGGAGACAATTTGAGTCCGAGAGACGGTAAGCCGAAGAAGATAAAAAATAACTGAACAATAAACGGCGTGTTACGAATTAATTCAACATATACGGTCACCGTGCGTTGACCGATAGGATGACCGTATTGTCGGGTAGCAGCACAACTTGTTCCGAGTGCAATGCCTAAAATGGTGGTTAAAAGGGTGAGTTCGACAGTGGTCATAAGACCACTGAAGAACACATCTGTGTATTGCAATAGATCCGAAAAATGCAACATGTTGAAGCCTTAAGCGCCAAAGCCTTTAGGAAGCGGCGCTTTTAACCATTTCATGGAAATGGCATTCAGCTCGCCAGAAGCCAGTGCTTTTTGAATCAATTCATTAACCTTAGTTTGCAGTGCCACTTCCCCTTCAGCCATACCAATGTAGCAAGGTGAATCTTTCAGCATGAATTTCGCTTCAGGTGCTTTGTTAGGCTGACGTTTAGCGATTTCCGTTGCGACCAGGTTGCCTGTTGCGATCAAACTAACCTGTCCAGATAAATAGGCTGTAAGAGTCGTGTTGTTGTCTTCGAAGCGACGCACATTGACGGACTTAGGCGCATTCTTTTCCAGTTCCAAGTCTTCAACTGAACCACGAGTTACGCCAACGGTTTTGTTTGCCAAATCGCTTATACTGTCGACCATGACTTTCTTGTCACCAAATACCCCTAGGAAGAAAGGCGCGTAAGGAGTAGAGAAGTCGATGGCTTTTTCACGCTCTGGATTTTTGCCCAAGCTGGAAATGACCAAGTCGACTTTTTTCGTTTGCAGGTAAGGAATGCGGTTAGCACTGGTCACCGGCACAATTTTTAATTTGACGCCCATTTCTTTGGCAATGTAGTTTGCCATGTCGACATCGATGCCCTGTGGTTGTAGGTCTTTACCAATGGAACCAAAAGGTGGGAAGTCCTGTGGCACAGCAATTCGAATGGTTTGGCGCTCTTTAATATCATCTAGCACATCTGCCGTAGCGTTTAGCGCCGAGAAACAAGCTGCGACAACAAGAGTGTTACTCAATAGTTTTACAATGCGTTTCATGGAGAGGGGTCCTTTTTCGTTTAGGGTTTAATTGAATGCCTGAAACACAATTTGCAACACTCATGCCAATATGAAACAAAAGTTTCTCCCTGCTTCTATCCTGTAACAAACTAGCCATTTCATAAGGTGATCGACTTTGGAAGGTGAAAAAGCCTTGCTTGGTCCCCAGAGGGAGCAAACGAGTTTTTTGTGTTTCACTATGGTGCATGGAAAGAATGTCTGTAACTTTTCTGGTGCAGTCATGTAGAAAGCGCCGCTTTCGGTTGGCAGTTAAACGAGAATCGATTAACTTAGTGCAATATTTGTGAGATTGAGGTTTCTAAGTGACAGCAAAACAGGATGTGTTATCCCTGATCGAAAAGAACTATCCGAGCTTGTCTTCGTCAGCGCGTGCCATTGCCAATTACCTACAGCAACATCCATTGGCAATTGTGAGCCAGACGTCAGCGGAGATAGCAGACAACACCAACACATCAAAAGCCACCGTGAGTCGCTTTTTTCGTCAGTTGGGATATGACTCTCATCAGAGTGCGAAGCAAGCGCAACTTGCCTTGCGTGAAAGTGGTGTGCCGATTTTTACCCAAGGCACTTCATTGGACCAAACGGAGCAAGAGCTAAAAAATTTATCACTGACGTTTGATGGTCTGCGCCCTGAGACCTTAAATGACATTAGTGCCAGTTTAGCAAACGCCAGTCGGGTGACCTTAATTGGTTTTCGCAATGCTTATCCACTGGCCTTGCACTTCCGCCAGCAATTACAGCAAGTACGTCATTCTGTTCGTTTGTTGCCTCAGCCTGGGCAAACCTTGGGAGAGGATTTACAGGATATTCTAGAAGACGAAGTCATCGTTCTGCTTGGTTTTCGCCGTCGTACTCGCCAGTTCAAACAAATTGTTGATTTACTGGAAGGGCGTTCAACGGTATTGATTACCGATCCGACTGGGCAAATTTATAACCAGCAGGTGTCTCATGTGCTGTTGTGCCACCTAGGGAATGAAAGTCCGTTTGATAGCTATGCTGCGCCTATGAGTTTGATCTCGATGTTGTGCAATCGGGTTTACGCTTGCTTAGGGGATGAGGCGAGAAAACAAACGAAAGAGATCGCGTCTTTGTATGAAACACTCAATGAACTTGAGCCCTAATACGGAAGCGGCAGTCTATTAAATTTACCGCCGATGATCTTTTGTTTCAGTTGACAAAGTGTTGAAACGAATGTTTCATAGACTCTAACAAGGGGGAGCTATGAAACATTTCATTGTACAAAATCCATTTCTATCGCCGTCACAACGAGTTCATTCTGACTCGTTTAAAAGTGCGACATCAGGCCAATTAAAAGGGCTCAGGTTGGCGGTGAAAGACTTGTTTCATATGCAAGGTTTGCCAACAACAGCAGGCAATCCTACTTGGCTCGAGACCCATCCTACGCCTGACTCTACCGCTTCCAGTGTGGCGACTTTAATGGCAAACGGGGCGGAGTTTGTTGGTAAAACCATTACTGATGAGTTGGCTTACAGTCTTAACGGGCAAAACATTCACTACGGTACGCCAGAGAATCCGGTAACACCAAATCGTCTGCCTGGAGGTTCTACTTCTGGCTCCGCTGTGGCCGTCAGTTTGGGGTTGGCTGACATTGGTTTGGGAACCGATACAGGTGGATCGATTCGTATTCCTGCCAGTTACCAAGGCTTGTTTGGGTTACGTCCGACCCATGGGGCGATTGCTGCGGATCATTTAGTTGCTTTGGCCCCGTCTTTTGACACAGTGGGCTGGCTCACTAAAGACCTAGAGACGTTAGACAAAACGGCTCGTGTTCTCCTTCAAAGCGACTATCAGAAAAATATTAATAACGTATTGATTGCCAAGAATTTAATCGACCAAGTTGCTCACGCAGCAGCGTTAAATGAACAGCTTACAAGATGGCGAGAGCAAGGGCGCTTACCCCAAGAATCTTCGCTAGTGATTGACACGAAAGCATGGAAAACCAGCGAGACATTTCGAACGCTACAAGGTGCTGAAATTTGGTGTGAACATGGTCAGTGGATTGATCATCTCAATACGCGCTCTGACATCGAGAAGTCCCCTGTTTTTGCGCCAGACATTGAACAGCGTTTTGACTGGTGTAAAACCATTTCTGTAGCGGATGTGAGCATAGCCAAACAGCAAAGAGAGCGATTTACGGATTGGCTGGAAAACGAAATGGCAGAGTCCGTGCTTATCATTCCAACGACACCTGGGTTAGCCCCATTGTTTTCTGCCAGCGAAGAGGAATTAGCCGAATATCGTCATCAATTGATGGACATAACAGCAATTGCTGGTTTGGCGGGGTTACCACAACTGCATTTACCTGTTTGTGAATTAGAGGGCGCGCCCTGTGGTCTTTCTCTAGTGGGGCCAAAAGGTAGTGATTTAGCCTTAATAAAGTTTGCTAAGAGCCTGTTGGAGTGAGACAGATGAGTATAAATAAAATGGCGTTTACAGCGCCACATTTTAAGGCCACACAGGCTGGGCAGGCCATTTTAGAGCAAGGTGGCACGGCAATCGAAGCCATGGTCGCGGCAGCAGCAACCATCGCGGTAGTGTACCCACACATGAATGGATTAGGTGGCGATGGTTTCTGGTTAATCAGTGAGCCAGGCAAAGAGCCGATTGCCATTGATGCATCTGGTATTTCTGCCCAAGCGGCGAATCTAGACTTTTATCAAGGTCATGAGGCCATTCCAAGTCGAGGCGGTAAAGCGGCTTTAACGATGGCTGGGGCGGTGGCAGGCTGGCAAGAGGCCTTAACCATCAGTGCCGATTGGCAGGATAATTTGCCATTGTCTGAGTTGTTGAAGAATGCCATTCAATGGGCTGAGAACGGCAGCGAAGTCACGGACAGTTATTTGGCCGCGGGTCAAAAAACCTTTGCCGATCTGGCCACAGTACAAGGCTTCTCAACTTTCCTAAAAGCAGGGGGATTGCATCAATCGGGTGATGTTTTAACCTTGCCTGTGCTGGCTGAAACATTAAAAAAATTGGCTGAACGAGGCCTAAACGATTTTTATCATGGTGAGATTGCAGCGTCTTTGGCGAAAGATCTAGAAGCCGCTGGTTCTCCTATTCGCTTAGCCGATTTTCAACAATACCAAGCCAAACGTGTGACGCCATTGAGTGTAACGACCAGCCAAGGGACGTTATACAACTTGCCCGCGCCCACTCAAGGCATTGCTTCCTTGCTGATTCTGGCCTTGTACGACCGTTTACACGAGCAAGCCAATAACGATGTTGATATGGCTCACCTGCTGATTGAAGTCACCAAACAAGCTTTTATCGCACGCAATAATAATGTGACTGATGTGACGCGCGTACCTACTGACTTAGCCTTGTTATTAAGTGACGAGTCGTTAGAAAAAATGTTGCAGGATATCTCTCTCAACAAAGCACAAACTTGGCCTCATGTAGCAAAACCAGGCGATACCATCTGGATGGGCGCGTGTGACAGTGAAGGCCGCATGGTGAGTTATATTCAAAGTCTGTACTGGGAGTTTGGCAGCGGTGTGGTTAGCCCATCTACAGGCATTGTTTGGAACAATCGTGGTTCGTCGTTTTCATTGGAGCCAAGCTCTTTGCAAGCCTTAGCGCCAGGATTAAAACCATTTCATACCTTGAACCCAGCGTTTGCTGAGTTAAAAGACGGTCGTCGTATCAGTTACGGCACCATGGGGGGAGAAGGCCAGCCACAAACTCAAGCGGCGTTATTCAGTCGTTATGTTTATCATAACCAACCTTTGGATAAGGCCATCAGTGCGGGACGTTGGCTATTAGGCCGTACGTGGGGTGATGAAAGCCATAATTTAAAAGTAGAGCGTGATTTTGCTGAAGTGGCTGCAGATGTTTTACAGCAACGAGGTCACGATTTGGTGATCGTGGACGCGTGCAATGAATTAATGGGTCACGCTGGTGCCGTGGTGCTTTATCAAGAGGGTGATGCGGAGGCCGCAACCGACCCAAGAAGCGATGGTCTTGCCATCGTCAGTGAGTTTAACCCGTAGCAACTTCATTCAATATCAAATTGATTGAGAGACATTTACCTAGGAGCGTACAGAAACATGTCATTCATAATGGAAAACTATTCCATGATTCTCGCCATGATGGCCACTGGTGTGGTGGGCGGAATTCTAGCCGGTTTATTAGGTGTTGGTGGCGGTATTGTCATCGTGCCTGTGTTGTTCTTTTTGTATCAAGGTTTAGGTGTCAGTGCTGACACGGCTATGTTGGTCGCGACGGCAACCTCTTTGGCCACCATTATTCCGACGTCCATCAGTTCGATTCGTGCCCATAAAGCAAAAGGCAATGTGGATTTTGATCTACTAAAGCGCTGGGGTTTCTTTATTTTTGTCGGTGTTATGGTGGGCAGTTTCTTAGTGACTCGTGTGGAAGGGGAATGGCTAACACTTTTGTTTGGCGTGATTGCCACCTTGTCAGCCTTGAATATGCTATTGGGCAAAAAAGACAGTTTATTTCAGTCTCTACCAGGCACGGCAGGCCAAAGTGTGATGGCGACCTGTGTGGGCTTTTTCAGTTCCATGGTTGGTATTGGAGGCGGTACTTTGACCGTTCCTATGCTGACTTTTTGTAATTACCCTGCTCACCGTGCGGTTGGCACCGCGGCGGCAGTAGGCTTGATCATTTCATTACCTGCCGCTCTGACCATGTTGATTTTTGGCCAAACTCCAGTGGATTCACCTTTCGGAACCGTTGGCTTAGTCAATCTGATCGGTGCAGCTTGCATCATTCCATTGACGGTTTTATTCGCGCCAGTGGGTGCTGGATTAGCGCATCGTTTGGATGCTGCGAAATTGAAGAAGGTCTTCGCGGTCGTTTTGATCATCACTGGCATGAAGATGCTTTATCAGGTTTTGGCCTAGGAGTTTATGATGCAGCCTTTAACGCTTCCTCCTCGATTGTTAATGGGCCCAGGTCCGATTAACTGTTATCCGCAAGTCTTGTCGGCCATGTCAACTCAATTGGTTGGTCAGTACGACCCAACGATGACCAGTTACATGAATGAAGTCATGGGGTTATATCGTCAGGTATTTAACACTCAAAACCAACAGACTTTCCTCATTGATGGGACGTCCCGAGCCGGTATCGAAGCGGCTTTGGTGTCTTGTCTTGAACCGGGCGACAAGGTGCTGATTCCTATTTTTGGTCGCTTTGGGCATTTACTGGCTGAAATCGCCGAACGCGCCGATGCTCAAGTTCATACTATTGAAGTGCCGTGGGGTCAGGTATTTGACCCTCAGCAAATTGAAGATGCGATTAAGCGTGTGCAACCTAAGGTATTGGCGATAGTACAAGGCGATACGTCAACGACCATGTTGCAGCCTTTGGAAGAGCTTGGGGCAATTTGTCGAGCTCACGATGTGTTGTTTTATACAGACGCAACGGCGTCCATCGCAGGTAACCCATTTGAAACCGATGCTTGGCAGGTGGATGCAGTATCAGTGGGCTTGCAAAAGTGTTTGGGCGGCCCCTCTGGTAGTGCGCCAATTTCCATGAGTGAGCGTTTTGTTGATGTGGTGCGTAAGCGTCATCACGTAGAAGCGGGCATTCGGGATAGTCATCACCAAGATGCACAAGGCCTGCGTATTCGTTCTAATTATTTTGATCTGTCTATGATCATGGATTATTGGGGCGAAGAGCGTTTAAACCATCATACCGAAGCCGCGACTATGTTGTTCGGCTCTCGTCAGTGCGCCATTGAATTGCTTCGTGAAGGTCAGGATGCGGTATTGAAGCGTCATCAAGTGGCAGGCAATGCCATGTTGCAAGGTATACAGGCCATGGGCTTGAAGCCTTATGGTGATTTGAAACACAAAATGAGCAATGTCGTTGGTGTATACATTCCCGATAGTGTGGATGGTGAACAGGTTCGTCATGATTTGTTAAACCTTTTTAACATTGAAATCGGCACCAGCTTTGGTCCGTTGAAAGGTAAAGTCTGGCGCATTGGCACCATGGGCTATAACGCCCGTCAGGATGCGGTTTTGCATACCTTACAATCATTGGAAACCACATTGCGTCGCGCCGGTTTTGGTTTACCTGCTGGCACTGGTGTTGATGCGGCGATGGCAGTGTACGCTGCCGCCACGGAGACGCATTATGATTGACTATGACAAGGTCGCCCAACAAGTGATGGCGCGTTGCGATGAACTCGGGCGAATCAGTCAATCAGACGAATGTTTAGACCGCCGCTATCTTACTAAAGAGCATCAACAGGCGAATCAGTTAGTCGCTGAATGGATGACCCAAGCGGGAATGAGTACTTGGCAAGATGCAGCCGGCAATTTATGTGGTCGACTTGAATCGAAGCAGCCTAATGCGCCTAGTTACTTGTTAGGCAGCCACCTTGATACGGTACCCAACGGCGGAAAATACGATGGCATGTTGGGAGTGTTAGCGCCACTTTGTTTGATTCAGGCTTGGCAGCAAGCGGGCGTAGAGTTGCCTTTTCATCTGGATTTAGTGGGTTTTGGTGATGAAGAGGGTACGCGTTTCCGTTCTACCTTGTTGGGCAGTCGCGCGTTAACCGGTCAATGGCCTGAGAGCTGGGCTGAATTAACCGATCAAGATGGCATCAGCTTACGTCAAGCTATGCAAGAGTTTGGCTTGGCGTTTGATCAAGTGCATCAAGCTAAGATTGAGACTGAATCCTTATTAGGATATTTGGAACTGCACATCGAACAAGGCCCCGTGTTGGAAGACAAAAATCTGCCTGTTGGTGTGGTGACCGCTATTGCGGGGGCCAAACGCTATGCGCTAACGGTCACAGGTATGGCGGGTCATGCTGGCACCGTCCCTATGGGTTTGCGTCAAGATGCCCTATGCGCGGTCAGCGAAATGGTGTTGGCAGTGGAAAAGGTGGCCCAGCAGCATGGCATAGTGGCGACGGTGGGGCAAATTAACAATCGTCCTAACGGAGTCAATGTGATATCCGGCTCGACGCAGTTTTCCCTTGATATTCGCAGTGAATTTGATGATAAGCGTGATGCTGCTCTACAGCAGATCATGACAGAAATGGAAGCCATTGCGGCACGACGTAATGTGCAATTGAGTATGGAACAAACCCATGCGGCTGACGCGGTTCATTGTGATCCTAGATTGCAAAATGTTTTGTCTAATGCCATTCAAACAACGGGTTACGAGTCACTGGCGTTGCCTTCTGGGGCCGGTCATGATGCTATGGCCATTGCGGATATTTGCCCTGTCGCTATGTTGTTCATGCGTTGCGACAAAGGTATCAGTCATCATCCTGCAGAAGCCATTTTAGAAGAGGATGTGGCGGTGACACTTGCCGTATTAGATAAAGCCATCCAGCAATTACCCACTGAATAAGTGTTTCTTCTTAGATAGGAATTGTTATGAAAATCACGAGAATATTTAATCAGCCAAATGGCAAAAGTGAATTTGCTGAATTGGACATTGCGTTAAAAGATGGCGGTCCAATAGGCTTCTTATCTGAGCGCTTTCCAGCGGGTGAGATTCTATTTCGAGAAACGCCTAGTGATTATGATTTTAAATGGCATCCAGCGCCGCAACGACAATTGCTATTCATTCTAACGGGACGCTGCGAGTTTATGGTGTCGTCTGGAGAAACGCGTCAATTTGGCGCTGGCGATGTGCTTTTGCTTGAGGATACGGAAGGTGAGGGGCATTGCAGTAAAGCGTTATTTAATGAAGTCCGACATTCCATCTTCGTGACATTACCTGACCATGTTGAGTTAGTGTAAGTGCTGCATTAACGGCCGGAATAGTAAGCTCATTATGGAACCTATCTATTCCGGTGTTTGGATTTTAACGAAGGTTAAACCTGGCTTAGAATATAATTTTGCGTCCGTGTCAGCGCTTGTTCTACTTGCTTAATGTAAACAGAAAAGCGCTCCTCCAGATGAATTAACTGATCGGTTTCAACGGTGTTATCTTTTTCCAATTGGTGGTGTGCTTATAAACTTTTATCTTTACTAAAAGAAGAGAGAAAGAGTAAGGCATACTTTTTTGCTTTCGGTGTTGATAGACAAGCTATGATTGGTATTTTTCAATCGCAAACGTTTATAATGATGATAACTATTATCGTATTTAATTGAGTGTTACGGCATTTAAATTAAGGGAAGTTACGCATCATGCAGTTATATCGGATCAAGCCGTTTTTTGTCTCCATTTTTATCATCTCTTTATCACTCTTTCCTATCAAGCAACTCTCAGCGTCAGAAAGTGGTGCCGTTTCCCATGCTATGGGAACGACCCAAGTTCCTGTAGGTGCGAAACGAGTAGTGACTTTATTTCAAGGAGCGACAGATTCAGCTATTGCTTTAGGCGTCACGCCGGTTGGCGTTGTTGAGTCATGGGCGCAGAAGCCGACTTATGTTTACTTACGAGAAGCATTAAAAGGGGTGCCTCATGTTGGTTTGGAAACTCAGCCGAATCTTGAGGCAATTGTTGCGCTGAAGCCAGATTTGATCATTGGTACAAAATCTCGTCATGAAAAAATATACGGACAGCTGTCCAAAATTGCGCCGACTGTATTAGCGGAAAATGTCTATGATTTCAAAGCCTCATTAGCGCTAACGGCGCAAGCGCTTGGTAAAGAATCAGAAGGAAAGCACCTTTGGGAAGATTTTCAACAGCGAATTCAACAGTTTCGTGATTTGATTCAAAAAAATGTCGCCAATTGGCCATTAACAGCATCCGTGCTAAATGTCCGTGTTGATCATTTACGCTTGTATTTGCAGCAAAGCTTTTCTGGTGTCGTGCTAAAAGAAATTGGCTTTACCTTTCCACTGCCAAATAAGACAGGTTGGGGGGTAAAACTGAAAACAAAAGAAGCATTGCCGAGTGTAAATGCGGATGTGTTTTTTATTATTTTGCATTCTAACGATGAAGCGGTTCAGCAAAATTATGACGCTTGGCGAGCACATCCACTTTGGAACATGTTAACAGCGCCCAGAAATAAGCAAGTGTATGAAGTGGATCGGGTGGCTTGGTTATTATCGGGTGGTATTTTAGGGGCCAATCAGATTCTTGATCAGCTCTATCAAATCTATCAATTACCGCGGTCTGATCTATAGTGTTTTTAATGTATCGCTATCCCGTTGTGAAACTGGGCATTCTGTTTTTATCTTTGTTGTGCTTAGTGTTTGCTTTTTTAAGCAGTATTGCTTTTGGACAATACATGATTTCTTTCAAGCAAGCTGGAATGGCGTTTATCAGTTTTGATCCTCAGTCGATCGATCATGTGATCATTCGTACTACGCGTTTGTCTCGAGCCGTAGTGGCTTGTCTCGTCGGTGCCGCGTTGGCTGTATCCGGTGTACTTATGCAGGCACTAACTCGTAACCCTTTAGCATCCCCTTCTATTTTTGGCGTAAACGCTGGCGCTGTTTTTACTATTGTGTTGTTTTCAACCTTCTTCTCAGTGACATCACTCAATACTTTTTTATGGTTGGCTTTTATCGGAGCAAGTGTGGCCGGTGCTTTGGTCTATGGCTTGGGGAGTTTGGGGAAAGATGGTTTATCCCCTGTCAGGATAGTGTTGTCTGGCGCGGCGATATCGGCATTGTTTATGGCTTTTACCCAAGGGGTTTTGGTCATCGGCCAAGAAGGTTTGGACAGTGTTTTATTTTGGGTAGCAGGCTCAGTATCAGGGCGTGATCTCGCTTTGGTTTTGCCACTCACTCCTCTTTTTGTTCTCGGAATGGTGTTTGCCATGATAGCTGCACCGCACATTAATATTCTACTGTCGGGAGATGATGTCGCAAAAGGCTTAGGGCAGAACACAGTGGTCATCAAAGTTGTGTTAAGTCTTTTGATTATTGGCTTGGCGGGAGGCTCTGTTGCACTAGGTGGAAGCATTGGTTTTATCGGCCTAATGGTGCCGCATATGGTGCGCTCGGCTGTGGGTTATGATCATAAGTGGCTGATACCACTCAGCGCTTTATGGGGGGCGACTCTTCTGTTGTTAGCTGATTTAGTTAGTCGTTTTATTATCATGCCGGAAGAAGTTCCTATTGGCGTCACGACCGCTGTATTAGGAGCGCCATTCTTTCTTTATTTGGCACGAAAAGGTGGTCGACGTGGATAAGTTATTGCGTGTGCGCAATCGTTTTATGTCGTTTTCCGTGCCATGGAAATCCATTTTTTCAATGAGTATGACATTGCTCGTCTTCTTATTGGTTTTAATGTTTTCTCTTAGTGTGGGAGAAGAGTTTATCCCTTTCACACAGGTGATTTTGGCCTTGTCTGGACACAGCGATAGCAAGATTCAGTTGGTTATAGAGATCCTTCGTTTGCCTAGGGTTTTGATGGCGGCAATGGTCGGGGCGGCATTAGCGTCGTCTGGTCTTGTGTTGCAATCTATGATCCGAAACCCTTTGGCCTCGCCTGACATTATTGGTATTACCGGTGGCGCATCTGCTGCTGCTGTGTGTTTTTTATCTTTTTTTGCTTCAGCGTTTGGCTTGGTTTGGTTGCCTTTCTTTGCAATTGTTGGGGCGTTGCTGGCGGCCTTGTTGATCTATGGTTTAGCCTGGAATAGTGGCGTAACACCAATGCGCTTAGTGTTGGTCGGAATTGGGGTGTCATCCGCAATGGGAGCGGTAACAACGTTTGTAATTGCGGCCAGCCCTTTAGCAACAAGTATCACGGCCTATATCTGGCTAACCGGAAGTGTTTATGGCGCAAGTTGGGCTGATGTGAAAGCTTTGTTGCCTTGGTTGTGTGTTTCTTGGCCCTTGGCGTTTTATTTGGCCCGCCGGGTGAATACACAGGAATTAGGTGATCACATTGCAACTGGGTTGGGGATTTCTGTGCAAAGATTGCGTGTGGTGGTGTTGTTTTTAAGTGTGCTCATGGCGGCACCAGCGATTGCGTATGCTGGTGCGGTGGGTTTTGTGGGGTTAATTGCCCCCCATATTGCCCGCCGCTTGGTGATTCGCAGTTTTGCGTTTCTACTGCCAATGTCGGCTTTTGTAGGGGCCTGCCTTGTGATGTTGGCGGATTTATGTGGCCGTTTATTGTTTCAGCCATTGGATGTTCCTGCCGGTGTGTTTGTGTCCGCTATCGGAGCCCCATTTTTTATCTATTTACTGTATCGACAACGTTTTTAGGTCGGTTAGCTATCATGAGATTTTAAACCATGAGTTTGTCTGAACGTTATTCATTAGCAAGTCATCCATTGCAAAGCGTGTCTTTGTCACTTGGCTATGACAAAAAAGCGGTAATTGATTCGTTGAGTTTAGCCATTGAGCCGAATCAGATTACAGCGTTAGTCGGTGGCAATGGCTGTGGAAAATCCACTTTATTGAAATCCTTTGCTCGTTTGTTAAAACCGTCGTCAGGACAAGTGTTGTTAGAAGGCGCAGATATCCACTTGTTAAGCGGAAAAGACGTAGCACGTAAGTTGGCTATTTTGCCACAGGGACCAATTGCTCCCGAAGGCCTAACGGTTGAACAGCTGGTGCGCCAAGGTCGCTACCCTCATCAGAATTGGCTTCAAAGTTGGACGAAAGAAGATGAAGATTTGGTAAAGAAAGCGTTGCAAGATACCAATATGACGGCGTTTGCTGCTCGTTCGATTGATGCTTTATCTGGCGGCCAGAGACAACGTGCTTGGATTGCCATGGCGTTAGCGCAAAATACAGACATTTTATTGCTTGATGAACCGACAACCTATTTAGACTTAACCCATCAGATAGAAATCTTAGACCTTTTGTTTGAATTAAATCAAAGCCAACAAACGACCATCTTGATGGTGTTACACGATCTCAATCTTGCAGCTCGTTATGCTCATAAGATGATCGCCATTAAAGATGGCGCGGTGTTTTGCCAAGGGGCGCCTGAAGCGATTCTAAATCATGACATGGTGAAAACCGTCTTTGATATGGAGTGTCATATCAGTGAAGATCCACTGTTTGGAACACCAATGTGCATTCCCTATGGTAAAGGGCGTCAAGTCGGCACTAAGGAATCAAAGCGTGGCTGAATTTGATCACCGTCCTGTTCTGCTGCCTGAAGAGTGGCAAGCATTGTCTGTGTTTGGTCTAAAGCAAGACCTGCAAGACGAACGCTTATCAATTGACTCTATTAAGCTACTGGATGATGTATTGTGTCAGGAAACCTTGCAAAAAATTATGCCAGAGCTGGGGGCGCCAAATTTAAAAGTAACCACGTCTCTGGTGATGAAGCGCATCGCGTTTTTGGCCCTAGCTCCGATTCTCTATGCAATGTCTCGTTTCAATAAAGGTCTGGATGGGACACTTAAAAATTGTGTGTTTGAATACCCACTAGAAAATAGAATGTGGGTATCTAAGATGCCACTAAAAAATTTGGCGGTCACGGTTCAGGATAAGGATCAAGCTGAAGGTCGAAAGACGTGGCGAAAAGACATATTGAGTCAGGTATTTGCCGGACACCTCACGCAACTCGTTGAACAGTTTCATCGTTTAACCAAAGTGCCGAAACGGATCCTTTGGGAAAATGTGGCTGTCCGAGTGTTTAGTATTTATGAGCAGCGTATTTTACCGAATATACCTGATGCTCAAATGGTCCAAGCTCAGGCGGACTTTTCTTATCTACTAGACCAGAAGTCGACTGAGGTGTTTGGGATGTCGGAAAACCCATTAACGGTGTTTTATCGAGAAAAGAAGCAAACAGCCTTATCCGATAAACCGATTCGAGTAAGACGTACTTGTTGTTATTACTATTTGGCAACTGAGCCAGCGGTGTATTGTGGTTCTTGTCCTTTGCTTTTGAAAAAACGTTAAGCCTCCTATCTGGAGGCTTAAGCTTAGTGGTGTGGATTAAAAGTCCAATCCGTACGCTAGGGTAATCGTGCGCCCACGGCCTTTAAAATAGTAACTGTCATTTGCGTAAGCAGCTTGTGAGTAGTAGGTAAAGTAGTCTTCGTTTAATAAGTTCGCGATGGCGATGTTCATTTTACCCACAGGAAGTTGGTAACCAACAGACGCATCCACTAAGGTATAGCCATCAAAATCAAGGTCTTCATCATCAAAGCTTCGACTAAAAGCATGACTGACTTGTAATTGAGAGGATAATTTCTCATTCCAGTGAGCATGCCATGAAGTAATTAAGCGATTAGGTGAAATATTGGCACCGGTTAGTTTGGTTTCAACTTTGCCGTCACCGTCAGTATCTGACTTGCCCTGAATGAAGGAGTAGCTAGCCTGCAATCTGTGGTCTTTATTAAGTTGCAGACCTAGTGATGCTTCTGCCCCTTGGATTTCTTTCTTTTCACGTTTTACAACGTACAGACCGTCTACCTCAACGATACGGCTGCCTAAGTCTGAGTTGGATTCGTAATAACTAACTTCTAAATCATAAGGGTGACGATTTACACGAAAGCCGACTTCGTAGTTGTCAGTCAGTATTGGAGAAAGATCGATGAGTGTGTCAACGTCTTGACCGCTGGTATCAACCCCTCTCAATATGCGTCCTACATCTGGCATTCCAAAGCCTTGAGAGTAGTTGGCGAAGAGACTGACAGCTGGGGTTAATTTAAACACCGCGCCGGCATTGTAGACAGTGTCATCAAAACTAGGTGAACCACCATCGACAGTGACGCTATTGTTGGCGGCAACTGTTTGATAGGTGTCGACATCTAACTTAGCGTGTTCGTAACGAACTCCAGCTTGCAGAACTAAGCGTTCCACCGGCGTGTATTTGAACTGAACAAAAGGGGCGTAATTGGTGTAATCCGTTTCTGGAACATATAAGCGATTGGTTAATATCAATGATTGGCTGGTCGTATCCTGTAATAAATCCAATCCAGCGGTAACGCTCAGCTCGTCATTTAATAAGTCGTCCTTGGTTAAGCTAAATTTCGCCCCAAGCTTTTCTGATTGGTTTTGGCTCTGATCGTAAGTAATACCATTACTAGCATCCTGGAAACTACCAGAATCTGATACACCATATCGACCTTCAAAGTCCTGATGGAAAATTTGTGCTTTTAGTGCCATACCATCAAGGTCGCCGTCGGTATATGAAAGACTGGTGGTTTGCACCTTGTTGTAAGGCGCATACCCTCTAGGTGAGCCTTTTTCTGAGCTGGTGGCGACACCGTTATCTCTATCCCCATCGACACCAACAAAGTTCATGCGTCCTTTCATTTGATACTGATTTAATTCGAATTCTAAGCGTTTGTCATCCCCTAGCCAGTAGCCCAATTTAGCAAAAGCATCATAGCTCTTGGAATCCATAATATCGCCACGCACTGTCGCTGAGCCTACATAGTTACCATCGGTATCGAGGTACATACCTTGCACTTCATTGGTCAAGCCAACCAAATAATCAAAATCGTCTTGTGCGCCTTCGACTTGATAGCCAATTTTGTAACTAAGGGTATCGCTATCTAGTCCATCAGTCGGTGTGCTTAATTGCACGTCAATATGTTGCTTGAGTTCACTTGAACGATTGGATTTGGTAATAAAGTTGATGATACCGCCGGTCGCGCCCAATCCATGTACGGCCGTAGCACCATGAATGACTTCGATGCGCTCCACCATAGATAGATCGATGGTATGGGCTGAGCGACTGCCTTCTCGAATTGGATTAGATTGTGGAACACCGTCGATCATGTATAACACCGAGCGACCACGAAATGTTTGGCTACTGTTGTTCAGCTTTTGTGTATTGGGGGAATAAGCAGGAAGAAGGTTGGTGAGTGCCTGAGAACTGTCTGTGCTAATGGCAAGCTGTTCCTCGATCTGTTGCTGTGTAATGACAGTAACCACCTGTGGGCTGTCTTCTTTCTTTATGTTAGATCGACTGGTTTGAATAATTAATGGATCTAGATTAATGGATTTAGTTTCAGAGAGGTATTGACGACGATCGACCAGACTATAAGTACCATCTTGATTAGACTTTATCATGAGATTGGTAGTGGACAGCACTTGTTCTATTAGATCGATTGGCGTGGTATGGCCAGATATACCGTCACTTTTAAGGTTTTTAGTGAGTGTCGGATTAAACGACAGAGCGATGTTGTGGCGTGCTGCAAACGCTGTAAGTGTTGTTCCAAGGTCGCCAGCCTCTATTTGAAGGAGCTGTTGATTACTTTGGTTCGTACTGTCTTCTGCTAATGACAATGAACTCACACTTACTGTGAATAGCAAGGCACTACAGGTCAACACAGTTTGAATGGCTGAGTGGCGTCGCGTTTTTGATAGTCGGTTTTTATGGGCAGACACAGCTACCTCCTTTTTGAAAGTTATCATGCTTATTATTTGTCTAACTAATAAGCCACTTGAAAAGGAAAAAGGTGTCAGAAAAATAAGAATAATTTTTTTGGGACTCTAATAAGATGCTAGTTCACATGCTATGCGGCTTCGAGTGTGATCCAATAATTTCCTAAATGATGTTTAATATCAATTGGATACGTATTCGAAAGCATATTTAGTATGATATTGACATCAGCAATAGGAAAAGCCCCAGATACTTCTATGTTTGCAATCTTTGGTGAGACTCTTAACAGCCCTTGATGATATCGTGAGACTTCTTGGATGAACTGATGGAGTGGCATGTTATGCACGGCTAACATGTTATCTAGCCAAGAAATGGTGTCGGTAGATAAGTTCTCGTAAGATATAATTGAATGTTCTGATAGTTCAGCTTGGTGACCCGCTAGAATGATATTTTTTTCCTTATGTTCAGCAAATTTAGGTACAGCTTCAACTCGGCCCTCCAACACTCCGAGGCGAGTGGTGTGTCGATATTGACGAACAGTAAAATTGGCCTCTAAAGGGGATAAAAATGCTTCCTGTGTTGAGACAATGAATGGTTTAAAGTCCAGAGACTTCACGTTGACAACCTCAAGTTGAATTTCCCCTTCTCGTAACGCTAATAAACGTTCTTTGCCATCAAAAAAAGCATCGAAAGCGGTGGCTGTATTGAGGGTTACCTTAGTGCCGTCGGGCAAGGTGACCTGCTTCATTTGGCCCTTTGCCGTACGGTAATCTGCGCGCCAGTGTTGGTTTTCTACCGTTTTATAGGCTCCCCAAGCAATAGGACCCGTGGCTAATAGCAGTGCTAGTTTGCCGATGTTTAAACGGCGTTCTTTATCATCAGGACGGTTTAACACAGCATAAGCAATGTCTTTTGGTAGTGTGTCTACTTGGTTGATGAAACGCTGAGCGCGTTGCCATGCAAAGCGATTGTTTTCGGAAGATTGCTGCCAGTGCTCTAATTGTGCCTGCTCGGCAGGTGTTAATGGTTTCACTTGCTGCTTAACAAGCCAGTCGGCGGCTTCTTGCATACTTTTTTGGGATATTTTATTCAAAAAAATCGTTCTCCATCAACGTAAGGCAATGAACATAAGCTTGCTTCATATATCGCTTTACTGTGGCGAGGGACAGAGCCATCTCATTGGCGATTTGTTGATATTTTTTACCCTCTAACTGCGACATTAAAAAGACTTCTTTGACATGGCTTGGGAGGGTGTTAAGCAATGCATCTATTTCTTCTAAAGTTTGTAAAATAATAAATTGGCTTTCTGTTGAAGGGGCCAAATTTTCTGGCTGTTTTGCCAGATACTCTAGATAGGTTTGTTCTAACGACTTACGTCTATAAAAATGGCTAACAAGACCTTTTGCAATTGTCACTAAGTAGGCTTGGGGCTCATTAATTAAATCGACATTTTGTTTGGCGTAAATGCGCAAAAATGTGTCTTGGGTTAAATCAGCCGCATCAAATTGATTATCCAACCGTTGACGTATCCATGTGTATAACCAATTGTGATGGTTTATATACAGAGAATGCATGACATCATGTTGCACGTTTGGGATCGGATTGTGCGGCATGAAATGGCTCCTCTTGGAGTGTAAATGATAATTACTATTATTAGAGTGGTTTATGATTTTGTTGTCAATATAAAGTACAGAGGTAGGACTTGTTGATTATGTGTAAAGGAAGAAAACGCCTTTGTAAGGGCTGTTACTAAGGCGTTCTAATTGTTTGGTTAGGTGTTTATTTTATTTTTTCGTATGGGTTCTGATTATGTTGGCGGGTGGTTATTAATCCAATGCTCAGCAATGTCTCCTCGTTTGGCTATCCAAACCTTGTCATGGGATTCAACATAATCTAGAAATTTTTTCAGGGCCATGAAGCGGCTGGGTTTGCCTAGTGTTCGGCAATGCATGCCGATGGACATCATTTTGGGTGTCGTTTGGCCTTCTTCATATAGGCAATCAAAATTGTCTTTCAAGTATTGGAAAAATTCTTCACCGTGACTGAAGCCATAAGGAGAGGAGAAACGCATGTCGTTACAGTCTAAGGTGTAAGGCACAATTAGATGTGGCTTGGTGGTGTTCGCCTCTTCATGGTGAGGCACTTTTACCCAATAAGGTAGATCGTCACCATAATTATCAGAGTCGTATTTTAGCTGAGTTTGTTCTGCCACTAAGGCTCGCGTATTCGGAGAGTCTCGTCCCGTATACCACCCCATTGGCTTCACGCCAGTAAGGTTTTCAATTAATTCCAGTGCTTCTTGCATGTGACGTCTTTCTTCGTCGATAGACATGTCTTGGTAGTGGATCCATTTTAATCCATGACAGACGATTTCATGTTGGCCTTCTACAATGGCTTTGGCAACTTCAGGATTACGTTGCAGGGCGGTAGCAACGGCAAAGATCGTAAGAGGTAGGCCACGTCGTTCAAATTCATTGAGAATGCGCCAAACGCCTGAGCGTGAACCGTATTCGTATAAGGACTCCATGCTCATATGACGATCTTTATAGGCTTGGGCTCCAAACATTTCAGATAAGAAGGTTTCCGAATGTTCATCACCGTGTGCTACGCAGTTTTCTCCACCTTCTTCAAAGTTCAAAACAAATTGTACGGCGATACGAGCTTGATTTGGCCATTGAACATTTGGGTGTCCATTTCGGGCATAACCGGCAAAATCTCTGTCTAAATAATGTTTCATGGTCAGTGTTCCGTTTGTGATTAAGTCATAATTGTTAGTAAGTGCGATTTAATTTTTAGTCTGGAATGGCTGTCTCTGATAAACATCATGATGCCCAGTGAGCATAGCGTCCTATAAAGGGTTTGCTAATTCGCTTTCCATACTGGCCTGTTTTAGAGGTTTGTAAGCCGAGTTGATGCAATGACTCTGCCAGTTTCACTGCCGCGGTGACACCATCGATAATGGGAATAGGAAGTTCTTTGGACAGTTGATTCACAAGGTTGGACATGCCTGCACACCCTAGCACAATGGCCTCAGCGCCATCTTGTTCGATGGCGGCTAAGCATTCAGTTTTTAGTAATTGGTAGGCTTGGTTGTCTATGTTTTCTAAAGCTAATACGGGGATGTCGGTGGCTCTGACGCTACAGCAATGAGTCTGGTGGCCATACTTTAAAAGTAAGTGCTCACTTGCTGGTAGTGTCCTTGATAAAGTGGTTACGACGCCAAAGCGATATGAAATGAGGCTAGCCATTTGGAAGGCTGCTTCTGCTATGCCAATGACTGGCGCATCAGCTAACTCACGAGCTGCGTCTAATGCAGGGTCACCAAAACAGGCAATAATGTGAGCATCCACATTCTGTTGCTTCCCTTGTTCAATTAAATCAAGTAATGCGGCACTGGCAATGGCTTCATCAAAAGCGCACTCAATGCTTTTTGGACCGTGTTCGGGAGTACTTGGAATGATTTGAGTGCTGGGCAAGGCAGTAGCGCGAGCGCTTATGGCCATTGTGTTGGTCATGTCGGCGCTGGTGTTTGGGTTGATTAACTGAATTTTCATAGAAGCCTTAATGAATCAGCGTTTTTAATGTGTAAACAGCTGTTGAAAGTCGATGTTGTCATCTGTTGTGCTATCCAGAATCAAGGAAGACTTAATGTGTTGTAAATGATGGCGCATCCAATCTTGAGCTTGATCAGATTTTTTTTCGTCAAGCAGGTCAAGTAACTGCGTATGGTCGCCGCACTCGCAACCTACACTACCGCGTGTGCCATAAGCGGCGAGGATTAATGAAGAGCGATAGCAAAGCTGCTCTATAAAGCGAGCTAATACTTGGTTTCCAGATACGTTCGCTAACTCATAATGAAAACGCGCGGTGAGTTGAATGGATTTTGCTAACTGATTGGCGGCTTCGGCTTGCTTCTCCTCTTTTGCCATGCTTCGAAAGCGTTTCGATTGCGTTAAATCCCAATGATTAAGTAATGCTGGTATAAGTTGTGGCTCGATTAAAATTCGACTGTCTAGCACTTCCGACGCCTCTGCTTCACTGGGACGATTTACGTGAGCCCCTTTATTTTTCTCGATAATGACAAAGTGCTCTAAGGCAAGTCTTTGTAACACTTTGCGAACGCCAGTTCTGCTGACGCCAAATGCCTCAGATAAACGATCTTCTGGTAAGCGTGCACCAGGGGGGAGTTGATGTTCGACGATGGCCTTGAGTATTTGTTGGTATATGTGTTCGTCATTCGACATAAGGTGTTCCTATAAACTGTATACAATATTTTTTATTTGTACTTGGTTAAGCAATATAGCATGTCAGTCTATTTCGTACATCTTAATCAAAAAAGAAATCTTTCATGCACTGGTTTGGCATTAAATTCGTATTTATGTTTGTTTTTGGTGCGCATTATATCTCTATTACGGCTTTTTCCTAATTTATGCCTTGGTTTATTAGGTTTTATTTTTGGCACGTAAATTGTATTCAATATTGTATACAATCAAAAAAAGGGATTCGGTCATGAAACAAGAGTTTGAGCAAAGTCTTAAATTGGCAAATAACGATCTCCTTCCGGAGAAAGAGCAAAAGTGGGGGTGGTACAGCATCTTCGCGTTTTGGATGTCTGATGTTCATAGTGTCGGTGGATATGTGTTCGCTGCTAGCTTGTTTGCTCTAGGGTTAAATGGCATTCAGGTCTTTATTAGTTTGCTGTTAGGGATTTCTATTGTCCTGTTGTTTGCGAATTTGATGGGTAAACCAGGTCAAAAAGCTGGTGTACCGTTTCCGGTGGTGGCGCGTATGTCGTTTGGTGTCTTTGGCGCCAACATTCCTGCCATTATTCGAGGCTTAATTGCAGTTGTTTGGTACGGTATTCAAACTTTTCTTGCGTCCAGTTCTTTCATTATCTTATTGCTTTACTTTTTTCCTGGGATGGCGTCGTTAGCGGATAAATCATTTATTGGCTTGTCTTACTTGGGCTGGATTGGTTTTTCGGCAATGTGGGTGGTACAGGGAATTGTGTTTATGTTCGGTATGGACATGATTCGTAAAGTAATCGATTGGTCGGGCCCTGCGATTTATGTCGCCATGTTTGCTTTGTGTATTTATATGGTTGATCGAGCGGGGTGGGAGAACATCAGTTTTAATCTGAGTTCAACCAGCCTTACTGGCATGGATGTTTATGTGCAGATGTTTATCGCTATTGCTTTGGTCGCTGGGTATTTTGCTGGGCCGACATTGAATTTTAGTGATTTTTCTCGTTATTGCGGTAGTTATCAGAAATTAAAGCTTGGTAATTTATTGGGGTTACCGGTGAATTTTGTGTTGTTCTCTTTGTTTAGTGTGGTCATTGTCTCAGCCTCTATTCCGGTTTTTGGTGAGATGATTACAGACCCAGTGGAAACAGTGAAGCGCCTTGATTCCGGTTTTATTACGGTGCTTGGTGCGTTGACTTTTATCTTTGCAACAGTGGGTATCAATATTGTTGCGAACTTTGTTGCCCCTGCATTTGATTTTTCTAATGTGTCGCCGCAGAAAATAAGCTTTAAAGCGGGTGGTTTTATTGCTGCCTTTGGCTCGGTTCTGTTGACGCCTTGGAATTTGTTTAATAATCCAGAGGTTATTCACTATACCGTCGATGTACTTGGCGCAATGATTGGTCCTTTATACGGCATTATTATCGTGGACTATTACTTTATTAAAAAAGGCCATATTGATGTAGCGTCTTTATACACTGAATCTGTTAAAGGTCTGTATTGGTACGATAATGGTGTGAATAAAAAGAGCGTTTATGCACTGATTATTGCTGGCTCTGCATCGATCTTAGCCACGTTTGTTTTCCCAGTTCTTGCCAATTACGCTCTTTTCATTGGTGGCATCATTGCTGGGTTAAGTTATCGCTATATGATGGAATCTGAACGTGTGGCGATGCAGAGCATGACGCTCGCGAAGCCTTAGAACAGTCGAAAAACATAGCCCAGATTATGATCTGGGCGTACTTTGTTTAACAGGCTGCTGGTTTAGGGAGCTTAGCTCTAGGTACTGAATGAGTTGCTGGAGGTTTGATTGAGCATAAGGGTTGTACTCCAGCCCGTAATAACGTGTGTTATCTCCTTCTTGTGGAAATAGCGTTATTAAACTACCGGTTACTAATTCTTCTTGAATCAAAGCCCTTGGGCAAAGTGCAACGCCTTGGCCAGCCAGTGTGGCCATCTTTAATAGGTGGAAGTCTTCATAGATTAGCTTTTGCCCAGCAGAAAGTGTGAGGTTGAACTGAGAAAACCAAGTCTGCCAGCTGTGTTCTGAATGATCGTGTAATAAATTTGCCTCGAGTAAGGATGCTGGATTGTCTATTGGGTTAGCGTGACTCAAGTAAAGAGGGCTGCAGACGGGAATGGTTTTTCCAGTAAAAAGAGGAACAACTTTATATTGGCTCGCATGGTTCGGTAGGAAGCTGCTAATACGGAGACTATTTTCATCTAGGTATTCAGGTGCTGAAGAGTGATAGCGAATAATTAGATCCAGCTCAGGATGCGTTTCTTTGAATGTTAGTATGAGTGGCAATAACCAAGGTTCTAACAAAGATGGCAAACAATATAAGGTCAGCCGTTGCGAATGGTTTGGCGTCTCATTTAATAGAGTGTGATCAATATGATCAAAAGGTTGGGCGAGTTGTTCAGCGAGAGCTAGGCCTCTGGGCGTTGCTTTTAACTGACGACCATTTTTATAAAACAAAGCGTAACCGAGTTGTGATTCCAATCGTTTAATCTGATGACTCACCGCGGACTCCGTTAAACTTAAGTGGTCTGCGGTTTGTTTTAAACTGCCAAAACGTACAACCAAATGAAAGGTGTGGAGCGAAGTATAAGGAAGGCTCATATAGTCACTTTAATATTTGTCATGTATTTATAAATAATATCAGTTTTTTAATGTGTTTACTTTTCCTAAGCTTGGCTTACTCATTGTATTTGGAGGTCATCATGGCAAAAGTAGAAGCAGCTTATCGTAAAGGTCCAGACTCAAAGCTTACTATCGACAAATGTTTTTATGCTTCTCTAGCACAAGGTAAGGCAAAACGTACTTTAGTTGATAAAGTTTCCATTCCGCTGCGCTCAGGAAAAGCTTGGAAAGTGCCCGCAGGTCATGTGTTTCGAGTCCTGGTGCCAGAAGGGCCACAAGTGGGTGACTTTAATATGTGGAATCAGCATGATCCGCGAGAAAAGATGTGGGCATCACGTACTCGTCAATTACAAAGTGCTCATGTGAGTACGTTTGATCGCATCTGGTCAACCTTACCTTTCTTGCGCCCAATGGTGACCATTATCGATGACACTTTGGCTGATTATGGACAGGATGAGGAAGGTGGTCGTGTTCATGATTTATTAGGGACAAGGTGTGATCCTTATGTAAATCACCTCTTAACGGGGGAGGATTTTGATTTTCACTGTCATTCGAACTTAGTAAGAGCGGTTCAGCCTTTTGGTTTAACGGAATTTGATGTGCACGATGTTCTGAATATTTTTCAATGCACCGGCTTAAATGAAGATGATCAATATTTCATGAAAGCTTGTCCTGCGAAAAAGGGGGACTATTTAGAGTTCTTTGCTGAGATAGATTTGCTTTGCGCTTTGTCTTGTTGCCCCGGTGGTGACTTGTCTGTAGATCTATGGGGGCCGGACGCCAAGGATCCGCTATCAACCTGCCATCCATTGGAGGTTGAAATTTATCAGTTAGAAGAGTCTGCTTTAGAAGGGTGGCAAACTCCATCTAGTCCAAGCTATCAAGGTGGTCATGGTTTGCAAGCCCCGACGATTGACTGGCAAGCACGAAAAAATGCCATAAAAGGCTAAGTTGTTTGTTTTTTAAACGGTTTCACTGTTCTAAACTTGCAAAAAATAAGCAGATCTCACTTTTTATAAAATTAATCCAATAATCTCAAAAAAGGGCTTGCACTCAAAAATAGGATGCGTATTATACGCATCCACTGACACGGGGTGCGCTTCAAAGCATCGAAGCAACACCAAAACAAGTCAGCACGCTCTTTAAAATAGATAATCAGATAATTTGTGTGGGCGCTCGCTGGGGCTTCAAAAAAGAAATTGAAGTCTTACGAGAGTCTAACACGTCAATTCGCTTTATTAAGTAATTGTTAGTGTTTCGAGATTTGAGTGAGCAAACTTTTTAACTGAAGAGTTTGATCATGGCTCAGATTGA
>NZ_QNRF01000009.1:0-54496 GCF_003314975.1 Marinomonas aquiplantarum
TCTTCCAGATTAACACCCAATTTTTCAGCATAAGACGGGTCTAAAGCATGCTCAGCATCTATAAAGGCACAGGTTTTGCCTTGCTTTTGCGCTTCGGCAATGACACTTAATGTTAATGTGGTCTTACCAGAAGACTCTGGACCATAAATTTCACAAATTCGACCAAAAGGAAGACCGCCAGCACCCAACGCAATATCCAAGCCCAAGGATCCAGTTGACACTGTCTCAATGTCCATCTTAGTGCCTTCACCCATTTTCATGATGGCACCTTTACCAAATTGACGCTCAATTTGAGACAGCGCAGCGTCTAGCGCCTTTTTCTTGTTATCTGCAATAGATGACATAATGGAATCCTTAATGACTGAATGTTCAATTTTAATGCTGGTAACTTTATCGCTTTTTTTTCCGAACCTCAAGAAAATACTGTATAAAAAAACAGTAATATTATCTTTCCATTAAAATACAATCTATCACCCCTTGTAACGCCTCCAACACGGCCTTTTGCCGTATCTCTTTTCGACTCCCTGAAAATTGAAAACGCACAACCTTGGCTTCATTTCCCAAAAGCTGCCAACCAATATAAACGCAACCAACTGGTTTTTCTGGCGATCCACCACCGGGACCAGCAACCCCGCTGACAGCCACCGCCACATCCCCACCCAACTGCAATGCGCCATGGCACATTTCCTTTACCGTTGCTTCGGATACCGCGCCATGCTTAGCTAACGTGGTTTCGGTAACAGACAAACCTTTTACTTTTGCCTCATTAGCATAACTAATAAGCCCACCAAAGAACCAAGCCGAACTTCCGGACAATTCTGTACAAGTCGCACCAATTAAACCGCCAGTACAGGATTCAGCCGTCACCAGCATACGACCTTCTTGTCCTAACAATTCCGCAACCTGCTGTGCTTTTTTCAGCATTTCTTGCTCATGATTCATTGTGCTTATCTCTTAAAACCTAGACGAATATCCCGTAGAATAACCCTCAATTTTTTGGATCACAATTGAGCAGTTTAAATGAGCAAAACATCAGCCGATAATCATACCCCCATGATGCGCCAATACTTTGGCCTCAAGTCACAACATCCAAATCAGCTGTTATTTTATCGCATGGGTGATTTCTACGAGCTCTTTTACGATGACGCCAAACGCGCCGCTCAATTACTCGATATTACCCTAACGGCTAGAGGTCACTCTGGCGGGCAGCCTATCCCAATGGCAGGCATTCCATTTCATGCGGCAGAAAACTACATTGCTCGCTTAGTTCGCATGGGCGAGTCAGTCGTGGTTGCGGAACAAACGGGGGACCCAGCCACTAGCAAAGGGCCGGTAGAGCGACAAATTGCTCGCATTGTCACCCCAGGTACCATCAGTGACGAAGCCTTCTTAGAGGAAAAACGCGAAAACCTGTTATTGTCGATTGCTCACCAATCTCGTAAAGGCTTAGACATTTTTGGCTTTTCTTATCTCGACATGGCCAGCGGTCGCTTCTGCCTGTTTGAAGTTGATGGCCACGAAGCTCTGGCAAATGAGTTACAGCGACTCTCACCAAGAGAAATTCTAATATCAGAAGACTTTCCTGCCCGCAAAACACTGCAATTAGAAAAAGGCATTGCGGAACTTGGCCCATGGCACTTTGATTATGAGTCGAGCTATCGTCAGCTTATTCAGCAATTCAATACTAAAGACCTTTCCGGATTCGGTTGCGAAGCATTAACCGCAGCCATTGCATCGGCTGGTGCACTTTTACAATACGCAAAAGACACACAGCGTTCGGCTTTGCCGCATATACAAGCCATCATGGTTGAACATAAAGACGATTCTGTTTTGATTGATGCCGCCACACGACGTAACCTAGAAATCGATATCAATTTAACGGGCGGCTCCAGCAACACACTTAGCCAAGTGCTAGACCAATGCGCAACCCCAATGGGAAGTAGACTACTAAAACGCTGGCTTCA
Source organism: Marinomonas aquiplantarum (assembly GCF_003314975.1). Lineage (GTDB taxonomy): Bacteria > Pseudomonadota > Gammaproteobacteria > Pseudomonadales > Marinomonadaceae > Marinomonas > Marinomonas aquiplantarum. The sequence continues at coordinate 1,965 of NZ_QNRF01000009.1, forward strand.
TACGCCGGTAAGGGATTTGAATGAAATTCAATCTCGCCAAAGTGCTGTAGCAGAATTAAAAAGCCAATTTTACTACCAACCTTTAAACAGCTCGTTAAAAAAGGTCGGAGATTTAGAGCGTATTCTGTCTCGCGTTGCATTGAGATCTGCACGCCCTAGAGATCTTTTGCGTTTAAGATTCGCATTAGAGATGATTCCACTGATCAACCAAGATTTAGAAAAGGTTAACTCAGCTCGGTTGAGTCATTTAAATCAACGCATTAAAGCACAACCCGAACTAACCGAGACACTGACCAAAGCCCTGGTTGAAAACCCACCATCCGTAGTAAGAGACGGGGGTATTTTTGCTACTGGCTACGACCCAGAATTAGACGAGCTGCTATCTCTATCAACCAACGCAACGGACTTCTTAGCGGAAATGGAACGAAGCGAGAAGGAGCGTACTGGTATCAGCTCACTCAAAGTCGGTTTCAACCGAGTACACGGCTATTACATAGAGATCAGCCGTTTACACTCAGAACAAGCGCCAGTGGAATACATTCGTCGCCAAACCCTTAAAAATGCCGAGCGCTTCATCACCCCAGAGCTAAAAGCTTTCGAAGATAAGGCTCTGAGTGCCAAGTCCAAAGCACTTGCTCGTGAAAAAGAACTTTACGAAACCTTATTAGACCTGTTGAACCAGCATTTAGGTGAGCTACAAACCACCAGCCAAGCACTCGCACAACTCGACGTTCTAAATAACTTTGCAGAACGTGCTGATCAACTCAACTTAACACAACCGGAACTCCACACAGGACGCGGCATAGATATCACCGCAGGACGTCACCCTGTGGTCGAATCAGTCATTTCAGAACCCTTTGTACCGAACGATTTGACCTTAAACGACCAACGATCTTTATTAATGATCACCGGCCCTAACATGGGTGGTAAATCCACCTATATGCGCCAAATTGCCTTAATCACTTTATTGGCACATACCGGTTGCTTCGTGCCAGCTGAAGCCGCTTCGATTGCAATCGTCGATCGTATTTTTACACGCATGGGATCGTCTGATGACTTAGCCGGTGGTCGCTCTACCTTTATGGTAGAAATGACTGAAACCGCCAACATTTTGAACAATGCCACACAAAACAGCTTGGTTCTAATGGATGAAGTTGGACGCGGCACCAGTACCTTTGATGGTTTATCACTAGCTTGGGCGGCAGTTGAGCATTTGGCACAAAAATTAAAGTGCTACGTATTATTTGCTACCCACTACTTTGAATTAACCGGTCTTGCAGAACAATTAGTAAATGCTGAAAACGTTCATCTCACTGCCACAGAATATGAAGATGAAATTGTCTTCCTACATAAAGTTCATACTGGACCAGCAAGTCAATCCTACGGCCTTCAAGTTGCTCAGCTAGCAGGCGTACCGAAAAATGTTATTCAACAAGCCAAATATAAACTCAAAGAATTAGAAACGGTTACAGGAATTGAATTAGACAATACGACGCAAAACTCTGTAGCAAATAACCAAGCGAGCTCAGCACCGCAAACGATGATGTCCAATCACTCCCCATTACAAGCCGATTTATTTGTACAGGCCGAGCAGGATGGTCTAAAAGACAGCATTGCGTCATTGGATTTAGACAACATGACGCCAATCGAGGCAATGAATCAGTTATACAAACTAAAATCAGCGCTGTGACCATTAAAAGGCGGCATAAGCTAATACCAGATAAATTTAGTCTATTTGGGATTCTGACTTGCCGCCAAACAACCTATGCCACTAAAATAGGCGGCAATATTTTTTGTAAAGCTTGTGAGGAGAAATCGAATGGCTTTCATCGTTACTGATAACTGCATTCGCTGTAAATACACCGACTGTGTGGAAGTCTGCCCAGTAGATTGCTTCTACGAAGGTCCAAACTTTCTAGCCATCAACCCAGACGAATGCATTGATTGTGCTCTTTGTGAACCAGAGTGCCCTGCCAACGCTATTTTCTCAGAAGATGAATTACCAGAAGAGCAAGAAGTGTTTGTTGAACTAAACAAAGATCTTGCCATGATTTGGCCAAACATCACCGAGAAAAAAGATGCCCTAAGCGATGCGGCTGAATGGGATGGCGTAGAAGACAAACTAGAACATCTTGAGCGCTAGAGCTACATTCTAGAACGAAAAAAAGCGACCACGGTCGCTTTTTTAATATCCTATTATTGACATCCAGTCTCGCCAAATCCCTATTGGCCAATCATCCTTCAGGCCTAATCCTTACTGGCCATATGCAACATCCTGTATGACTTCCTTTCCGTAAAAAAGACAGCCTTGGCTGCCCTTTTTATGCTTAACTCCGTTTAAGCAACTCTTCCGATGAGTAAAACATCACTGTCTGTTTCATCATGAAACCCAAACAATCCTTAACACATGGTGCGATCCTGAACCACAATATCCATTAGAACCATCCGTTGTTCTGAACATCCTAGTTCTGTCCTAAACGCCATCAATGGCATTCTGCACCTCAATGTGCTGATCGTCCTTGAACTCTGTTTGGATAAAGCTAATTTACCACCTTTTTGACCGATTACAAATTTTTACATTCTACTAGATGTTAATTTTTTATACTTTAAATTCAAATACTTAGACTATTTCCGAGAAGAAACATTACATTACAATACAGAATAAAGAGAAAATACCTACAGACTTGTAGGATTCCCCCTACACAAATAAGGAATAAAAAGAAAAAGGCATGCTAAATTTGGGTTAGGAACTCATCTGACCATTTCAAAGCCGCTAAATAAGTACCTTTCAGATCATTGAGATCTTGATCACTTTCAATGCTGCGCTGGTTAGAATATTTGTCCACCAAATCCAAGGTTTCTCCAACACGTCCAACCCGATGAACAATGGCGTTGATGAACTCATTAGGTAAAGGCAACTCCCCTAAAACCTCTTCTAAGGGCAAACCTGTGCACACATCCATCATAGATAACATGCCTGCTAGAAAGTATTTATCTTGATTATCATAAGAACGGTATATCGCCATTAGCTCAGCGTGCTTGGCTCGAATAACAATTTGTTCTAGTAAGGCGTGTTGTTCGCCGACCATTTCTGACATCAAAAGTAGATTAGTCAGTGCCTTTAGTTTTTCAACACCAATTAACATAATGGCCAAACGCACAGAGTCAACTGAGGCTACCAAACCTGTCATAGGTGAGTTCAAATACCGAAGTAACTTATGCACAAGTCCAGCATCTTGGCTGACGATTTGCTCAATATCATCCACATTTAGATTACTGGTATCTAAGAGTGACGACATCAATCTCAGCAAGGTCATGCTGTTCACACGAGACGACTTAGTCGTCATTAACTCAGGCTTTTCGAAGAAGTAACCTTGGAAGTACTCGACACCTAACAAACGGCAAAATTGATAATCTTCCCAAGTCTCCACTTTTTCCGCTATCAACTTAACATCAAACCCTCTTAGCGCTTCGACTTGTTTGTGAAAGCCATCATGACCTAAGGATAAAATATCCAGTTTGACGTAGTCGACCAGCTCAACAAAAGGGGTTAACTTACTTTCAAACACAAAGTCATCCAATGCCAGTGAACAACCGGCACTTTTCCAACGCCTTAGCGCGGCTAATAAATTGGCATCAAAGCCAGCGGTTTCAAGCACCTCAACAACAAGGTTTTCACGACCAGTAGGGATGCCATTAGCACTTAGTAAATAGGAGCGAGGGAAATTCACAAATGCTTTGTTGCAACCCACTAAGTTTTCCATGCCCAATTCAAATAAACTGGCCGAAATGACTTGAGCGGTCGCTCCTACCTCATCCACTACGTCTGCGTGATGGGCAAGCGCACTCTTACGATACAATAGCTCATAGCCCATGACGGCTAAATGCTCGTCCACGATCGGCTGTCGTGCTACAGCAACGTCAGAATAAACATAGGTTTCCTGCTCTGCCATACTTAATCCATCAGTCTCAATTTAGCGGGTGTAAACTCACAGTGTCTCAATATTGTCGCAAAATTGCCATTGGGTGAAGGCAATAATCTTGGTAAGATGGTCGGCTATATAAAGAAAAAAATCCTGTGGGGAAAATAATGCCAGTCTACCGTTCCAAAACAACCACCTCTGGCCGTAATATGGCTGGGGCTCGCGCTCTTTGGCGTGCAACCGGTATGAAAGACGACGACTTTCAAAAACCTATCATTGCCGTTGCCAACTCATTTACGCAATTCGTACCCGGTCACGTCCACCTAAAAGACCTAGGACAACTGGTCTGCCGAGAAATTGAAGAAGCCGGCGGCGTTGCCAAAGAATTTAACACCATTGCGGTAGATGATGGTATCGCAATGGGTCATGATGGCATGCTTTACAGTTTGCCATCACGAGATCTGATTGCAGACTCGGTTGAATATATGGTCAATGCGCATTGTGCTGACGCGCTAGTTTGTATTTCTAACTGTGACAAAATCACCCCTGGAATGTTAATGGCCGCTATGCGCCTTAACATTCCCGTAATTTTTGTCTCCGGCGGACCTATGGAAGCGGGTAAAACCAAGCTGTCAGAACATAAGCTGGATTTGGTTGATGCCATGGTTATTGCCGCCGATTCATCTGCTTCAGATGAAAAAGTCGCAGAATACGAACGCTCTGCTTGTCCTACCTGTGGTTCTTGTTCTGGCATGTTTACTGCCAACTCTATGAACTGTTTGACTGAAGCATTGGGCCTGAGTTTACCGGGTAACGGTACCACTTTGGCAACTCACTCCGATCGTCACCGTCTGTTTGTTGAAGCGGGGCGTCGCATTGTCGAGATTACCAAGCGTTATTATGAGCATGACGAACTACATTGGGCACCACGTGCCATTGCCAGTTTCGAAGCGTTTGAAAACGCCATGACACTAGACATCGCCATGGGCGGATCGACCAATACTATTCTGCATTTATTGGCGATAGCTCGTGAAGCCGGTGTGAATTTCACCATGGAAGACATTGACCACTTATCTCGTCGTGTCCCTCAACTTTGTAAGGTTGCTCCGAACTCACCTCAATATCATATTGAAGACGTTCACAGAGCAGGCGGTATTTTCGGCCTATTAGGTGAAATCGATCGCGCTGGTTTGCTGCATAACCAATGTCATACTGTGCATGCAGAGACAATGGAAAAAGCGCTTCAAACTTGGGATATTATGCGTTCACCTACCCCTGAAATTGTTGAGTTTTTCAAGGCTGGTCCGGCGGGGATTCCAACCCAAACCGCGTTTAGTCAATCCACTCGCTGGCCAACATTAGATGGCGACCGTGAAAACGGTTGCATTCGCTCACTTGAAAATGCGTTTTCATTAGAAGGTGGCCTGGCGGTATTGTATGGCAACATCGCTCTAGACGGTTGTGTGGTTAAAAGTGCCGGTGTTGATGAGTCCTGTTTGGTTTTTGAAGGACCAGCACACATTACCGAATCACAAGACGAAGCCGTTAAGAACATTCTTGATGACAAGGTGAAAGCAGGCGAAGTGGTAATTGTTCGTTACGAAGGACCAAAAGGCGGTCCTGGCATGCAGGAAATGCTTTACCCTACGTCTTACATCAAATCAAAAGGCTTGGGTAAAGCTTGCGCCCTACTAACGGACGGTCGCTTCTCTGGTGGTACATCCGGTTTGTCGATTGGTCACGTTTCACCAGAAGCTGCCGCAGGTGGAGCCATTGGTTTGGTGGAGAATGGTGACATCATTCGCATCGATATTCCAAATCGTACTATCAACGTGGTGCTTAGTGATGAAGAACTGGCCACACGTCGTGCAGCGATGGAAGCCAAAGGCGCCAACGCCTGGAAGCCTGCACAAGAGCGTCCACGCAAAGTATCACCGGCGCTGAAAGTCTACGCACACTTTGCAACCAGTGCAGACAAAGGGGCCGTTCGAGATCTGAGTCAACTCGACTAACTGTCTACAGACTCTTCTAAGGCCGCTTTGCCAACGTAACGGCGGCGGCCTTTTTTAATCAATTAGGAAACAACATGCTGAGTTATCGCCATATATACCACGCGGGCAATCATGCTGACATTTTGAAGCACATTACAATGAGCCAGATTTGTCGCCATTTCATTAAAAAGGATTCGCCTTTCTTTTACTTGGACACCCACGCGGGTATTGGTCAATACGAGCTTAATTCAGAACAAGCACAAAAAAACAAAGAATATCACTCAGGCATCAGTCGACTATTTTCAGAGTCAGCCGTACCGGAAGCCGTCGAAGGGTTACTTGAGATTGTCCGGGACATGAATCCAACGGATCAATTAGAATATTATCCGGGTAGTCCAAAAGTCGTGGATTATTACACTCGACAAAAAGACAAGCTCCACCTATGTGAATTACATCCCAACGACTATCCTTTATTAGCGGCACTGTTTCCCCAGAAACGAAAAGCCAATGTAGTAAAAGAAAATGGCTTCGCGGCAGTTAAAGCTATGTTGCCGCCGCCACAAAAGCGCGGCTTTGTCTTGATGGATCCGCCTTATGAGGTCAAAAAAGACTACCAATTTGTTGTGAAGTCATTAGAAGAAGGCTATAAACGTTTTCCTCAAGGCACATTTGCAATCTGGTATCCGGTACTAGGTCGCCAACAAGCTGACCATTTATTGAAGTCAGTGAAAGCAACCAATATTCGCAATATCTTGTTATTAGAACTCAACGTGCGTGATACAGAAAAAGAGCGCGGCATGGCCGGAAGCGGTATGATCATTGTGAATCCACCATGGACACTCGAACAAGATGCTAGGGAGTTTATGCCATTTTTGAGCAAAACACTGGCAGAAGATCAAGAGGCGAATTATCAGATTACTTGGATAACGCCTGAATAAACTGATTTTGCATAAGGAGAGCGTCAATGAGCAACGCTTTTGAACAAGCTTTCAAGCACATGCCAACGCCGGCTTTTATCATCGAAAGCAGTACGGGGCATTTAATTTCTTACAATCGTAACTTCGAAGTATTGTTTGAAAACTGGAATGCGACACCACCAGACTCTTGGTTGAACTTAAGTGAAGAAGCCAACTCTGATGAAGACTGGCTGAACCTAAACCATAAAATACAGCAAGGCAGTATTGAGCGTTGTGAGACATTAATTCGTGTTGGCGACAAACTCATCAATATTCAACTTGAACTACAGCACTTAGGACAATCCGTATTAGCTTGTGTCTATCATACGGATCATATGGATTTGTCTGCGGCCGAAAATACGTTACTAAAATTTGCACTAACAGAGTCATCGGCTGGCTTATGGATATGGGAAACTGAATCCGATCTTGTTTCATGCTCAAAATCCATTGCTAATCTATTAAAGTGCAGCGTGGAAGACACGCCACGTTCCACAGCCGATTGGCACAAACTGGTTCATCCTGATGACGTCCAACAGTTGGCCGCCGTAGTGAATGAACATGTGGCTTTAAATCAAGATTACTATGAAGCCGAATACCGTATTTTGACTGGCAACCAAGACTACCTGTGGGTCAAAGAGCGTGGCCGAACTTACACCAAGACACCTGATAGTAAGACCAAGAAGGTCATAGGTTTCGTGGTTGATATCAGCCATCAGAAAGCTTTGGAAGACCATTTACGAAACCAAGCAACCTTTGATGAGCTAACGGGGTTATTGACTCGGAGCTCCGCCCTGACGCACTTTAAAAAGCAGCTTGGGTTGGCGAAGCGTCAATACACACCATTAACCATGGCAAAAATTCATTTGGATGCAAATGACAGGTTGAGCCATTTACCGATGGAATCGCGCAACATCGCCATTCAAACCTCAGCACGTTATATTTATAAAAAAATTCGTGAAGCTGACGTACTGGCGCGAGTAGAAGCAGACAAGTTATTGTTACTTTTACCTAACACTAGCGTGAAAGATGCCAATAACTTATTAACTAATCTGATCAACCCAAAAGAAGATGAAAGCGCAATTTTGTCAGAAGGAAATTCAGATCCTGCGGATTTCTGCATTGGCATTGCAGCCTTCCCTGAAGATGGTGAAAGCATCGAAGAACTCGCCTTAAGTGCCAATCAGGCGGTAGAAGAAGGGCAAAAAAAATGCGCTCAAATTGTCGTCAATTAAACGACCAATAGCGGCAAAAAAAAACGTCACCGATCGGTGACGTTTTCATATTCATTCACACTTGCTAAGACTCACCCTGCAGAGTCAATACCAATCGACGAGCACCGCCATAATCCCGATGCTCACCGAGGTAAATCCCTTGCCAAGTCCCTAAACGCAATTGTTGATTGGTGACTGGAATAGTCAAAGAGGACCCTAGCATGCTGGCTTTTATATGCGCAGGCATATCATCGCTGCCTTCATATGTATGCTCATAGTAAGGCTGATTTTCTGGCACCATATGAGAAAAATGTCTTTCCATATCACGGCGCACCGAAGGATCGGCATTCTCATTGATCGTCAGAGATGCTGAAGTATGTAAGAGTTGAAGATGTAATAATCCTACCTTTACCTGAACTAAATCAGACAAGGCCTCTTCAATATCTTGGGTAATCAGGTGAAAACCCCGTCGATAAGAAGGTAATTTCAGCTCAACTTGTTGCCACATGATCCACTACTCTGCACTGGTTCTTTGATAAACTGAAAAGCGATAGTCATAAGGGTTGTGCCCTTCTGCTGCGAAACTTTCTTCGGCCAGTAAGGTAAAAGATGGCCAATCCACTTCAGGGAAAAAAGCATCCCCCTCAACGTCTGCGTCCACGTGAGTAATGTATAATCGATCGACTTTTGGCAGTGCCAATTCATAAATCTGCGCACCACCAATTACCATCACTTCTTCTTGCCCATTCACTAGACAGATGTCTTCCCCCAAAGCAATCGCTTGCTCCAACGAGGACACCACATCAATGCCATCAGCCTGATAATTCGCATCGCGAGTAATCACAATGTTACGGCGTCCTGGCAATGGCTTACCAATGGACTCAAAGGTTTTACGGCCCATCACAATTGGCTTGCCCATAGTCGCTTGCTTGAAATATTTAAGGTCATTTGGCAAATGCCAAGGCAGCGAATTATTAATACCAATGGTACGGTTCGTAGACATAGCAACAATAAGTGACAACATATATGGATACCTTCTCAATCTATGCTCGAATAGTCCAATCCAAGCCTGATATAATCTGTGTCAAACATTATACCTATGGCGACGTAGAATGCATTGTTCCTCAACATTGTCAGTCACCGCCATAGACTAACGAGAGTACATGGTATGAAGCAATATTTAGATCTGTGCCAGCGCATCGTCAACGAAGGTGAGTGGGTCAACAATGAACGAACAGGCAAACGCTGCTTAACAGTCATCAATGCTGATCTTACCTATGATGTCAGCAAGGGCGAATTTCCACTCGTGACCACACGTAAAAGTTATTGGAAATCAGCCATCGCAGAAATCATTGGTTACTTACGTGGTTATGATAATGCGGCAGATTTTCGTGCTCTGGGTACAAAAACATGGGATGCGAATGCCAACGACAATGAGGTTTGGCTAAACAACCCTCATCGTAAGGGTAAAGACGACATGGGGCTTTGTTATGGCGCTATTGGCCGCAACTTCCCTAAGCCAGATGGCGGTCATATTGATCTATTACAACAAATTATTGATGATCTAAGTCGTGGTGTGGATAACCGAGGTGAAATCCTCACCTTTTATCATCCTGGCGCATTTCACATGGCTTGTCTTCGTCCTTGCATGTACAGCCATCACTTTTCATTGCTTGGCGATACACTTTATCTAAACAGCACACAACGCAGTTGTGATGTGCCACTTGGTCTGAACTTCAATATGGTTCAAGTGTATGTATTGCTTGCCATTGTTGCGCAAATTACAGGGAAAAAACCAGGACAAGCCTTTCACAAGATAGTGAACGCTCACATCTATGAAGACCAGCTAGAACTAATGCGTGACGTACAGCTGAAGCGTGAGCCTTACCCATCACCGACATTAAAAATTAACCCAGACATCAAATCTCTAAAAGACATAGAAACCTGGGTGACCATGGACGACTTTGAAATAGAAGGCTATCAGTTCCACGAACCTATCGCTTACCCTTTCTCTGTGTAAGCCGTCGCCACACACAATCGACAGAAATAAAAACGGCGAGTAATCTACTCGCCGTTTTTATTTCATCAGGTGACAGGCTTTTCTAACTCTTGGATCAAATAACCTATCTCTTCGGTTTTCTCGAGCAAAAGTTGACTAGCATCGGCCAACCCTTTGTTATAAAAATAAGGGCCTATCTCTTTGCTAAAAAACGTCAGTAAAAACTCCGCTTCAAAACCGCCAATGTCTGAATCCATCTCATCCGTAAAATACTTTTTAATTTTACTAACGATTACGTCCGTCTCTTGTTGAGTAAATTCCACCGCCCTTTCCTTGTTTCGGATTGTTTATTTTTGAGGGTACAGGTTGCGTTTGAAGCCTATTACCAAAAGTGCAGCCCCCAACACGACCATAGGCAAGGATAACAATTGACCTTGCGTTAACCATCCCCACGCTAGATAACCAATTTGCACATCCGGCTCACGGACAAACTCAACCAAAATCCTAAATACGCCGTAGCAGAGTAGAAACATTCCTGACACACAATAACGAGGTTTGGTACGTTGTGAGAAGAACCAAAGAATAGCAAACAGCGCCACACCCTCGAGCGCAAACTGGTACAACTGAGAAGGATGACGCGCCAGTTGTAATGGATCGTTCGGAAAAATCATTGCCCATGACACGTCTGTTGGTTTGCCCCAAAGCTCACCACCGATGAAATTACCAATGCGCCCAGCACCTAGACCAATTGGCACAAAAGGCGCTAAAAAATCCGTCACATCGACCAGATGCTTCTGGTATTTTCGAGCAAATACATACATGGCGACTATGACACCCAACAAGCCACCATGGAAAGACATACCACCTTCCCATATACGCACCATAATCAGCGGATTTTCCACAAAGGCAGAGAATTGATAAAATAAGATATAACCGACTCGGCCACCTAAAATCACCCCAAGCGCGCCATAAAAAATCGCGTCGCTGACCATCTCTTGGGTCCACAAACCATTGGAACGTTTGGCACGATACACACCAAATGCGTACGCTCCAGCAAAACCAATCAGATACATAATGCCGTACCAATGCACAGCAATTGGCCCGATCGAAATGGCGATAGGATCAATATTCGGATATGAAATCATAGAAAAGTACCAAACCTCTGGTAAAAACTAGCCCACTCGTGTGGTCTTGGATGGTCGGATTAAACGCTCGATATTCACTTCACGCATCAAGCGAGTCATGGTTTGCACCACAGTTTCAGCGTGTGACAAGCTCATCACCTCACGTAACATATCTTGGGATTGTGACAAAGATATGTTGCGAATAACGGCTTTCACTTTGGGCAGACTGGTAGAGCTCATGGATAGCACGTCATAGCCCATCGCCATGAGCAAAATTGCGCCCATTGGATCACCGGCCATCTCGCCACAAACACTCAAACTCACGCCCTCGTCTTTCACTTGATCGACAATGCTGGCTAAAGCGTGCAACACCGAGGGGTGGAAAGAGTTATATAAATCGGCAACACGGGGATTATTACGATCAACCGCTAACAAATATTGTGTTAAATCATTACTACCCACCGACAGGAAGTCCACCATTTTCGCCAAGGTTCTTGCTTGGTAAACGGCAGCAGGAATCTCAATCATGACACCGACTTTTGGCATCTTAACGTCATAACCTTCTTCTTTGACTTCCGCATAAGCTCGACGAATCAAGGCCAAGGCCTCTTCCACTTCGGCCACATTAGAAATCATCGGCAACATAATTTTTAAGTTATGCAATTCCGCACTGGCTTTGATCATGGCTCGAATTTGCGCCATAAAAATTTCCAAATGATCGAGTGTCACCCGAATACCACGCCAACCTAAGAAGGGATTCGCCTCAGTAATAGGGAAATAAGGCAGTGCCTTATCACCACCGATATCCAACGTGCGCACTGTCACTGGTGCAGGTGCAAAACCTTCAAGTTGCTGACGATAGATGACCACTTGCTCAGCTTCAGTCGGAAAACGATCACGCACCATGAAAGGCACTTCAGTTCGGTACAATCCTATGCCTTCGGCACCACGATCCAATGATCGCGCCACATCCGCAGACAAACCGGTATTTACGAACAACGACAAACGCTGACCGTCTAACGTCTCACAAGGTAAATCTTTAAGACTTTCATACTCTTCTTCGAGTAAACGCTCTTCATCAACTATTTGCTGATAATTATCAATTAACGCTTCAGAAGGGTAAGTAAAAACCTGACCTTGGTAGCCATCAACGATCAAGTCAGCTTTGTCCAATTGAGCATAGGGAAGATCTAACGCCCCCATGACGGTCGGGATCCCCATTGCACGAGCTAAAATCGCCACATGGGAGTTGCCTGACCCCATTACGGACACCAAACCTTTGATCTTCTCGATTGGGATCTCGCCAAGCATTGAAGCGGTCAGTTCTTCACCAATGATAATGGCCGGCTCACTGAAACGCTCAACAATATTAGGGGCTTTTTCTTGCAAATGGGACAGAATACGACGACCTAAGTCTCGTAGATCCGATGCTCGCTCACGTAGGTATGGATCGTCCATACGATCAAACTGAAGAATGTGAGCTTTAATCACTTGGCGCAATGCACCTTGTGCCCACTGGCCCTCTTTGATCTTTTTGACCACCTCTCCGGCAATCGAATTATCATCTAAGATTTTTAGATAAACATCGAATAACGCTTTTTCATCCGCTGATAAATGCTGACTTATGCGATTGCTGGCCTCTCTGATATCACGCCTAACCGCATCCAGAGCTTGGTAAAAGTCATCAATTTCTTGTTCCGGATGAGTGGTTTCACGATCTGGAATCACATCTAGATCCGCAGGCGGGAATACCACCACACCACGGCCAATGGCAACACCAGAGCTACCCGGAACACCTTTATATCGAAAATCTGCGCCACGTGGTGTTGCGTTGGCATTTAGATTACTAATCGCACCCGTTGCTTCCGCGTGAGCAATCACACCGGCCAATTGTGCTGATAACGTGATTAGGAACGCTTCTTCACCTTCATCAAAACGGCGCTTTTCTTCATGCTGAACCACCAGCACACCGAGAACTTGTCGATGATGGATAATAGGCACACCAAGAAAAGAACGATAACGCTCTTCTCCTGTGCCCTGAAGATAATGGAACGAAGGGTGAATATGAGCGTCTTCTAAGTTAACAGGCTCTGCGCGACGACCAACTAAACTGACCAGGCCTTCGTCTGACTTTAAACTCACACTACCAGCCATATCAGCGTTCAGGCCTCGGGTTGCCATCAAGACATATTCCGAAGTGTTGCTGTCCACTAGATAAATTGAACAGACTTCAGCACGCATAGCACGACGAACACGACGGACAATAATATCCAATGCGGCCGACAAAGACTGAGCAGCCGTCACCTCTTGTGTGATACGTCTTAATAAACCTAGCATAGCTCTCCCATTGCGCTGATTATCTCCTCTAAATGATCCACTTCATCACTTATCTAACCGTCGATGCGCACTTTGGCTGAGCTCTTTAAGAGCTCGCCTGTAAACATCTTTTTTAAATGCGACTACTTGTCCAAGCGGGTACCAATAACTTACCCAGCGCCAGCCATCAAACTCAGGGCACTCTGTTCCATCCACACATACCGACGCATCAGGGCATCGAATAGAGAGCAAAAACCATTTCTGTTTTTGCCCAATACACAAAGGTTTACTATTGTGTCTTAACATGCGTTTCGGGAGACGATAACGTAACCAACCCCTTGTTTTTCCGATAATTTCAACCTGATCTGGATTGAGACCTACTTCTTCTTTCAGTTCTCGATACAAAGCTTCTTCAGGAGTTTCATCAGATTTGATACCGCCTTGGGGGAACTGCCACGCATTTTGTCCTACGCGTCTCGCCCAAAGAAGTTGGCCACGCTCGTTCATCAGTATGATGCCCACATTCGGTCTATATCCGTCTGCATCAATCACGAGCTATCACCTTCTAATATAAGAATAAATTAGATTCATTGTTCCATAATTCGCCCATTCGCACAATTAAGACTAATGTTATTTATTGTCTCTAAGGCTATAATTTCCGCACTTCATACCAATTAAGGACCAACCGTGACACTCGCAATCTTTGATCTAGATGGCACCCTACTCAGTGGTGATAGTGATTATTCTTGGGGACAATTTTTAGTTGAAAAAGGCTTAGTGGATACGCAAGTCTATCAAGCCGCTAATGATAAGTTTTTCAAACAATACCAAGCTGGCACACTCGACATACATGAGTATCTAGCCTTCAGTTTGGCACCCTTGAAGGAATTCTCAGCACAAGAGCTAACGCAATTGCACCATGACTTCATGGTTGAGAAAGTACAGCCAATGATGCAACAGAAAGCCGCAGCATTGCTGAAAAAACACAAAGACCAAGGGCATTTCTTGCTCTTGATTACCGCAACCAATCAGTTTGTTACCGGCCCCATTTCTGAGGCATTAGGAATGGATCACATCATCGCCCCAGTACCGGAAGTCATAGCAGGTCACTACACAGGTAACGTCGTTGGTGTACCTAGCTTCCAAGCAGGTAAAGTGACGCGTCTCAATGATTGGCTAGCGGAGACAGGTCACAGTATGGAAGGCAGCTATTTTTACAGTGACTCACGCAATGACTTGCCACTATTAGAGTTAGTCACGCACCCAATCGCGGTCGATGCTGATGACACCCTCAGTCAAATTGCCTCAGAGCGTGGTTGGCCACACATTTCTCTACGCGACTAAAGCCGCTGAGAAATAATAAACACCAATAAAAAAGCGCCTTAGAGGCGCTTTTTTATGCGAACTTACAGTCCCATATTATTGTGAATGCGATAAAACAAGGCTTTTAAATACTCTGTTTCCGCAATAGCTGGGTGAACCGGATGATCTGGCGCTTGAGTCCCTCGGTAAATCAACTGAGAGAATCGCTCTAATTGACGACTGTTGCTGCGTACAATGTCATGCAAACGATTGGTTTCCAAGTGCATTGAACAAGAGCCCGTCACAAGAATCCCGCCTTTTGCCACCAAACGCATCGCCAACTGATTGGCTCTATGGTAAGCCCCTTCACCGGCTTTTATGTCTTTACGACGAGCAATAAAAGCTGGCGGATCCATAATCACCACATCAAAACGCTCTTTGTCTTCAATTAAAGATTGCATGGCATCAAACGCATCACCTTGCATCAAATTGGCATCGCCTTCATATTGATTCAGCTTGAGGTTCGCATCGACATGGCTTAATGCACTTTCAGAGGCATCGATGAAAGTCACCTCTGTGGCGCCAGCAGAAGCCGCCTGTACTCCCCAGCCACCAACATAGGAAAAGACATCTAAAACTCGCTTTCCAGCACAAAAGCCCTGCATAGTCTTACGATTTTCCCTATGATCATAAAACCAGCCTGTTTTTTGACCATCCCAAACCGGTGCTTGAAACAATACATCATTCTCTTGCAAAAAAACCACTTCAGGCACGGTGCCAAAGGCTTCTTCAACATAAGAGTCTAGTCCTTCGATCTGACGCATCTTACCGTCATTTTTTACCAAAATAGCGGTCGGCTTAACCACATCTTGTAACGCTTCGATGATTTCAGACTTAACGCGCTCCATCCCTGCCGTCGAGATTTGCACCACTAAAATATCAGCAAAACGATCCACCACTAAACCAGACAAACCATCAGAGTCACCAAACACCAAACGGTAATAAGGCGCTGGATAGGTCATTTCACGCAACGACAAGGCAATTTTAAGACGATGAACTAGCGTGGATTTATTCAATACAGTATCTGTGCTTCGGCTAATTAAACGACCACAAATCAGTGTGTTAGGATTAATCGTTGCAACGCCGAGTGGTTTACCCTGAGCCGATTCAACAACCACTTGATCACCAGGCGAAAATTGCTTTAGTGGCGTCTGCGATGTATTTACTTCATTACTATAAATCCATTGATGCCCAGCTCTAATACGTCTGTCTACTTGACCTTTTAGTCGAATTACGCTCAAAATGCTCACCTACGTTGTTTAAACGATTATTTAAAAACCGCTATTATAGTGACTCTAGGCGCAATTGCTATGGAATAGACGCCTAACGTTTGCTTTACCTTATATAGCACCGTTGTAAAGAAGTTCGTATGACATCACCTGTTAATGAAAACCAGCTAGGACGCATACTTCGAGGGATTAGCATTCCGCCACAACCTCAGGTAATGGTCGATCTTCACATGGAACAGGCGATGCCAGATCCCGATATGGGACGCATTGCAGACATCATTGCGCAAGACGTGAGCTTATCCGCCGCCGTTTTGAAGCTGGTCAACTCTAATGCCTTTAATGTCGAGCAAAAAATCGCATCCATTCAACAAGCCGTCACTCTGCTCGGCACCGACAGCGTCACTAACTTGGTAAATGGTCTTGCCGTGAAAAGTGAATTAACCGATGAAGCTATACAAGCTTTGCACAGCTTTTGGGATACTGCCACCGATGTGGCCGCCATCAGTTCCAGCCTAGCCAATCAGCTCAACTTTAAATATCAAGATGAATGCTACGCATTAGGCCTATTCCACAATGCTGGTATGCCATTAATGATGAATCGCTTTGACAATTACCAAAGCGTGATTGAAGAAGGTTACCAAAACGCCGAATTCGCTTTGACCGATATCGAAAACAGAGCCTTTAAGACCAATCACTCTGTGATTGGTTATTATCTGGCAAAATCTTGGGGCTTGCCGAAAAGCTGTTGTGCGGTGATTGCTGAGCATCATAGAGTCGATCACTTATTTCGCAATCGTTTACCCGGAAGTCGTCTGCATCTGTCTTTCGCAGCCATTTTAAAAATGGCTGAGCATATCGCTTCCGCTTATCAGCACCTTGGCGGTGCTGACGAAGACCACGAATGGAACAGTATCAAACATTATGCTTTAGACCATTTCGAACTCACCGAGTATGACTTCGATGGCTTAATCGAGATCTGTAACGAGCAAGGTCTTGGCTTAAACTGATACCTTTTGATGTCAGCGACTAAACATCACCAGATGATCGAGATGAATGGTCAAACCAATGCTTTGGCCAATCGAATGATTATGATGTGAAGACGCAAAACAATAGACCACCTTACCAGAAGCCAAACTCACACGGTAAAGGAAATGTGAGCCTCGGAACCACTTACTCACTATGGTTCCCACAAACTCACTGTCATCGTCGTGCAAGATGTCATCCGGTCTAACCAGCAAATCCACTACTGCTTGATCAGCAAAACCATGATTCAAATTCCCTTGAATTCTGCCTAAGTCTGAATGAACACAATTTGGTCCGCATACCGTCGCAGGTAAGAAATCCCCATGACCAATAAAGCTGGCAACGAAACGAGTGGCAGGTTTGTGGTAAATTTCATAGCAGGTGCCGGTTTGATGAATCTCACCATCTGACATGACAGAGACTTGATCTGCCATAGCAAAGGCTTCCATTTGATCATGTGTCACTAGTATTGCACTCATTTCTTCATGCAATAGGATGCTCCGAATGTCTGGCACTAGCTCTTCTCTGAGTTTAGCGTCCAATCCTGAGAAGGGTTCATCCATCAATAATAACTTTGGTTTTGGCGCCATAGCTCGAGCTAAGGCGACTCGCTGCTGCTGACCACCAGAAAGAGAATGAGGGTAACGAGATTGAAAGCCAGCCAGCCCCACCAGCGCCAAGAGCTCATCCACCCTGGCCTGTGCTTTTGGCTTGGTCCAAGAGGTTAAACCGAAGGCGATGTTTTCCCCCACTGTGAGATGCGGAAACAAGGCAATGTCTTGGAACACCATGCCGATTTGGCGACGCTCTGGCGGCAAATTGGTTTGCGCAGTTGAGATAACCTTCCCTGCCACTTCAATCTGGCCTGACATCAAAGGTTCGAAGCCAGCGATAGCTCGTAACAAAGTGGATTTACCACAACCACTTGGCCCTAGCAGGCAACCAATTTCACCTGCGGCTAAATGAAAACTTGTGGAGGCGACAATTTGTTGACCATCATAGCCAACCGTCACATTCGAAAGCGTGAGATCAGATGCCATATTTGAAGAAGATTCCTGAGTCATGTGTAGACCTACTTAGACGATGCAACATCAGATGAAATGGAGCGACTTAATAAAATAACGGGCACAAGACTAACCAATACGATCATCAAAGATGCCGGTGCGGCGTCCACCAAACGTTCATCCGAAGCCAATTCAAACGCCCGCACTGCCAAAGTATTAAAGTTAAACGGGCGCAATACTAAAGTGGCAGGAAGCTCTTTTAACACATCGACAAAGACAATTAAAATGGCCGTTAAAATAGACCCTTTGAGCAGTGGCAAATGAATGCGAGTTAATACTTTCCATGAGTTCATACCCAAGGTTCGCGCTGACATGTCCATACTGGGTTTTATCTTTCCTAAACCATTCTGTACGGCACCTAGTGACACGGCCATAAAACGCACTGTATAGGCGAACAGTAAGGCAAATAAGGTTCCAGATAACAACAACCCGATTTTTTGCCCTGTATAATGCTTTACCAAATCAATGATTTGATGATCTAACCAAGCCAGTGGTACTAAAGTTCCAATAGCAATAATGGTCCCCGGCAATGCATAACCTAAACCAGACAACCCCACTGAAGCATGAACGGCTTTATGCTTATACAAGCGTCCAGCGTAACTTAACACCAAGGCCAAACTGACTAAAATTAATGCGGCTAATGCAGCAAGGTAAAAAGAGTTCCATGCCAATTGCAGGAAACGGTCAGCGATAAATTCAGCCTTAAACATCGCCCAATACGCCAACACTAAAGCAGGAATCAAAAAGCCCAATAAAATTGGCAAGAGACAAAAGAGCAAAGCACAAACACCTTGCCATCGTCCCAATGGAATACGCCGACTACTGGCTTTTTTAATGCCCGAATTATGATATCGAATACGATGTCTTGAATACCTTTCTAGCACAATTAATACCGTCACAAACAGCAACAAGACGCCCGCTAACTGAGATGCCGCGGCCACATCCCCAAAACCATAGAAGGTTCTCAGGATGCCTGTGGTGAAGGTATTTACACTGAAATACTGAACTGTGCCATAATCGGCGAGCGTTTCCATTAAGGCTAAGGTTAACCCCGTCACTATCGCAGGACGCGCCAAGGGTAGAGCGAGTTTGCGAAAGGCTTGAGGATTCGAATAACCTAAAGTACGCGCCACCTCTAAGGTATTGGCAGATTGTTCTAAAAACGCGGCACGACTCATCAAGTAAACATAAGGGTACAACACGAGAATCAACATGGTCATGGCGCCCCCTAGGGAACGTATTTCAAAAAACCAATAATCCCCATATCGCCAACCCGTCATTTCTCGAATAAAGGTTTGCACTGGCCCAGCAAAGTCCAATATACCTGTGTAGGTATAAGCAATGATGTAGGCCGGAAAAGCCATCGGTAATAATAAGGCCCAAGCTAAGAACTGACGTCCGGGGAAGTTGCACATACTGGTTAACCAAGCAGTAGGCACCCCAATACATAACACGCCGATCCCGACGCCAACCATAAGCAGCAAAGAATTATGGACGTATTCAACCAAAACCGTCTGATACAGGTGTTGCCAAACCTGACCATCTCCAATCACCACATTGACCAGAACCACCAAGATAGGCAAAGACAACAACGCAGCGATAAAAATCGCCGCGCCGGATAGGAGGGAAAAATTAAATTTTTTAAACCAGTTCAATGACTCGTTACAACCTGTGATTAGTTCAATTCAAATGGGCGGTTACTTCCAACCGCCAATGTCCATGAGCTCAACCGCTTGACGGTTATTCTCTCCCAATTTGCTTAACGACAGGCTATCAGCATGAAACGCACCATAAGGCGCTAGCATCTCAGGTGCACCAATCCCCTTCACAACTGGGTATTCGTTATTCACATGAGCATACCATTCTTGTGCTGTTTGGCTGGTTAAAAACTCAATTAAACGCTTTGCATTGTCAACATTTGTCGCGGCTGATGTCAGACCAGCGCCACTCACGTTAACATGAGCGCCACGCTCAGTTTCACCTTGATTCGGCCAGAAAGGTTTTACTTTGGCATAAACTTCGCGATCGCTTGCTAAATCACTTTGCCCTAAGCGACCATAGTAGTAAGTGTTTGCCAAGGTCACATCACACACCCCTGCTGCAACCGCTTTTAATAGATCCACATCACCACCAAACGGAGGACGGGCAAGATTGGCCATAAGACCTTTAATCCATGCCTGCGTCTGCTCAGCACCATCGGCCTCAATCATCGACGCGACTAAAGATTGGTTATAGATATTGGCAGAAGAGCGCACACAAACGCGACCTTGCCATTTAGCGTCAACCAAGTCTTCGTATCGAGACAGCTCGCGAGGATCCACTGTTTCAGGATTATAGAAGATGACTCGAGCACGTTGTGATAAGCCAAACCAATAATTATCTTTGTCTCTTAAATGACTTGGAATATTGGTCTCTAGAATCTCACTTTGTAATGGTTGCAACACACCTGCCGCTTTAGCTCGATGTAATCGACCAGCATCGACGGTAATAAAAACATCCGCAGGGCTAGCATCACCCTCTGCTCTTAAACGGCTTAATAAGGCATCTGCTGAGCCTGTGATCAGATTAACAACCACATCATTCTGCTCAGAGAAAGTCTCCAGAATGGGAGCTATTAACGACTCTTTTCGAGCAGAATAGATATTTACTTCACCTTCGGCTTGAGCGCTTACAGGTAATAAAAACGAACATGAAAGCAGTGCAAAACCTGCTTTTTTGATATAAGAACTTAGCTTTACGCGCTCCGTAGCACGCTGAAACATAACCGCCATTATTCACCTTCCAAAACTTGAAAACATTTTCCCGTATCTAAGATACTTCCGTGCATCAAAGCAAAGAAAATAAGGCCTTTGAGGACTTGCTAAAAAATTGAAAAGAGAAATTAGCACAAGCTCAGCACAAACACTAGCGATTCTCATTCCATTGAGCCTAGGTAATCCATGCAGAAGAAAACAGATTTAATCCAAAAGTTGGTTTAAGCCATCGCCAATGATTAAGGCATCATCCAACTCAAATAGGATACCTTCCCCTAAGCCTGCGCCTTTCGCAACAGCCATAGGGAAACCCTCTCGAACCAGATCGGAATCTCGATCATTGCGGATACATGCGTTTAAATAACATGCAAGATTGAGCACGCAAGCTAGCGCTTGAGGCTCATCATTCATAAACGGACGCTTGTGCTGCTGTACGGCATCGCCCATGGCAACAGGAAACTTCCACATATCCATCAAGGCTTTACCTGCATCTTGTGTGGTAAAGCCCAGAAGATCCTGCTCGGCTTTTACACGGCTAGCTTTACGATTATTCACTAACGTCTGGACCTCAAGGGCAAGGTCTGGCTGAGTAAGATGCAGTAAAAGACGTCCAATGTTATGGACAATCCCGACGGTAAATGCCTCGTCTTCATCCACCAGCTCTGTTCGCTTCGCAACCCACTTCGCCAACTCTGCGACCCGAAAAGAATCTGCCCAGAAAGCGGGTAAATTAATGCCCTCCACTTTCTCAACAGAGCTTGAAAAACCCGAGGCAATCACCAGTGTTTTTAATTTAGACATACCAAGCAAAACAGTGGCTTCATCAATCGACGAGATTTTACGAGACAAACCAAAGTAAGCAGAATTCACCATACGCAGAATTTTCAGCGAAATGGTTTGATCATGGGCCACCCGTTGGCTAATGTCAGAATAATTGGCATCAGGGTCATTTAGTAATTGAATGAGCTCACGAACCACATCCGGAACATTAGGAAGTTTATCGGTTTGCTTTAAAAGCTCTTCTATACGCATAGGAGACAACCCTTCAGTAATCAAAAAAACACCATTAAGCAGCATAAGGTAGCCAAATGTTTTTGCAACTGGAAATAAGTAGCGTTTTGAAAAGCCCGTCCTCTGTTTCCGCGATGATTAGGAAAAAGAAGACAAACCGGCTGCACGTGCCACAACCTTCTCTTTTAGAAAACGACTTTGATTAAAACGCTTCATCCCCATATTACGAATTCCCACCACCGCAGGATGATGACTTGCAAACAAGCGCTTGAAGGTTTCCATACCCGCCGCCATTGCAATGTTATCTAACATACGAGCACGTTGATAACGTCGTAATACTGTTAGTGACCCTAACGCTTCTCCGCGACGCTGTGCTTTGGATAACACAGCCACTAAAGCCTTTACATCACCAAACCCAAGGTTGGCACCCTGACCAGCCAAAGGGTGAATGGTATGAGCCGCATCACCGATCAAGGCCAAACCAGCCTTCACATATTGTTTAGCATGACGTTGGCGTAATGGAATCGCTTGGCGTTCACGAGTCACCGAAAGAACATCAAATTTACGATTAATCGCATAGTGTAAGCGTTGGCAAAATGCCTCATCCGACAAGGCCATTAAGGTTTCAGCATCACCAGGAGGAACAGACCAAACAATGGAAATATACTCTTTACCATCCACACTGGGCATGGGTAAAAAGGCCAAAATACCTTCTTCACCAAAACTTTGCCACGCGGTATTTTGATGGCTTTGACCTATTTCTATGGTAGCGACGATGGCCGTATGACCATAATCCCATTCGACCGTATCAAAGTCATTGTCTTGCCTTAACTTAGACATAGCACCATCTGCAGCGATGATGGCCTGAGCGTTCAACTGATGGCCAGAGGTCAAACTTGCCGTCACCCCAGCTTCGTTTAGTTCATAGCTGTCTAACTGATCACCCAAATAAAGATCCACATTCGCATTGTCTTTTAGGCGTGCCATTAGCTGATCATTTAAGACCGCGTTTTCAACTAAATGCCCTAATTCCGGCATGTCGCTATTATGGGCATTAAAGTCGACCATGCCCTCACCCAAGCCATCCCACACCACCATGTTGTCATAGGAAGCAATTCGGCTTTTAGGAATGTTTTGCCACACTCCCGCGTCTTCTAATAATGTTTTAGATTGACTGGAAATGGCACTGACTCGAGCATCGTAGGCGGGTGGTGTTGAAAGTGTGTATAACCCAGTGTGCTTATCCACAAGCGCGATTCGCAGGGACGACTTTGCTAACAATATTGCAGATAAGCCACCAACCATACCAGCACCAACGAGGATCAGATCATAGGATTTTGCCATCACACTTACTCCAATTAACTAATAGAATGAGCCTCAGCCATTAAAGCTTCGATCTCACTAATCTCTTTCGCTAAACCATGGGTTAGAACATAAGGACCCGATGCGGTAATCAACACATCGTCTTCAATACGAATGCCAATGCCACGCCACTTTGGCTCTACCTTTAGATTGTCTTCTGACACGTACAAGCCTGGCTCTATGGTTAATACCATTCCTTCTTCTAAGGCTCGCGATTCCCCTGCCAGTTTATAAGCACCACAATCGTGTACATCTAATCCTAACCAGTGCCCTGTATTGTGCATATAAAAATCGCGATATGCCTTGCTTTCGATCAGGGTATCCACCTCTCCTGACAACAATCCCAGCTGAACCAAACCTGTGGTTAATGTTTTCACCGCTGCATGGTGACAAGCTTCATAAGGATTGCCCACCGTCAGCTCCTTCATGCCATCGTGATAGGCATCAAGCACCAATTGATAAAGCGCCGCTTGTGGCTCAGTGAATTTGCCATTTGCCGGAAAGGTTCGTGTGATATCTGACGCATAACATGATAATTCAGCACCTGCGTCAATTAAT
The DNA here is from genome assembly GCF_003314975.1 of Marinomonas aquiplantarum. Classification (GTDB taxonomy): domain Bacteria; phylum Pseudomonadota; class Gammaproteobacteria; order Pseudomonadales; family Marinomonadaceae; genus Marinomonas; species Marinomonas aquiplantarum. The sequence continues at coordinate 25,847 of NZ_QNRF01000009.1, forward strand.
ACCAAATCACCGTCTTTAATGGTTTCGTCATTTTTAATGTAATGCAAAACACAGGCATTTGAACCAGACGCCACAATGTTGTTATACGCAGGCTGGCGGGCACCAGATTTCATAAACACATAATTAAGTTCGGCTTCTAACTGATACTCTTTCATACCTGGTTTCACTGAGCGCATCGCTTGCTTATGAGCTTCAACACTGATTTGAGCGGCGGCTTCCATGATTGCAATTTCTTCTGCATCTTTACGCAAACGCATTTCTGCCACATAGTTTGTAACGTCTAGCAATTGCCCAGGCGCTTTCGCACCCAATCGAGCACGCGCAGCCAAACCATCACGACATACTGCTAGTTGTTCACGTAGTCTTTGATCAGCAAAACAATATACTAGGCAATCCGCACCATCCAACGCCGTCGCTAAGGTCTCATCCAGTGCCTCTAAAGCAAAGGCTTGTGTTGCGCCAAATGCCTGAATGGCACCATCAATACCGTAACGAAAACCATCCCATTGTTCTTTTTCAGGGTCTTTTGGCAAACTCACTAGAGTCAAATCACCTTGCCCAGAGATAATGGCGTACGCACTGGGCTCTGGAAACCCAGTCAAATAATAGAAACTGCTGTCAGGTCGAAATTCGTAGTCACAATCATTATTGCGCACCGCCAACTCGCCATTACGAATGACCACAACACTGTTATCAGGCAAAAACGCCATTAAACGTTCACGACGGGATTGATAGGTTTGCAAAGTGATGTTCATAGTGACCTCATTTCATCTGTATCAAGTTGTCCATTAACTGGGTATTAATGAAGCGCATTTTGCTTCGAATGATCGGCATCTGGATTAATATCATGATGTTCTGAGTACATCATCATGGCAGACAAACGAACGTACTCAACCAATTCGGTCAGATCCGCTTCATTATCATTGTTCTCTTCTAGGCTGCGCATTTCAGACTGCATGCCCGAAATGTTAGCGAAGTCACGTAATATCTGCTTGGTCTCTTCTGATAAGTCTTTTTTCTGACCAGACAAACCATAGCCTGCCAAGAAACCATGAGCCCATTGAGACAAAGTCACACCACGCTCACATAATTCGGCATCGTCATCAGCAATGCTGGGAACAAGAGCATATTCACCATTTTGGAATAAGGTTAAAGTAGCGTTATATAAGTCAACAATGGCGACTCGACTGGCGTCTTCTTTCCAGCTTTCGATATCACAAAACTCCACCACCATGGCGAGCCAATCTTCTAGTGGCAAAGTCACTCCTGAGGCTAAATAGCCACATAACTGACCATGCAATTCTGCTGGTGATGCCGTAATAGACTCCGACACAAACACGTCCGCAATGAGATCAAAATCCAATGCGTCTTTTAACATTTCTGTAGACATAGCCTACCTCGTATCATCTCTACTCTGCTTAAAAAAAGAAGCCGCACCTATGACAGTGCGGCTTGGTCGTTCAATCTATCGTTTTAGGCCAGTTGTTTCAAACCAGATTCTAAGGTTTGCAAAATAAGCGTATTAATTGTCATTGGGCCAACACCGCCAGGTACAGGCGTATAAGCTGACACTCGATCAGTAAGAGGGCCAAGTTCAATGTCTCCAACACCACCAGGGTGATAACCCGCATCCACCACTACAGCACCGTCTTTAATCCATTCAGCCTTGATGAATTCTGGCTTACCAACCGCACCGACAATGACGTCAGCTTGTTTGACGAATTCAGCCAAGTTCTGTGTACGAGAATGACAAATGGTCACTGTCGCATTGGCATTCAACATCATCATGGCCATAGGCTTACCTAAAATTGGACTACGCCCAACCACCACGACATGCTTACCTTCTAAGTTCACATCGTACTCAGCTAACAGGCGCATGATACCGGCAGGTGTGGCCGCGCCATAAGCGGGCTCTTGCATCGCCATACGACCAAAACCAAGACAAGTCACACCATCAACGTCTTTGTGTGCTGCAATCGCATCAAAACACAAACGCTCATCAATTTGTTCTGGTACCGGATGTTGCAACAAAATACCGTGCACATCAGGGTTATCATTCAACTCATGAATCTTGCTTAATAGCTGCTCAGTAGTGGTGGTTTCGTCGAGTTCAATGGCCATTGAATCCATACCAACACGACGACAAGCATTGCCTTTCATTTTTACATACGTCGCTGATGCAGGATCAGCACCAACCAAAATAGTCGCTAAAATCGGGGTGCCGCCAGTACGCTCTTTAAGCTCCGCCACTTGAGCCTGTAAGCGAGTTTCGGTTTCTTTGGCGCATAATTTGCCATCAAGAACCAATGCTGTCATGAATGAACTCCAGTTTAATTAGGTGATGTTTGAGGGAGGCACATTGTACCTCAAGTTTGCATTCGATGGGCAACCAATGGCGGTATTTGTTGAGCAAATTTAAACGTCATTAAACCGCTTCTAGGTAATCCACTAGCAATTGTAAGTTGCGCTGACCACGGAATTCATTGATATCCAGCTTGTATACTAAACGCACTTGGCTGGCTTTTTCATTCGGCCATTTATCCAGATCCACAAAGAAACTAATCGCATCCAGCAACAAGCCACTGTTCGGCTCTCGCACCATCAGTTTTAAATGCTTTTCTCCGACAAGGCGCTGCTGCAACACATCAAATACGCCATCAAAGCAAGGCTCAGGAAACGCTTGCCCCCAAGGACCAGATAGCCTAACCAATTCAGCAAAGCTTAAACTGAAATCTTCGGCGGCTAATTCACCATCCGTCATAATACGCGCTTCTAACTGATCCGCTGTTACCCACTCGGCTATGATGGCATCAAACGCCAATCGAAAAGCCTCATAATGAGACTCCTTAATGGACATGCCAGCAGCCATCGCATGGCCACCAAACTTGCTTAATAACTGAGGATAGCGCTTAGCTAAAAGATCCAACGCATCTCGGATATGAACACCTGGAATGGAACGAGCTGAACCCTTTAACTCATCCTCACCGACACGAGCAAAAGCAATCACTGGACGGTGGCACTTTTCTTTCATGCGGGAGGCCAGAATGCCAATCACTCCCTGATGCCAATCTGCATCATAAAAACACATACCATGAGGCATGCTCTGTTCATCGTCTAATAATGATTCAAGCAGTAACTCTGCCTGCTCTTTCATATCAGACTCAATGGCTTTGCGCTCACGATTAAACTGATCTAATTGTTGAGCATACAGTTGTGCTTGATGTGGTTGAGTCGCCAACAAACACTCAATGCCCACCGACATATCATCCAATCGGCCAGCTGCATTCAACCTTGGCCCTACCACAAAACCAAGATCTGACGCTTTTAGCTGACGATAATCACGACGCCCCACTTCCAATAACGCCAAGATGCCAGGACGCGCCAAACCAGCTTGAATCCGCTTAATGCCTTGCTGAACTAAGATTCGGTTGTTGTTATCCAGTGGCACCACATCCGCCACTGTCCCCAGCGCCACCAAGTCTAAGAAATCAGCCATCTTAGGTTCTGGAATATGCTGTTCAACAAACCAATTGCGCTGATTCAGCTCTGCTCGCAGTGCTGACATGACATAAAAAATCACCCCAACACCGGCCAAGTTTTTGCTCAAAAACTGACAATTAGGGTGATTAGGATTCACAATTGCATCCGCGTTTGGCAGTTCATCACCCGGCAAGTGATGGTCCGTTACCACCACTTTCATACCGTGAGATTTGGCAGCCTGAACGCCATCAATACTGGCAATGCCATTATCAACCGTAACCAAAACATCAGGCGCATGTTGCTGAGCAACCGCCACAATTTCTGGCGTCAGCCCATAACCAAATTCAAAACGATTTGGCACCAAATACGTCGGGGCCACCGCGCCCATGGCCTCTAACGCCAAAATACCTAAGCTAGTGCTGGTCGCACCGTCCGCATCAAAATCACCGACAATCAGAATTTTTTCACCAGCCACAATGGCATCCGCTAAAATAGCGGCGGCTTTAGACAAATCAAACAAGGCATTTGGCCTCAATAAATGAGGTAAACGGTAGTCAATTTGCTCACTGCTAAAGACCTCTCGCGCCATAAAAATACGCTGTAAACTGGCAGGCATATTGGTAGGAAATTGGCTGGGTGCCGACGGCACTAGACGACGCTCGATACGCATAAGTCACTCAAAGAAAATCACTGAGGCGCAAGAATAACACGAATTAATTTAAGTCAGGAAAAGACCGCTAAATTAGTCATTACGAGTTTGATTTCGACCAGCACGCTTAGCATTGTATAAATGACTGTCTGCCAGAGTAATCGCTTCACGCAAAGAAACCGTTTCGTTCATAGTTGCGATCCCAAAGCTCAACGTTATGCGGAAATGTTGATCCATATAATTGAATTCATAATCAGCTACTTGATGACGAATGCTCTCTGCGATTTGATAGGCTTCATGGGATGAACAATCAAATACGGCAAGAAGAAACTCCTCGCCTCCCCAACGTGACGACAAGGCGCCTTTTGGTAAACCTGATGCCATAATTTGGGCTATTTTTTCTAAAGCATAGTCCCCAGCATCATGTCCATATTCATCATTTATACGTTTAAAAAAATCCACATCCGCCAACAACAAATGAGCTTGTTGTCGTTCCTCAAGTTTTTGATAAATACCGCGGCGATTCAAGAGATTGGTTAGCATATCAGTATAAGCTACCAATTTTAGTTTAGCCGACGTACGTTTTAATTCATCATTAAACCGAGACATGGAGAATTCATAAATACCGGATAAAAATACAACAACCGCAAAGGCAAATAGGATCCGAGACTTTAACGACGGGTGATAACCAAACTCTAAAAAATGATTATCCGTACAAAACATCAGAGCAGTTAAAACCAAAGTAAAGATGGCAAGCTCAATTAGCCCTTTCTTTAAACCGTGTAAAAACAACGCCACCGCAGGAACACAAAAAAGCCAAACATGCCCAGTACCATTTACGCCTCCCGTGTAAATCAGATACAGCATTAAGGCATACAAGGGGTATATAACAAAATTGCCGGACACGGCGTGATGATGAGTACGCCTTAGATAAAGGTGATTAGCAGCATACAAAAAGGCAGTACTTAATAGCACCGTACCTAACATGAGTTTACCCTGAAAAAACGAAGCAATACCCAATGGAAAAGTAAACAGAATACCAACACTAGCAAACAGATTAATGATCAGCACTCGACGTATATCATCTGAAGACAACTTAGAAACATCACCCACATAAAAGCGAGTAATAAAATTAAGTTTTGCCTTTAAACTTGTTGGTCGCTGTAAAACAGTTGAATCTTTATCTGGCATGCCGTAACCCTGACTTATTACCCTTAATCTTGTTAAGGTTATTTAAGAAAGATATTACCCTAAAGCTTTAAATACCTCTTCTCAAAAAGCACTTTAGTTACAAATAAGAACAATTAAACGACTTTTAGTTATATATCGGCAAGGTTAAGAAATTAAAGAAAAAGTCTAAAATTAAGCTGGATATAAGCGAGACAAAAGAACAGGAACAACCGTTTCCACTTTCAGAATTCTCTCGCCCAAATGCACACTCGACATACCCGCTTCTAGCCACTTGCTCACTTCAAATTCATTCCAACCGCCTTCTGGCCCCAAGGCCAATACACAGGATTCCTGCAAATCCACTGGGCAAGCACTGGCCTGATATGGATGAGCCAACAAACCCAATTTACCACTTAATAGATGTGGCAATTGGTCTTCCACAAAAGGGCGGAATCTTGGCACCATAGTAATGCTTGGCATGACGGTATCTTTGGCTTGCTCTAAGCCTTCTAATAAAATTTTCTGAATGGAATCTGGCTGCAACACAGGACTTTGCCAATAACTTTTCTCTACTTTGGATGAGTGAATCAAATACAGTTCTTTAACCCCCATTGCCGTAATATTATGCAAAGTGCGCTTCAACATATTAGGGCGAGGCAACGCCATGACCAATACCATAGGTAAGGCTTTCGGTGGCTTTTGAGTAAGTTGCAAGGAATGAATGTGTGCCGGCACATCCGCATTGGCTGCTTGATAGACACCTTCTCCTAAATCACCGCCCAACAAACCTACTCGTAGCACTTCTCCCGATTCCGCCTTAATCACTTGATTAATATGCGATTGTTGACGTTCCGTCAGTGCGTAACGCCCTTCAGACAAACTCAAGGCAGGCTCTAATAAAATCAGGTTCATATAATAAGGTTTAAACTAAAAGATGGGGGAAAGGATCGCGGTCAAAACTTGACCGCGATAACAAGGCAATTAACGACTTTATTTAGATGCGATCAGCGACAAAAGACTGCACTTGCGCCAGCTCATTGTCCAACACAGAATAAGACTCTTCACGCTCAAACAAGTCTTTCATGTGCTCTGGCAAACTTGGCGATTCACAGCCCGCTTTTTCCACCGCTTCTGGGAACTTCACAGGATGCGCTGTCGCCAGAGTAATCATAGGCACAGACTTATCCTTCCAGCATTGGCGAGCCGCTTCTAGGCCAATCGCCGTATGCGGATCCAACAAATACTGGGTACTCGCATGAACCTCTGCAATGACGTCACAAGTACGTTTGTCATCCACTTTATAACTGTCAAAATTTTCTTTCACATAAGACCAAGCTTGATCGTTTAACGACACATCGCCTTGATTAAAGCGTGCCATCAATTCATCAATTGCCGCACCATCACGACCGTGAGCATCAAACAAAAGACGCTCAAAATTACTCGATACCATAATATCCATACTGGGTGACAAGGTAACATTCAAGGCTTGGCGACTCATGTCGTTTTCAGCAATGACACGATGCAAAATGTCATTCTGGTTCGTCGCAACCACTAACTGATCCACAGGCAAGCCCATCTGCTTGGCTAAATAACCTGCAAAGATATCACCAAAGTTGCCCGTTGGAACCGAGAAAGACACCTTACGGTGTGGCGCACCAACCGCCAAAGCAGAAGAGAAGTAATAAACGATTTGAGCCATAATGCGTGCCCAGTTAATCGAATTTACCGCACCCAGTTTGGCACCTTTCAAGAAAGACTGATCAGCGAAGCTGGACTTCACCATACCTTGGCAATCATCAAAGTTACCTTTTACCGCGATGTTGAAAACATTGTCATCAATCACGGTTGTCATTTGACGACGCTGCACTTCAGAAACACGCTGATAAGGGTGCAAAATAAAGATGTTTAGATGCTCTGAGTGACGGCAACCTTCAATCGCCGCTGAACCTGTATCACCAGAGGTTGCCCCCATGATGACCAGTTTTTCGTTACGCTGAGCCAACACATAATCCATTAAGCGGCCTAACAACTGTAGTGCAAAATCTTTAAACGCTAGAGTTGGGCCACGGAACAATTCCAATACCCATTCGTTGTTACCCACCTGAACCATTGGCGCAATGGATTCATGATTAAAGCTCGCATACGCCTCGTCAATCATGGTTTTAAACGCGTCTTGCGGGATGTCTCCCTCAACAAATGGCCACATGACCTTAAAGGCCAAATCTTGATAGCTCAAACTGGCCCAAGAAGCGATCTCTTCTTTACTGTAGTGAGGCAGACTTTCTGGCACATACAAGCCACCATCGTTTGCCAAACCGGCCAATAAAACGTCACCGAACGACAAGGCCGGTGCTTTACCACGAGTTGAAATGTATTTCATATAATTCTCTCTTAAGCCAAGTTTTCGACACGAATACGCTGCACAGAACCGGCAACGTCCGGCAAGGCTTCAATAGCTGCAATCGCAGCATTCATATTGCGTTCTTTTACTTCATGAGTCATAACGACCAAAGGCACAAGCTCGCTGCCTTCACGCTCACGCTGAATCAAAGATTCGATGCTGATGCCATTATTAGATAAAATTTGTGTAATGTTTGCCAACACACCAGCACGATCTTGAATCGTCATATTAAGGAAGAAACCACACTCAATTTCTTCGACAGGCAACACTTCAACATCAGACAAGGCATCTGCTTGGAATGCTAAATGCGGCACACGATTCGTAGGATCTGCTGTCAGCGTACGCGCCACATCAATCACATCCGCAACAACTGAAGAGCCGGTTGGCAAAGCCCCAGCACCTGCACCGTATGTCAACGTTGGACCAACCGCATCACCCTGAACCATAATGGCATTCATCACACCATTTACACTCGCCAATAAGTGTTTACGAGCAATCAAAGTCGGATGAACACGCAATTCGATGCCCAGTTTAGTACGGCGGGCAATACCCAAATGTTTAACCGCATAACCAAGTTCATCCGCAAAAGCGACATCTTCAGCCGTGACACGACTGATTCCCTCGGTGTACGTTTTTTCAAACTGTAATGGAATACCAAACGCGATGGACGCAAGAATGGTCAGCTTATGAGCGGCATCAATGCCTTCTACATCAAACGTTGGATCCGCTTCGGCGTAACCTAACGCCTGAGCTTCAGCAAGAACATCATCAAAGTTGCGCTGCTTTTCGCTCATTTCGGTCAAAATGAAATTGCCAGTCCCGTTGATGATGCCAGCCAACCAATCAATGCGGTTAGCAGACAGCCCTTCACGAACCGCTTTAATAATAGGAATTCCACCTGCAACCGCGGCTTCAAAAGCAACAATGACGCCTTTTTCTTGTGCTTTTGCAAAAATCTCATTGCCGTGCTCAGCAATTAAAGCTTTGTTCGCTGTCACAACGTGCTTACCATTTTCAAGCGCCGTCATCACCAATTCTTTCGCGACACTGGTGCCACCAATCAATTCAAGAACAATATCAATCTCTGGATTGTTAACCACGTCGAAAATATCACGTGTTACGTTAATACCTGTGGTATCACATGCATCATTGCCACGACGAGCACCCACCTGCTCAATAACAATGCTACGTCCAACACGTCGCGTAATTTCTTCTGCATTTTTCAAAAGAATATTAAAACTACCGGATCCTACTGTTCCCAGCCCACAAATTCCGACTTTTACCGGTTTCAAAACGTTACCCCACAGAGATGATTTAATTATTTGTTATTTCGCCACTAAAACGCTTCATTATAACGCCTGAACCACATAAACCCAACGAAGAAAAGGCTGAACTAGACTCATGTTAAGTGGAATATTTTGCAATAAGACTATAACCCAAGCTTACTGGCCAACTCTTTTGGTGGCAGGTAACCTGGCAGAAACACACCATCTTTAGAAATAATGGTCGGCGTGCCTCGAACCCCCAGCTCATTCCCTAACTGATACTGATCCGCTACAGGGTTCACACATTTATTTTCAGGCACATCAGCACCAGTTTTCGCTTCCGTCATCCACTTTTTAGGATCATCAGAACACCAGATACTGACCATCTTGCGATAAGAAAAAGAACCGATACCGGCTCTTGGATAGGCCAAATAGCGCACCGTAATTCCCATTTCATTCAGACTTGGGACATCGTTGTGCAACATACGACAATAACCACAGTCAACATCCGTAAAAACGGTGATGTGTGTTTTTTCATTTTCTGCCTTAAACACCACCATGTCAGACTCTGGCAAAGATTCCACCCTAGCACGTTTAGCTTGTTCGGTTTCGTTCACCAGACCATCTGCATCGATACGATATAAATCACCGACAATAAAGTATTGAGCATTTTTTGTTACATAAAGGGTTGGACCACCTTCCACTTCCGCTGAGTACATACCCGCCGGTTCATGCCATTCTATCGAGCCAATAGTATATTGAGGTAGCGCTGTCTGTAGGGATTGACGAACTTGGTCTTGATCAGCAAAAGTAGAACTAAAAGGAAGCATGAGCCCAGCAATACAAAATGCACGGACCAAGAAGGAAAAGGTGTGTTTCATGAAAACCTCAAAGACGAATGAATTGTCTCTATTAGGCCATACGAAAGGGAGTTAGTTCCACAAAAAAAGGCGACTTACGTCGCCTTTTTAAGGAAGATAAATTAGCGTTTAGCCAATTTCTCTTTAATACGTGCAGATTTACCAGAACGCTCGCGTAGGTAGTAGATCTTAGCTTGACGCACGTCACCGCGGCGTTTCACTTCAACACTCTCAACCAATGGGCTGTATGTTTGGAAAGCACGCTCAACACCAACACCGCTCGAAATTTTACGAACAGTAAATGCTGAGTTTAGACCACGGTTACGCTTAGAGATTACAACACCTTCATAGGCCTGTAGACGCTCGCGTGAACCTTCTTTAACTTTAACTTGTACGACAACCGTGTCACCAGGACCAAATGCTGGGACTTCTTTTGTCATCTGTTCAGCTTCTAATTGCTGAATCAGTTTAGTTTTATTACTCATGGATGTGACTCCTAATAATATGGTTTCTTATCAGTCCGAAGGTTCTTCTATCTGATAAGCTCGCAATTCCTACTCTGCCGAGGTTGAATCTTCAGTTTCGCGAATAAACTCTTCTAACAACTTCTGCTGTTCCTTGTCCAACTCAAGGTTCTGCAAAAGGTCTGGCCGGCGTTGCCAAGTTCTTCCGAGCTTCTGCTTTAATCGCCAGCGCCTTATCTCCTCATGGTTGCCGCTAAGTAGTACCGGTGGCACAGGCTCACCGTTAAGCACTTCGGGGCGAGTATAATGCGGACAATCCAACAAACCGTCAGCAAACGAATCCTCCTCTGCTGAAGCTTGCTTTCCTAGCACTCCTGGCACCATCCGAAAGACAGAATCCATTAGCACCATAGCCGGCAACTCACCACCACTTAGGACAAAATCACCGATCGACCATTCTTCATCAATCTCAGATTGAATCAAACGCTCATCGACGCCTTCATAACGACCTGCTACCAGAATAAATTCTGCTTGTTTAGCAAGTTGCTGCACACCTTCTTGCGTCAGTGTACGCCCTTGAGGGGATAAAAAAATAACTTTTGCGTTGGGCACTTTTTGCTTAGCGCACTCAATCGCATCTTTGAGAGGTTGAACTTTCATCAACATCCCAGGACCACCACCGTAAGGTCGATCATCCACAGTCTTATGCTTATCCTGAGTAAAATCACGGGGATTAATATAATCCACCTCAACCAACCCAGACTTAATGGCTCTGCCCGTTACACCGTATTGGGTAATGGCTTGAAACATTTCCGGAAAGAGCGATATAACGCTTACCTTCACGTGATGACCTCAGCTTGTTAGTTAAAATTCCGGATCCCAATCAACAACCATTTCCTTTTGCTCCAAATCGATGTTTAGAACATAAGTTTCTGGTACGTAAGGAATCAGGCGTTCTTCACGATCAAAACTGCCTTCACACGCACTGACAACCACAACATCATTCGCACCGGTTTCCATAAGTTGCGAAACCTTCCCCAAGAGGACACCCTCTTTGGTAATTACCCTTAGACCTTCTAGCTGACTCCAGTAATAATCACCGTCATCCAACTCAGGAAGATCCTGTGCATCAATGTAAATATCCAAACCACAGATCTCTTTAACTTGATCTCTGTCATTATAGCCATTCACCGATGCCACCAAACCTCGCCCTTGCAAGCGACCTTGGCTTAACTCTACAGTTTTCCACCCACTTGGGGTTTTCAACCACCAATGCTTGTAATCAAAGATCCCTTGCATTGGGTCGGTGTGCGAATACAACTTCACCCACCCTTTAACACCATAAACAGATGTAATGCGTCCAACCACAAGGGCTTGCTCAGGAGCGGCCGCTTGCTTTACTTTAGACATAGCACTACCTCTGAATTAAGCGTTTTTGCTAGCTTCTTTAACAAGCTGAGCAGCACGGTCAGATAGCTGAGCGCCTTGGCTAACCCAGTGATTTACACGATCTAAATCGACGCGTAAACGTTCTTCTTGACCACGAGCAACAGGATTAAAGAAACCCAAGCGCTCGATATAACGACCATCACGAGCACGACGGCTATCAGCCACGTTCAAGTGATAGAATGGGCGCTTCTTAGAGCCACCACGAGAAAGACGAATAGTTACCATATGATTGGTTCCTTATTGCTTAACGAAACACCTCTTGCCGAGTCGATTTTTGACTCATACTACAAGAAGGCGGCATATTCTAGTCGATAAACTAGCAAAACGAAAGGGCGAATTGCTCGCCCTTTCAATAAAATCGGCACTTTTTTTGCTAATGCCTGTAAAAACAACTAAATAGTGCTACAGCTTAGGGAATCCGCCGCCGCCAGGAAGGCCACCAGGCATCATACCGCCCAGTCCACGCATCATTTTCTTCATGCCGCCCTTGCTGCTGAACTTCTTCATCATCTTCTGCATTTGTTTGTGCTGTTTCAACAATCGGTTCAGATCCTGGATCTGCAAGCCCGCACCGGTCGAGATACGTTTCTTACGAGAACCATTAATCACATCGGGATTGCGGCGTTCCGCAGGCGTCATGGAATTAATCAAAGCCTCCATACGCACAAACATTTTGTCATCCACTTGATCTTGAATATTACCTAACTGCCCCATGCCTGGCAGCTTATCCAACATGGAACTCATACCGCCCATGTTTTTCATCTGCTGCAGCTGCTCTTTAAAGTCTTCTAGGTCAAAGCCCTTACCTTTCTTTAATTTACCAGCAAGCTTTTCGGCCTTGTCTTTATCAATTTTTTGCTCGGCTTCCTCGATCAAGGACAACATGTCGCCCATGCCCAAGATTCGAGATGCCAAACGATCTGGATGGAACGGCTCTAAAGCGTCAGTTTTCTCCCCAACACCCAAGAACTTAATCGGCTTACCGGTAATGTGACGCACAGACAGCGCAGCACCACCGCGGGCATCACCATCGGTTTTCGTCAAAACGACACCGGTCAGTGGCAATACATCCCCAAACGCCTTGGCCGTATTTGCGGCATCTTGACCCGTCATGGCATCCACAACAAATAAGGTCTCAATTGGATTAATCGCCCCGTGAAGCGACTTAATCTCGGCCATCATGTCTTCATCAATCGCTAAACGACCTGCGGTATCGACAATAACAACGTCTTTATGGGCTTTCTTAGCGTAATCAATCGCATTATTCACAATATCGATTGGCTTTTGTGACAAATCACTCGGAATGAAATCTACATCAATTTCATTGGCCAATGTTTCCAACTGTTTGATCGCTGCTGGACGATACACATCGGCACTGACAACAGAAACGGACTTTTTCTCACGTTCTTTTAAATACTTTGCCAGTTTAGCCGTTGAGGTTGTTTTACCCGCCCCTTGCAAACCCGCCATTAAGATGACAGCTGGACGCGCTACACGCAGATTCAAGCCATCATTGGCTTGCCCCATGACCGCTTCCAGTTCCTGCTTAACGATTTTTAAGAAAACTTGCCCAGGACTCAGGCTTTTTGAAACTTCCGTACCAACGGCGCGTTCTTTTACGGCCGCAATAAAGTATTTGACAACAGGAAGTGCCACATCAGCTTCTAATAAGGCCATGCGCACTTCACGCAACACATCTTTAATGTTGTCTTCGGTTAATTTAGCTCTTCCTCGAATTCGATCAAGGGAGGAGGTTAAGCGTTCTGATAAACTGTCGAACATATTGCCCTCGAATTTGGCTCAAAAATGGAAAAAAACTGACACTATCAGTTTATCCAAGGTGAAATTGGTTTTATTATAACGGATAAATGATTATCACCCTATACCTTTACTAAGCGGACATCCTAGTTCATGACTCAAATATCGCTTTGGTTAGCTTGCACAGCCTGCTTAATTGCTGGTGCGGTTTACTTTTTTCGCCCCCACAACCGCTTCACACAGCTGATTGGGGCGCTTGCCGTTGCGACACACACTTTTTCATTAATGCAATTATTGCTTAATCGTGATGGCTTCAATTTTTTAACCATTGGCTTATTAATCGCTTTAATTGGCAATACCTTGCTGTGGTTTAGCAACAGAGACAAAGATTTATCCCTGCTAATCGGCACAGCTTTTCCTCTTAGTGCCATTATTTTAGCACTCAATGCCATTGAACCTTGGGATTTGAAACAGCTTCACAGCAATTCATGGGGCACCAGTGCCCACATTCTTATCGCTTCCGTTGCTTACAGTCTATTTGCCACTGCTTGTGGAGTTGGGATTTTGCTGGCCATGCAAGAATACCAACTTAAACACCACAAACTAAAACAATTGCTGCGCGTCCCACCGCTTCAAGTTTTAGAAAGCTTGATGTTTGAATTCATTTGGGCCGCTTTTATTCTATTGACCATCACCATACTTACCGGCTTCTATTTTATAGAAGACATGTTTGCCCAACATTTAGTACACAAAACCTTTTTCACCATCGCCTCTTGGTTCGTGTTTGCAGGGCTGTTACTTGGTCGACATTTAGCTGGCTGGCGCGGACAACTGGCCGTCAAATTAACCCTTAGTGGCTTCTTCCTATTAATGCTAGGCTACTTTGGTAGTCGCATTGCATTACAAATCCTATTGCAATAATGGCCGAATTCACAAAGTATGTTTGACAGTCGGTTCGTAAGAACTAATAATTCCACAATCTAAATTATTGAGGCGCTCCCTTTTTGAACGAAGTTCCCTTAAGTATCCTCGGCGGAATACTGGCTTTTCTCATTCTATTTTCTGCTTTCTTTTCAAGCTCAGAAACAAGCATGCTGTCTTTAAACAAGTATCGACTGAAGCATCTTGTGAAAAACAAACATAAATCAGCGATCAAAGTCAGTTCTTTACTTGAACGTCCAGATCGTCTTATTGGCGTTATTTTAATTGGCAATAACTTTGTCAACATCCTAGCTTCCGCTATCGCCACCATTATTGCGGTAAGATTATGGGGAGACGCTGGTGTCGCCATTGCAACTGCGGCACTCACCTTAGTTATTCTTATCTTCGCTGAAGTCACACCAAAAACATTTGCGGCTTTGCATCCAGAAAAATTAGCCTTCCCATTTTCATGGGTACTGGCTGTCATCCTAAAATTACTTTACCCATTAGTATTGCTCGTCAACACCTTGTCCAATGGATTGCTACGTCTGTTTGGGGTGCAAGCTCACCACAGCAACCAAGACACACTAGATTCAGAAGAACTGAGAACCGTAGTAAATGAAGCGAGCGGTTTAATTCCTGCCGCTCACCAAGACATGCTGATCTCCATCCTAGATCTAGAAAAAGTCTCTGTGGAAGACATCATGATTCCACGCAACGACGTTGTTGGTATCGATATTGAAGACTCAATCGAAGAGATCATTGAGCAAATCTGTCAAACACGCCACACTAGAATGCCTGTTTACAATGGCGAGATTAATAAAGTCATTGGCATTCTTCACGCTCGTCATGCTGCCATGTTCTTACGCGACCCAACACCATCCAAAGCGGCATTACTTAAAGCAACCGTTGAACCTTACTTTATCCCGGAAAGCACTTCACTCAACACAGTGCTTCTAAACTTCCAGAAAGACCATCAACAGATGGGTATCGTGGTCGACGAATACGGTGACGTTCAAGGCATAGCGGCATTAGAAGACGTTCTTGAAGAAATTGTTGGCGAGTTCACACCGCCAACCCAAGACGAAGAAGAAGAGATTCAAGCACTGGATGATGGCTCCTTCCGTATTGAAGGCTCCACTCACATTCGAGAGATCAATAAGGCACTAGATTGGCACTTGCCGACCGATGGACCAAAAACCCTAAACGGTTTAATCATTGAAACACTTGAGTTTATCCCTGAACACCCGATCAGTCTTTGGGTAGACCACTACCAAATTGAAATCCAAGAAATTGAAGACAAGGTTGTGAAATTCGCCAAACTTCAGTTAAAGCGGTAAAGGATACGTCATGAGATACTGCCCTAAATGTGGTCACCAAGTTGAGATGACCATCCCACAAGGTGATAACCGCACACGAGCAGTCTGTCCGCATTGCGCTCATATCGATTATGACAACCCAAGACTGATCACTGGCACCATTCCACTCTATCAAGGCAAAATCCTCCTATGTCGTCGTAACATAGAACCACAATTTGGATTTTGGACCCTACCTGCTGGCTTCATGGAAAACCAAGAAACCACCAGCGAAGGCGCTCTTCGCGAGACATTAGAAGAGTCCGGCTCGGTAGCCAAATGCCAGCAAGCTTTTAGCATGATCAGCATCCCAAGAATTAATCAGGTGCACCTTTTCTATATTGCTGAATTGGAAAAGGACGACTTTCACCCAACCGAAGAGAGCTCAGAAGTCGCACTCTTCGACTTGAAAGACATTCCATGGGAAGAATTAGCCTTTAGCAGTGTCACGAAAACACTTGAGTTCTTTATTGAAGACCACCAAAAAGGACAATATGGTTTTCACGAAGACGTCATTCTGTTTAACTCTGTACCAGATTAAACAAACACTTTAAGATTCAACTCGAATTAAATGATAAGCCACTTCTTCATAGGGGTGAGCTAAACGCAAAGCGGCAACAACCGCCTCTTTGTACTGTTCCAAGAGCACCATCTCCACTCGATACTCTTCAACCTGCTCAGCTTCACCCACGTTACCAAGAAACGGTTGAGCGCCATCTTGAGGGCAAAACTGCCCTTGTCCAAGCACCTGCCAACAACACGCCTCATAATTTCCCATTCGACCAGCACCAGCAGCAAAAACCGCACTCTTTACCGCTTCAATATGTGTTGCTGGAACATAAAATACTAACGAATACATACCCACTTCCTTTATTTCCAATACGGCATTAACAACTAAATCAAACTCATTTGCTCTAACGTATCAGGCAGAATCAGCTGCTTACAAGGCAAAGCGCCATTAGCCACTAGCTTATCATCCAACCAAGACGCCAATGTTGGCGCAGCAATATTGTCGGAAGAATGCACAAACACAACAGGGCTTAAGCCTTCTTCTAACCATTGCTTTATTTTGACTGCCCACTGATCCAGCCAAACATGATTACTCGGCAGATCAGGGTGACCAATATAGCGAACGATGGGAGTAGTTGCCGTCGCAACGGGGTGACAAGGAACTCTTGGCTTCTTTTGTTGAGCATCCAAAAGACTTTCATTATAAGCAGGCGTTGAAAACACAGGGCGAGAATCCATGACAACTCGATTAACTTGACGTTCAGACAACGCCTTCAAAAAAGCCGCTTCGCGCTCGCCCTTATCAAAAAAGTCTAAATGGCGAACCTCAACACTCAAGGGTGTGCTCAACTGCCACTCGTCCATTAAGGCTAAAATGTATGGCAAACGCTCCGCTGCTAATCGACCAGGAAGTTGCAACATAGTAGGCCCTAACTTAGCGACAAGCGGGCTTAATGTTTGCTGAAAAGCTAACCAATCATTGCGCACTTCTTGCCATGGGCGCTGTGCTGAAGCATGAGAAATCTGTTGCGGGACTTTAAAACAAAAGCGAAACTCCGCTCCGACTTGTTGAAACCAACGCATTAATTGCTGATCCGCTACTGGCGCGTAAAATGTACTGCCCACCTCCACCGAGGAAAAAACGTTGGCATACTCTGCCAGTCGCTCACCGCCAGGCACCGCAGACGAATACAGCCAATCGATCCAAGCCGGATGCTGCCACTGCGCCATGCCGTACAAAACCGTCATAAATTGACCGGACGATATTCAACACGCTCAATGAAGTAGAGTTTTTCCCCTTGAGCCCGACGAATCGTGACCTCATCCCCCTCTTCTTTTTTCAGCAAAGCTTTTGCCACTGGCGAGTCCATACTGATGTAATCTGCCTGATGATCCAATTCATCAGGCCCAACAATACGAAAACACTCTTGTTGACCAGCCTCATCCTCTAATGTGACCCAAGCTCCAAAAAACACCTTACTCTGATCATCTGGAATGCGATCAACGACTTTACAATGATCCAAACGCTTTTCTAAATAACGCACTCGACGGTCAATTTCTCGTAGCTGCTTCTTGCCATAAATGTATTCTGCATTTTCCGACCTATCTCCTTGGGCCGCGGCCTCACGAACCGATTCTGTCACGGCCGGACGTTTTTCTTTCCACAGGTATTTGAGCTCCGCTAATAAGATTTGCGAACCCTCATAGGTAATATAATTCGATTTAAGTGGTGCTGGAGGTCGATAACGACTCATGTAAAAGCCTCAAATGAATAACAGCGACCATAAAAAATGCCGCTAAGCAAAAAATACTTAGCGGCATTCTAATCTTAATTGGTAAAAAAATTAAGATTCTTGTTTGTGCACATGAACGTCCATTTGTGGGTAAGGAATACCAACACCACGCTCATCAAAGGCATATTTGATTTTTTCCAACAAATCCGCACGTACTGTCCAATAATCTGCTGATGCCACCCAAGGGCGAAGATTAAAGTTCACAGAACTGTCTGCTAATTCTGCAACGGCAATCACACATGCAGGATCCTTCAGAATACGCTCATCAGCTTCGACAATCTCTTCCATAATCTGCTTTGCCAAACGAATGTCCGCATCATAGCTAATACCAACCACGAGATCTAAACGACGAGTCGATTCACGAGAAAAATTCACAATAGCACCGTTCATTATCGCCGAATTAGGTACGATAATGACACGATTATCCGGTGTGGTTAGATGGGTATGAAACAGCTCGATACGATTCACCGTTCCCATTTGACCGCCCGCGTCCACAAAATCACCCGAGCGAAATGGGCGCAATAGAATAATCAACACACCGGACGCAAAGTTAGACAATGAGCCTTGTAAAGCCAAACCAACAGCCAAACCAGCGGCACCTAGAATGGCGATAAAAGAGGTCGTCTCCACTCCAATTTGTCCCAACGCCATCAACACAACGCCAGCAAACATCAAGGCATATAAAATGCTTGAAGCAAAACCTGCTACCGCTTTGTCTACGGAAGATTTCAGTAAACGCTTTTCACACCAACCTGAAATCTTTGCCGCAATAAATTTACCCACAAAGAAAATAACCAAGCCAACGGCTAAATTAAGCGCGCTGTCCATAACCCAAGGCATCCACTCAGCACCCTGATCAAATACCGCCTGTATATCATTCATAATACTAAACCCTATCCTTAAAAAGTTTCATCAGACCAAATAATCTGCTTTATGCTGCCACTCATCCAACAATTTTTCTAATTCTTTCCGTCCTTCGTTACTAAAAGATACACAAAGTCGACCATTTACTAGCTGAGTTCCTTTCGTTTCGAATTCATCAATCCAGCAACATCGCTCCCGAAGAGTGTCTAAGTTTTCATTGTCACGGATACTCAAACCAATAAAAGCATGCCACTCAAACTCAGGTAGATTTCCGGCAAGCGCTTTTTCTAACATAGCGACACAATCCGCCTGACTTTGTCTGTAATAAGGCAATTTAGACTGATGACGAACAAAGAACATCATCAAGCCCATCAGTAGAACAAAGAAAACAAACGCAGACAGCAACAGCTCTAACATCATTCCGAAAAGTCAAACGCCAACAGAGAGGTTTTGGCTTTTTTCAGGTCTTCTAAATGCGCCTTCTCATAACCATCCATCTCTTTTTGAAATTTATTTTTAGCTTGTTTCGGCAAAGATCGCCATTGTTCATGGGTTGGAATATGTTCGGTTTTCTCAGTTACCAGATAAAAGACCGAAATATCTTCGTGCTCAGATAAATCAATACTCAGCCTATCTAATAAATTTTTAATTCGAATACTTGCTTCAATCCAATTCACTTCATCCGTACCAGCGACTTTCAACAATACTCGAATACTGTCCACAGCTTTCTGACGCTCTTCTTGATAACGCGCCTCACCCGCTTGAATACGCTCCGCTCTCAATTGATTGGCCTGCAATTGTTGGCGAATGAACCAAAGCGAAAACCCCATCACAACAACGCAAGCGAATAACACTAAGAAAAATACGGTAAGAGACATACAAAACCTTCAAACTTAATCTATACAAATAAAACACCCTATTATGTCAATCAAATAACAACGGGGTGACATTCCAAAGAACACTTGTCGCTAACTCATTAAAGCAGAGCCTTTAAATCATCAAACAAATCGGGCGTCGCGACCAACAACCCTTCACCATTAACAGCCTCGGGCCAAACCACCTGAGGCTTTGCAAAATATCCCAACCGAGCACCAGCTTCTTCCGCAATTAAAGCACCAGCCGCCATATCCCAAGGCTTCACTGTCTCGTAATAAGCATCTAATCGACCCGCGGCTACCCAACACAAATCCAATGCTGCGGACCCATTTCGTCTTACATCCTGACACGCATGAAGCACTCGACTTAAACGCTCAATCAAATTTGGTAACGATGTTTTTTGATATGGAAAACCTGTTGCCACTAAGGCATTACGAAGAGTTGATGCCCCGGAAACAGCGAGCTTTTTACCATTACAATATGCACCCTGTCCTCGCAAAGCAGAATAACACTCAGCTAAAAACGGTGCATAAACAACACCTAAAATACGCACTGAACCGATAAACAGACCAATCGAAACTGCCACATGATGGTGACCATGAGCAAAATTGACCGTACCATCAATCGGATCAATCACCCAAACAGGGACATCTTCGATCAATTGATTAACATCTAGCGCAGGAAAAGACTCTTCTGAAAGAATTTTATGCTGCGGGAACATCGCCGCAATTTTTTCACATATAAAGGCGTCCACCGCAATGTCTGTCGAGGTCACCAATTCATGATGCAACTTGTAGTTTCGATCAAATATCGCCTTTTCACGAGCCTCAACGATGAGCTTGCCCGCGTCTTGAGCTAACTGTTTGGCAAAATCCAACCATTGTTCATATTCAGACGTCATACCAATCCCTTCCACTTTTACCCTAACTGCGCATTTAGCCAAGCTGAAATATCTTGCACCTGCTCTGGGCAAACCGCATGAGGCATATCATAGGTTTGATAAGTAACAGAATAGCCTTTAGACGTTAAGTTAGCTTGCGCTTGTGCCCCCAAAGTCGGTGCAACGACTGGATCCTGAGAGCCATGATGAATTAAAAATGAGGTTTTTCCATTAGGACAAAACTCAGCCTGAGGCACCTTATCACTG
Organism: Marinomonas aquiplantarum; assembly: GCF_003314975.1. Lineage (GTDB taxonomy): Bacteria > Pseudomonadota > Gammaproteobacteria > Pseudomonadales > Marinomonadaceae > Marinomonas > Marinomonas aquiplantarum. Next base: position 46,809 of record NZ_QNRF01000009.1, read on the forward strand.
TTCACTAAATAGGTAGATAAAGCCATTACACCACCAAGCACATGAGGCGTGTGTAGCCCCACCTGATAAGCAATTACACCGCCTTGTGAAAAACCCGCCAAGATAATGCGGTCAGCTGAGATCCCCTTGCTTATTTGATCTTGAATAAGATCTTCAACTTGCTGCGCAGACTCTTGAATGTTCGCCATGTCAACTTTGCGCTCTAACGTCATTTCCAAAATATCGTACCAAGCTCGCATCGGCATACCACCATTAATGGTCACGGGACGTTGCGGCGCATGAGGAAACACAAATCGTACCGCCAAACTCTCTTGCAAAGACAAAGCGGGCACCAAGGCTTCAAAATCGTGACCATCGGCCCCCAATCCATGCAACCAAATTACCGCAGCATCCGGTTTAGCGGCGGTTTCTACTTCTACTACTGGCAGCAAATCTGTCATTCTCTAAACTCTCCCAAAAAGCATCATAAAGCGTTATATGTAAAAAATGGCTCAAACATGTTGGCCAAAAAAATAGGCTATTGCGAATCGCTATAGCCTATCATATTGATGCTCTTATCGTGCCGATTAAGGCATTTTTTAGTGTTCGGTTGGATATCGAACCTCTTGCACACCTTGATGCTCATCCAGACGCATCAGTACATCTGCTCGCTCTGGCATCACCGCTAACATATGGCGTGTAAGACGCTCATAGTATTGCATAAAGCCTTTTAACTCTTCTGGTGACATGACCTTTAAATCTAAAGTATCTAAGAGTACACCATGAATATCATGTAAGTGCGCCTCTAATAGCCGCTCTTGCTTATTACGCCATTCATAGACAATGTCATAATTGGGTGCCTGCATCCAAACCATTAAGTCCAACATGGAAAATAATTCGCGATATTCATTTTTTAATAACTCATTCACAGATTGTCGCCATACGCCCTGCTTATCTCTATCACGTTCCAACGCATTCAGTGGTGAATGCAGATCCCCCTTCATATCAGGCGCACCGACACACCAACCTTCAAATAAAATCACATCAATGGGGCCTCGAACTTCTTTCCAGAGATGCACGGCTTTTCTTTCATCAATCGACTTATCAAAGCACGGGAACATCATCACCTCACCGTCTTTTAATTGTCGCGCACGCTGAAAAAGGTTCATCGCTAAAGTGACATCGTGCGTCCCAGGCACTCCGCGCACGGAAAATAATGACGTGGTCTGATCAGCAAAATTTAATCGATCCTGACGAGTGCTGTACAAGTCATCCAAACTGATCACAACTGCATTCAAATCAAACCCTTTCACTAAGATCCGACTAACAATGCTTGCAAAAGTAGTTTTACCGCAGCCTTGTGCACCACCTAAGCCGACAATCATAGGTCCTTCTCGGCGACCCACTTTGTTACTTAGCCAATTGGCGAAAGGCAAATACAAACTATCAAGCTGATCAATTAAGGATACATCGGCATATAATGCATGTAATGTTTGCTCAACTTCGAATCTCAAACGTTGGGATAAAGGATCAGGCAAGCTGGAATGAATCACATAAGATTTTGTCTGCTGCTCTAACATAATAAACACCTCCATACCGTTGGCCTTAAAGTATAGACAGAGATAGCTAGAGCTGTACAAAATTTACACAGAAATTAAAAAGGCAATAATAATTGCGAAGAAATCACATTGGATAAACGATAGCCAACGCCAATCAAACGCACAGGTCGTTTGGAGCGGGAGTGAGCTTGCTGTAATAGCTCAGAAAAAACCGCTGTAGACAGCTTTTTTTGAATCGGCTGCTCTATCGTAGTTTGTTTAAAATCATCAAATTTGAGTTTTAAATAATATTTACTCAAACGCGCTTCATACCCTCGCCCAGTCATACGTTTTTGCAACGCATCAATCAGTTCAGGCAAGACACTCAAGCAAGGTTCAACCCCAGTCAGATCCTCTGCAAACGTGTGCTCAACGGAAATGCTTTTTCGCTCTCTCGACGTTTGCACAGGACGCTCATCTATACCTAACGCTAATTGAGACAAACGAAATGCCATACTACCAAAACGTTTTTGCAACACCGAAAACGCCACCTTTTGCAAATCCGCACAGTAATACACCCCAAGTTCAGCCAGTTTTTGCTGAGCCACTTTCCCAATCCCAGAAATGCATTTAACAGGAATGGCGGCAACAAAATCTGCTTGCTGCTTAGGAGTCACAAGCGTAAGACCGTCTGGTTTGTTCCAATCACTCGCCACTTTAGCAATGAATTTATTCGTAGCAATGCCCGCTGATACTGTGATCCCAACCGTCTCTAGAATTTGCTGGCGAATACGATCGGCCATTAGGGTCGCACTGCCTTGACACTGTGTTGACTGAGTCACATCCAAATAAGCTTCATCCAAAGACAAAGGTTCAATAAGGTGAGTATATTGTTTAAAAATGTCATGCATTTGCTGAGAGGCAAGACGATACTTTTCCATATGCCCTGGTAAGATGAGTAAATCAGGGCACAAGCGTTTCGCAACGGCCACTGGCATTGCCGATCGAACACCATAGGAACGAGCAGGGTAATTAGCAGTGGATAACACGCTGCGACGCTCAGATGAACCGCCAATAGCCAAAGGTCGATCTTTCAAGGCGGGGTTGTCACGCATTTCAATGGCCGCATAAAAGCAGTCTGCATCAATGTGTATAATTTTACGCTCTGTAAGTGCCATGATTGAAATCACAAATACTGTATATAAAAACAGTATATACAGCAAACCACCCTCAAACAACACAATGTAAATTCTATGATCAAGCCCACCAGACCTGATAGAATCAAAAAATATCGGTCAAAATACCAGTCGAAAAACGTCACCCAACTGCTAAGTGGTTATTTTTGCCATATAAAACAAAGAAAATCGTCGATTTGAGACTGTAAAAATAGACGCTAACACGTAAAATAGTTTACATTTTATCCATGGGACAGAATGTCTCGAATAGGAAACGGACCTTCATCACTGCAAATGCAAGGATTCCTTTCTAACTGACAAGGTAAAAGTGAAGAAACTCCAACACTTGCCGACAAGAAAAAGTAGAGACTACCACACAAAGGGCACCACCATGACACACGTAATTCGCATTCTTTTGATTGCAACAGGGGCAATCCTATTAGCAGGTTGCCAAAGCCTAAACCAAACCAGCGCCGCTGGCACAGGCACCTGTACTTCCGTGGCACCCTGTAATGGTAACCAGGTTGGAGGTGGTACTTTGAACTATGGCCAAACCGGCACCGTTGGCGCAGTCAATGCCAACAACACTATTGCCGTCATTAAACAAGAACCCATCATTGTTACTGCTACGGGTTACGCAGCCCTCACTACCAACAAGCGCCTAACTAAATCACAAGCACGCATCATGACATTGCGCAGCTCTATGCTAGACGCTTACCGCAACCTGTCAGAACGTGTATATGGCTTAAAAATTGATGGCTCAAGCTCTTTAAGCAATATGGTCATTCAAAACGACGAATTGCGTACTTATGTTGATGCTTATTTAGTGGGAGCAAAAGTCGTGTCTCAAAGAGAACACGAAGATGGCACGTTCGAGACCGTTGTTGAAATGGCACTGCAAGAGAACTTTCGTCAGTGTGTCACCTCAACTCAAGGTGTCGCCAATGACCCTAATTGCCAAGTACAGCCTGGCTACCGTGCCGTGAATGTACAAAGCTCAACACCGACAACAAACTTCTACAGCATTGAGTGATGACGTTGCGACTCAACAAACTACTTTTAAGCCTTGTGTTGGTTGTATTTTCTAATGCAACCCTTGCTGTCACTATTGATGCCGTTGGCGAAGCCGTTATTTATAATAACGACATAGCGGATGCCCGCTATCGAGCCACCGAACAAGCGATAAAGCAAGCCGTTCTGGAGTCAGGCTCACGAGTAAACGTAAAAGATGAAATGACGAATGGCGAAGTGAATTCAAGCATTGCCATTCGCAGCTCAAGCCATGTCCAACGAGCCAAAATTATTTCGGAAGAGCAAAACGGTAATTTTTTAAAAATCATTGCGCGTATTGATGTCACCCCAGATTCTCAATGCAGTACTGGGCCAACAAGTTATTATCGAAAAACAGTTGGCGTGACAGGCTTCGATCTACAAATACCACAACAGGCTCAACTTGGCGCCATTAATAATATTTCTCGTGAACTGCCCAAGAACCTAGCGGACGAGATCAATAAACAAGGGTATTTAAAAGCGTTAACCGCCACTAACATTTCAATCTACCCTGATTTAATCAATGCTCCCTCATCTACTAATTACGATGGCTCCCTTACCAATGTCACTCGCATCAGTGAGCAACTTGGCGTGCAGTACATCATCAGTGGTGTCATTCGTGATATCGGTGAGCTTTATCAACGACAACCCAACAACAAAACCAATACCACACCTTTAGTCGCTGAAGATAAAGAAAGAAACTTTGTGGTCGATATCTATCTTTACGACGGTTTCAGTGGTGCCTTGCTGTTTGAGCACAGATACAACGAAATAGGTAACTGGGATATTGCGGACAATCAGCGCGTTGGTTTTGGTAGCGCCAAATTTTGGACCATTAATTACGGAAAAGTGGTCCAACAAGCATTAAAACAAAGCGCCTTGGATACTAGCGAACAGTTGCGCTGCCAACCCTTCATTGCCAATATATTTCGCACCGAAGGCAACCGCATCCACATTGCAGCAGGATCCATTGCGGGCATTAAAGTTGGGGATAAATTTAACGTATACCGTCGTTACGAAGTATTTAATCAGCTGCAGTCCGCACAGACTCAGCTGAACAATGCCAATATCAGTGTTACAATCAAACAAGTGCAGCCTAATTTTTCAGTAGGTGAACTGGTTGTTGATTCACACATATTGAACGTTCAGCAACAAGATGTTGTCATTGCTTGGTAAACTAATGCACTTTAAAACACACGCTCAACATCAGCGATTATATTTATTTTTTTAGGATTTGATTATGAACAACGAACTACTTCATCACTTAGAACAACGCATCAACGAAGCAGTTGAAGAAATTGGCTCCCTACGCAAACGCATTGCTGATTTGGAGATGCAAAACTACGAGCTAAATGAAGAAAAATCCGAACTACAGAGCACGCTAGATCAAACCAAAGAACAGCAATCAAACTGGGAAAGTTCTCTTTCTCAAATGCTGAGCCGATTAAATCAAATGGACAATAAACAATGAGATCCTTACTACTAGCAGCACTGATGTTAGTCAGTGCTCATACTTATGCTAACGACCAAGGTGGTCAAATTGCCAGCTTGGTAACCTTCGAATCCGCGGCAGCTCGCCCTGATGGCAGAGACGGAAAAGACAATGTCACATCCATATTAAATGCGGGCATGGAGTTCACCACACCAGAAAACATTTCTTTCCATGGTGGCTTCACTTTCGTTTTAGGCGAAACCTTTGAAAGTGGCATCCACTTAGGCACACGCTTTTATAGTGCAAGCCCTGCATTACAGATTTTCCCAGGATTGCCTATGTGGTCCTATATTGGCGGCGGCATATCCTTTCTTGATGAAACAGTATTTTACCCCGAAGCCGGCTTTCGCATCGCCACCTCGGATGTCTCTCGTGTTGATGTATTCATTAAAATACTCAACAGCGATGACGAAACCTACGACAAACACATTATGGTTGGCGCAGGGTTAACATTTTAAACAAGATGAAATTTGCACCATTTATCATTGCAGGCTTTTTGATTACAACAACCTACGTTTGGTGGCAGAGCAAAGAAGACATTACTATCACGCTGCCAAATGAGACACAAAAAAAAGAAATGCTTGGAACCAGTAATACCCGAAGCATTCCATTAAGCCCAATACAAAACTGAGCCTCGTGTTTATGGAACATTTAATTGCCCAACTCGAAGCAAGGATTGACTGGCTAACAAAACAGCTGGAAGATGCTAACGAGGAGATACAACAGCTAAAGGATAGCAAATCAAGTACCACCGAACACAATGCTTCGATGGACTTACTAACACAAATGGAAAGTCGCTCAACTGAAGATCAGCTGCAATTTTATATAGCAGACTCACTGGACCTTCTGGAGACAAAAGCCACGGCAGCGACACCACAACAAAAAGCAAGTCCAGCAGTTGAGCAACAACTCAACTTTGACTTACTGTACGAAGGTGTTGAAACTGACACCACCAATACGACAACTGAACAGACGAATTACATGACTACACAACAACCAGAGCCTAGCAAGCTAGCGGAAGAAGATAAGCAAACTGATGTCGATACGACGCCAAGTGACATGCCTGCTCAACAGGAAGCCACGATGACGGCGGAGCAACGAAAACGTCAACGCAATCAGAAAAACAACCGTCGTCTTATTAAGATGTTGGAAGACCGCTACCCGAAAGCCTTCAACTGGAATCAACCTAAGCCTCTGAAAGTAGGCATAGACCAAGATATGGTTTTGGATGATGACTTTAACGCCAGCAAGCAAAAACGCGCTCTTGCTGCCTACACTCGCTCAGACAGATACAAAAAGTGTCTTTTGTCTGGTCAGCCGCGCATTGATTTAGAAGGGGTCGCCGTAAATGACGAACCTGCTCTACCTGAATCCATGATGCCGCGCAAACCAAAAGCGACAACGAACCGCCCAACCAAAGACAAAGCCCCACGCCCTAATAAGGCCAAAGCAAACACAAAAAACCAGACCAACAAAAAGCCTAAAAAAGTTGCTCCAAAGGCAGACAGTCAATACGACAATCTATCACCTGAAGACAGAATGAAGGCTAAACTGGAAAAATTGTTAAATAAATCTTAAAAAACAGTTTACATCCCTAAGCGCGGTATATATTATATGCCGCGCTGCTGTGGAGGGGTTCCCGAGTGGCCAAAGGGAGCAGATTGTAAATCTGCCACGAAAGTTTCGGTGGTTCGAATCCACCTCCCTCCACCATTTCTCTTTTTACAAGATAACATCTTGTTTCTTATCTAGAAAAATCATCTCAAATATCTCAGATGCAATTCCAATAAACACATCTCAAGCAACACCAACTCAATACAGATAATCCTACAAAACAGCTTCAATCAAAAAAAAACCACTCACAAACACACAACAACCCTAGAGCACCACAGAGCTCAGCACAGCACTAAACCGCACCAAACAACTTATCACACTCCAAAAGCAAACAAACACCTCACAAGTAAGATCACGACCACTCACACAACATAAAAACCAACACAATTCAAAAAAGCACAACATAACAAACTAGAAAGCTGGAAAGCTGGAAAGCTGGAAAGCTGGAAAGCTGGAAAGCTGGAAAGCTGGAAAGCTGGAAAGCTGGAAAGCTGGAAAGCTGGAAAGCTGGAAAGCTGGAAAGCTGGAAAGCTGGAAAGCTGGAAAGCTAAAAAATAAACAACACCCGACGACTTATCAAGAAAAATATTGATAATGGGAAATTAAGAATAGATAGGATTTAAAATAAAGAGAAGAGAAAGAATGGTGGGTCGTACTGGATTCGAACCAGTGACCAATTGATTAAAAGTCAACTGCTCTACCAACTGAGCTAACGACCCATTCTTAGTGATGTTCTGTATTCTGATGGTCGGAGTAGAGGGATTCGAACCCCCGACATCCTGCTCCCAAAGCAGGCGCGCTACCAGACTGCGCTATACTCCGATGGCTCCTCGAACTGGA
>NZ_QNRF01000009.1:54594-142230 GCF_003314975.1 Marinomonas aquiplantarum
GATGGTCGGAGTAGAGGGATTCGAACCCCCGACATCCTGCTCCCAAAGCAGGCGCGCTACCAGACTGCGCTATACTCCGATGGCTCCTCGAACTGGACTCGAACCAGTGACCCAATGATTAACAGTCATTTGCTCTACCAACTGAGCTATCGAGGAATTAATCAGATTAGTGCAGAATTTTGCATCAGAGATAGTTGGTGGGTCGTACTGGATTCGAACCAGTGACCAATTGATTAAAAGTCAACTGCTCTACCAACTGAGCTAACGACCCAACTATCATAGTAATGGGGTGGACGATGGGGCTCGAACCCACGACCGATGGAATCACAATCCATAGCTCTACCAACTGAGCTACGCCCACCATTACTAAATGGATGATAAAATGGTCGGAGTAGAGGGATTCGAACCCCCGACATCCTGCTCCCAAAGCAGGCGCGCTACCAGACTGCGCTATACTCCGATGGCTCCTCGAACTGGACTCGAACCAGTGACCCAATGATTAACAGTCATTTGCTCTACCAACTGAGCTATCGAGGAACTAATTTTATCTTTGCTACAACACGCCATCTTTAAAGATGGCGGAGGAGGAGAGATTCGAACTCTCGGTAGGCTACTAACCTACGCCGGTTTTCAAGACCGGTGCATTAAACCACTCTGCCACCCCTCCGTTGCGAGCGAGGTGTATATTACTGATTTGAAATTTCAGTGCAACATTTTTTTGAAAAAAATTTAACTTTTTTCGCTCACATAGTTTTGATCCGCTGCTGCACGAATCCAAACATTGGAATACCAATAGTAACTGCGCCCAGTTCTATCCGGCATAGTACAGTTAATACGACCACGTCCTGTACCAAATGCTTTCGGCGCTGTCGCCACTACTTCATGGTCTGAAGCCCATTCTAGAACAGCTTTCCCCTGGCCAGAAACATAGCAAGCTAAATCTTTGAAACGATATTTGCCTTCTTTAAAGGTCAAACGAATCGAAACAGGGTCGGCACCAGCAAAATCTCCTCCAGCTTCTACGTTCGATAGTGGCATAGGCTGTGAATTTAGCTTGGTCTTCAAGGTCGTCAACTTAGCATAGGCACCAGACGCAGGAAAACGCGGTAAATTCTCAAAATCGGAATCCGCACTGACCACACCTGATTGCTGACCAAATGCCATAATGCCCTTTTCAGCCATCATGTCACGAATCGTATGGTCAGACTCGCCATAAGGATAAGCCAACATTTTAGGCGAATGACCTAGGTGCTCATTCAACAAGGCTTCGACGGTATCGACTTCGTTTTCCATGCGCTTAAGCCAAGCGACATCGGTTTCACCTTCCAGCTTACGCAACATATAAGGATGGCTGATAGTATGATTGGCAAACACACCACCGAATTCTTCCATCTCTTTCATTTGTTGCCATGTTAAGAAGCTACGACTGTTACGCTCAACTGGTTCAGTATTAATGAAAACCGTGAAGGGAAAATCGCGCTCTTTTAAAATAGGAAAGCCCGCTTTGTAGATATTACGGTAGGCATCATCAAAAGTAATGGCGACGGCTTTTTCTGGTAAAGGTTTATTGGCCTTCAAATCCTCTAGTGCGGTTTTAAGATCAATCACCTTAAATCCTGCCGTTTGAAGATAGTCCATATGCTCAGTGAATTGCTCAGGAGTCACTGAGGTGGATTTCGGTGACGTACTGCTCACATGGTGATACTGCAAAACAGGAATAAAATCCTGCGCTTGCGTCATCACACTTACTCCTAACGCACCAACCAACAAACCACAACGCATCACTCCATAGCGAAACTTTGACAACATGTCACTTCTTCCTCTTTGTTTAAAATTTGCCCCATTCTACGCGACCCATGGGCAAAATGACCAGCACAGCAGAACGTCTAATGTGAGTAAACTGTTATGGTCGTTTTGCTATGCCACTGCATCTACTTTTATCGTCATTAGAACTCTACACTCAAATGATCTTGAGCCTAATTAGATGACACTTTGGAGTGCATTATGTCAAAAGCTGATTTTTACCAAAACCTCGCCACCCAACTAGAGCAATTAAAAGATCAAGGCTTATATAAACAAGAGCGTCCCATGATTACGCCACAGGCCAGCCAAATTACCACGGCAGACCAACAACCTATGATCAATCTATGCGCTAACAACTATTTAGGGCTAGCCAATGACTCTGACGTGACACAAGCGGCTCATCAGGCATTAGATGAGTTTGGCTATGGTATGGCTTCAGTACGCTTTATTTGCGGCACTCAAAGCATACATACAGAACTTGAACAAAGCATTAGCCAATTTTTAGGTATGGAAGACACCATCCTTTATTCTTCTTGTTTTGATGCCAATGGCGGTCTATTCGAAACCCTATTAAATCAAGACGACGCCATTATCAGTGATGCACTTAATCATGCCAGCATTATCGATGGGATTCGCCTCTGTAAAGCTCAGCGCTATCGCTATGCTAATAATGATATGGCTGAACTCGAAGCGGCTTTACAAGAGGCTAATAACAATGGGGCTAAAACCAAACTCATTGTCACCGACGGTGTATTCTCGATGGACGGCATCATTGCAGACCTAAAAAGTATCTGCGACCTCGCGGATACATATGATGCACTGGTAATGGTAGACGACTCCCATGCCGTGGGCTTCCTTGGTGAGCATGGCCGTGGCAGTCACGAATACTGCGATGTGATGGGGCGTATTGATATCATCACAGGCACACTTGGAAAAGCCTTAGGTGGCGCGTCAGGAGGCTATACCAGTGCCTCTAAAGGTATTGTCGAATGGTTGCGCCAACGTTCTCGCCCTTACCTTTTTTCCAACGCTTTGGCTCCTGTGATTACCGCTACTAGCCTAAGCATTCTGACAAAACTAAAAGACAATAGCCAGGCACGACAACAATTAAAAGCCAACAGCCAATATTTCAGAACGGAAATGACAGCACTGGGCTTCGAACTAGTTGCAGGCGACCACCCCATCATTCCTATCATGTTAGGTGATGCAAAGCTGGCACAAACCATGGCAAATGCGCTATACAAAGAAGGCATTTTCGTTACTGGCTTTGCGTTTCCTGTGGTACCGATGGACAAAGCCAGAATTCGTACGCAAATGTCAGCAGCACATACCAAGGAGCAACTCGATCAAGCCATTCAAGCCTTCGCAAAAGTAGGTCGAGAAATGGGTATTATTAAAGGAGAAGTGCGATGAAAACATTAGCCAAACTGCACCCAGAGCAAGGCATCTGGTTAACCCATACGGACACACCGGAATGCGGTCACAATGATGTGATTATTAAAATTCGTAAAACGGCGATTTGCGGTACTGACATGCATATTTGTCATTGGGATGAATGGTCACAAAAGACCATTCCCGTTCCCATGACAATAGGCCATGAATTTGTTGGTGAAATTGTTGAGGTTGGCCCTGAAGTAAGTGGTTTCAATATAGGGGATCGCGTGTCAGGAGAAGGTCACATCACCTGTGGTCACTGTCGCAACTGTCGTGCTGGGCGCCGTCATCTTTGTCGTAAGACTCTAGGTGTGGGCGTTAATCGCACTGGGGCGTTTGCTGAGTATCTGGCTATTCCAGCCAGCAACGCTTTTAAAATACCAGACAATATCAGTGATGATCTGGCGGCTATTTTTGATCCTTTTGGCAACGCAGTCCACACCGCCCTGTCTTTTGATTTAATAGGTGAAGACGTACTAATTACTGGCGCAGGGCCAATTGGCGCGATGGCCGCCGCTATCGCCAAACATGTGGGTGCACGTAATGTAGTCATCACCGACGTCAACGACTTCCGTTTAGACTTGGCTAAAAAATTGGGAGCCACTCGCACGGTCAATGTGACAAACGAATCACTTACCGATGTTATGGCAGACTTGGGCATGAGTGAAGGCTTCGATGTGGGTCTGGAAATGTCTGGAAACGATCAAGCATTTCGCTCTATGCTAGAAAACATGAATCATGGCGGCAAAGTTGCCATGCTTGGCATTCCAGACAAAAACACCCTAATTGACTGGAACCAGGTAATTTTTAAAGGCCTAGTCATCAAAGGCATTTATGGTCGTGAAATGTTTGAAACCTGGTACAAAATGGTAGCCATGCTGCAGTCTGGTTTAGACATCAGCCCTATTATTACCCATCAATTCTCAGTTGATGAGTTTCAAAAGGGCTTTGATACTATGGGGTCAGGTCAGTCAGGCAAAGTCATCCTAGATTGGCGCTAGGTGATTAAAACTTGCGTCAAAAACTTGATCGCGTTAGCGTAATTCTTTTCGACGCAAAACTGAGCGGTAACATGTTAGAAATTGGCACTCAAGCGCATCCGCGTCCACACCAAGATGCGCTCTATATTCTGTTACATCGTCAACAAGTACTGGTCGAAGCTGACCAGCAGTTTTTAATTCCCTTTCACCATTTTCAACCTAACGCGAATATGGGAGCTGTCTACTGCGGTCAATGGCACGGTCAAGACGTGTTTGTTTGCCGTTTTGATACAGTACCAAAAGGCTTTACGGAAATAGGTTTGCGCGAACTCTTGTTCCAGCAGGATCAAGAGCACTACATCTTACTCAGTCGCGCTCATCAATTGTCCACTTGGGACAGAGATCATCAGTTTTGTGGTCGCTGCGGTACAAGCTTGCAAGAAAAGCACCACAAAGAACATACGAAAATTTGCCCAAAATGCCATCTAAGACATTATCCACGCATTTCGCCTTGCATCATTGTCTCCATTCGATATGACAACCGCATTCTACTCGCTCGTGGTCCACAGGCCCCAAAGGATCGCTACAGTAACATTGCCGGTTTTGTTGAGGCAGGCGAAACGTTAGAGCAGGCTGTCGCCCGAGAAGTGAAAGAAGAAGTGGGCATTGAGATCAACAATATTCGCTACATCAGCAGCCAACCTTGGTCATTTCCCCATCAATTGATGGCGGGTTTCTTCGCGGATTACCAGTCTGGCGAGTTAACACCTGCGCCAGGGGAAATCGAAGAAGCTGACTGGTGGCACATAGACGATTTACCCATGATACCAAACGCTGCCACTATCTCTGGTCAACTGATATTGCAGCATGTTGACTGGATCAAAACGGAACAGGATTAAAGCGCCGGTTGGCACTGGTATTCCAGTGCCAACTCTCTATACTAGCCTTCCCTTTTAGTCGTATGTTCACTCCCTATTAATAATAAGATTGAGAAAAACGTGGAAGCCTTACTTCAATCCATTGAAAAGAAAGTTCGCCCTTTAATTGGTCAAGGTAACGTGGCTGATTATATCCCTGCCCTAGCAGAAGTTGACCCTAATCAGTTTGGTATCGCCATTTACAGTAACGATGGCACCCTTTATCAAGCCGGACAAGCAGACACTGAATTTTCCATACAAAGCATCTCCAAAGTATTCAGCCTCACATTGGCCATTAAGCATTATGGTGAAAGCATGTGGCAGCGAGTCGGTCGAGAACCTTCTGGTAACCCATTTAATTCCTTAGTGCAGCTAGAATACGAAGCTGGCGTGCCAAGAAACCCTTTCATCAATGCTGGCGCCTTAGTAGTCAGTGATATGAACCAGTCGCGTTTTGCTTCACCGCATTACGCCATGCGCGAGTTCATCCGTCGTTTGGCTGATAACCCTCACATACAATCAGATAAAGTGGTGTCTGATTCCGAATACGAATTTCGTGCTCGCAATGCTTCCATGGCCTATTTAATGAAAGCCTTTGGCAATTTTGATAATGATGTAGAAGACGTACTGCACAGCTACTTTGATAACTGTGCTGTGCGCATGAATTGCATCGATCTCGCCAAAGCCTTCAGCTTTTTAGCGAACAAAGGGTTTTCACAACATTCTAATGAGCAAATTTTAAGTCCGAGAGAAACCACACAAATCAATGGTTTACTGGCCACCAGCGGCTTGTACGACGAGGCTGGAAACTTTGCCTATCGTGTTGGCTTGCCTGGAAAAAGTGGTGTTGGCGGGGGCATCATCGCCATTGTGCCAAATCAGTTTTCTGTGTGCGTCTGGTCTCCTGAACTAAACAAGTCAGGCAACTCACTTGCTGGTATGGCGGCACTAGAAGCGCTATCCGAAAGCATTGGCTGGTCAGTTTTCGGCTAATCATATTGATCCAATCAAGCATCAAAAAAGGCGCTCAACCATGTTGAGCGCCTTTTTATTTATTACCTAGCTAGATACAAATAACTAATCAGTGATCACTTTGTAGCAAGGCACATAAGCCGAACCAGGTAATTTCATGCGCTGTTGATCAACAAAGGCTTGTAACAGCACATCCAATTTGGCTAACAGGGCCTTATCACCATGAATTTCAAACGGTCCAAACTCTTTAATGTGCGCCACACCTTGTGCCTTCACATTACCCGCCACAATAGAAGAAAAAGCACGACGTAAGTCGGCAGCAAGTAAATGTAATTCTTGTCCGAAATGCAGGTTCAAGCCGCGAACATTGTCATGAGTGGGTTCAAAAGGATGCTGAAATTCTTCTGGAATATGTAATTTCCAGTTGTAATAAAACGCATCTTGATGCGCTTTACGATAATCACGAACCTCTTCCATACCTTGTTTCATGATACGCGCAACAGCTACCTCATCATCAATGACAATTTGGTATTTGTTTTGCGCCTCTTTCCCTAGCACATCCCCAATAAAAGCGTGTATTTGTTCAAAATAATCCGCACTTTCTTTTGGCCCAGTGAACACCAATGGGAAAGGAATATTGGCATTTTTAGGGTGCAACAAAATCCCCAAAATATAGAGGATCTCTTCCGCAGTGCCAGCGCCACCAGGGAAGACAACAATGCCGTGCCCAGCTCGCACGAAGGCCTCAAGACGTTTTTCAATGTCCGGCATAATCACTAATTGATTGACGATTGGATTGGGCGATTCAGCGGCAATAATACCAGGCTCAGTTAACCCCAAATACACACCGTCTTTAACACGTTGCTTAGCATGAGCGATCGCCGCGCCTTTCATCGGCCCTTTCATCGCACCAGGCCCACAGCCAGTACAGATATTAAGATCACGCAAGCCCAATTCATGACCAACCCGCTTGGTGTAATCGTACTCATGACGAGCAATAGAGTGGCCACCCCAACACACAATCAGGTCTGGGTTTTGAATACGGCGAAACACATCGGCATTACGTAACAACTCAAACACCACATTCGTCAGTTTTTCTGAACTAGCGGTTTTTAAGCCATTTTCTAAATCGTATTCATGATGGGTAAAAATAATGTCACGCAGCACACTAAATAGCATTTCACGAACACTGCTGATCATTTTACCGTCAACAAACGCACTACCAGGTGCGTTTTTCAGCTGTAACTTAACACCACGCTCTTGTTGAATAATTGTAATATCAAAATCACGATATTCGTCCATAATCGCCTGCGGATCATCTGAATCACTGCCGCAGTTCAAAATGGCCAACGCACAACGGTGGAATAAATCATGAAGTGGCCCTGATTCCTCAGACAAACGCGCCATTTCATCTTGTGACAACATTTCTAAAGCGCCTTTTGGCGCCACTAACGCATCTACGCGATCTTCATACTGCATGATCGCCCTCCTCTTTTTTTATCTTACTTTTCATCTGTTTTATCATTACTTTATATTGGTAGTGATGGACAGTTTTATCAAGCAGACTTAACAAAGTTAACAAAATATCCCTATTTAAAGATCAATCAGTTAGTCGCCATTTGAGCTCGTAACCGCACAACCGGACGCTCATCAATCACAATGTGAATCAAGGCCGTAATCAGAGCAATGATGCAAGCGGCCCACCAAACAACATCATAAGAGCCAGTGTGATCATACAAATAACCACCTAACCAAACGCCACTGAATGAGCCAAGTTGGTGGCCAAGAAAAACAATACCATACAACATGCCCATGTATCGCAAACCAAACATTTGTGCGACCAAACCTGAGGTCGGTGGAACCGTGGCTAACCAAAGCAACCCTGTCACAATCGAGAACAGATACACAGACCAATCTGTCATTGGAAACACCATAAAGAGTGCGATGGCCACAGCACGTAACGCATAGATGATGGTCAGTAATTTCTTTTTCGAATAAATCCCTGCCCAGCTACCCGACAATAAACAACCAAAGATATTAAACAAACCAATCAAGGATAAACTGGCCACCGCCACGTCGGATGAAAAGCCCTCATCCGACAAGAAAGCCGGCATATGCACTGTAATGAAAGCTAACTGAAAACCACAAACAAAAAAGCCCACCACCAGCAACCAATAATGGGAATACACACCTGCTTCTTTTAATGCCTGAGTCATGGTTTGCGTCTTTTCGGCGCTTTCGGTCTGGGCCAGTTTCGCTTGCTTCTCATTGCGAAATGGGCTCGACAGCAATACCATCATCAAAGCGCCACCTGCTAACAAAAGCAACGCGTTACTCCAGCCATAAGCTGAAATAAAACCTTGTGCCACAGGTATCACCAGAAGCTGTCCAGCCGAACCTGCCGCACTGCCTAACCCCAATGCAAAAGATCGTTTTTCAGGAGACACCATTCTTGCCATAGCAGGCAACACAACACCAAAACCCGTTGCCGCAATGCCCATCCCCATCAAGACTCCAGCACCAATATTAAGGCCAAAAATGGTACTGGCTTCTGCAGTAACATAAAGACCTAATGCGTATAAAGCCGCACCAATAAATAAGGTTTTCAAGGTACCAAAGCGATCAGAAAAAGCACCAGCTAAAGGCTGAAACAACCCCCAATATAAGTTCTGCAATGCCAAAGCGAAAGCAAACACTTCACGCCCATAACCAAACTCTTGAGAAATAGGTGCCATAAAGAAACCCATAGACGAACGTAAACCAAAGTTTAGTGCCAATAGAATACACACCAAGGCAATGGCTAAACTGAATAACCGAACGGGTTGTGACATGCTGATCCCCTGCATCGTCCATAGCTAAAGATAAGCTCCGAATCATAGAGCTAAGCGCAGATCAAGAGCAAGCCAAAAGCGAAAAGAAAAGGCCCAGTTCATTGACTGGGCCTTTTCTTTTGAGGAAGATATTATGTTGTCGTTTGTTTATTTATCTGCCTTGGGTCGTAAAAACGCCACCACCTTATTCTCAAATTGCAACGAATCCACCAACTGTTGGAAGCGACTCAAAGTCAAAGACTCATCCAATGTCGCCATATCTTCTAAATAGCGCGCATCATCAAACTTCACATAACTCAATTCCAGTCTGTGCACTAGGGTTGAACGGAAAGAGTTTTTTAAACGATTTATTTCCACATCAGCAAAAGCCAGCTGAGTCTCGGACACCCATTGTCGCGTGATTAAAGCAGGTAAATTCGCCAATATCTGCTCCGTTTGTGCCGCCAAAGCGTCGACTCGCTGCGGGTCGCTGGAGAATTGTACTGACAGCTCGGCACGATTTGATTCACGATTCAGCTCCAGTCCCACTCGAACACTGTAAACACCTTGCACTTTATCTCGCAATTGGCGTTTCAACACTTCTTCCATGCGTTCGCCTAAGTACAGTAATTGCAGTGCTAATGTGGGTGACCAAGTCATGTCTTGGTAGGCGTACAAACGAAACTCCGCTTTCGGTGTTTCATTAATAGACAAATCCAATCTTCTTTCACCGGCTGTTTGCAGCACTGGATGAGTGCGTCGTTTATGAGTAGCGGCCTTTGTCGCCGCACGAGGAATGCTCGCCAAATGCTTGGCCACTGACTGGAGAAGCACTTGTTCCTCTAAACTGGAAACAATGAAATATCTCACCGGTAGCGCAATCTGTTGTTCACGAGCTTGATTCAAGGTTGCAAAACTAAGCTGCTCAAGAGCCGCCACACTAGGTAGTAACTCTTGCTCATCGCCAAAACGCGTTTTGGCAACCTCCCTTGCAAAAGCCTCACTCACTCTCACCACATCGACTTTTGCATTGCGTAACAGTCCTTTCATTGCATCCTGATAAACCGACTGATCAATGTTTGGCAAGCTTTGTGACTCATGATAATAAGCCAATAAGGTATCGAAATTTATATCTGTGCTGTTGCCTCGGTAAAAAACACTTTGCGCTTTTTGTTTGACGGAAAGATTTATTTTGTTCGCCTGCCGCCATTTAGTTAACTCTTCTTGTGTCCAGCCGTAAACACCTGTTGCCTCTGAGAGCTGTAATGCAATTTGCTCCGCCCAGTGATTACCACCTAATACCTGATAGCCAGCTTTGGAATAGGCAGAGAAATAACTGATGGACTCTTCAGCAGGCTGATACATATCTGCGTAGCGCTCAGCTAAGACAGTCGGATCCAGTAAAGTTAACAGATCACCATTCAATAACTGCCACTCAGATAAGCCCAATTGAGTATCACGAGACACTAAACGATACTCTCCGCGAGAAACATTTTCCGGTAGCGCTTTATCCGCTACTTGAACGGCTTTTTGCAACGGTTTATGAGTAATCTGCAAGGCTTTTGAAAATAGTTTTTCTATTGTTTCGGCATTACCAAGATCTACTTTTCCCCCACCAACCGCTTGAGTATAAAGAATACGATCCGCTGAATTCAGCCAGTCGCGCATGCGTTGATTCACATCCTCTAAGTGAATCGTTGGTAATAGGTCGAGTACTTGATTATTCGATATTTCAGGGTCGGCCAATACCTTATCAGTGGCAACCGCATCTAAAATCTTCATGCTCCATAAACTGCCTCGTTGTTGCGAAGCCTGCTTATTCGTTTCAACCGTCTTCATAACTTTTTGTCGTATTGCATCAAAATCAGCTTGGTAAAAACCTTGCTGCTGAATGGCGGCCAGCTCTGACGCCAGCACAGATACCCCCTGCGCATGAAAACCGGCGTCCACATTCACAGAGAAGCCAAAAATATCCACATTAGGTGACACACTGCCTTTAGTACTTGAAAAGCTTCTAACCTTGTCTTTAAGCTGGACGCTTTGGCGACGTACTTGTTGCGTTAACAAGCTACGTGCCATGTAGCCAATCAAACCATTACGTCGCCCTTGTAGCGAGTTTTCATAGCGGTTCTCATAGCGAAGCAAGTACGCCACACGATTAATTTTACTGCCAGCATCCGTTAGTTCCCCTATCTTTAGTTCATCACCTAGACGTGGATCTTTTTCATGACGTGGCGGCAAAGGTAGGCTTTCTGTTTGCCCAAACAATCGCTCTATTTGTTCAGCAATCAGCTCTGGGTTACTTGGCGTATAGAGAATTAATGCCATGTTACTGGGCTGATACCACCCCTTATAAAAGGCTTGAAGCCGTTCCACTGGGGTATTCTTTATGGACGTTTGTGTTCCAATAACAGGGCGTTCAGGATACAGGGACCCCACTCGCAACAAGGCTTTTTTCTCTTCATTAATGCGCGTTCTAGGTGACAATTTTTTACGCCATTCTTCTTCTATCACCAAACGCTCTTTACTCAAGGAGTCATCCTTTATTTGTGCATAAAACGCCATTTGTTGATAAATTTTCAGCATGGCTGAGAGGCTTTTATCGTTCGTCTTTTTTAGATTGATCATATAGCGCGTATTTTCGCTGTTGGTCATGGCATTAAAATCCCGACCTTGCTTAAGCCCAAGCTCAGTTAATGCACTTCTTACACCCTGCGGGTAATCACCACTTTCGTGGAACACCATATGTTCAACCATATGTGCGACACCCAACTGGTCCTGCTCTTCATCCATGGCACCCGCTTTGACTAATAAGGTAGCCATGGTTAATTGCTTTGGATAGTCAGCCTCTTGTCGTGAATCAAAAATATAATATTGAAAACCATTGTCCAAAGTGCCGCGAACAATCCGTTTATCCCAAGACATCTCTCCCTGTTCATTGGCCAATATTGGCTGAACTAGTAAACAAAACAAGACACTCAAAACCCGCTGATAAAACATCATTCATATCCCAAAAAAAGAGAAATGCAGTGACAAAATGCATCACTGCTAATTATAAAAAGATTCAATCTAATCATTAACAACCACTAGAAACGCATACCCACTTCAATAGTGCTTGAGCGTCCTAAGGTGTAGGAGTAAGTATTGGAGTTAGTAGAAGCATCAATATAGTCATCAAAGATATTATTAACCTTTAACTTTAAGTAACCGTCCACGTCCTTAAACAGCTCTGGTTGCCACTCAAACGTGGTGTCTAAGGTAATCAATTGATCAAAATCTAGGTCTTCATAGATGTCATAGGTGCCAGTAATATCGGTATAGTTATCTCCGGTGTCTCTTGCAACAGTACCACCGGCTTTCACATTGATACGATTTGACCAAGTCAAATTCCATATTGGAATATAAGTCTCAGTAGAGAACTTAACGGTAAAGGGAATATTGAAATCGGTTTTAGGCAGTTGGGTTTCATAGATTACATGACCGTGATAGTAGATGGAGTCAGACGAAATCTCATCTTCGTAAGACACGTCACTCAACACGTTGGTTTCGCTTTCTTGATAACTGATGGAGAAGCCACCGTAAGTTTGTGTGCCCGCAAACTCAAAAGGCTTCAATGTTTCAAAACTCAAAGAAAGGGTTTCAGTAAGACTTTCCCCTTCATTAGTGTAGTAATCACCAGTGTCGTTTTCAGTACGCGTCACTAAGTCCTGAGAGTCTCGACGTACCCACTTGAGGGTAGCATTGACGTTACCCAATTTTTGCGACACTCCCAACACTAACTCATCGGAATAAGGCGTGTCTAAGTCATACTGGTAGAAAGAATCATCGGAATAATTCGTCACACGATTTAAACTACCATCGGAATTGTATCGATACATGGTACGCCATGAGCGTAACTGGCTGTTCACCTCGTAACGGAAGAAATCACGGCCATAGTATCGATTGGCGCCGGTAATCAAATAGGTTTGCTGGTTACTGAAAATATCCCAAGTGGCACTGGCCCGGGGAGAAATATCCAAGTTTTCAAGCGAAGTATTGTAGTCGGCTCTCAACCCCAAGTAGTAAGTCCAATCCTTGTGTTCGATGGTGTCCTCAACAAAAGCACCATAAGCCAAATAGCTTTTTTCTAATTTGTTAGCAGCCGTTTCACTTTGAATAAACAGATATTCATCATCGTAATCCACCACACCATCAGAGTTTGCATCGGCACAAGAACTTGAACCACTAATACAGCGGTAGGTTTGACTAATAATGTCACCTTCCACTTCATAGAACTGCTTAATATGGCTCAGCTCAACCCCAAGATGAAGAGTGTGCTGAAAATCCCCAACAACAAATGCCTTCTGTAACCAGTCTAACCCTACTGCTGTGGTATCTTGTTGCTGATTAATGTCACCGTAACCACCGGAATAAGGCCAATCACCATTGGTTCTATCCGCAGGATGATAAACATAACTTGAGTCATCAGATGCTAAGGTATCTTGCGCCTTGCTATAACTCAATAAACTGGTAAGGACGCCCTTTTCAGCTTGATAAACTGCATCCAAAGACACCCCAGTGGCCTTGTGCGACTTCACAAAAGCGGAATCATAAGAGGCATTCGTTACTCCATCATGGTAGCGGTTCGAATAAATTACTGAGGCTCCGAAATTCAGATCAGAAGTCGCTTTAACATCTAAACGCGCCGCCAAATTATCCACGGTATCATCGTATTCCACCCCTTGTTTATCATAAACAGTATTACCAATGTTTTTGACATAGCTCTGAGCAAAACGAGAGACACCACGAGAAAAGCTGTAAGTCATACCGGCTTTTTCACCCAACCCTTGTGCGCCCGAGAGGGTGTAACGCTGCTTTAGGTAATCTGGAGTGTATTCACCTTCTATGGAATCCCCTTCCGCCATATCTTCTTCTAACGACTCATCGAAGTGCATTTCGTCAAATTCATCACGAGACAGTTTATATTTCCATGAGAAATAATCTTCGCCGTCATAACGTTTAATTTCTGAGCTAATCACACCACCAAGAAAACCACCAAAAGCGGCAGGAACATTGGAGTCGTAAATGGTCACCGACTCTAAAATCGCAGGATCCACATAGAAGCTTTGTGATGAACTCCCAGATAGCATACTGAGATTGGCAGGATTAATTGGGTTTGAATAAGTGTCTTCCGAATCACCAGGATTCAAATCATTATTCGCTGAAATACCATCAATGATATAAGCATTCTGGTAATGAGCTTGGCCGTGAATAGAGACTTCATCTGGGCGCATGCTGGCACTACTGGCAGAGTTACTGGAAGATAAACTGAAGCGCGCCGCCGCATTGCCTTTCAACAAATCAGTTAAATTTGTGCTCTCACCAGCCATACTCTCTATCTCAGTAGAACGAATGGTTTTCTCACCTATCTTAGTCGTATCTTTCGTGTCGTTAATTAGGATAGGTGATAATTCAATACCATCTGAGGTTTGGGTAACACTGTTCGCATCAACCAACACAAGGCTGTTACCCGTGCCCTCTTGATAAGATAGCCCTGTACCTGACAACAAAAGATCTAGCGCTTGACTATGAGAGTATTGCCCTTCTATACCATTTGTTCGTTTGCCACGTGTTAATTGAGCATTTCCACCGATAAACCAACCTGATGTTACTGCAAATTGGTTTAACGCTTTTTCTAATGAACCTTCTGGAATGCGATAAAATGTATGCTCATTAATAACGGATGCCGCAAACGCACTATTTGGCACAATAAAAGAAAAACTTCCCGTTACCAAGCCTATACTCAAAGCTAATAACGTGGGAGTTGTTCGTTGCTTGACACAACGAAAAGAATGGCAGGTTAACATGTGATACTCCAGTAATAGTAATACTTCTTATTTCTATTACCGAACACAGTTACGAAAAAGGGACATAAGAAAGGTTAACTTTTTAAAGCATTGCTGAAAATCTTATGCGGCTGAAATATTAATCCACCAAGGCATGATTTTTTCCACCTTAATAGGGAAAGCTGTTTCTAACATAGTCAAAACGGTATCAATATCTTGGGTTGGATAGGTACCAACCACACGCCAACTTTCTAGACTTGAATCGAGGTTGATATGACCATGCTGATAACGACCAATTTCATTGATAAAATCTTTTAAGGACATATCATCGACGATTAATTGACCACGAGTCCAAGACTCATACATAGCCATTACTGGTTGAGGTTTCATCGACGCATTTTTATGTAAATGCACCTCTTTTCCAGCATTAATCAGCATAGATTGTTTTGAGTGCAATGAAGAAAAAGACAGTTGTCCATGATAGACAGCAAGCACAGCCTGCTGATCAGATAAATGGCGCAAACAAAAACGAGCTTTTTGAGACGTCAGCTTTATTACCGCATGAGGGCAACTAACTAAGAAAGGCCGTTCATCTTGTGTTTCATTTAAATCGAAGAATGCCTCTCCTGAAATCAAGGAGATGGCCCGCACATTGTCATCAAACTCATCGTTTAAGCCTGTATATGTGTTTAACCAGACATCAGAACCATCTGCTAGAGCGACACGCTTCAACTCACCAGTCGAGGTATGAAAATCAGCGTTCCAAACCGCTACCATACTGGGCAAGCTGGCTTTCTCCCAACCTATCCAACCAATACCTAACGCAGCCGTGACACCGAGTAAGCCTTTAGAAAATTGTCGACGAGATACTTGTCTTGCATGACTGTTGTCGAGAACCTGCTTAACGGGAGTGTTAAGTCCCTGCTGCTGAAAAGAGTCAAACATGGCACCAACTGATTCGACTTTTGACCAAGCACGTTGATGCTCAATATCAGCCTCTAACCATTTTAGCCACGCTTGTTTATCTTGTTCCGATGCCGCTTCATCTGACAATATGGCAAACCACTCTGATGCCGCTTCTAATTGTTTAAAGTGATTCGATTTTGAATTCATCATAGAGAAAGTTCCGACTGCAACATCACGCATTGAAGCATCGCCTGAGCCATATAACGTTTTACCATTCGCTCAGAAACAGACAGGTGTTCGGCAATCTCTCGATACGTTAATCCATGTAATTGCGATAAAATAAGAGTATTTGCTACTTTCATCGGCATCTTCGCAATCACCGCATCAAGCTGACACAAGACCTCGATCATCTCTGCGGAATGCTCGGCTGACGGTTGAAAGTCTTCTTCCAAGTTTGCGAGCGATTCTAGCCAAGCCTGCTCAATTTGTTTACGACGCCAATGGTCAATAAATAACCCTCGAGCAATCGTAGCAAGCAGCCCTTTTGGCTCCCTGCTATTCCATGAAGCATTTGACTTTTTCAGCAGGCGCACAAAAGTGTCTTGAGTTAGGTCAGCCGCTAACTCATTGCAACCCAGTTTTTTACGAATCCATCCTTTTAACCATTGATGATGCTCAATATAAATGTCTCCAACCCTTTGAGCATTTTCTTGTTCAGGACTCATAGCTTGGGAGCACCTCGCCTTATATCACTGTATGAAGAGCGCGCAAAATAGCAAAAATGAGAATCAATATCAATTAATTTAAAGCGTCGTAAAAGCTCCACCTTTTGCCAAAGCCCTTTGGTAACTCGGTTGCTTTTCCACCTCAGACAAAAATTTGCGGATGTTAGGGTAAGAAGATAAGTCCATTCGAGTACTGGAAGCTTGTAATGGAAAGCTCATTTGAATATCCGCCGCCGTTAGTCCCTCTCCAGCAAACCAGGTTCGATCAGCAAGTGTCGCTTCGATTAGCTCTATCTGTGGCTGTAGACGAGGCTGAATAAATTTCTGAATGACTTTATCTGTCAGTGCTTTGGCAATCGGCTTTATAAAAAAAGGCATGGGATTTTTTGGCACTTTGGTCATCACCAACTTCATGACCAGCAACGGCATTAACGAACCTTCAGCAAAGTGCAACCAATATCGATAGTCTAGTAACGCTTGCCCTTCAGTTGGTCGGAGGCGGTTACCCTCATCGTATTGATCCAATAAATATTCAATGATAGCGCCCGACTCAGCAATGGTATTATCGCCATCGGTCAAAATCGGCGCTTTCCCCAAAGGGTGTATTTCTTTAAGAGAATCAGGTGCTGAAGCGGTGTTCGGGTCACGCTTATATTCAATGATCTCATAAGCTAAATTGAGCTCTTCGAGCAACCATAAAATACGTTGTGAACGGGAATTTTCTAGATGATGAACTTGAATCATAACGGCCTCCTTACATGTCGATACTGCAAACGTACCACAGGCACAGGAGGACCAATAGTCAGAAAGTAGAAATGACAACAGTGTTGACCTTATGTTGTCATTTCAATCTGTCCAGCCGTAGCATTATTGTATAGCGGGTTTAGGTTGCCACATTATTTCAATTTCATTAGCCGGAATTGGTGGTGAAAAGAAATACCCCTGCAAACGTTTAACCCCTAACCTAGCACAAAGGTCTCTTTGAAAACTGGTTTCCACACCTTCTGCAACCGTATCAAAACCAAGGGAATGGGCAAACGAGCTAATGGCTTTCAACAAACTCGCTTCATCTTCGTGCTCAATGAAACGCACAAAAGACTTGTCAATTTTAAGGATATTAAAAGGGTACTCATTCAAATGAGACAGCGAGGAGTAACCGGTACCAAAGTCATCCAAAGCGAGCTTTACACCTAAAGCCGACATTTTATTTAACATATCGAGGGCAACGAGACTGCTTTCCAAACTGCTTTCTGTTAACTCTAATTCAATACGATCCGCCGGAATATGATAGCGTTCCAAACACTCTAAAAGAAATTCACTCAACCCCGCATCTTTTAATTGGCGTGCCGATAGATTCACAGAAATCGTGAAATTTAGGTCTTTCATACCTGGCTTATTTAACCAAATTTGGAATTGTTTGCAGGCTTCATCCATAACCCAACGCCCCAATTCATTGATGAAATGGCTTTCTTCGGCAATGGGAATAAACTCATCCGGTGGCACTAACCCCATCTCTGGATGTTGCCAGCGTATTAAGGCTTCCACACCGACTAAATCAAAGCTTTGTGAATCCACTTGTGGCTGGTAATAAAGCACAAATTCATCTCGCTCAATGGCTCGCTTCAAATCATGTTCAATTCGAATACGGCTTTCAATTTTTTGATGGAATTGCTTTGAATAATATTGTGCCTGCTTACCACCCAAGCCTTTTGAGCGATACATGGCCACATCCGCACACTTCATTAGATCAATCGCCGTTACCGCACATTCAGGATAAGTAGCCACCCCAACACTGCCTGAGATATCAATGGTTCGACCACTGTATTGAACAGGTTGAGACAGCTCAAACATGACCTCATCAACTAAGCAGCGAACATGATTAAGGTGTTCAAAATGATTGAGTAAAATCGCGAATTCATCTCCACCAAGGCGACATATTTTATCTCCGATACCCAAAACACCTCGCAACCGAGACGCCACTTTTTTCAGCACCTCATCACCAACGACATGCCCAAGTGAATCATTAATGTGTTTAAATTTATCTAAGTCCATTAACAACAAGGCAATCTTGCGACCATCAAGCTGCGCTTGGGTAATGAGGTCTTTTAACGCGGCATCAAAAAAATAGCGATTACTTAAACCAGTTAAACTATCTTGCTCTGCCAGATTTCTCAGTTGCTCGTGACTTTCTCTAACCTGCCTTTCTAAATTACTCCGCTCCGCTGCGATGAGAATGGCGCGTTTCAGCCTTGAAGCATTAATTTCACTCTTCATAATGAAGTCTTGTGCGCCAGCTTCCACACACTGCAGAGCAAGTTCTTCATCGCTACTGTGACTTAACATAACAATAGCGGACGAAAAATTTTCAGTACCTCTTAGCTCTCGTAATACTTCAATACCATTTTGCGATGGCAACTGATAATCCAACAAAATAATGTCGTAATACTTTTTATTAGCGAAATGAATTCCCTCACCGGCAGAATGAGCTTGATCGACGCTGCTTAAAGGCAAATCTGAACGTCTTAATGTTCTAATCGCCGCCATTCGATCAACAGCGTCATCATCAATAATCAATAGATTCATACTTCCCTCTGATTCAATTTATCTTGGCAATTCTACTAACTGCCAATATTTCACTAATAGATCTGACAAAGACTGGAAACCTTGTCCTAAACTGGTTTTACTAAAATAACCGGCCACGTTAAGACGATAAGAAGCGGCCACTTCACTTGGTCTATTTGACGTGGTTAGAACAAACACTGGGAGATCTTGTAACGACTCGTCTTGCCTTACTCTTTCTAACATTTCAAGGCCTCCCATTCGAGGCATGTTTAAATCTAATAAGGTGATAAAAGGACGTTTCGACTTATTTGCATAGAGCCACTCCAACGCCTCAATGCCATCTTTCACTCGGTGTAGTGAGTAGCTACATTCAAGCTGACAAAGCGCTCTTTCAACGACCATAGCATCCACATCATCGTCTTCAATCAATAACACATTAAACTCAGCTTGATTCATTTATTTCTCTCTTAGCGCGGCTTCAAATGGCCACTCAAACTCAAAACAGGTTCCTCTATCACCATTCGATGAAATCTGATAATGACAGTCGTAGCGGTCGAGTATTTTCTTCACCATCGACAAGCCTAAACCGCTGCTTTCCACTTCGTCTCTAGGCTTTAACGTTTTGAACAATTCAAACACTTGCTCTTGGAACTGTGTTGGAATACCTGGGCCATCATCGATCACACAAATTTGATAATGATCAGACTGTTTTTGCGCTTTAAACTGTATGTTACCTTGGCCTTTATCATGATGCTTTATTGCATTCGACAATAAATTTCTTAACACCAGTTCAAGCGGTACCGCTAAGGTATTCAATTCACCGACATTATCTTCACAGTCAAAAGCAAACGCCTCATTGGCATTAATCAAAGAAAACAACTCTGTTACCCGTGTTCCCAAATGAAACTGTTCAAAAGTATTCTTTTCACGACCAATTCGAGAGTAACTTAACAAGGCATCAAGCAGCTTTTCTAAGCGCTGAATTCGCCCTTGCAATAAATCCATAAACTCACGAGTTTGACTGGAGAAGTTTTCTCTTAGATCTTCTTCAATCCACTGGGCTAATTGGCTAATCCCGCGTAATGGCGCTTTCAAATCATGTGATGCCACAAACGCAAACTGATCTAAATCTTTATTGGCTTCCTCTAACTCTTGATTGCGCAACTGCAAGTCTTCATGAGCGATTTCCAACTCTTCTTTTTGCAGTTTTAAGTCCTGTGTTACTTTATCAGCATAAGACACAGCACGATGATTTGCCCGAGAAAGTAGGATAAAAATAATTAATAAGAGAGAATCAATTACAATCCCACCAGCAAGAATGATCCAGGGTTGATTCTGAGTGTTTTGCGCTCGAAATAGGCTCGATGATTGCACCGTAAACAACCAATCTCTGCCATACATATTGATTTCTATTTGCTTAGAAAACAGCGGAGCATCATCATAATTTTCTGAGCTTTGATTCAGTTCGCTGTATAGTACTTCACCGCCATCATGGATACTAAAATTCACCTGACGATTACTGTTCTCCAGCACGCCTCCCATCAATTTTTTCATGATAAAAGGCGAGTAAACCAAACCAAGAAAGTCTCCTTCTTGATCGCCATATAAATGATTGCTCTGACGATCGCCATACCAAGGAGCGTAGAATAAAAACCCTGGCGTTTTCTTCGCATCTTGGACGAGAGTGATTGGACCCGTAATACTGGCTTTGCCGGTATCTCTGGCTTTTTTAGCAGCACTGTAACGGTTGATCTCATGTGCCATGTCCAAACCGACCGCGGCCTGATTACTCATCTGTGGTTCAATATAGGTAATCGGCCAATATTCGTTTTGGGTATGTGCAGGATGTAAAGCATAATCAGGCGTGGTTTCACGTTGCCAAGCAAGATAGGAATCAAGTTTGTCTGGCTCTAAATAATGAATAACACCAATGCCGTTAATACCAGGAAAGCGACTTTCTACATTTAAGCTATTTGCAAAAATTCGCCAATCTGAACGCGTCATGTGATGTGGCATGGTATGAAGCGCTGCAACGCCAGCCCACAAGGCCTCTTCATATTTCTCCATGCGCTCTTGCACCAAACTCACAATTTGCTCCGCCTGAAACTCAAATTGCGCCTTAGTCTTTTGTTCTGCTTGCTGATGACTAAAATACCAAGCGCCCAATGTCAGCAATAATGACAAGCTAATAACGGCCCAATGACTCCAGTGAAATCCGTTAAAGGAGCTTCCCTTTTGATCTTGCATAATAATGTTTTCTTCCTAAAATTTAATTTTCCCACACTTCGCTTATACACATTATTGGCGACAACATCTCAACCCAACGCCTAAGCTTAGAAGTGATAACCTTTCTTAAATAGCATAGCGAAAAGGCATTTTATTGAGAGTCAAATCATGTTTATTTTTGTCACTATTCCTGCTCGCAGAGCGCATTCTAGATACAAACAAAAACAAAGATGAGCTTTGCTGTGCAAATTTGAAGCTCCCACTTCATTACACGGATCCAGCTTACTGTTGGGGTATGAATTTCATTTAACAAAAAACAGCAAAAAAGTATCACTTCAAGTCAAGT
This sequence comes from Marinomonas aquiplantarum, assembly GCF_003314975.1. GTDB lineage: Bacteria > Pseudomonadota > Gammaproteobacteria > Pseudomonadales > Marinomonadaceae > Marinomonas > Marinomonas aquiplantarum. The sequence goes on from NZ_QNRF01000009.1 coordinate 76,101, forward strand.
CAATACACTAACAACAAGCTTCCTATTTTTTTGCACAATTATGAGTGTAATTTGTATTACATCACGCTACCTATGGAAAAAAAGGGCTGCTATAGTTCGTCGCTGCTCATTGACGACAATTAAAGTTATTAATAGAACAAAGATAAAAGCTTTTAACTATTAATATAGTATCTATATAGATACTTTCCTGCGGTCTTGTTTACGCTCTAACGTTTTAAAAAAAGAGCGAATTTCATAAAACACGAACACTAGCATTCCTGACTTAGCATCTTCAGCGATACTCATGTTCTGCAAATTGCTTTAATTTGACCCTTTTTGAAACCACACAAGCTCAATTCAGAGAAAGGTCCGTTTTTAAAACGATATTGACCCACTGTCGACCTGGCCCAGTAAACAAAACCTATGAGCAAACAGACAACCACGATTAATCCTTGAAAATTAAAGAGATAAAAATATGAATTTCAAGCAACTGGATAATGTCAGTGAAGAACAACTGCCTATAGCAAAACATAAGCGACACGGTTGGAAACACTTTTTAGGCTTATACGCAGGTGAACACGTTGCAGCTACCGAGTTTGTCATTGGTGCCACGTTTGTCGCACTTGGTGCTAAAACAATGGATATTTTGCTAGGTCTACTCATTGGTAATTTATTAGCAATCTTAAGCTGGACTTTAATTACCGCACCAATCGCAACCCAAACCCGCTTGAGCTTGTACACCTACCTACATAAAATTGCCGGTGACTCGATGACTAAGCTCTATAACTGGGCTAATGTCATTATTTTCACCGTCATTTCCGCCGCCATGATAACGGTTTCAAGTACTGCTGTTCGTTATTTATTTAACATTCCCGCGCAACTCAATTGGTATCCAACAAATCTCTGGTTTGTCTGTGTGGTGTTGTTTGTCGGCATAGTAGTTGTATTTGTTGCTATGTACGGTTTTAAAGCCGTATCTGAATTTTCCAGCATTTGCGGCCCTTGGCTATTTGTCATGTTCATATCCGGCGCTCTTGTCATCATGCCAGCTCTGGCCGACTCTGTATTAGGTACAACCAGCCTATCCAGCTTTACAGACTTTATTACCATAGGGGATCAATCTATCTGGACGGGCATCAATGCCCAAGGTGAGCCAGGTATCGGTCTAGTCGAAGTTATTGGCTTTGCTTGGGCAGCCAACACCATTACACATTTTGGCTTGATTGATATGGCATTATTACGCTACGCCAAAAAACCTATTTACGGCTTAGCCACCAGTTCAGGCATGCTATTTGGGCATTTTGTTGCTTGGGTATCGGCTGGCATCATGGGCGCAGGTACGGCCGTACTTGTTAAAAAGTCAATTACCGAACTTGACCCTGGTGATGTGGCCTTTCAAGCACTTGGGTTATCCGGGTTTGTGATTGTCATTATCGCAGGTTGGACTACGGCTAATGCAAACCTATATCGTGCTGGATTAGCTGCTCAAGCTATTTTTAAACAACGCTCTCGAAAACAAACAACGCTCGCGGTTGGTCTAGTTACTATTCTCGTTGCTTGTTTTCCTTTTGTGTTCAGTAAAATGCTCCCTCTACTGACTTACGCAGGACTGCTAGTGGTACCTGTCGGTGCTATCGTGTTCGCAGAACACATTATCTTCCCCAAAATAGGCTACAGCCGCTATTGGGCAAGTTACCAAAAATTGACTCACAGTCGCCCTGCCGTGACTGCATGGGGAGTCGGTTTGATATTTGGGTTTGGCTTAAATTCACTAAACATCATGTCGTTCTACTATCTCTTTTTACCCACTTGGTGCGTCACTATTGTCATTTATACATTACTGGCAAAGCGTCATGGTGCTGATAAAACCTACCCTGTAGAGCAAGCTGAAATGGAAAAATACGACGCTTTAGTCGAAGATTACCAAGCCAAACAAGCGCAACAAGAGAGTCCTTCGGTAGAAGATCAACGTACGCTTTCCAAAGCCTTAACCGCCATCTCTTGGATCAGTCTTGCCATCACGTTAATACTGGCCTGCATTACCATGTTTTCCAGTCCTGATGTGAACACCTATCAACAAAACCGAGATGCCTTCTTTTTCTACGGCTTCACCTGCACCGTCATTTACTTTGTCACGGCATATTGGTCATTACGCCGTCGTAAAGCGCTGCAAGCTTAACCCTATATCGAGATGTATTAATGACAAACGTACCACTAAATCAACAAACTCTTTCGTCTTTGCCTGACGCTATTGCTCTTCCTAACTACGACAGAGCACAATTAAAGGCCGGCATTGTTCACATTGGAGTAGGTGGTTTTCACCGCTCTCATGAAGCTTTTTATACCGACCAGCTACTTAATCAAAGCCAGACGTTAGATTGGGGAATTTGCGGCATTGGACTTAGAGAGGCAGATCGTCAAATCGCTACAGCCTTAGCCCAGCAAGACTACCTCTACACCCTAATAGAAAAGCACTCTAATGGCGAAGTAAAACATCGTGTTATTGGTGCCATTATTGACTTTATTTTAGCCATTGATGATGCTCCTGCTGCGATTGATAAAATGGCGCATGAAGACACCAAAATTGTGTCATTAACCATTACTGAAGGGGGCTATTATTTCAATCTAGCAAGTAATGAATTTGATCTGTCTCATCCAGATGTGCAACACGATCTAAATAATCCAAACGCCCCCAAAATGGTATTCGGCTTTTTAACCGCTGCTTTGAGAAAAAGACGCTCTGCAGGGCTTCCAGCGTTTACAATTCAGTCCTGTGACAATATTCAACACAATGGCGACATGACCAAAAAAATGCTGCTGGCGTTTGTTCAGCAGCAAGACGCCGATCTAGCAGACTGGATTGAGCAAGAGGTCAAATTCCCCAATGCAATGGTTGATAGAATCACGCCTGTCACTACTCGTGAAGACATTGACGAACTTTCAAATGCAGGTGTTACAGACGCGTGGCCGGTAGTATGTGAGTCATTCCATCAATGGGTGATTGAGGATGAATTCTCTAATGGGCGCCCTGCATGGGAGCACACTGGTGCACATTTTGTCAGTGATGTAACTCCCTATGAAACCATGAAGATTCGTCTCTTAAACGCAGGGCATTCGGTTTTGGGACTACTAGGTTCGATTCATGGTCACCAAACCATTGATGGTTGTGTTGCGGACCCTCTTTTTGCAAGCTACCTAAGACGATTCATGGATATTGAAGCGACTCCTGTATTAGACCCAGTAGAGGGTATTGACCTTGAAGACTACAAAGACACCCTAATTCAGCGCTTTAGCAATCCAAATGTGAAAGATCACTTATCTCGTATTTGCCTAGAAAGTTCTTCTAAATTGCCCAAGTTTTTGATTTCAACGATCAATGAAAACTTAGCCAATGGTGGCAGTATCCGCTACGCCACCTTGGTCATCGCAGCATGGTGTTATTATTCTGACAAAGGCACGGACCAAACAGGACAAGTACTAGACATTATTGACGAGATGAAAGAAGAGCTTCATCAAGCCGCAACCAACTCGAAAACAGACCCATTGGCTTTTTTAAAGCTACATGATGTGTTTGGTGATTTAGTAAAAGAGTCCTCTTTTACAGCTGAATATAAAGAGATGCTAGAGACTTTATATCAAACGTCTAATATCGCCACACAAATGCAAAGCCTTATGGCAGAGCATTAAAACAAGCTAGTGAATACCAGCATTAAATGTCGATAAATCGAGAGCCATAGCTTTACGAAAAGTAACTGTGGCTCTTATCCCCCACAGAAAGTAGAATGAGTCTCATTCATAAATTTATAGAGTCATTCTACTGTCACAATGAAAGAAACTATTCAGGTAACCTCATTAGCCCCCAATGAAGCTTTGTCTCCCTTCATCGAAAGCTATTGGATGATTCGCAACCCCAGTGATCAGGATGAAGAACTGGTCACCTTTCCTGATGGCGGTATTGATGTCTATTTTTTCAGTAACAATGAGTTTCCTTTGCATGTTTCTTTAGTAGGACTGGAAACACAGAAGCAACAAGGCATCATGCCAAAACAGTCAGTATTAATGGGAGTCCGACTGAACCTATTAGCGGTGGAATATTTATTAAAAAGATCCGTTGCTGACATTCTCAATGATCGCACCAGCTTAACTCCGGGTTACGCTGGCATAGAGCAAGAAGACCTTGAGGATTTTAATGATTTTTGTGGCAAGCTGGGACACTACTTCACCTCACAGCTAGATCATGCAATAGACTCCCGAAAGCGCATCATGTCTGATTTAATCTATCAGACAAATGGCTCTATCACCGTTAACGAGATCGCTCAATCAGCCAATTGGAGCAGCCGTCAAATCAACCGCTATTTCAATAAATGGCTAGGACTACCCCTTAAAAACTATTGTGACATATTACGCTTTCGACACAGTTTTGACTCATTAAAAGCCGGAGAACTTTTTCCAGACAGAGGCTTTAATGATCAATCCCACTACATTCGATTTACTCGTAAATACGCCAGTCTTACTCCCAAACAACTTGCTCATGATAAAAGTGACCGATTTATACAATTATCTTCTTAGCAAGCCTCTTATCATCTTTTTGCTTGTATCAAATATAACGAGATGCGTTCAAACAAAGGATGAAAGCCACCACCTTCAGACTGCACGCATCTCACAAACCTCCCTTTTAAACGTGTTAGAATGTGTCAAAATCACAGATTACTATTGATAATCATTAACACTAGCATTGTGATTAATTTCTTAGGGAGAAACGCTACTGGAGAAAACGATGAAAATAAAATTATTCCCATATACCAGCTCCCTACTCTGCTGCTCAGTCATACTACCCAGCGCCGCTTTAGCCGAAGCAAATGAAGACGTATTCCGTCTTTCCCCCATACTCATCAATAGCCAAGCCGAAGAGGCTGATGATGACAGCGAGTCCGTAGTCGCGACAGAGCTTTGGGTTGGCGGCAAAGTCGCCACCAGCATTCAAGACACACCAGCGTCGGTCTCCGTCATCACAGAAAAAGAAATTCAGCAGCGCGGCGCGTCAACGACAGAAGAAGTTCTGCAATATACGCCAGGAACCGTAACAGGCTACTATGGGGCAGACGATCGTACCGATTTCTATCAAATTCGAGGCTTTAACGCTTCCACTTATCGTGACGGTTTATATCTTGGTTCTCTGTTCGATGTACGCGAAGAGCCCTTTGCATATGAACGAGTTGAAGTGATCCGCGGTGCCAACTCAACCTTATTCGGCCCTGCAGAACCGGGTGGCTCCATCAATTTCGTCAGTAAAACACCAAAATTTGATGAATTTTCCAGCGTCTATCTAACCTATGGTTCTCATGACCATAAAGAAGTTGGGCTTGATGTGAACAGAGCTTTGGACGAGAGTGACACCCTAGCTTATCGCTTAACAGCTAAGGTAAAAGACAGTGACCGAGAGTACGACTACTCAAAAGACGATTCTCAGTTTGTTATGGGCGGCTTAACTTGGCAACCAAACAACAAAACCAGTGCAACGCTCCTAGTTGATTACCTAAATACAGATGCCAGCGCCAATAGTAGCGGCGCACCGTTTGATAAAGAGTACGACAGAAGCACGTTCTTTGGAGAACCAGACTTTAACTATCAAGATGTAGAACGCACTAACATCAGTGCACAGATCAATCATAGCCTGGATAATGGCCTTAAAGTATCTTCCAACCTCAGATACACAGATTCAACAAACCGATATGGTTACACATACATCTCGGATTCCAATGATCGAGTAGGCGATACAGTAAGTCGTGGTTTCATTGCAACAGACACGGCAATAAAGCAATTTAGCGGTAACTTGTTAGGTCAATACGACATCACCTTTGATCGTCTCGACAGCAGCACAGTATTTGGTATTGAATACCAAAATTCTAGCAAGACGGAGAACAGCGCTTGGGGGACCGCGACCAGTATCGATGTCAATAATATTGTCTATTCTGGCGCACCAAGCGTTCTAACCCCTTACGCCGATAAAAAAACCGACTATCAGACACAAGCCGCTCTATTACAGCAAAATTTGGCCTGGGATGATAAATACATCCTTTCCATCGGCGCTCGACACGATGACATTGAGGTTTCAGAAGACGATTATCATAATAATACTGACACCAAGAGTGACTTTTCTGAAAACACCTTCCGTTCGGCCTTAACCTACAGATTCAGCGACCAAGTTTCAGCCTACATAAGTCAAGTAGAATCCGTTTCGCCACCATCTGTAGGCACAGAAATAGTGCGTGGTGACCAAACTGAAATAGGCGCAAAATTTTCACCTAGCGATATCAACGCCATTTTTTCTGTGGCAATTTATGACCTTCAAAAAAGTAATGTCAACATCGCGGTTGCGCAAGACGATGGTTCAATTGACCGTGAAGTGATCGGCAAAAATCGCGTCAAAGGTGTTGATTTAGAAATGAGAGCAGAACTGACAGATAGCGTGAGTCTTTCTGGAGGCTATTCTTATATGGATTCTAAAGTCACCGAAGACGACTCTTATGAAGGCAACGATTTCGCAACCACACCGCAGCATTCCGCTTCCCTGTGGGGACATTACATCTTACCACGTCAAGATATGTCCATCGGATTGGGCGCACGCTATGTTGGCTCATACTACTTTAACGCTGCTAATAGCAAAAAAAGTGAGGCGGCGGTGACCTTTGATGCATCGTTAAACTACGACATCACTCCAGTGACACAACTTGCCATGAACATCAGCAACCTATTGGATGATCAACACGTTGTTGGATCTGGTACTGCAGATTTTTACAATCGAGGCCGTGACATCACCATGACTTTAAACCACGCTTGGTAAACACGAGCCTTAATCGAAAACACATCCCCTTTAAGCCAGAACAGGCCCTGTTCTGGCTTTTTTTACAGCAAATAAAGCGATTAAAGAAACCCTCATTCATTTCTCATCTCATGCACCAAATAATGTTAAACACGGTCATCTAATCTTTCGACTATCATAATGTATCAGCCCATTTATTAATGGGCTGATACAACATGAATGGAAGGTATTGATAGCTTTTAGAAGGGGTAATGCTGTTTTGGATCTTCTACTGTAATCCAACGTGAATCGGTAAATTCTGCTATCCCCGCTCTCCCACCAAAACGACCATACCCAGAATCACTAACGCCACCAAATGGCATCTGAGGCTCATCGCCTACGGTGGGTCCATTGATATGACAAATACCACTGTTTATGGCATTCGCACAGGCGAGCGCACGGTTGATATCCTGTGAAAATAGCGCCGCTGATAATCCATACTCACTGTCATTGGCGACCTTAATCGCTTCTTCATCCCCATTGACGCGAATGATGGATTTCACCGGCCCAAAACTTTCTTCTGTATAGATGCGCATCGATTGATTAACACCATCCAATAGAGTTGCAGAGAACATGGCACCATCGTTTTCACCGCCACATACCAACTTAGCCCCTTTTGAAACCGCATCGTCGATTAATGCCTGCATTTTATCAGACACTTCCGGATTGACGAGAGAACCTAACACCACAGCTTCTCTGGGGTTTCCCCATGGTAATGTCGATGCACGAGCCACTAATTTCGCGACAAAATCGTCAGCAATACTGGCATCGACAATAACACGCTCAGTGGACATACAGATTTGCCCTTGGTTCATGAACGCACCAAAAATAGCGGCATTAACCGCTCCCTCTATGTCCGCATCCGATAAGACAACAAGAGGCGCTTTACCACCGAGCTCTAACAAAGCGGGTTTCAAGTTTTCACCAGCAAGACGGCCAATAATACGACCAACCGGACTCGACCCAGTGAAATTAACATGGCGTACTTCTGGTGCCTCAATTAACGCTTTAACAATGCTTGCCGCCTCACTTGGATCATTCGAAAGAAGATTGACAACACCGGCAGGAAATCCAGCTTCTAAGAAGCAGTCGATAATCAAACGATGGGTAAGAGGACAAAATTCTGAACTTTTTAGAATGACTGTATTTCCGCATGCCAAAGGAGTTGCAATGGCTCTAGCCCCTAGAATAATAGGGGCATTCCATGGAGCGATGGCCAAGCAAACACCTTTGGGTTTATTTACCGACATAGCTAACGTACCAGGTTTGTTAGATGGGATGACTTCGCCTCCCATTTGTGTGGTCAAGGCGGCGGCTTCACGAATGTGCCCTGCAGCTAACATTACGTTAAAACCAGCCCAAGGCCCTGTCGCTCCCGTTTCGGTGATCATAGCAGCAATAAATTCATCTTGCTTAGCCTCCATAATATCGGCGGCTTTATTCAATAGATTACGGCGTTCTGTAGGTCCTGTTTGCGCCCAGGTAGGGAAAGCCTTATTGGCAGCATTGGTAATCGTATTGACATCATCAATCGTCGCGGCGGCGGCGGTTGAAGCGATCTCTCCCGTCACTGGGTCTAAACGGTTATATTCTTTGTGGTCACTGGATGCTTGATCATTACCGCCAATGCTTAATAAAACAGTCATAGTCTTTTCCTTTTTATAAGTTCAATTCTTCAATGGTAACGGAGGCTTCTAACCCTCCATCAGTAGCAATGTTATTTCCATTTACCCAACGAGCGGCATCTGAGCAAAGGAACAAGATAACCGGTGCGATATCCGCCGCTGTACCAGCACGACCAACCCGATCTACGTCAGAATTAACACGTTGATCACCGAGTACCTGACGGAACTGTGTCAAAATAGGCGTTTCTACAGGGCCTGGTGACACGGCATTAACACGAATATGGCGAGATTTAAAAATAGCTTGGTGCGCTGCCAGCATGGTCCAAACCAAGAGTATTTCCTTGGAAATCGGGTAGCCAAGCTCATTTGGAATAGAAAAATCTTGTAACAATTGTGTTGAATCTGGGAAGCCATCTAACTTGGCGATTGCAGATGCCCGCTGGGTGTTTTGTCTCCAACCAAATCCGGCCATTGAAGCAACGTTAATAATACTTCCTCCACTGCGAATTTTGGTTGCCAGACCTTCTGATAAGGCTTTCAAACCAAAAAAATTAATCGCGAGTGTAATCGCTGCGCCACCTGTTCCAGAAACACCTGCTACATTACAAAGCGCGTCTATGCTGTCAGGCAGCGCACTGATAATTTGGTCGACACCGGCTTGGTTTGAAATATCGCCTTGTAAAAAAGTCCCTATGTTGTGAGTAGGTTTCACAACATCAATGCCGATAACGTCTGCGCCCATTTGGGCGGCCAGCTCTGCAGTACGTTGACCGATTCCACTGGCGACACCAGTCACTACGATGGTTTTACCTAATAACATAACGATCTCCTTATTTGTTTTTAGAATGGGAATCAGGTTTCAAGCCAGTCACTTGATAACCCACTGGAATCAAGGTGATACTTAAACGAGTTTCAATGACTCCCCAAATGCCTTTAGGAAAAAATAGCGAGCACAGCATAGCCACCGCGCCTAAGCCAACGAGGTACCAAACCCCAGTGGCGGCAAACCATGTTTCCACCACGAAAAACAGGAGCGCCCCTAAAATAGCGCCTTCAAATCGGCCTAACCCACCAACCAACACCATAAAGATCATGTAAGCTGTCCATTGCACTGAGAAATAGGTTTTAGGTTGAAAGGATGAAGCTTGTGCTAGCCATAAAGCACCTGCCAATGCAGTGCCAAATGCGGCAAAAATGAAGAACCATTTTTTTACCTTTTCTGCATCAACACCGATTGAGTCAGCCGCTTCTTCATTGTCTCGTATGGCTTGCATTGCAATACCGGCTTTTGAACGCAACAAGTAAAACAAGCCCAGCAATAGGCCAGACATACTCACCAATGCCGCGAAGTAAATAAGAAGGCGACGGCTTTCGATGGCGTACTGATTGAGTGCAATCAATGAAATGCCCGTTTCGCCTTGAATTAACGGATCGAGATTCACTAATAGATGCCCAATGGAAGCGAGCACCCACATGCCTATTGCAAATTCACCGGCTTTAAGGCGTAGCATAAAGGTCGAAATGGGCCAGCTTAGTAAACCAACCAGACACGCGGCGATTAGCAGAGCAACAAAAGGGGATATGGCCATGTTGGTGATGCGGATCGTGGCATACGCACCTAAACCAAAAAACAGCTGTTGACCAATCGATATCAAACCACCAAATCCAGCTAACGTATTCCACATAGCCGCCATAATGATGTAAATGAACAGCACAGTCAGGCGCTCCATGACATTATTGGAAGCAAATGATGGCAATAGAATGAGCGCAATGAAAACGGCGGCCACTACATAAAGCGTCACCTTTGAATAAGCGTTAGAACGTTTTATCTTCATGCTGTTATTTCCCCTTTGTTGCGTTTCGCGAACCAGTGCTTGAGAGTAAAAACATCACGATTGAAATAAATGCGAGCAAACAAAAAGATCAAGAACATAAAATGCCCCCCCAGCAAAAAGCCCTGAGGATGGATAAGGGCACCGATACTTTGTGCGATCGCAAGAATAATCCCACCTAAAAACACGCCCCATAGTGAGCTTGCTCCGCCAATGATGGTGGCTTCAAAGGCAAACAAGAGTTGCGGGCCGCCAGCGTAAGCATCAAAGGTGCCTCTCAACCCAAGTGCCGTTCCTGAGATCGCTACCGTCATCATCGCGATGGCGGCAGAAATACCTGCGATTTTTCGCGCATCAATGCCCACCAGCCCAGCTGTATCTGGGTCAAACGCTGTGGCTCTTATTTGACGGCCAAGTGGTGTAAATCTCAGGATAAGGTCTAGGCCACCAATGACGACAATAGCGGTTATCAAGACAATAACGGGCAGTTTACCGATCCATAAACCGAATATTTCGTAGGATTCCCAGCTTAAATCCCCAAGGTAAGGAGACAAAGAGCGAGTATTGGCACCAAATTGTTGGAACAACAGGTTATCAATCACAATAGCCAGACCAAACGTGGTTAATACAGGCAATAGCTCACCGCCTTTTGTCGCTCGCTCCAAAATTACGCGTTGTAGCAAAAGTCCGATGATTGCCATGATAGGAAGAATCATCAGTACGCTAACAAAGGGAGAAAGAGCCAATGCATCAGTGATTTCCCACACTAGGTAAGCACTCAAAATAGCCAAGGATCCATGCGCTAAATTGATGATGCGCATTACTTGGAACATAAACGCAAGCCCACAAGCGACCAAAGCATAATAGCCTCCGAGTAAAATGGCTTGAACAAGACTATTCATCATTATGACACCTCCTGTTTGCTTGATTGATGCAGCCCAAAATAAGCTTGAGTAATTTCTTCTTTATTTGTATCGCTGGTGAGTTTGTCGAGAACGACTCGGCCTTCTAGCATGCAAATCGTCCGCTTCGAAAAACGCATGGCTCGCTCTAAATCTTGCTCGACAAGTAAAATGGTTGTGCCGGCGTCTTTGAGGCTTTCCATCGAGTCGTAGACCTGATTCACCACCAGAGGAGATAACCCCAGGCTGACTTCGTCCAAAATCAGAAAGTCAGGGTTTGACATGAGTGCTCGCCCAATGGCTGTGGCTTGTTGTTCACCACCCGATAAATTCCCTGTTTTGGCATGGCGACGCTTGACCAAATTTGGAAACGTCGAAAAGATACGCTCGATATTCCAATCGCCTGAGCGTTTAACCGTGGAACCCAGTAACAAATTTTCTTCCACCGTCATATCGGAAAACAAACGACGCCCTTCTGGTACCAATGACAAGCCTTGTTGTACACGGCTACTGGATGAGGTATTCGTAATCTCTTGTTGCTTGAAGAGCAAACGGCCAGAGTGAATCGGCAACGCGCCTGCGATGGCTCTTAGCAAGGTGGATTTTCCAGCACCATTGGCACCGATAAGTGACACAACATCCCCTTTAGCAATCTCCATAGACACGCCTTGCACGGCGCGAAACTGCCCATAGCGCACATCTAGATTACTCACCGACAGCATGATCTGTTCCTCCCATATAGGCTTTCATTACCTGTTTATTGGACATCACGTCATCAGGGTGGCCTTGTGCAATGATCTGGCCACTGTCCATACAGATGAGCGTCTTCACAACCCGAAGTAAAATGTGAACAATGTGCTCTATCCAGACAATGCCAATGCCGCGCTCACGTAACGTTAAAATGGTATCAACGAGCTGCAAGGCTTCGGCATCGGTTAAACCGCCACCAATTTCATCAAGAAAAAGTAACTTTGGTTGTGTGGCTAACGCTCGAGCGAGCTCTAGTCGTTTGCGGTCTAGCAAACCAATACTGTCGGCTTCGCGGTTGGCTAATGGCAACATACCGCACAGTTTTATGGATTCGAGTGCAATGTCATAGGCCGTCTCACGGCTACTTGTGGCCGAATGAATCGCCGCCACAAAGACATTTTCAAAGACAGTGATTCCAGAAAAGGGTTTTGGAATTTGGTGTGTTCTCACCAGTCCTTGTTTTGCTCTTTCACGAGCGGGTATTCGGGTAATGTCTTTATTATTGAGTGTAATCTGGCCGCTGGTTGGAGCCTGAGCACCAGATAACACACTGAGTAAGGTCGATTTTCCTGCGCCATTGGGTCCAACGATGCCTATGGCATCGTTGGTATCCATAGAAAAATCAATCCCATTCAACACTTGCACGCTTCCGAAAGACTTATGAATCCCCGTTGCCTGTAGTTGTGAATATGGCGTTAGTATCACGTTTTGCTCCTATTTAGTGTTGTATTGAAGCAACTTGTGCGTGACAGGAACGTTTGGATCAGTGACGTTTTCGGTGATCACATAATCAAGCTTGAATTGCCCTGTGCCTTTGACCCATTGCGCGCCAATAATTGGGCCAGAGGCGACGTTCGGAACAGGACCAGAGGTGAAATCCACTTGACCACCAATCGTTGTGACATTGAGTTGACTGATGGCATCACGAACGGCAGTACGAGAAAGTGGATCATTAGCCTGTTTTAATGCTTCGGTTCCCGCGTCAAGCAGCGATAATGTAGCCCCCAGTTGTTGCGTCCATTGCTCGCCGGTTTCCGTTTCCCACATGTCTGCTAATTGCTCACCGCTTAACCCTGTTAATGGGGATGTGTATGGAAAGGTTTTATGCCAATAAGCGGCTGACGCAATTTTCGGCCCCAGCGAACCTAACACTTCAATATCAGAGGGGAATAAGCCTGTTTTAGCGATTTGAATGATTTTGATTTGGCGATGTAAACCTTGCTGCGCGGATTGTCGCCAAAACGCCGCAAAGTCAGGTGGAATCGGAAAAGAGTTAATAATATCAACGCCTTCTCGTTTAAATAAAGCTATTTGGCTAGAAAAGTCAGAGGTGCCTGTTTCATAAGCGCCTGGGTCGATGACGGTGTATCCTGCTTTTGCAAGGCGTGGGGCAAGAACAGCACGAATGGCATTGCCATCTGCATCATTAGGATACATTACGCCCACTTTTTTATTGGTATCGATGAGAGACCACTGAGAAATATACGTTTTATAAAACTCGCCAGCGCCAAAACCAAAGTGGTACGTCCATTTGAATGGACTTTCTTCACCTGGTTTTGCTCCTCGACCATAGTACCAAGCTTCCCAAGGCATAACGGTGGACATAAATGGAATGCCTGCGGCTTCACTGGCATCAGCAACAGGGTTGATGACTTCAGGAGTCGAGATTGCCAACATTAAATCGACATCTTGGTTAATTAATTCCTTTGCTAATTGCGAGGCGCGGGCTGGATCAGATTGGCTATCACGGTCAATAATTTCAACTTGATAATGTTTGCCCCCTACGGTCATGCCATTTGCTAAGGCTTGACGAGCTTGCGTTAAAACAAAGCCGTCCGTTTTACCAAAGCTGGCTAATGGGCCAGTTCTAGGACTGATGAAACCAATGCGAATAGTGTCATCATCTGCGGCCGCATAGACCTGACCAGACATCATGACGCCACCTGCAATGGCCGTACAAAACACTAATTTGGCCAAATTTGGCGCGAACGGAGCTAGTAGACTTACTTTCATAAGAACCTCTTGTTATTTTTGTGGTTTTCAATGGTAGGAGTTGAGTACTAGGGTGGTGCGACAGTGATCCAGCGAACTTCGGTAAATTCATCAACGCAAGCGTCGCTACCAAAGCGACCATAGCCACTAGACTTTAATCCGCCAAAAGGCATCGCTGGGTCGTCTTTTACTGTGGATGAGTTGATATGACACATACCAGATTCCAGCTGATTAGCTAGGCTTCTAGCGAGTGTTAAGTCACGGGTGAAAATGGCAGAAGCAAGACCGTATTCGCAATTATTGGCAACGGTAATGGCCTCTTCTGGAGAATCTACCCGATAAATTCCGGCAATAGGTCCAAAGCACTCTTCTGAATAAATTCGCATCATAGGAGTAATGTGGTCTAGCAAAGTCGCATCAATAAATTGGCCTCTGCGCTGTGTACCTGATATAAGCGTTGCCCCCTTATCGAGAGCATCTTCAATAAGTGCGGATAACCGTGAAGCGATAGAAGGACTTGCTACAGGCCCGAGTTTAACGCCTTTTCGACGAGGGTCTCCTGATACCAGGTCAGCAACCATCTCTTTTAGTATGCCAATAAACTCGTCTGCAATAACTTGCTCAACAATAATTCGATCCGTCGCCATACAGATTTGGCCTTGATTTAAAAAAGCGCCGTAAACCGCTTCACGTGCGGCCAGCTGTAAATCAGCGTCTTTTAAAACAATTAATGGAGATTTACCGCCTAACTCCAAAAGACAGCGCTTGAGATGCTGCGCCGAAAGACTCGCAATAATCTTCCCAACACGTGTCGAGCCAGTGAAATTAACCCGTCGTATTGACGGGTTCGCAATGAAGCTAGCGATGACTTCTTCAGCATGTTCTGGCGCATTCGTCATGACAGAAATGACGCCTTTTGGAACGCCTGCTTCGTGAAGCACTTCCGCTATTAGAGAATGTGTTGCTGGTGAGAGTTCAGACGCTTTCAGAATAACGCTGTTGCCAAAAGCCAGCGGAAAGACCACGGAGCGCATGGCCAACACAATGGGGGCATTCCAAGGCGCAATGGCAAGACACACTCCAACCGGTTGACGAACAGTATAGGAATTAGATGCTTCATCTATGGGCGAGTTAGATGGGTATTTCAGTGCTAGAGCAACCGCAGCTTCAATAGCCTCTCCTGCTACTTTAATATTGAAATCCACCCAGTCACCCACAGCGCCAATCTCTTTAAGCATCAACTGAGCCAAACGATTGCGGTATTTGGGCATCAATCGTTTCGCACGGCGTAAAATTTCGGCTCGTTCTGTAACTTCGGTGGTAGACCATTTTGAAAAATTAGCTGCTGCGATAGCCGCCATGTGTTCCGCATCTTCTAAGCGACCGGAGGCGGCACGAGACGCCACCAAATCAGTACTTGGGTCTAACCTTTCAAAATAGTCACCCGCAATCGCTGGTGTATGTTGACCGTCAATGAACAAGTCCACCTCGGGTATAGTAGATAGGTCGATATCGTTGTACATGATGCTCAAAATTTCACCCTGCCGTTATTAGTTTTGTTATCGGTCGATGAGTAACGTTTAAAAGATTAACAGCTATTTCCTCTATCAACATGTTAAATAATGGCTTAAAGTTGTTAAAAAATGGTTTATTTGACGATTTTAAAGGAAAGGCAATGTTGACGAATATCATAGGCTCAATGGTTCGATTTGAGTCTATTCAGCCCGGTCTACAATCTCGAGTATTTAGTACGGGGAACGACAATTTTTCCGACTTTAACTTAATTGGTATCATTCAGCGTGGTGACGCCACGGTATCAATGGAAGAAATGCACCAGATTACAGAGTCGTCTATTTTTTGTATTCCCCACAAAAAACAGGCTAAAGTATTGGTTCCTGCTGGGAGTCAGGTTTGGCTATTAGGCTATCGAGATGAGCTTATTTCTTTAGTCACTGGCTCTGACCTAGACAGTGCAAAATTAGAAACTTTGATGCGGCAGTTTACCATCACCGCTTGCTCAAAAGATGACATCGACAACGAATTCTTACCGCTTTTACGCTTATTGAAGACGGAAATATCTACCTCGACTAAACGTTCTCGAACCGTGATCTGCTCAATCATTCGTATTTTACTGATTAGTATATATCGCCTCAGTAATATCGAGTCTATTCGGCTAACGCACTCCCCCGATGAATTAGTATTACAACAATTTCGACAACTCGTAGAAGTAGAGTATCGTAATAGAAGAGCAGTTTCATATTATTGTCAGGAGTTGATTATGACCTACGATCGACTGCATGCCATCTGCCAACGCAATCTGAAAAAATCTCCGCTACAGCTGATTAATAACCGCGTTTTAATTGAAGCCACATCAAGATTAAAAAAGTCCACTGGGGCCATACAAGCCATCGCAAATGATTTGGGCTACAACGACGGAAGTCAGTTCAGTCATTTCTTTAAAAAAGAAACAGGAATGTCGCCCAGTCAATTTAAGCGTTATTACACAGAAAAAGGTGTCGTTAATAGAGACGCAAACACGCCTGATTTTTCGGATTGGCCTTAAGGCAAAGCGAGGCACCAAAATTATCATAGGCTCAATACATTCTATTAATTAAGTATTTAGATCATTTTTTCAGCAAGTGATTTAAATGCCCTACTCTATGGCAAAGAATAAGTTGCAGGGGGAAGGACGGCCAACTTTCCCAACTCAGATCGGGACATCACCATAACGAAACTTGAGCCAACATACATCAGCACGCTGATGTGATATATCGCTATTCCTGCATCCTTGTGATGCATTAAACACGATCATTTGATACAAGCAGAAACCCTATTTAAATTCTTCTAAAACTTTCTATAGAGGCCAAAAAAAGTATTTAGAGATGAAAAGTGCCAATATAGGTCGGGGTTCGCGCGCTTTAACCGAACAGAAGAAATTGACTGTTTTACAACTTCTTAATTCTAGTTTTCTTAGTTAAGATAAAATGGCTTATTTAAATAAGCATGTTTGCTTAAATAAAACCAATAACAAAAAAGCCGAGTTCAAATGTCATTAAAAAAACTGGAAAAACTCTCGCAGGCAGCCAACACTTATAAAGCTATTTTGAATGCGATGGAAGAATGGGTCGTTATTGTCGACCATCAATCAAAGATTTTCTTCATCAACCGACCTTATGCACGCTTTCTTGGAGTGAAGGCGGAGGATGTAAAGGGGAAAAAAGTCACCGACGTCATTGAAAACACTCGGATGCACATTACTGTGCAGACAGGCCAAGCGGAACGATTTTCTTTTCAGAAGATTTTAGGCAGTAAAATGATTGCTAGCCGCCTCCCTATCGTTGACCAAGGCGAGGTCATTGGTGCCGTTGGTACGGTGATTTTTCATGATACTCATGAATGGAAACAAATTAACAGCCACATAAAAGCACTGCTAGCTGAACAAGACTTTCAGTACCAAAAAAGCATCGCTTCCGACAAGCTCAACACAGGGGCTAATTTTCACCTAAATGACATCATCGGTGACAGTCAGGTGATGAAGTCTTTGAGCGCTAAGGTCACACAAGTGGCTTCTGGTGATGTAACAGTATTAATTCGTGGCGAATCAGGAACCGGCAAAGAATTATACGCCCACGCCATCCACCAGCTGTCAGATCGAGCGGAATATCCATTTATCAAAGTTAATTGCGCCGCGATACCAGAAAGTTTGCTAGAAAGTGAATTATTTGGCTATGAAGAAGGCGCGTTTACAGGGGCCAAAAAAGGTGGCAAGCCGGGTAAATTTCAATTGGCCAATGGCGGCACCTTGTTTCTCGACGAAATTGGCGATTTACCATTATTAATGCAAGCCAAGCTATTGCGTGTATTACAAGATCGTGAAGTCGAATCCGTTGGTGGCACGCACCCCACGCCCTTAAACATTCGGCTGATTACCGCCACGCATCGTCCATTAGAAAGCCTGATAGAAAGTGGCACCTTCCGAGAAGACCTTTATTATCGTATTAACGTTGTGGCGATTGATTTACCTCCACTTCGTGAGCGTCGCGAAGACATTGCAAAACTGGCTGATTTTTTCCTGCAAAAACTGTCGAGAAGAACTGGACGACGTGCACCAAAGCTCACCGTTCAAGCTTTGACAGCCATGCTAGCGTACAACTGGCCGGGTAATATTCGCGAACTCGAAAATGTCATGGAAGCAGCGTTTTACACAAGCCATGATCGAAAAATCCCGCTGTCATTATTGCCAGTGCAACTGTCCCAAACAGATCACAACACACCTAAAAATCAGACGTCACAAGAGATCATTCAATCCACAGGCAGCTTAAAAGAACAACTGAACCTAGCAGAAAAAAATATCATTAACGCCGCTTTGATTGAATGTGGCGATAACCGTACCAAAGCCGCAAAAAAGTTGGGCATCAGTAAATCCACTTTTTACGAAAAGCTCGATAAACACGGCATTTAGTCCGATTTTTCGGATGGTGTCTATTTTTTCGGACTATACTTAAACCACTAGTGCTTTAATTAGACTCAAACCGTCCGATCTTTCGGAAAACCACATCATTTTTACGCATCAAAAAAAGCAAAATTAGACTAACTATATGAAAAATATAGATATTATCAATTTGGCACTTTTCTTGATTTAGCATTCTGCAGCACCATAGCACTCTATGGCGTGCATAAAATACATGACAGCTTTCTACAGTTTGAAAAGAACACACAATAAAAATAAAAGGATTGAAAACATGAAAAATGCTTTGATAACAGCGACTTGTTTAACCACGTTAAGCTTCGCGATGCCATCTTATGCCGACTTCGACAAAGTCCGCTGGCAAGTCCCTATGGCCTTCTCGTCCTCTTTAACAGCGCTTGGCGACACCATGCCTGAAGTGTCTAAAATGCTCAGTGATGCCAGTGGCAATAAAGTAAAACTGCAAGTCTTTGAACCCGGTTCACTGGTGCCAGCATTGAGTATTTTCGACAACGTCAGCTCTGGTAATGTCTCGGCAGGTTATTCTTGGATGGGGTATGAGTGGGGCCAAATCCCTGCGGCAGCGTTATTCGGAGCAACACCATTCGGCCTTGAGTCGAACGAATTCACGGCTTGGATGTATTACCATGACGGCGATAAAATGCTTAAAGAACTGTTCAAGCCTTACGATGTTTATCCTATTCTGTGTGGCACCATCAGCCCAGAAGCCGCGGGTTGGTTTCGCAAAGAGATCAAATCTGTTGATGACCTAAATGGCCTTAAATTCCGCGCGGCGGGTCTTGGCGGTGAAATCATGTCTGAATTCGGCATGTCGATTAACGTTTTTCCAGGTGGCGAGCTTTATCAAGCGCTCGAAACCGGCGTATTGGATGGCACCGAGTTCTCTATTCCAACCGTGGATGAGCAACTTGGGTTTTATCAAGTCGCCAAGCACTATTACCTTCCCGGCTGGCATCAACCTTCCACTAACCAGTTCCTTTACATCAACCTAAATGACTGGAATAAGCTCAACAAGCAAACGCAATCTTTGATAGAAAATACCTGTGTGGCCGCCAACACCATGTCGTTGGCCAAATCTGAAGCGCTACAAGGTGGCATATTGTCTAAGTTCAAAGAGAAAGGTGTCGAGCTTCACCAGTATTCACCCGAGATTCTCAGCGCCTTCCAAGACGCTACGGATGAAGTGATGGCCCGTCACTCTGCTGAGAATGCGGAATTCGCCAAAATCTATTCGTCGATGAAAGACTTTCAAGAAGAGCACAGCACGTGGAAAAAATTCGGCTATTTGCCTCGCGATTGGAACACGAAATAACTCTATTTGAGTTCTATTAAGTGAGTCGGCATCACACGATGCCGACGTTTTTCACTGGATGTACATCATCCGAAATCAAAGGAGAAATACATGTCCGATCCATCAACTGAGTTAAATTTAGCTGAAATCGAGGCAAAATTATCGCACTCCAACATCAACCAGCTGCCTCACACGCCAGTCTCGCAATGGCTTGAAAGTGCCATCGAAAAGATAGGGCAGTACATTTCTTGGATTTGGTTAGTGTTGATGCTTTTGATCGTCAGCAATGCCTTAATGCGTTATTTTTTCAATACCACCTTTGTGGCGTTAGAAGAGTTACAGTGGCACTTGTATGCAGTTGGCTTCATGCTGGGGCTGTCTTACTGCTTTATCCACGACGGTCATGTTCGTGTTGATGCGCTGGCGGAACATTGGTCGATGAGAAAACGCGTATGGATCGAAGTCTTTGGTATCTCGCTCCTACTGCTGCCTTTTTGTTTTGTCATGTTTAACTATGCCCTTCCTTTTGTTGAACGATCTTATCGAATGAATGAAGTCTCACCATCATTTGATGGCTTACCTTTTCGCTGGATTCTCAAGTCATTCATTTTAATTGCACTGGCATTATTGGTCATGGCGGCCAGTTCTCGCTGGCTTCGCTGTGTCGCTTTTCTACGTGGCGTTTCTATTCATCAAAGCCACACAAAAGGCTAGTTTCAAGGGAAGATTATGTTCGAAACATACGAATTATTAGTCATTGCCATGCTTGGCAGTTTTATCTTATTGATTTTTTCAGGGTTTCCTGTCGCATGGGTGCTCGCTGGTTTGGCGATCATCTTCAGCGTTGTTGGCGTTTTGTCCTCCCAGTTTTTGGATTGGGACACTTACTATATGAACGATTGGCGCATTTACGGCACCATAATCCAACGGATTTATGCCCAAATGAGCAACTGGGTGCTTGTCGCCTTACCCATGTTTATTTTTATGGGATTGATGCTAGAACGCTCTGGCGTAGCTGAACGCTTGATGGTGAACTTTGTTAATTTGTTTGGGCGATTTCGAGGTGGACTCGGTGTTGCTGTAATCTTAATCGGCATCTTGTTTGCGGCGTCAACAGGCATCGTGGGTGCGTCAGTTGTACTACTCGCCATGCTGTCTATGCCTGTCATGTTAGAACAAAAATATTCGCCTTCGTTTGCCAGCGGTATTGTTGCGTCTTCTGGTACCTTGGGCATTTTGATTCCGCCAAGCATCATGCTAATTATTATGGCGGATCAGCTTTCTCTTTCCGTGGGCAGCTTATTCATGGGCGCGCTGGTTCCCGGTTTGTTACTGGGCGGTTTGTACATCGTGTATGTCATTCTTTCTGCTATTTTCAATCCGAAAGTCTGCCAACCACCACTGAATTTACCACCGGTTACGATGGGATTAATCTGGTCAACATTGAAAGCCGTTTTTCCTCCGCTGGCACTTATTTTGTCTGTATTGGGCTCTATCTTCATGGGGATTGTTTCGCCAACAGAAGCCGCCGGTGTTGGGGCGTTTGGCGCCACTCTTTTAGCGATTTTAAACAAGCGCTTCAATATGAAAATGTTGGCTGAAGTGTGCCGTAAAACCACCATTACGACGTCGTTTGTTTTTGGTATTTTCTTGGGCGCGACGGCTTTCGCCGTGGTGTTACGAACGCTGGGGGGCGATGAATTCATCAGTGATTTGCTGCAAGGTATTCCTTTGTCGCCAGCAGGCATTGTGGTGGTTATTCTGCTCATCGCCTTCGTAGCGGGTTTCTTCTTAGACTGGCTAGAAATCAGCTTGATTTTACTCCCTCTCGTCGGGCCTGTTGTGGTCGCGTTGGAGTTCAATTTGGTGTGGTTTGTCGTGCTGTTTGCTTTGGCGCTACAAACCTCTTTTTTAACACCACCTGTTGGCTTTTCGCTCTTCTATTTAAAAGGCGTCGCACCAGCTGGGGTGACCACATTACACATCTACAAAGGCGTTATTCCTTTCGTCCTTCTGCAATTATTAGCTGTGCTTCTGGTGTTTTTATTCCCAGACCTGGTGTTGTGGTTGCCCGAAGTGATTTACGGTTAACCCGTTTGCTTTCCTGTTTGGAGAATAAAAATGAACAATAAAACAGTATTAATTACGGGGGCAGCAAGTGGAATCGGCTTGGAAATTGCTCAAGCATTTCTGAAAGCGGACATGAATGTCGCCATTTTAGATTTCAGCCAAACGGCGATAGAAGAGGCAAAAACACAGCTTTCAGCATTCCATCAGCAATGCACTTTTTTCGCCTGCGATGTGACTAAGGAACCGCAATTTATGGATGCGATAGACGCCGCCATTGCGCAATTTGGCCACATCGATATTCTGGTCAACAACGCGGGGGTTCAACATATCGCGCCGATAGAAGAATTCCCCTCAGACACCTACCGACGTTTAATCGACATTATGTTGATCGCGCCCTTTTTGGCGATCAAAAAAATCCTGCCTTTGATGAAAGAAAAAGGGGATGGGCGAATCATTAACATGGCGTCGATTAATGGCTTAATCGGCTTTGCAGGCAAAGCTGGCTACAATTCTGCCAAACACGGCGTAATTGGCCTAACAAAAGTAGCTGCGCTGGAAGCCGCGCCTTTTGGTGTGACCATCAATGCGCTGTGTCCCGGCTATGTGGACACGCCATTGGTGAGAAATCAGCTGGAGGATTTGGCCAAAACACGCGATGTCTCACTTGATCGTGTGTTGGAGGAGGTCATTTGGCCTCTGGTGCCACAACGCCGCTTCCTCACGGTAGATGAAATTTCAGACTACTGTTTGTTTCTCAGCAGCCCTTCGGCAAAAGGAGTGACTGGACAAGCTATCGTCATCGACGGTGGGTATACCACACAGTAGACACAGTTTCTAAATGCATAAGTATTTATAAACTGCTCCTCAAGAAGATTCGAATCTTTACATGGAAACTAGCAGTAATTAGTCAGGTACATAAAAAAGGACTATAACTTTCTAATTACTGCTATTTAATATCTCTAACGAGCTCAGAATTTTTAAGAACTAAACTTACGGCTCAATCATACTGATCATGAGCCGTTATTTAGTCACATCAGATACTTATTTTGTAATAGTAGAAAATATTTTTAACTAATCAGAGATTACTGTACCTTTCTTGAATTGATACTCTGCTCCAATTGGATCCTCTCCCGCATTTCTATCAAACATGTGCTGCACATTGTCTCTCTGAACTTTCAACAGGATACTCTCTGTTTGAGAAGACGTTTTGAGAAAATAATAAGGGGCTATAGAGATTTAACCGCGCTATCAAAATGGCAATCTATCTTCTTATAAAGCCAGTGAGTACGAGGGTTACAGAGTTATTTTCCATTATCAAAATGGCACGCCCGAAAGGATTTGAACCTTCGACCTTCGCCTCCGGAGGGCGACGCTCTATCCAGCTGAGCTACGGGCGCATTAGACACTTTTGATCGACCGATCAGAAGTAAATTGGAGTGCGTATTCTAAAGGAAATCACGCAGGATACCAGTGCTTAATCACAGAAAAATAGTGGATTCATCAAAGCGGTTTGATCCATTGCATTTACCCCATCGTAAAAGTGGCAGATAATTCATCCCTGTTCTCTTACGCTGGATTTTATAGGAAAACCATCTTCATGCTTTACCAAAGCGTTAAGCGGCATTCCGCCTCTATTCGAATCATAAAATTTTTTACCTTAATCATTGGGCTCACGATGAGTGCCTCGACCTTGAACGCAAGCGGCACCACTGAAAGGTCTGGTGGTAAAGTCTTCAATTCATTTTGCGTAGCATGCCATTTGCACGGTGTGGCAGGCGCGCCAAAACTGGGAAACTCAGCAGATTGGCTACCTAGAAAGGAAAAAGGCATGCCAACCTTGTTGAAGCATGCCATTGAAGGTTTAAACGCCATGCCACCAAAAGGCATGTGCTCCAACTGTAGCGATGACGAAATCCAAGCCGCGATTCAATTCATGTTAGATAACAGCTAATCGTTTAGCATGGCTTTTAATGCGGACAACGAGGCTTGTCCACGTTCTTTTTTCGCACTTTCGCCTTCATCACCACGTCCTTCCCAGACCAAATCCTCTTCTGGTAGTTCATCCAGAAAACGACTTGGGAGACAGTCAATTTCTTCGCCGTATTGTCGGCGCTTTGCCGCCAAAGTAATGCATAAGGTTCGCTTCGCTCGAGTAATTCCCACATAAGCCAAACGTCGCTCTTCTTCTATATCATCGTTTTCAATGCTGTTGCGATGCGGCAGTAATTCCTCTTCACAACCAATCAAGAACACATGCGGGTACTCCAAGCCTTTGGAAGCATGTAAGGTTAATAACTGCACCTTATCTTCGTCTTCCTCTTCTTCTTGTCGCTCTAACATATCGATTAACAAAAGCTTGCTGATGGCCTGATCCAACTCAGCACTGTCGTCTTCTTCCCAGGCAGATTCCATCATGCGCTGAATGGAGTCCAGTAAAAAGCGGACATTTTCAATGCGTCGCTCAGCGGCTTTGGTTGAAGAGCTTTGCTCTTGAATCCAGCCGTAATAATCCATGTCATGGATCATTTGTTCTATTACAGGCACCGGCGAAGCCCCTTGCAAGCGTTGGCGCAAGGTTGACATCCAGCGCTCAAAATCTTGCAGACTTTTTAGAGAACGCCCCGTCACAGTGTCTTCCAACTCTTTATAACCAGAGGCCTCAAATAAGCTAACTTGACGCTCATAGGCAAGATTACCCACTTTTTCCAAGGTCGCTGGGCCGATCTCACGACGCGGTAAATTCACCACTCGCAAAAAGGCATTATCGTCCGCTGGGTTTACCAACAGGCGTAAATACCCCATCAGATCCTTGATTTCAGCGCGCGAGAAGAAGGAAGTGCCGCCGTTCATCTTGTAGGGGATGCGATAGGCCTGCAGTTTAATTTCCAGTAATCGTGCTTGGTGGTTGCCACGATAGAGAATGGCAAAATCCCGATAAGGAATGTCATGGCGCAAGTGGCGAGACTGGATTTCGGCTGCGACACGCTCAGATTCGGCGTCTTCATTGCGCGTCACCATCACCCGAATTGGGTCCCCTAACCCCAAATCACTCCACAGAGACTTATCGTATACGTGTGGGTTATTGGCTATTAAGGTGTTGGCGGCTTTCAGAATGGTTTTAGTGGAACGGTAATTTTGTTCCAGTTTGACCAACTTCAAATTCGGATAGTCTACCGACAAGCGCTCAAGGTTTTCGGGTCGAGCACCACGCCATGCATAAATGGATTGGTCATCGTCACCCACCAAGGTGAAACAACGACGAAAGCCTGCTAAAAGGCGAATCAACTCGTACTGACTGGCATTGGTATCCTGACACTCATCCACCAAGAGATAACGAACTTTCTTCTGCCACTTATCTCTTAACTCTTCATCCGACATTAACAGACTCACCGGCAACAGAATCAAATCATCAAAATCCACGGCATTGTAAGCTCGAAGATAGCGCTGATATTGCGCATAAACTTGTGCCGCAAGCAGGTATTCTTCTGTGTCTGCATTAGTCATGGCCTCTTGCGGCGTGGTCAGATCATTCTTCCAATTGGAAATGGTGTGCTGACAATGGGCAGCGGAATCCGTTTGACCATTAAACTCTTTGTCTAAGATTTCTTTAATTAACGACAAGGAGTCTTGTGAATCGAATAAGGTAAAACCTTCTTTTAGACCCACTCGGCGGTATTCACGACGTAAAATGCGCAACCCCAAATTGTGGAAAGTCGAAATACTCAGACCTCGACTTTCCTCTTTACTCAGCATGCCCACAACACGCTCTTTCATTTCTCGCGCTGCTTTGTTGGTAAAGGTGACAGCAATAATGCTGTTGGCCTTAAAACCGCAGGTTTGAATCAGATAGGCAATTTTCGTGGTAATTACACTGGTTTTACCCGACCCTGCGCCCGCTAATACAAGCAGAGGCCCATCAATCTGCTTTACCGCCTCAAGTTGACGATCATTTAGATTGCGCATGCGTTGTGATATGGAAGGTAAGGATTCACTCATATGGGCTCACAGCTGAACGGATAAAAAACACATTCTACACCAGAGAGGAGCCAAGGTTCGATACAAAGACAAGACCAGCCAATACATTAGAAAATCCTAATAAAATTGATCTTTGTCAACTATAGGCATTTTAAATAAGCGAATCAGCATATAATACACTATATTAGAAATATCTAATTTAATGTATTTAGGAGGCGAATCATGCTTCGCAAGAACCCAAATATTCAATATCACCCTAGTTACTGGCTAGCAGCCCTAGGCGCGGGTGGTACATCTGTCAGCTTTTTTATGTACCTGATGTGGCTAATTCCTCATCCAGCAACCCCTATACCAACCTATGCTGATTGGCATACACAGCTGATAAAAGGAGATCTACTTGCCGCCATTACCTTATTCGCTCTCATCGGGGTCATTATTTTTGCTCTGTTGCATGTACTCTTATTAATTTGGAACATTGCCGAAAGTCGCCAACATAAAGCTGCTTTGCAGACGCTCGATAACACCCCAGCTGAATTACAAAAAATGGCGATACCACTTACCTTAGCCATGACAGTGAATGTCTTTTTCATACTGGGGGCTTTGTTTGTGCCTGGTCTATGGAGCGTGGTTGAGTACCTTTTTCCTGGCGCAATATTCGCTTTTGCCATCATCGCCTATGTTGCTAGCCAACAGTTTACTCGCTACATGAGTCATATGATCAGTGACGGCGGTTACCGCAGCCAAGAGCACAATCATTTATCTGGTCTCATCAGCGTCTTCACCTTTGCTATGCTAGCGGTTGGCTTTGCCGCCGCGGCAGCTATGTCTCATGTTGCCGCTACTGTTGCCATTGCAACAAGCTTTAGCTTGGCGTTTATGATCTTTGCTATTTTGCTAGGCATACTTTTTTTAGTAAAAGGCATCACCGCGATGATGCAACATGGTTTATCAGAACCGGCATCGCCAAGTATCTGGATGCTGATTCCAATCCTTACTCTTCTAGCCATTACTTGGGTCAGGCTGTCACATGGACTTAGCCATCACTTCAAAGTAGAAAGTCATGCTGGACAACTCTTTGTACCTTTAAGCTTACTGTTTACACTGCAAATTGGCGTACTAGCCTTGGGCTACAAAGTAATGAAGAAAAATGGTTATCTAACCTATTACTTGCATGGCGATAAGGAAAGCCCCGTAAGCTTTGGCTTGATTTGTCCTGGTGTCGCACTCTTTGTCATGGGCATGTTCTGGTGGCATATTGGTTGGGTAAAGACTGGGATAATTGATCAATTCAGTGCAATATATTGGTTGGGGATTGTGGTGTTATTGAGCGTTCAAATCATCACTATTTTGTCACTTATTAAACTCACTAAAAAGCTATTAATGCATCCGCTTCGTCAGCCGCTAGCGCAGGCTTAATACCAACAAAAACGGGTAGCCAAGCTACCCGTTTTTATTAACTGAAACAGACACGATTAGGCGTCAGTTTTATCCACAGAGCGACGGCTCCAATAACTGGCTAATAGGGAACCAGAAATATTATGCCAAACACTGAAGATAGTACCTGGCAATGCCGCCATCGGCGTAAAGAATTTCACAGCCAACGCTGCGGCCAAACCTGAGTTTTGTAGGCCAACCTCAAACGCAATGGTACGACACACGCGAGCATCAAATCCCAAAGCTTTGGTGACCCAATAACCTAATAGCAAACCTATGCTGTTATGAATAATCACGGCTGCTGCGACAATTAATCCGACCTGAACTATTTTCGATGCGCTCAATGCCACCACAATTGCAATGATTAACACAATGGCGAACATGGAAATATAAGGAAACACAACTTCAGCTTTACGCACATATTGAGCGAAGAAAGTGTTAATCAAAACCCCAGCGGCAACCGGCAACAAAACGATCTTAAACAAGCTCCACAACATGGAAGCAACGGGGACATCGACACTTTGACCTATCATCAAAGAGACCAGTAAAGGCGTTAAAACGACGCCTAACAAAGTCGAAATCGCAGTCATAGAAATTGACAGTGCTGTATCGCCTTTTGCTAAGTAACACATGACATTGGACGAGGTGCCGCCAGCCACACTACCAACCAGCAACATACCAACGGTCAGCTCACTATCGAAACCAAACGCAAATGCCACACCGAAAGCCGCAATGGGCATGACTAAAAACTGCAGCAATACGCCCACACCCACAGCTTTACCGTTTTTTAGCACCTGTTTAAAATCACTAGGGCTCAGGGTTAATCCCATTGCCAACATGATCACAGTCAATAGAGGGACAATTTGAGACTTCAAACCAACAAACATATCAGGTTGGAAAAAAGCCAATACTGAAAGCAAAATAGCCCAAAGAGGGAATAACTGAATTACCATATTTTTATACTCCATTTTGACAACATCATGTCCACCACATGGCTGCCATTCATTATTATTGATGCCCAATACACTCCTTCCAACCCATTATTTGTATCGGAAAAAAGCGCTTTCCAAAGACGAAAGTAATTGTTCTACAAAGGAGAAAACAGAACTGGGAGCGGAATTGTAACCAAATGAGATGTTGAAGAATAGAGAACTCAAAAATAGCGAAGATTAAAAAGACAATAAAAGAGAGACACCCCACTCATTAGAAGAATGATTCGCCGTATTCGCTGCTAAACCTGTTTTCTCGGCATCGTTTGCTTGCCAGTATTTGTAGAAGGGTTCAATCACAATCCCTCCACCATCTGGGTTCAATAAACGTTGTAACTGAAGATAAAAATGGTAGCCACGCGCTTTGGTTAAATCCGTTTCTATGGCTCGATACCCCTCAGCGGCAGAGAGTCGCGTTTCATTTCTCGCCAACAACACGGTATCGTATTCAATACGCGCACCTAACGCCCAACCGGCTTCGTCCACCAGTTCTTGAAATTCAATACCAATAGGGTTGTAAAGATAGGTTTGTTGGCTCTTATAACCTTCAATAGAAGAACTGGATAGCTTGCCTCGAGAATCCACAAGAGAGCGCCGGTAACCCAACCCCAAATAGGGTGTAATTCGATAGCGGTTATTCACATACAAAGCCCGGCCAATCATACTTCTTAAGTCATATACTTCATTCTTCACTGACTTAATTTTGCCCGCACCTTTTTGATTAATATCATCACTGGCATAAGACACATCAAGGAATAAAACAGAAAAATTATAATAAGAAGAATAGCGAGCCAACACACCCGTCAACACCCCATATTGGCTGACATCACCGTGCTCGCTATAGTCCATGTAGGACATATAAGGCCCCATCTCAAGATCAAAGCCTCGATCATTCGCGACAACGGATGAGCAGGCGAAAAGACTTAGCAATGTGAAACTGAGCTTCACCATAATGAGATCTCGCTTGTTTAATTCCTCTTATACCGTGTCACTATATACCATTATTAAATGGCTCATAAAACCATCAGCTCGATAAAGCAGAAGTCAATGTCTTCTCCATTTTACGGTAACTGAGGGATTCCATTAAATGCGCTCTCGTCACAGAGGTGTCATTTAAGTCCGCCAAGGTTAAGGCGACTTTTAATACTCGATGATACGCTCGTGCAGACAGTTTTAGTGTGTCTAAGGCTTGTTGCATGAAGCGTTTATCCTCTTCACTTAGGGCGCAAATGGCTTCTAGTTGACGACCACTTAACAAGGCATTTTGGACTCCTTGTCGAGCCCTTTGTCGCGCCACCGCCTGCTCTACCCTCAAGCGAATACTGTCGCTTGACTCGCCCTCTTCCTGCGCATTCACCAACACATCAGACGGCAATGGCGGCACTTCCACATGCAAATCAATACGGTCCAAAAAAGGCGCTGAAAGCTTCTTTAAATACTTTTGACTGGCACTGGATTGATAATAATCTTGCTCTCCACGATACGCCTCGTTACTGGCATTCATCGCGGCGACCAATTGGAATCTAGCAGGAAAAGTCACCTGCCCACGAGCCCGAGAAATATGCACTTCGCCATTCTCTAAAGGCTCACGTAACACTTCCAACACTTTACGATCAAACTCAGGTAGTTCATCTAAAAATAATACGCCACAATGTGCGAGCGACGCTTCGCCAGGTTTGGGGATTGAGCCACCGCCCACCAAAGCCGCCGCCGAACAGGAATGATGAGGCGAACGGAACGGTCGCTCAGACCAATGCCAATCTTGTCCCATTTTACGACCCGCCACAGATTGCACCGACGCTACAGACAAGGCTTCCGCTTCGGTCATTTGTGGCATGATACTCGGCAACCGAGAGGCCAACATGGTTTTCCCAGTGCCTGCAGGACCGATAAACAACAGATTATGACCACCAGCAGCTGCCACTTCTAACGCTCGTCTTGCTTGATATTGTCCTTTCACATCGCGCATATCTTTAAACACTTGGCGTACAGAAAGATCCGTTTCAGGACGCCCCTGACAAAGAGGCAAGGCCGTTTGCTGAAGTAAATGTGCCGTCACTTGCGTTAAATGTTTAGCAAACACGGAGTGACCTTCTACCAGTGCAGCTTCCGCTTGATTATCTGCCGGAAGAATCAGTTGTCGATTCGATTGGTGACAAGCGATCGCTGATGGTAATAAACCGGAAACTCCCCGAATATCACCAGATAACGCCAACTCACCAATGAACTCCGTATCACCTAGATTTAACTCTCCGAGCTGTCCAGATGCTACCAGCACACTAATAGCAATCGCTAAATCATAGCGTCCACCTTCTTTAGGCAAGTCAGCTGGCGCGAGGTTAATCGTGACTCGGCGAGTAGGGAACTCAAAATGACTGTTGATAATGGCACTGCGTACTCTATCTTTGGATTCTCGAACGGCTGCTTCAGGTAAACCCACAATATTAAGAGAAGGCAAACCATTGGAAATGTGAGTTTCGACAGTAACAAGAGGGGACGCCACACCCACACGGGCACGACTGTAGATAGTAGCTAAACTCATGATCACTCCTTGATCGTTTGGTAATATTCTCGCTAGGTCATCTAACTTAGCGTTTGTCACGTATTCATAACGACTTACGTCTTACTTTTGGAACAACAAGTTAACAACGCCGGATAACAGGATGAACCATGTCAAAGCATCAAATTAACCCGAATAAATTATTACTCTCTAAATGGACATCCCATTCACCACAACAAAAGGAAAAACATTTTATTGTGACTGAACTCATCCGTGATGAGGACGACAAGGTAATCGAGTGTGTATTGGAGGCTGTCATCAATCACCAACAATATAGATTACCTTGGCAATCCCTCAGCTCAAAGGCCCTGTGGCAGCAAGGCTGGAAATGAGCTTATTGATCGGTTTCCAACTCTGCCAGACGCGCTTCCAAAGCGGCCAGTTTCTCTCGGTATTTAGCCAACATCGCCGCCTGCACTTCAAACTCTTCGCGAGTCACTAGGTCCATTTTGCTTAACGTGGTCTGCGCCACTTGATGCAACTGAGCTTGAATCTCTTCTTTTGGCAGCTTCCCTAAGGTTTCCGCTGCCTGCTCCAAACCAGTGCCTAACTGTTTAATAAATTGATCAATCATTTTACTCTCAATGCTTCCTGATAGGGCTTATTTAAATAATACGAATCCTTTGTCTAGTATAGTGGTCGAGCAAAGGTACAAACAAGCTCAGTAACAAACTCATTCACGCCTTCTTTTTGTGCAATAAAAAATGCAGCTTGACCATTTAGTTATCATCATATGGCATTTCCCGTCATTTTTAGATCGTCCACTGCCATGCCTATTTTTGTATTAGGAGCAAGCAGATAGAGCAAAAAGGTGAGATAAGGCTATTTTATAGATGCGATTTTGCACCAACTTAAAGCACCTCTCGTTTAACGCACCCCAATATGCCGCACTATTTGCAATCATTTCCTGCCCTTTTTAATTTCAATAAGCCGACAAAATCCTTACAAAGCCCTTATCCCTTGGGCTGTTCAAGAGATGGCACGCATATTGAATAAAGACATCTACCTGCGATACGACAATAAAACTGACTTTTAAAGGAGACAGTGGGTATGAAGCTTATTACTGCCATCATCAAGCCATTTAAACTCGATGATGTTCGAGAAGCGCTTTCTGAAATCGGTGTTCAAGGCATCACGGTAACAGAAGTGAAAGGGTTCGGACGTCAAAAAGGCCACACAGAACTATACCGCGGTGCGGAATACGTTGTGGACTTTCTACCTAAGGTAAAAATCGAGCTAGCCATTGCAGACGATATGACTGACCAAGTGGTTGAAGCCATTAGTGGTGCTGCAAATACTGGCAAAATCGGCGACGGTAAAATCTTTATCGTTAACCTTGAGCAAGCGGTTCGTATTCGTACCGGCGAAACTGGCGTAGAAGCCGTTTAATACGGTTCGAATATTTTAGCCTTTAGGGGGGCGAAACATGCAAGATCAAATTTTTCACTTACAATATGCCATGGACACCTTCTACTTCTTGGTGTGTGGTGCACTGGTTATGTGGATGGCAGCGGGATTTGCCATGTTGGAAGCAGGTTTAGTACGTGCTAAAAACACCACTGAAATCCTAACAAAGAACGTCGCGCTATTTGCGATCTCTTGTATTATGTACCTAGTTTGCGGTTACTCAATCATGTACGGCGGTACTTGGTTCCTAACAGGTATTCAAGATGTAGACGTTGCTTCTACTTTAACTGACTTTGCTGGCCGTGATGGCGGTTTTGAAGGCGGTTCTATTTACTCTGGCGCTTCTGACTTCTTCTTCCAAGTGGTATTCGTAGCAACCGCTATGTCTATCGTTTCTGGTGCTGTTGCTGAGCGTATGAAACTGTGGTCTTTCCTAATCTTCGCCGTGGTTATGACAGCGTTCATCTACCCAATGGAAGGTTCTTGGACTTGGGGTGGCAACGATGTATTCGGTATGTTCAACCTAGGCGACTTAGGTTTCTCTGACTTTGCAGGTTCTGGTATCGTTCACATGGCCGGTGCTGCAGCAGCGCTTGCTGGTGTGCTTGTACTTGGTGCTCGTAAAGGCAAATACGGTCCTAACGGTGAAGTACGTGCCATTCCTGGTGCTAACCTACCACTAGCAACACTAGGTACTTTCATCCTTTGGATGGGTTGGTTCGGTTTCAACGGTGGTTCTGTACTGAAACTAGGCGACATCGCTAACGCTAACTCTGTTGCAATGGTCTTCCTAAACACAAACGCCGCTGCAGCTGGTGGTGCGATTGGTGCTCTTCTTCTAGCTCGCATCCTATTCGGTAAAGCGGACCTTACAATGCTACTTAACGGTGCACTAGCAGGTTTGGTTGCGATCACGGCAGAGCCTTCTACGCCTTCTGCTCTAGGTGCGACGTTAATCGGTGTTGTTGGTGGTCTGATCGTTGTGATGTCTATCCTAACACTTGATAAGCTAAAAATTGATGATCCAGTTGGTGCTATCTCTGTTCACGGTGTTGTGGGTATTTGGGGTCTACTAGCTGTGCCACTAACCAATGACGGTGCAAGCTTCAGCGGTCAAATCATCGGTGCATTAACTATCTTCGTCTGGGTATTCGTAACAAGCTTGGTAGTTTGGTTAATCATCAAAGCTATCATGGGTGTTCGTGTCAGCGAAGAAGAAGAATACGAAGGTGTTGATCTATCTGAATGTGGTATGGAAGCGTACCCAGAATTCAAGAAATAAGACCTTTAAACTATCTCTTACTTAACTCAGTAAGATCAAAACCCTCGCTTCGGCGGGGGTTTTCTATTTTGGGAAATTAAAACCGAGGGATTGAAAAGAAATTTTAACGCCTTATCACTTAATACACGTTATTATCAGATTTTATCGAGGACAAAGCTCAAAGGGGCTTAGCTATCATGCGTGAAGATTTACATTTAAAAATTCGCAACATCACCAATCAAGATTACACCCAAGTCAAAACCCTAATGGATAAGGTCTACCACGACATTGGTGGCGCTTGGCCTGAGCACACTATTCACAAACTGATTAAAGACTTTCCCGAAGGCCAGATCTGTTTAGAAGATCACGGTGAAATTGTCGGCATTGCCCTCTCAGTGCAAGTCAACTATCAGCGTTTCAGTAACCCACATACATACGATGATTTAGTGGACCAAAAAGAAAACATTCTTAACGATCGTCTTGGTGATGCCATGTACGGCCTAGATGTTTTAATCGCACCAGAATACCGAGGTTATCGTCTCGGTCGTCGTTTATACGAAGCACGAAAAGAACTGTGCCGTCAGCACAACTTACGTGCCATTCTAGCTGGTGGCCGCATTCCAAGTTACCATGAACATGCCCATGAAATGACACCGGCCGAATACCTAGAAGCGGTGCGTGAACGTAAGATTTATGACCCCATTCTCACCTTCCAGCTTTCCAACGATTTCCAAGTAACTCGCTTAATGAAGCGTTATTTGCCAGAAGATGAAAAGTCCCAAGGTTACGCCACTCTTCTAGAATGGAAAAACATCTTTTTTGCACCGGAAACCACCGTCATAAAATCCAGAAAGACACAGGTTCGAATCGGTGCGATTCAATGGCAAATGCGTGAAGTAGAAAGTGTCGATGAACTGCTCACACAAGTAGAATATTTTGTCGATGCTGTATCCGACTATAAGAGTGACTTTGTCCTGTTTCCGGAATTTTTCAACGCCCCTTTAATTGGCTTGAGTCCAGATCAAAGTAACCAAACGGAAGCGATCCGTTTTCTTGCCAGCTTCACAGAACGTTTTAAAAATGAAATGTCACAACTGGCGGTGAGTTACAACATTAACGTGATTACTGGCTCCATGCCCTTGATGGAAGATGACATTCTCTACAACGTCAGTTATCTATGCCGTCGAGATGGTACTGTCGAAGAACAAAAGAAAATCCACATCACCCCCCATGAACGTCGTGACTGGATTATTGAAGGGGGTAACGACCTCAAAGTCTTTGATACTGACGCAGGTCGAGTGGGTATTTTGATTTGTTATGACGTGGAATTCCCTGAATTAGGCCGCTTACTGGCATCACAAGACATGGACATTCTATTCGTTCCTTTCTGGACGGACACCAAGAATGGTTACCTTCGTGTTCGCCGCTGTGCGCAAGCACGTGCCATTGAAAACGAATGTTATGTGGTCATTTGTGGTAGCTGTGGCAACCTGCCTCAGGTAGAAAACCTAGACATCCAGTATGCCCAAAGTTCAGTGTTTTCACCGTCTGACTTCTCCTATCCACACGATGCTGTGATGGCGGAAACCACTCCCAATACAGAGATGATCATGTTCTCGGATTTGGACCTAGATAAACTCAAACTGACACGCAGCGAAGGCTCTGTGAACAATTTGAAAGACCGCCGAACAGACTTGTATTCGCTGAATTGGAAGCATACTAAGTAAGGTTTCAGCTGTGATAACATGGACGTTATTTTCAATAAGCTGGGGAATAAACCCAGCGGAATTATGACAAAGAGAATCTAATGGCTAAAGCAAAAACCGCCTTTGTGTGTAATGAATGCGGCGCAGATTACGCGAAATGGCAAGGGCAGTGCCAAGCGTGTGGCGCGTGGAATTCGCTCTCTGAAATTCGCCTAACCTCTGGTAAAACCTCCGCTCGAGTGGCCGCAAGCCAAGACGCACGAACATTAGGTTATGCTGGTGCTACAACTGGCATTCAAAATTTATCTGATGTGGATCTCGGTGACGTGCCTCGCTTTAGTTCCGGTGCCAGTGAATTTGATCGCGTTTTAGGTGGCGGTTTAGTCCCTGGCGGTGTGGTCTTGATTGGCGGCCATCCAGGCGCAGGGAAAAGTACCTTATTGCTGCAAACCATGTGTTGGCTAGCGCAACAACAAACGGCGCTGTATGTCACGGGGGAAGAATCCTTACAACAAGTCGCCATGCGGGCCAATCGTCTTGGTTTACCAACGCAAAACCTAAAGATGCTATCGGAAACCAATGTAGAAGCCATTATGACCGTAGCGCAGCAGGTTAACCCAAAAGTCATTGTCATTGACTCGATCCAAGTCATGCACCTTGATGGCATTGAGTCTGCACCTGGCAGTGTGTCACAAGTTCGCGAAAGTGCTGCGGTATTAACGCGTTTTGCCAAACAAACTCAAACTGCTGTCCTGTTAGTTGGGCACGTTACCAAAGACGGCACTCTAGCTGGCCCTAAAGTCTTAGAGCACATGGTGGATTGCTCCGTGCTACTGGAAGGCTCAGAGGATTCACGCTTTCGTACTCTACGTGGTATGAAGAACCGTTTTGGCGCGATCAATGAACTAGGCGTGTTTGCGATGATGGAAAACGGTTTAAAGGAAGTCAAAAACCCCAGCTCCATCTTTTTAAACCGCAGCAATCAACCTGCCGCTGGCAGTTTAGTGATGGTGGTGTGGGAAGGCACACGTCCTTTGCTAGTGGAGCTGCAAGCCTTAGTCGATGATTCTGCCCTTGGCAATCCGCGTCGTGTCACTGTTGGTTTTGATCATAATCGCTTAGCCATGCTATTGGCCGTCCTACACAAACATGGTGGTCTACTAACCTCTGATCAAGATGTGTACCTAAATGTCGTAGGCGGTGTGAAAGTATTAGAAACCAGCGCCGATTTAGCTGCTATTGCCGCCGTTGTATCCAGTTTCCGTGATCAAATACTGCCTCACGATCTCGTTGTATTAGGAGAAGTGGGACTTTCTGGTGAGATTCGCCCAGTGCCCTCTGGCCAAGAGCGTATCAGTGAAGCGGCCAAACATGGCTTTACTAAAGCCGTGGTGCCAAAAGCGAATTGCCCTAAGAAACCCATAGCAGGGATGGAAGTCATTGGTGTAGAACGTCTCTCTCAGGCGTTAGAAGCAATTTTTGGCTAATCACAAGCGAATGGAATAATGCACTGATTGCCTGAGCCGAACTTGCATTTTGTTCAGGCAAGTCATCCAACCGCGAAAATACGGTCAATTTAGCCCAGACAACAAATCCTCGGCAGGCTCATCCTCCATCCCATAAGGAAGCGCTTTGTCGGATTGGGCATCTAACCTTTCTTGACGGGCTTTTAACAAACGAACTCGGCGTTGTTTGCAAAGCTCTAAGATATGAAACCTTTCCTCGTTGGACAAAGTGAACCAGTGAAAACGTTCATCTCGACTTCGCAAACAACCTTTGCAAAACCCTTTAGCACTGTTTTCACAAACGCCCTTGCAAGGGCTTTCAATGGCAAATAACTCGATTTGTTCCATGTCGCCCCCACTCAACATCATGATTTATTGCGTTGCGAGCTGCAGGTCATACACTTCTTCTGGGGACAGAAAATACACCCTATCGGCCGGCGCAGCGGTCAGAGAAAACCAATAAAACCGCTCCGGCACGCCCATTTCCAAATAGAAGTTGACGTACGTCGCGTGGATCGGATCCGCCACATTAGCACTGGAAGCATTAATACGAGTACCATCGGACCATGCATGAATACCAACACCCGCACCCGCACCTATGGTTCTCTCAATCCCCCCCAGAAATAAATCCACACCACCGGACAACACATAACCAGTGGGTGCAATGTGAGTGTTTAACCCTAAACGTCGAATTAAACGGGCACTGTCCATGGTGGCTTGCTGATCGATTGATCCCGGCACATCAACCAGCACCAAATCCGTTACATTGGGATGCTCTGCTAAAAAGTCAGTTAAGTCCACCACCAAGTTACTGTCTAATACACCAGATAGATAGGCCGTATTTTCTTCCACTTCAAGGGATAAAGAGTCCGCTTCCAATATACTTTGATCATCGATCGTAGCGCAGGCGGTTAAGGAGGAAAAAACGACAAGAGATAGCCACTTCAGCACATTCGATAAAGGCGTTTCGGTTTTCATAGGGTACTCAATGAACTCAACATCTAAACTCGCTACCCTCATACTAGTTCAAAAAAACAGCACTTCCTAGTAAGTCACCGCCACATTGCTGAAAAATCGAACGTTTTTCATAAAAAAAGACCGCTTACTTAAGTAAGCGGTCAAACAAACACATTTCTATTAAATCGGTTAGAAATGTCCTGGGACTAGGAAGGAAACGAAAAACTCTTACCTTCACGAACACCGGCAGAAGGCCAACGCTGTGTGATGGTTTTACGCTTCGTATAAAAACGCACCGCATCAGGCCCATACGCATGCAGGTCACCAAATAAAGAGCGTTTCCAACCACCAAAACTGTGATATGCCACAGGCACAGGTAAAGGGACATTAATCCCCACCATGCCAACTTCAATATGGTCAGAGAAATAACGTGCTGCCTCACCGTCACGGGTAAAGATACAAGTACCATTACCGTATTCGTGATCGTTAATTAAGGTCATGGCTTCTTCCATAGTCTCGACACGAACAACCTGTAAAACTGGCCCAAAAATCTCCTGCTGATAAGAATCCATCTCTTTGGTCACACCATCAATTAAGGTCGCACCAACGAAAAACCCCTTTTCATAACCTGCCACTTGCGGCTGACGGCCATCGACAACAACAGTCGCACCTTGTTGTTCAGCACTGTTGATAAAACCAACCACCTTCTCTTTGTGTTCCTGAGTAATGACGGGGCCAAAATCGTTACTCTTGTCAGAGCATTCACCGACTTTTAATGGGGTCATAGCGTCTTTCATTTTCGCTACTAACTGATCACCTGCCGCTTGGCCAACCGCCACCGCCACTGACAAAGCCATGCAACGCTCACCAGATGAACCAAATGCTGCGCCCAAAAGTTGGCTGACAACGTTGTCCATATCCGCATCAGGCATAACAATCGCGTGATTTTTCGCGCCACCTAAGGCCTGACAGCGCTTACCATTGGCACTGGCTTTGCTGTAAATGTATTCCGCAATCGGCGTGGAACCTACAAAGCTCACCGCTTTCACTCGCTTGTCTTCCAATAAGGTATCCACGGCCACTTTATCGCCGTTCACCACATTAAAGACGCCCGCAGGCAAACCGGCTTCATGCAATAATTCAGCAATAAACAAAGCCGTACTTGGGTCTCGTTCAGAGGGTTTTAACACGAATGTGTTCCCACATACGATGGCCATAGGGAACATCCACAAAGGCACCATGGCAGGGAAATTAAAAGGGGTAATGCCCGCCACCACACCGAGTGGTTGGAATTCACTCCAAGAGTCAATGTTTGGACCCACATTTTTACTGAATTCACCCTTTAGTAATTCTGGGGCACCACAAGCGTATTCCACATTTTCAATACCACGCTGTAATTCACCAGCAGCGTCATGACAAATCTTGCCATGCTCTGCGCCAATCAACTCACAAATTGTATCGGCATGCTTTTCCAACAAGGCTTTGTAATTGAACATAATACGTGCACGCTTCAGAGCGGGTGTATTTCGCCACTCAGGATACGCCGCTTGGGCGACAGCAATGGCTTCTTCTACGGTTTCACGAGGCGCAATGGCCACTTGCTTTGCGACTTCTCCTGTCGCTGGGTTAAACACGTCTTGCTTTCGCTCTGCTGCTGAAGAGGCTTCTCCGCCAATAAGGTGTCCGATCAATTGCATAACAGCTCCATAACCTTGGGTAAAATTTAATGGCGAGTTTGATGTTTCAAAAAGCGCCCTATTGACGCTACTATGCCAATGGTAATAGATTATAAAAAGTCGATTCTATTAACCCTTAGTTAAGTCTTAGGTTAACTATAAAAAAACCAAAGCGATCAACAAAAAGAGCCGTCAGACATGAAAACCTTCCAAAGCCAGATCAGTGATGCCGACCTTAGGATTTTACGAATCTACAAAACCGTGGTGGAATGTGGCGGCTTTTCTGCTGCGGAAGTGACGCTGAATATCAGTCGCGCCGCCATCAGCATTGCCATCTCAGATTTGGAAACACGTTTAGGTTTTCGACTTTGTCAGCGTGGACGGTCTGGTTTTTCATTAACCAATGAAGGCAGCCAAGTCTATGAATACACTTTGCAGCTACTCTCTTCAATTGAGGATTTCCGTACTCATATCAATGCCATTCATCAGCACCTAACCGGTGAGTTAAACATTGGTATCACAGACAACCTTGTCACCTTACCTCATACTCGCATTACGCATTCTTTAGCTGGACTAAAGGACAAAGGTCCACAGGTCACCGTGAATATTCGTATGATCCCTCCCACAGACGTGGAAAGAGGTGTATTGGATGGCGGTCTGCATATTGGCATAGTGCCAGATTTGAAAATTCTCAGTGGCTTGGAATACCACCACTTGTACGAAGAAGAATCTAAACTCTATTGCAGTGACACCCACCCTTTATTCAATATAGAAGATCAAAAAATCAGTAAGGCCAAATTGAAAAACTATGATGCCGTCTTGCCTGCTTATGCCCAAACCCCAGACATCAAAGCCCAACACCAACCTCTACAAGCCAGCGCTACCGCCACCGACCGTGAAGGCATCGCCTTTCTGATATTAACAGGGCGATATATTGGCTTTTTACCAGATCACGTCGCCGCTCACTGGGAAAGAGACGGTCGCATGCGCGCCATATTACCCGATGAATGCCGCTACATTACTCAGTTTTCAGCCATTACTCGCAAAGGTGCGAGAGCCAATTTGGTATTAGAAACCTTCTTAGACGAGCTAGAAAAAACAGCTTAAAGTGATCCTTCACTGTCCTTAATAAATGCAAAATTATTAGTTGTATTCCAAATATAGTATATCTTTAATATATATTTAAAAATTTATATCGCCATACAAGAGATATAAAATAGATTCATCTAATTATTTTCAATTTATTGACGGAGCAAATAATGGCACGCGCAAAGCGACTAAATATGATGATAGGCGTCACCCTAGCGACTTCGCTATTTCTGACCGCTTGTTCATCTGATACCCCAGAAGAAACCAGTGTTGAAAAAACCATCATCCGACCCGTTAAGTTACTGACAATCGAATCAACGGATGCCATCAATATCCGTCGTTTTCCAGCCGAATTACAAGCCAGTGAAGAAACCGACATTGCATTTCGTGTAGGTGGTCAGCTAAATACGCTAAATGTTGTCGCTGGGCAAAAAGTAAAAAAAGGCGATTTATTAGCCACTTTAGACCCAACGGATTTCAAATTGGAAGTAGAGCTAGCTGAAGCCAATCAACGTTTGGCAGAAGCTCAGTTCAAACGTATCCAAGCGATTTTCAAACAAAACGCGACCACAAAAGCAGAATACGACTCCAGTAAAGCCAACTTAGATCAAGCCAACAACGCCCTACAAAGTGCGCGTAACCAGCTTAAATACACTAAGGTACACGCCCCATTCGATGGCGTTATTTCCACTGTCAACACAGAAAATTTTCAGTATGTCAGTGCAGCACAAACCTTAATGCACATGCAAGATGTCGAAAACCTGGACGTTGATTTTGAAGTACCTGAAAGTTTGGTCGTTAGCATCAAGGGCACACATTCGGACTACCGTCCTCGTGTTGTTGTCGATGTGGCACCAAAAGAAGTCTTTCATGCGATGTATAAAGAACACAACACCTCACCAAATGCGACCACCATGGCATATGAAGTCACAATGCACTTGATTCGCAACGATGAAAATCAACATACCCTATTGCCTGGTATGACCGCCAACGTCGACATTGATGTGAGTACGCTATTAGGTACAGAACGCCATATTACCGTACCGGTTGAAGCCGTGATGCGTCATGAAAACACCGCAACAGGGGAATCCAACAGCACGGTTTGGGTATTCAACCCAGACACCAACAAGGTGACATCTCGTACTGTCGAACTTGGCGCATTAGAAGGCTCACAAGTAGAGATTATTCAAGGCGTATCAACAGGTGAACAAGTGGTTGCTGCCGGCATTCATAGCCTGACGGAAGGCTTAGAAGTTCGTCCATGGACACGTGAGCGAGGCCTATAATGGATATTGCTGCTTATTTTATAAAACGCAAAGTCACCAGCTGGATGGTGACGCTGATTCTACTGATTGGCGGGGTCATTGCCTTTACCAATTTGGGACAGTTGGAAGACCCAGAGTTCACCATCAAAGACTCGTTGATCATCACCACTTACCCTGGCGCATCACCAGAACAAGTGGAAGAGGAAGTAACCTACCCAATTGAGCGTGAGTTGCAAAACCTGCCTTATGTGGACAAAATCGTGTCTACCTCTAAAGCGGGTTACTCAAAAGTTCAATTAACCATCAAAGACACTTATCGTGCAGAACAGCTAAAGCAAATATGGGACGAAGTTCGTAAGAAAATTCGTGACATTACTGGCAGTTTTCCATCTGGTGTCAACACACCTATCGTATTAGATGATTTCGGTGATGTTTACGGAGTTATGCTGGCCATTCATGGTGAAGGCTATCCCTATAAAGACCTCGAAAACTACGTAGATTATGTAAAGCGTGAGTTAGTCTTGGTAGACGGTGTGGCTAAAGTCACTGTGGCAGCTGAGCAAGACGAACAAATTTCAATTGAGATTTCACGTTCTAAACTGGCCAATATGGGCATTGCTCCTAGCCAATTACAGACTCTTTTATCCAACCAAAACAGTGTCTCTAACGCTGGCCGAGTAAAAGTCGGAAGTGAATATGTTCGTATCAGTCCAACTGGGGAATTCAAGGACATATCTGAGTTAGAAAACCTAATCGTCGGTACGCCAATTGACGGTAATCTGATTCGTTTAAAAGACATCGCGACGATCAAACGCGAATATGTGGAACCGAAAACACACATTGTTGACTTCAATGGCGCACAGTCTTTGTTACTTGGTGTGTCTTTTTCTAGCAATGTGAACGTGGTAAAAGTCGGCGAACGCCTTGAAAAACGCATTGACGAATTACAATACCAGCAGCCGGTTGGTATCAGCATGGATCCGATTTATTTCCAGTCAAAAGAAGTCGATCGTTCCGTTGCTAACTTCTTACTAAATCTAGTAGAAGCCGTTGGTATCGTTATTTTAGTCCTCTTGGTCTTCATGGGTATCCGTTCAGGCATCCTCATCGGCATCGTACTCTTGTTGACCATTTTGGGCACCTTTATTGTGATGGATTATTTCCAGATCAACTTACAGCGAATTTCCCTAGGGGGCTTGATCATTGCACTCGGTATGTTGGTGGATAATGCCATTGTGGTCACCGAAGGGGTGCTGATTGGTATGCAGCGTGGCAAGACCAAGCTACAAGCCGCCAGTGACGTGGTAAAACAGACCAAATGGCCTCTACTTGGCGCAACGATTATTGCCATCATCGCTTTCGCACCAATTGGTTTATCACCGGATTCAGTGGGTGAATTCGTCGGGTCATTATTCTACGTATTGCTTATTTCACTGTTCTTGAGCTGGATTACCGCCATCACGCTGACGCCTTTTTTCTGTGATCTTTTCTTCAAAGAACAGATCCAAAAAGCTCAGCAAGAAGGCGACAGCAACTCACCTGAAGCGAATGACCCATACAAGGGCTTTATCTTTATTGGTTATAAATGGCTACTCGACAAAGCCATGCATTATCGCTGGATCACTGTCATTCTATTGATTAGTAGCTTGTTTACTGCAGGTTGGGCATTCCAGTTTGTCAAACAAGAATTCTTTCCGCCTTCTACCACGCCAATGTTCTATATGGACGTTCAAATGCCAGAAGGCACTCATATCGACAGTACCTACGATAAAGTACGTATGATTGAGAAAGAGTTACTAAAAGATGACCGTATTGAATTTGTGACTTCGACCACAGGTCAAGGTACCTTGCGTTTCATGCTCACGTATAACGCGGAGCAAACCAACTCCAGTTATGCGCAGTTCATTATTCGTACGAAAACCAAAGAAGACATTCCTGGCTTATTGAAAGACCTGTATTACAAAATGCAGGAAGAATACCCAGAATTGGAAGTGAAACTTCAACGCTTACAATTAGGGCCAGCGAGTGGTGCGAAACTGGAAACCCGCATTAGCGGTCCCGATCCTAAGATGCTGCGTCAATTCAGTGCTCAAATCCAACAGGTGTACCGTGAAGACGGTGGGCTAGAAAGCATCAAAGATGATTGGCGTCAGCCTGTTAAGGTATTACGTCCTATCTTTAATGATGCTCAAGCTCGTCGCCTAGGCATCAGTAAAACCGAATTGGATGAGGTCTTATTGACCAACTTCGCTGGATCGCAAATTGGTCTATACCGTGAAGGCACAGACTTATTGCCCATCGTTCGTAAAGCGCCTGAAAACGAAAGCATGTCGATTGACCAGATCAGTGATCTGCAAATCTACAGCCCAGCGTCTGGCTCTTATGTGACCTTATCAACCTTGGTGTCTGGCTTCGAAACCGTATGGGAAGATCCGATTATAGAGCGTCGCGATCGTAAACGTACTATCACCGTCATGGCCGATCCGAAGATACTTGGTGATGATACCGCCATGTCAATCTTTAATCGTACCAAGGACAAAATCGAAGCAATCAATTTGCCACCGGGCTACGAATTAGAATGGGGTGGTGAATACGAAAGCAGTAGCGATGCACAGGCGAACATTTTCAGTGCCTTGCCAATGGGCTATCTGTTCATGTTCATCATTACGATTCTATTGTTCAACTCAATTCGTGTACCGCTAACGATCTGGTTCTGTGTACCACTGGCGTTAATTGGTGTGTCGACTGGTTTGTTGGTGATGAACTCAGCATTCAGCTTCATGGCGTTACTTGGGTTCTTGAGTCTATCA
Source organism: Marinomonas aquiplantarum (assembly GCF_003314975.1). Lineage (GTDB taxonomy): Bacteria > Pseudomonadota > Gammaproteobacteria > Pseudomonadales > Marinomonadaceae > Marinomonas > Marinomonas aquiplantarum. Next base: position 120,527 of record NZ_QNRF01000009.1, read on the forward strand.
GGGATGACGGTGAAAAACGGTATCGTACTGGCTGATCAGATCAACTATGAGTTGGAGCAAGGCACAGAGAAATACGAAGCCATCTTCAACTCAGCAGTCAGCCGTGTAAGACCAGTGTGTATGGCTGCCATCACGACCATTCTGGGTATGATTCCATTGCTATTTGATGCTTTCTTTGAAGGCATGGCGGTGGTGATTTCCTTCGGTCTTGGCTTTGCCACTATCTTGACCTTGATCGCAGTGCCTGTGTTCTACGCTATGTTGTTCCGAGTGAAATACCGCTCTCACAAGGAATTCTAGTAGAGCATCCACTTACGGAAAAAGCGTCTTGCGATTGTCGCAGGACGCTGTTCCGTCTTAATCATAGAGAAGATTATGCATTTAGACGAAATCTTAAAACTGGATATTAAGCTACTCGTCGCGTTCGTCACCATTATGGAAGAAGGCAGCGTTTCCCGAGCCGCAGAAAGATTGGGCGTCACTCAACCAGCGTTAAGCAAAAGCCTACAAAGACTACGAGATTTGTTTAAAGACACCTTGTTTACCCGTCAGGCATACGGCTTAACTCCAACGGCAAGAGCCTCAGAATTGCACGATGCAATTCAACCTATTCTCAGCTCGTTATCAGAATTAATGAGCCCGAATTCACTCGATCTTAAAACCTTAGATCGGCGCTTCAAACTGAGAGTAGACGAAGGGGATTTAGAGAATTTTATCGAAGCCTTACTCGCCTCTATGCAATATCAAGCGCCCAACGTTCGATTATCCATTAGCTCTTGGGGCGAATCTCATTTTGAAGAGATCATTTCAGGTAACGCCGACATTGGTATTATGCGTGTCAGTGACACACCAAATAATGTCCGCAGCAAGCTGGTTGGTTACATGAGCGCGTGCATTATTTTGAGTGAAGCTAGCCCATTGTTCAATCAAACGGATGTCTCTGTTGCCGATCTGCTGGCCCATAAAGTCGTCACTCACCATTTGCGCAGTAATCACAGCACGCCCTTCAGCAAAACTGAGCAGAAACTTCGACAACAAGGCCATAATATTCAACCCACATTGGAAACAGACAGTCTAATGGTCGCCATGCAGGCCGTAAAACGAGGTATGGCTCTGGTCACGTCTCGTTCCATTGGGGATTTATTTCTACAACTCATGCGTGAAAAAAATAACTTCTACCCTGTAAAGCTTCTGGAGATTCCACAGGAGATCATTGAGCTGGACGAATACAATGGTCGTTACCCCATTCATATTTGTTGGCACGAACGATTTAATAATGACCTAGCCCATCGCTGGCTGCGTGAAAAAATCATCGCCTTCATGCGTGAATCCCCTTGGATGCATTCACCCACATAAAGCCTATTAGGTTAACGACTTCGCGTTGCGAGTACTGCGGATCCACTCAAAGCGCGGAATGACTTCACCATTCACTTCCACACTTTCCACAAACATACTTTTTGGTCTTGCCCACCAGCCAAATTCACCATACAGAGCTTGGTACACCACTAACTCTTCTTCGGTTTCACTGTGTTTGACCACACGCTCCACCCAGTACTCTGCACCTTTGTAATGCTGATACACACCAGATTTCACCATCTCACACCTCACTATTACCAAAAAACGACCCATTTTAGCCACTATGTGGAAAACCAGGTCGCAAATACAAAAAAAACAAACTTACCAAGCCAAGCTAAGTGAGCAATAATCACGTCATCATTCAGTGTAGCTTTCAGGATCCAACATGTACCTCGTTCGACCCGCCGATTTTGCCGATTTACCGGCCTTAGAGCGACTTGCTAAACAAGCTGGAATTGGTTTCACCAACTTACCAGCCAATCGTGAGCGCCTTAACGACAAGATTGCGACCTCAAAACGCTCAATGCAAGCAGACATCATCCAGCCAGGAGATGAATCCTACTTGTTTGTATTAGTGGATACTAGCCAAAATAAAGTGGTTGGCTGTTGTGGTATTGATGCCATGGTAGGAACCGACGCGCCTTTTTACAGCTATCGTATTGATGAAGTGGTTCACGCGTCACCACAATTGCAAATACACAACCGCATTCCCGCGCTCTTCTTATGTCATGACTACAATGGCACCAGTCGATTAATTGCTCTAGTGGTCGACAAAGCGCATCAAAATACCCTTGCCGTGTCATTACTCTCAAAAGCTCGTCTGTTATTTATTGCACGCTACCCACAACGCTTTACCAAACGCCTGTTTGCAGAACTAAGAGGTGAAAGCGACAAGCAAGGACATTCGCCTTTTTGGGATGCACTGGGCAAACACTTTTTCAGCATGGATTTCAAAAAAGCAGACTATTTGTCAGGCGTCAGCAACAAACACTTTATTGCGGATCTCATGCCGAGGTACCCAATCTATGTCCCGACCTTGCCAGAAAATGCACAAGACGTGATTGGCGTGATCCACGAAGATTCTAGCCAAAGTGCCGACATCTTATTAAATGAAGGGTTTGAGTTCCGTGGCTATGTGGATATTTTCGATGCTGGGCCAAGCGTCGAAGCACAAACTCATAGCTTGCAGACCATCGCGAATCAGCAGACAGGAAAAGCATTTAGCATCAACCCAGCTCAGCAAGCGAAACAACATCTGATTGCCACAGGGCACCTAGAGCACTTTCGTGTCACCGTGGCGGCCGCAGAGCCTCAGAGTGCAGGTTTAGGCATAGACAAAGCGACATTAGAACAATTAGACATCAAGGTTGGCAGCCGAATTCAGTGGTCTGCTCTACCTTTAACAACAGACAAATAAAACACATTACAATCACGAGGACACCGTCATGATGGTCATACGCCCTATTCGCGAAGGCGATCTAAAGTCACTTTACCGACTCACAGAACTAACCGGCATTGGCTTTACTTCCTTGGTCACTGACGAAACCATGCTGCAAAAAAAAATCGACCGAGCCGTCAAATCTTTCGCTCGAGAAGACATTCAGCAACCAACTGATGAAGACTACTTGATGGTGTTGGAAGACACCACCACAGGACAAATTGTTGGTACCTGCGGCATGTTAGCCACCGTCGGCTTGGACGAACCTTTTTACAGCTACCACCTTGGCACCATTACCCATGCTTCTCGCGAACTCAACGTACACAACGCAATTCCAACGTTAATTCTAAATAATGACTTCACCGGCTGCAGCGAGATCTGCACCCTATTCTTAGAAGAGAATTATCGCCATTCTAAAAACGGCCAACTATTATCAAAATCTCGCTTTATGTTTATGGCGCAATTTCCTGAGCGCTTCACTGAGAAAATTTTTGCCGAAATGCGCGGTGTCAGTGATGAAAATGGTGTTTCACCGTTTTGGGAAAGCCTTGGTCGCCACTTTTTTTCCATTGATTTTAAACAAGCTGACGAACTCACGGCTCAAGGCAACAAACAGTTCATCGCCGAACTGATGCCAAACAACCCTGTGTATGTCAATTTGCTCCCCAAAGAAGCGCGTGAGGTACTAGGAGAAGTTCATAAGAATACGGCTCCCGCTCGACGCTTATTGGAAAAAGAAGGCTTTCGTTACGAAAACTACGTGGACATTTTTGATGGCGGACCAAGCTTAGAAGCACGAGTTCAAGACATTCGTGCCGTACGAGACAGTCGCTTAAAAGAAGTTAAAATCGCAGAGTGCTCAGAAGAACCAGAAGCAACTGTGTATCTGGTTGCGAACACCAAGGTCAAAGCGTTCCGTTGCTTATTGGTACAACGAAGTGTCTCTCGTAAAGGGCCAATACAATTAACTCAGCAAGAAGCAGACGCACTTTGCTTAACCCATGAAGATCAAGTTCGCATCGTGGAATTGTCATCAGACCCTCAAACGACAACCGTCTAGGAGAGAGAGTATGAAACAAGCACATTTTATCAATGGCCAATGGCAAGTTGGCGAAGGTCAAGGTTTTCACTCAATCGACCCAAGTGATGCCTCCCAAGTTTGGCAAGCTAACAGCGCTACTGAACAACAGGTGAATCAGGCCATTCAGGCCGCTCGTCGAGCCTTTCCTAGTTGGGCAAATCTGTCGCTTGAAGAACGTTTGATCGTCATCGAACGTTTTGCTGATTTATTAAAAGCGCACTCTGAAGACATCGCGACTCTGATCAGCCGTGAAACTGGTAAGCCTCTGTGGGAAACCCAAACGGAAGTCGCGGCAATGATCGGCAAAGTGGCCATCTCTCAACAAGCGTATCATGATAGAACCGGCACCAAAGAAAACCCTATGCCGGGTGCCAAAGCCGTCTTACGTCATCGGCCTCATGGGGTCGTCGCGGTGTTTGGCCCCTACAACTTTCCAGGGCATTTGCCGAATGGTCACATTGTGCCAGCACTGATTGCTGGCAATACTCTGGTATTCAAACCCAGTGAACAAGCGCCAGCGACTTCAGATCTGATCGTTCAGCTATGGCAACAAGCCGGTATCCCTGATGGTGTGCTCAATCTCGTACAAGGTGAACGAGAAACCGGCATTGCCTTAGCCAATCATCAAGACATTGACGGATTGTTCTTTACGGGCAGCCCAGAAGTCGGACACCTATTGCATCGTGATTTTGCTGGCCATCCAGGGAAAATTTTGGCCTTAGAAATGGGTGGCAACAACCCTTTATTGGTGTCTGAGAAAGTGTCAGACCTAAAAGCGGTTACACACGAAATTCTTCAGTCTGCCTTTATTTCAACAGGCCAACGCTGTACTTGTGCTCGTCGCTTATTGGTACCCACTGGCCCACTTGGAGATCAAATCATAGAGAGTCTAGTGGCGGCAACCAAAGCCATTGTTGTGGATCGTTTTGATGCTGACCCTCAGCCTTTTATAGGTCCTTTAGTGTCGGCCAATGCGGCTGAGAATGTCCTAAAAGCTTTCCATTCCCTAGTGGATTTGGGCGCCACGCCTTTGCTCGACATGACCAGAGGCGCACCGCAAACAGGCTTTGTAACACCAGGGATTGTTGACGCCACTCAGATCCAAGACCGCCTCCCTGACCAAGAATATTTTGGCCCGTTATTGACCGTCATTCGATATGACTCAATGACTCAAGCCATGGAGATTGCCAACAATACACGTTTTGGCCTCTCTGCTGGCTTGTTGTCGGATGAACGAGACGAGTATGAATACTTCTTGCAGCACAGCCGAGCGGGCATCATTAACTGGAATCGCCAAACAACGGGCGCCTCTAGCGCCGCTCCATTTGGCGGCACTGGGGCCAGCGGCAATCACAGAGCGAGTGCGTATTACGCTGCCGACTACTGCGCTTACCCTGTCGCCAGTATTGAAGTCGACAAACTAACCGTGCCAGAAAAGCTCGTTCCAGGTCTGACGCTGTAAACAAATTTCTAGGCACTGTCGCCCCTTAACCTAATGACGACTGAAAGAGGTCAACATGAACTCAGCAACCGAAGCCAACTTTGACGGTTTAGTTGGCCCAACGCACAACTACAGCGGCCTTTCCTTTGGCAATGTCGCTTCCCTTAACAATTCCAATCAAGCATCAAACCCTAAAGCGGCGGCAAAACAGGGGTTGGAGAAGATGAAAGCCTTAGCAGACATGGGCTTCGCACAAGGTATCTTAGCGCCTCACGAGCGCCCACATTTGCCGACATTACGTCAATTAGGCTTCACTGGATCGGATACTCAAATACTGGCTAACGTAGTAAGAAAAGCGCCAAAACTATTGGCAGCGGTCAGTTCGGCTTCTTGTATGTGGACAGCAAACGCCGCCACAGTATCCCCAAGTGCTGACACACAAGATGGCAAACTTCATTTCAGCGTAGCGAATTTGGCGAATAAATTTCACCGCTCCATAGAGCATGAAACCACAGGGGAAATTTTACGTGCCAGCTTTGCTGACTCTCAGTATTTCAGCCATCATAATGCCCTCCCCAGCGTTGAGCACTTTGGTGACGAAGGGGCAGCCAATCACACGCGTTTCTGTGATCAGTACGATAACAAGGGGGTCGAGTTTTTCGTGTATGGTATGGAAGCCTTTAACTCAGCCGCGGTTAAGCCCAGTCGCTTTCCTGCTCGCCATACATTAGAGGCGTCGCAAGCCATCGCTCGTCGTCATGGTTTACAAGCTTCCCAGGTCGTCTATGCTCAGCAAAATCCTGACGTTATTGACGCTGGCGTCTTCCACAATGATGTTATCGCAGTGGGCAATCGCAATGCTCACTTCTACCATCAACAAGCCTTTCTTGATACAGCAAAAATGAGGCAAGATTTACTCACTGCTTGGGGAGACAGAAGCAGTCCATTTCATTTTATTGAAGTGCCAACAGACGCTGTGTCCGTGCAAGATTGCATTCAGTCTTATTTGTTTAATAGCCAACTACTCAGCCGTGGTGACGATGACATGGTTTTGATTGTCCCTAGTGAATGCCAAGCCAATACCAACGTCTGGCATTATCTTCAATCATTAGTCGCCTCAAACGCCCCGATTCAAGAAGTGAAGGTCTTTGACCTAAAGCAAAGCATGAGTAACGGCGGCGGCCCTGCTTGTTTACGTCTTCGCGTGGCATTAACCGCTGCCGAAAGACAAGCCGTTAACTCTTCCATATGGATGAATGACGAACGCTTTGCACAACTGAATCAATGGGTTGATCGTCATTACCGTGATCGTTTAGTAGAAGCCGATTTAGCCGATCCACAGCTGTTAATCGAAAGCCGCAGCGCACTGGATGAACTGACGCAATTGTTGAACTTGGGCAGCATCTACCCGTTCCAACAAAACTAGAGTCGTCAACCACTCCCTAAAAAGAATAAAGCCCATTCATGGCATCATGAATGGGCTTTAAGGGGAAACTTGAGTATCAATAACCCTGTTGTTAACTTAACGATTCTTTGTCGATGCTATTCGTCATCAACATAATGAAAAGAATGGGACTCTAACACTTCGCCGTCTCGAACGACATCAACACGCCAATGACCATCAAAACCTGGCATCAAACGTTTACTGGACCAAACGCGCCAACGATCACCACCAATCTCAAACGAAACATCCGCCATATCTTCACCATCAAGTGTCCAATGGTGAGTGACTTCACTGCCCGACATGTCTCGTAAATCAGTAAAAAAATACACTCGTTGAATCGCGCCGTATTCGACTTTTACCACGTCACCTATGTCATCAATGGGTTCGCGATCCACCACATCCGTTGCAAACTGTGCTCGTGCCACAGAACCCTCTGCCCAGGCTGATATTGCCAGCATTGACAATAAAGCGACCAAGGCGACTTTCATTAACCTAATACTCATATAAAATTCCTGTAAGAGTGATAAAGCAGGTTAAAAACGACAAATTGTGTTCGTCACTTTTTCTGTTAAATAATCTTTAAATGTAGACTATAAAGCGGCAAGAAAAACGAGAGATTTGTGTAAATTTGCAAACTCTCGTTTTTCTTTCAGGAATTCAATAGGATAGGGAGAAATCTAGATTGGCTGACGGTCTGCCAGAGGTGTAGAGAAGGTATATTCCATGTCCCAAGGGAATCGAATCCAAGTATCTTGGCTCACCTCGGTAACAAAGGTATCGACTAATGGCTTACCAGCAGGTTTGGCATAAATGGTCGCAAAGTGTGCTTTTGGCAACATTTCTCGAACTTTCGCCGCCGTTCGACCTGTGTCGACAAGATCGTCGATCAGAATAAACCCTTCGCCATCACCGTCCACGCCTTTTAACACATTCAAGTCGCCTTGCTTCATGGCTGCGCCACCAGCTTCATCAGCGCCATAGCTCACGACACAGATGGTATCAATCAGACGAATGTCCATTTCGCGACACAAGATGGCCGCAGGCACCAGACCACCACGAGTAATCGCAATAATGCCTTTCCAAGGACCTTGTTCAAGCAAACGCCAAGACAAAGCACGTGCATTTCTGTGCAGCTCTTCCCAAGAAACAGGAAAATCTTTTGAATAAGGGGTCATCAAGGCTCCTATGCTTTACAGCTATCATAATTCAAAAATTAATAGACCATCTTAAGAAAATACTCTGCACACGAACGGTGAAACAGGCTCAAAAGACAATTTTAGGGTATTGGAAGGCATGCTATTTTAACGGCATTGGCAGCCCGGCTGCAACAAAAGTTACCCGATCGGTCAATTTAGCTAAGGCTTGATTCAACATTCCAGCTTCATCGGCAAAGCGTCTAGCCAATGCGTTCATCGGCATGATGCCCAAACCGACTTCACTGGAGACCAGTACCAAATCTCCTTGAAATTGCTCCACTGCTTTTAATAGAGATTGCAGCTCCCGCTCAAACACTTGATCGTCTTCTAAACATAAAAGATTGCTTAGCCACAAACTAAAGCACTCCACAATCACGGCTTGCTGGGCATTATTGAGACGATTGAGCGTCGCAGCCAAAGCAATCGGCTCTTCAATCAGCTGCCATTGCTCAGGACGGTTTAATTTATGTCGCTCAACCCGTTGCGCCATTTCGTCATCCCAAACTTGAGACGTGGCAACATAACAAACGGGTTTACCGGTTGCAGCCACTAAATCTTGCGCAAAGGCACTTTTACCACTGCGCACACCACCCATTACCAAATGCTTCATGCTAAATCTCGGCCTCCTGCCCCTTTTAATAATCGTATCAACAAGGCATCTAATGTCTCTATTTCTGACATGGAAGGCATAGCAACACGTATCCACCCATCACCTAAACGAGTGTGCACCCCCACCTCATGCAGCATAGCAAACACCTGCTCCGCATAACCTTGATCCGAAATACGCCACGTCGCAAACAAAGGATGCAGGGTATAATCTTGTGAGTCGAAGATGGTATGGAACTTAGGCAGTACTTTTTCCGAAAAGTAACCTTGACGAGCCTCTAAGCTGTCCTTTGCCGCCAGCTGCCATTTGGTATCTTGTAGAGCCAAATCCACTAAATGCAAACTGGCACTGGAAACAGGCCAAGGTCCGACTAGATTGTTCAAACTCTGCTGCCAGTCTGGATGGCAAAAAGCGAAGCCAACTCTTGCACCGGCCAAACCAAAAAATTTACCCACGGAACGCAACACAAACAAAGAATCAAAATCATGCTGACCGTCGATTTGTTCATCAATCTGTTTACCTAATCGATTCAATAGACTGAACTCAGGCTGGACATCAATAAACGCTTCATCAACAACAAACCAAGCCCGTTGTTTTTTCGCGTGAGCCAACACGTTCAACGCCAATTCAGCATCCGTCCACTCCCCAGTCGGATTATTTGGGTTCACTAAGACGGCTGCCGCCCAAGTCTGTTCGAGCAACTCACTCAAATCATCATAATAAGCCAGTTCAAATCCCCACTTTTGCCAGGCAAAAGCGTGTTCTTGGTAACCCACTCTGGGGACAAAGACTCGATTGGACGGGTGACTTTCTGAGGAAAGCTGCTCACGCTTCAAGATGGGTAAGGCTTCGATTATTTGTTGACTGCCGGAGGCAATCACCGTGGGACGAACACCATAATACGACCGTGCCGACGCCATTAACGCCGCCTGATCTGGCAACGCCATCCAAAGGGATTTCGGAAAATCGGGAATCGGCCAAGGTTCGCGGTTACAAGCAGAAGACAAGTCCAACCAAGACAAAGCCTGCTCACCTTCTTGACGTTGCCAGAGCTCTAAATCCCCACCATGCGGCAAACTGGCCACATCCAAATTGGCTTTATTTAAAACAGCAGACATATAACCAATCCCCACAAATATACGCTTCTGTCCACCAGCTCAACGGCTCGTGAAAGGTCTTTGGGTTGAGCTTGTTCTCCTTCCCCTAAAATCGGACGCTCTTCTATTTTGCCAAAATAGGGCGCACTTCCACCGACTTGAATGCCTAACGCCCCAGCCCCTGCCGCCATGACTGGACCAGCATTAGGGCTTTTCCAACTGGCGGAGGGACGACGAGAAGAACGCAATGCCGCATGCCATTGACCACAGGCCCCATAGGTATAAACCACCAAGCGCGCGGGCAAATAATTCAACACATCATCGAAACGCGCAGCAAACCAACCAAAGTGAATAAAGGCGTCATTTTTGTAACCCCACATGGCATCTAATGTATTGGCAAGTCGATAAAGCAAAATCCCCGGCACACCGGCAACGACAAACCAAAATATCGGCGCGAAAATGGCATCACTGCCGTTTTCTAACACGGACTCGACTCCCGCTTTAGCCACCTCTTCTTCACTTAAGTTTTGTGTATCACGACTCACAATATAACCGACCGCTTGTCGTGCTTGCGGTAATCCAGACGAGTCGCCTTGGGCTGCTTGCTGCAAAGGTTCCGCAATGGCAAACGCATGTTCTCTTAAACTTTGCCAACCGATAGCAAAATACACAATCAACACCGCAAGACTACGATCTAACCAAGTTGGTAACAGCCAAAACAAAACAGATAAAACCAATAACCAAGGTATCACCGCCAAACACCAAGCAACGACTCCGGCTCGTTTTTGATGGCCAGCCTTAGCAGTGTGAGGCGCTACCGTGTATTGATGCACAAGATCCACCCAGCGCCCGAACCAAACCAATGGGTGCCATGATTTAGGTTCACCAATTAATCGGTCAAGCAGCAGAGCAATGATTAAAATAAGAGCATTCGTCGATATAAAGTCAAAAATTGAAGTCATCATGAATATTGGTCGTTTTTCAGTGATCGAAACATTGGGTAGAATTCTAACACCTTATTGATTTAAAACGTGATGACTTCATGCCTGCCTTTAGCTTAATGGTCCAAGGGACAACCTCTGATGCTGGAAAAAGTACCCTAGTAACAGCCCTATGCCGACTCTTGGTAAAGCGCCAACTCTCGGTTGCGCCTTTCAAACCACAAAACATGGCACTCAACAGCGCCGTTACCCAAGATGGCAATGAAATCGGTCGCGCTCAAGCGGTACAAGCTCAAGCAGCTCACTTGGACCCCCATGTGGACATGAACCCCATTCTGCTCAAACCCAACACAGACACCGGCGCCCAAGTCATCATTCAAGGCAAAGCCGTGGGCAATATGAATGCGGTCGGATACCACCAATACAAAAGCATCGCCAAACAAGCCGCCTTGGATTCCTACCATCGTCTTGCCGAACAATATCAAGCGGTATTAATTGAAGGCGCAGGCAGCCCAGCCGAAATCAACCTTCGCGCCCGTGACATTGCCAACATGGGGTTTGCGGAAAGCATTGATTGCCCTGTCATCATCATTGCCGACATAGACAAAGGCGGTGTCTTTGCTCATCTAGTTGGCACATTAGACCTGCTCAGCCAAAGTGAACAAGACAGAGTAATCGGCTTTGTGATTAACCGGTTTCGTGGTGACATCAGCTTATTGCAATCTGGACTCGACTGGTTAGAGAAACGTACTGGCAAACCGGTATTAGGGGTTTTACCCTACCTGACCGGCTTTCATTTGGAGTCGGAAGACGCCGTGGCTCAGAGTCCAATCAAGGACCATTCGACAGATAAACTGCAAGTGGTCATTCCCGTCATGCCGCGAACCAGCAATCATACCGATTGGGACGCTCTGCGCTTGCACCCAGAGGTACAAGTCACATTAGTGGGCGCCAATGAGCCAATCCCTCCCGCTGACTTAGTGATTTTACCGGGCAGCAAAAGCGTACAAAGTGATCTGGCTTTTCTACGCCAACAAGGCTGGGAAAGCTATTTGCAGAAACACCTTAGATACGGCGGTAAAGTCATTGGTATCTGCGGCGGCTTTCAAATGCTCGGAAAACATTTATCGGACCCCCTTGGGCTAGAAAACCAAACACCGGGCACACAAACCAATGGCTTTGGCTTCATCCCGATGACAACCGTATTAAAAGAAGAAAAACAGCTGAAACAACGACAGGGCCAGCTAACACAGGGGCACGCTCAGATCACAGGCTATGAAATTCACTCAGGTGTTTCTCAATTCACCCAAGCTCATGAGCCCTTGATCGAACTGGATAATAGCGAACTGGAAGGCTATCGATCTGACGATGGACAAATCATTGGCACCTATTTGCACGGCTTGTTTGACCACCCTGATGCCCTAAACGCCCTACTTAACTGGGTGGGACATCAACAAAGCCAAGCTTTTGATTACACCGCTTATCGAGAAAGTGAAATTGACCGGCTGGCCAACAGCGTTGAACAACATATGGACATAGATCAGCTGATTGAGACTTGTCGTGAGTTCAACCAGATTTAGTATTTAGCCCTTTTAAGATAACCCCCTCCAACTCCCCCTTATTAAGGGGGAGAGCCTAATCATTTGCTCCCTCCCCTTATAAAAGGAGAGCCCAGTATTTTGTTCCTTCCCCTTTCGAAGGGGAGGGTTAGGGTGGGGTTATAAATTTGCACCCTCCCCCTATTAAAAGAGAGCCTAGTCATTTGTTCCTTCCCCTTTCGAAGGGGAGGGTTAGGGTGGGGTTATAAATTTGCACCCTCCCCCTATTAAAAGAGAGCCTAGTCATTTGTTCCCTCCCCTTTCGAAGGGGTTAGGGTGGGGTTATAAATTACCTTCCACCAAACCCGTTAGGATTTTGACTTTGGCTTTATCTGCATTCGCATAAAACTCGTCAATATCGCCAGCTCGTCTGGCTTCACTCGTCCAAGTTTCCATTTAAAATCAGCGCATCAGCACTTCAATGTTCATGTTCATTCTGCAATATTAATTATTCTTAATGAAAATCATTTTCATTTAAATCAAGTTTTAATTGATAATGCCTCTCATTCATAAAAAAAGAGAGGCAATCAATGTTTTACAAACCTTCCACGTTTTCATTGTCTTTAATTACTCTAGCCATTATCAGCTCTAATGCCAGTTTTGCAGAAAATGCAAACGACAACGAGCATCAACTTGATACGGTTATCATTGAAGCAAATGAAATAACGGACTCTGATACTGAAGTAGGAAGCTCGGTATCCAATATCACAACTGAAGACATGGAAGCGTCACTGACAACCAACCTTAACGACTTACTTCGCTATGAACCTGGTGTAGAAGCCACTCAAGATTCCCGATTTGGCATTAGCAGTGTCAATATTCGCGGACTGGATGGCGACCGAGTCAAAATTAGCATTGATGGTGTGCCACAAGCTGACGCTTACGGCCCGACCTCCACCTACCTTCGTACAGGTCGTAATACGGTAGACTTAGACTCATTAGAATCCGTCAACATCATCAAAGGTGGTGACATTGTCGAAGGCAGCGGCGCATTAGGTGGTGTCGTCAAATATCGCACCAAAGAGCCTAGTCGCTTCTTAGCATCAGATGGTGATGATACGAGTGTTTCCTTAAAAGCCGGATATAAGAGCGCCTCAAATGAATTTCATGAGACGATCACAGTGGCAAATCGTACGGGGAAAACAGAATCACTGCTACTCTTCACACACAGAGACAGCAATGAAACTGAAAACCATAAAGGCGACGCAGGCTCAGATAAAACGGTGGGCATGAGTCGTGAATCGGTTGACCCAGCCGACAATAGCTCAGACAACCTACTGGCAAAATTTCAACTGCAATTAGATCAAAACAACCGAGTCGGTGTGGTCGGCGAATATTTCAACAGCACTAGTGAATCAACCTTATATTCAGAAAGCTCGGCAACAGACGAATACGGTGCAGACGATGAAAGCGAACGTCAGCGAGTCGGTTTTTTCCACGAAAACACCAACACCAACGACATCTATGACCGTTTAAAGTGGCAACTGGATTACCAAAATACAAAAACCACCAACAAAACAACTCGCTCCGCCACAAACCGCTTGGTGGATCGATTTTATGAAGAGGAAGCCACCAGCCTAAAAGCCGACCTAGTCAAACAGCTCAACCTGCATCAAATACGTTATGGCTTTAACTACGATAAAAAATCCTTAGAAAACCTTAATAAAAACACCGTATCAGGAACCACGAGCACCACACGTTTCTCCCCGGTCGCCGATGCGGACATCTTCGGCTTGTATGTTGAAGACAATTGGGCTGCCACAGACAGATTAATTCTGGTGCCGGCTATCCGCTACGACAACTATCAATACACAACTACAGGTGACGAATACATTGACTCCTGGGGCGATAATAAAAACGAAGCACTAACCGCACAACTGGCCGCTGAGTTTGCATTAACAGAAACCTATACTGTTTTTGGAAAAACAGGCTCAGGCTTTAGAGCACCAAACTTAGATGAACTTTATTACTATTTCGCAAATTCAGCCCCTTATGGCTCTTACCAAATCACCCCTAATCCAGATTTAGAGCCAGAAGAAAGCTTGTTCATTGAAGCCGGTATTCGCGCCCAAAAAGCCTATGGATCTGCTGAGTTCACCGCATTCTATAATGACTACAAGAATTTCATAGAACAGGTGTCTTTAGGTACCTCTGCGACCTTCAGCCTTGGAGAGTACACCAATCAAAACTTGACTCATGTCGTAATTAAAGGGGTTGAAATAAAAGGAAGTTTAGACCTGTCTAAAAGTATTGATTTCCTTAATGATGGCTGGGTGCTGAATGGTGCTATCGCTTACACCGAAGGCGACAACCTCGAAGACGATGAGCCATTAGACAGCATTGCCCCTTTAAGTGCAGTCATGGGCTTAGGCTACGATGCGCCCTCTCAAGAATGGGGCGGGCAATTAAACCTAACTTGGGTACAAGGTAAACAAGAAGAAGACATTTCCAGTAGCAAACAGTGGTTAGCCACCTCAGATTACAGCCTAATCGATCTGACGGCCTACTATAAACCGACAGACTCGCTAACCATTAACGCTGGGCTGTTTAATCTGACAGATGAAAAATACCTAAATTGGAATGACATCCGTGATCTTTCCAACAGCGGCACCAATCTAGACAGATACACACGCACTGGTCGTAATGTTGGCGTTGACGCGACTTACACTTTCTAAATTTCATTGGTTCGGCAGGGCAAGCTCATTGCCCTGCATTTGGAGTACACCATGTCAGACACCCATCCTTTGTATCCACACTATCAGGCTGCAATCAAAGCCGGCCTAAAACTGAGGGCCAGAGAACTCGCGGCCCACCTAAATACCACCGAAGGTGATTTAGTCGCTTGTCGACAAGGCATAGACGCTTGGCAATTAAACGCCCCCTTTCATTTGATTTTACAAAAACTCAATAGCGTCGGTGACGTCATGACCATTACTCGTAATGACCATGCGGTTCATGAAACGAAAGGAACGTATCATCCGTTTAGCTTTGCTGAAAGCCGTAAAACGGGCTTAGTTGTCTCGGAAGACATTGACCTACGACTTTTCATTGGTACTTGGCAAACAGGGTTTTATCTTGTTGAAAATGCTCGTCATAGCTTGCAGTTTTTTAACCAAGAAGGCACAGCTGTCCACAAGGTTTATCAGACCGATCAAACGGACCAAGAAGCTTGGCAACAACTTGTAGAAGAATTTAAACAAAGTCTTCCAAGTATTCCGACATTCACTCCAGTCGAACAGAGAATAGAACCAAACCGTCTCCCTACTGACTTCAATAAAACGCAATTTGTAACGGATTGGGAAAAGATAAAAGACGTCCATGAATATCATGGCATGTTAAAAAAGCACCAACTGACTCGGACTCAAGCACTGGAACAAATTGGCGATAAATGGGCAACCAAAATCCAACCCGAAAGTGTGGAAAACCTCATTCGTTATGCACAGGAAACACAGTGCGACATTATGATCTTTGTCGGCAATAGCGGATGCATTCAAATTTATTCAGGCAAAGTCCAAACGCTGTTAAATCAAGGGCCTTGGTTTAACGTACTCGACCCTAATTTCAACCTTCACCTTAAATTAGAAGGCATTGCCCAAGCTTGGATTCTACAAAGACCAAGCAGTGATGGCGTCATTACGTCAGTCGAAGCCTTTGATAAAAATGGCCACTCTATTATGACTTTATTTGGAAAACGAAAGCCTGGCCAAGCCGAACTCCCATTGTGGCAAACACTCGTTGAACGACTAAAAGCCAACCACTCTCTGACGATTAACCATCCCTCAACCGAGGTAACACATGAACAATAAACCAATACTGGCTTACCTTTTAGGTGTGATTGTATCCTGTTGCTTATCTGCAAATACCTATGCAGATCAACGTATTGTGACAATTGGTGGCACTCTAACGGAGATTGCCTTTTTGCTTGGTTCAGGCCAACAATTGGTCGCCAGCGATACCAGCAGCATCTACCCTGAACAAGCCAACCACATGCCCAAAGTAGGTTACCAACGCACGCTATCGGTTGAAGGCGTACTCAGTGTTCAGCCTGATATTCTGTTAATAACGCCCGCGGCTGGCCCTGCTAAAGTACTGCAGCAATTAGCGGACAATGGCATCCAACTGATCACAGTTCAAGCGCCTGACTCACAACAAGGCATTCTGGAAAAAATAGAACAAGTCGCTAAAGCACTTAATAAAGAAGAACGAGGTGCGCAAGTCATCACTAAGCTTAAACAAGACTTTGCGGCACTCTCCACACCAAACGCTTGGCTGACACATCGTCAACCTCGTCTTCTCTTCGTCTTACAAGTCGGCGGCACACCAATGGTCGCAGGCAATCACACAGGGCCAGATGCCTTAATCCAAATCGCAGGCGCAAGCAATGCCGTTGAGGGTGTGAATGGTTACAAACCATTGACTCCTGAAGCCATTTTACTGGCTCAGCCTGATGCCATTTTGGTGACCCAGCAAGGTTTAACCAGAGCGGGGGAAAACAGTCTTTGGTCTTTACCAGGGATGGCCGCCACCCCCGCCGGCAAAAACCGTCGCCTGATAGCCTTAGACGCGCTATTAGCACTTGGACTGGGACCAAGAACCCCTGAAGCAGCTGAGTACCTTCAACAACAATTATCCGATTGGCAGCCATGAGATTCAGTGTCATCAAACGATCCCCCTATCTTTGTCTAATCATTGCGGCCTGTCTCGTAAGCCTATTAGCACTGACACAAGGCGCATACGCCATCGCTTGGAATGCGTTATTTACATCAGAAAGTCACACGATTGATCGACAAATTTTAACGACTGTTCGCCTACCTCGTCTGCTCATGGCGATGCTAGTTGGAGCGGCGCTAGCCATTTCTGGTGCCATGATGCAAGCCTTGTTTCGAAACCCATTAGCTGACCCTGGCTTATTAGGTGTGTCTTCAGGGGCTTCGGTGTTTGTTGGCATCTTGATCGTGTTAAACCCAGTTTTGCATACCATTGACTTACCTCTTTGGGCTCAGTCTTATCTTCAAAGTGTGGCCGCTTTTTTAGGAGCGGTGTTGACTTGCTGGCTAATATTTCAGCTTTCCAAACATAAAGGGAAAGTATCGGTACTGCATCTCTTATTAGCGGGGATCGCCATTAATGCTCTGTCTGGCTCCGCCACGGGTTTACTGACATACCTCAGCAATGATGAACAACTGCGAGCCTTAACCTTTTGGGCAATGGGCAGTATCGGTGGTGCTCGATGGGAGCAAGTCATTGTGATGGCCAGTTTAGTGCTCCCCATTATCTACATCGTATGCCGTCAATCTGGGCACCTGAATCTTCTCTTACTGGGCGAAGAAGAGGCCAGATACCTAGGGTTAAATGTGGAAAAATTCAAACGCAAGCTGGTTGTATTTGTCGCTATTTGCGTTGGCGTCAGTGTTGCTTTTACAGGGTTAATCGGCTTTATCGGGCTGATGGTACCTCACCTTATTCGCATGCTGTTTGGTGCTGACAATCGCTTAGTATTACCTTGCTCAGCGCTTTTGGGCGCGAGCTTATTGGCAGGCGCTGATACCTTAGCCAGAACCATCGTCATTCCCGCAGAATTGCCTGTTGGTTTGGTGACCAGCTTACTCGGTGGCCCTTTCTTCCTTTGGTTATTACTGAGAAATATTCGAGAAAGTCATTAATGTTTAAGATACGCAATCTAACGGTTACTCGCTCTAACAAGGTCTTATTGGATCAAGTGTCGTTTGACATACCAGCAGGTCAACTGAGTATCATTCTAGGGCCAAATGGTGCCGGTAAATCGACGCTATTAAAAACCATCGCGGGCACCATTAAGGCCGACATCGGCAGCATATGGTTCGAAGAAAAAGAGATAAACCAATGGCCATTGAACGAATTGGCGAAAAGGCGGGCGGTATTAACGCAACAAATTCATATTCCGTTTAGTCTCAACGTCGCCGAAGTCGTTGCACTTGGCTTAGCGCCATGGCAACTGACTAAGCAAGCCGCGAGTGAGCTAATTTCTTTTGTTTTAAGCGAATTAGACATGCAAGGCACAAAAGACAGAAATTATTTAAGCCTGTCTGGAGGCGAACAGCAACGCATACAAATAGCTCGGGTATTAGTGCAAGTGTTAGCCAACCCTGCACATCATGAGGAAACATTCTTAATGCTCGACGAGCCAATTTCAGCATTGGATTTACATCAGCAACAAAGGGTACTCAGACTGCTGAAAAAGCTCGCGGGTCAAGGCATTGGCATACTTTGCATATTGCACGACATCAACTTAGCGACCTTGTTTGGCGATAAGATCATCGTCTTGCAGCAAGGTAAACTGATTTATAATGACACGCCAAAAGAACTGGCTCAAAACTCAATATTGGAGCGCACCTACCAAGCCGATTTAGTGAAGCTTACTCACACTGACAACCAGCTGCCCCAGTGGTTGTTTAGAGTGTAAGTAACAGATGATACTTGGCTGGCGACATCAGCCATTAGGATTTGATAACGCCTCTTGGACAAGTCATAAATCACCCAATGGGTTCGCCCTATTTGGCGAACCCATTGGGGTTTTTGCTTTGCCATTTCCAGGCATCGCGACACATGTCGTCTAAGGTTAAAGTGACTTCCCAATTCAGTTCGGCTTTGGCTTTATCGGCATTCGCATAAAACTCGGCAATGTCACCCGCTCGCCTGTCCTCAATTGAATAAGCAATGTCTTTACCAGCAGCTTTTTCAAATGCTTTTAATACTTCTAAGACACTGTAGCCTTTTCCTGCGCCCAAGTTATAAGCTTCAACACTAGCCGATGGCTGTTCCTCTAGTTTTTGGAGTGCTTTGATATGACCCAATGCCAAATCCACCACATGGATGTAATCTCGCACACCTGTTCCATCGTGAGTCGGATAATCCCCACCGAACACACTCAGTTTTTCACGCTTGCCGACGGCAACTTGGGCAATGAAAGGCATGAGGTTATTTGGAATACCATTTGGGTCTTCACCAATTAAACCACTTGGATGAGCTCCAACAGGATTAAAATAGCGCAACAAAGACACATTCCAACGCGGATCAGCAACAAACGCATCCTGTAAAAATTGTTCGATCATCACCTTAGTACGACCATAAGGACTGGTTGAGCTTAAAGGAAAATGCTCCACATAAGGAATCGGATTATGCTCGCCATACACGGTGGCAGAAGAACTGAACACGAGGTTAAACACTCGATGCTTCGCCATTACCTCTAACAACAGCAAAGTGCTGGTCAGGTTATTGTGGTAATAGGCGATGGGAATCTGTGTGGATTCACCGACCGCTTTTAGCCCGGCAAAATGAATAACGGCATCGATACGGTGTTGTTCGAAAATAGCATCAATGGCAGACCGATCCAGTAGGTCCGCTTCATAAAAAGTAAGCGATTGATTAGTGATAGTTTGGATACGATTGAAGACTTCAGGGTTGGCATTACAGAGATTGTCCACCACGATAACCTCATACCCTTGCTGCAACAACTCCACACAAGTATGACTGCCAATAAACCCCGCACCACCTGTGACTAAAATCTGTTTCATTCCATATTCCCTATTACTTGAATGGAAAATCGTAAACCAAAATAATCAAATCAAAAGACTAAGCCACTTCCCGTGGCGATGAGATACGTTTGCCCTTATAACGATTCAAAACATACCGGAAACGCAATATTAAAATACCAGCTAACAAGGTTAGCCCAGCCCCTAGGCCAATGTAAAAACCTCGTAGGGACAGTGTCTCAGACCAAGGGCTGTAATGCGATAGCCAAAAACCAAGCGGCATGCTTAATCCAAACAAAGAGACACCAAAGGCAATCATCGACGAGCGAGTATCTCTAAAGCCACGCAACGCCCCCGTAAAGACCGTTTGCAACATATCGGGCAATTGGTAACAAGAAGAGATTAATAAGATACTGGCCGCCAGCGCAACCACATCCTCATTGCTACTGTACAAGTAAGGAATTTGCTCATTGAACAGCTGCGTAATGACAAAACAGCTACAAACATAGCCTAAACCAAGCATCACAATCACTCGCAGACGTGTCATCACACCGTCTACGCCTTCCTTGGACATTGCTTTTGCCACCACAATGGCAGTCACCGCACTCATGGCCATCATTGGCGTAAACAAAAACGAGGTATAGGACATGACAATTTGACCGCTACCCAATGCCAAATCACCAAAAGACGAAATCAACCAGGTCATCGACGAGAACAAGCCGACCTCAAATGCAAAGGCAAAACCCGCCGGCATGCCTACATTCAGCAAGATGCCAAACTGACGAACATAACGCCAGACGATGCGCGTAAAGAGCGGGTGTTTATTCCAGAACTTGTCATACACCACGAAAAAGAACACCGCCAAATACAAGGACAAGCAAGAAGCAATCGCCGCCCCTTTGGCCCCCATTTCAGGAAAGCCAAAACGGCCAAAAATCAGCACGTAATTAAAAAGAATATTCAGCAACAGCCCCGTGCTTGCCACCATCAAAGGAAAGCCAGGACGCCCTGCAGCTTCGAACAAGTTTTTATAAGCCGTCATCAGCGCCAACATAGGCAAAGCCGGTGCAAAGATATACAAATACGCGACCGAGACATCCCGCGTTTCAGGTTCAGTCGCCATCATACGAGCAAAGTGTGGCAGCAAAAACACCGTCAATAAAATCGCCACAAAACCCAAAACGACAGACAAACCAACCGCTTGAGACATGTACAAATTTACCAGTTTAGGCTGTCGACCATGAAGATGTCGCGTTACCAGAGGCGTCAAACCAAACGTCGCCCCAATCAAAAAGCACCCAATCGGCATCCACAAGCTAGAAGCAAGCCCAACAGCCGCCAAATGCAAGGCATCGTAGTGGCCCAGCATAATCGTATCCACAACACTGATCGACAACTCAAGCGTCATCGTCAGAACCATTGGAAACAGCAAATGCAGAACTTCTTTTAATACAGCAAAACGCTTCACCACAGGCACAACATCCATACAGCCAAAATAAGGCCGCTAATCTAACACCATGCAACAAACAATGCACCCCCTCTAACTCCCCCTTAGTAAGGGGGAGAACCAAGTGCAATCTCGCACAGAAAATGGACAGCTTTTAATCCCCTCCCCTTACCTAGGGGAGGGCTAGGGTGGGGTTAGGTCTACACCCCCTCTAACTCCCCCTTAATAAGGGGGAGAACCAAAGGAGAGCTCCCCTAGAAAAAAGGGGAGAACCAAGGGCAATTTCACACAGAAAATGGACAGCTCTTAGTCCCCTCCCCTTACCAAGGGGAGGGCTAGGGTGGGGTTCCCTCTAACTCCCCCTTATTAAGGGGGAGAACCAAAGAAGAACTCCCCCATAATAAGGAGGAGAACCAAAGTGTAGTGGTCAAGTAAAACTGGCCACGGTTATATTTCAGTACAGTTCTTCCGCTCTATTAGGTGACATCATGTTGTTGTACTGATGCGGCCTTATTGGACAGAAGTAGCCGACTATATAATCTGTGAT
>NZ_QNRF01000010.1 GCF_003314975.1 Marinomonas aquiplantarum
TCAATCTGAGCCATGATCAAACTCTTCAGTTAAAAAGTTTGCTCACTCAAATCTCGAAACACTAACAATTACTTAATAAAGCGAATTGACGTGTTTGACTCTCGTAAGACTTCAATTTCTTTTTTGAAGCCCCAGCGAGCGCCCACACAAATTATCTGATTATCTATTTTAAAGAGCGTTGCCACTGCATCGTGGCGAGGTCGTGTATATTACGGTTTTCCATTCGAGATGCAAGTACTTTTTCAACAAAAATGCCGTTAATTTTATAATTAACGGCATTTCAATGAGTTAGCCAAATAGCGTTTTAAATAATGTGTTTCTATTTAATCTCTATGGCTTGAGCTTCAATTTTAGACTTCCACTCTGCCGGACCAGTAATGTGTACCGACGTACCTTGTGAATCAACAGCAACTGTAACCGGCATATCCACCACATCAAATTCATAAATGGCTTCCATCCCCAATTCAGGGAAGGCAACCACTTCTGCTTTTTTGATTGCTTTAGATACTAGATAAGCAGCACCGCCAACGGCCATTAAGTAAACCGCACCAAACTCTTTGATGGCCTCAATCGCAACAGGACCACGTTCCGCTTTACCAATCATGCCAAGCAAGCCTGTTTTCTCAAGCATAGTATGAGTAAATTTATCCATACGAGTCGATGTCGTTGGACCAGCAGGACCTACCGCCTCTTCCTTCACAGGATCAACAGGGCCAACGTAGTAAATGAAACGTCCTTTAAGATCGACCGGCAATTCTTCGCCATTGGCCATCATTTCAACCATTTTCTTATGGGCGGCATCACGACCAGTCAACATTTTACCGTTAAGCAAGACTGTTTCACCTGGCTGCCATTCTTTCACTTGCTCCGGTGTAATCTCGTCAAGGTTAACACGACGAACACTCTCACCCACTTCCCAAGTAATTTCAGGCCAATCATCTAAAGATGGTGGAACAAGGTCAGCAGGACCAGAACCATCCAATACAAAATGCGCATGACGAGTTGCCGCACAGTTTGGAATCATAGCGACAGGCAAAGACGCAGCATGAGTCGGGTAATCCATAATTTTGACATCAAGAACTGTCGTTAAACCACCCAACCCCTGAGCACCAATACCAAGGTTGTTAACTGCATCGAAAATAGCCAGACGTAGTTCTTCAACACGGTTTTGTGGACCACGCTCTTTCAGCTCATGTATATCGATCGGCTCCATCAGAGATTCTTTCGCCATTACCATGGCTTTTTCTGCTGTACCACCAATACCTATACCCAACATACCTGGCGGGCACCAGCCAGCCCCCATAGTTGGAACAGTTTTCTTAACCCATTCAACAATGTCATCTGAAGGGTTCAACATGGCCAACTTGGATTTGTTTTCCGAACCACCACCTTTAGCAGCCACATGAACCTCAACGGTATCACCTGGCACCACTTCCATATGAATAACAGCAGGTGTGTTATCTTTGGTGTTTTTACGTGCACCAGCAGGGTCATCAAGAATGGAAGCACGAAGAACATTATCGGGATGAAGGTAAGCGCGACGCACACCTTCGTTAATCATATCAGCGACACTTTTTGTGCTTTCCCACTGCACATTCATGCCAACCTTAACAAACACGGTAACAATACCCGTATCCTGACAAATAGGACGCTTACCTTCCGCACACATACGAGAGTTAATTAGAATCTGTGCCATGGCATCTTTCGCTGCCTGACTTTCTTCGCGTTCGTAAGCCTCATGAACCGCATTAACAAAATCCAGCGGATGGTAGTAAGAGATAAATTGCAGCGCGTCAGCAACGCTATCAATCAAATCATCTTCTTTAATAATGCTCATGCTTCTCTCCTGCTGAGTATTATGAATGAATCAAAGATCGAAATGGTAAAAGATGCGGGGCCGCAAAGAAAGCTTTATGAAAGGTTTTGAAAAGATATACCCCTTATTATTGACATGAATAAGGGATATATTCAGGAAGAAAACTAATTAATTTTATGTTCTTTCGTTGAGTTGGGCTTTTGCACAGAATGCTGAATATACTCTTCTAAGATTTTTGCGGTAAATTTTTCACGCTCAGGCAAAGACACAATCTGCTCAGCCTCCCAATTAATCAGACGAATAAACACAGAATATTTTTTGATATATTGATAACCGATATCCCGAACACCAATATCATTTGACTCCATCAGATAAAGCACCCGCTCTAAGCTCTTCTGCGCCTCAAACTGCCCACCTTCACTCGCAGCAACCAATAAACGCTGAATCTGCTGAACAGGATTTTCAGATCTTTTCGTTTCTTTCTTGCTGTAGTTTGAAGTTAAGAACTTATCCAACATCTCTTCGGTATAACCTTCACGCTCTTGAACATCAGGAATGAGTGCCGACTCTCGCTCTAACAAACGAATAAATAAACTCTTATTCTTGATGTCAGAAAACTCAAGATCCTTTAAGGACAAGCTGTTTTCTTCCATGATTTCAATTACTCTATTGTAAGAAGCACTTGCTTCGCTTCCTGTCGAGACTGACAACATGAGCTGCCGACGTAATTCATGCATAATTTTAGCAGCACGATAATCTTCTTTTCTTTGCAAGTGTTGCTGAAAAGCATCTTTATTCTGCTCTAATGCCTTACTTACTGACTCATAGCCCTGAATGGCTTCTTGCTCATCCCTTAAGCGATCCATGCGAATATTATTACAACTCGCTTCCCAGGCCTCATAAGATTTCGCTCTCGCTTGAAAAGCACGCTCAATTGCTTCCTCAAAGCTCTGCTCAATTCTGGCTCTTTCAGCACGCTCAAGAACCTCTTCCTGCTCATGCTCGTAACGCTTTTTCTTCTTTAACTGAAGATTTTCTTGAGCCAAAGTCAATTGAGTACCCAGATCTTCGATATCAGACTGAACTTTTGCCTCATCAAAGTCGGCTAATTTTTCGTATACACCAGACCAATACTCATCCTCTGAAAACGGCACACTTGGATCACTGGTGGAATATTGGGTTTTAAGCGCTTCCCCAAAGTCAGTATGAGCAGGACGAAATGCCTGCGCAGCATCAATCACATTGTCATTAAATGCATTAGTAGAGGACACTACCTCCTCTTCCTCTTGATTACTGGCATTTTCAACATCATCAACAAGATTTTCAGCGGCCATATCATCCATATCCTGATCATCTAACATATAAGTATCGACATCTGAAACCGCATCAAAGGTCTCGACCTGAGAATCAGGTCCGAAAGTTTCCTGATCGCTTTCTTTTGAATTGAAATGATGATCAGCGTCACTGCTCACATCTTCTTCCATATCATCTAAAATTGTTCTAACTGACTCATAAGCACGATTAGGATCTACTGTAGACTTTTCGCTAAAACGGCGCTGATACACCGAATCAGATTGCACATTTTTCGGAGCAGATTCCTTTACAAATCTTGGCGCGCTATTACCCCAGCTCACTTTATAAAGCATGGAACGATCACACAGCTGCAACATTGGCAATTCTCGCTGCGCGATGCTGTATTGCCGAATTAAAGACTCAGCATGGCGCAAAGCCAAATTAGACTCACTCAAATTGCTCGATGTCGCAAGGTTAAGTAGTTTAACGACTTTCTGAATGGCCTTTTTTCTTCTGCGTGTGCTCATAAAACAGGCTTCCAAATGGGCTTAGTCAAATTAAAGACAATAATGAATACAAACCAACAACCTAATAATACAAATCCGCTTCATCACTAGGCAATTGCAAATCATCACTCAACAATACTTGAACCTTTTGCAAAATTTCAGCCAACTTTTCCTTATCATACGGAACAGCAGGGAATTTTCCCCAAATAGGGCCGGGCCAGCAAGAGTCCGTATCGTAACGAACAATATGATGGATATGTAATTGTGGAACCTGATTCCCCAAAGCGGCAACATTTAGCTTAGTTGCGGTAAAAGCATCATGCAGGGTTTCCGCCAACAGGCAACTTTCTGCCATCAATTGTTGCTTATCTTCATCAACCAACTGATAGATTTCAGTAATGTTGTTACGCCGAGGAACCAAAATAAACCAGGGAAATTGAGCATCATTTATCAAACGCAATTCACACAAAGACAAGTTACCCACCAAGATGGAATCACGGCGCAACACGGGATCTAACTGAAACATCTTCACACATTCCTATTTACAAAAAACTCATTCATAAGCACTATAGCACCCTATTTCAAAAACACTCAGTGACTCGGAGCCTCCATGACGGATATGCAATGTGCTGTGGACGCACAAGCAAAATTAGCAGAATGCCCACGTTGGGATGAACGTACACAAACCTTGTATTTTGTCGATATAGATTCTTTTGTACTATACGCCTACGACACACAATCGAAAACCCTAAGCAATCGTAAATTTGATGAAGAAATTGGTTGTTTTTCTTTAGCTGAGAACGGTGGATTCATTGCCGCCTTCCGCTCAGGGGTTTACACATTCGACCATTTAAATGCCGAACTAAAGCCTTACTGGAAAGCCGATTATGACCAGCAAACCACCCGCTTCAATGACGGCCGCTGCGATGCAAAAGGCCGATTCCTTGCTGGCACCATGTATTCTCCAAAAGATGCTTTTAAAGGCGCACTTCACCAATTTAGTCAAGGTCAACAGAAAATACTGGATCAAGCCGCTTGGACATCAAACGGCTTAGCTTTTTCTCCTGATCAAAGCATCATGTACTACTCCGACACCCCTAATCATGTGGTATATCAGTTTGATTATGATGTAGAGACAGGTGAAGCGACCAATAAGCGTGAGTTCATCCGCTTCCCCCATGGCAACGGACGACCAGATGGCGCGGCAGTTGATACAGACGGAAACTATTGGTCGGCCTTATATCAAGGCCAAAGAGTTGTTAAAATAAGTCCAGCAGGTGACATCCTAGAAGAACACCCAGTGCCAGCGACTTATCCAACTATGGTAGCCTTTGGTGGGCCAAACATGAGCACCTTATATGTCAGCACGTGTCGCGCTGCTCAAACAGAAGAAGAGCTGCAAACATTCCCGCACGCAGGCGGTATTTTTGCACTAGAAACATCCGTAACAGGACAGGTTGAGCCTCGCTTTGCAGGCTAACCCTCACTCAAATTAATTTTAAGAACTTATATTACTATGCGCGCTAGCAATTATTTATTTTCCACATTACGTGATGCCCCAACCGATGCAGTTGTAACAAGCCACCAACTAATGGTGCGAGCAGGCATGATTCGCCAGATATCCAAAGGACTTTATACTTGGCTCCCGACCGGCGTAAAAGTATTTCGCAAAGTAGAAGGTATTGTCCGTGACGAAATGCAAAAAGCCGGTGCCCTTGAAGTCATCATGCCCGGCGTGCAACCTGCAGAGCTATGGCAAGAATCTGGCCGCTGGCAGAAATACGGTCCAGAATTACTGCGCCTAAAAGATCGCCATGATCGCGACTATTGTGTTGGCCCCACTCATGAAGAAGTCATTACGGAATTAGCACGCAATGAACTAACTAGCTACAAGCAACTACCCATCAACTTCTTCCAGATCCAAACCAAATTTCGAGACGAAGTTCGCCCACGCTTTGGCGTCATGCGCTCACGTGAATTTAGCATGAAAGACGCTTATTCTTTCCATGTTAGTCCTGAATCATTACAAGAAACTTATGACGTAATGCACCAAGCTTATTGCAATGTATTTGATCGCATTGGCTTGGATTATCGTCCAGTTCTCGCGGACACCGGTAGCATTGGCGGCGCTTATTCACACGAGTTTCATGTATTAGCCGATTCTGGTGAAGACGACATCGCTTTCAGCGATAGCTCAAACTTTGCAGCCAACGTGGAACTAGCAGAAGCCATTTGCCTAAAAGAAAAGGCCGACCCAGCTACCCAAGAATTAACAGAAGTTTTCACCCCGGATTGTAAAACGATTCAGAAAGTCGCTGAATTCTTAAAATTAGATGTCACAAAAACGGTCAAAACCATGCTCGTTAAAGGTATTGACGAAAACGAACAAGAAACAATAGTCGCCCTTGTTCTGCGTGGTGATCACAACATCAATGAACTAAAAGTTGAAAAGCTGGATGGGATTGTTTCACCATTTGAGTTTGCCGGCGAAACCGACATCATTAACAAAATTGGTTGCGCACCAGGTTCCATCGGACCAAAAGGCCTAAAAGAAAAAGGCATTCGCATAATCGCTGATCGCTCAGCGGCCGTAATGTCAGACTTCTGCGCTGGCGCCAACAAAGACGATTACCACTTTACCGGTATCAACTGGGAACGTGACTGCCCTGAATTTGAAGTCGCTGATTTGCGTAACGTCGTAGAAGGCGATCCTTCTCCAGACGGACAAGGCACTATTGTGATTAAACGCGGCATCGAAGTGGGCCATATTTTCCAACTTGGCCAACAATATGCTCAAGCCCTGAACGCAAGTGTTCTTGATGAAAACGGCAAAGCGCAAATCATGCATATGGGCTGTTACGGTATCGGCGTTTCTCGCATTGTTGCCGCCGCTATCGAACAAAACTTCGATGACAAAGGCATTTTGTGGCCAGAAAGCATCGCACCCTTTGACGTGGCCATTGTGGCAATGAATTACGATAAATCTGAAGCCGTTCGTGAAGCATGCGAAACACTCTATCAAGAGTTGACGGCAAAAGGTCTAGACGTATTGCTAGATGATCGCAAAGAACGCCCAGGTGTTAAATTTGCGGACTGCGAGCTTCTTGGTATACCACATCGCTTTGTGATCGGTGACAAAGGGTTGGCCAACAATACCTTTGAATATAAGAATCGTATTCAAGGCGAAAACCAAGACATCGCCATTGAACAAGCATGCGACTTCATACTGTCCGCAAAGAAGTAACAAACCAAACGCCATTCTTTTGAGTGGCGTTTTTCTTTAAAGCAGATTAAGCGAATTTACTATGACCACAATTTACCACAATCCACGCTGCTCTAAATCACGACAAACTTTGGCACTTTTAGAAGAGAACGGCATTCAGCCTGAAATCCGCCTTTATCAAAAAGAACCACTCGACAAGAGCGAACTTGAACAACTTATTGCGCAACTAGACATTCAACCCATTGAACTAATGCGCACCAAGGAAGCTGCCTACAAGGAGCTTGGTCTAAACAAAAACAGCTCTGACGAAGAACGTATTGAAGCCATGCTCAATAATTCAAGCCTAATCGAACGCCCCATCGTTGTTCACAACAACAAAGCTAAATTAGGCAGACCACCTGAAAATGTATTGGATTTATTTTGATGAGTTCATCACCCTACATCCTAATACTCTTCTATAGTCGGCATGGTTCCATCGCCGAGATGGCAAAACATATTGCTCGTGGCGTCAACAAAGTCACTGGAATGGAAGCAAAAATACGCCAAGTACCAAATGTATCAAGCAATACGGAATCCACCGAACCTGCTCTTCCAGATGAAGGAGCACCTTATTGCACACTAGACGAATTAAGGGATTGCTCTGGTTTAGCTTTGGGTTCTCCATCCTACTTTGGCAGCATGGCGGCGCCTCTCAAACACTTTATTGATCAGACATCTACCCTATGGATGACAGGCCAATTAATAGACAAACCGGCTTGTGGTTTCACTAGTGCTAGCACCATGCATGGCGGCCAAGAACAATGCCTGCATAGCATGATGACACCACTGATTCATCACGGCATGATTTGGCTTGGACTTCCCTATAAAAACAAAGAGCTGATTAGCACCACCAGTGGCGGCACACCATACGGCGCAAGCCACTTAGCCAGCAGCACACAGGAAAATACCCTCACCAAAGAGGAGAAGAATCTATGTGAAGCACAAGGTGAGCGAATTGCCAGCGTGGCACTAAAGCTCGTCTGACCAGCCACTTCTTATCCTAAGAAACACCACATAAAAAAAGCGCCGATCACGATCGTGATGGCGCTTTTTTTTAAAACACTATTCATTAGTGGCGAGGCAACTCGATACCGTCAAATAACTGCTCAACTTCTTGCCGGTTAGGCGCCTCCATAGCAGCCACAACCAAATCTTTGGTTAAATGCGGTGCAAAGGACTCAATGAATTTATACATATAACCGCGAATAAAAGTATTGCTTCGTATACCAATTTTTGTACAGCTATCTGCAAACAAGTGTGACGCATCAAGCGCAACTAAATCTGAATCCAAAGACTCATCATAAGCCATGGAGGCAACAATACCGACTCCCAAACCGAGACGCACGTAGGTTTTAATCACATCCGAGTCTGCGGCGGTAAAGACAACATTTGGCTCTAACTCCGCCTCTTGGAAAGCTTCGTCTAACTGAGATCGTCCCGTAAAACCAAACACATAAGTTACAATGGGATATGCTGCAAGTGACTCAAGAGTCAACTCACTCAGACTTGCCAGAGGGTGATTTTTGGGCACCACAACAGAGCGATTCCAAGTGTAACATGGCAACATTACCAAATTACCGAACAACTCTAACGCCTCTGTTGCAATGGCAAAATCCACCACACCGTCATTGGCCATCTCAGCAATCTGCATCGGCGTCCCCTGATGCATGTGGAGGCTGACTTCTGGATAGCCTTCAATAAACTGATTTATAACCTTTGGCAATGCGTATCTTGCTTGCGTGTGTGTGGTCGCTATATCCAATGACCCTTTTCGTTCATCACTAAACTCACTCGCAACACGTTTAATATTCTGCGTTTGATTAAGCACCTCTCCCGCTAAAGCGATAATTTTTTCACCCGCTGGCGTAATATGGGTTAAATGCTTACCACTTCTGGCAAACACCTCGACACCCAACTCATCTTCCAACAAACGAATTTGCTTACTTACACCCGGTTGAGAGGTATAAAGACTTTGCGCAGTAGCCGAAACATTCAAGTCATGACGCGCTACTTCCCATATATATCTAAGCTGCTGTAACTTCATCGACTACCTTATTCTAAAAAGAGTTAAAAACATAAGAAAATATTACTTTATAGAATAGTAAAAAAGCTCTAAGGTTGCCAGCTCAAATCATTTATTTACGGCAATTCAATGGAATTTATTTGGTATATTTTTGCAGGCGCAGTGGTTGGCTTAGCGGTTGGCATTACTGGGGTTGGTGGCGGTTCGTTAATGACGCCGCTACTGCTACTTTTTGGCTTTCCGCCACACATCGCAGTAGGTACCGATTTAATGTATGCCGGTATAGCAAAAAGCACTGGCGTTGTGATGCATGCAAAACGCGGCAATGTAAATTGGAGCATTGTCTTTGCCATGGCATCAGGCAGCATTCCTGCTTCGATTCTAACTATTTGGTTGCTATCACAATTTGACAAACCAGATCACTACCAAGAAATTCTCACCACTAGCTTAGGCTTGATGCTAACACTGACCGCCATTGTTGTACTTTTTCGAAACAAGCTTATTCAGTCCTTGAAACTCAACTTTACAGAACACAAAAGCCGCAGAATCATTATGGTATGCGGTTTTATTCTAGGCGTATTGGTAACACTAACCTCAGTCGGCGCTGGCGCATTGGGTACAGCCATCATGATGCTTCTTTTCCCATTAATGCGCGCCAAAAATATTGTTGGCACCGATCTGGCTCATGCTGTCCCATTAACCCTTATCGCGGGCACAGGTCACATTTTCCTAGGCAATGTAGACTACGCACTATTAGGCGCGTTATTAATCGGTTCAATACCCAGCATCTATTTAGGTACACGCATTGCGACCCACGTGCCCAATAAAATACTACAGCCTATCTTAGCAACCGCCCTACTTTCGTTTGGCGTTAAATACCTTTTCTTCTAAAAGGCTTATAAATAGAGAAAAATCGTCCACAAAGGTTCATTCGATTTAAAAAAAAGGATATGGTTGACCGCCATAACTAAAAAAGCAGCAAGCAGGAATCCCCCGCAATGAGTAACAAGCGTCTTGAAGACCTAAACATCGCTTCTTTTGACTCCTTGGTGACACCAAGCGAACTGAAACAAGCACTTCCAATCAGCGACAGCGTCAGCAATCATGTTGCTGAATCTCGCGACACCATCAAAAACATCATGGACGGCAAAGATCATCGCCTGGCCATAGTGATTGGCCCATGCTCTATACATGACCCAGAGGCCGCTTTGGATTATGCTAAGCGCTTAAAAGCCTTGTCAGAGAAATTAGACGACACTCTATACATCATCATGCGTGCTTATTTTGAAAAACCTCGCACAACTGTTGGCTGGAAGGGTCTAATCAACGATCCAAATCTAGACGGCACGTTTGACATAGACAAAGGCATCCGCATTGGTCGTAAGCTGTTAATTGATCTAGCTGAGCTAGGTTTACCACTTGCCACTGAGGCACTTGACCCAATTTCACCTCAGTACATACAAGACCTCATTAGTTGGTCAGCCATTGGCGCACGGACGACCGAGTCACAAACTCACCGAGAAATGGCCTCTGGTTTATCTGGTCCCGTTGGCTTCAAAAACGGCACTGATGGCAGCATGACCGTGGCGGTAAATGCCATGCAATCCGTTTCTCATGGCCATTCATTCCTAGGTATCAATGAAAACGGTCAAGTAAGCATTGTTAACACAAAAGGCAACGCATACGGCCACCTAGTACTACGTGGTGGTAATGGCAAACCAAACTATGATGCAGCCAACATTGCATTAAGCGAAGCGGCTTTAACGAAAGCCAATCTCAAGCACAACA
This sequence comes from Marinomonas aquiplantarum, assembly GCF_003314975.1. Classification (GTDB taxonomy): domain Bacteria; phylum Pseudomonadota; class Gammaproteobacteria; order Pseudomonadales; family Marinomonadaceae; genus Marinomonas; species Marinomonas aquiplantarum. The sequence continues at coordinate 10,689 of NZ_QNRF01000010.1, forward strand.
TCATGGTAGATTGTTCACACGAAAACTCGAACAAAAAACCGGAACGCCAAATAACCGTAATGGAAGACTCTACCCAGCAAATTCTAGCGGGTAACCAATCCATTATGGGGTTAATGATTGAGAGCAACATTGGTTGGGGTAATCAAAAAGTGCCAGCCAATCTTAGCGACCTAGAATACGGCGTTTCAATTACCGACGCTTGTATTGACTGGGAAGCAACCGAGAAAGCCTTAACTCAAATGGCAGATGAACTTCGAAACACATTACCAAAACGCCAACGCGGCTAATTCTTTCGATAGTGATTTAAAACAAAAACGCGAACCTAGGTTCGCGTTTTTATTATCCTAATTTTTTGCTTTTAGTAATGTTTAAATAAAAGCATAAGACATTACATAAAGGCGTTGTCAGTCACGGTATGATCAGTAGAGTCTTTTACCGCAGTTAAGCCCGCTACTTTTTCAATTAATGTTTTCTCAACACCTTCTTTTAGAGTCAAGTCGACTGCACTACAACCTTGACAGCCACCGCCAAATTTCAATACGGCAACTTCGCCATCAATGACTTCAACCAAGCTAACCTCACCACCATGAGCGGCCAATCCTGGGTTGATTTCAGAATACAAAACATAGTTAATCTGATCTTCAATCGGACTGTCTTCTGTAACTTTCGGCATTTTAGCATTAGGCGCTTTGATCGTGAGCTGACCACCCATTTTCTCAGTGGCATAATCGACAAAAGCCTCATCTAAAAAGTTAACTGAGTTTTTCTCAATATATACTTTCAATTTCGGCAGGTTCAGAATTTCATCCGTTTCATTCACTTCATCAGGGCGACAATAAGCCAAACATGTTTCAGCATATGGCGTACCCGGTTGTTGGATAAAAATACGCACAGCCATACCTTCAACACCCTGTTTCTCTAATAAAGAAGCAAGGTATTCTTGAGCGGCATCGGTAATAGTAATGTTCATATACAACCTTAAATCTAGGTGACGATTAATAAGGCTTATATTAACTCAGTTAAAAGATAAAACCAAAGACCTAGTAAAAAACTAAGGTATTTTTCCTCTTTTTATTGAGAGTGCTTATCAACAGCAATTAAGAGCCTTTCCCAACAAAAATATGCGAATAAGCCTTATTAGGAAAACCCCTAAAGATATAGATAAATATTCATTTTTAGAATAAAGAGTTTTTGCTAGTATTCGCTTACTTAATTTTATTAATCACGGTTCAATTCAATATGTATCAATACGACGCCATTGACCAACAGCTTGTTGAAGAGCGTGTTGCCCAGTTTCGCGACCAAACTCGTCGCTATCTAAACAAAGAGCTAAGCGAGCAGGAATTCCTGCCATTACGCTTACAAAATGGTTTATACGTACAGCGTTATGCGCCTATGCTACGTATTGCCATCCCATACGGTATGTTGTCTAGTGTTCAGCTTCGTAAATTGGCTGACATCAGTCGTCGTTATGACCGAGCTTATGGTCACTTCAGTACACGCCAGAATCTACAGTTAAACTGGCCAAAACTAGAAGATGTTCCAGATATCCTAGCTGAGCTGACCGAAGTTGAAATGCACGCGGTACAAACCAGTGGTAACTGCATTCGTAACACCACCACGGATCAGTATGCTGGGGTAATATCGGACGAAGTGGTTGACCCTCGCCCGTACTGTGAGCTGATTCGTCAGTGGTCTACCTTCCACCCGGAGTTTGCTTTCTTACCACGTAAATTTAAAATTGCTGTCAATGCCACTGAGTCCGCTGACCGTGCAGCCACTCAAGTACACGACATTGGTTTGCATATTAAGAAAAATGACGCTGGTGAAATTGGCTTTAAAGTCATTGTTGGTGGCGGCTTAGGTCGTACTCCAATGGTTGGTGTCACCATCAGTGAATTTGTTCCTCGTGAAGACCTATTGACGTATCTTGACGCCATTATTCGCGTCTATAACCAGCAAGGTCGTCGCGACAACAAGTACAAAGCACGTATCAAAATCTTAGTAAAAGCACTTGGCATTGAAGAATTTCGTCGCCGCGTGGATGCCGAATGGGCGCATCTCAGAGGCAAAGAGAGCACCGTTCCAATGAGCGAGTTTGAGCGTTTAGCGTCTTTCTTCACAGCACCTGCTTACCAAACATTGAGCGACCAACCCACTGAACTAAGCAGTAAGCTTGCAGAAAGTGCTGGTTTTGCCCGCTGGTATGAGCGCAATACCTTCGAACATAAACAAGCCGGTTACCGCATTGTAACCCTTACTTTGAAAAAAGCAGGACAAGCGCCTGGGGATGCTACGGCAGACCAAATGGAAAAAGCCGCTGACCTAGCAGATCGTTTCAGCTTCGGCGAATTGCGTGTGAGCCATGAACAGAACTTGGTCTTAGCTGATGTTCGTCAAGACCAATTGATTGAGCTTTGGGACGCCGCTAAAGAAGCTGGCTTTGCCACCCCAACACTTGGCTTACTAACTGACATGATTTGTTGCCCCGGTGGTGATTTTTGTGCTCTGGCTAATGCCAAGTCCATTCCTATCGCCGCTCAAATTCAAGACACCTTTAACGATCTTGATTACTTGTACGACCTAGGCAATATCGACCTAAACATTTCAGGCTGTATGAATGCATGTGGACACCACCATGTGGGTAACATTGGCATTCTAGGTGTTGATAAGAAAGGCGAAGAGTTTTATCAAGTCTCAATTGGTGGCGCCTCTGGACACGATGCCAGCATCGGTAAAATCTTAGGCCCCTCTTTTGCACAGGAAGAAATCAGCAGCGTCATTCAGAAATTGATGCAAGTCTATGTTGACAACCGTTCAGAAGAAGAGCGTTTTATCGATACCTTCCGTCGCATCGGTATTGCTGCATTTAAGGAGGCTGCGTATGCCAAAACTAATTAAAGATGGCGCCATTATCGACAACCAATACGAATGGCTACAAGACATCGACAGCACCACTAACGAAAAAAGCATAGTGGCGGCTCAAAAGTGGCTGTCAGAAAAAGACACCATAGGCAAAGTGGCTGGCATCTGGCTAGACGCTGGCGATGGTACTGACATTTTGGAAGGCATTGACCTAAACCAATTTAACGTCATCGGCATCAACTTCCCTGCGTTTGCTGATGGTCGTGGATTCAGTTATGCACGACTATTAAGAGAACGCTTTGACTATCAAGGTGAAGTGCGCGCTCTTGGTGGGTTCATTCCGGATCAACTAGGCTATTTATTGCGTGTCGGCTTCAACAGTTTTCAATTTGCTGAAGACGTGGATTTAGAAAAAGCCTTGTTGTTGCATAAGCCTTTTTCGGTCGCTTATCAAGGCGATGTGGCAGACCCTAGACCAATATTTTTACGCCGCTAGTCCACTTATTAACTATTTGTCACATAAAAGGCCATTTCGATGGCCTTTTTCTATTGCGTCTTGCCTAAGTCATGATTATCGTTGTAAAAGATCGATTCATTGTGAAAGGAATAACACGTGACAAAGATGCACCTAATTAGCCTATTAGTAGGCAGTATTTTATCGGCTTCTGCTCCTGCGGCAACCGTATATGTTTCCGACATTCAGTTTGTGGCTATTCGAGAAGGACAAGACAATAGCACCAGAGCTGTCGAGCGAGGTATCAAAAGCGGCACGCCACTGGAAGTCTTGGAGCAATCCAATGGCTACAGTAAGGTACGCACACCAAATGGTGCCGAAGGCTGGGTTGCCGATTACTATTTATCCGACGACATGGTCACTCGCGATCAACTAGATGAATTGCAGAAGCGCCTCACCACAGCCATTCAACGTCGTAACAATGTCAGCAATGAGTTAAAAGAAAGCCAAGCAGAAGCTCAGGCTTTACTCAACACTCAAGCCGAACTGCAACAAGAAAACCGTGCGTTAAAAGCTCAACTTGAAGATGTTCAGTCTATTGCAGAAAAAGCAGAAATCATCGTATCACAAAACGATACTGTTACTTATCAGATAGAAAGCTTAAAGCAACAAGCAAACATTGCCGAACAAGCCAGTCAGCAATTACAGAACAATCATCAGCAGAAGTGGTTTATGATCGGCGCCGCCACACTGTTCGGTGGACTACTACTTGGGTCTATTTTGCCCTTGCTAAGACGCAAAAAAGCAGGCACAGGCAACTGGTAAGAGAGCATTTATAAATGGCTGACGTTTCGATTGTACACTCCTTTTTTCTGATTTTTTCTGGAGCGGCAGTCGTCGCCTCAGTCGCCCTGTATACTCGCCAGCCAATGATCATTGCTTACATTGCTCTTGGTATTTTACTGGGACCTTCTGCCTTATCTTTAATCAATGAACCCAAACTGATGGATGAGATGAGCCACATTGGCATCATCTTTCTGCTCTTCTTGCTGGGTTTGGACATGCAACCCAGCCACCTCCTCAACATGCTAAAAAAAGCATCCTGGGTAGCGCTTTTAAGCTCTGCAATATTTGCTGCTCTGGGTTATCTAGTTGCATTCTTATGTGGCTATAACCAAACCGAAAGCCTTATCATTGGTGTCGCTATGATGTTCTCTAGCACCATAGTCTGCATTAAACTATTGCCCACGACGGTCCTGCACCACAAACACACGGGCGAGTTGGTTGTTGGTTTATTATTGCTTCAAGACCTAATTGCCATTGCTGTATTGCTCGTCTTATACAGCATGTCTGGCAATGACAATGGTGGAATGATGAACTATGTCAAACCACTCATTGGTTTGCCAATTTTAATCTGCGCCTCTTTTTTATTCGTCAAGTACATTTTATTAAAGCTAATTACCCGCTTTGATCGCTTCCACGAATACATTTTTCTCGTCTCGATCGGCTGGTGCTTATCCATGGCAGTGCTTGCTGAGACCGCTGGTTTGTCTGCTGAGATGGGAGCATTCATTGCAGGTGTCAGCTTAGCCACAAGCCCTATTTCACAATACATAGCAACACACCTAAAACCACTACGAGATTTCTTTTTAATTCTTTTCTTCTTCTCCATTGGTGCTAGCTTCAATTTGGACTTATTAGGCGCGGTTATCTTACCGGCTTTGATTTTGGCTGTTGGTGCCATGCTTATTAAACCCGTCATCTTCCGTTACCTCTTAAAAGGCATGAAAGAAGACTCAAGCACCGCTTGGGAAGCGGGCTTTCGGCTTGGGCAAGTGAGTGAATTTTCATTATTAATTGCGTATCTTGCAGCGAACATTGGCTTACTTGGACAAGAAGCCTCTCATGTTATTCAGGCGACCGCGATTTTGAGTTTTGCCTTCTCAACCTATGTGGTGATTCTCAATTACCCAACCCCTATCGCCATCTCTGACAAACTTAGAAGAGATTAACCGCAAACACCCTATTTCCTTAGCCTTAACAAGGACTAAACCAACAATTATCAATTGCTTCAATCTAACCCTTTCTTTAGTCGCACAAAATATAATAGAATAGCGCGAAATACCTGACTCTTCTCGAGAAGTCTTGTATAATAACGCGCAAATTTCGTCCTCACTTATTTAGAGTAATGTAATGGCTGACTTATCAAAATACAGAAACATCGGTATTTTTGCCCACGTAGACGCGGGTAAAACAACCACAACAGAACGTATTCTTAAACTTACTGGTATTATCCATAAAATCGGTGAAGTTCATGAAGGTGAATCGACTACAGACTTCATGGAACAAGAAGCTGAACGTGGTATTACCATCCAGTCTGCTGCGGTTAGTTGTTTCTGGAAAGACCACCGTTTCAACGTTATCGACACACCTGGACACGTTGACTTCACAGTAGAAGTGTACCGTTCCCTTAAAGTTCTTGACGGTGGTGTTGGTGTATTCTGTGGTTCTGGTGGTGTTGAGCCACAATCAGAAACTAACTGGCGCTACGCTAACGAATCTGAAGTTGCACGTTTGATCTTCGTTAACAAACTAGACCGTCTAGGCGCAAGCTTCTACCGTGTTGTTGACCAAGTTAAAAACGTTCTTGGTGCGACACCTCTAGTAATGGTTCTACCTATCGGTACAGAAGATGAGTTCGTTGGTGTTGTTGACCTACTTACTCGCAAAGCGTACATCTGGGACGAAAGTGGACAGCCTGAAAACTACAAAGTTGAAGACGTTCCTGCTGACATGGTTGACCAAGTTGAAGAATACCGTGAAGCTTTGATTGAAACAGCAGTTGAGCAAGACGACGACTTAATGATGGCTTACATGGAAGGCGAAGAGCCATCTTTGGAAGACCTTAAACGTTGCATCCGTACTGGTACTCGTGACCTTGCATTCTTCCCAACTTACTGTGGTTCTGCCTTCAAAAACAAAGGTATGCAGCTTCTTCTTGACGCAGTTGTTGACTACCTACCAAGCCCAACAGATGTTGTTCCACAAGATCTTACGGACGAAGAAGGTAATGCAAATGGCGAGAAAGCCATTGTATCTGCTGACGAACCATTCAGAGCACTTGCGTTCAAAATCATGGACGACCGTTTCGGCGCCTTGACTTTCGTACGTGTATACTCTGGTGTAATCAACAAAGGCGACACCATTCTAAACAGCTTCACAGGCAAAACAGAACGTGTTGGCCGTATGGTTGAGATGCAAGCCGATGACCGTAAAGAAATCAGCCGCGCACAAGCGGGTGATATCCTAGCGATCGTTGGTATGAAGAACGTGCAAACTGGTCACACTCTATGTGATCCTAAGCACCCTTGTACACTTGAAGCCATGGTTTTCCCTGAGCCAGTAATCTCTATCTCTGTTACACCTAAAGACAAAGGCGGTAACGAGAAAATGGGTATTGCGATCGGTAAAATGGTTGCAGAAGATCCAACATTCCGCGTAGAGACTGACCAAGATTCTGGCGAAACCATCCTGAAAGGTATGGGTGAACTTCACCTAGACATCAAAGTAGACATCTTGAAGCGTACTTACGGTGTTGACCTAGTTGTTGGTCAGCCACAGGTTGCTTACCGTGAAACCATCACGAAAGAAGTTGAAGACACATACACGCACAAGAAACAGTCTGGTGGTTCTGGTCAATTCGGTAAGATCGATTACCGCATCAAACCAGGTGAACTAGGTTCTGGCTTCACTTTCTCTTCTTCTGTTGTGGGCGGTAACGTACCGAAAGAATTCTTCCCAGCAGTAGAAAAAGGCTTTAAGTCTATGATGGAAGAAGGCGTTCTAGCAGGCTTCCCTGTACTAGACGTTGAAGTTGAGTTGTTCGACGGTGGTTTCCACGCAGTTGACTCCTCTGCTATTGCCTTCGAAATCGCTGCTAAAGGCGCTTTCCGTCAGTCTATCCCGAAAGCTGGTCCTCAGTTGATCGAGCCTATCATGAAAGTTGACGTATTCACGCCAGACGATCACGTTGGTGACGTAATTGGTGACTTGAACCGTCGTCGCGGCATGATCAAAGACCAAGAGAAAGGCGCTACTGGCGTACGCATTAAAGCCGACGTTCCTCTTTCTGAAATGTTTGGTTACATCAGTTCACTACGTACGATGACATCTGGTCGTGGTCAGTTCTCTATGGAGTTCTCTCACTACCTACCATGTCCTGCAAACGTAGCAGAAACTGTTATTGCTGCGCAAAAAGAGAAGAAAAGCCAAGACTAATCTTTCTTGAGCGAATAAAAAAACCGATGCTTGCATCGGTTTTTTTTGGTCTATTGTTTTTTACTCTATGACCTTTGCTCAATTAAAAGACAGCCAATAAAAAAGCCGAACACCCAAACAGAGTGATCGGCTTTATCATACGAGAAAGCACTTACAACATTAAAAAGGTACTGGGTACTCTTTAAACACCATCATAATGTCTTTTAATGCCGGCTCACTAAGCGTCATATCAAAAGCGGCCATATCTTCTTTCAATTGATCTAAAGAAGTCGCCCCAATGATAGTCGAAGTTACACCATCCACTTGATCACACCAAGCCAAGGCCAATTGTGCCGGCGTCATATTATAAGTGTTAGCCAGCTCTACATACGCCGACACCGCTTTCTCTACTAAAGGCGTATCACGGAAAATACCGTTACGTTGCGCGTAACTCCAACGACTCCCCTCTGGACGAGCACCACCAAGATATTTACCGGTTAATGCTCCTGCGGCCAGAGGCGACCATGGTAAATATGCCACATCTTCATGGACGCAGTTTTCAATTAGGTAAGGCCAATCTTTGGCATGCAATAGACTAAACTCATTTTGAATCGAGGCAACTCTTGGCAAGTTATGCTGTTCACTTAAACGAAGATATTCATTAATGCCCCAGGTCGTATCGTCAGACAAACCAAAATGGCGAATTTTACCTGCTTTGATGCATGCATCAATGCCCTGCAAAATATCCAACATCTGATTAGAGTGATCTTCTCCACTCACATCAGTAAAGCGGAAATGATTGGGAAAATGTTTGCCAAAATGAGGAGACGTACGATTAGGCCAGTGCAACTGATACAAATCGATGTAATCTGTCTGTAAACGCTTCAAAGAAGCGTCCACCGCCTCAATCACAGCTTGCCCAGTTATCGGACCACCGTCACGAATATATTTTAATCCAGAACCAGCTATTTTAGTCGCCAGTACGAAATCGTCACGCTTAGAAGGATGTCGAGACAACCAATCACCAATAATGGTTTCCGTTTTACCATATGACTCAGGTGTCGGAGGAACCGAATACATTTCCGCCGTATCCATAAAATTGACACCGTGATCTAACGCATATTCAATCTGCTCATCGGCATCCGCTTGCGTATTTTGAGTTCCCCAAGTCATGGTCCCCAGACAAACTCTCGAAACCTCCAAGCCTGTACGGCCTAATGGCACATATTTCATCATTCATATCCTTCTTAGGAAAAAGAAAGTATCCATGAAAACAAAAAACTGATCATCAGACCAGTTTTATCAATGAAAACAATGAGGACGTGAACGAGAAAGCTAATTTAGCGGATTATCAGAATCGTCCAATAAAGGTTCATAACGTTGATCTGTGAGTGTTTTTAAGAAAGCGACAATCGCATCAACACGTTGATCAGGCAATGCAGGCCCCTTTTCCAATTCAACAAAATCAATGTTTTCAGCCACTTCTGGCTCAGCCCAAAGCTCACCCGTTTCTGGGTTAATAGTACGTGTCGGGTTGTTATATTTGTCATAGAACAGCACCACAGTTCGCAAATCTTTAAATACACCATTGTGCATATAAGGACCTGTGACCGCGACGTTTCGTAAGGAAGGAACTTTAAATTTACCCGCTTGCTTAGAATCATCAATATCCGGGTTATCCAATAAGCCACGATCAATAACGCCACTCTGTGCCACTAAGGCTGGATTAGCAGGCACGCCAATGTTTCGGTATTCATAATTTGTAAAGGTTTCTTGTTGGTTGAATGGCGAGCTATTCAACTGGTGACACGCATTACAATTGGTGAACTGTTGCGAGAAAAACAACGTCTTACCCAATTCTTCTTGCGGTGTTAACGCCACCTCTCCTCGCAACGCACGATCGTATTTTGAATCGAACGGCATAAAGAGTTCAGTTTTTTCAAAACTGGCAATGGCATCGGCAATGGCATCATAGCCCGCTTTTGGGTCATCTAATACACCTTCGCCATACAAGGTATCAAACGACTGCTGATATTGCGGATTCTCTTTAACACGCTGAACAACGCTATCACCATCTGGCAATGCCATTTCAACTGGATTGACGAATGGACCTTGAGCTTGTTCGGCCAATCCTGAAGCTCGCCCATCTAAGAACTGCCCACCACGGTATTCGCCGTTAGACATACGATGAAACGCTGGTGAAAACGCCGCGTAGCTGGCAGTTGGGGTATTACGCCCCCCCATTGAGTGCCCATCACTGCCTAACGAAACTGCACCACCTACTGCATCTAAGCGCTTATCAACAAAAGCGGTGGCAATGGCATGACAGGTAGCGCAAGACTGGTTTCTATCTTTGGATAAATTGGTATCGAAAAACAACTGCGACCCCAACAGGGCTTTAGGGTCGGTCATAGGAATGGGTAACTCGTTCGACGCTTTAGATTGAGACGTTTTAGCGTGTTTTACTACTTTAGTTTGGCTGGCAACCTGATTTGACTCGCTGCAAGCAGCCAAGAAAAAAGCGGCGGTTATGCCCAAAGAAATTCGCAATATCATTGACTACTCGGCACTCTGTTTCCATTGTGAAAGGCATAATACACCCAAGACAAAAATCAGTAAAACAATGACAATCATTATTACTTAATTTCCACCCTTAAAAGCATTTACCACGATGTACATCAAACAAGGTGACAAATGCTCTTACGCCGACATGTCTTCTATACGAACTATTGATCAGGTAGGGTCACATTTAATTCTAAAACAGAACACTCATCTGTGTTGTCTAATTGAATCTGTACATCTTCACTGCCAATTTGCACATACTTTCGAATGACATCGATAATTTCTTGCTGCATTTGCGGCAAATAATCTGGCTGCTGTCGCTTCGTACGTTCATGCGCAACGATTATTTGCAGCCTGTCTTTTGCTACAGAAGCCGAACTGGGTTCAGCTTTACTCTTAAAATAATCAAATATACCCACACTAACCTCCTAATAGGCGCTTGATAAAGCCTTTCTTTTGAACCTCTAAAAAACGCAATGGTTTTTCTTCACCCATTAAGCGATCAACCGCGTCGGTATAAGCCAAACCCGCCTCAGACTCAGTCTCTAAAATCACTGGCGTCCCCTGGTTAGATGCTTTTAAAACCGCTTCGGATTCTGGAATTACACCCAATAAAGGAATGGCCAGAATGTCTTCAACGTCAGATACACTTAGCATTTCCCCTAAAGCAACACGCTCCGGATGGTATCGCGTTAACAGCAAATGCTCTTCGATTGGCTCTTTACCTTCTTCCGCACGTTTTGACTTACTTTGCAAAATCCCCAAAATACGATCCGAGTCTCGAACCGAAGACACTTCAGGGTTTGTCACAACAATGGCAGCATCAGCAAAATACAGAGCCATCTGAGCCCCTTTCTCAATACCTGCTGGTGAATCACAAATAATGTAGTCAAACTCTTTGGAAAGCTCTTCCAGAACCTCCTGAACCCCTTCGATTGTCAGCGCATCTTTGTCTCTGGTTTGAGATGCTGGAAGAATGAACAAGCCTTTAGTACGCTTATCTTTAATCAATGTCTGTGATAGGGTTGCTTCTTTGTTGATGACATTGACAAAGTCATACACCACTCGACGTTCACACCCCATAATCAAATCAAGGTTACGCAACCCCACATCAAAATCAATGATGACGGTTTTATGCCCTTTCAACGCAATGCCAGTACCAATTGCTGCACTAGACGTTGTCTTCCCAACACCACCTTTACCTGAGGTAACGACAATAATCTTTGCCAATGCTTTATCCTCCAATGACTCGAAATGAATCATTTTAATTAATCTATAAACTTACAACGGAACCACTTCTAACTGTTCGTCCGCTAAATACACTTGAGCGCTGTCTTTCCATACGATCTTCTGTAATGCATCACTCAACATAAAATTACCCGCGATAGAGACCAACTCGGCCTCCATGCTTTTACAAAAAATACGCGCTTCCGTATCCCCTTTCACGCCTGCTAAAGCACGACCACGCAAAGCACCATAAACATGAATATTGCCATCAGCCAACACTTCAGCACCGGCACTGACTTGTGTTAATACAATCAAATCCCCTTCCGCATACACTTGCTGACCTGAGCGAATCGGCTTAGTAATGACTTTTGTCGCTTGCGGAATTAGCTTTTCTTCCACAACCGTTTTAACCACAACATCTGGACTCACTTCAGCTGACGTCACTGGCGCCATATTGATCGCACGGGCTTTACTAGCAGGCAACAAGGCAATCGACACTTGAGCGTGCCATACTGGCAATGAATCCGGATCACATCGCCAACCGATAACACTTAACCCTAGAGTCGAAATAGCTGTTATCAAGGCTTCAAAGTCTTCGATACGAATGCCACGCTTCATCTTTGACAGATCAATGATGATCGGCGCTTGATTAAAGAAATTCGGCACTTGTGCAATTTTTTTTTCTAATTGAGTAACAATCCCCTCTAATGAAAACGAGCGAATCTCCAATAAAATAGTAGTAACCACACTTCCTTTTAATTGGAAGCCAGAATCAGTCATCTACATTATCCTTATTAAACAGTCTAAACATGGCCACATGCGCAAAAAATATCACATAGCCTTAATACCGCTGCATTCTACCAAGGCCACCAACGAAAGAAACGCTAATAAAGGGTATTTTTACAATAAAGAAACACAATATTTTGCTCTCTTATAGTGCCTCATGTAGCTTGAGTGCTCAATATTGAGCGATCTTTTAACTTTATGATTCCATTGAGGTTTTACAAGTTACTTACATACTTGTTCCCATTAAACTGGGGAAAACTTTTGCACCATAGATAATCAATCTGTGACGGAAAATTCAGGCGCCAATCGACTCACCCCCAAACCACTTTGCTTCGTTAACTTAATTTGCACAGGAATTCGCTCTTTCAACGCACTAATATGGCTGATGATGCCAATGGTCTTACCCGAAGAATGCAAGTTGTCTAACGCGTCCAAAGCGGATTCCAAAGTTTCACTGTCCAACGTGCCAAAACCTTCATCAAGAAACAAAGAATCAATACTGGTTTTATGGGATACCAAATCGGAAAGAGCCAAAGCTAAAGCCAAACTCACCAAAAAAGACTCGCCACCAGACAGGGTTTTTGTATCTCGACTGGCATCCGCCTGCCAAGTATCAACCACCTCAAGGGAAAGTGTATCTTGCTCACGACGTTTTAGTTGATAACGACGATGTAATACCTGCAAATGTTGGTTGGCTAAATACACTAAATGATCCAGCGTTAGGCTTTGCGCAAACCGTCTGAACTTAGCACCATCTGCCGAACCGATAACATAATTGAGACGCTCTAGATGCACAAAATCAGCTCGTTTTTTCTCCAGCTCCTCAAGTAAACTCGCTACTTGCTTGCTACGCTGCTCCTCTTGTTTCAACTGTTCAGTGACCACCCCCCACTCACGATGCAAGGCTTGCTGTTGAGTTTGCAGCTCATCCCGTTTCCTTTTCAACTCATCCAGATTAATCAACAACAAGGACGGATCAGCCAACTCATTTTGCATTTCATGATGCTGTTGCAAGTTCTGTTGGGCTTGAGTGAGTAGCGTTTGGTGTTGAGCAAAACGAGCTTGCAATGTGCTATCCATTGCTTGCCATTCTTGCCGCTGTTGCTCTGAAACACGCGCTGCTTGCCAGCTTTGTTCATCGTTAAAGCCTACCTGTTCCAAGCTTGCGAACCATTTAGGTTGCAAAACTTGCTCATGCTTCAACTGCTTTTCGATATTAGCCTGCATAGATTTAAGCTCAGTCGTCAGAGCTAATAAGTCATCCTGCAAGGCCTGCCATTGGGATTGTTGTAAATGTTGCTCCTGCTCAGCGTGTGTCAGCTTTTCTTTCATGACCTGCTGCAGGGAGTCGACCGTCTCATCCCCAAGCAAATCAGATAAGGCTTCACGAACCTTCGCAATCTGCTGATTTAGTTCACTCAGCTTGTTATCAACTTTCTTCAGATTACTCTGGCTTTCATCTAGGCCGGATTTGAGTTTACTCTGTTCGAACTGCGCCTGATCTCGCGTTTGCATGAGCTTATCTTGTGACGATTTAGCCTCTTTCCACGCCATCACATCTTGTTGTAAACGTGCGATTATCTGAGTCATAGGTTGATCAAACAAAGTTTGTGGCACACCAGCATGTTGCATCGCATGTTGAAGCGCCTGCTCTGCATGAGCAATGTTGTTCATCACCTCTTTCTGTCGGCTTTGCTCAGTTTCTAACGCTTGTTTGGCTAACTGCAGATGAGCATCCAATTCGGCTAATCGAGCCTCATAATTTTGACGCTGTTCTTGCAAAGCTTGCAGCTCTTTTTCAAGCTGCATAACAGCACTGTACTTTTGTTGAACAGGAGACTGTATTTGCTGGACAGCTTGCCATGCTTGTATGAAAGGTAAGACCTGTTGTTGATTGCCCAAAACATCGAGTCGAGCATTCTGGCTATCTTCTAGATAATGAGGAGATAAACCTAAACTAGACAATAAAGGCAAAACTTGTTGTTTTCTTTGTTCTTGTTGCTCTTGCAAACTCAAGAGCTGCTGACCGAGTAATGCAACCTCTTTTGCTAACAGTTTTTCATCTGCTGCTAGCGTTTGACCTTGTTGCTTCACTGTGTCTAAAGACTGATTCAAGGTCATCAACTGCTGCTGGTGGCCAGAATCTTGCTGGTACAAGGCCTGATGCAAATCGTGTTGTTCTGAGCCACACAATGGACAAGATTGCCCTTCATGAAGTTGCTCACGAAGCGTGGTTAAAGCAGTAATATGACGTTCTGCTTCCACCAGCTGCTCAAGAGTTTTCTGATGCGCGGCTTTTTCTTTATAGGACTGTCGAGCATCCACCAGCTGTTGTTTTATGTTTACTATTTGAATGTTTAATTGACTGACCTTCTCTTCAAGCTGACTTTGCTCAAGCTCATTCGACTGATAATCCTGCAACAATTGCTCTATCTGCTGACTAACTTGCGCTTGCCTTTCAACCTGTAAAGCCTGGTCCGACCAAGTTTGCCAATCCTGACCACCAGTAAGCTCATGAAAGGCTTGCAACGCTTCAGCATGATATTGCTGTTTGATTTGCCAGTCATTACTTGAGGTCTCGCCAAGTGTCACATGCTGTCGCTGCTGACTAAGAGCCTCATCATAAGTTTGCTGCTTTTGCTGCACCGATGATGACGATTGCCCTAATGTCTGATGATTGACAGACAGGCTATCTAATTGATGCTGCCAATTGGCCAACTCTGCTTCAACCTTTTCCATGCCTTGGTATTGGTCAAGCTTTTGCTGGTTATGCTCAATAGAAGCCATGGTTTGAGCTAATGCTTTTTCTCGCTGCTCTCCTTCATCTAGCAGTAATTGATGTTTCCGATGAGCTTGCTCAACTAAGGCTTTCTGCTCATCTAGCTGACTAGATAACCCTTGCTCTTGCAAGACCAAAGGCTGAATTTTATGTTGGATCTGTTGCTGTAACTGCTCAGCTTCCTTCTTGATCGCCGCCAAATTCTCTTTACTGATCTCAAGGTTCTTAGTGATCTCTTGTTGTGCATCAACCTTATCTTGCTTATTTTTTTCCAGAGAAAGGCATTCGTCTTTGAGTTGAGCCAAAGCATCACGAACCTCCATCAGCTTGGCAAAATCCGCATCAAGACTTTGCGCTTTTTGTGCCTGTTCCAATGCGTCTTTCTGATCGGCAAAAGCCAGCAGCGACGCTTCCGTTTCAGCCAATGACTGTGCAGCATTGTGTTCTTGTTGTTGGAGTTCTGCTTGCTTTGCCTGCCACTCAAATGCCCTTTGATAACTTGCTACTTGCTTAGCATAAGTTGCGTCTTGTTCGGCAAACTGTGCCTCTTTTTGCTTCAAAGCTTGGAGATCATCAGCTGACATCAACGGCGTTTGTTGACTAGCCAGCTCCAGCGCCACGATCGCTTGCTTTTCTTGCTTGTGCTTATCAAACACCCATTTCGATACTTGCCCATAAATTTCCGTGCCGGTCAGTTCTTCCAACAATTCAGCACGTTCATTGGCTTTGGCATTCAAAAAAGCCGAAAAGCCGCCTTGCGCCAGCAGCATAGACTTAGTAAAACGAGCAAAATCCAGCCCTGTTATTTCAGCAATTTTGTCGATTTTATCGTTTATCTTAGTGGTGATGATGCTGCCATCAATCTCACTTAATTCACAACTCATGGGTTGCAGCTTGCCATCACTGACATTACGCGCTCTTCTTTGCGACCAAAAAGCTCGATAGCCTTTACCCTTTACTTCAAATTCCACCTCCGCCAAACATTCCGCTGTATGGCGAGTCATAACGTCATTTTGACTAGGCGAGACTTTTAATCTAGGCGTCTCATGATACAAAGCCAAACAAATGGCATCTAATAAGGTGGACTTGCCTGCACCAGTGGGTCCGACAATGGCAAAGACCCCCGCTTCATCAAATGGGCTTTTGGTAAAATCGATCTGCCATTCCCCTTTTAGGGAATTGAGGTTCTTGAGTCGTAGCTTACAAATCTTCATTCGACTGTCTCCTCTTGGCTATTACTGTGGCCTGCCGTCTGCTCACTCACCGCTTCTAGGCACTGTTGAAAGAGCTGCGACAAAGCAGTCTTTTGCTCATCTGGCAAATCCAAGCTGGCGGCAACACTGCGATCGAAAACTTCCTCAACGGATAATTCAGATAGGGTTTGTCGCTCAGTAAAAGAAACCGAGTTTTCACTTTGTGTTTTTTTACGCATCACTCTTAGCAACTCAATAGGCTTGCCTTCTACGGCTTGTAATAACTGCTTATGCAAATCACTTAAGTATTCATCCGCTATGACAGACACTTCCAGCCAAATGGTTTTGCCTTCTTCACAAGATAAGCCATCAATCTGTGACACTAGACTTTGTAGATCTCCTTGCAAGCTAGTCATAGACTGAAAACACGGAACCTCTTTTAGCGCCACTGGTTCTTCTTGCTCAGCAAATAGATCATCCATAACCTGGTTATCTTTAGACAATAAATTGGTATCAATAATCACCACCGATTTTTCACGACCTAATTCGTCAAAACTGAGAGGAATGGGTGAACCGGAATAACGAAAGCAACCGTTATTGCCTATGGCCTGCGGTCGATGAATATGACCTAATGCTAAATAATCAAAAGGTGGGAAAACCGATGTGGGTAAGGTATCCAGAGTACCAACATACAAATCACGAACTGACTCGCTAAGCTGACTGCCAAATGCGGTAAGATGGCCAGTCCCTATAATAGGCAATGGCTCTTTTCTATCGACATTACGCTGTGTGGCGACCTGATAAAGGCTGAAGTAGAAGTCTTTAATTTGCTGTAATAACGCTTCTTTTTTGTCCTGCTCTGATTGACCCGATTGACTTTGAACAATGTCCTTTGGACGTAAATACGGCACGGCACAAAGCCAAGCAGCTTCGTTGCCTTGATGGTCCTTTAGAGAAATTACATGTGAGTTTAAGTCGGTTAAATCCGCTTGAGAAATGACCTGAACATCCAGATAGGCCAATAAACTCTTCGACTCATTGAGCATACTCACCGAGTCATGATTACCCGCAATCACCACCAACTGACATTTTCTTGCACGCATCTCCAACACCAATTGATGGTAGATTTCACGAGCGTAACTTGGCGGAGAGCCGGTATCAAACACATCACCAGCGATGATAACGGCTTCAATAGACTCTTGCTCTACCACAATCAAAAGCCACTCAATAAATGCCTTATGTTCTTCACGACGGGACTTACCCATGAAATGTTGCCCCAAATGCCAATCTGAGGTGTGTAAAATCTTCATTTGGTAACCTAATTTGATTATTCAGCGCACAAAATGCAGCTGATGAGTTCGAATACGTAATGGTCTTAAATAGGCTTCCCATTGTTGCAGGGAGCGTTTTTGGCCATGATACAGAATGTTTAAATCAGTTGAGTTAGTTTTACTCAAAACTTGCGAAAAGGCTTCCCGCAAAACAACCTGTTCCACTAGGTTCTCAGGTTCAGCGGATAATGTACAACAGGCTAATAGATCGCAATTCTCGTTCGCGAGCACCTCTCGCCAATGGGTTTCATAAGCGATATTTTCGGCGGCTAAAACCACCAACCAAGGCCCTTGATCAACCCCTAATTCATACAACAAACGACCTTTCCTAATCCCCTGTTGAAGCTGCAAAAAAACACGATCCGCTGGTGCAAGATTCATCGCTTTATGCCAGTTTTCAGCCGATATCTGCGACTTTGCTAGCACTAACGTCAACGCTTGCCCAGCTGAGTTTAAAGCCATGAATTCTTCCGCCAAGCCTTCTTGATCAAATGACAAGCGTAGGCGATCCCCAAAAGACTCATCGCTTGGCCCCATCAAGGTCAATTCAATATTGGCTTCATCTAGTCGTTTTGTGGAAATAAGGGAAAAAGCAAGGCTTGTTGAGACAGGTTGAGTCGTCAACATTAAGGGAGAAACAAGCTGAGTTTGGCAAGCTAGGATAGACTCACCATTCTTTTGATCGTATAAACGACATGCGCCACAGGCACCAGCACGGCAGCCATAATGAACGTCAAATTGGTTAGCAAGCAACGCCATCAGAAGGTTGTCACCCGCCTCTACGTCAGCCTTCTTACCATTCAAACTTATCGTCAGTCTTTCTGACTCCATGATCAAACCTAAGCGAATTTAAAACCAAGATTATGACACAGTTTATCAGGGTAAGCTTGGATCCTATTTTTAAGATATTAAGTCAGTTTCGTTTCCTGTGACTTGCTTTATGCGCCTGAATCACTAATCTGTAAAAGTGGTCAATTCCTAACCATCACACTCACAACCAAACCGCTGGAGGTTAATATCCATTATAGTCAGCCAATCTACAGTTTGATTGTGATATTCATTTGTCTTGGTATTAGCCACATAAGCGCAGCCAATCATCTCACTAACAACACAGACACGCTTAAAGTACACCATGATCATTTCGGGTCGATTAAATTTGGGGAAAGACTGACAGATACCCAGTTAGCGTTTACCATCCAATCAACTCTAGTCAATGAATGCCAGTATATTCGCTTCGATGACTACCCTAATGTGTCCGTCATGGTCGTTAATCATGTTATTGAACGGATAGATACCGACCAACTCAATGTCATTGACAAAGAAAGCCCCTTCTATGAATTAGCGTCACACTCACTTAGTTTGGCCGACTTTTCTAAAAAATATCCTGACATTGAAATAGCACCTCATGAATATGAGAATGGTGTGTATTTACGCTGGTACAATTCAAGTAAGACCAAAGCCATTGTCGTGGATTATATTAACGACAACATTGATATTATCAAAGCTGGGCGAGTGCCAAGCGTTTTATACATCGAAGGCTGTGCCTAATGTCAAACCTCATCCATTCTTTATCAGGCTTCAGTTTACGAACACGTCATCCCTGCCTATTTATTATCATACTCTTTATCATGTTAGCGCTAATAACCGCTTGTGATACAAAAGTTGGCGGTGCATGCCAATACAGAAATGGCATCGAGTCAGCAACCGTCTCACATATTGATAAAAGTTATGTGATGTTAAGCAATAAGCATAATCAGTTTGAAGCAGCGCTTAATCTATTTTCTTCTGCGCCAATCAAAGGAGAAAACTACACAATTCATTATCAATACATCACCCAAGGCAGCTGTACTCCTATGCAAATTGAATCCGTTCATTTAGAAACCTATTAAATGAACCCTCTAATCTTGATTAAACTTATATCCCTGAGCACCACCCTTGAAGCGTATCTAAGGTGGCACCATCACTGTATTTTAAGCTTTTGGCGTTGAGGCTAATAAGGCCAACAACAAATCCCAAAAATCGGATACAGAATCAATCTCCATGCGCTCCGTTGGCGAGTGCGCACCTCGTATGTTGGGGCCAAAAGACACCATCTCCATACCGGAATATTTTGCCCCAATAATGCCGCACTCTAAACCTGCATGAATGACTTTGACATTCGCTTCATAACCCATGACCTCTTTATGCACTTGCAAAAATGCTTTCAGTAAGCCTGCATTCGGATCGGGACGCCAACCTGGGTAGCCATTTTCCAAACGAACTTGGGCATCAATCAAAGAAAATGCCGACTTGGCGACATAAGCTTGATGTTCTACGGCAGAATCAACTAATGAGCGGACGAGCAAACAGGCATCAAATTTCTTTATCCCTGATGCGGCGTTAGTCAGGTTGATGACCCCTAAATTGCACGACGTTTCTGTCACACCCTCTAATTCTGCACTCATTCTATGAACCCCATGAGGGGCACAATATAAAGCATTTAACAAACTGCCTGTGTCCGTAGCATCCAGTTCAGAGTCAAGTGTCGCTGGCGTTAAGCTCACTTTTAAGTCCGCTTCAATGGAAGCAAATTCAAGCTTGGCACTTGCCTCAAAGGTTTCAATAAAACGGAATAGGACAGCCTCATCACAGGCTTTCAGATTGATTGTTGCCTTAGCGTCACGCGCAATGGCATTACGAAGAGTACCACCTGAAAAAGCGCTTAACCCAAAATCACAATGTTCTCTTAACAAAGTGAGTAATCTGACAATCAATACGTTGGCGCTGGCACGACCTTTGTGGATGTCCAAACCAGAGTGACCACCGCGTAAGCCAGAAATCGTAATGTCATAGGCTTTTTTGTCTGCGGTAGCTGGAATCGGCGTATAAAGCTTATCGATGTTAATATCGACGCCACCGGCACAACCAATGTAGACATCACCTCGGTCTTCGGAATCCAAATTGAGTAGAATTTTACCTTGTAAAATACCTTCCTCAAGCTGCAAAGCACCTCGTAGGCTAGTTTCTTCCTCTATGGTAAACAAAGCTTCGATTGGTCCGTGTTCAAGGTCAGTAGACTCTAATACCGCCAAGGCGGCTGCCACACCAATACCATTATCCGCACCTAACGTCGTGCCTTTTGCCGACACCCAACCGTCAATGATTTGAGTTTGAATAGGGTCTTTAGTGAAATCATGCTCAAGGTCTGCTTCTTTTTGCGCCACCATATCCAAGTGACCTTGTAAGACAACTGTTTGTCTGTCCTCCATTCCTTGACTAGCAGGCTTACGAATCACCAAATTACCCACTGGATCAATATAAGTCGATAAACCAAGTGACTCCGCCCAAGAGATCAGATGATCTCGTAATTGAGCTTCATGAAAAGAAGGCCTTGGAATACTGCATAGGGTTTGAAAATGTCGCCAAACGGGCTCTGGTTGCAAAGTGCTTAATACTTGGTTCATTCGATACTCTTAACAATGGTCGATTTTCACTAGGGTAAAGAAGCCCAAGTACTGAGGCAATCGAAATTAAGACTAGCTCTATACAGAAAACGCATGTGACTGAGTATACCTACCTCATGCGAAATTCAAATTTTGAAATGACGTTTTATTTTATGGAATCACATTTGATATTTCGCTATTATCAATACCCAACACCGCCTAACAATCAGTACCAATAAAAATAACAGGACGTCATAATGCAAGCTGTACTGGATTATCTCACTCAATATGCTGATACCATTTTGCGCGATTTTAGCGACCCTTATCATGGTACGCCTTTATTGTTTGATGGTTGTCATGCCCAAAGCAAACAACCGATTAGTTGGAAAAATACCGATGGTCGGATATGGCAACCGTCCAACCTTGCAAGCCAGCAAAACCTATTTCGTTTTTTTGTTGGTTTGTCTAATGTCACCCAAGACCCTCAATACAAACAAGCAGCTCAAAACGCCATTCAATGGCATTTCGATCATGCCGATGCAAGCGGCTTAATCCGCTGGGGCGGTCACTCTTTTATTGATTTAAAAACCTTAGACTCGGTCGGCCCTGAAAACAAAAACATGGTGCATGAACTTAAACATCACTGTCCTTTTTATGAACTTATGTACGAAACCAACCCAGCTGCCACCCGCAAATTGATCAAGGCCATCTGGAACACCCACGTCACTAATTGGCAACATATGGAAATGTCCCGTCATGGTCAATACGGTTTGGATTTTGATGAATTAAGTGTTTGGGATAAACCCAAGCAAGCTAACTTATCCCCTTTACGAGAAATGAAAGGCTTGTCCTTCGTGAATATTGGCAACGATTTGGTGTTCAGTGCCGGCATGCTATATGCCATGGATGAAGATGAGAAAGCCCTATATTGGGCGGAACATTTAATGCGTCAGTACGTCAACAGTCGACACCCTGATACCCAGTTGGGTTGCTATCAATACAATCAACCCCTTAAAACCGGCAACGCACCAACGGATGAGCACCATCCGCAATATACCTTTTCGTTTTGGGGTGACAGAGCACAACGTCAATTTGGCCCAGAATACGGCGATGTCGCAAAAGAAGCTTGGGTGCTATTCAAGATTGACGAAGAAGCGCTCAATGGCCCTGAAGGTATTTACGGTGACTGCGCCTTAGCACAAACGTTACTCGCCAGAGAGTTAGGCACAAGAGGCAAACAATTACTGAATTGGACAACCGAAGGGCTAGAAGCCTGGGCGCATTACGCTTACGACTCGGATACCAACGAAATAAAACCCATGTTCGCGGATGGTAAAGACCTCACCGGTCACAAGATTCCACGCTTTGGTTATTATGGCCAACAAGGTCAAGAACTGCTTCGCCGCCCTCTTCCTGCCCATGTCTTCCTTGCTTACGTGACGAACTGGTGTGAATCTAGAAGCCAAGCACTCTGGCCGACTGTTTGCGCTATGGCAGCACACTTTGGCTTGGGTGATTGGCAAAAAAGAAAAGCTATCGAATTTGATGGATCAATCGATCCTTTACTCTTATTTGCCTCATTGGAAATGCATCGCTCAACAAAAGACCCTTTCTTTATGACATTATCGGATACGTTGGCAAGCGCTCTCTTCAAACAAATGGCGCATCATGGTCTATTCACCCCATCATCTGAACACATATATTGTCGTTTCGATGATGTCGCCCCACTGGCCCTACTCACCTGGATTGCCCATAAAAAAGGCTCATTTGATCAAGTACCAATTTATCGCAGCCGAGGTGGCTACATTCATGGGGACATATTGCTGGATAACGGCAAAGTAAAAAACATCATGGATGTGAAGTTTATTTATGAGCAGAAAAGACAGTATTAGAAAATGTGAGCTCACTTTGATATGGAGTGAGCTCGGAGGGATTCATTCTTAGAATTGGTAGCCAAATCCTATAGCTACAGTACTGGTATCGTTTTCAAATTTGTATTTAGTACCATCTACTTCAAAAGCACCATCCATTGAAGATACAGAGTAGTTGGCTGAAACAAACATATCTTCTTTAATTAAATATTCAAAACCGACACTATAATATAGGTCATTACTTGTATCAGACAATTTAGTATCATCCGACAAACTTTTATCATCATATTCACTGGTGTATTCGGTATCCCAAAGCGAAATTCCTAAACGGGCATTAACTGTAAGGGCATCATTTATCTCAAATGATTTTTTAATGCCTACGTTTATGGCTGAAGAAGTGAAAGTGTCAGTATATTTATCATCTTCATCAATCAAACGAGAAGAAGCCGTTCCATAATCATGATATGCAAGCTCTGCTGACCAAGATGGAACAAATTGATAGGCAACTCTTAAAGCCAGAGAAGTATCATCACTGTCTACAGAATTTTTTACTTTTTGACTAGTTTTCCCCACCAACACCTCTGCGGTAAAAGGCTTATCTGCGGCCATTGCCATAGAAGCCCCTGAAATAGCTAAAACACCCAACAATACTTTTTTCATTTCCTTATAAACTCCATGTATTTGTAAAACAACGTAAGCATTACGTAAGATTTTGTAATTTACCAAAACGAATGCTGTTAAGCAATTGGAACATAAGGCTTTTATAAACAAAAAAAGACGCACAAGGCGTCTTTTTAGAGGTTGTTATTTATGCTTTTTAATTACTCACGTTTTTTAAGCGATCCTTCTGAGAAAGTCACAAATTCTTCTGCGCTCGTTGGGTGAACACCAACAGTAGCGTCGAAATCGGCTTTGGTCGCGCCCGCTTTAATGGCAATACCCAGACCTTGAATGATCTCACCGGCATAATCCCCCACCATGTGCGCACCAATCACTTTGTCATTAGCGTTGTTCACCAGTAGCTTCATTAATGAACGAGAAGTACTGGCGCTCAACGTGTGCTTCATTGGACGGAAATCCGTTTGATAAACGCGGAAATCTAACCCTCTGGCTTCGGCTTCTTGCTCACTCAATCCCACAGTACCAATTGCCGGTTGGCTAAATACCGCAGTAGGAATATTATCGTAATCAAAATTCACCGGTTTACCTTCAAACCAGTAATCAATCAACGCCATGGCTTCTTTGATCGCAACTGGGGTCAGTTGAATATTATCGGTGACATCACCAAGGGCAAATACACTTGACACCGATGTAGTGAAGTTACTATCAATGACCACAGCACCATTTTTACCTGTAATGATATTGGCTTTATCTAGACCTAAAGAACCAACATTAGGCACACGGCCTGTCGCGTATAGAACCAAGCCAAACTCTTCACTACGTCCATCTTTAAAGTGCACCATACGAGAACCATTGGGTTGCTTAGGATCAACCAACTCAATACGTTCCACATCCGTGTTTAATTGCACATCAATGCCTGATTTCTCGTATTCGACGCTAGCAAAGTTGCGCACATCTTCATCAAAACCACGCAACAGTTGATCACCACGATACGCTAATGTGGTTGTTACCCCCAAGCCATTCAAAATACCGGCAAACTCAACGGCAATGTAACCCCCGCCGACAACCAATGCTTTACTAGGAAGTGATTCTAAATAAAACATTTCATTGGAACTGACCACAAGATCATTACCTTCGAAGTCAGGAATAAATGGCTTAGCACCAACCGCGATCAAAATACGCTCGGCCGTGTAAGTTTGACCATTTACTTCGACTGTATTGGCATCCACAAAACTGGCATAGCCTTTGATCAAGTCCACTCCAGCATTGTTTAATAAATTGCCATAAATACCATTTAATCGTTCAATTTCCTTGGTTTTGTTGTCACGCAAAACAGACCAATCAAATGATACGCCTTCATGTTGCCAACCAAAACCTGCTGCTTCTTCAAAACCATGACCAAATTCAGAACCATACACGAATAATTTCTTTGGCACACAACCAATATTGACACAGGTTCCGCCTAATGCGCTGCCTTCCGCAACCGCTACTTTGTAACCTTTTGACGCTGCCACTCGACTTGCTCTTACTCCGCCTGAGCCAGCACCGATAACAAATAAATCGTATTGATAAGCCATTATGTATTTCTCCAACATCATGCTTTATAAATCTATCTCGCCAGTGTAGCAGGGCTAACCAAAAAAGTTCAAAAGAATCATTCTATTAGAGCGATCAAAAAAAGCATTTAAATGTGCAAAGCAAAGACAAGATTGACGACGCCACATCTGCTATTATTGGCAAAAAATACAGTTGGAAAGATGCTATGAAGTTTGTCTCTTTTAATATTAATGGTCTGCGCGCTCGACCACACCAAATTGATGCTCTAGTAGAAAAACATCAACCTGATGTGATTGGTTTACAAGAGATCAAAGTCCACGATGACGCTTTTCCTCATGAAATCCCTCAAGCCGTTGGCTATCACGCCTATTATTACGGCCAGAAATCTCATTACGGAGTCGCCATATTCAGTAAACAACAAGCCACTCAAGTGGAATACGGATTTCCAGGTGATGATGACGATGCCCAACGACGTATGATCATCGCCACTTTTGATACACCTCACGGGCCAGTCAAGGTTCTGAATGGGTATTTTCCACAAGGTGAAAATCGCGATCATGAGACGAAATTCCCTGCGAAACGCAAGTTCTACGCTGACTTAATGAACTACCTTGAGAATCATACTGCGGACGAGAAAATCATTGTCATGGGTGACGTTAACATTTCACCAACAGATCTCGACATAGGCATTGGAGAAAATAACGCGAAACGCTGGTTAAAGACTGGTAAATGCAGCTTTTTGCCAGAAGAAAGAGAATGGTTTAAAACCTTATTAGATTGGGGATTCACTGACACCTACCGCCACCTGAACCCCTCTAAAAATGACCGATTCAGCTGGTTTGACTACCGATCGAAAGGCTTTGACGACGACCCTAAACGAGGTCTTCGAATCGATGTCATCTTATCCTCGGCAGGCTTAACCCCCTATGTAGCGGAAGCCGACGTCGATTATGAATTGCGAGGTTTGGAAAAACCATCAGACCATGCACCTATTTGGACACGTTTCGACTTTAAGTAATCAGGATCACACAACGGCCACTGTTTATTTTTTGAACAAATTAGACAGAGGCCGTCTTACTTGATGAGAATAAATATTAACTAATACTACCCCCAGATTTATCCACAGACATTGTGGATGACTTTTTTTTGATGAGACAATGCAAAGCAATGCGACATAAAGGAAAGATGTATGGCCAATAATTCCATGACAATGCAGGAGATGATTACACAATCGTCCCAAGCTGCCGTGTTTCTGAAAGCACTAAGCAATGAGAATCGATTATTAATTTTATGTCATTTATTAGAAGGCGAAATGTCGGTCACGGCCTTGAATGAAAAGCTCCCACTTAGCCAGTCTGCTTTATCACAACATCTTGCTGTGCTTCGAAAAGACAATCTGGTCGCCACTCGTCGTGAATCCCAAACTATCTATTACAGTTTAGGCGATCAGCGGGTGAAAACCTTGATAGAAACCATGCACAGTTTGTTTTGCCCAACATTGTAAAGGCCACTCCAGCCAATCATGCAAAGCATGAATTCAGCTGGTAGAAAACCTATTCGGTAAAACACGCTTGCACATACTTAGCAAAACACTGTGGTCGTTCTATCGGTATCATGTGGCCACAAGTATGGATATCAAACCATTCTGCGACATGACTGTCTTTAAAGCGTTGCCGATCAGATACAGACAACAAACTATCTTCCGTTCCCGCCAAGACATGAATTGGTATCTTTAATTCTTTAAGACGAGTGATTAAATCTGGTCGCTCTAAACTGGCCGTTAATTGTTGCACCAAAGAGGCTTCGCCCAACGCGCCATCCATCGCCTGAATCAGGGCAATCAAATGCTCATTGTCTCGAGAAGATGCCGCCAGCATCGACTGCGCTTTCCTTCTCGGTATACCAGAATAACCTTGCTTAGCCACCCAATTGAGTGCCACTTGCCTTTGCTGACGCTCTGCTTCGGGCAACCCAGTTGCAAGATTGGATACCAGCATCAACCGCTGTACCCTATGAGGGTGTCTTACCGCCAATGCAGCGGCTAAGTATGCTCCCATGGAAAACCCCAGTAAATTCACTGGCGAGTCAGGCAATCGTTTTAACAAACAAGCCACCATATCATCCAATGAACTTTCAAACGGAATAGCTTGATGTGTTAACAGAATATTTTGATCTAAATATTCATTGGCTTGCTGCCAAAGTCGTTCATCACACATAGTGCCAGGTAAACAATGTATTTCCGTCACAACTCACTCTTTCGTCATTTAATAGACGGAATATCTTAACCTTTGAAACACCGCAAAACGAGGAATACCTCGCTGGGTAAAGCCACTGTGCTTGAAGATAACCGTTGAGCCCACTGCTGGCGGATTTTCTCTTTCTTGATCACTGAAACCACTGCCAATTTTAAAACGCACACCTGACGGCATTTCCACTAAAATCGCCCCCATTTTATGTTCATATTTCCCCTGACCGGGTAACAAAGCGATTACTTTCGCCTCTTTTTCTTCATAAGGTTTGAGTTTTAATAAGTTATCTGTACGACCACTTTCAAACACCGCCATTTTACGATGCAACATCAAGCCTTCCGCACCTGATGCAACATATTCATTCAATCGATCGTACAGTTCAGGTAAGCTCGCTACGGTAAATTGTTCCACTGGTATCACGTGAGGCAAATCAAGGTGGTCTAAAATACGTTTATAACGAGCATACCGCTGTTCAAACGTCATGCTTCGTTCTTGGTCTGGGGCATCAAAGATCATGTATTTTATTTGTCGCCACTCATGCTCAACCGGCTGTTTCTTTCGCACGATCGACATAACGTTGGCAAAGTCATCCCGCTGAGTCCAAAGCTCACCATCTAACCAAATATTGGGCAGTTTTTCGGTGAACCACTGCGGCGCATTAATGTCATTTCCTTTACGAGTAATCAGCTTAGATCCGGTCCAGATGGCTCGAATACCATCGTATTTTTCGCTAATAAGGTAATCTTTAACGCGAGTTTCGTCACTAAATTGAGTGGCTAATTGCACATCTGTTTGGGCAATGCTTGAGGCGGGAAGGCTTATCATAAGCCCAATCAAAAAAAATCGTATCCACATATCTCACTCCTTGAGATCATTTCAAAGTTATCTGTT
Source organism: Marinomonas aquiplantarum (assembly GCF_003314975.1). GTDB lineage: Bacteria > Pseudomonadota > Gammaproteobacteria > Pseudomonadales > Marinomonadaceae > Marinomonas > Marinomonas aquiplantarum. The sequence continues at coordinate 38,754 of NZ_QNRF01000010.1, forward strand.
CCTAGGTATAAAATTAAAGTATTTAATTCTGTTTAGCAATTTTTAAGAAAAAGTTGTCTTTTTTCAAAAAGCGCACACAAAAAAGCCAAGCATATGCTTGGCTTTTAAACTTGCAAAAAGACTGGCTTAAGCTGCTGATTGACGGCCATATTGAACCGCCTCTTTAATGTTAAATCGAGAAATACCCAACTCAGCCAATTCGCGATCTGAGTAAGATTTCAATTCATTAATCGCTTGTTTCGTTTCACAATTGTCTTTTGTACTAAAAAGAGAAACAAGGGATGCGAAGAAAGTCGTTAGTTTAGTCATATTGAGCCTCATATGAATGATCGAATTAAACAATCTTGACCCCAATTGCATATTGAAGCAGTTGCTTTCAAATGCATGACAAGGTTCGTTTTAGGCTGCCGAGCGGCAATTGTTATTTTTCTGAGGCTTTATCGAACGTCTTGACAATGGAATGTGGTAAAATCACCACTTGATCAAGTCGTGTATAGATTAATTTCTAACCAACTTTATGTCTAGTCTTTTACCCCTTAAAACACACTTTTTTCATGATTTTTCGTCATTAACTTACCTCCTTTTTACAACCAACAGATCTATATACCTCACTCATCAAATGTTTCACTCGATTTGGTTGTAAACGGCCTTTTCTTTGTACTAAATACAAAGGCTCAGTAACACGATTAGACATGCTATGAACACGAATTAAGTCCTGTTTTGCAAACGCCTTTACAGCATAATTTGGCAAAACCGTAAAACCAATCCCTCGACTAACAGGCTCTAAAATCAAACTAATTTGATTAGAAAATGCTTTTTTGGGAATTTGACCAACATGCTGAAAGTCTTCAAAGTTCGCTGACAACAATAGACTGGTATGATGCTTACCATCAGGATGATCTACCAAGCCTAGTGACAATAAGTTTTGCCAAGTCACCTCAGAAAACTCAGCAGGTGTCACCAAAAGCAAAGCTTCTTCAGCTAATTGATTTGAAACAACATCAAGACTCTTAGCAGGATAAGTCATCAAACCAAAATCGATCCTATCCTCCAACACCGCGGCTTCAACATCCTCGTTTGAAGCAAAGCGGTACTCTAAGATCAATTCTTTGTGAGACCGCTGTAGATCCAGTAATTGAGGATACAAGTTTAATCCGACACTGCCAGGAGACATAATGCTGACAACCCCTTCATAAGCTGGATCGGCCATGACCTTACGCTCAAGGTTATTCAGCGACTCTAACAACCGCTTTGCCTCTTGATAAAGTGTCTGTCCCCTGTCGGTTAAGCTGAAGCGTTTGCCTTCCCGCATTAACAATTCAACAGACAAATGCTCCTCTAATTTTTTCACTTGCTGACTGACTCCAGACTGCGTCATATGCAAACTGTCGGCCGCTCTGGTGAAATGCCCAACGTCCACTAAGGTAACAAATGTTTTAAGCCAAACCGGATTAATCATTACAAAAAATACTCAAATATATAATTTTTAATAATTTTACAGAATTAAAAAGGAATTGTAATCTGCCTTCCATCAAACGAAGGAGATCATTATGCAAAAGCAATATCCAAGAAGTTTTTCTCATATCGGCATTTCTGTTCCTGATCTAGAAAAAGCCGTTGAATTTTATACTCAAGTATTGGGTTGGTATCTAATCATGGCGCCAACAGACATTACAGAAGATGACAGTGCCATAGGTGAAATGTGCACTGATGTATTTGGTGCAGGGTGGAATTCATTTCGCATCGCCCACCTTTCCACCGGTGATCGTATTGGGGTAGAGCTTTTCCAATTTGAAAACCAACAAAACCCTGAGAACAATTTTGAATATTGGAAAACAGGCATCTTCCATTTTTGTGTGCAAGATCCCAATGTAGAAGAGTTAGCCGATAAAATCGTCGCGGCAGGCGGAAAAAAACGTATGCCAGAACCAAGATACTATTATCCTGGCGAAAAACCTTATCGCATGATTTATATGGAAGACCCGTTTGGTAACATTTTGGAAATTTATAGCCACAGCTACGAATTAATTTACAGTGCTGGCGCTTACTAATGTTCTACAGTCGAACAGGCTAGCCTAGTCTGTTCGACCACACCATTTTCACGTAAGCTAGGCTTTTATCAATAGAGAATAAAACAAGCTGATGCGAGTCGTTATATTACTTTCTATTTTGCTAATCAGTGCTTTTAATCCAGCGTTAGCCGAACCTGATTTTGCTCACATAAAACACATGGCACAACTGTCTTCGGATACCTATGAAGCCGCTCAGCAAGAAGAGCTGAACACAAATACTTTAGCGGATAAACTAGCGCAACAAGACGAAGTTTTATTACATGATTCTGTTATACCCAATTCGGATGTGCTGTATTTTTTATCGGAAAACAGCCAATACCAAACCATCGCGATTCGTGGCACTGCTAACCTAAATAATGTCATTGTGGATTTAACCGTCTCACTGCAACCCAATAAAGCGCTGGGTATTCTTCTACATCAAGGCTTTGCCGAAGCCGCTCAGCAAGTGTTAGAAGATGTTAGACCCTACTTAAGAAGTAACAAACCAATTCGCATTACAGGTCACAGTCTAGGAGGCGCGATTGCCGTAGTATTGGGCATGTTGGTTCAAGAGGAATCCCTACCGCTTGAGCAAATTACGACATTTGGACAGCCCAAAGTAACCAATGTCAGTGGCGCTAAAAAGTTTGCTGACCTGCCTCTGATCCGCGTCGTAACACAAGACGACATCGTCCCCTTAGTGCCACCCATCAGCCCATTACAAATTCGGAATTTAGACATTTTTTGGCACATGGGAGAAGAGATCATCCTGTTAGCACCTCACCAATATTCCATCACCAGTGGCCTAAAAAGCGCCATGAGAGCAACCAAGTTCACCAATAAATTACCGAGTGAAGCGAACTTGCTCGCCCATACCATGGCGCAATATTTGAGTTTATTAGAGCAATTGCAGCAGAACAAACAGGCCATTCCCTATCGCATGGACATAAACCTGTTTGGCATTTCCATTGACTAGTCAGAAGATAAACGCAAACCAATGGGCAAACTCTCGCCCACTAACGAATTTAATTCTTCCGAACTGATCTCGACCTGACTCTCAAGACGACTTGCCCATTGCGATGGGCATTTGTCTTTGACTAACTTTTTAGACACTTTCTTGCGATAGTCAGTCAACCAATCCGATTCCCCGACTGATATCTGGCACATGAGAACAGCAGCTAAACCAGCTTGCTTACGTTTCTTCCAATCTTCTTTCAATGCTCGATCTAAAATGGCCTGTAACTCCGACTCAGGCAATCGATCAGACGCCTCTCCAGACAAAAGACGACGAGAAGCAATTCGTCCCAACGTCCACCAAGCGGTGTCTGGCTCAGACGATTTCGTCAAACGCTTCAACAACCACTCTACCAAGGTTTGTTTTTCAGACAGGGACAAGCTTTCCAACGCGCCCATCAATCGAATGAGATCATCGCTAGAACGGGTGGCGAGCGCCTTCATTTTCTCTCTTGAGCGCTGTCCCGCAGGTGAATAGAACTGGCTGAACTGCTTAAACAAGTTCATTTGTTGATCTAATGACAAACCACCCGCAATACGGCGATACAAGGTCCAATATTGTCCCCAAACGGCCGCACTATCGAACTGAGTACCTGCTTTGGTTAAATTAATGACTTGCTGAACTCGGCTTTCATCGCCTTCTGCGCCATAACCCGGGCGCAGACAATAGCCCAATAACTGAAGCCACTGCCGTTCATGCTGGGCACTTTTCACTCGACCAGACTTTAATACCAGCAATTTATCCACCACTCTTCGAGAAGTGGCCAAACTCCAGTCGTCGCGAGCACCAAGTAATTGATCCAGATCTTGTTTTAACGATTTCACCAAATCTGGTGATTGCTTTTGACCCGCACTGGAAAAGCATCGCGCCAAATGCTCTTCTGCTTCGCCCATTTTGGCGGCGAGCAAACCTTCATTGTCGCGGGTAACACGCTCTTCTGAAGCTTGCGTGGAAAACTCCAAACGCCATTTGTCAGATGAACCCGCACTTAACAGTTCCAGCTGCAGAATGCCCACCTCAGTCATTTGCGCAGCAACATTGACCTGCACTTCTGCGCTGTCTTGCTGCGCATCCAACTCAGTGGCTAAAGTAGATATATAATGTAGACCTGACTCGTCACGCACCTCACCAAGCTTGCCAATAATATGGTCGCCTGCACGATAAAGAGGAAATTGCACTTCCTCTCCCAAGGTCACCATAAAATCCCGTGACAATGTCAGGGGTTCAGCCGTCAATGTGCCTTTAGGCAAGATACAAACAAACTGCTGCTCTGCCAGTTTTAAATACAAGCTATGCGGCACACCGCTCTCAATTCGGTGCCCTTCACCGGCTAAGGCTTTCAGATACCAAGCTGCCCCTTTGGCAACCGCCTCGTTCGGCGCTTCCGCAAGACATTCTAAAATAGGCTGATCTGTCCAAGTATTTAACTGCTTAAGCAACTGGCTTTTTAGAAGCTCACTGTTAAATAAACCACCATTAAAAAGCACAGCGTCTGGCATAGACGACTGAGTCGCTTGCTGAATATCGGCTTGGTGTTGACGAATGAAATCCGCGATATGACGTGTAAAAGCCGGATCAGATTCATAGGCTAATCCTAGCGTATGCATCGCATATGAGCTTTTATGCACGCTATCGTCCAATGCGACCATAGGGAAAAAGCCAGAGCTGACTTGATCTAATAATGCAGCACGAGAGACATCGAATTTTTGTGCACCACCAATCAATCGACTGCCGCCGCCTAATACCGTAATACTCAAGGATTCAGGTGCGTCATCACTGAGCAAGGTTTCTTTTGCTCGGCGGGTTTGCTGCACCAAGGCCGCTAATCGAGACGCCGATAAAGCAGAGATTTGTTTAGGATCCAACTGAAACGCCAAAGCTTGATCAAGATTATCGCCACCCAATAATAGGTGTTCACCAACAGCGATTCGCTTCAAGGCAATGTGGTTCTTCTTCGTGCTAGGTAAAATCGATACCAAACTGAAGTCACTGGTGCCACCACCAATATCCACTACCAGCAGCATTTTTTTATCCGCAAGATCCGCACGCTTTTGGTCATCACTAATATAGTGATAACAAGCGGCTTGTGGTTCTTCTAATAAATACAGATCATTCAAACCTGCTTTCTTCGCCGCTTCTAGCGTCAAAGCTCGGGCTTCTTCATCGAACGAGGCCGGCAAGGTTAACGCCACTTGCTGCTGCTCTAAAGGCGCATCGGCAAATTGCTGATTCCAACTTTGACGAATGTGCTGCAACAAGAGTTCGCTGGCTTTGAGTGGACTGATTTTATTTTTTAGCTCACTTCCCCACGGCAGAATAGCCGCACGGCGATCCACTTGACGATGACTAAGCCAACTTTTAGCACTTTGTACCAATTGACCCGCTCGACGTTGGCCTAATGCCAAAGCTCCCATTCCAACAATGTAGTCTTTATCTTGGCTATTATGCCAAGGTAAAACAGGATCAATCTTACCCAGTTCGTCGTCGGCTAAAAGATAAATCGCACTGGGCAGATAATCGAACGTTTGTACCGACGCATCTGCCATGAACTGCGGCATAGATAATAACAAAGGCTCGGACGCTTCTGGTGTTAAATAAGACACCACACAGTTTGTTGTCCCTAGGTCAATACCAACTCGATAAGCGCCTTTTGTCATTAACCTTCCCTCACCTGAAACTCAATTTTCCATTGTAAATCCGAACGAGTATCGTGAGCTTGTAACAGCAACAAACCTAAATCTGTCACTTGCGCAGTAACGTAAACACGTACCATCTCGCCTTTGGCGTAATGTCCCTCATCAAGTTGAATGCTTAATGGGTTCAATTCGTTTAGCTGAGCCAAGGAGAAAGAAGAAATGACCTTACCCAAGGGTTCGGCTTCACTTTTTTGCGATTGAAAGAAACGGAAATGAACGGGCTCACCCACAACCAATGAGAACTCATTTGGCAGCATTTGCTCATCACTCCCTTCTTCCAACCCAAACGGCGCCACACAGATAGCATCTATTGGTGGCGGCATACCCGGAATCGCCGGCATGGGACTGGCAACCCCTATGTAATAGTTCGCTGCTAAACCGCTTTTTACTTTGACTCCGCCATTGGCTTGAACCTGAGCATAATAGGTCGCGCCCTTCGCCACCGCATGATCTAGGTGAGCAGGCGTCAACATAGTAAATTGAGCCCCTTCAAGCAGTTCACTCAGTCGAGAAGACAAACTTGTCACCATAGGCGAAGCGTTAAACACACCACCGTTTAGCAAGACTTTAGTCGGCTTCGCCTGATATTGACCTATAAACTCACTGATATGCCGAGTGATCGCCGGGTCACTTTCGTAATCCAGATTGATCGTACTGATACCAGAACGAGCTATTTTTTGAGCTTGCTCACCCGCGCTCACCGCAGGGAAAAAGCCCTCAATTAATAACTGCTGAACATCACTCTGCGTTAACGTCGCTTTGATGCTTTTGTTAAAGATGCTGCGCCCACGGCTTGGCACCACAACCGAAGCGTCCGTTAGCTCAGGATTAGCAAGCAGACGCTCTTTCGCATCCCGACACGCTTGAGTCAAACCACTAATTTGCCATGGCTCTAGCTGGGTACCTTGTTGTGCTAATTGCCCAGCCAAATGGTAGGTTAACGTCATGTCCATATTGTCGCCGCCAAGCAAAATATGACGACCAACAGCAATGCGCTCTAAGCCCAACGCTCCCGATTCTTCGGTCACTTGAATCAAAGATAAATCGGTAGTACCACCGCCGACATCAACTACAAGAATCTGTTCGCCTAGCGTTAACTGGCTTTGCCAATCCTGCTGATCCGCTAACCAAGCGTAGAATGCCGCTAAAGGCTCTTCGATGAGTCTCGCCCTTAATCCTACTTTCTCAGCCGCTTGTTCAGTAACCGTTCGAGCGGCAGGGTCAAATGATGCCGGTACCGTAATGACGACCTCTTGTTGTGACATCGGCGACATTGGAAAAGCATGATTCCAAGCGGACACCAAATGGCCTAGCAAGCTTTCAGTCACCTGCGCGGGCGACACCTTGTCGACTTCTTCCAAAGCATCGATTGGCAATACCGCTTCGTCTGGCCCAACTTGCGAATGGCATAACCAACTTTTTGCACTTTGCACCATACGACCAGATGACTTTGCCCCCAATTCACGGGCCAGTTGACCAAGAATGTACGAGGTTTCCCCCCACGGCAACTGTAAGTCACTTTCAAGAAATTCCGTGGCATGAGGGTAATACACAAAGGATGGCAATAGCGGACGTTCTACCACCTGCCCTGCAGCACTTAACTGAGGAATCAGTAGTTGCTGTAAGCTAGGAGACGGCTCATTCGCTTTGTTTTTCTCTAAAAAGTAGACAGCCGAATGCGTGGTACCTAAATCGATACCAATGACATAGTCACTCATGATTACACCTCGACTTCAGCAGGCGCCAGAATAGACAAGCTTTGGGTTTGGCTGACTTTAGGCAATCGTATGTCTGTCACTTGCCAGCCTGGGTGAATCAAGTTCCCCGAATATGGCCCCGTTCCTTCGACACGACCTTCCAGCTTGATTTGCTGTGCATCATAATCCGCTGGGACAGTCACCGAGGTATTTTCAGGCGCCGAATTCACCACCTCAATGGTAAAGTTTTGCGCCAAAACCTTGCTGCTACCAGCATGAATTTGACGCGCTGCAGCACCCACTTCTTCATCGGAATAGGCATCAATGCTTTCCTGCACGAAGTCAATAAAACGCGCTTCTTGCTGTAAAAGTTGCAGCAATTGCAATGCACCATCTGTATTCACTGACGCGAGAGCCGGCGCAGCCACCTCGATCTCGCGAATCACTTCAACTTCTTCTGTGATGACTTTCGGCTCTACTTCAAAGGCCAACTTTTCACCTTGGCCTATGGCAAGACAACGAGCCGCATAATCCCCATTGCTCAAATATTTAAAAAATTGACCAAAGGCACCAAATAAGCGCGGAATGAAAGACACTTTCGTTAATGTTTGACTCATGTTTTATCCGTTCTGCATTTCTTCTAACTCAAGCCAACGCTCCATTGTTGTCTCCAGTTCTTGTTCTTTTTCGGCCATTTTCGCTAAGGTGTCCTGTACCTTTTGCGCATCGCCGCTGTAAAAATCTGCCGCGCCCGTTATTTGCTGAAAGGCTTCCAGCTCGGCTTCTAATTTAGCAATGGCATCTGGCATGCCATCGAATTCTCGTTGTAATTTATAGCTCAGCTTACTTTTCGCTTTGCTGGCTGGCGCTGGCTTGTTCACTTCCGTTGTCGAGGTATCAGCTTTAGCTTTAGGCTTGCTCTCGGTCGTCTGAGAGGTAGATTCCGCTGGGAACTTACCACCCTGACGAATCCAATCTTGATAACCGCCCACATACTCGCGCACCACGCCTTCACCTTCAAAGGCAATGACGCTGGTCACCACATTGTCTAGGAAAGCACGATCGTGACTGACCAATAACAAGGTGCCATCGTAGTTCATTAAAAGCTCTTCTAGTAACTCAAGGGTTTCAACGTCTAGGTCATTGGTCGGTTCGTCCATCACCAAAAGGTTCGCAGGCTTGGTAAAGAGTTTCGCCAGCAATACGCGGTTTCGCTCGCCACCGGACAAAGCTTTCACTGGAGTACGTGCTCGCTCTGGGGGAAACAGGAAATCCCCTAAATAACCAATAACGTGCTTGTTCTGACCATTAATTTCAATAGTCTCTTTGCCTTCACCAACGTTTTCTGCCACCGTTTGCTCAGGGTTAAGCTGTTCACGTAGCTGATCAAAATAGGCAACGTTAAGCTTAGTCCCTTGACGTACGGTACCTGAGCTTGGCTCTAAATCACCCAGCAAGATTTTTAAGAAAGTACTCTTACCACAACCGTTCGGACCGATTAAACCAATGCGATCACCACGATTAACCATGAAGTCCATTGGTTGCAGGATAACCTTGTCTTCAAAAGCATGACCGACTTGCGTAAATTCGGCGACCAACTTGCCGGATTTCTCCTTGGTCTCAATCGACATTTTAGCGTTGCCTTGACGATCAATACGCTCTGAACGCTCAACTCGCAAAGCCTTCAATGCTCTGACTCGACCTTCATTACGAGTTCGACGAGCTTTGATGCCCTGTCGAATCCAGACTTCTTCTTCGGCTAGACGTTTATCAAATAACGCATTAGCACGCTCTTCTTCTTCCAACAGTTTTTCTTTGAAGACTAAAAACTCATTAATATTGCCGGTGAAAGACAGCAAATTCCCGCGATCTAATTCAACAATGCGGTTCGCCAATTTTTCAAGAAAGCGTCTATCGTGGGTAATAAAGAGAATCAAACCACGAAACTGTAGCAGCTGTTGTTCCATCCATTCTATGGTCGGTACGTCCAAATGGTTGGTTGGCTCGTCCAGTAGTAAAACATCTGGGGCCGAAATCAAAGCTTGCGCTAAAATGACTCGGCGACGCCAGCCACCGGACAATTCAGACATCAACTTATCCGCCGGTAACGCCAAACGCTGAATCATGTGATTAACACGTTGCTCTAAATCCCAACCTTGCAAACGATCGAGATCATTTTGAATGTGGCCCAGTTCATCAGAATGATCCTGCTCCATATCTTCCAAGAGTTTAAAATAGCGCGTCATCAATTGATGTATTTCGCCCGCGCCTTCACTGACCACTTCGCGTACCGTTTTACCATTTGCTTCTGGCAACTCTTGTGGCAATTGCGCAATGCGCATGCCACCTTCAAGGCGCACCACACCTTCATCTGGAATTTGTTCGCCAGACACCACTTTTAAAAAGGTCGATTTACCAGCACCATTACGGCCAATGATTGCAACACGTTCACCCGCTTCAGCGGAAAAACTGATTTTTGACAACAGCGGGTTGTGTCCAAACGCAACACTCACCTGCTCTAAAGACAATAGACTCATATCTATCCAGTAATAATAGGGAAAATTTGTGGCGCTATCATATCACTCTTCTTTTGGAAGGTTTAGCTTAGAGCTTGTGTTATCACTAAGAACTTAAGATTAAAGAACATTTAAAGGATATTAAGCGCAAGTTTGCAGTGATTTTAGGGAGGTTAAAAAATAAATATCTGATATAGCGATATTATCTATACCTGAAACAGTTTTTCTTTATATTATTTAATATAATTATTTCGTTATAACTATAAATTTTAAAATTCACGGAGTGGTAGATGGAATTAAAAAGTAAGGCGGGGATGATTACGGCAATCGGTTTAACCTGTGCCGCTGTCGCTTGGATGGTGCTTGGTGGAAACGGCATCACGGTCAGCCCAACCAGCACCGACACCGTATCGCAAGACAGCACCCTCGTTACACAAACCAATGAAAACCAACTCGCCTACTCGGTACAAGCCAAAACACTGAGTGCACAAATCATTGAAATTCATCTACCATTGAGTGGCCAAACCGCCGCGAATGAGACCTTAACGCTTGTTAATAATTATCATGGCAAAGTCACCAAATTAGCCGTTGAAAAAGGCGATACGGTTAACCAAGGTCAAGCCATTCTCGCCATCGATACGAGAAGCTTAACCAGCCAGATTGAACAAGCGAAACTCTTAGTTAAACAGCGTGCTTTGGAATTAGACGGCATTAAAAAGTTGAATGCGGGCAACTTCAGTTCAAAAGTGAATTTAGCCCAAGCTGAAACCGATCTAGCATCAGCGAAATCGGCGCTAAAAGCATTAGAAATCGACCTTGAAAATGCCACCTTAACCGCACCTTTTTCTGGCATAGTGAATAGCTTGGATGTGAAACAAGGACAAGTTTTGTCGGTCGGCACTCAGGTCGGTAACTTGGTGTCATTAAACCCGATTAAAATCAGCGTCAACATCCCACAAAATAAAATCCAACAAATTCAACTCGGCACAGTGGGTAAAGTCACACTAGAATCAGGTTACCAAGCTGAAGGCGCAGTGTCGTTTATTAACGCAACCGCCAACACATCAAGCCGAACCATTCAGGTTGAAATGGAAGTGGATAATCCAGACAACAAAATCGCGGCAGGCTTAACCGCCAGTGTCGATTTTATTCTAGAAGCACAAAAAGCCCATGCCTTTTCACCCGCTCTTCTTACTCTGGATGATTCTGGCCATACGGCGGTAAAAGTCATCGACATTGATAATAAAGTGAAAATCATGCCAGTGGTCATCGTCAAATCAGAACGCGATCAAATATGGGTCAAAGGCCTACCAAATAATGTGAACATCATTACCGTCGGACAGGGCTTTGTGTCCGAAGGCGATACCGTTAACGCACATTATCAAGATTAACGAGGCGGTTACCCTATGCAAACATTAATTGAAGCCGCTTTAGCCCGCTCTAGAACCGTTATGATGTTCTTTGTGCTGGTGCTGATTATGGGCACAGTTTCCTATATTGAAATTCCAAAAGAGAATGATCCAGACATTACGATCCCAATGGCCTATGTCTCGGTGACACTGGATGGCATCTCTCCAGAAGACGCAGACAGCTTATTGGTCCACCCTCTGGAAAAAGAGCTACAAGGCTTAGAAGGGTTAAAAGAACTTAAATCCACCGCTTCTGAAAGCCATGCCTCAATCATGCTCGAGTTTGAATCCGGTGTAGACATAGATCAAGCGATTAGCGATACCCGAGACAAAGTCGATCGTGCCAAAAGTGAGCTGCCTGATGACGCTGAAGAACCCACTGTCACAGAGATCAATCTATCCACTTTCCCTGTCATTCGAGTCAACTTGTCTGGCAACGTCGATTTCGCCACGCTCAGTCAAACAGCACAACACCTACAAGACTCGATTGAAGCCATTGACGGTGTGTTAGAAGCCAACATCAGTGGTGATCGTGATCAACAAGCGCAGATCATTGTTCGCCCCGAACAGTTAGAAACGTACAATCTGTCTCTGACCGAAGTAGCCAATTTCGTGTCCGGCAACAATCGTCTTGTGGCAGCAGGCAACCTAGACACGGGAGCGGGTCGCTTCTCTTTAAAAGTACCCGGCTTGCTCAAAACCAAAGAAGACATCCTCAATTTGCCAGTCAAAGTAGACGGTGATCAAGTCGTTTTACTGGGCGACATCGCAACCGGCGAACTGACCTTCGAAGACCCAAATAGCTACGCCCGTGTTAACGGCACACGCAGTATTACCCTTGGTGTTTCTAAGCGCGTCGGGGTCAACATCATTGAAACCATTGAAGCGGTTAAAGCCGTGGTGGAAAAAGAAAGCGAGACGTGGCCTGAAGGTGTTCAGTACAGCTTAACAGGTGACAAATCCGTTGATATTGAAACCTCCCTAAATGACCTATTCAATAACGTTCTAACCGCTACCTTGCTGGTTATGATTGTCATTGTTTGGGTATTGGGAATACGCAGCTCAATTCTAGTTGGACTGGCCATTCCAGGTGCGTTTTTAACGGGGATATTGCTGCTTAACCTTCAAGGCTTCACCATCAATATGGTGGTGTTATTTGCATTAATCTTAAGTGTCGGCATGCTGGTGGATGGCGCTATCGTGGTCACCGAATACGCTGATCGCAAACTCGCAGAAGGGGCTTCTAAACGTCAAGCCTACAGTGAAGCTGCGAAACGCATGGCTTGGCCTATCACTGCATCGACGGCCACCACATTAGCCGTATTTATGCCTTTGCTATTCTGGCCAGACATTGTTGGCGAGTTCATGCGCTTTATGCCTATTACCATTATTGCGACACTCACCTCCTCCCTCATCATGGCGTTGATTGTGTTGCCCACCATTGGTTCAATCATTGGCAAAAAAGGCGCTTATAGCCAAAAAACCATGAACACACTGCGCATTACAGAAACTGGTGACTTAAGCCAACTTTCTGGCTTTACTGGCGCATATGGTCGAATGCTGACTCGTCTGGTAGAACACCCAATTTGGGTTTTACTCTTTACCATTACTCTGTTGATTTGTGTGTTTGCCAGTTATGGTAAATTCGGTAAAGGTGTTGAGTTCTTCCCTAATGTGGAACCTGAGTCGGCAAACTTAGACATTCGTGCTCGTGGCGATTTGTCCTTGGACGAAAAAGACGTCTTGGTCAAACAAGTGGAAGCACAAGTGCTTGGCACCCCGGAATTAAAGAGCGTGGTAGTCAGGTCCTATGCCACACCAGGCAACAGTGCTGCGCCAGACAGCATTGGCTCCATCACCATGGAATTTGTTGACTGGTATGAGCGTCCTTCTGCGAGCAAGATTCTCGATCAAATACGTGAGAAAACCAAGCAAATTCCAGGCATTGAAGTCAGTGCAGAGAAAGAGCAAGGGGGCCCACAATCTGGTGCAGATATTCAGTTACAGCTAAGCTCCAGTTACAGCGAAGCCTTGAATATCGCCGCAGACCAAATCACCAAAGAGCTACTACAACGGGACGAAATCGTTACTGTCAGTGATGATCGCTCCTTACCTGGCATCGAATGGCGAATTGACATCAACCGAGAGGAAGCAAGCCGCTACGGTGTCGACGTCAACAGTTTAGGTAATGTCATTAAATTGGTAACAACTGGCATTACCTTAAGTGATTTCTTACCGGAAGGTGCGGACGATAAAATTGACATCGTCTTACGCTACCCAGTTAATCAGCGCAGCTTAGATCAATTAGATCAACTGCAAATACCTACTAACCAAGGCAGCATTCCGGCGAGTAACTTCATCCATCGTTATGCCGCGCCCAAGCAAGGTGTGGTAATCCGTACCGATGGTAAGAAAACCATTACCATCGACGCTGATGTAGTGGACGGATTAGTGGTTGACGAAGTCATCAAGAAAATTAAAGCCAAACTGGATGCCTCAGATTTGGGACAAACGGTAAATTATGAATTCCGCGGAAATACCGAAGAGCAACAAAAATCGATGATTTTCTTGGTCAAAGCCTTTGGTATCGCTTTTTTCATCATGGCCATTATTCTAGTGACCCAGTTTAATAACTTCTTCCAGTGTCTTCTCATCCTCAGCGCTGTGGTGTTTTCAACCATGGGGGTTTTCATCGGCTTAATGGTGAAAGGACAACCTTTTGGGGTAGTCATGAGTGGCGTTGGTGTCATTGCCTTAGCCGGCATTGTGGTGAACAACAATATTGTCTTAATCGACACCTTTAATGGCCTACGAAAACAGGGCATGAAGGTAAGAGAAGCCGCCGTTCGCACTGGTGTTCAGCGTTTACGCCCTGTCATCTTAACGACCATTACCACCATTCTTGGACTAGTGCCTATGGTGTTCCAACTGAACATCGACTTGGTTCACCAGGCGTTCAGCATTGGCGCTCCTTCCTCGCAATGGTGGACACAATTGTCGACAGCCATTGCAGGCGGTTTAACCTTCGCGACACCACTGACCCTGATCCTGACGCCTTGTCTTTTGGTATTAGGGTATCGTCGTAAAGAGCGCAAACAACTTGAAGCTCTTCAAGCGACAGAAGAATCCGACATTGACATGGATGATACAGCTGCCGAGCCATCCACCTCTCAGTCGATTTAGACTTATTCACTGGTTGCTTAAGATCCCATTGATCAAAACCAACCAGTTTTAGCACAAAAAAAAGGCGGGGTTAGAATTTTCTAACCCCGCCTTTTTGTTTGTCTATCGTTAAGATAATTGCGTCAATGCCGCTTCCACATCCGCGATAATGTCTTCAATGTCTTCCAGTCCGACAGAGACACGAATCAAACCTTCCGTAATACCCGCTTTGGCTTTTTCTTCATCCGTTAAACGACCATGTGTGGTCGTTGCCGGATGGGTTACCAATGTCTTGCTATCGCCTAAGTTGCCAGTGATCGACATTAACTTGGTAGCATTAATAAATGCCCAAGCAGAATCACGCCCTCCCGCTAATTCAAACGACAACAAGCCACCAAAATCATTTTGCTGCTGTTTAGCAAGCTGATGATATTTATGACTTGGCAAACCACCATAATTGACCTTAAGCACTTTTGGATGCGCTTCAAGGTATTCCGCCAATTGCAACGCACTAGCGGAATGAGCTTTCATTCGTAAGGATAAAGTTTCAAGGCCATTCAACAACACCCAGGCATTAAACGGACTCATACAAGGCCCAGCACTGCGCATGAAAGCGGTAAAAATATCCACAATCTCTTGGCTGGCAATTAACGCACCACCTAAGCAACGCCCTTGACCATCAATGAATTTCGTCGCTGATTGCATGACGATATCGGCTCCCTGTGTCAACGGGTTTTGCAACGCAGGCGTGGCTAATACCGTATCGACACACAACAAGGCGTTTTTCGCATGAGCTAATTCCGCTACCTTGGCAACATCCACAACCTCATACAATGGGTTAGATGGTGTCTCAAAATAACACAGGCGAGTCTTGTCATTAATCGCCGCTTGCCATGCATCGTAGTCAGTGGCGTCAACATACACCACTTCTACTCCAAACTTGGTCGTGTAAGTGTTAAAGAACTTCACAGTAGAACCAAAAATGTTACGCGAACAAACGACTCGGTCACCCGCGCTTAACAAGCTGTATGCCAAGGTCATTAAAGCTGCCATACCAGAACTGGTGGCAATGGCTGCCTCGCCTTTTTCTAACATTGCTAAACGCTTCTCAAACAACTCTACCGTTGGATTGGTAAAACGTGAATAAACATTACCATCCTCATCACCTGAAAATTTGCCCGCCGCCTCTTCTGCACTAGCATAGGCAAAACTGGAGGTGACAAAAATGGCTTCACTGTTTTCTTGCTCTTGAGTTTGACGCGTAGCCGCATGAATCGCATTCGTTGCGTCTTTATAAGCCGACATTTTGTTCTCCACCAAACAATCTAAAACACTTTATTAATTACGCTTTCAAAAAACTAAGCCAGGTTAGACCTGGCTTAGAAAGAACACTAATTAGGCCCAATGAGTATTACATAGGGTGCATCATATCACTAGCTTGCACCGTCTCAACAGAAGCCTTGTTTTCATCGTTACGGCTGCCTTCTAAGTTCGTTAGATACTCTAAGTCAATATTGCCTGCAATGTAGGTTGCATCAAACACTGATGTATCAAACTCCCGTACTTCTGAGTGTTTCTCATCGATACACGCTTCAATCAAATCCTGCAAATCTTGGAAAATCAGTTTATCTGCTCCAATTAACTCACAAATTTCATCGACATTACGGTTATGAGCGATTAGCTCTTTCGCCGCAGGCATATCAATACCGTATACGTTAGGGTAACGAACTTCAGGGGCCGCCGAGGCGATATACACTTTCTTCGCGCCCGCCTCTCTTGCCATCTCAATGATTTCTTTACTGGTCGTACCGCGCACAATCGAATCATCGACCAATAAAACCGTTTTGTCTTTGAATTCAAATGGCACTGGGTTCAATTTCTGACGAACCGATTTTTTACGAACCGATTGGCCTGGCATGATAAAGGTACGACCAATATAGCGGTTCTTCACCAAGCCTTCACGGAATGGGATATTGAGTGTCTGTGCTATTTGTAACGCAGCGGTGCGGCTGGTATCCGGAATCGGGATCACTACATCGATATCGTGATCTTGCCATTCGCGGCGAATCTTTTCGGCCAAACGGTCACCCATGTTCATGCGAGCTTTATAAACCGAAATACTGTCAATCACTGTGTCTGGACGAGCAAAATACAC
Source organism: Marinomonas aquiplantarum (assembly GCF_003314975.1). GTDB lineage: Bacteria > Pseudomonadota > Gammaproteobacteria > Pseudomonadales > Marinomonadaceae > Marinomonas > Marinomonas aquiplantarum. The sequence goes on from NZ_QNRF01000010.1 coordinate 55,455, forward strand.
ATATTCAAACAAACAAGGACGAGGGGCTTTTTTCGGTGTGCACTGACGAACATGGACATTGTGATTCACATCAAAAAAGATGGCTTCACCTGGCTCTATATCACGCTCAAGTTTGAATCCTGCCGCATCCAAAGCAACACTTTCAGACGCCACCATGTATTCAATTCCATTGTCAGTTTGGCGAGAGCCATAAATCAAAGGACGAATACCATCAGGGTCACGGAAAGCAAGAATGCCGTAGCCAGTAATCAATGCGACGACCGCATAACCACCTTCAATGCGGTGATAAACACGCTCCAAAGCATTGAAGATATCATCAGGTTTAGGTACTAGTTTGCCTTCTTCATGAAGTTCATGGGCAAGAACGTTAACCAAAACTTCTGAGTCTGACGTCGTGTTAATGTGACGCAGATCCGATTCAAAGACTTCCTGCTTCAACTTCGCCGTATTCGTCAAATTGCCATTATGCGCTAACGAAATACCGTAAGGGGAGTTTACATAGAATGGTTGAGCCTCTGCTGAACTAGAGGTGCCAGCGGTTGGGTAACGAACATGGCCAATACCAATGTTACCCAATAATTTTTTCATATGACGAGTGCGAAATACTTCACTCACCGGACCATTGTCTTTGCGCAAACATAAACGTCCATTATGGCTGGTCACCATACCTGCAGCATCCTGCCCACGATGCTGAAGAAGGGTTAACGCATCAAAAATTGACTGATTAACCACCGACGTGCCTACGACACCAACGATACCACACATTATCTAGATCCTCGTGTTGGGGAATTGCGACTTGATAAGCCGCACGATTTTCTCTCTAATTTTCAATCACTTATTAAGCGATTAATTACTCAGGGCGCGCTCAATGAGAGCCGGATCAATCAGTTCCGAACTCTTGCCTAACATATCACGCGTCCAATCATTCAACTGCCCTAACTGAGGGATCAATTGCGATGTTTTCCAAAAATCTGTTTCTTGAATGGCTGGACTCAAACTCAACAAGGAGACAAACGCCACCACAATTAAGCTACCACGTGCAAAACCAAACAACATGCCCATGACTCGATCGGTGCTGGATAACCCAGTCACCTGAATCAAGGATCCCAATAAAAAGCTCACTAACGCACCCACCACTAAGGAAGCAACGAACAGAGAAATAAAGGCAACGATATAGCGAATCTGATCATTTTGTACTTGCTCAATCAGCAGAGATTGCATCTGATCCGAAAACTTCACCGCCACCACAAAAGCAATCACCCAAGTTAATAAGGATAATACCTCTTTGACAAAGCCTCTTTTCAAACTTAACAAAGACGACATCACTACTACTGCAATGATCAACCAATCAACTGTTGCCATTAATAACCTTGCTCCATGAACATGCTCGAATCGCGAGGGAGTGTATCAGATGATCACTTGATTCCAAATACTGTTAAAGACAAGTGACATTAATTCACTGAATACTTCACTACAAGACCCGCTAAACCAAATTCTTTTTTGATGTCATCACGAATTTTTTTGGAGGTATCTCGTTTAAACTCAGGTCCAACAAAAACCTTATATAAAGAGTTTGTCGTCATACTGTAGGCGTCATAATTCGCCTTTTTCAATTTCTCAACTAAACGCGTCGCATTGTTTTTACTTTTAAAGGTGGCGATTTGAACAGCCCAACGATCTGCCACTTTTTTAGGCTCAGTCTTAGCCGTTTTTACGGGCTCTGGCGCTTTCACTTCTTGTTTAGGCTGCGTCGCTGACGGTGTAACAGACTTTGCAAGTGGAATGAGCTGAATGTCTTGCGGGGCTTTCTCGGCTTCTTCTGTCGCAATCTCTTGAGCCGACTTAACTGGTGCAATGTCTACCACTTCAAATGCCGGTGGTTCAGAAACCACCACCTGCATGTCCAATTCAGGTGGTCGCTCACCATCTAACACTAATGGCAGCACAATGGCGGCAGACGCTACCATCAAGCCCGCGCCAATCAAACGATAAGTCAAACGTCTGTCAATCATAAATCATTCTTTCCCTTGGCGAATTGTAGATAGTCAGAAACTGTGACAAAAGACCCAAAAACAACCAACGAACGCCCTTCTTGTCTTGCTTGTTCAGTCGCACTGATCAAAGCACTAGCCATGCTAGAGTAGCACCGAGCACTGACCTCAAGTGGCGTCAAATGCGTCACCAACTCTTGCGCTTTTGCACCTCTAGGCCCTGCCAAATCAGTACAATGCCAAGTCGAAAAAGAATTGGCAAGAATGGACACGACTGAGGCAATGTCTTTGTCATGCAACATACCACACACCGCAATGGGTTGCGTATCAAACGCAGCTAATCGCTGTTGTAACTCAATAGCAGCCTCTGGATTATGGGCCACATCAATATACACATCAGGTTGCTGAGATACCTTTTGAAAACGCCCTGTCAATTCGGCACTGGCAAATAACGCTGCCAAATCGGATGCCTTCGGCTCTAACCCCATGTAGGTCAACACCGCCACGACGGTGGCGGCATTTTGCAATGGCAAAGACGGAATCGGCAGATCATCATATTGATGTTCGTCATTCTGCCAAGACCATGTCTTTTGTTTAGCCGAAAACTGAAAATCAACGCCTTTTTGTTTTAGCACAGCGCCAATATCAGCAGCGGTATCCGCAATCCCCTTAGGCGGGGTTACAACACCACTAACTAACAATTTTCCTTCACGCGCGATACCTGTTTTTTCACAAGCAATGACATCAATATCATCACCCAGCCAATCAACATGATCGAGTGCAATGGACGTCACTACCGCTACATCCGCATCAACCATATTCACCGAATCAAGTCGTCCGCCTAAGCCTACTTCCAATACCCAGTAATCCAGTTCAGATTGGTCAAACACCCAAAGGGCAGCCAAGGTACTAAACTCAAAATAGGTTAACGGGATATCTGCACGCAACTGCTCGATCAACTCAAACGCTTGGCAAATCAAAGCGTCTTCACAAGGCTGGTTGTTTAGGGCGATACGTTCATTGAAATGAAGAAAATGTGGGGAAGTGTAGGTACCGACAGAATACCCTTGAGACACCAAATATTGGGTCAGCATGGCACAAGTGGAACCTTTGCCGTTGGTACCAGCAACGGTAATCACCTTATGCTTAGGGCGTTTTAAGCCCAGTTTTGCTAAGACTTTATTCCCTCTTTCTAGACCTAACTCAATCTCAGAGGGATGTTGGCTCTCAATGTATGAGAGCCAATCCGCTAATGACGTTGGCGTCATTTAATTATGCAACCTTGTGTTTGGTCAACAACGACAATACATTAAACAAGCGATCACGCATTTCATCACGTTTGATAATGGTATCCAACGCGCCTTTATCCAATAGGAATTCACTGCGCTGGAAGCCTTCTGGCAACTTCTCACGAACTGTTTGCTCAATTACACGAGGGCCAGCAAAACCGATCAATGCGTTTGGTTCAGCAACGTTCAGGTCACCTAGCATTGCCAACGAAGCCGATACACCACCGAACACTGGATCTGTCATCACAGAAATGTAAGGAATTCCTTCTTGCTTCATGCGCTCAAGACCGGCACTGGTTTTGGCCATCTGCATCAAAGAAATCAAAGCTTCTTGCATACGTGCACCACCACTGGCAGAGAAACACACCAATGGGATACGCTTTTCAAGACAAACGTTTACAGCTTGAATAAAGCGCTCCCCCACGATGGCACCCATGGAACCACCAAGGAAACTGAATTCAAACGCCACCGCCACTACAGGCATACCGTTCAATTCACCCTGCATCGCGACCAAAGCATCTTTTTCGCCCGTTGCTTTTTGAGCATCGGCAATACGATCTTTGTAGCGCTTAGAGTCTTTGAATTTCAATTTGTCTTCTGGCTCTAGGTGCGCACCAATTTCAGTACGACCCTCTTTATCTAAAAAGATGTCCAAACGACGACGCGCATTGACACGCAAATGATGATTACACTTAGGGCAAACATCCAGATTTTTTTCTAACTCTGGGCGATACAAAACGTTTTCACATTTTGGGCACTTCTTCCAAAGACCTTCTGGCACAGAGCCAGATGATGTACGTCGTGATTCACTACGCACAATGGAAGGTACAAACTTATCTAACCAGCTACTCATTTATTTCTCCATACTTCTGTATTTGCTGCCACTCAGGCGTCCATTTCACTACGCATTGGAGTCAAAATTGCCCCCAGAGCGTCAGCTATATATTCTTTTTGTTGATCTTTATTTTCAGCAATGCAGTTCACTAATACGCTGCCGACAATGACACCATCAGAGCAACGACTCACGGCGGCGGCAGTTTTTGCATCGCGAATGCCAAAGCCCACCCCAATAGGTAAAGATGTCACACTACGTAGGGTATCTACATGCTGTTTAACACTGTCCACGTCCAACTCACTGGAGCCTGTTACGCCTTTTACTGAAACGTAATAAACATAACCAGACGCCAAGTCGCAAATTTTCTTTGCTCGCTCAAGTGTGGTGGTCGGTGACAATAAGTAAATCAGATCAATCTCATTTTGTCGGAAGCATTCTACTACATCTGTCGCCTCTTCAGGAGTCAGATCTACTAATAAAACGCCATCTACCCCTGCTTCTTTTGCTGCATCGGCAAATTTTTGATAACCAAAAAACTCAATCGGGTTTAAATACCCCATCAAAACAATTGGGGTCGTACTATTGCCTTGTCTAAACTCAGCAATAATTTCCAATACTTTTCGAACACTGGTGCCCGCCGCTAAACTGCGCTCACAGGCAAGCTGAATAACCGGACCATCCGCCATCGGATCAGAGAACGGCATACCAATCTCGATCACATCTGCACCCGCATCCACTAAAGCATTCATAATGGTCACTGTATGCTCAGGAGATGGATCGCCTGCCGTGATGTATGGAATGAGCGCCTTTTTACCAGATTTTTCTAAATTTTCAAAACATTGCTTTATGCGACTCATACTTCAATCCCATCCAATTCAGCAACCGTCAAAATATCTTTATCGCCACGCCCAGACAAATTTACAACAACGACTTGGTCTGGAGACATGGTCGCCGCGAGTTTCATACCATAAGCCACAGCATGACTGGACTCCAATGCTGGCATAATACCTTCAAGGCGCGTTAAGTCTCGGAACGCATCCATGGCTTCATCATCATTAATGGCCACATAATGAGCACGACCCACATCTTTTAACCAAGCATGTTCTGGTCCTACACCTGGGTAATCCAACCCAGCCGAGATAGAATGAGTACCGATAATTTGCCCATCATCGTCTGCCATGACATAAGTTCGATTACCGTGCAGGACACCTGGACGACCAGCAGATAACGGCGCAGCGTGACGCCCAGTTTCAAGACCATCACCACCCGCCTCAACACCGTACATGGCCACAGACTCATCCTCAATAAAAGGATGAAACATTCCAATCGCATTAGAACCGCCACCAACACAAGCGACAACCGCATCAGGCAAACGCCCTTCATGCTCAATACATTGCTGCTTCGTCTCACGGCCAATAATCGCCTGAAAATCACGAACCAACTTAGGATAAGGATGAGGACCTGCCGCCGTACCTATGATGTAAAAGGTATCATCCACATTGCCAACCCAGTAACGCATGGCCTCATTCAACGCGTCTTTCAGAGTTTGCGTACCGGACTCAACAGAAATCACTTCTGCGCCCAACAGCTTCATACGATAGACATTAAGAGACTGACGACGGATGTCCTCTGCGCCCATAAACACTTTGCATTTCAAACCAAGACGAGCCGCCACCGTCGCCGAAGCCACACCATGCTGCCCAGCCCCAGTTTCCGCAATAATATTGGGCTTACCCATATGTTTCGCCAATAAGGCTTGACCTATGGTGTTGTTAATTTTATGCGCCCCTGTGTGGTTCAAATCTTCACGTTTTAAGTAGATCTTCGCCCCACCGGCTTTTTGTGTCAGACGTTCAGCAAAGTACAAAGGTGAAGGTCGCCCAACGTAATGAGCCAAATCGTAATCAAACGCGGCTTGGAAATCCGCATCCTTTGATAAGGTTTCATACATTTTCGACAAATCATCCAATGCCGACATCAGTGTTTCGGAAACAAACACACCACCATAATCACCAAAACGCCCATGTTCATCCGGCAAATTGATATGATCTTTCTTGCTATCCACGTTTTGCTCCCGTTATAAACTCTGTCACTTTCAAATTATTTTTGATGCCTTTTGATTGCTCAACACCACCACTCACATCAACCGCATAAGGTGACACTTGAGTCACCGCTTGAGTGACATTATCTGGCGTTAAGCCACCCGCCAATACAATAGGTTTAGGCAAATCACTGGGTATCAACGACCAGTTAAAGGTTTCACCTGTGCCACCTGGAATTCCTTTCTTATAAGCATCCAACAGAATAGCACTTGCGCTGGGGTATTGTGACACATTGAGGGCAATGTCATCACCCTCTTTCACCCGTAAGGCCTTCATATAATGACGCTGATAAGACACGCATTCAGCCTCAGTTTCATGGCCATGAAATTGAATCATCCAACGGGCACTGGAGCCAATAACCGACTCAATCAGACTTTTTCCCGCGTCAACAAACAACGCCACTGGCACCACGAATGGCGGCAACTGAGCCACAATATCATTCGCCACATCAGGGCTGACATAACGCGGGCTTTTTTCATAAAAAACAAAGCCCAAAGCATCCGCGCCCGCTTCACAAGCCGATAGCGCATCCGCTAAATTAGTAATTCCACAGATTTTAACTCGACAACTCATAACGGGACTCGTCTACAAAGGGTAAAAAATGAGGGCCTAATTTGCACACAGGCACATTAAAATGTTTTGGGTATTCAGCATCAACAAAATACAAACCGTATGGCGGTGCAGTAATACCGCCTTTCGCTCTGTCTTTAGCATCTAATACTTGTTGTGCCCATTCCAGCGGCTGCTCACCAGCACCTATCGTCATCAACACACCGGCAAAGTTTCGTATCATGTGATGCAGAAAAGCATTCGCTCGTACATCCAAAACGATGTACTGACCCAATTGATGAACGTCAAAATTCAAGATGGTTCGAACTGGTGTATTGGCTTGACAACCAACCGCACGAAAAGACGTAAAATCATGCGTACCAATAAAGGTCGCAGCGGCTTGTCGCATGACATTGACATCAAGTGACTTGTAAGTCCAAGTCACTCCTTTAGCCAAAATAGCCGGACAAAAATCTGCTTGATAGATCACATAACGATAGCGGCGACTTAAAGCACTGAATCGAGCATGAAAGTCATCCTCTACATAACGGGCCGCCACAACGGTAATATCATCAGGAAGGTATGTGTTAACACCCAAAGTCCAAGCTCGCTCATTTCGCTCCGCTTGAGTCTCAAAATGCACAACTTGCGCACTGGCATGAACACCTGAGTCTGTGCGCCCTGCGCATACAACTTTTACCGTATGATTGGCGATCACAGACAAGGCTTTTTCTAAATTTTCTTGAACACTTGGAACATCAAACTTTTGGGCTTGCCAGCCCTTATACGCTGAGCCGTTATACTCAACGACCAGTACTACTTTCTTAGTCACTTGGGAACATGCGCTCCATCATACTTTGTGCTTCGGCAATTTGCTGTTCATTACCGGATTCAACCACATCTTCTAAAATTACACGAGCACCTTCTTCGTCACCCATATCCATATAGGCTCTTGCCAGATCAAGTTTGGTTGCAACTTCATCACCACTGGCATCAAAGAAATCAAACTCTTCTTCATCATCACTTATTGCTTCATCCGAAGCCGCTTCAGCCTCACCAAAAGCTGGCACATCGATCTCTTCGACCTCGTCCTGCATTTCAGCAAGTGTTTCTTCAATAGAATTTTCCACACTGTCGTCTGGCACACCATTGAAGATCGCAGATTCATCTACATCTTCTTGCTCAGTGTCTTCTAACAAATTTGAAACAAAAGACTCTTCTTCACTGTCAATTTGAAGATCGTCTGGTGCGGTAAATTCGGATAGATCGTCTTCCGCTTCTGCTTCTGGTTCATCCAAAGAATCAAATTCATCCAGTTCAGGCTCCATGGTTGGGATATCATCACCATCAAACGCCTCTTCAGCAGAACTCTCTTCATCGGCCAAATCCAATACAGGATCAGGCAGATCATCGATATCTTCGAACCCAGGAAACTCTTCTTCAGGCTCATCAGCATTTTCAAGAATGTCTTCTGCAGCCGCCTCTTCCTCAAAGCCCATATCCATGTCATCGGCTACTTCTGGGAAATCAGTTGAAGCAACCTCTTCATCAAAAGCATTAAAATCCTCAGGCTCGTCTTCAGGGGTATCAAAGTCGAATGCAAAAGGGTCTTCTTCTGCTAGCTCTTCTTTCGCTTCTGGCTCATCAATAGCTTCATCTAACGCCACCGCCGCAACCGGTGCTGCAGCCACTGCTGCGGTAGATAAATCAAATTCATCCTTTTTTGCGCTGTCGACATCCTCAATTTGTTTCTTACCCGAGCGGCGCATAATTAAGCCGATCAAGAAACCCAACAGAAGCAATACGCCGGCGCCAATTGACAAGATGATAGGATTACCAAAAATGGTATTCATCAAGGAGTCCGCTTCCGCCTGTTCTTTCTCGCGGCGAATTTGGTCGGCTTCCAAAAGCTGATCGACGGTATTTTTTTGCTCTTGTAACGCCTGTTGAGCACTGGCGAATTGCTGCTGCAACTCTGCCATTTGTTTATCTTTTAGACTAATTAGCTTTTCAAGGGTTTCTAATTGTTTATTGAGGTCCGTTAGCTTGTCAGACAGCTCGCCTTTTTCACGCTTCTCTTTGTCTAGCATTTCTTGTGACGCGGACAACTCACTCTTCAACGAGTTAACCATCGCACTGTTGCTGTCACCAGCATTAGAACTGGAGTCTTTTTCTGGCAACACACTTTGCCCGGCCGCCAAAGTAAGTTGGTCGCCTGTTTTTTCAGCGGCAGTCGCGGCAGGCTTAGCTTCAGCTTGAGTATTAAGTTGTGCTTGCTCAACGTTTCCTTGATCACCCTTCGCGGCTTTCAAAGCCATCCAAGCATCATGCTGACGCTGAAACTCAGCTTTGGAAACATTGTTATTAAACAGGGCAATTTGCTCTTGTGTCGGCAGGCGCAATACCGCACCTTCCTTGAGCAAGTTGATGTTGTCAGAATAGAACGCGTCTTTATTCAACGCCTGAATCGCCATCATCGTTTGATAAATGGTCAATTGATTAGTAGGACGATTGCGACCAGCAATAGACCAAAGAGTGTTCCCTTTGACCACATCAAGTTCCGCTTGAATAGGCATGTTTTCAGCCGCAGCTGTTGCCTCAGCAAACGTTGATGTGTCCGTTGTTTGATTACTTGCAGGCGCAGATGTGACAGGCGCAGCTTGTACTACCTCACTTTGCGCTTTATCTACCAACGCCGTTTGATTTAGCGGCACTTGGTATTCTCGCACCACTTGACCACTCGGCCAACGAGCAGCTAACACAAAATGCAACTCATCCACCATCAGTGGACGATCAGAGGAAACGGAAACGACAAAGTCGCCATTTTCTTGTGCCACATCAAACTTCAGTTGAGATAAAACACGCGTTGGCATAAAGCCAGCCTGACGAAATTCACTTTCGCTGCCTAAGCGCACCAAAATATCGTCACTGGTTAATGCGCCCACATCAGAAAGCTCAATTTTCCCGCGGTATGGCTCATTTAAGCTTGACTGCGAGGTTAACTCACCCAACTCTAGCGCGTAACTGCTGGAGACATATAAAGCTCCAGACACAGCAATACTGACGAGGGTTTTTCTGAGCATAAGCTTCCCTTTATTTACGAATAACGGACACAAATATTAAACAAGTATCTTACACAGGTGAGCATTTATCAATAGCTTTAGAATCAATGGTTTGGACTAAATGAGTTAGGCTGACTTTTTCGCTCAATATTTACACAAAAGACGCATTCTTAAAAAACGAATGACCGCTCTAGAATCCCCTCTCAAAAAGCTAAGCCCACTCCGATATAAAGCGCTCTTTAAAATAAAAACCTTGTACATAATCCACCCCTATCTGATGGGCAAATACCAAGTCTGATTCTTTTTCCACCCCTTCCAATACCACTTTTTTGCCAGTCACCTTAGCAAAGTCGATCATTTTTTCGACGAACACCATAAAATTAGCATCTAATCTTTGTTCTAGCACACATTTATCCAATTTAACCCACTCAACCAATTGCAACACAGCAACCGACAACATAGATTTAGGGTTACATAAATCGTCTAACGCCGTTCTAACACCCAGCTTATTAAATACCTCAATCATCGACAGACTCATCAAGGCATCACTCATTTCTGAGTTTTCAATTAACTCAACAATCACCCGATCTTGATCATAATCCTGGATTAACTCTATGAAAGGGTTATCTTCGACGTCTGTTCCACACGCATAAAAAGCATCCTGATCCAGATTAACAAACACCCTTTGTTGGCGAGATAACCCATCAAGCTGAATGCGTTTTTGCGCTAATTCAACCTGCAACAATAATAATGGATTGTCATGCAAAGCAGCATAGACAAAATCAGGGCGAACCAAACCACCATCCGCCATTTTAAAGCGCGACAATGCTTCATAGGCATACACATCGCCACTTTTTAATTCCACAATAGGTTGAAACTCTACACCAAAGCGCTGTGACTCAATTAACTCTAACAACTTTCGATTGGACAACATTCTATAAACGCCACACTTAACCACTAAAAATAGTTAATGATAATGATACTCATATAGATAAAAGGCAAGGAAATCTGCCCTAAAAACGTATTTTTATAAATGTTTTCATAATGTTAGCAGATAGAAACCGATCAAATTATCAGCACCCTAAACATCAAAATTGATGAATCAGACTCGCCACAAATGTAAAGAAGTGTCTAGCAACTTTGAGAGCCAATTGAGAAAAGATATCATTTCCCCAACATAACTATGGACTCTCAACCTAAGAGGAACGCATGAAAAAGCTACTTAGCGCACTCACTCTCACCGTCATCACTCTAACTAATGCCAACGCCACTAACACTGGGCAAAATCATTACACCGTTGAAAAAAACATTCCCTTCAAGCAAGTTAATGACAAAGACATCAAACTGGACATCTACCTCCCCACCATTAAGACCGACCAAAAACATCCACTATTGGTCTGGGTTCATGGTGGCGCGTGGAAACGCGGCAGCAAAGACGCCATTCCTAACAAAAACCCACTACTCCTAAATTCAGTATTAAAAGAAGGTTACGCTTTGGTCTCGGTTGATTATCGACTCAGTGGCGAAGCCAGCTTTCCCAGCCCTGTGCAGGACATTAACGACGCCATCAACTTTATTCACAAACATGCGGACAACTACAACCTAAAAGCCGATCAATTGGTGATGATGGGGCGATCCGCTGGCGGACATCTAGCGGGATTCATCGGCGCAACAAACGCCGCATACGAAAAAGTGGATTTTTACGCTCAACCTAACTACAAAGTCAAAGCGGTCGTCAGTTTCTTTGGCCCTACTGACCTACTTGCTATGGGCACCAAAGGCGGTAAGAAAGTCGGCCCAAGGTCCTCTGTTTCCATGTTTCTTGGTAGCGCCCCCACCGACAACCCTGAATTAGCCAAACAAGCCTCTTCCACCAGCTACATCAATGCTGAGTCTCCCGCTTACATTCAACTGCACGGCGATCAAGACAAACGCGTACCTTTATCCCAAAGTGAGAGCCTCAAAGCCTTGCTGGATGAATACGGTGTCGACAACGAACTATACGTAGAACAAGGCGTCGGCCATAGCGCTCGCATCTTTGACAGTGAAAAATACGTACCTACCGTCATGGCGTTTTTGAAAAAGCACTTTCCAGTGAATCAATAAACCTTATTGACCTTCACAACAAAAAAGCCCCGCTATCTCCCGATAGCGGGGCTTCGTTTTTCAGCTAAGCTGAGTGTTTGGGGGATGATGTCGGGTAAGGAGCAGTCATTACTGACCGCCCACCCCTAAGAACCGTAAGTGTAAGTTTCCCTGCATACGGCTCAAGGCTTTATAAGGCTAGCGAGCTAGACCAGCAGTTTTTAAGCTTCATTACTAGGAAAAAATCTTTCCGCTAGATCAGTCAACTCCACATTAGAAATAAACTCAAACTCTTCACCCTCTGGATAACTCACAGATATAAGCGCAAGATTTTCAAGATAATCCAATTCAGCTTGACTAAGATCATTTTGCCTATTTCTAAGGCGTATAATACAACTACTGATGCCCTCCTTACTTAGCTTATACTCGTCATACTCTGAAAAGAGCATTTTGCGCCCTTTTTTGGTAAGACGAATATCTGCTATCCCATTCATTTCAGATTCATCATGCCTCACCAGACCAGATTCCTTAAATGTGATCAACCCCTTATCTTTCATATCTTTACAGATAATTAATGACTTATGGTCATCCTTCCTAACACTGGTTAGATCTTTGTCGTATATACGCTTTAATAACATTAATCACCTCACAATTTAGCCACCTCACCATAGAGATTCTGGCAAATATTAAAATATCAACTCAAAAAACCAAAAAACCAAAAAAATAGTTTTAAAAAAAATTATGAGTTTAGCGATGACAATTAGGATGCAACAACTGCAAGTTATCCAATTTGTCACTTCCATCCTTATGACGCTCTATCAAATGGTGAATATTCAAACCTGCTTCAGATGCAAAAAGCTGGTCTCAACATAGACATTATAAATAAACAAAAAAGCCCCGCTACCTTTCGGCAGCGGGGCTTCGTTTTTCAGCTAAGCTGAGTGTTGGGGGGCTGATTACATCATGCCGCCCATGCCACCCATTCCGCCCATGCCACCCATGTCAGGCATAGCAGGAGCGTCTTCTTTTGGAAGATCAGCAATCATAGCTTCAGTGGTGATCATTAGACCAGCAACAGAAGCGGCTGCTTGAAGCGCAGAACGTGTTACTTTCGCTGGATCTAGGATACCCATTTCCAACATGTCGCCGTAAACACCAGTCGCTGCGTTGTAACCGTAGTTACCTTCGCCTTGCTTCACCTTGTCTACCACTACAGACGCTTCGTCACCTGCGTTAGTCACGATCTGACGCATTGGCGCTTCCATAGCACGAAGTGCTAGTGCAATACCGACGTTCTGATCTTCGTTGTCACCTTCTAGGTTAACAACTTTCGTCAATGCGCGGACTAGAGCAACACCACCACCCGCAACAACACCTTCTTCAACAGCTGCGCGAGTCGCGTGAAGTGCATCGTCTACACGAGCTTTCTTCTCTTTCATCGCTACTTCAGTTGCAGCACCGATCTTGATAACCGCAACACCGCCGGCCAATTTCGCTACGCGCTCTTGCAATTTCTCTTTGTCGTAATCAGAAGAAGAGTTCGCGATTTCAGCGCGGATTTGCTCAACACGAGACGTGATGTTTGCTGCATCGCCAGCACCGTCAACGATAGTCGTGCTTTCTTTTGTCAAAGTAACACGCTTCGCTGTACCTAGCTGCTCAAGAGTTGTACCTTCTAGGCTTAGACCCACTTCTTCAGAGATCACAGTCGCACCTGTTAGGATCGCAATGTCTTCCAACATCGCTTTACGACGATCACCGAAACCAGGCGCTTTCGTTGCCGCCACTTTCACGATACCGCGCATGCTGTTAACAACCAAAGTCGCCAAGGCTTCACCTTCAACGTCTTCCGCAATGATCAATAGTGGACGAGAAGCTTTTGCAACACCTTCCAATACTGGTAGCAAGTCACGGATGTTAGAGATTTTCTTATCAACCAAAAGGATGAATGGGTTTTCAAGTTCCGCACTCATAGTTTCTTGGTTATTGATGAAGTAAGGAGATAGGTAACCGCGATCGAACTGCATACCTTCTACTACGGCTAGTTCGTCTTCGAAACCAGAACCTTCTTCTACCGTGATAACACCTTCTTTACCAACACGCTCCATAGCTTCTGCAATGATTTTACCAACAGACGCGTCAGAGTTTGCAGAGATAGTACCTACTTGTTCAACCGCACGAGTGTCGGCACAAGGAGTAGACAAAGCAGCGATTTCAGCCACAACAGCCTCAGACGCTTTGTCGATACCACGCTTAAGATCCATTGGGTTACGACCCGCTGCAACTGATTTAAGCCCTTCTGTTACCAAAGCTTGTGCCAATACGGTTGCTGTCGTTGTACCGTCGCCCGCTACGTCGTTTGCTTGTGACGCAACTTCTTTCACCATTTGTGCGCCCATGTTCTCGAATTTGTTTTCCAATTCGATTTCTTTCGCAACGGTCACACCGTCTTTTGTCACTAATGGCGCGCCGAAAGATTTTTCGATGACAACGTTACGACCTTTAGGCCCCAAAGTTACTTTCACCGCATCGGCTAGTACATTAACGCCTTTCAGCATTTGCTGACGTGCACTGTCTCCAAATTTAACTTCTTTAGCTGACATGCTCTAATACCTTTTAACTGTTTTAATGTTACAAAAATAAATAGGAAGGATAAGATGAATTAGGCTTCAATAACGCCGTAAATTTCATCTTCTTTCATGATAAGCAGTTCCTCACCGTTGATTTTCACTGTTTGGCCTGAGTATTGACCGAAAAGAACAGTGTCACCAACACTAACAGCAAGCGCACTTACATCGCCATTAGACTGAATACGGCCAGTGCCCACAGCCAAAACCTCACCTTGTGTTGGTTTTTCTGTAGCAGATCCAGGTAGGACGATACCAGATGCGGTTGTTGTTTCTTCTTCTTTACGGCGAACAACGACACGATCGTGCAAAGGACGAATATTCATCAATCATTTTCTCCAATTAAAACAATACCAGGACTCCCCTGGCAGGACTTATCTCGCTCAGTTGCGAGAATCTCTATCGGACTTTTATATACGGTTGCTAATTTATTTTTCAACCCATCCAATAAATTATTTTTTATCAATTAAATCATTGTCTTCGTTAGCGTACTCGCCTTCGATGATGTCACCCTCTTTTGAGGATTCATAATAACCTCGACTGCGCCACTGAGTACCGCGCGCCATCACAGAGCTCATCAATTTAACCACCAAGCCTGCTGCGAACAACTTACGCAACATAGGAATCAATAACAAGCCACCAATAGCATCGGTGACAAAGCCTGGAATCAGTAAACACAAGCCAGCAAACAACAACATCACGCCTTCAGCCACTTCTGATGCTGGCAGCTCACCACGACGCATTTTTTCTTGGGCCTTTAATGAGGTCTCTAAACCTTGCTTACGAATCAGAGTCACCCCTACAATGGCGGTTAGAAAGACCAAGCCGACTGTCGCCAAGCTGCCGATTTCACTGCCAACCTGTATCAGAACAGTCATTTCGATAATGGGCACAAGGATAAATAGTAATAACGCGAATCTCATGATCACCTTCTTTTGTTTTTCACTTACTCTATAACTATGGGCAATACCGTGACTAATCAAGCAATGACGCATTTTAAATCTCAAGTATTTCTGATTTTACACCAGTCACAAGTAGGAGAATGCTTTAGCTACGGGGAAATCGCCACTCTAGCAGGCTTTCCTGGTTATGCTCGTCAAGTTGGTCAATTACTCAAAAAATTGCCCAAAGACACTAAGTTACCTTGGTATCGAGTGGTCAATGCACAGAAGCGCATTAGCTTTATAGAAGGGTCAGAGGCTTATCTTCGCCAGAAAGAAAGATTAGAGGCCGAAGGTTGGCTAATTATTGCGGGAAAACTAAAATACAAAGACCAATAGAGCTTGGTAAAAACAGCCACCTACATTAGGTGACTGCCTTTGTTTAAGTCAGTCGCGGAAGTTATTAAATTGCACAGGTTGTGATAAATCGGCACCACGCAGTAATGTCATAACTTGCTGCAAATCATCACGTTTTTTACCCGTGACGCGCAACTGATCACCTTGAATTTGCGCCTGTACTTTGATCTTGCTGTCTTTGATCATTTTGACAATCTTTTTCGCTTCCGCCGCTTCAATACCTTCTTTCATTTTGACCGCTTGCGAGACGCGCATATTGCCTTTTTCAATGTCTTCTTTTTCCAGACTTTTCAGATCAATACCACGATTAACCAGCTTTTGATTCAAAATATCCGACAATTGACGTAGCTGAGGCTCGGCTTCGGCCTGCATAACGACACTGGATTTATCTTTTATTTCAAAGCTGGCTTTAACACCTTTAAAGTCGTAACGTGTTGTAATTTCTCGGTTTGCTTGGTCTACGGCGTTGCTTACTTCGTGCCAGTCCAATTCAGAGACTACATCAAATGATGGCATTTTCTGCTCCTTTGCATTTTCAATCAGTTCGTTTGGCGCGATAATAGCAAGAATTGAAATAAAACACCTAATGGATCACGTTATGAAGCAATCTCCTTGGTTAGTGGTTGGCTCTGGTGCCATCGGCCTATTTTGGGCTTGTAAACTGAAAAGCCTCGACCACAAAGTGCATCTAGTTTATCGAAGCACCGACCCCGGAAAAAAAATCACCCTAGATTCCTTAGTAGATGAAAGCGGACAACAGCAGGCTGAAACACACACCTATAAAATAAAGACGTTCACCGCCGACACTCTCGAAAAGCAATACCAAAAAGTGCTCTTGTGCACTAAGTCATTTGACCTTGTCGAAGCGTATCAGCAAGTATCAGAGCACCTTAGCGATGACGCTGACGTCGTTTGCCTGTGCAATGGGTTAGGCGCACAAGATCAATTACAAAAGCAATTACAGCCTGAGCAGACGTTATGGGCAGGCGTCACCAGTGAAGGGGTTCTTAAAATTGAACACAATCACATCAAACACACAGGATTAGGCGACACCTACTTTGGCCCTTGGCTGCCCTCGGAGGCCACTATAGACTTTCCGTTAGAAGGGTTTGGCGTTCGCAACATTCACCAAAGAATCATTGAAAAACTGGCCGTCAATGCCGTCATTAATCCCATTACCGCGATTTTCAATCTACACAATGGGGATATTTTAGATGATGAATATGGCACCTTGATGGAAGCGACCCTAGCGGAATTAGAAAGCGTCTTTACTCATCCTAAATTTGCTTACGCTGAGCACAGTCAGCACTTATCTTATGACAACCTGAAAAATCGCATCAGCACCGTTGCCAAACTTACGCGACTAAATCGTTCCTCCATGTTTGAAGACCTGCGTTTGCAAAGGCAAACTGAGAACGACTTTATTTCTGGCTTCTTAATGGAAAACAGCCCCATCAAACTGACGGTACAACCTCTTCTGTACGAAGGTGTTAACCAGCCAGATTCACGCCCCGAAGTACAAAAAAAGCTGCTAAGTCTTACTTAGCAGCTTTTGATCAACACAACCTTTCAAAGCAGAAATTACAACTTAGTAATTTTTTCCTTGGTCAAAGATATTTTCTTATCTTTATACAAAGCGCCAAGTGCTTTTTTATACGTCGCCTTACTGACTTTAAATACTTTATAAATGGCTTCTGGAGACGCTTTATCGGTCAAATCCGATTCCCCACCTTGTGCGTCCAAATAATCCAACACATCATCCAGAATGTTACGCACTTTTTTGTAGCCCACTTCTTGCAGACTCAAATCAATTTTTCCGTCTTCGCGCATCTGCTTGATATAGGCTGTGGCTTTCTCGCCTTTGTACAACTGACGAAAAGCGTCTTCGAAGAATAATACCCCCCAAAAACGATTATCAATCACACATTTGAAGCCAATGTTGGTCTTATCACCAATCACCACAGAAACTTTATCACCCACACGATAAGGCGCTTCCTCTCGGTTCAACAAAGGGTCAACCTTTGTCGTTGCCACTATACGATTGGTAATTTGATCAAGGTAAATAAACAATAAATGTGTTTCACCTTCTTCCACACGGTTTTTTTGCTGGCTAAAAGGCACCAATAAATCTTTCGGTAATCCCCAGTCAAAAAACGCGCCGACTTGATTCACTGCAACCGATTTCAAGGCTGCAAACTCACCAACTTGCGCTTTCGGAAAGTCGGTGGTGGCAATCAACTTATCATCGGAATCAAGGTAAACAAACACCTCAATTTCTTGGCCAATTTCAACCTGCTTAGGCACGTAGCGCTTTGGCAGTAAAATTTCACCCAATGTATCAGCATCCAAATAGACGCCAAACTCTTTTTCTTTAACGACTCTTAAGGTATTTAAGCGTCCAATTTGTGTAGCCATGGTTTCTCCGGCAAGGAATTTTTCACGCACTATACTGACTTATCTGTCGAGCGCAAGATTAGTTTGCATCCATACAAGCTTTAAAAATGTCTTCCAATTTATTTCGCCCTAAGGCTTCCATTTTAGCAATATTTTCATCCGGTATTTGGGACGTATCGCCATAAAACTCAATGGCTTTATCCAAGCTGGCCTCTCGTAATATATGCAGCATAGGGTAAGGCGAACGGTTAGTGTAATTAGACACATCCTCCTCTTCTGCACCAGCAAAACAATAATCAGGATGAAAGGTTGCCAATTGGTAAACACCTTCACATCCCTGATCAAACATAAGGTTCTCAGACATTTCCACGAAATCCAAGTAACGCTGAAAATCCTTAAACAAAGTGGGGAAAATGAGCAGCGTGGTTTCCGTTTCGGCATGTTCATCTAACCACTGAATTTCAGACATCAATTCTTCTAAAGCGACATCTGTTTTTTTCGAGCGCAACACGACAAGACGCACGCTGTCTTTTTCCACTTCTCGTTTGGCAAAAGGACAAACATTGTGGCCCACAATAAAGTCTTTCACCCAATTCATCGTTTGGCCGACCACCAAATCATCTGATAACAACATACGACATTCTTCTTAATAGTGACATTAACCACCAGATTAAACACAAGCAATTAAACACACCTGTTTTAAAATGGCTTTTGATTTCGAAACAACATAAAACAAGGTATCATTCTGCTTATTAGCCTTTTGTCACTTTTATCGATACGAGGCACTTTTTTTATTGCAACAGAGAGATTACATGTCATTTGCTGAATTAGACCTAGATTACACGATCGAAGAAGCAATCAATAGCCTAGGTTTTGAAACACCTACCGAAATTCAACAGCAAGCCATCCCTGTTATTTTAGAGGGCTCCGACCTATTGGCGACCGCCCCAACTGGCACAGGCAAAACCATCGCGTTTTGCGCACCCGCCGTGCAACATGTTTTAGACCGCGATGAAACCTCCACAACGGCACCTAAAGTACTTATTCTAGCGCCTAGTCGTGAACTTGCCCGACAAATTTTCAATGTCATTGGTGGCCTAACACAACACACGCGCATTCAATCGCAGTTGATCATTGGCGGTACGCCATACGGGATGCAACAACAGCAACTTAGCGAACCTTGTGACATTCTGGTTGCGACACCAGGCCGCTTGGTAGAGCTTGATGAAAAGCAATGGCTAGACTTAACGGATGTCAGCTACTTCGTCATTGATGAAGCCGATCGCATGTTAGACATGGGCTTTGTTAACGCCATCAACAAGATTGCCAAAGAGCTTCCGCAGGAACACCAAACTTTGATGTTCTCAGCCACTTTAGAAGGTGAAAAAATGGGCCGCTTTGCCAGCGCCTTATTAAGCCCTGAAACGGAGCAAATTCGCCTTGGTGAATCATCGCGCACTGTGCCCGATCAGATTCGCCAAGTGGCCTATCGAGTTGACGATGACGCACACAAAGAAGCCATGCTCAAGCACCTACTCAATAAGGAAGGGGTGCAACAAACCGTGGTTTTTGTCTCCAATCGTGATCATGTGGATGTGTGGGTACAAAAAATCCGCAACATGAACATCATGTGTGATGGCTTACACGGAGAAATGAAACAAGGCGATCGCAGTGAACATTTAAAACAAATGAAACGCGGACGCTTGCAAGTACTCGTCGCGACCGATGTGGCATCTCGTGGCATCGACTTACCTGAAATCAATACTGTGATTAACTTGCGTTTACCACGCAAAGCCGATTCATACATTCACCGTGCTGGTCGTGCTTCACGAGAGGGCGCGCCTGGTGAATGCATTTCTTTGATCGACATTAATGATTTACCGATGATTGAAAAGATTCAGCGTTTTATGCAAACCAACGTGAAATTTGGCCGCATTGAAGGGCTCGAAGCTAAAACTAAAGCCAGATCTCCACGCAGCAAAAAGAAAAAGAAGAAAACAAAATAGCCCCTAATTTGTTTTCTTCTGAACAGAACAAGCGCCACCTTAAAAGTGGCGCTTTTTTGCATTAAGGAAGATGCGAACAAGTCCTCTTGCTTAACACCCCTCAACCGACGTAGCACGAACCACAAACTGTTTGGCCGGACAAGCGATCGAACTCGGCACTTGTGTGGTATCACCAAAGCAGCTCCCCGCATTCATATTGACATGATTTCTCAGCACACCACGGTGTACCACAGGCCCGGTAGACGAACATTGTACGGAGAAATTTACGTTCACACATGACACCAGCTCTGGCTTGATAACGGGTAATGTAGCAAAAACATGCTTTTCTCCATAACAGCTTCTTGCCCCCAAACGTGCGCCTGACGTCAGTTTGCTGAGATAAATCTGCTTATTTCTAGCCTCTTCCTCTTTGGCTCTTTGCTGTGCCAATACTCGCGCTTCTCGCTCCTGACGACGCTTCTCTGCCGCTAGACGACGCTCTTCATCTCGCTTACGGCGCGCCTCTTCTGCCTGTCGTCTTTGCTCGGCTTGGCGTCTAGCCTGCGCTTGTTGCTGCTCTAGATTGGCCATCGCCTGTTGTTGCTGTTGTTGGATACGTCGCTGTTGAGCCTGTTGTTCACGTTTTTGACGCTCTTTTGCTTGGCGCTGCGCTTCAATCGCCTGCATTTGACGATTAAAATCCGCTTTCTGACGGGCCAAATCCGCCTGTAGCTGGCTATTCAATTGAGTCAACGCCGAGCTCAACGCGGCCATAGTACCGCCCGATGAGCCACCTGAGTTATAACTTGGTTCTTCATCACGACAATCCCAAGAATCCAAACGCCCAGCAACACATTGAGAATATTGTCGAGCAATGGGACAACGACTAGCGCAACGAGCTTCCAGTTTACGCTGAGCAGCAAGGCGCTGTTTTTCTTTGTGATATTTTTCTTGATCATTGCGATAGGCAATCAGCTCATTAAGACGCACCTTTGAATCCTGATCAAATACCAAAGGACGCGCTTTCTTAATTTCTTGATCTGCACAAGCAAAGTTTTCATCGTCCGCACAACGGTAACCTGCATCAATGGCATCATCGAACTCCATTTGATCCAACTGATCCAATTGATCTAACTGATCAAGCATTTTCAGCATATCTTGTTGCGAGGTTTCAGCCATCGCCGTCATGATGACGAAGCTCAGAAAAAAATAGATCAAGCCACTGGTTAGTGTGAGTTTCTTCATTAGAACAAGGCCTCCAAGGTCTCAATATTATCGAGCGTCTGCACCAGCTCTTGCTCTAGTACCTTTAGCTCTTTCATATGCTGATGATCGTCTGGTACCGCTGACGCCATCATATTGAATATTTTCTGCTGCGCTTGTTGCGAGCCACATTGCCAATCTGTATTAGACTGAAAATCCGTTAACGCCCCAATATCAGGAATACCATCAAAGCGCGGTACCAACATTTGTATTTGCAATAACGGTTGCACATAGCAATGCTGTAAAAGCTTCTTATCCAAACTGTTCGGCAAGGTCTGAAGTTGCGCCTGCATGACGTCTAATAACTGTAACTCAATCACAATATCGATCACTTTACGGAACAGCTCAAACTGCAAATACACCAACTGTCGCTCTTCAAGCAGTAACTGCGCCTCCAATAAATAATCATTATTGGCTAAGGTCGCATACACAGAATTAGACACCAACACGTCATACATTCGCTGAGCAGCGCGAGTTTGATCATATTGTTCTAGATTTGCATAAGGGTACGAATCAATCACATCCGCCAAGGTATTTAATGCTTGTTGGTAATAAATGCGATTGCGAGGAAAAAAGTATCCTTGCGATTCAGCCTTCTCCAAGGAAACCAACACCTCACCGCGTGTCAATGGACTATTTTTCAATTTGTTGAACAGTGAATCTGGGCGAAGGAAGTTCAGTTCTGCATCAGATTGGCCTTCCAGCTGTAAAGCCTTATTCAATAAGTCCTGCAACAATGTGGCGCAATTGGCTGTGATGAACCGGTAGTTACCTCGATAGCTCCAATGGATTTCCGATAAATCCCTCACGACTTGCTCAACCTGCTGAGCGGATAAATTTAATGGTAAAGAATACAAATCGCGATCGACCAATAAGGTATTAGCACGAAACACTTCACGGAAAGTCGAACCAAATAAATGTGCATCATAACCACCGAAAAAGCCCTTCAACAAATTCATGGAAAAGCCATCAATCCGAGCCACATACCCCAAGAACACATGGTTAAACAGGTTTCGCTGACAGGACTCTAAGCTAGATGACATGTCTGGACACACCAGCAGTCGTACCGACACATGACCAAAAGAAGACGCGACGCCCTCACCTTCTGACGCAAACACCAGATGAACTTCTCGCACCTGCTTAGGATCGATGGACACTAATTGACTGCCTTGATTGGAGTCAAATAGATAAAAAGGAACAGGCTCATGACAGTCTTCATAACTGACGCGCGCTTGATAACGACGAGCGAAATATGAGGCATAAATCGGATGACGGCAGGCAAAGTCTTTCTCTATTAGATATTCGCGTAGAATCAACGCATAAACGGCTTCCTGCGACTGATGCCGGTCTTTAATGAGTTCGCGAGTATGCTGAAAACGTTCATCGGCTTGTAATTCGGATGACAGTAAATCAACAGAAAAGGATTCAGATTCAGTCGGTATTTTATTGACATTAGTTAACTGAGACAATTGACTACACAACAAGGCGTCTTGTTGTGCTGCTATCATTAAGGCTGGTGTTTTATCAGATAGCAGCAAAACCATTGCCTCATCACAATGATTATCTGGCTTATTTGCTTTAGGTGTTATCGTGCATCCTTGCAATAATATAAGTAGGCTAAACAGCGCACTTATTGGTATGCAGCGCATCATATTATTCTACTGAGAAGCTTTCGCCACCATTGAATCCGGTTTTGCCCAACGCACAGCATGTCCTTCAATGGTATCCAGTCGTTCTTCGATGTCTTTTCGAGTAAAATAGACAGATGGCGACGAGATTAAATCCCCTATGGTATAAAACGGCAAACCTGTGATGAGCGTCGAGCTTTCAGAAGCATTCGAGTTTGCTATTGCTCTCGGAAACAACCCCAACCAATAGAAATATGGGTTGTTCTCTAACTCACTTTCTAGCTGAGCAATCTTTTCATAACGCTCTTTTTTCTCCTTCGACGCAGTGTATTGTTGACGCCAGTAATCCACTTGGAGCGGGTCTTTCTCTAAGCCTTCCCCCGTTTCATATCGCTTAATGACACGCTGCATGGCCTCTAAGTCACCGTCACCCGCTTGTGCCAGATCCGTCTGCACAGCTTGTTTGGCTAGACGCTCTTTTTCGAGAGCCAATTTACGTGCCGCTTCCGCTTCTCTTTGCTCTTTCATCGCCAAACCGTAAGCCGTTAAGCTGGCTTGTTGCGGCATAGTGATACGAACTCGCTGGGGACGGTCGGCGGTCGCATCCACTTGCTGGATAAAGACCTTCTCCTGCTCTTTGTTAATGTTTTGCACCGCTTTTATTTGGTAAGAACCTTCTTCTAATACCACCGCTTCGCGGGCAAAATCCGAACACTCGAATTTTAATTCGTCATTTACATACACCTCAGCCCCGTTGGTGTTTTCCTGACAATAAATTCCGATTAATGCATTGTCAGCCATAGCGACTGGTGACCCTAAAGCAAACAAAATAAGAGACGTCTTTTTCATAACAGCACCCTTTTAATGATTCCATTACCGCGTAACGCTATCGCAGCAATTTTTTGATCTATCTGGCTTTTTCTGTCAAATATTAGTCAAGACTACTCAAAAAATGTACAGAGTCCAATTCATCAAGGCACAAAAAAGCCCCTTTCGGGGCTTCTGCAACAAAATTTAACATTTTTGCCAAGAGCTTATTAATCAAACTTCAAGGTATGTTGTTTGCGCTTGGCTTTGGTTTCTAGATACTGACGGTTGTGCTGGTTTACATGAACCTTGGTTGGTACCAATTCAACCACATCAATGCCATGCTCTTTTAGCTGTTGAGCCTTGTCTGGATTGTTGGTGAGTAATCTCACCTTGCTCACACCCAACGCAAGTAGCATATCCGCCGCGACCCCAAAATCACGGCCATCGTCTGGTAAATGCAACATTTCATTTGCTTGATAAGTATCATAGCCTTGGTCTTGCAAAGCATAGGCTTCTAGCTTGGCATACAAACCAATACCTCGCCCTTCTTGACGCAAATAAAGAATGTAACCACCCTCTTCGTTAATACGATCAATGGCTTCATCAAGCTGCTCACCACAATCACAACGGCCGGAACCAAATACGTCTCCGGTTAAACACTCAGAATGCAGACGCACCAATGGCACATGGTCCGCTTGTTCGGTTTGAGCTGGATTGCCTTCAAAATATATCCCTATGTGTTCTTTGCCAGAGTCATCCCCATTAAAGGAAATAAACTCAGCGGTCACGTCACCGGCGCGTACCGGAATCATTACTCGACGCTTAATGGTCAAATCTGTCATTACTGCTCTCTCTAGGGATTATTTATGACACAAAGTATAACGCCCTTACATTTGGTCAAATATGAAAAAATCAATATTAATCCGCGGTTTCTTTCATTCTTTTCTACTTGATTCACTGATTGCGGATTCACAGGCTTAGGCTAAATGATCTAACGGCAAAGCGGTTCGGTTAATGATACGCCTCAGTAAGAAGCTGGAATGCACACCTGTGACACCCGCTATGCGTGTTAATTTTCCAAGTAGAAACTCCTGATATTTATCCATGTCTTCCACCACGACTTCTAATAAGTAGTCTGCAGATTGACCCGTTACCAAATTACAGGATTTCACCTCTGGGTAGGATTCCACCAAGGACTCAAAGACTTCAAACCGCTCCGGTGTGTGCCTGTCCATACTTATCTGGATAAAAGCGGTAAGTTTTAACCCCAGTTTCTTTTGATCTAATAAAGTCACACTGCGATCAATCACGCCAGTTTCTTCTAACGCTTTCACACGACGTAAGCAAGGCGAAGCCGATAATCCAACGCGATCCGCCAGCTCTTGATTAGTCAAGCTAGAATCTTGCTGTAACTCACGCAAAATATTCAAATCAATCTTATCAAAACCCAAAACATAAGCCTCATATTGCCAATTTATTCTTTATGTACGCAATATAATGCCATTTAGATTGAAATTTCCATAAAAAACGCAATCTTTTACCCTAGAAAATTCGCTATTATATAGTCATAGCGAAATCATTGAGGAAGCCACCATGCTTCCTTACGACGCAAACTGTTTACCATCGGAGCTTATCCGCTCCTTAACATAAGAAGGGAAAGATCATGACCTCTTTTGATCACACTAAGTACAGACCATTCCAGCCTGTCGCCATTGAAAACCGCACTTGGCCTGACCAAGAAATCACTAAAGCTCCGATTTGGTCAAGCGTTGACCTGCGCGATGGCAACCAAGCTCTGGTTGAACCTATGACAGTGGAACAAAAGAAACAATTCTTCGCCCTACTTGTAGACGTGGGCTTTAAAGAAATCGAAGTCGGCTTCCCTGCCGCATCACAGTTAGACTTCGACTTCGTACGTTGGTTGATCGAAGAAAACCAAGTGCCTGACGATGTCTACATTCAAGTATTAACACAAGCACGCCCTGAGTTGATTGAGCGTACATATGAGTCTCTTAAAGGCGCAAAAAAAGCCATTGTTCATGTTTACAACTCAACGTCTAAAACCCAGCGTGAGCAAGTCTTTCGTTTAGGCAAAGACGGCATTAAAGAGATTGCCGTTAAAGGCGCTCAATGCGTTAAAGAACATGCCGCGAAACACCCTGAAACAGAATGGGTATTCCAATATTCACCAGAAAGCTTCACTGGCACTGAAACTGACTTCGCCGTCGAAGTGGTGGATGCCGTTGCCGACGTATGGCAACCAACCCCAGACAACAAAATCATCATTAACTTGCCAGCAACGGTCGAAGTGGCGACACCAAACCGTTTTGCTGATCAGATCGAATATTTCTGCCGCCAAGTAAAACAGCGTGACAGCATGATCATCAGCTTACACACCCACAACGACCGTGGTTGTGGTGTGGCGGCAGCAGAACTTGGCCTAATGGCAGGTGCTGACCGTATCGAAGGTACTTTGCTAGGCAATGGTGAACGAACCGGCAACATGGACGTGGTGACAATGGCCATGAACATGTACAGCCAAGGCATTGATCCAGAGTTAGCGCTAGGCGACATGGACCGCATCATAAGTGTGGTTCAAGCTTGCACCCTATTACAAGTTCATCCGCGCCATCCTTACGCAGGTGAATTGGTGTTTACCGCTTTCTCTGGCTCTCACCAAGACGCAATCAAAAAGTGCTTGGCGAATCAGACCGACGACAAACCTTGGGACGTGGCTTATTTGCCAATTGACCCTCGTGATGTTGGTCGCAGCTACCAAGAAGTCATTCGCGTTAATAGCCAATCTGGTAAAGGCGGTGTGGCTTACACCCTTGAACAAGAATACGGCTTGGCGTTACCTCGCTGGTTGCAAGTGGAGTTCAGCCCAATCGTGCAACAGTTTGCCGAGCAAGACGGTGGCGTAGTAAATGCAGAATCCATGAAAGCCTTGTTCGAATCGCGCTTCATGACTGGCAACAAGCCTTACCAGCTTGGTAAATACGATCATGCCAAAAACGATGTGGATACCGTACACGCTGAACTAAACAGTGAATCAGGCTCGGTGAGCATTACTGGTACAGGCAATGGCGCTCTATCTGCTTTTAGTGAAGCCTTGGGCAAACACTTTGGCATGCGTGTCGACATTATCCAGTATCAAGAGCACGCTCTGACCGTCGGTAGCGACTCACAAGCCATTGCTTATGTACAAGCGAACATCGATGGTGATCGTTTCAATGGGGTTGCGATTGATAGCGACATCGTATCTGCATCCGTACAGGCCTTGATGGCCACGGTAAACCAGAAAGTGTTAGAAAATACGAGTGCTAATGTCGCCTAATTGAGTGGCCTCTTAATCCGCACCGTCAAGACACTGACGCTAATAAAAGCCAACATGTTTAACATGTTGGCTTTTATTTTGGCACGTCTTCTATTCTATTCTGATGACGTTGACATTCAGTCTCTATGTTAGGTGATGCTTGAGGGAAATTCACATGATTCATCACACCAACTAGGGTCGCTTCATAAGGCTTAATCGGCGATAATATCAAAGTATCCTTTAACGCTTCGTCGATCGTCTTCTGTGTCTCTATTAGATGCCGACAAGCATAGGTATCTTCCAAACCATAACGATAAAAACAAGCAAGTGTGTTTGAACATTGACAACTTAACACTGACAACGCTCTAGCCAGCGAGAAATGACTCGCCCTGGCATTTTGATGTGCTTCTTTCTTTTGGTCGTTCACCGTTTCCTCTCCTGAAAACACAAAACGCTCCATAAACTTCACAGAACGAATGTACAAGTTAGCGAATGTATAGCTTAGGATCGTATTTCAATACGCCGTTAGTGAGTTTCTCTATTCGCAACGCTTGTTTTTCTGGGATAACACGCCCCCATTGAGAAACCGAGCTTTTAGAGATACTCAACACGCTAGCCAGCTGCTGTTGAGTGCCAAAATAGCGAATGACTTTTTCCTTGTGCATCTTCACCAAACCATAAAGTTAAAAGTTTATTACTTTAAACAATACAAGTGAATAAAAATAAACTCAAGTTAGTTTAGTATTCTTAACATGGATATTTCAGACCGCATTAGACAAAAAATGACAGAGCACCACCTTAGAGCTGTCGACCTAACAAAGATGACAGGCGCGACCAAAGGATCGGTCAGCCAATGGCTTAACGGCATTTCATCGCCAGGTGGTAAATACATCATCCCGCTCACGAAAGCATTACAATGTGATGCTAATTGGTTATTTGGTGGCGTGTCAGCCAACCCACAAACCACATCAAACCCACAGCAGGATACTTCTTTCAACCCTTGCTTTATCAGCAAGCAAGTTCCTATTATCAGTCACGAGCAAGCCGAGACTTGGCGAGACTTTACTGACAAAGCCAGCCTTAAAGAACAGTTAGAGTGGGAATATGCTCCTGCGGCGATAAGCCATCATGCTTTCTGGCTAAAAGTGATAGGTGATAGCATGGTCTCTCCTGTGGGGCACAGCATTAGCGAGTCACACATCATCCTAGTGGACCCTTGCATGCAAGCTCAAAACGGTGATTTAGTGGTTGCAAAAGTGGACGCTACCAAAGAAGTCACCTTCAAAAAGCTAATCATTGACGCTGGCCAAACCTATCTTAAGCCCCTCAACCCAAACTACCGCCCTATTGAAGTCACCGATAAATGTCGAGTGATCGGCGTTGTCAGAGAAGCAAGATTAAAACTGTAAACCACCAGCACGACCAATAAAAAAAGCGAGCTTGTCTCGCTTTTTTTAGTTTCAGCTTTCCAATAAATTTGAAGTTTATTTTTATTGACTTTTTGCCGGTCATTTTTATAAACTTCATTTCATTCACTGTTATCCATACTGAGGACCTCATGCTGATTTTAACCCGACGTATCAATCAAACCATCAATATTGACTCGAATATTCAAGTCACCATATTAGGCATTAAGGGTAAACATGTTCGTGTTGGCGTCAGCGCTCCAAAAGACATCACAGTACACAGAGAAGAAATTTTTAAACGTATTGAGGCAGAAAAGATAAAAGATGACAGCCAATCCTATTGGCCTTAATTATCGTACTAAAGGCAAATCCTTCCACCGAGTAGTATAGCAAGGGGACAAGTGCTCGCGCTTCATGGACCATTGCGGAGTCACCCCCTGAGCAGCAAAAAACAGATTTCCAACACCACTGTGGTTAATGTGATCAAGCACTGTCATCAATTGTTTTGATTTAGCTTTATGACTGGCAGAACAGAAAAAGTCAGTTTGAAAGACACCCTGCTCATAGAAATCAGACAATATCACACCAGCCTTCATATAGCGGACTCCAGGCCGCCAAATACGATCAAAAATGACCTTGGTAACGTCTAATAAATCCCGCGTATCGTCAGTAGGATTCGGCAACTCGACGGATAAGGTTTTGGCATAAAAAGGCTCATGCGGAATGTGTGGACTGCTGCGAATAAACACGCTCACTGCCCGACACAAGCGCCTCTCAGCACGTAATTTTTCGGCCGCACGGCACGTGTATTTAGACACGGCTTCTCGTAATTCTCGTTGCTCGGTGATTTTGTAACCAAAAGAACGACTGCAAATGATTTGCTGTTTGACGGGCCGAACAGATTCCAAGGCCAGACAAGATACGCCATTAAGTTCTCGCACCGTACGCTCCAACACAACCGAAAACTCTCGGCGAGCCACCTTGGGATCGACTTGCGATAGATCTAAGGCCGTCTGTATCCCCTGCGCTCGCAAACGCTCACTCAAACGCCGACCAACTCCCCAGACCTCACCAACATCTACTAAAGCAAGTAAACGCTGCTGCCTATCGGGCGCCATCAAATCCACGACGGCCCCTGTCGCTGGGTATTTTTTGGCAGCATAATTCGCCAACTTAGCCAGTGTTTTACTGGGAGCAATACCAATGCCAACGCTGATTCCTGTCCACTTGTCTACTTTCGCCTTTACTCGCCGACCAAACGACAACAAATCTTCTGCCGTCGCAACACCACTCAAATCCAGAAAAGCTTCATCGATGGAATACTCTTCAACTTGTGGCGCTTCTTGCTCCAATAACGTCATCACCCGACTCGACATATCCGCATACAAAGCATAATTAGATGAAAAACATACCACCCCATGCTGCTCAATATCCGCTTGCACCTGAAACATGGGCACGCCCATCTTTATCCCTAATGCCTTAGCTTCTTTTGAGCGAGCAACAATGCAGCCATCATTATTCGATAAAACCACCACCGGCTTGTTTTTCAAGTCTGGCCGAAATAACGTCTCACAACTGGCGTAAAAATTATTGCAGTCCACTAAAGCAAACGCGCGTTTCATGCACCACGCTCTAGCTTACGAATCACACTGGTGACAACACCAAACACTTCAAATTCGGACTCTTCGGTGATCGGGATCGCTTTATAGGCTTTATTTTTCGGTCTTAACAATACATCCGGCTTTAACTCCAATACCTTAACCGTCATTTCTCCGTGTAAACAAGCAATAATGGTATCGCGATGGCTCGCTGTTAATGAGCGATCTACCACCAACACATCACCATTATGAATACCAGCTTCGATCATAGAGTCCCCCTGAGCACGAACAAAAAATGTCGCTGCCGGATGGGGAATACACAACTCATTTAGATCCAATGTTTTCTCAACAAAGTCCTGAGCAGGAGAGGGAAAACCGGCTGATACAGCCTCCCCATAGAACGGAATCAAAATGCTGTTTTCAGCGATATAAGAAGCGGAGCCAGACACTCCAAGGTAAGTCAAACGCATACACGACACTCAAACTACACTGTATAAACATACAGTATAATTGCCAGACTCAAACTGACCAAGTGTATTTTTGTGAAAAGTGCAGATTTCAGCCCAAAATTAAGAAAAATACCGAAAAGCAACTATCAAAAATCACCTATTCGATGACCTTTCTACCACTCACCAATTAGAGTCAATAACAAGAAGCCAAAAACCGAACACCAAAACTTACAAAACGAAAACAAATACCAATAGAATAAAACTAACGCCAGCGCATACTAAAAGACAGGATTCGTGCGCAAAAGGTTTGATCGCTATTTCAACGCACACACCATTGTCGTTTCTGACCTTCATAACATTATGATGAACGCTTACATAAAGCATGACCTCGACAATATAACTATGACACTCATGATCAAGTAGTTCTAAATTAAGAGGAAGATTGCATGATATCCAAGCTAAAAATCTCTCATAAGTTCTTCATAATGAGCACCATTCAATTGCTGTTAATTATGCTTGTTGGTGGCTTTTCGATTAATCAATTCACAAAAATCGGTCACGAGATTGAAGAAATAGCACACGACCATCTCCCCCTAACACAAGCACTCACCCTCATTACAGAACATCAACTACAACAGGCCATTGCAGTCGAAAAAGTCATCTCTCACGCACTGTTAGATGAAATCAAAGGCAAAGGCATATCACCAGAATCAACGACATTAATAACCGACTTAGAGGTCAATCTTAAAAAATTGCATGATGAAATCGTAACCGTTGAAGAAACCATAAAAACGTTACAGGCAAATCTTGAAAATGCGGCAGCAAAGCAAAAATATGACCTCATTCTAAACGAGTTTATTAATGTTGAAGCTGAATTCTTTGAACTGGAAAATATTATTCTGAACTTTCTAAACATAATTCAGAACAATGGTATCAGAAGCGCCCTAAATTCTATTGCAGAGATCGAGCATGCAAATGAGCTGCTGGACAAACACATTATTTCCATTTTGAATGAGTCTCAGAAATTTGCATTAGACTCAGCCAATATTGCTTTTGAAGACGAGCAACAGGCCGTCAATATTATTATGACTGTCCTCGCGATTGCCATACTAGTAGGGATCATCATTCCGATCCTAATCGGTCGATCTATCATTAGACCATTAGAAAACCTTTTAATACGCTTAGAAGATTTGGTTAACGGGGATGGGGATTTAACCCTTAGAATGAACTTCAAGCGCAATGATGAAGTCGGCGAAGTGGCCAATAAACTGGATCGCTTCATTAGCAAACTCCAAACCATCATCACGAGTATTTCAGAGTCTTCAACACGCTTAGATAACAATTCAGCGAAAGCATCAATCATAGTGCAAAACACCCTCACCTCAGTCGACAAACAAGAAACGGAAACCAGCCTTGTTGCCGAAGCGGTAAGCGAAATGAGTGATGCAACCGAAGAAGTCGCTAGAAATACTATTTCTGCATCAGACGTTGCCACTCAAATGCTAGAACTCGTTGAAAAAGGTAAATCTACCGCAGAAGAAAACCAACGAATTACTTCTCAACTATCACGAGACGTGCAGGCTACATCCCACAGTATTGATAACTTAGCCAAAGAAACAGACAACATCGGCGTCGTGCTAGACACAATCCAAGGTATTGCAGAACAGACTAACTTACTGGCACTAAATGCCGCCATAGAAGCAGCACGCGCAGGGGAATCCGGTCGAGGATTTGCAGTTGTTGCCGATGAGGTACGTTCATTAGCACAAAAAACCCAAACCTCAACAATCGACATTCAGAAACTGGTAGAAAACCTTCAGGCAGGCGCGAAAGAAGCAATGGACAGTATGAATAAAGGCATCGAAGTCACGGAGCACTGCACCATTATCGGCAAAAAAACAGCGGAACATTTTGAAGAAGTGGTCAGTGCCGTCAATAACATCGCCGATTTAAACCAACAAATTGCTGCCGCAACCGAGGAACAATCAACTGTCGCAACACAAATTCTCGACAGCATTAAAAGCATTAGTGAAATATCTCAAACCACCAGCCAAGACACAAATAAGGTCGCAACCGCAAATTACAGCATGGCAGAAGATGTCGATAGTCTTAAAAATCGATTAGCTCAATTTAAAATATAAGCACAACATTATTTCCCATGAGCCTCCTACTACAGACTCATGGGAATTAATCTTTCAGATAATCTAAAAGGTTAATCCGCTGGCTTCCACCAGCTGGATAATGCTGGCAAATTATTAATCGAAAAAATACGACCAAATTCCGGGGTACTTAACGTCACATCTCGTCGCATTGACTCAGTGACAACTCGATCAAATGGGTCATGCCACGAGTGAAAGGCAAGATCAAAGGTGCCATTATGAATTGGCATCATCACCTTTCCCTGTAAATCAATATGAGCCTGAACACTTTCCTCTGGCAACATATGAATATCAGACCAATCTTGATCATAGGCACCCGTTTCAACCATCGTTAAATCAAATGGGCCATACTTTTCACCCGTTTCTTTAAAGCCGGAAAAATACCCAGAATCCCCACTAAAGAAGAGGCTGTCCTGTGGCGTTTTGATTACCCAAGCGCCCCACAAGGTTCTATTTCCATCACCTATACCACGGCCCGAAAAATGTTGCGTCGGTGTAAAAGCAACCAAACCTTGTTTGGTGCGTAACTCTTGCCACCAATCAAATGTGACGATGTTGTTTGCTTTAACGCCCCAATTAATCAAATCGCCATCAACCCCTTTAGGCACTAAAAACTGTTTGGTTTTATCTAATAAAACTTTAACGCTGGCCTTGTCCAAATGGTCGTAATGATTGTGAGAAATCAACACTTTATCAATGGTAGGTAAATCTTCTAGGCGAATCGGTGGCTGATGAAACCGTTTTGGTCCAACAAATTGAAACGGCGATGCACGATCTGAAAACACAGGGTCAATCAACCAATATTCACCGTAATTTTTTAGCAAGATAGAAGAGTGCCCAAGCTTAACAATATGCAAGGTATCATCGCTCAGGGCCTCTAAATCGGTGCGACTAAGCGCATGAACTGGAATCTGAATGTCTGGCGTAGTATCAACTTTTTTCTCGGTAAAAAAGCGAATCCACAAGGCCGCCATATCGGTAAAAGACACTGGATGACGTGGCTCGGTATTATGAAACTTAGCGTCTTTATAGGGTGCTGACGCAACCTCTTTAATAGGAGGGACCTTAGCCTTAATATTTAGATTAACAAGATAAACGGTTAGCACGAGCGCAGAAATTAAAGCCACAAAGAGTTTTATCACAAGCATGGGAGAGCCAATTTTAAGTTAAACAGCAGTTCATAATTTGGGCTTATAGAGGCATTTCAATCATAGGATTGTGTGAATAATATGCAAGCTGCCATAATCAATCAGAAAACACGGTAGAACCAAATACGGCTCCTGTCGATAAAAAAGCTTAGGCATTCGCCTGATTAATTATTCGTTCTGCGTGTGGTCTAATGCCTCGAAATAACCTCACTTGTCTAGCAGGATGATAATGATATCAATGCTTTATTATTGCTACCAAAGATTGCTTTGGCTGGCTGTTTGCCTTTACTGCTTATCTCAACCGAAGCATTACGCATTTCCGCACCTATGACACGAATGTTGCCTAACTCACTTTGAGGCAATGTATCATCGACATCAATGGTAAAGCTCACAGAATCATGGGCATCGATGCGCTCAATGCTAACCGACAATACGGAATCACCATCCTTTACCTTAGAGGAAGACAATAGCATCAGGTCCCCCTGACTCACCTCAAAAGGTTGGAAAACTTCCACTCCGGCACCCGCTTCGGTTGTGTCAAAAATAAGCCGTCCTGCACTGTTCGATAGGTCCAAGTTTAAGACCAAATGTTGTAACGTACATTGCCCCGTATTACTCAGAACAAACCTGTCTTTGGGAGCACTGGACTTCCCAGACTTTACTAGACACCTATTAACGTTAAAATCTAGTTAAATAAGAGGTGTATTATGAAGTCCAAACGTTACCCTGAAGAATTTA
>NZ_QNRF01000011.1 GCF_003314975.1 Marinomonas aquiplantarum
TCAATCTGAGCCATGATCAAACTCTTCAGTTAAAAAGTTTGCTCACTCAAATCTCGAAACACTAACAATTACTTAATAAAGCGAATTGACGTGTTAGACTCTCGTAAGACTTCAATTTCTTTTTTGAAGCCCCAGCGAGCGCCCACACAAATTATCTGATTATCTATTTTAAAGAGCGTTGACTGCTTATTCGCTGTCAGTGGGGGCGTATAATACAGTCTGATTATTTTTACGCAAGTAGTTTTTTAATAAATTTTAGAAAAATTTCTTTTTAGTAAAAAGAGTCGATTAAACTTCTACTATTCTGAGTTCTTTAGGCATTGAGAATGAAACGTTTTCTTCTCTTCCTTGGAGTTCTTCTGGTGCGGAACCGCCCTCTGCAATCAGGCGATCAATCACCTCATTCACAAGCACTTCTGGCGCCGATGCGCCAGCTGTAACGCCAACACTTGTGACTCCATCTAACCAGTCATGCTGAATTTCGCTAGCATTATCTATTAGGTGAGCCGTAGCCCCCATTCTTTCAGCCAACTCTTTTAGGCGGTTTGAGTTAGAGCTGTTTACCGAACCAACCACCAATACAAGCTGTGATTCTTTGGCCAGTGTTTTCACCGCATCCTGACGATTCTGAGTGGCATAGCAGATATCATCTTTCTTAGGGCCACGAATCAATGGAAAATGTTCACGCAATGCATCAATCACTACAGAAGTATCATCCATGGATAACGTTGTCTGCGTCACAAAAGCGAGCTGATCTGCATTCTGTACACTTAAATTAGCCACATCAGCTGGGCTTTCTACCAGATAGATAGCACCACCTTTTGAATCATCATACTGACCCATGGTGCCTTCTACTTCTGGATGACCATCATGACCGATTAAAATACATTCCATGCCATCACGAGAATAACGCAAGACTTCTAGATGAACCTTAGTCACCAAAGGACATGTTGCATCAAAAACCTTTAAACCACGATTTGTCGCTTCATCTCTTACCGCTTTAGACACACCGTGAGCACTAAAGATAACAATATTATCGTCTGGCACTTGATCAAGCTCATCAACAAACACGGCACCGCGTGCTTTTAATGATTCAACAACAAATTTGTTATGA
Source organism: Marinomonas aquiplantarum (assembly GCF_003314975.1). Taxonomy (GTDB): domain Bacteria; phylum Pseudomonadota; class Gammaproteobacteria; order Pseudomonadales; family Marinomonadaceae; genus Marinomonas; species Marinomonas aquiplantarum. The sequence goes on from NZ_QNRF01000011.1 coordinate 1,115, forward strand.
ACCACTTCATGACGCACATAGATGGGCGCTTCAAACAAATCCAAGCAACGATTAACGATATCAATAGCACGATCTACACCAGCACAAAAGCCACGTGGATTCGCTAGCTGGATGGCAAAACTCATGCAGACTCCTCGACCTCAATGATCTGTACCTTAAAGGTCAACGTTCGACCCGCTAATGGATGATTAAAATCCACCAACACATCTTTTTCACCAATTTCCGCGATAACACCCGGCAATTCGTTTTTGCTCATGTCAGCAAAGGACACAACCATCCCTTCTTCAAGATCCATTTCAAACTGAGAACGTGGAATGCGCTGTAAATTGCTCTCGTTATGAGCGCCAAAAGCTTTTTCAGGCGTCATGGTGAAACTTGACTCATCGCCTGCTTTCAGACCGAGCAAGGACTCTTCAAATGCTGGCAACAAGCTACCATCACCAAAACGGAATTTGGCTGGCACTTGCTCAAAGTTAGAGTCAACCACCTGCCCATCTTCCAAGGCCAATTCAAAGTGAAGAGTAATTTGGCTCTGTGCCGTAATTGATGTCATTTTTCATCACCTTTTTTGTCAGGGCCGATGAAGCTCTCTAGCAACATCAAAATCACCCCAATCGTAATCGCACTATCGGCTACATTAAAAGCCGGAAAATACCATGATTGCAGCCAATGGAATTGCAAAAAGTCCACTACATGACCATACACCAGACGGTCATATAAGTTTCCGATTGCGCCTCCCAAGATTAAACTTAAAGACAGCGCTTCTAGAAAATGAGTTTTCGCAATCTTAACCAAACGCCAACTTATACCAATCACCACAGCAATGGCGATCATTGAAAACAACCACCGCTGCCAACCACCCGCTTGCGCCAAGAAACTAAAGGCGGCGCCAGTGTTGTAACGCAAAGTAAGATCGAATACAGGCAAAACAGCGATTTCTTGACCATAGTGCAAGTTCGCTTCAACTGCCTGCTTAGTAATCCAATCCAGTGCAAAAACAACCAACGCCAGCGCCCACCAGCGCTGGAGTTGCTGCCAGATATAAGTCAGCTTCATCTGATTAAGCATAAAGGCGCTCTTCGCCTTCTCCGTCAGGTAAGTTACTGATACAACGATCACACAATTCAGGGTGTACCTCTCGTTTACCAACTTCTTCTCTGTGATGCCAACAACGAACACATTTCTCGTTGGAACTGGTCACAACAGACACTTTCAAGCCAGGCAACTCAGATTCAACAGCATCAGCAGGGGCGTCAGCCAACGGTAAGACTTTCACGTCAGACGCAATCAGAACAAAACGCAACTCTTCACCTAAGCGATCTAACACACTTTGCAAAGTGTCATCACAATACAAAGTAATATCCGCACTTAAGCTGGCTTTAATTTTGCCTTCACTTCGAGCCGCTTCCAACACTTTGTTCGTCGCAACTTTCGCTTCCAATACCAACTTCCAGAAATCACGACCAAGCTCTTCGTCACCAGATAACTCAGTTAGACCCTCATACCAAGTTTCCAACAATACCGATTCACCGTGTTCACCAGGCAGAGACTGCCAGATTTCATCAGCGGTAAAACTCAATACAGGGGCAATCCAGCGAGTGAAGGCTTCCACAATATGATACAAAGCGGTTTGTGCAGAACGACGTGCCAAACTGTCTGGCTGAGTCGTATACTGACGGTCTTTGATGACATCTAGGTAAAAACCACCCAAGTCCACAGAACAGAAGTTTTGGATTTTCTGATTCACTGCATGGAACTGGTATTCGTTGTAAGCTTCGTCGATCTCTTTTTGCAACTGTGCTGCACGATCTACGATCCAACGATCAAGAGCGATCATTTTTTCGCTCTCAACCATGTCTTTTGCTGGATCAAAACCATTCAAGTTAGCCAACATGAATCGCGCCGTATTACGAATACGACGGTAAGAATCTGCGACACGCTTAAGGATTTCATCAGATACCGTCATCTCACCCGTATAGTCAGTCGCAGCAACCCACAAACGAATGATGTCAGCACCCAACGTGCTCATTACTTTCTGTGGCGAAACAACGTTACCCAAAGACTTAGACATCTTACGACCGTCGCCATCTACTGTGAAACCGTGAGTCAATACACCTTTATAAGGCGGCACACCACGAATCGCGATGGACGTTTTCAATGACGACTGGAACCAACCACGATGCTGATCAGAACCTTCAAGGTATAAGTCTGCAGGGAAACTGAGTTCTTCACGCTGATCAATGACAGAGTAATGCGTCACACCAGAATCAAACCATACATCCAACGTATCTGTTACTTTGCTGTATTTTTCAGCATCAGCACCAAGCAATTCAGCGGCATCCAGTTCAAACCAAGCATCAATGCCTTCTTTCTCAATACGCTGCGCCACTTCTTCAATTAAGCGCGGCGTTTCAGGGTGTAGCTCTTGTGTTTCTTTATCGATAAATAGAGCAATTGGCACACCCCAAGTACGCTGACGAGACACACACCAGTCAGGGCTGTTATTCAACATCCCTTCCATGCGGTTTTGTCCCCAACTTGGCGTCCACTTCACACCTTTGACGGCCTCTTTCGCAGAATCCAATAGACCTTTCTCATCCATGCTGACAAACCACTGTGGCGTTGCACGGAAAATCAAAGGCGTCTTAGTACGCCAGCAATGTGGGTAACTGTGGAAAATTTTAGATTCAAAAACGAGCGCTTGATTGGCGTTCAAAGCGCCTAAGATCGCACCATCAACCTTATACACATGCATGCCAGCAAACTCGCCTGCTGCATCAGAATAAACACCATTGTCTTGCACTAGGTTGATCGTACCTAGACCGTTAGCACGACCAACATTAAAGTCATCCACACCATGATCTGGCGCGGTATGCACACAACCAGTACCGGCTTCTGTTGTCACGTGCTCGCCTAAGATCAGCGGAATATCACGTTCAAAGAAAGGATGATTCAACATACTGCTTGCTAAGGACTGACCTTGCGCACGCCCAACGATACGGAAACCTTCTTGGCCGTAACGTTGCATGATGCCTGGCACCATGTCTTCCGCCATAACCAAACGTTCCTTACCTTGACCCATATCTACCTCGACCAAAGCGTAGTTAAACTCTGGGTGAATCGATACCGCCTGACTAGCAGGCAAAGTCCAAGGAGTGGTTGTCCAAATCACAACAGAAACAGGGCCTTCTCCCGTTACATCGGAGAATTTCGCCAAGAAAGCCGCTTCATCTTGTGGGGCATAACGCACATCCAAAGACAAAGAGGTTTTATCTTGGTATTCCACTTCCGCTTCTGCCAAAGCAGAACCACCGACCACACTCCAGTAAACCGGCTTAAAACCTTTAACTAGATGACCATTCTCAGCGATTTTACCCAAAGCACGGACAATGTTAGCTTCCGTCTCAAAGTTCATGGTCAGATAAGGATTTTCCCAATCTCCCATTACCCCTAGACGAACAAAGTCTTTTTTCTGTTCTTCGATTTGCGTATAAGCGTATTCACGGCATTTCGCGCGAAATTCTTTGAACGACACCTTGTCGCCCGCTTTGCCAATCATTTGCTCAACTTTGTGCTCAATTGGCAGACCGTGACAGTCCCAACCAGGAATGTAAGGCGCGTCATATCCACTCACGGTTTTCGATTTAACAATAATGTCTTTGAGGATTTTGTTAACCGCGTGACCAATATGAATGCTGCCATTCGCATATGGAGGGCCATCATGAAGAATAAATGGCTTACGACCTTTACTTACTTCGCGTACTTTCTGGTAAAGATCCATATCCTGCCAACGCTTCAGCATTGCAGGTTCACGTTTTGCCAAATCACCACGCATTGGGAAATCCGTGTTTGGCAAATTCAGTGTCGGTTTATAATCACTCATGGTTTATCGATTTATCCTCAAAGATCATCAGTTCACTGATTGCTGAAGAAGCGAATTGCCTCTTCTTTGTCACATTGAATTTGTTTTTCAAGCTCTTCCAAGCCAGACATTTTACGCTCTGCACGAACAAACAAACAGAACGTCACCTTGACATATTGATCATAAAGATCACCATCAAAGTCCAGCAAGTGCACCTCTAAAATAGGTGTTTTACCTTGTACCGTAGGACGCACACCAATATTGGCAACACCATCATATTCTTTTTCATTGACCGCAAGACGAACCGCATACACACCGGATAAGGCTGGCTTCACCCCTTTTAAATGCACATTGGCGGTGGGGAAACCTAACTTACGCCCAAGCTGCTGACCGTGAATCACTCGACCACTTAATGTCACAGCGTGGCCCATATTGGCCTCAGCCGCATGAATATCACCTTTCTCCAACGCTAAACGAACCATTGAGCTGCTCACGCGCTCGCCCGACGCATTTAACACGGATGGTGTATTTTCTACCTCAAAGCCATGTTGTGCACCAAAGCCGCTCAAGTATTCAAAGTCCCCTTGACGATCACAGCCAAAGCGAAAATCATCACCGACCACCAAATGCTTAACAGACAATCCATCAAGTAAGATTTGCTGACAAAACGCCTGTGCATCGAGCTGCTGCAATTTGGGGTTGAACGGCATACACAACACATAATCGATGCCCTGACCTTCTAGCCACTTCACCTTATCACGCAAGCGGCCAATTCGTCCTGGTGCGGACTCAGGCGCAAAAAACTCTCTCGGCTGCGGCTCAAAAATCATGATTGCCGCCGGCGCATCATATTGTTTTGCAAGCGCTTTTGCTCTTGTCAAAATCGCACTATGACCTAAGTGAACACCATCGAAATTGCCGATCGTCAGCACGCAGGCCTTATGCCTTGGACGGATATTATGAATACCGCGTATTAACTCCATAGAACCCCGTACAGAACAATTAAAGATTAGCGTCAAAAAAATACTCGCGATTATATAGCAGTTCAGGGGCCGAAGGTAGGCCAGAACTTGCACAAGCCGTGCAAAAGCACCGCTAATAAAAACTCAATGCTTCATTATGGATGGTCGCAAACCCGCTACAATCGCCACAACAGCATACACAGCAACACCTGAACACACGATCAACAACGTCTTAGCAATACGCTGAATATCGGACATTTGCGTCCATTGCCACCCCATACTTTGGAACACATACAAACAAGCTGCCAATGCCAACGTTGCGCAAATCAAAATTCGTAACAACAATCGCCACTGCACCGTAAACACATGATGCTTTGCCTTATACAGACCATACCAAAGCAAGAAAGCATTTAATGCGGCTGACAAACTGGTTGCTAAGGCCAGCCCAACATGCCCAAGCGGCCACACCAAAATTAAGTTAAATACCATGTTCGACACCATGGCGATGATGCCTATTTTAACCGGTGTTTTAGTATCCTGACGCGCGTAATAGCCAGGCGCCAACACCTTAATCAGCATCATAAAGACCAAGCCCAATGAATAGGCTTGTAAACTTTGCGCCGCCTTATGCACATCACTCGCCGTCAGTTCACCCCGATAGAAAATGGTCGCGATCAAAGGTTCCGCCAACATAAACAAAGCCAATGAAGACGGCACGGCGATTAAAAGCAATAAACGCAACGCCCAATCCATGGTGTCAGAAAAGCGTGAAGCTTCACCCCCGGAAAAACTGCGCGACAAAGACGGCAGAATCACCGTACTGATAGCAATAGCAAAAATCCCAAGCGGTAATTCATACAAGCGATCAGATAAATACAACCAGGTAATGCTGCCCGTTTCTAAAAACGACGCCAGCACCGTATCCAATAACAAATTAATCTGCCCAACCGACACCCCAAACAATGCGGGACCAATCAAAATGAGAATCCGCTTTACCCCTGGATGACCAAATCCCATCCTAGGCATAGGTAATAACTTCAATCGCGCCAGAAAAGGCACCTGAAACAACAACTGAATCAAACCAGCAAAAAACACACCCCACGCCACCGCCACTTCAGCTTGAGCAGCCGAACGAGCAAACATCAAGGTCGCGACAATCAAAGAAATATTTAGAAAAATAGGCGTAATGGCCGGCACAGCATACTCACCATGCGCATTCAGTATGCCGCCCGCCAAGGCGGTCAGAGAAATAAACAATAAATAGGGAAAGGTGATCACCAGCAACTCAGACGCCAATTGAGCCTGACTGGCATTATCGACAAAACCTGGGGCAAAAACGTAAACCACCCAAGGGGCGCACACCATAAACAAGGCCGTCACACACAGCAGCACCAGCGTCAATGATCCTGTTACCGCAGCCACTAATGCTCGCACTTCTTCATGCGCTTCCTTCACTCGATATTCGCTTAATACCGGAACAAAGGCTTGCGCAAACGCGCCTTCAGCGAACAAACGACGAAAAAAGTTAGGAATTTTAAAAGCAACATAAAAAGCATCAGCGCTGCCACTTGCCCCTAAAACAAAGGCCAAAGCCGCATCTCTCACCAGCCCAAGAATGCGAGAAAGAAAGGTACAAACCGAAACCAGCACCCCAGAACGCAATAAAGACAAAGAGTTACGCTTTTTACTGACACGAGAATCAAGTTCTGACATTTTGGCTTACGACACATCCCAATGATAAATTCCTACAAGAATAACACCTGCAAGGGCGTTAACGCAGCCAAATATATCGGTTGTTTTCACGAATATTTGCAGAATAGGGTTGTGACAATGTGAAAAACTGGTAAAATCCGCCGCGAGATTTTAAAGTTTAAAACTTTGACATTAATTTCACGACACAGCACTTTTGCTGTGTCGTTTTTCATTTAGAAAACTTAAAGGAGCCAGACCGTGGCAAATTCCGCCGGTTCAAAAAAACGTGCGCGCCAGGCAATCAAACGTCGCGCTCACAATGGTAGCCTTCGATCTATGGTTCGCACTTACTTGAAAAAAGTAGACGCAGCTATCGAAGCAGGCAATCAAGCTGAAGCACAAGCAGCTTACGTTCTAGCGACTTCAAAGCTAGACAAAGCGGCTAACAAAGGCCTATATCACAAAAACAAAGCAGCTCGTCATAAGAGTCGCTTGAGTGCTAAAATCAAAGCACTGGCCTAATCCCTATAAAAAAACCGGCTAATGCCGGTTTTTTTATATCTGTTTTTGCCTTTCTTAAGTTTGCTAGCCAAACAAAATAACCAGCCAAACCACTGCCGCCAAGATAAGCGCCAACATAACGGCCGCTGATCCCAGATCTTTTGCACGCCCAGACAATTCATGATGCTCATGACTAATACGATCCACAATCGCCTCAACACTCGAATTCAACGTTTCGACGATCAACACCACACCAACCGAAAAAATTAATACAGCACGCTCTAAACCACTGTCTCCTAGCCATAAAGCAAAGGGCAAAGAAATAAGAAACAGACACGCTTCTTGACGAAAAGCCGCTTCATGCTGCCATTGAGCGCGTAATCCCTGATAAGAATACTTAGCAGCACTTATCACGCGATTTAATCCTACCTTTCCCGGCTTAGCCATACACCTACTCCGCTAAATAATCACCAGATCATCACGATGAATTAACTCAGGCTCACCTTCATAACCCAATATTTCACCAATTTTACTAGATGGCTTACCCAGCAGCTTTAAGGTTTCGGCCACACTGTAATTCACCAAACCACGAGCGATTAAAGCACCAGACTCGTCCACACAGATCACCATATCACCACGCGAAAACGTCCCTTCCGCATCCTTCACGCCAACTGACAGCAAGCTTCCCGCTTTACGCAACGCATTGACAGCACCCTGATCCAAGGTCAATGCACCACGACTCTTAAGGTGACCCGCCAACCATTGCTTACGAGCCGCAATAGGACTGTTCTCAGGCAACAACCAAGTCCCCAACAAATCCCCTTTTGCCAGACGCAAAATCACATCCTCTTCACGGCCTGAAGCAATCAAAGTATCGGCACCAGAGCGCGCCGCCAAGCGCGCCGCACGCACCTTGGTCAGCATACCACCACTGCCCAACACACCCGCACCACCGCTTGCCATCGACTCCAGTCGATCATCGGAAGCTGAAATATAAGAAATTAATGTTGCATCTTGATGATCGCGAGGATTTTTATCAAACAACCCCTGCTGGTCCGTCAAAATGATTAAAGCGTCCGCCTCAACCAAATTCGCCACCAAAGCCCCTAAGGTGTCATTATCACCAAAGCGAATTTCATCGGTTACAACGGTATCATTTTCATTAACAATGGGTACAACACCTAAACCAAGCAGAGTTCTCAACGAAGATCGTGCGTTTAAGTAGCGTCGACGGTTCGACAGATCATCATGAGTCAATAAGATTTGCGCCGTGCACAGACCATGCTTCTCAAAATGAGATTCATACACACCGACTAATTCCATCTGACCGACCGCTGCCGCCGCCTGCAGCTCATTCACTTGAGTCGGTCGAGTTACGAAACCCAACCGCTTCATGCCAGCCGCAATGGAACCAGACGACACCAGAACCACTTCCTTACCCTGAGCCTTTAACTCGGCAATTTGTGCTACCCACAAACCAATGCGAGCCACGTCCAATCCCTGACCATCATTCGTTAGTAGCGCACTGCCAATTTTGACAACGATGCGCTGCGCCTGTGCAATTTTCTCTCGTAATGCCATGATACTACTTATACTCACAATCCCGATTAACCAACGTATTCGACTTCTACATCGTAATCATCATCGTCAAAGTCATCATCATCCAATGTTTGACCCGCTTTACGACGCTTCTCACGCAACGAAAGGATACGATTACGACCTTCTTCATCAATCAGACGACGCATCGCTTCTTCTTGCTCACGAGCCTCTTCACTTTCTGCTAGCAAGGTGCGCTGCTCTTCAAGCACTGTCATCAAGTCCAGACACAACACCTCTGTGCCTTCGCCAGAAATTGCTGAGACACGATAAGTACGACCTTCCCAACCCAGCGCATCAATGACACTCTGGCAACGTTCTTCTAGCTCGTCTTCTGGCACCATGTCCGTCTTGTTCAACACCAACCAGCGATCGCGCTGAGCCAGAGCTGGACTAAACTGCTCCAACTCATTGACTGCAATTTGTGCAGCCTCTGCTGGCGTCACTTCATCCCAAGGCGCTAAATCAACAATGTGCAAAAGAATACGGTTACGCACCAAATGCTTAAGGAATCGAATCCCCAGACCCGCTCCTTCAGACGCCCCTTCGATGATTCCCGGAATGTCGGCAATGACGAAACTCTGATGCTTCTTCACTTTTACCACACCAAGGTTCGGCACCAAGGTAGTAAAAGGATAATCCGCCACTTTCGGCTTCGCAGAAGACACCGAGCGAATAAAGGTCGACTTACCGGCATTTGGCAAGCCTAACAAGCCCACATCCGCTAACACCTTCATTTCCAACTTCAGAGTACGCTCTTCACCGACCGTACCTTTAGTCGTTTGACGCGGCGCACGATTGGTACTGGATTTGAAACGTGTATTACCCAAGCCACGGTGACCACCTTGAGCCACCTTGAGCGTCTGACCAATCTTCACCAAATCACCCAGCGTTTCACCGGTATCTTCATCGATGACAGTCGTTCCTACCGGCACTTTGATCTCAAGGTCAGCCCCTTTCGCCCCGGTCATATCACGACCTTGGCCGTTTTCACCACCTTCAGCGATGTACTTTTTCGTATAGCGAAAATCGATCAGTGTATTCAATGACTCATCCGCCACCAACACCACACTGCCACCATTACCGCCATCACCGCCGTCTGGGCCACCTTTTGCGACAAACTTCTCGCGCCAGAAACTCAAACAACCATTACCGCCTTTACCTGCTCTTACATAGATACTGGCTTCATCAACAAATTTCACAGAAACACCTCTTCGGTGGGTTATCTAGGTCAACAAACCTGATTATAGAATTCTTACAAAAAAAAAGCCCCGCGCTGCGGAGCTTTTTTTAATTTTTAGCAAATGATTAAGCCGCTACGACAGAAACTGTACGACGCTTAAACTTACCTTTTACTTCAAATTTCACTTGGCCTTCTGCAACAGCAAACAAAGTGTGATCTTTACCAATTTTAACACCTTCACCAGCGTGGAACTGAGTACCACGTTGACGAACTAGAATGTTACCTGGAATCACAACCTGACCACCAAAACGTTTGACACCTAATCGTTTCGACTCGGAATCGCGACCGTTACGAGTACTACCACCCGCCTTTTTGTGAGCCATGACTTACTCCTTAAATAAGTTAATTAACGCTAACGCTTAGTTAATACCAGTTACTTTCACTTCCGTGAACCACTGACGATGACCCATGCGCTTCATAGAGTGCTTACGACGACGGAATTTCAAAATTTTCACTTTGTCTCCGCGACCGTGAGAAACTACTTCCGCAGTTACTTTAGCGCCTTCTACAACTGGAGCGCCAACTTTTACGTCGTCGCCGTTACTCACAAGAAGAACGTCGTTGAATTCAACAACACCGCCTTCTTCAACCGCAAGCTTTTCAACTTTAAGGGTTTGGCCTTCTTGTACACGGTATTGCTTACCGCCAGTTTTAATTACTGCAAACATGTTCTTCTCCAATAAGATCTACCCGGCTACTGAATTTGTATTTGACCTACTTCTAGTGGCAATCCATCTTCGTGAAATAAACACGAAAACCAACAACCATATGATAGGGAGCAAAATGTGGGTAAATCGGACGCAGGATTGTACAAAATCAACTCAATTAATACAAGGAAAAAGCAGAGTCTTTATACATTTTTCGTATTTTGGGTTGACCCTGACACAAGCCTTACCTAGCATGAGGCACACTTGCTGATCAGCTTGGGACTTTTATAGCTTCGGAAATTGCATGCAACCTATACAAATACACGATGTTGTGGCCAATGAATTTGGTCAAGTGAACGATTATATCGTCTCACAACTTAGTAGTGACATCCCTCTCATCGAGCAAATCGGCTACTACATTATCAGTAACGGCGGCAAACGCTTACGACCTTTATTGGTTTTATTGGCCGCGAAAAGCTGCTCAGAGCTAGCAGACGATAAACTGAAAAACGCCATTAAAATGGCAACCATTATTGAATTCATTCACACCTCGACCTTGTTACACGACGATGTGGTCGATGAATCCGATATGCGTCGCGGTAAAAAAACCGCTAATGAGGAATGGGGGAATGCACCCAGCGTATTGGTTGGCGACTTCCTATACTCTCGTGCCTTTCAGATTATGGTCGACGTTGGCAACATGCCTTGCATGGAAATTTTAGCCAAGACCACAAACATCATCGCCGAAGGCGAAGTTCAGCAGCTCATTAATTGTGGCGATCCTGACACCACAGAAGCCAGCTACTTAAAAGTGATTCAGTACAAAACAGCCAAACTGTTTGAAGGGGCGGCATTATGTGGCGCCGTAGTGGCTGGCGCCAATACGGAACAACAAGAAGCCTTGCGTTTGTATGGCATGTACGTGGGCACCGCCTTCCAATTAATCGATGACGTCATGGATTACACCAGCACAGCAGAAGAAATGGGCAAAAGCGTAGGTGACGATTTATCTGAAGGCAAACCGACTTTACCGCTGATCTATACCATGAAACACGGTACAGAGGATGCGAAAGAACGCGTTAGACAAGCGATTTTAACAGGTGGCCTAGATCAACTAGAAGACATCATCAACGACGTTCGCCATTGCGGTGCGATTGATTACACGCAACAGCAAGCTCAACAACAAGCAGACTTGGCCATCGAAGCCATTCAACCCTTACCCGAGTCTGAGTACAAAGACGCCCTAATCGCGCTTGCTCACGCCTCAGTAAAACGCCGTAATTAGCTCTTAATACATCAGATTCAGTCTAAGATTAAGCGACTGAGTCTGATGTCACCTGTCCATCAACCCGCAATAAATCCATGACAACCTGCGCGGCCAATGACGAATTCTGCTGCATAAAGCAGTGTCCACCCTCCACTTCAATCAAATGTATATTGGCATTCAATTTGGCACACAGGCGATAAGCCTCTTTAAAATAATCAAAGGTATCTTTGCCCAACACTATGTAGGTCGGCACCAAAATTTGCGCAATTTTTTTCCACAAACCTTTTGGATAGCTCGAAAAAATCGCCGCCTCCATCCAAGTTGGGCACCTTAATTGATAATGACCTTTTTCATCCTGCAACAAAGAAGAGCCAATATAATCCTCTAAGCACTCAGCTTCCCAGCCTTTAAAGGTGCCGCGCTCATAAAAACTCTTATGAACTTGAGCATAACTCTCCCATTGTGTACGACGTCGTTTGGCCTGTTTCGCAAGCGGAATATGGCGCGTCAAACCTGCCAATTTCACGCCGCGCATCATCCAAATAAGACGTGGTGGAAACAGCGCCGGATCTAATAAAATCATGCGACTGAATATGGGCTCATCTAACTGGTTCATCAAAGCCGTCATACAACCGCCAAAACTGTGACCCATACCAATCAATTCTGAACTCGGCTCCAACTCTCGACGCTGCAACAGAGATTGCGAAAAACGAGCGGCAGTCTCATTCCAACCAACAAAGCCTTTCGTGACAGAAGACCCGCCGTGACCAGCCGCATCCTGCAAAATTAAGTTGTAGCCTTCTAATTGCGACAAAAAACGCGCATAAGTCTGCACCGCAAACCCATTGCCATGTAAAAAATGAATCGTCGGCTGATTCCTATCTTCATATCGAGAGTAGCCCTGTAGATGACCATCAGACAATTCATGCTGCCAGGTTGATAAAGTTAACGTGTCATCTCGGTCCATATAAAACTCAAATATCCGCACAAAGAAAAAGCAAATACTACCAGAAATACCGCAGCGAAAAGATCTTCAACACCATTTACATCAAAAAACCCTTTACTGCTGGGTGTTTTTCGATCTGTTGACGGTTTTTTTTCCTCACAAACATTCATATTGCCGCGTCAAACCGATATAATCAGCTAGATTTTATACTGCAAACTGGACCACATAACCCACCGAGCTATTTCTAGTCTGCGGCTGGATGTGGATATAGGACTATAATGACTACAGCTTCATCTTTTGAAAAAGACGAACTATTAAAATGCGGCCACGGTGAAATGTTTGGTGCAGGTAATGCCCAACTTCCTGTTGGCAACATGCTAATGATGGATCGCATCACTCACATATCTACTGAGGGCGGTGAACATGGCAAAGGCGAAATCATTGCCGAGCTAGATATCCACCCAGACCTTTGGTTTTTCGAATGCCACTTCCCTGGCGATCCGGTTATGCCTGGCTGCCTAGGCTTAGACGCCATGTGGCAACTTGTTGGCTTTTTCCTTGGCTGGAAAGGCAACAAAGGTCGTGGACGCGCACTTGGCTCAGGTGAAGTAAAATTCACTGGGCAAATTTTACCGACTGCGAAAAAAGTGACTTTCCACATCAACTTAAAACGCGTTATTGAACGCAAGTTGGTAATGGGTATCGCAGACGGAAGCGTAAAAGTAGATGGCCGTGAAATATACACAGCAAAAGATTTGCGTGTTGGTCTATTTACTTCAACAGAAGATTTCTAAAAGATTCAGAATGAAAGAGGCACATTTATGCGTCGTGTAGTAGTAACAGGTCTAGGCATTGTCAGCTGCCTTGGCAATGACAAAGACAGCGTTTTAAACTCGTTGCGCGAGGGCCAGTCTGGTATTCGCTTCGCTGAAGATTACAAAGAACACGGCTTTCGTAGCCATGTTTGTGGTCGCATCGATCTTGATGCAAACAGCATTGATCGTAAAGTTCGTCGCTTCATGGGCGACGCTGCAACTTACGCATACGTTTCTATGCAACAAGCCATCACAGATGCTGGCTTAACAGAAGACCAAGTGTCTAACATCCGTACTGGTCTCGTTGCCGGTTCAGGTGGTGCATCAGCACAAAACCTAGTAGACGCTGCAGACACACTACGCGAAAAAGGCGTAAAACGTGTTGGTCCTTACCGTGTTACACAAACGATGGGCAGTACTGTATCCGCTTGTTTGGCAACACCTTTCAAAATCAAAGGCGTTAACTACTCCATCACATCGGCTTGTTCAACCAGTGCACACTGTATTGGTAACGCCATGGAATTGATCCAACTAGGCAAACAGGACATCGTTTTTGCCGGTGGTGGTGAAGAAGAAAGCTGGACACAAACTTGTATGTTTGATGCGATGGGCGCCTTGTCTTCTAAGTACAACGAAACACCAGAAAAAGCGTCTCGTGCTTACGATGCAAACCGTGATGGTTTTGTTATCGCAGGTGGCGGCGGTATGCTGGTTATCGAAGAACTAGAACACGCTAAAGCTCGTGGAGCAAAAATCTACGCAGAATTAGTCGGTTACGGTGCAACATCTGATGGCTACGACATGGTAGCGCCATCTGGTGAAGGTGCAGTACGTTGTATGCAAATGGCGATGAGTACAGTAGAAGAGAAAATCGACTACATCAACACTCACGGCACAAGTACACCTGCTGGTGACATGAAAGAACTGCAAGCTGTCAACGAAACATTCGGCGACGACATTCCACTAATCAGTTCTACTAAGTCACTGTCTGGTCACTCACTAGGTGCGGCTGGCGTACACGAGGCGATTTACTGCCTGCTTATGATGGAAAACGACTTCATCACAGCGTCAGCAAACGTAGAAGAGCTAGATGAAGCGGCAGGTAACATTCCTGTTGTGACAACTCGCAAAGACAATGCGAATCTAAACACTATCATGTCAAACAGCTTTGGCTTCGGCGGCACCAACGCCAGCTTGGTATTCAAAAAATACCAAGGCTAATCAGCCAAACGCTCAATAAAAAAGCCGCTAATGCGGCTTTTTTATTGTCTACACGTTACTTTAACGATCAAATCAATCGTTGAAAATATACTCATTTCCTTTCGGTAGTTTTGCCATTTCGGCACGCATCCAAGCATCCATTTCATCATGTAGTTCTGACGTTTTCTTACCATCAGACTCAATCACCGGCCCCACCACTACTCGAATAGCACCTGGAAATTTGCGCCAGCGTTTACCCGGCCAAGTGTAGCCTGCGTTGTGCACAACGGGCAGAATCGGCGCTTTAGCTGAGGTCGCCAACATAGCTGCCCCTTTATTAAAAGCTTGCTCTTGGTTAGGCGCAATGCGCGTACCTTCGGGGAAAATCAAAACAGAACGACCATCTTCAATTCGCTCTTTTCCCTGACTGATGATTTGCTTTAAAGCATTGGTTCGTTGCGAACGATCAATGGCGATCGGCTGCACCATACGCAACCCCCAACCAAAGAAAGGCACAGACAGAAGCTCTTTTTTTAGCACCGTAGACACAGGAGCCATCAACACCTGTAACAAGTAGGTTTCCCATTCACTTTGGTGGTTTGCCACCAGCACAAACGCGCGCCGTCGATCAATGTTTTCCAAACCAACAAACTCAATTTTTACACCACAAAACACTCGAAAGACGAATAATAAACCTTTGTTATGAAGGTTAAGTACCGGCTGACGAAGTCCTTTCGGTAACAATACCGTTGCCAAAGGCGCTAGAGCGCCAAACAACAAGGTCGACAACATGTAATAAACAAAGAATACGGCTGATCCAATCCACGATCGAAGTGACTCCCAAAGACTCATTAAAACCTTACTCCTCGTTTTATTTTGCTAAATATTTTTGCTGCTGCTTCAAAGGGTTGGCATACATTGCCAACACAGTATCACGCAAATCTTGCGGACACTCTTCTAGGTAACGTGAGAACGCGGCATCTGGCGATGCTTGTCCAAGCTGCATAGCTAACGCCGCTTCGTTCGTAGATTGAATAGCATAGTTCGTGATGATCTGACGATCTACTTCCTCAACAAACTCTTCTGGTGTTTCAAAGCCATCTTTGATCACATCACCAAAGGTCACTACCACTTTGCCTTTTTGCCCAACAATGCCATTTTTAATGCTATCAATGTCTTCAAATTCGGCTTTTTCGTAGCTGCCAGTCGAAGACTTTTGATGCAATTCATTGGCTTTATCAAAGGCACAAGGATCATATTCATAAGAGATGGAAACTGGCACAACTTTTAAGTTTGCCATCGCTTCAGCAAAAGACTTTTTCTCTTTCTTCTGACTCATGAAGAACATTTTAATGATGGCCGGATCCGTTTGGTCCAAGCCGTCTTTTGCACGGCCTTCTTTTTGCGCAATCCAAATATTACACTGATCTTTGGTCAAAGATTCAGTGATGTAAGCCGACAACTGACCAAACGCCGCCATCATTTCGCGAATGCCGTTAGCAGAACGCTTAACAATGAAACTCTTATTCAGACGCATCAAGTCGGACACAAAAGGACGACGCAATAAGTTATCACCAATGGCGATACGAACCGTATCCAATCCCGCCAAATACAAGCCATAATTGACAAATGCAGGGTCCATGGCAATGTCTCTGTGGTTTGACAGAAACAAATACCCTACCCCTTTTTCCAATTTCTCAATGCCTCGATACTCCACGTTAGTGGTCGTGGTTTTGATCATGCGTGCCATATAATCGGCTACGAGCATTTGGAATTCATGCACATTGGTGATCTTGGCAACCTGACGCTTTAGCGCCAACTTCACCACGAATGCCAAGGGCCCGTGCATCCATTTCGGCCATTTAGCAAAACGAAAACCAATAATCGTATTAATAAAGTCTGGTGTGGTGACCAGATTTTGCAGCACCTCGGCGACTTCATCGTCGTTGTAGGGGCGTATATCGTGAAACTGATCCATTTATTTTTCCGTTAGTAAAAACTAAGCTGTTTTTCGTATTATATTTACAGAGATTGAATATCAAAACCAAGCGCTTCCAGCTCGTCACACTTAGTGACAGAGGTAACCACGGCAATGTTTTCATTCTCTTTCGTTAGGTATGTCTTCGCGACCTGTTGCAATTGCTCAATCGTCACGGACAAAATTTTCGCTCGAAACGCTTCTCGATAAGCAAGACTACGACCATGTAACTGAACATAGAAATCGCTTTGCGCTTCACCAGCAGGTGAGCTTGGTTTATCCATAGAACCAATCACACCTAAAATGGCTTCCTCTAATGCTTCATCACTGTGAGTGTCATTCAATAACCACTCAATAGACGCATCAAAGTCAGCCAATGTTTCTGTCAATCTTGGGTCTCGGTAGGAGTAGAATCGGAATGACCCGGTACCGCCGTCAAAGGTTGCACCACCGCCATAAGCACCACCTTGCTCTCGAATCGCACGATGTAAAAATCCGTTTCTCAGGAAACCACCCAACACAGTCAATGCCGCCACATCAGGATGATCGCCAAACGCAGTTCGGTAGGCTTTACTACAGAAGCTAACTTGCGTTGAGGTCAACCAAGCCAATTTCAATTGACCTTGCTGAGCAGGCAAAGTGAAGTGCGTATCCTCATCTCCAGTTGGCAAGTCCGCGAACACCTCATTGACTTGCGTCATGATGCTCGCTTCATGTTGTGCTTCAGCCACTAACAACATCTGTTTCTTAGCGCGCAACAACTTACTGTGTATACGCTTAAAGACAGCCAATACCTGTTGTACTGCCGCCTTATCTTCTTTCATCGCATCGTCTAAAGCGATCGCCGAACGAATACCTGACATGCCACCCCATGCTTCTTGCTGTGCAGCCAAACCAGAAATGGCACTGGCCGCAGCGGCCATTGCCAAGGAATGACCTTGTCCAGTGACAGACTGTTCACGGCGTGCACGGCGTTGCGCCACTAACTCTTTAACACGGCTTTCTTCATCGAAACGCACATGCAACATGGTGTCACGCAACAACTCGCTCATGGCTTTGACATTCGGAACCAAAGCTTTAGAGGAAAGAATGAAATAGCCTTTTACCTCTTGTCGATCATTGATCGTCGCTCTAATCGAGTTCGACGCACCAAGACCACCACAAACTTGTGCCTGCTTTTCTTGTATCGCAAGATAATCTTGATGACCAACTCCAAGCTCGGTCATCACCGAAGAGAACAACGGCAAATAACTGGTTTCTTCCTCGTCCAGCTCGGGCAGCTCAACAACCAATTGCTGATATACCAGACCATTTGTCCCTTGAGGATAAAAGGTAATAGGCAAACGCCCCGCTACCTGCTCTCGATCGTATTCAGGTAAACGTGCTGGCACATCTTCTAAGCCGACTTTCGGCAAGATACTCATATCATCGACTTGCGCCTGACGCTCTTTCAACGCTTCACTGCGTTCAATGATTTGCTGCTTTTGTTCGTCGCTTAACGACGCCTTGATGCGACTCAAACGGTCTTTTTCCGCTTGATTACGACGTGTTTCCAATGCATCGTCTGGACTTAATGTCAGCGTTACTCGGTGAGCATTCGACAACAGCAAGCTATTAATAAGATTTGGAATGTAATTCGGCGCTTGTACTTTCTCACGCATCTCAGCGATCACTGGATCCAAGTCCAATTGCGTAATCACATCACCAGAATGCACCGCCGTAGACAGCCCTGCGAGGATCAGTTGCAAGCCGTAAGGGTAACTGCCACCGCCAATTTCACGTTGGCTTAGCTCCAACTGATGCAACATGGCGTCAACCATATCCTGTTGTACGCCTTGTTCCGCAATCTCTTCTAAACTGGAGAGAATTAACGCTTCGACCTTACTAGAGTCTTCTCGCTTCACCCCTTCCAGACCACACATAAAGCTCATTTCTTTATTGCTGTCTTCCAGCCCACACAGAGGCGATGGCGCGCGTCCTAGATCAGAATTCTCCAATACTCGACGCAATGGCGAAGCACTGTTATCCAACAACACACTGGACAATAATTGCGCTTCAAACTGCTGCGTTAAATCCGTACTCTCACCCAGCAACCAGCCGACAACCACATGGCTACCGTCTTCTTTTACTTCGTCAGCGGCATAACCTTCTTCTACGCGAACTGGCGAGAAATAACGTTTTGCATTCGGCACACTGACTTGCGTATCAAGACGCTCAAAACGGCTCAATACTTTTTTCTCAAATTCTGCTTGCAAGGTCTCAGCTGGAATATCACCAAAGGTCATGAAAACCGCATTAGAAGGGTGATAATGAGTACGATAGAAAGCCAACAAATCGTCGTAAGAAAGATCAGGAATATCCGTCGGTTCGCCACCAGAGTTGAAATGGTAAGTGTTACTTGGGAACAAATACTTTGTCAGAGTTTGCCACAACACAGAGGTGGTTGAACTCATTGCCCCTTTCATTTCATTAAAGACCACACCTTTAAACGTCAGATCAGACTCGGCGTTATCAGGTTCAGCAAATTCTAAACGGTGACCTTCCTGAGAGAAGTCCAACTCATCCAGACGAGAAAAGAACACCGCATCTAAATACACGTCCAATAAGTTATGAAAATCTTTCTTGTTCTTACTGGCAAAGGGATACGCAGTCCAATCAGAAGAGGTAAAAGCATTCATGAAAGTATTCAATGAACGACGAATCATCATAAAGAAAGGATCGCGCACGGGGAAACGCTCAGAACCACACAATACTGTGTGTTCCAAAATATGCGCCACACCACAAGAATCAGTTGGTACAGTTTTTAGTCCAACTAAGAAAACGTTTTCATCATTTTCCGATGCGATGTGAAAATGCTTTGCGCCGGTGACGGTATGCTCGAACTCCTGAACACTGGCGTTCAGAGCGTCAATAAACTCACTGCGAATAAATTTAAACGCAGGATGGTGCGCGATGCGATCTGTCATTCTCTACCTCGATAGAATTAGAATACGATGACTCAATAAAATGGTTCTTATGGCCAGCTTAACCACCAGCCAATTAAAGTGGCGAGATTATAGCAAAATCCCCACATTTCCTGCACCAAATAACACGCAAGCATTCTGTAGAGAATGCTAAAACTTAGCGTTTTTGATGCCGCTCCCAGTTTTCTAGGCGGGCTTTTTCACTCTTCTTAAACAGCACATAAACCGCGCCTAAACCACCGTGATAACGTTGAGCGCTGTGGAATGCCATCACCTCATCAATGTCACGTAACCACTTATTGATGTAACTCTTTAATGTGGCTTGATTTTCTGGTGTACGATCACCTTTACCATGCACTATGATGCCCACTCGAATATCGTGGTTCATACAATCTTGAGTAAACTGAAATACTTCTCGACGTGCTTCTTCCACAGTACGACGGTGTAAATCCAAACGTGATTCCACGCCATATTTGCCCTGGCGTAAACGCTTAAAAACCCCATCTTGTACACCAGAACGCTTAAATTCCAGCATGTCATTTGGATCAACACGCTCAACATAATCTTTCGACAAGTAATTTCTGTCTTCTTGTTTGGCTTCTAACGCCGCTTTTTGACGAGCAACAAAATCCGCTTCACCCTGCTTTTTTCCCAAGTACACTTCGGTTTTTTTCAGCGGGCGAATGCCTTTCACTTCCTCGGCAAATAAAGAGAACGCTTCATCCTCGGTCATAACGACTCACCTCAAAACTCACCATAATGCCTTATCAGACAGCCGAATAAACAAAAGGCTCCCATAGGAGCCAACACATTCCGTTTATCCCTGCTTTCACCTTAGTGAAAATCACTGTTTCACTCGCCCTTGTCCGACAAGTTACAAGACACACTTTCATATGGGAATCATTATAACAGGATATACATTCGACAACTAATATTGATAATCACGACAAACACCCGTTCATTCGCACTACTATACGCGATGACTACAGTCGCTCTAACCCGTTTGACAATCAGGCTCGACATTATGGTTTGCGCCAAGGGGAACTCACGTTGGGGGAATCATCCCGACATGACCCACTTCGGCGGCTGGCGCAGCTACTTAGCGAGTTTGAGCTAACGTCTTAAACAAGGGTTAATAAAAACCAAAAAGCCTTCGTAGCAATGATACGAAGGCTTTTAATGATCACTCTGTTCTATCCGCTGAATGGTTCAAACAGATTATACAAGCACATCCAGACCTTTATCAGCGACCAAATTCAACAGTATTAATGACGGGCCATTTGGCTTCTTAACGCCTTGCTCCCACTTTTGCACTGTGGACTTGCTAGTATTCAAATAAGCAGCAAAGACGCCCTGACTCGCTCGATTTTTAATACGGATACTTTTAATTTGCTCGGCTGTGAACGCTTTTACTGGAGGCAAGCTTTAGCCCACTTTATAACAGTCGAATTTTTCAAAGCAATTCTTAACTTCCAATTGTTTATAATACATAAGTTTTAAACCACTCCTCATGAATCTTACAATTCTCACTGTTAGGTTCCGGAAACGCCTGTTTTATTCTGACATGTAGGGGCATTGATACACAGTTACCAAATATTAAAGCCTCTCCCGGAACAGATTGCTTAATTTTATTTGCGAAGTCATCTGAAAAATACGGAAGGATAGCATAGACGTACTTCATATCTATTTCATTCTGTATTCGGTGGATTATGAAGTTGGAGCATTGTGATAGAACCGTTTCAGATAATTCTGAGGGTCGTTGAGATGATATCAGCAAATATAATGCGTATTTCCTGCCTTCACGGGCAATCTGCTCAAAAATATTCTCACGCAGAAGATATTTCGAATCTTTTTTAATGTAACGGTGAGCCTCATCTAGAACAAGATGTATAGGTTTCTCACGTCTCGCGTTACCTTTTAGCTTTTTCCTTGAAGAAAAGTTTATTCTTGAAGTTACCGAGGTTAATGTCTCCAAAGCATCTTTGGAAAGCTCGCTGGTATCGATAATCACCATATTGGTTTGTTCTGGGACATCCAGATTTGATTGCCACATCCAATCAAGATATTGGTCTATGTTGGTTGTGTTTTCTGGTCGCTTGCGCATGAAATCACAGTCTGGATTATCTAGAAAGAAATCCAATCTGGTCATCATTGTCGACGTATACTCTCGAACTCGTCGGTTTCCTCTGGCATCTTCCTCTAGCAATGTTAGGTTGGCTGCCTGTTTGAGGAATCGATAATCGAAATACTGTTCTGAACTAGCACGCATAGAAATAACTTCTTGCACAGATCCGTAGTCAACCTTTTCACGAACCTGCTCAGCAGCTTGCTTTAACTTATCGTTGTTATTTCCGTAAGCTACTGAACAATTGCTATATAGCTCTTGTAAATCTTCATACATACCTTCCTCTTCACAAGCTTTTTTTAGATTCTCATCGAATTCAATTAGCTCAGAAATTCCGTATATTACGTTTTTCGCAGCAGTAACAATAGCAGTGTCAGTATCACCTTGAGCCAGTAGCATATGTACTAAACTACATACTTTAAAACGCAGATAATTAATAAACTTCTGTCTCTCAACACCCTCGCGAGTTGAGATCATATAAAACTTATAGCTTTCCTGAAGCACCTTATCCCAAAATGGACGTTGGGTCGCATCAGTCGCCATTAGGAATGCACTCCACTCATCAATATTCATGAGGAAGTGGGGAAGATAAAACCGTTCAAATCCTTCTTCTGCTGCATCAATGTTGGGCTTTAGCTGCCTTACTTTTAAGTTTGGACCTATTTCATGCTCAGAAAAGGCATTTTTGTATTCGCCATTCACATCGAAAATCAATATCCGTGAGCCAATAGCAGAGTTATCTTTCTTCTTATGGATGTCTTGGATAATGTGGGCAATTGTATTTGATTTACCGCTTCCAGAGTTTCCGAGGACTGCTGAGTGGATGTTGAAAAATGAGTTTATCGAAATATCAATTGGATAGTTAATTAAGTTTTTACTCTCGCCGAGATAAAAACTTTGGTGAACAGACTTTTCCAGTGACTTATCTTTACTTGTATGAAGAATAAGCTCCATATCTTCAAATGTAACAACCGCTACCTCACTGTAAATTCCGGGGAAAATTCCAACCCCAAGATTAAATTTTTCAGCTCTGGTGATAGTGCCAACAGGTTTCAGCAACAGTTCTCTATTACTATCAATGTCATAAGCGGCAGAATCTAATTTCATATCGCTGTCGAAGATTGACACAACTTCACAGATTAACTGTTCACCCACTGAGTTTGTGGTTTTCAGATAACTACCAATGTTACCAAAGTAATAGACGACACCAGCAAGATTTACGGAATTCCCCCTGATGTCTGATGAAATTTTAACCCGGAACTGATTAAAGTTAACTGAAGTGATCTTCCCAATTTTCATTTTTTATCCCCGACCGACTTCATGGATTTGATAAACTCTTCAAGTATTTCAGTATCCTTACTACGGTCCAGATCGGGAATGAAATTATTCACGATATAATTGAAATAATGGATTTTTTCCTTTTGTGGAGCCGCTCCGCCATCAACAGGGACTTCTATCTCTCCTGATATCTGATAGATTCGCCGATCGGTTAGTCTGGTGAGGTTTTCTGTTGGGTGATAGTTGCCAAAAATTATCACGCTAAGGCTGGAATTAGACGCCAGCGCTGAATAGATGGCATTGTTAATATGTTCATCGCTAAAGCTGTATCCGATGACGATTAACACTCCATGTTGCAGCAATAGCTTGTTCTGAAACTCTCTGATTAAATCGGCATAGGGTGAGCCTAGGCTCTTGTTTTGTTTCAATGGTGTTGGATAAATTAGTACGTTCTTGTCGCTTGAAGGTTCGTTCGGTGTGACATCGACTTCTTTAATATTGAAAAATGAATTGTCATCCGACTCTATCCAGCTAATAGAGCCGTGAAGTTTGAAAAGATAAACCATGCTTTCCAACGGTTCATACTTCTCAACACTAGGATCAACCTTTCTGGAAAAGGTGTAAGAGAATCTTGCTGGGTTAAATGTGCGAGAGAGGCCGCTACTAAATCCATTATTGTAGTTGATGTTGAGAAAACCCAGCGCAGTCTCACTCAGTAAATCATTGTTGGTAGTAAATACGTTGACTCTGGCTAAATCTTTGTTTCTAAGAGCCAATTTCTGGTAGAGCTTCTTATATAAGCCAAGAGAAAGCTCGGCCTGCGCGGAAGTACAATCAATATTTATACATGAATAAATCTCGGACTCAATAAGGTTGATAAGGAAATCATTGAGACTATCTGTTTGACCTACACCTTTCAGGTATTCACGCTTTGAGTACAGTGTACCTAATAAGCTTTCAAGGTTGTTTGGAGCATTGTCTTTCGCAGATTTGAATTGTTTTTTTAATTCATCATGCTTGTCGGGATCAGAAGCTAACTGCTCCAGAGTTTGTTGAGCTTCCACCCGTTCAGTCACTTTTTTAATGAGTGGTGCCATTGCTGGTATGGCATCAGAACTTGCGCCAGCCCCCAGCAAAAAGTGAAGATTTTTGATGTTGGTTAGATCGGAAAGTTTGCTTCTGATTTTCTCAATACCATCTTCGACACTATCATTTTCAGCAAACAAACTCTCCTGGCCTTGTTTAAATGTAAGGTTGTCCTTTGCAAATACCTTTTTATCATTCATTTAAGAAGTTCCTTTAAATACAAATCAGCGATGAATAAAACGCAAATAAAACGGGTCAGAGTTAAATTAACTATGTTTCCAACATTCATTCTCATTTATAGCAGACATACCTTAATTTTCCACCCACCAAACAAAAAGCCCCGCAGGTGCGAGGCTTTCTGGTCTATCTGACTTAACAACAAGTATTTCCTAGAACGGAATATCGTCGTCGAAGTCGTCAAAGTTTGGCGCTTGTTGTGGCTTCTGTTGCTGCGGCGCTTTTTGTTGTGGCGCTTGCTGCTGAGGAGCCTGTTGCTGTGGCGCATTGCCCCAGCTACCAAAAGACTGTGGTTGAGCCTGTGGCGCTTGCTGTTGTGGTGCGGCTGGTTGCTGAGGCTGTTGGCCGTAACCACCTTGAGCTGGTTGCTGGTTAAAGCCACCTTGTGGTGCTTGTTGTGGCGCGGCTTGTTGTGGTGCTTGGTTGAAGCCACCTTGTGGCGCTTGCTGCTGAGGTTGCTGACCGTAGCCACCTTGGCCTTGCATGCTGTCGTAACCGCCTGCAGAAGGGGCTGCACCATCGTTGCGGCCGTCTAGCAACTGCATTTCGCTGGCGATGATTTCTGTGGTGTAACGCTTAATACCGTCTTTTTCCCACTCACGAGTACGCAATGAACCTTCGACATAGACTTTTGAGCCTTTTTTGATGAAGTCACCTGCGATTTGACCTAGACGGTAGTTACCACGGTCCATGAAAGACACTCGGTGCCATTCGGTACGTTCTTGCATCTGGCCTGTTTGCTTGTCACGCCAACTTTCGGTTGTCGCCAAGCTCACGTTTGCCACAGCGCCACCAGACGGCATGAAACGCACTTCGGCATCGTTGCCTGCGTTACCTACTAAAATTACTTTGTTTACTCCACGTGCCATGACGTTCTCCAACTGAAATAAGTTCTTTCTTTATACATTAGCTTGTGGCGCAAGTTGCGCCAGGGCTGCTTTGTCTAATTGCTTTTTATCCACTTTGAGATAAGCGGTTTGTTCATCTTCGAATATTTGCATGCCTTCCACTCCTTGGACGTTTGCAAGTTGTTCGGCCAGCTCAGTGACTTCTGCGCTGGTTATGTTAGGTAAACTGAAAGCCAAACTGGTCAATTGGCGTGGCGCGGGTTGCGCGATACAAACCAAAGACCACGCCAGAAAAATCACACCCACGACAAAAAATACACCTTCATTGGCATGATGCTGTAGTAGCCATCCACCACCCACACCGCCAATAAAGGAACCGATAAATTGGTGGGTAGAAAATACGCCCATGGCCGTGCCGCGATAACCGACTGGGGCAAGTTTGCTGACGAGTGAGGGTAATACCGCTTCCATGGCATTAAAACCAATAAAGTAGCCCCACAGTAACACAGCAAACAACCAAAACAAGGATGCTCCTTGCAGACCAATGGAACAGATTCCAAGCAAAATAAAGACGCCGATCAGCACTTCTTTCATCTTGCCTTTCGCTTCCGCGATAATCACCAATGGTAACATACCCACAAAGGCAAAACCCATAATTGCTAAGTAAAACCAACTATGTTGTGACAAGGCAAGATCAAACTCATTGATCAAGCGCCCTGGCACTACCACAAAGATGGCGGTTAAGCTGGCATGAACAAATAATACGCTGATATTCAGGAAACGCAGGCGAGCATTTTTCATCACCGCACCGAGTGCCGTTAGACTCGGTGTGGTATCTCGTCGGAAGGTATGTTGCACACTATTCGGCACAGCAAACAAAATAAGCGCGATGCCGACAAAGGACAAAGCCAACGACAAATAGAACAAGCCAGACAACCCAACCAGTGCAAATAGCCAAGGTCCGAAGACCAGTGACAGCATAAACGAGGCACCAATACTGATGCCCACACTGGCCATGGCCTTGGTGCGGTTTTGTTCCCGTGTGACATCACTTAATAGCGCCATTAAAGTACTGGCAATGGCCCCTGCACCCTGAACGGCTCGCCCAATAATCAGTGTGTTAATGTCGTCGGCGTTCGCACAAATGAGACTGCCCAGCGCAAACAACAATAAGCCAATGACAATCACACGTTTACGGCCTATTTTATCGGACCACATGCCCATTGGAATCTGCAGACAAGCTTGGGTTAGTCCATAAATCCCGATCGCGGTTCCAATTAACGCCGCATCGGCACCGGTCAGGCCATCTGCTGCCACGCTAATGACAGGCATGATGAGAAATAAACCTAACATGCGGAACAAATAAATCAGTGCTAAGGCAATAACTGAACGTCGTTCGAGTAGATCCATAAGGAGGTCACAACCACTTAACGTTGGGGTTAAGGAAAAAAGATGCTAATTTTACCGAATTTACCGTTGAAGCTCCATTTCAACTACTGTAAAAATAGACAGTTATTTTATTAAATGCAGATTTACTTCTGTCGATCAGTTTTTATTGGAGACCCATGGATACCATTACCATACGCGGGGCCCGCACCCACAACCTGAAAAATGTGGATTTAGATATTCCAAGAGACAAGCTTGTGGTCATTACGGGGCTCTCAGGCTCAGGTAAATCCTCTCTCGCTTTTGACACCTTGTATGCTGAAGGACAACGTCGTTACGTTGAATCTTTATCAACATATGCGAGACAGTTCTTGTCCATGATGGAAAAACCAGACATTGATCACATTGAAGGTTTGTCTCCGGCCATTTCCATTGAGCAAAAGTCTACGTCTCATAACCCAAGATCAACGGTCGGCACCATCACCGAAATCTACGATTATTTGCGTTTGTTGTTCGCCCGCGCGGGTCAACCTCGTTGTCCAGACCATGGCGAACCATTAGAAGCACAAACCATCTCGCAGATGGTGGATAAAGTCATTTCCTTGCCTGAAGACACTAAAATGATGTTGCTAGCGCCCATCGTTAAAGATCGCAAAGGTGAGCACTTACACACTATCAGTGACCTATTATCAAAAGGCTTTATTCGCGCTCGTATCGACGGCATTGTGGTCGACCTAGACGATGCGCCGGCGTTAGAGAAAAACAAGAAACACACTATTGAAGTGGTCATCGACCGCTTTAAAGTACGTGCAGATTTGCAGTTGCGCTTGGCAGAGTCTTTCGAAACCTGTTTGGAGTTGTCCGATGGCATCGCCAAAGCCATTAATATGGACGAGCCGGATGAGGAATACATTTTCTCCAGTAAATTTGCTTGTCCTGTTTGTGGTTACAGCTTAACGGAACTGGAGCCTCGCCTCTTCTCATTCAACAACCCAAACGGCGCTTGTCAGACTTGTGATGGCTTAGGTACGCATCAGATGTTTGATCCAGAGCGTATTATTCAGGATGACACCCTGACGTTAGCAGAAGGCGCCATTCGCGGTTGGGGACGACGCAGTATTTTCTACTATCAACAGCTGACAGCACTGGCGAATCACTACGGCTTTGATATCGAAGCGCCTTACAAAGACATTCCTGACAATTTTAAAAAGCGCATTTTAAATGGCTCAGGCAGCGATAAGATCAGCTTCGTTTACATTAATGAGCGTGGCGATAAGATGACTCGCTCCCATGCGTTTGAAGGTGTGATTCCGAATCTGCAACGCCGCTACCATGAAACTGAATCCGACAGTGTGCGCGATGACTTGGCTCAGTACATCAGTGTGCAACCTTGCCCAGAGTGTCACGGTTCACGTTTGAACCGTTCAGCACGTAATGTCTTCATTCAGGAACAAACCCTACCTGAGATCGTCACCTACTCGATTTCTGACTGTTTGAATTACTTTGAGAATCTACAGTTAACCGGAGCCAAAGGCGAAATCGCCGCCAAGATTCTAAAAGAGATTCGCGATCGACTGACCTTCTTGGTCAATGTGGGTTTGGAATACCTGACCCTAGATCGTAAAGCGGACTCTTTATCCGGCGGGGAAGCACAACGAATTCGACTGGC
Organism: Marinomonas aquiplantarum; assembly: GCF_003314975.1. Taxonomy (GTDB): domain Bacteria; phylum Pseudomonadota; class Gammaproteobacteria; order Pseudomonadales; family Marinomonadaceae; genus Marinomonas; species Marinomonas aquiplantarum. The sequence goes on from NZ_QNRF01000011.1 coordinate 29,416, forward strand.
CAGCCAGATTGGCGCAGGCTTAGTTGGCGTCATGTATATTTTGGATGAACCTTCCATTGGTTTGCACCAGCGCGACAATGAGCGCTTGATCGCAACTCTGACTCGCCTTCGTGACTTGGGCAATACTGTGATTGTGGTAGAACATGATGAAGACGCCATTCGTATTGCTGATCATGTTGTGGACATTGGCCCAGGTGCAGGTGTGCATGGTGGACAAGTGATTGCCAGCGGCACACCACAAGACATTATGGATTGTGAGTCGTCCATTACTGGTAAATTCCTAACCGGTGAGCGCAAAATTCAAGTACCCGCTGTGCGTCATCCAGCGAAAGATGGCAAACATCTGAAGCTAATCGGCGCCACGGGTAATAATCTTAATAATGTGGATTTAAGCATTCCTCTTGGTGTTATGACGTGTGTGACAGGTGTGTCAGGCTCAGGTAAATCCACTTTAATCAATGGCACACTTTATCCATTGGCGGCGACGGCATTAAATGGTGCAACTACCTTAAAACCAGCACCACACAGTAAAGTAGAAGGCATGGACGAGTTCGATAAATGTGTCGACATTGATCAGAGTCCTATCGGTAGAACACCACGCTCAAACCCTGCCACTTACACTGGCATTTTTACCCCAATGCGTGAACTCTTCTCAGCGACACAGGAAGCACGCTCCCGTGGCTATAAACCTGGGCGCTTTAGTTTCAACGTCAAAGGCGGCCGCTGTGAAGCCTGTCAGGGGGACGGTGTCATCAAGGTAGAAATGCACTTCTTACCCGATGTGTATGTGCCTTGTGATGTGTGTAAAGGCAAACGCTATAACCGTGAAACCTTAGAAATTCATTACAAAGGCAAGAACATTCACGAATGCTTAGAAATGACCATTGAAGACGCTCGTGAGTTCTTTGATCCCGTTCCATCCATCGCTCGAAAACTACAAACCTTGATTGACGTTGGTTTGGGTTACATTCGTTTAGGACAAGCAGCCACTACCTTGTCTGGTGGTGAGGCACAGCGCGTCAAACTGGCAAAAGAATTGTCTAAGCGTGATACCGGCAAGACCTTATACATTCTGGATGAGCCTACTACTGGACTGCACTTTGCGGACATTGAGCAACTGCTTAAAGTACTGCATCGCTTGCGTGACCACGGTAATACCATAGTGGTGATTGAGCACAATCTGGACGTAATCAAAACGGCCGATTGGATTGTTGATCTGGGCCCTGAAGGCGGCAGTGGTGGCGGTTACATCATTGCCGAAGGCACACCAGAAGAAGTTGCTAAGAAAGACAACTCTCATACGGCACGTTTCCTAAAAACCATGCTTTGATGAAAGTATAGCTATTAAAAAAGCGCTCAACTTATCCACCGATTTAATTTCCGTTTAGCTCGGTGGATAAGTATTCCCCTAAGAGGCAGTGTAGCTGCTAAATCTTACTAACAAAGTAAAGAACAATTTCAAACCTCACCAATCCAATGCGAACTCTAATTGTTCATCAATCCTGTTACCTAATGCATCAGCGGTTGAATAAACTTCGTAGTCTGGCTTGATGCCTTTGCGGATAAAATCATGAGGTTCATTTATAAAATCGTGCTTTGCTGATATCTGACACCAGTAGTTCCCACCTAAATCTAAATTTACTGGCATTCCTGAGCTCCCTGCTGACGTTTCGCCAATCAAAACGCAATTGTCTATTTGCTTAGCATATAAAAGAAAATCCTCGGCAGCTGAGATAGTTTCACAGTCCATTAATACGCATATTTTGTTTACTGATATAGGTCTATCAGGAAAGACCGTTTCTGATTTTCCAACATACCAGTCAGAAGCATTGGCTGCCTGTTGACGAGGATCTAAATTATGAAAATAAGCCACTTGAAAGGCATTAAAGCTTAAGCTTCTCCAAGAGGCGCCCATAAGTTGTTTATGAGTTAAAATAGCTAATAACTTAGTAGCAAAGACACTATTCCCACCCGTATTCCCACGAACATCAATGATTAACTTAGATATGCTAGCCAGTTTTCTTAGCTCCTGAATGACCAACTCAATGTCAGATTCATTTGCAAAGGAAGGAATATAAAGATAGCTAGTATCACGACTATAACAGTTCTTTATAGAATCAAAGCTTGGTTGACTTTGGCTCAATGGAAAAGTCTTCAAGTCAAATACACTCTCCAAAACAATCTCTTTCCTTAAACCATCTGGTGTGTTTATTACAATCCGTGGATTAGCAGAATATCGATTTGAAAGAAGATATTTTAATACTCTCGAAATGCCGTGGTTACGGGTAGAGAACGAGACTTGAGACAAATTATTCTGCATGACTTCAATAATAGGTTGTTCGTTCATTAAAAGTATCTCAGAACCAATTGGTATAGAATCTCGCAACTGAACTAGATTATTCAATACAAGGCATTTCGAGTCTATGAGCTTGGTCTTCAGGCCGACACTCAGCAATGGGATCACATCTTTAGGAAACACATCTGTATGCGCATCATTTAGACAATGTAATAACTTACGAAAAGCAGCATAAGTTGAATAATTTGAACGCTCTGATATCAATTCGAAAAATTGACGATCAAACTCGTCTCTGTGTTGGGTTGATGTGAAATTGGAGAAAAATTTATGCACATAACGCCAAAAAGTAAGCATGCTTTCTAAATCACTCATTCATACCATCCCTATATTCAATGACTGACTAACAAGTTCAGTATCAACACTTGTCACTTGAATTCAAGAGATTAAAACTAATAAGCAAATTATCCACTCACAACTTAACCTAAGACTCTTGCTAAGTGAGAGGTTAATAAGTTTGTGCTTATAGACAGGCTTTTCAACAATTTGAGATTTTCGTGTATCAAACCGATATTGTGGATAACTGATCGGCACACTAAATGAAGATGAATAAGAGAAGATAATGAACGAAAAGAGGCTTTAGTAAGGCACAAAAAAAACCGGACTCAAGAGTCCGGTTTTTTAATTACATACTGATATTACTCAGCGGCTTCAGTTTCTGGTCGATCGACCAATTCCACGTAAGCCATAGGTGCGTTGTCACCTGTACGGAATCCACATTTCAAAATGCGAATGTAACCGCCAGGACGAGCTTGGTAACGAGGACCAAGTTCTGAGAACAATTTACCTACTGCGTCTTTGCTACGAGTACGAGCAAAGGCAAGGCGACGATTCGCTACGGAATCAACTTTCGCCAATGTGATCAAAGGCTCTGCAACACGGCGCAATTCTTTTGCTTTAGGCAACGTTGTTTTAATAACTTCGTGCTCAAACAAAGAAGCAGCCATATTTTTGAACATCGCTTTACGATGCGAGCTAGTACGGTTTAAGTGACGTCCACTCTTACGATGACGCATTTTACATTCCTTACCAAACTACGGTGGTCAGGGAACAATGACCTAGCGAGCTAGAACTTTGCTATCGTCTTTCAAACTAGCTGGTGGCCAGTTTTCTAGACGCATTCCCAAAGACAAACCACGCTGTGCTAAAACATCTTTGATTTCAGTTAACGACTTCTTACCTAGGTTAGGCGTCTTAAGAAGCTCAACCTCAGTACGTTGAATCAAATCACCGATGTAATAAATGTTCTCTGCTTTTAAACAGTTAGCACTGCGAACGGTCAATTCAAGATCATCAACCGGGCGTAGCAAAATTGGATCAATCTCATCCTCTTCTTCTTCAACTGGTGCTTCGCTTTCGCTTTCAAGCGCAACGAATACCGCAATTTGTTGTTGAAGAATAGTCGCTGCACGACGAATCGCTTCTTCAGGATCGATCGTACCGTTGGATTCGATGTCTAGCACCAATTTATCCAAGTCTGTACGTTGCTCTACACGAGCGTTATCGACACTGTAAGCCACACGACGAACAGGGCTGAATGAGGCATCCAGTTGCAAGCGACCAATTGGACGAGTCTCATCGTCGCCAGCAACACGAGCATCAGCAGGCTCATAACCACGGCCACGAGCGACTTTGATCTGCATAGTTAACTCTGCAGTATCATCCAAGTGCGCAATAACGTGATCCGGGTTAGCGATCTCTGCGTCAGCAACTAACTGGATGTCCCCAGCCGTTACGACACCAGGACCTTTTTTACTTAGAGTAAGAGTTGCTTCATCTTGCCCGTGTAGAGCGATCGCAACTCCTTTCAGGTTAAGAAGAATTTCAATTACATCTTCTTTAACCCCTTCGATTGCGCTGTATTCGTGTAATACACCGTCGATTTCGACTTCAACAATCGCACAACCTGGCATAGAAGATAAAAGAATGCGACGCAACGCATTACCCAAAGTATGACCAAAACCACGTTCTAGCGGTTGTAGCGTAACTTTAGCGCGCGTTTTGCCTAATTCCTGAACTTCAATGTTGCGTGGGGTTAACAATTCGCTCACTGAACGCTGCATAGATCCACCTATTTCTTAATCCCAATCACCGACTTACTTAGAGTAAAGTTCGACGATTAGGTTCTCATTAATTTCAGCTGATAAATCGGCACGTTCTGGAGCAGCTTTGAAAGTTGCTTCCAATTTAGTTGCATCAACTTCGATCCAATGGATCGGCGCGCGATTTTTAGATAGCTCTAGTGCGCTTTGTACACGCAATTGCTTCTTAGCTTTTTCACGGATAGACACAACATCACCAGCTTTCACTTGGTAAGATGGAATGTTAACCGTTGCACCGTTTACTAGAATGCCTTTATGGCCTACTAGTTGACGAGCTTCCGCACGTGTAGAACCAAAACCTGCGCGGTATACAACGTTATCTAAACGTGATTCCAAAAGTTGCAAAAGGTTTTCGCCAGTTGCGCCTTTTAGACGAGCTGCAGATTTGTAGTAGTTACGGAATTGTTTTTCAAGAACACCGTACATACGACGTACTTTTTGTTTCTCACGTAATTGCAAGCCGTAATCAGAAAGACGTCCGCGACGTGCACCGTGCACACCAGGAACTGTTTCTGCTTTACATTTAGACTCAAGAGCGCGTGAACCGCTCTTCAATTGCAAGTCGGTACCTTCACGACGAGACAACTTACAAGTTGGACCTATATAACGAGCCATATGTCTGTCTCCTCAATTAAACGCGACGTTTCTTAGGTGGACGGCAACCGTTGTGCGGGATTGGCGTCACATCTGTGATGTTATTGATACGCAAGCCCAATGCATTCAATGCACGAACTGCGGACTCACGACCAGGACCAGGGCCCTTGATCATTACGTCTACGTTTTTAAGGCCGAATTCTTGTGCGACAGCACCGGCACGTTCCGCTGCTACTTGAGCTGCGAATGGTGTACTTTTTCGAGAACCGCGAAAACCAGAACCACCGGCAGTCGCCCAAGACAATGCATTGCCTTGACGGTCGGTGATAGTCACGATCGTGTTGTTAAATGACGCGTGTACATGAGCAACACCGTCGACAACCGTCTTTTTGACTTTTTTCTTGGTATTGCGCGTAGCTGGCTTAGCCATATTGCACTTTCCTATTTAATGCTCAGCTCTAGCGATTTTTTTCAGCTAGAGCGAAACGCGTTTATATTACTTACGAATAGGCTTACGAGGGCCTTTTCGTGTACGAGCGTTCGTTTTGGTACGTTGACCACGAACTGGTAGGCTGCGGCGATGACGAATCCCGCGATTACAACCTAGGTCCATCAAACGTTTGATAGACATACTGACTTCACGTCGTAAGTCACCCTCTACAGTATACTTAGCAACTTCGCCACGAAGCTCATCAAGGATATCATCACTTAAAGAGCCTATTTTCGCAGTTTCTGCAACACCCGTAGCGGCGCAAATTGCGCGCGAACGTGTGCGACCAATTCCGAAGATGTAAGTCAGAGAAATGACCGCATGTTTATTGTCAGGAATATTGACACCGGCTATACGAGCCATTCACTTTACTCCGTTGTTATTGATGATTAATTCATCACTTTACTTTCATGAGGGCGGCTGATTATGCCTACATTTGCAGGATAAATCAACCACCCATTCCCATCGTCGAGAAATCTCGTTATTAGCCTTGACGCTGCTTGTGACGAGGCTCAACACAAATCACTCGAACTGAACCGTTACGACGAACGATTTTGCAGTTACGACAGATTTTCTTTACAGATGCACGTACTTTCATGTTCAACTCCAACCTATGCTTAACGCATTAGGCCATTTGGACCATAACCAGTCAGATTAGACTTCTTCATTAATGATTCGTATTGCTGACTCATCAAATGACTTTGTACTTGCGACATAAAGTCCATAACAACCACCACTACGATCAACATAGAGGTGCCGCCAAAGTAGAACGGAACGTTCCACGCAACAACAAAGAATTGAGGCATCAGAGACACTAGGGTGATGTACAAAGCACCAAACAGTGTCAAACGAGTCATTACTCCATCAATATATCGAGCAGTATGATCGCCTGGACGAATACCCGGTAAAAAAGCACCGGATTTTTTCAGGTTATCTGCCACATCTTTAGGGTTGAACACTAGGGCTGTATAGAAAAAGCAAAAGAAAACAATTGCGATCGCAAACAACAGCACATAGAGCGGTTGCCCAGGAGCCAGTGCCAAAGAAATATTTTGCAACCATTCCATGCCTTCACCTTGACCGAACCATTGGCCGATCGAAGCTGGGAACAACAGAATACTGGAAGCAAAGATTGGCGGGATAACACCAGCCATATTTACTTTAAGAGGCAAATGACTCTTTTGTGCAGCAAACACCTTTTTGCCTTGCTGACGCTTAGCATAGTTAACCGTAATACGACGCTGACCACGTTCGATGAAAACAACGAATGCGATGGTCGCAATGGCTAAAATACCAATCAGCAACAAAGCTAATATATTAATATCGCCTTGACGAGCCGACTCAAATGAGCGACCTAGAGCGGATGGTAGACCAGCAACGATACCGGCAAAGATCAGAATGGAAATACCATTACCAATACCTTTCTCAGTAACTTGCTCACCTAACCACATTAAGAAGACAGTACCAGCAACCAAGGTCACAACAGCAACCGCATAGAATTCCATGCCTGTACTGAATGAGATGCCTTGACTAGCCAAGCCAACCGCCATAGAGGCTGATTGGACTAAGGCAAGAAGCACGGTACCGTAACGGGTGTATTGGGTAATCTTACGACGACCCGCTTCACCTTCTTTCTTTAATTGCTCTAGCTGCGGACTCACGACCGTCAATAACTGCATAATAATTGAGGCAGAAATATAAGGCAGGATCCCAAGCGCGAAAATACTCATACGCTCAAGAGCGCCACCTGAGAATACGTTAAATAAACTCAGTATTGTGCCTTCATTTTGATCAAACAGTGCTGACAATCTATCTGGGTTGATACCCGGAACCGGAATGTGTGCACCAATTCGATATACAATAATTGCCAAGAACACAAAGCGGATGCGAGCCCAAAGCTCGCTCAATCCGTTTTGCATGCCGGCAGGTAGTGAGCCACGCTTTGCCATTTATTCCTCGACTTTTCCGCCAGCTGCTTCGATAGCGGCACGAGCACCTTTAGTCACTTTAAGACCACGTACGGTAATCGCTTTGTCGATAGAACCAGACAAGATTACACGAGCAGTTTTAATCTGATGACCTAGAATGTCGGCGCTTTTCAGAGCAGCCAAATCTACAACTTCAGCATTTACAGCAGCAAGCTCGTTTAAACGAACCTCAGCAACATACTTTGCCTGACGCGAAGTGAAACCAAATTTTGGCAGACGCTTCTGCAAAGGCATTTGACCGCCTTCAAAACCAGGTTTTACTGAGCCACCGGAGCGAGACTTAAGACCTTTATGGCCACGTCCACCCGTTTTGCCCAAGCCGCTACCAATGCCGCGACCTACACGTTTAGGAGCATGCTTGCTACCTTCGCCAGGACGAAGTGTATTTAAGAACATGTTACTCTCCTACCACTTTAACCATGTAATAAACTTTATTAACCATGCCACGTACAGATGGAGTATCTTCCAACTCACGTGTTTGGCCAACTTTACGCAAACCCAAGCCTTTAACTGTTTCACGGTGCTTTGGAAGACGACCGATCGGGCTACGGGTTAGTTGAACTGTGATGGTTTTATTCGCCATGACACATTACCCCAAAATTTGATCGACAGACTTGCCGCGTTTAGCCGCAATTTGCTCAGGCGCTTTCATGTCCTGCAGACCTTTAATCGTAGCGCGAACTACGTTTACTGGGTTTGTAGAACCGTAACATTTCGCCAATACGTTGTGTACGCCAGCGATTTCAAGAACCGCACGCATAGCACCACCGGCGATGATACCTGTACCTTGAGAAGCAGGTTGCATGTATACATTTGAAGAACCATGCGTTGCTTTCACAGGATACTGAAGAGTATCGCCATTTAATTTAACAGAAACCATGTTGCGGCGAGCCTGCTCCATTGCTTTCTGAATAGCTTGAGGCACTTCGCGCGCTTTACCGCGACCGAAGCCAACCTTGCCATTTCCATCACCAACGACTGTCAAAGCTGTGAAAGAGAAGATACGACCACCCTTTACAACTTTAGCAACGCGGTTTACTTGAACTAGCTTCTCTTGGAGGTCGCTAGTTTGTTGATCATTAACTGCCATTTGCTACCCCTTAGAACTCTAGACCGGCTTCACGTGCAGCATCAGCAAGAGCTTGAACGCGGCCATGGTATTTGAAGCCAGAACGGTCAAATGCGACCGAAGTGACGCCTGCTTCTTTAGCGCGAGTAGCAATCAAAGTACCAACTTGTGTAGCTGCTTCTTTGTTACCAGTCGCTGTAGCACGTAGAGTTTCTTCCACTGTAGAAGCGCTTGCTAGCACTTTAGTTCCACAAGGAGAAATTACTTGAGCATACATATGGCGTGGTGTGCGATGTACAGTAAGACGATTCGCACCTAATTCACGAATATGCAAACGCGCACGACGTGCACGACGAATTCGAGATTGTTTTTTAGTGTTCATGAATGCCTACCTACTTCTTCTTAGCTTCTTTACGACGAATAATTTCGTCAGCATAGCGAACACCTTTACCTTTATAAGGCTCAGGCGGACGGAAACCGCGAACTTCTGCAGCTACCTGACCAACGGCTTGTTTATCAATGCCTTTGATCACGATTTCTGTTTGCGAAGCACATTCAGCTGTTACGCCTTCAGGTAGTTCATAATCTACTGGGTGAGAAAAACCCAAAGACAGGTTAAGTACTTTACCTTTTAGGGCAGCACGGTAACCGACACCTTGAAGAATCAATCGTTTCTCGAAACCTTGGCTTACACCAACAACCATGTTGTTAACCAGAGCACGAGTCGTACCAGCTAGGGCACGGCTTTGTTTAGCACCATCGCGTGCAGCGAAAGTGATAACGTTATCTTCTTTAGACACTTGAACGCTTGTGTGAACGTTAAACTCTAGAGAACCTTTACCGCCTTTTACAACAACGTTTTGGCCATTTAGAGTCAAATCTACACCACTAGGAAGCGTCACCGGACTATTAGCAACTCGAGACATACTAACTCCTAGAATACTGTGCAGATTACTTCGCCGCCGATACCAGCAGCACGAGCTGCACGATCTGTCATCACACCTTTAGAAGTAGAGATGATCGCAACACCAAGACCAGCTTCTACTTTAGGTAGATTGCTAGTTGCTTTGTATTGACGCAAGCTTGGACGAGAAGCGCGTTTAATTTGTTCGATAACTGGCTTACCTTCGTAGTATTTCAACTCGATTGTAAGCGTTGGCTTAACTGCCTCATCTACTGAGAAGTTACCAACGTAACCTTCTTCGCGTAGAACTGCAGCAATTGATGCCTTCATTTTTGATGAAGGCATGCTCACAGATGTTTTTGAAGCCATCTGTGCATTACGAATACGTGTGAACATATCCGCAAGGGTATCTTGCATACTCATTTAAGAGCTCCTAATTAAAAAAACCATTGTGCAGCAAATAGAGCTCGCGCATAGTACACAGCAGCGAGCAGAATGTCCAGCTTTTAGACACCCCACTCACTGCCATGTATTATGATCGTGCTCTACTTGCTTACCAACTAGCTTTCTTCAAGCCTGGTACGTCGCCACGCATCGCTGCTTCACGCAACTTGATACGAGACAAACCGAAACGACGGTATACACCGTGTGGACGGCCTGTTACTTGGCAACGATTACGCTGGCGAGAAGAAGATGAATCGCGTGGAAGCGCTTGCAATTTAAGCGTTGCTTCCCACTTTTCATCGTCCGATGCATTAACGTCGCTAATGATCGCCTTTAGAGCAGTACGCTTTTCAGCGTACTTAGCTACTAATTTGGTGCGTTTTGCTTCGCGCTGAACCATTGAAACTTTTGCCATGATTCCTACCTCTTATTTCTTGAAAGGGAAATTAAAGGCGGCTAACAAAGCACGACCTTCTTCGTCGGTACGAGCCGTTGTTGTGATAGTGATATCTAAACCACGCACACGATCAACTTTATCGTAATCGATCTCAGGGAAGATGATCTGCTCTTTAACACCCATGCTGTAGTTACCACGACCGTCGAAAGACTTAGGATTAAGTCCACGGAAGTCACGGATACGTGGGATAGCTACATCAACCAAACGGTCGAAGAAATCCCACATACGCTCACCACGTAGCGTTACTTTACAACCGATCGGGTAACCGTCACGGATTTTAAAGCCTGCTACTGATTTACGCGCCTTAGTCACTACAACTTTTTGGCCGCTAAGTGCTTGAAGATCATTTACCGCATGCTCAAGAAGTTTCTTGTCTGCGATAGCTTCACCAACACCCATATTTAAAGTGATTTTAGTGATTTTAGGCACTTCCATCACGTTACCGTAACTAAACTCTTCAGTTAGTTTTGCTACGACCTGATCTTTATAAACTTGCTTAAGTCTCGCCATGGCTATAATTCTCGCTCTTAGGCGTCGATCGCTTCACTGTTTGATTTAAAGATACGTACCTTAGTACCGTCTTCATTCAATTTAAAGCCGACGCGATCCGCTTTACCTGTAGCATTGTTAAAAATGGCTACGTTAGAAACCTGGATAGGTGCTTCTTTTTCAACGATGCCGCCAGTTGAACCCTTCATAGGGTTTGGTTTTTCGTGTTTCTTCACCATGTTGATGCCAGAAACAAGAACTCGGCTCTCGTCTAATACCTTAACAACTGTACCGCGCTTACCTTTATCTTTACCGGCAATTACGATTACTTCGTCGTCACGTTTGATCTTACGCATAAATGTCCCCTCCCTCTTACAGCACTTCAGGTGCAAGAGAAACAATTTTCATGAATTGCTCAGTACGCAACTCACGTGTTACAGGGCCAAAGATACGAGTACCAATAGGCTGCCCAGACGCATTCAGTAGAACCGCAGAGTTTACATCAAAACGGATTACAGAACCATCAGGACGACGAACACCTTTCTTAGTTCTAACGACAACAGCGTTTAGAACCTGCCCTTTTTTAACACGACCGCGAGGGATCGCTTCTTTCACTGTGACCTTAATAATGTCACCGATAGCAGCATAACGACGATGTGAGCCACCCAGTACTTTAATACACTGAACACGCTTAGCGCCGCTGTTATCTGCTACATCAAGCATCGATTCCGTTTGAATCATTACTGCTCTCCAATCAAATTAGATAACAAGTCTCACGAAGGAAGGAGCAGCTTATACAGCTGCTGCTTTCTCAACAACCTGAACCAGATTCCAAGTCTTAGACTTAGAGTAAGGACGTGTTTCAACGACCTTAACGGTATCACCGATCTGGCACTCATTGTTTTCATCGTGAGCGTGTAATTTTGTTGAACGACGTACAAACTTACCGTATAGAGGGTGTTTTTCTGTACGCTCAACAAGTACTGTAATGGTTTTATCCATCTTATCGCTTACTACTTTACCAGTAGCTGTACGCGCTTTTGTTTCTGCCATCTTAGTTACCTGCCTTATCATTTAGCACGGTTTTCACACGTGCGATATTGCGGCGAACTTGCGAGAGCAAATGAGTTTGCGCTAACTGACCAGTGGCTTTCTGCATGCGCAGATTAAATTGCTCACGTAGTAGTTCGATCAAGGTCGCTTGTAGCTCAGCTACAGACTTTTCTTGCAGTTCTTTTGCTTTCATCTACATCACCGTACGCGTTACGAAAGTTGTGGACAGAGGAAGCTTAGCCGCGGCCAATGCAAATGCTTCACGAGCTAACTGCTCAGAAACACCCTCAACTTCATAAAGCATCTTGCCAGGTTGAATTTGAGCAACCCAGTATTCTACGCTACCCTTACCTTTACCCTGACGAACCTCAAGAGGTTTCTGAGTAATAGGCTTATCAGGGAATACACGAATCCAAATCTTACCACCACGTTTGATGTGACGAGTCATTGCACGACGCGCCGCTTCAATTTGACGAGCAGTAATACGACCGCGCTCGGTCGACTTCAATCCGAATTCACCAAAGCTAACCTGGTTGCCGCGAAGAGCAAGACCGCGGTTACGACCTTTTTGCATCTTACGGAACTTAGTACGTTTCGGCTGTAACATGACTTACCCCCTACTTAGACTTCTTCTTTTGTGCGCCTTTATCAGCACGCACTTGCTCAATACCGCCCAAGATTTCGCCTTTGAAGATCCACACTTTGACACCGATGATGCCGTAAGTTGTGCTTGCTTCATAAGTAGCGTAGTCAATGTCTGCGCGTAGTGTGTGAAGAGGTACACGACCTTCACGGTACCACTCAGCACGTGCGATTTCAGCACCGCCTAGACGACCACTTACCTGAACCTTGATACCTTTCGCGCCGGCACGCATAGCGTTTTGTACTGCACGCTTCATTGCACGACGGAACATAACACGACGCTCTAATTGGCTAGCAATGTTAGCTGCAACCAATTTCGCATCCATTTCAGGCTTACGAATTTCTTCGATGTTGATGTGAACAGGAACGCCCATCATCTCAGAAACTGCATTACGTAGTTTCTCTACATCTTCACCTTTCTTACCAATCACAATACCCGGACGAGCAGTGTGAATCGTAATACGAGCTGTTTGAGCAGGACGCTGAATCTCAATGCGAGAAACAGAAGCCTGAACCAATTTTTTCTCCAAGTATTCACGTACCTGAAGATCATTTAATAGCAGCTTAGAGTAGTTTTGATTATTCGCATACCAAGTAGAAGTATGATCTTTAACTATCCCTAGGCGTATACCAGTTGGATGAACCTTCTGACCCATTGGGTTTCTCCTAATTAGTCAGCGACTTTAACTGTAATATGGCAACCGCGTTTCAAAATACGGTCAGCACGGCCTTTGGCACGTGGCATGATACGCTTTAGAGTCATAGCCTCATCAACGTATGCCGTAGATACACGCAAGTCATCGATATCAGCACCTTCGTTATGCTCTGCATTCGCAATAGCAGACTCAAGTACTTTTTTGACAATTACTGCCGCCTTTTTAGGACTGAACGTTAAGATGTTCAGTGCTTCGCTAACAGATTTGCCGCGGATTTGATCTATAACCAAACGGGCCTTCTGCGCAGAGAGGCGAGCACCCTTTAATGAAGCGCTTACTTCACTCATGTTAATACCCCTTATTACCGTTTGGCTTTCTTGTCCGCAGCATGACCACGATATGTACGGGTCGGAGCGAACTCACCCAATTTATGACCGACCATGTCTTCAGTTACTAGAACTGGAACATGCTGGCGACCATTATGGACAGCGATAGTCAACCCTACAAAATCAGGGAAGATAGTAGAACGGCGTGACCAAGTCTTAATTGGACGGCGTTCTTTTTTCTCTACCGCAGCCTCTACCTTTTTCAACAAATGAAGGTCGATAAAAGGACCTTTTTTTAGTGAACGTGGCACAGTCGTTTCCTCTTATTACTTAGTACGACGACGTACAATAAGTTTATCAGTACGCTTGTTACTGCGTGTTTTGTAGCCTTTAGTTGGCACACCCCAAGGCGTAACTGGGTGACGACCACCTTTACTACGACCTTCACCACCACCATGTGGGTGATCAACCGGGTTCATCGCCGCACCGCGAACGGTAGGACGAACACCACGCCAACGCGTAGCACCAGCTTTACCAAGAACTCGCAAGCTATGCTCAGAGTTTGATACTTCACCCAAAGTAGCGCGACACTCAGTTAGGATCTTACGCATTTCACCTGAACGTAGGCGAAGAGTAACGTAACGACCTTCACGAGCGACTAGCTGAGCAGAGGCACCAGCAGAACGTGCGATTTGCGCACCTTTGCCTGGCTTAAGCTCAACACAGTGAACCGTACTACCTACAGGAATATTTTGCAGTGGCAAAGTATTACCTGCTTTGATTGGCGCGTCAGCACCACTAAAGACAACATTGCCTGCCGCCATACCTTTGGAAGCGATAATGTAACGACGCTCACCATCAGCATATTTAATCAATGCAATATTTGCAGAACGGTTTGGATCATATTCCAAACGCTCAACTACCGCTGGAATTCCATCTTTGTTACGACGGAAGTCAACCATACGGTAATGCTGCTTATGACCACCACCTACGTGACGCGTAGTGATGCGTCCGTTATTGTTACGTCCACCTGATTTGCTTTTCTTATCTAGCAAAGGTGCATATGGTGCGCCTTTGTGCAAATCGTTGTTAGTAACTTTAACAACGTGACGACGGCCTGCAGACGTTGGCTTACTTTTTACAACAGCCATTGACCTATCTCCCCTTATTCAGCGACCATGAAATCAATGTCTTGACCTTCAGCCAAACGAACGTACGCTTTTTTCACGTCGCTACGCTTGCCAAGACCACGAACTGTACGCTTAGTTTTACCTTTATGGTTCAACGTGCGAACAGACTCAACTTTGACTTCAAATAGTGCTTCGATAGCTTGTTTGATTTCAGGTTTTGTTGCATCACCAGCTACACGAAAAACGTACTGACCATTACCTTCGGCAACGATAGTCGCTTTTTCAGAGATGTGTGGACCCAACAGAACTTTATAAATACGTTCGCCGATCATGCTAGTGTCTCCTCAACTTGTTTCAGAGCACCAACTGTCACCAACACTTTGTCGTAAGCAATCAAGCTAACAGGATCGATAGACGCTGCATCACGTACATCCACGTTAGGGATATTACGAGCTGCTAAAAACAGATTGTCGTCCAATTCGTGAGAAACAACCAAAACGTTTTCAACATTCAATTCTGCCATTTTTGCTGTGAAGAGCTTAGTTTTTGGAGCTTCCAATTTAAGTTCTTCAACTACAACAAGACGGTCTTGACGTACTAGTTCAGACCAGATGGTGCGCATTGCTGCACGGTACATCTTCTTGTTCACTTTCTGAGAGTGATCTTGTGGCTTAGCTGCAAATGTTACACCACCAGAGCGCCATAGAGGGCTACGGATAGTACCTGCACGCGCGCGACCAGAACCTTTTTGTTTCCAAGGTTTGCGTCCGCCACCAGCTACTTCAGAGCGTGTTTTCTGAGCACGAGAACCCTGACGAGCACCAGCCAAGTAAGATGTTACTACTTGGTGAACTAGCGCTTCGTTGTATTCACGAGCAAAGGCTACATCAGAAACTTCTACCGTTCCCTTTGCACCTGTAAGATTCAAGTTCATTGTCTACCCCTCTTAGCGAGCTTTAACAGCTGATTGAAGAATAACATCACCGTTAACTGCACCAGGAACCGCACCTTTAACAAGGATAAGGTTACGTTCAGCATCAACGCGAACCACTTCTAGTGATTGAGTTGTTACTTGAGCAGCGCCCATGTGGCCAGCCATTTTTTTGCCTTTCCAAACACGACCAGGTGTTTGACATTGACCAATGGAACCAGGAGCACGGTGAGACAATGAGTTACCATGTGTTGCGTCTTGCGTACGGAAATTATGACGCTTAACGGCACCTTGAAACCCTTTACCCTTTGATTGACCAGTAACATCAACCATTTGGATAGATTCGAAATCAGCAACAGTTAGCTCATCACCAACATTGATTTCTTTTTCATCACCAGACAGGCGGAACTCCCACAAACCACGACCCGCTTCAACGTTCGCTTTTGCATAGTGTCCAGCAGCAGCTTTGTTTACACGGTTTGAACGGCGAGAGCCAACAGTAACCTGAACAGCTTGATAGCCATCAGTTTCTGCAGTTTTCACCTGAGTAACGCGGTTCGGTTCAACCTCGATGACGGTTACTGGCACGGATACACCATCTTCATTGAAGATACGTGTCATTCCGGCTTTACGTCCGACTAATTGAATAGTCATTTTCTACCTCATTTGCCAGTTGTGTATGGGGCTATCACCCGCTACGGCTGACCATTCCAGATCATTCCACTAATGTGCATAAGCCGACTGATAACCAGCCGGTTCTCGCACCCCAAACTTTGAGCTATTAACCCAAAGAAATTTGTACTTCCACGCCTGCCGCAAGGTCTAGCTTCATTAGAGCATCAACAGTTTTTTCTGTTGGCTCAACGATGTCTAGAACGCGTTTATGTGTACGGATTTCATATTGATCACGCGCATCTTTGTTTACGTGTGGAGAAATCAATACTGTATAACGCTCTTTGCGAGTAGGAAGTGGAATCGGTCCACGCACTTGCGCACCTGTACGTTTCGCTGTGTCCACAATTTCTTGTGTTGAAGCATCAATCAGACGGTGATCGAAAGCTTTCAGACGAATACGGATTTTTTGGCTTTGCATTTCCAACTCCAAATACAATGTTGTCATGACTTAACTGTACATTTATTAAGCCACAATCCTTTTTTAAGGACGGCGAATATTAGCCACTCCAAAACTGGTTGTCAAGTAACCAATTTCAAAGTAACTAAATTAACCGCAAAATAAAAAGGCTGTCTGAAACAGACAGCCTTTTTCAAAAAGTAAGATTTAAAAATCGATTACTTGATGATTTTAGCTACAACGCCCGCACCAACTGTACGACCACCTTCACGGATCGCGAAACGTAGACCTTCGTCCATCGCGATTGGGTGAATTAGTTCAACAGTCATTTGGATGTTGTCACCAGGCATAACCATCTCAACACCTTCAGGTAGTGAACAAGCACCAGTTACGTCAGTTGTACGGAAGTAGAACTGTGGACGGTAACCTTTGAAGAAAGGAGTGTGACGACCACCTTCATCTTTACCTAGTACGTATACTTCGGCTTCGAATTCAGTGTGAGGTGTGATAGAGCCAGGCTTAGCCAATACTTGACCACGCTGAACGTCTTCACGCTTAGTACCACGTAGCAAGATACCACAGTTCTCACCAGCACGACCTTCGTCAAGAAGTTTACGGAACATCTCAACACCAGTACAAGTTGTTTTCGTAGTATCAACGATACCAACGATTTCAACTTCTTCTTGTACCTTGATGATACCGCGCTCAACACGACCAGTTACAACAGTACCACGACCTTGGATAGAGAATACGTCCTCGATAGGCATGATGAATGCACCGTCGATTGCACGCTCTGGCTCAGGGATGTACTCGTCTAGAGTTTCAACAAGCTTCTTAACAGCTGTTGTACCCATTTCGTTGTCGTCTTGACCGTTCAATGCCATCAAAGCAGAACCTGGGATGATTGGAGTATCATCACCTGGGAAGTCGTACTCAGATAGAAGGTCACGCAATTCCATTTCTACCAACTCTAGCATTTCAGCGTATTCTTCAGAATCCGCACCGCCACAGTCTTCAGCAAGTAGGTCAGCTTTGTTTAGGAAAACAACGATGTAAGGTACACCTACCTGACGAGAAAGAAGGATGTGCTCACGAGTCTGAGGCATAGGGCCGTCAGTCGCACCACATACTAGGATCGCGCCGTCCATTTGGGCAGCACCAGTGATCATGTTTTTAACATAATCGGCGTGTCCTGGGCAGTCTACGTGTGCGTAGTGACGAGTTGGAGAATCATACTCAACGTGAGAAGTTGAGATAGTGATACCACGCTCACGCTCTTCAGGAGCGTTATCGATACCGTCGAAAGCAACGGCTTCACCGCCGAATACTTCTGCACATACGCGAGTTAGTGCTGCTGTTAGAGTCGTTTTACCGTGGTCAACGTGACCGATAGTACCAACGTTAACGTGTGGTTTATTACGTTCGAACTTTTCTTTTGCCATGATACATACACCTTAAGTATTAGTAAGTATGATGATTAATCTTCATTTTTGATGATCGCGTCTGCCACACTAGCTGGTGCTTCAGCGTATTTCTCAAACTCCATTGCATAACTTGCACGCCCTTGCGACAAGCTACGCACGTCAGTTGCATATCCGAACATCTCCCCGAGAGGAACTTCAGCACGAATAATCTTCCCTGACGGGGAATCGTCCATCCCCTGAACAATGCCACGACGACGATTCAGGTCACCCATCACATCACCCATGTATTCTTCAGGAGTTACAACTTCCACTTTCATCACAGGCTCAAGAACACAAGGATCAGCATCTGCTGCGCCTTTTCTCAAACCTTGAGAAGCTGCAATTTTAAAGGCCATTTCATTAGAGTCAACATCATGGTATGAACCATCGAACAATACCACTTTCATACCCAGCAATGGGTAACCAGCGATAACACCGTTCTTCATTTGCTCTGAAACACCCTTTTCTACTGCAGGGATGTATTCTTTAGGAATAACACCACCAACAATCTCGTTGACAAACTCAAGTCCATCTTTATCAGATGGAATCAATTTCATCACGACG
Organism: Marinomonas aquiplantarum; assembly: GCF_003314975.1. Taxonomy (GTDB): domain Bacteria; phylum Pseudomonadota; class Gammaproteobacteria; order Pseudomonadales; family Marinomonadaceae; genus Marinomonas; species Marinomonas aquiplantarum. Next base: position 48,143 of record NZ_QNRF01000011.1, read on the forward strand.
TGACCGTATTGACCACGACCACCAGATTGACGCACAAATTTGTGGTTAATCACCACTTCTTTGCGAATTTTTTCACGGTAAGACACTTGTGGCTTACCGATATTTGCATCCACCTTAAATTCACGCTTCATTCGATCCACGAGAATATCAAGGTGCAGCTCGCCCATTCCGGAAATAATGGTTTGCCCTGTCTCTTCATGTGTTTCTACACGGAAAGATGGGTCTTCTTGAGCTAATTTTCCTAACGCCACAGCCATCTTTTCCTGGTCGGCTTGAGATTTAGGCTCAACCGCAACGGAAATTACCGGCTCTGGAAACTCCATTCGTTCTAGAACAACAACATCGTTCATATCACAAAGCGTATCACCAGTTGTCACGAACTTCATACCGACTGCTGCCGCTATGTCACCCGCTAACACCTCTTTGATCTCTTCGCGATTGTTCGCATGCATCTGCACCATTCGACCAATACGTTCACGCTTCTGCTTAACAGAGTTGTAAACCGCATCACCCGACTTCAATGTTCCAGAATAGACACGCATAAATGTCAATGTCCCAACAAATGGGTCTGTCGCTATTTTAAAAGCCAGCGCTGAAAACGGTGCATCGTCATTTGCTTCACGAGCAACGACTGTCTCACCATCTTCAAGCGTGCCTTCAATCGCTTTCACTTCAAGCGGTGAAGGCATGTATTCAACAACGGCATCAAGTACCGCCTGAACACCTTTATTCTTAAAAGCAGAGCCACAAGTCACTAACACCACTTCATTATTTAGGGTGCGCGCTCGCAAACCTGCTTTTACATCCTCAACGGACAAGTCCCCTTCTTCAAGGTACTTATCCATCAATTCTTCATTCGCCTCTGCTGCGGCTTCCAACATCTGCTCGCGCCATTCTGTGGCGACATCAACAAGATCAGCAGGAATGTCTTCCAAACGGTAAGTCATCCCTTGATCTTCTTCATTCCACATAATGGCTTTCATGAGCACCAAATCCACCACGCCTTTGAAATCTTCTTCAGCGCCGATGTTAATTTGGATTGGAACAGCATTAGCCCCCAAACGAGACTTTAATTGTTCAACAACAGAAAAATAATCTGCCCCCGTACGGTCCATCTTATTGACGAACACCATACGCGGTACTTCATATTTATTTGCCTGACGCCAAACTGTCTCAGTTTGAGGCTGAACGCCAGAAGAACCACAAAGCACAACGACCGCACCATCCAACACACGCAATGAACGCTCTACTTCAATCGTAAAGTCTACGTGCCCAGGCGTATCAATAATATTGATACGGTGCTGATCAAACTGCTGACTCATCCCACTCCAGAAGCAAGTTGTTGCTGCGGAAGTAATCGTAATACCGCGCTCTTGCTCTTGCTCCATCCAATCCATCGTTGCTGCACCATCGTGCACTTCACCGATTTTATGAGACAGACCAGTATAGAAAAGAACGCGTTCAGTCGTCGTCGTTTTACCTGCATCAACGTGCGCACAGATACCGATATTTCGGTAGCGGTTGATAGGGGTTTTACGTGCCACTGTGTATACTTCTCCGGACGATTAGAAACGGTAGTGAGAGAATGCTTTGTTCGCTTCTGCCATACGGTGAACGTCTTCACGTTTCTTAACAGCAGAACCTTTGTTCTCAGCAGCATCTAGGATCTCGCCTGCTAGACGTAGAGCCATTGATTTTTCACCGCGTTTACGAGAAGACTCAACCAACCAACGCATAGACAATGCTGCACGACGAGCTGGACGAACTTCTACAGGTACTTGGTAGGTAGCACCACCAACACGGCGAGATTTAACCTCAACCATTGGTTGGATAGACTCTAACGCTTTTTCGAAGATAGCCATTGGCTCTTCAGTTTTAGCGCGCTCTGCTACAGTATTTAGGGCACTGTATACAATGTGCTCTGCAACAGATTTCTTGCCACTAACCATGACGTGGTTAATGAATTTTGCAAGCAACTGACTTCCATGCTTAGGATCTGGAAGTACTTCACGCTTAGCGACGACGCGTCTTCTAGGCATTTTTATATCCTCTTCAGGTTAGCCCGAGACAATAGGATTACTGCTCGGCCTTACTGTATTAAAAAATTGTGTCTAAACGATGAACTAAGTAATGAAACTTACTTAGGACGTTTAGTACCGTACTTAGAACGGCCTTGCTTACGATTTTGTACGCCTGAAGTATCCAAGCTACCACGAACTGTGTGATAACGAACACCTGGAAGGTCTTTTACACGACCGCCGCGAATCAGCACTACGCTGTGTTCTTGCAGGTTGTGACCTTCACCACCGATGTAGGAAGTTACTTCGAAGCCGTTAGTCAAACGAACACGACATACTTTACGCAAAGCTGAGTTAGGCTTTTTAGGCGTAGTTGTATATACGCGAGTGCAGACACCGCGGCGTTGCGGACAAGCTTGTAACGCAGGAACGTCACTCTTTGCCACTTTACGTTTACGTGGTTTACGAACCAACTGGTTAACGGTTGCCATTAGACAAGCTCCAAAAATCCAATTCTTATGACGGAAATCGCCAAAATTAAGGAGGCGCAAGTTTAATTTGCGCCTATAAAACAGTCAATAGGGAGGCGACTAAAAAATCACCTCCCTATCGATTTAAAGCAAAGAATTAGTCTTTCAGTGCTGCACTTAATGCTTCTTCCACATCAGATGCACTTACTGTAGGACTTCCTTCATTTGCCATTTGCGCAGAATCTTTCTTCTTCTTACGCTCACTGTGGTAAGCCAAACCTGTACCCGCTGGGATCAGACGACCTACTACAACGTTTTCTTTCAAGCCACGCAAGTGGTCTTTCTTACCTGTTACCGCACCTTCCGTTAAGACTCGAGTTGTCTCTTGGAACGATGCTGCAGAGATGAAGGACTCAGTTGCCAAAGAAGCTTTAGTGATACCTAGAAGCACACGCTCGAACTTAGCAGGGAATTTATTCTCTGCTTCCGCTTTCTCGTTTGCATCCAATAGTTGAGTCAACTCAACTTGGTCACCTTGGATCAGATCTGTATCACCAGACTCACCCACTTCTACTTTACGTAGCATTTGACGAACGATAACCTCAATGTGCTTATCGTTAATCACAACACCTTGTAAACGATAAACTTCTTGCACTTCGTTAGTGATGTAGTCAGCTAGAGCTTCTACACCTTGAAGACGTAAGATATCGTGAGGACTCAAAGGACCGTCGGCGATGATCTCACCTTTAGCCACTTCTTCACCATCGAAGATGTTGATTTGACGCCATTTTGGGATCAAAGTCTCGATTGGATCACCGCCATCTTGTGGTGTGATAACCAAACGAATCTTACCCTTAGTTTCTTTACCGAAGCTCACCACACCAGTCGCTTCTGCCATAACAGCAGGATCTTTAGGACGACGCGCTTCAAATAGGTCAGCCACTCGTGGCAGACCACCGGTGATATCCTTGTTACCTTGCGATTCTTGTGGAATACGCGCTAGTACTTCACCAGACTTAACGGTTGCACCGTGATCCAAGCTCAACAAAGCTTTTTCAGGCAACATGTACTGTACTGGCGAGTCGGTACCAGGGATGTGCACTGGATTACCTTCTGCATCTACCACAGAAATCATTGGACGAAGATCTTTCCCAGCCGAAGGACGGTCTTTCACTTCCATGACTTCAATGGTCGTCAAACCTGTCATTTCATCAGATTGGCGACGAATGGTGACATTCTCTTCCATTCCGCTGAACTCTAGGCGACCTTCCATCTCAGAAACGATTGGGTGAGTGTGTGGATCCCAGTTCGCAACGATCTGGCCTGCTTCAACAGCATCCCCTTCACGTACACTCAATACCGCACCATAAGGCAGTTTGTAACGTTCTTTCTCACGACCAGCTTCATCAGCAATCGCTAATTCAGAAGAACGAGACGCCACAACCAAATGACCCGTATCGCGTTCGATACTCTTCATTTTATGGAAACGTACTGTACCGGCACTCTTCACTTGAACACTGTCTACTGCAGACGCTCGAGACGCCGCACCACCAATGTGGAAGGTACGCATGGTTAACTGTGTACCAGGCTCACCGATCGATTGTGCTGCCACAACACCGATTGCTTCACCAATGTTAACTTGATGACCACGAGCCAAGTCACGGCCGTAACACTTCGCACACACACCATGGCGTGTATCACAAGTGATAACAGAACGGATCAGCATCTCGTCAACACCTGCTGCTTCGATATCACGCACATCGTGCTCATCAATCAAAGTACCAGCAGCAAGCACCAAGTTGCCCTTGGAATCATTTACATCTTGTGCAACCACACGACCAAGCACACGTTGACCTAGAGGGACAACAACGTCGCCGCCTTCGATCATCGCATTCACAACAATACCATTGGTGGATCCACAGTCGATCTCAGTGATTACCAAATCCTGCGCTACGTCAACAAGACGACGAGTTAGGTAACCCGAGTTTGCTGTTTTCAATGCCGTATCAGCTAGACCCTTACGAGCACCGTGAGTAGAGGTAAAGTACTGAAGTACTGATAGACCTTCACGGAAGTTCGCGGTGATTGGTGTTTCGATGATGGAACCATCTGGTTTCGCCATCAGACCACGCATACCACCCAACTGACGCATCTGAGCGACACTACCACGGGCGCCGGAGTCGGCCATCATGTAGACAGAGTTGAAAGATTGTTGTTCAACCTCTTCACCGTCTTTATTGATGGTTGTCTCTTTTGCCAAGTTATCCATCATGGCTTCAGTAACGGTTTCGTTAGTACGAGACCACAAGTCAATTACCTTGTTGTATTTCTCGCCCTGCGTTACCAAACCATCAGCGTACTGATATTCGATTTCTTTAACTTCTTCTTCCGCTTTAGCAATAATTTCTGCTTTTTCTGGCGGAATTACGAAGTCATCAACACCAACAGATGAACCAGATGCTGTTGCGTACGCGAAACCTGTGTACATCAATTGGTCAGCAAAAATACAGCTCTCTTTCAAGCCCACTTTACGGTAACACTCATTGATCAGGTTTGAGATCGCCTTTTTCTTCATTGGTTGGTTAACCACTGAGAACGGTAGGCCATCTGGCACGATATCAAACAACAAAGCACGACCAACAGTCGTATCTGCAATGAAAGTAGAAGCGACTTTCTCGCCTTCTAGCGTCGTATCAACTTGGTCAATACGTACTTTTACTTTGGCATGCAAATCAACTTGTTTCGCGCCGTATGCACGGTGTACTTCTTTGATGTCAGAAAACGCCATGCCTTCACCTTTGGCATTGATTTTCTCACGAGTCATGTAGTACAAGCCCAATACAACGTCCTGAGAAGGCACGATAATCGGCTCACCGTTTGCTGGTGATAAAATGTTGTTCGTTGACATCATCAAAGCACGTGCTTCAAGCTGAGCTTCGATTGTCAAAGGAACGTGAACCGCCATTTGGTCACCGTCAAAGTCAGCGTTGTACGCTGCACAAACTAACGGATGCAATTGGATCGCTTTACCTTCAATCAACATAGGTTCAAACGCTTGGATACCCAAACGGTGAAGTGTTGGTGCACGGTTAAGCATTACTGGGTGTTCGCGGATAACTTCATCAAGAATATCCCACACCTCAGGTGTTTCACGCTCTACCATTTTCTTCGCTGCTTTGATGGTTGTCGCCATACCGCGCAACTCAAGCTTAGAGAAGATAAATGGTTTGAATAGTTCCAATGCCATCTTCTTAGGAAGACCACACTGATGTAGACGTAAAGACGGACCTACTGTGATTACAGAACGACCAGAGTAGTCTACACGCTTACCAAGTAGGTTCTGACGGAAACGACCTTGCTTACCTTTGATCATGTCTGCCAAAGATTTCAATGGACGCTTGTTAGAGCCTGTGATGGCACGACCGCGACGACCGTTATCAAGCAAAGCATCAACAGACTCTTGCAGCATACGTTTTTCATTACGTACGATGATGTCTGGAGCCGATAGCTCTAGTAGACGCTTCAAACGGTTGTTACGGTTGATGACTCGACGGTACAAATCGTTCAAGTCAGATGTCGCAAAACGACCACCTTCTAGTGGCACCAATGGGCGCAAATCTGGTGGTAGAACTGGCAATACATCAAGCACCATCCATTCTGGGTTGTTACCAGAATGATAGAAAGCTTCAACCAATTTCAGACGCTTAGACAGCTTCTTGATACGAGTTTCAGAATTTGTGCTGTTTAGCTCTTCACGCATTCTGTTGATTTCTTCTGGCATGTCCAAATCGCGTAGTAGCATCTGAACCGCTTCAGCACCCATACGGGCATCAAACTCGTCACCAAACTCTTCCAGTGCTTCAAAGTACTGTTCGTCGTTTAGCAATTGGCCTTTTTCAAGCGTTGTCATACCTGGATCAATCACGATGAAAGATTCAAAGTACAAAACACGCTCAATGTCACGCAAGGTCATATCCATGATAAGACCGATACGAGATGGCAAAGATTTCAGGAACCAAATGTGAGCCACTGGCGATGCAAGCTCGATATGCCCCATGCGTTCACGACGCACTTTAGACAGAGCCACTTCAACGCCACACTTCTCACAAATAACACCACGGTGTTTCAAACGCTTGTATTTACCACACAAGCACTCATAGTCCTTGATAGGACCAAAGATTTTGGCACAGAACAAACCGTCACGCTCAGGCTTGAACGTACGGTAGTTGATGGTCTCAGGCTTTTTAACTTCACCGTAAGACCATGAACGAATCATATCTGGTGATGCCAAGCCAATGCGGATCGCATCAAACTCGTCAGATTGTCCTTGTGATTTTAGAAGACCTAATAAGTCTTTCATGGATATTCGCCCCACTCATAAGGCTGGGGAAGTGTCTTCCCCAGCAGGTCAAATGTGATTCGTGCTTATTCGTTTTCCAACTCGATGTCGATACCAAGAGAACGAATCTCTTTCACCAACACGTTGAAGGACTCAGGCATGCCTGGCTCCATGCGGTGGTCGCCATCTACGATGTTCTTATACATCTTAGTACGACCATTCACATCATCCGACTTAACCGTCAACATTTCTTGTAGCGTGTATGCTGCACCGTATGCTTCTAGTGCCCATACCTCCATCTCACCAAAACGCTGACCACCGAATTGCGCTTTACCACCCAGCGGCTGCTGAGTAACCAAGCTGTAAGAACCAGTAGAACGTGCGTGCATCTTGTCATCAACCAAGTGGTTCAATTTCAACATGTACATGTAACCAACCGTTACCGGACGCTCGAAAGCATCACCAGTACGACCGTTGTACAGAGTTACCTGACCACTTTCGTTCAAGCCAGCTAGACGCAACATACGTTTAATTTCTGCCTCTTTCGCACCATCAAAGGCACCAGACGCCATTGGAACACCACCTTTAAGGTTGGCTGCCAAGGTTAGAATTTCTTCGTCTGTAAAGCTGTCCAGATCTTCCGTACGCGCACATTGCAGATCACCTTCATAGCCATTGTAGATTTCATTTAAGAATCCACGTAGCTCAGTCACTGCTTCTGCTTTTTCACGCTCTGCCGCAAGCATTTCGTTGATCTTACGACCTAAACCTTTCGACGCCGCACCTAAGTGAGTCTCAAGAACCTGACCAACGTTCATACGTGAAGGAACACCTAGCGGGTTCAACACGATGTCCACAGGATCACCGTTCTCATCGTATGGCATGTCTTCTACCGGCATGATTTTAGAGATTACACCCTTGTTACCATGACGGCCGGCCATTTTATCACCAGGCTGAATACGACGCTTAATCGCCACGTAAACTTTTACGATCTTAAGAACGCCAGGTGCTAAATCATCACCTGTTTGTAGTTTACGTTTCTTGTCTTCAAATTTTGCATCTAGTTCTTTACGACGCTCGATCAAAGCCGCTTGCGCTTTCTCAAGCTGCTCACTTGCTTCTTCGTTTGCCACACGAATTTTGAACCACTCAGGGTGATCAAGGTTCGCTAGGTAATCTTCAGTGATCACCGCATTACGCGCTAATCCTGGACCACCTTCGGCTTGCTGACCAACTAGGGCTTCAGCCAAACGTTCGAAAGTCGCTTTTTCAACAATACGGAACTCTTCGTTCAAGTCTTTACGCACTTGATCCAATTGAGATTTCTCAATGGACTTCGCACGCTCATCTTTCTCGATACCATCACGAGTGAAGACTTGTACGTCAATTACCGTACCGCGAGTACCTGTTTTAACTCGCTGAGACGTATCTTTAACGTCTGATGCTTTTTCGCCGAAGATGGCACGCAATAGCTTCTCTTCAGGCGTCAGTTGAGTTTCACCTTTAGGGGTTACTTTACCAACCAAAATATCACCAGGCTCTACTTCAGCACCGATGTAAACGATACCGGAGGAATCCAGTTTAGACAGCGCACCTTCACCAACGTTTGGAATATCAGCGGTAATCTCTTCAGGCCCAAGCTTAGTATCACGAGCCACACACGTTAGCTCTTGAATGTGGATAGAAGTGAAGCGATCCTCTTCTACAACACGCTCAGATACAAGGATGGAATCCTCAAAGTTAAAACCATTCCAAGGCATGAAAGCGATACGCATGTTTTGGCCAAGCGCCAAATCACCCATATCGACAGAAGGACCGTCCGCCATGATATCACCAGCAGCTACCTTCTCACCCTTCATGACCAACGTACGCTGGTTAATGCAGGTATTTTGGTTAGAACGAACGTATTTCGTTAAGCTGTAGATATCTACACCGGCTTCACCTGCTACCGTTTCTTCCGAGTTAACTCGAACAACGATACGGCTGGCATCAACCGATTCAATCTCACCACCACGACGAGCAACGATACAAACGCCTGAATCTTTCGCGACGTTTTTCTCCATACCTGTACCAACCACTGGCTTATCAGCTTTAAGTGTTGGCACGGCTTGACGTTGCATGTTCGATCCCATCAAGGCACGGTTGGCATCATCGTGCTCTAGGAACGGAATCAAAGACGCCGCAACAGATACAACCTGACGAGGTGATACGTCCATCAAGTTTACTTTCTCTTTTGGAATCAGAGTGGTTTCGTGCATGTGACGAACCTGCACCAACTCATCAACCAAACGCCCTTCTTCGTCTACGTTAGCAGACGCTTGGGCAATAACGTATTTCGCTTCATCAATCGCTGAAACGTAAACCGTTTCATCAGTGATCTTACCATCAATTACCTTACGGTAAGGCGTCTCTAAGAAACCGTAGCTATTTGTACGAGCATAGGTAGACAAAGAGTTGATCAAACCGATGTTTGGACCTTCCGGTGTTTCGATAGGACAAACACGACCATAGTGAGTAGCGTGTACGTCACGTACCTCAAAGCCAGCACGTTCACGAGTCAGACCACCAGGCCCTAATGCAGAAACACGACGCTTGTGCGTGACCTCTGACAACGGGTTGTTTTGGTCCATGAACTGTGACAATTGGCTAGAACCGAAGAACTCTTTGATTGCAGCCGCAACAGGTTTAGCATTCAACAAATCCTGTGGCATTAGGCCATCCGCTTCTGCCATAGACAGACGCTCTTTAACCGCACGCTCAACACGTACTAAGCCAACACGGAATTGGTTTTCAGCCATTTCACCAACAGAACGAACACGACGGTTACCAAGGTGGTCGATGTCATCTACCATGCCGTTACCGTTACGGATATCCAGCAAGGTTTTTAGTACAGCAACGATATCTTCGTTATCTAGAACGCCAGAACCCGTATCTTCATCACGACCAAGACGACGGTTGAACTTCATACGACCAACAGATGACAAGTCGTAACGATCTTCAGAGAAGAACAAGCCTTGGAATAGACCTTCAGCAGACTCTTTGGTTGGTGGCTCGCCTGGACGCATCATGCGATAGATCTCAACCAACGCCTCTAACTGATTGCTGGTCGGATCAATGCGTAATGTATCGGAAATGAATGGACCATTATCCAAGTCATTTGTATACAGGGTTTCCACTTCAGTAATGCCTGAAGAAACCAAAGCTTCTAGAAGATCAACAGACAACTCAGTGTTGGCTTCTGCGATCAATTCACCCGTTGATGGATGAACTAGGTTCTTCGCCGTAACCTTACCAAGCATGTATTCTAGTGGCACAGAAAGACGATCCAAACCTGCCTTTTCAAGAATACGGATATGCTTAGCCGTAATACGACGGCCTTCTTCAACAATGACTTCGCCATTGCCGTCTGCAATATCAAACAATGCGGTATCACCACGAAGGCGATTCGCAATCAACTCCATTTCAAAACCATCACGATTCAAATAGAAACGTGTTGTTTCAAAGAAAGTATCTAGAATTTGCTCAGTACCGTAGCCCAACGCACGCAACAAGATTGTTGCTGGCAATTTACGACGACGGTCAATACGAACAAAGACGCAATCTTTTGGATCAAACTCGAAATCCAACCATGAACCACGGTATGGAATAACGCGAGCCGAATGTAACAATTTACCTGAAGAGTGTGTCTTACCACGATCGTGATCGAAGAACACACCAGGAGAACGATGCAATTGAGAGACAATTACACGCTCTGTTCCGTTGATAACAAAAGTACCATTGTCTGTCATGAGCGGAATTTCGCCCATGTAAACTTCTTGCTCGCGGATGTCTTTGATGGCCTTGTTAGAGGACTCTTTATCATAAATGATGAGTCGAACTCGAACTCGCAAAGGTGCCGCGTAGGTAACACCACGCAACTGACACTCTTTAACATCAAATACTGGCTTGCCTAAACGGTAATCGACGTATTCTAGCGCCGCATTGCCGGAAAAACTGACCATTGGAAAGACAGATTTAAAGGCCCCATGCAGACCTAATTCCCCACGCTCTGCAATTGCTTTACCTTCTTGCAGAAAATTGCGATAGGATTCAAGCTGAATTGCCAGCAAGTATGGCACATCCAAAACGGGCGGCAGTTTACCGAAATCCTTACGGATACGTTTTTTCTCAGTGTATGAGTAAGCCATCAGCATTCCCCAGCTTGTGCACATTGACGCAAAAGGCCCAAATCAGGCCTTACCATTGAATGAGAGAAAACTCTCTCATTTTAAAAAATTCTTTTCGGTTTATTTGAGTTTCTGAAACCCAAAAAGGCCGGTGACAATAATGTCACCAGCCATTTCGACTAGCGGTCGAAATCTGGAAATGCAAGTATCATTACTTGATTTCGACAGATGCACCAGCTTCTTCAAGAGCCGCTTTAAGTGCATCAGCGTCTTCTTTAGAAACGCCTTCTTTAACAGTCGCTGGAGCGCCGTCAACCATGCCTTTAGCTTCTTTCAAGCCAAGACCAGTTGCTGCACGAACAGCTTTGATTACGTTAACTTTCTTATCGCCTGCAGCAGTAAGAACAACGTCAAATTCAGTTTGAGCTTCAGCAGAAGCACCCGCTTCAGCAGCTGGGCCAGCAGCAACAGCAGCTGCCGCAGTTACACCGAATTTTTCTTCCATTGCTTCAATCAGTTCAACAACGTCCATTACAGACATTTCTGCTACTGCATTGATGATATCTTCTTTAGTTAGAGCCATGACTCAGATTCCTAGCATTCTTTATAATCACCCGTAGGTGATAAAACAAAATATTTATCAAGAAGGGATACGGTAAATCGTATTAAGCCGCTTCTTGCTCTTTTTGATCGCGTACTGCTGCAAGAGTACGTACAAACTTGCTGGTTGCGCCCTGCATAACACTCATCAGTTTCGCAATCGCTTCGTCGTATGTAGGCAATGATGCCAAACGATCAATGTCGCCTGCTGCGATCAACTCACCGTTGAACGCTAATGCTTTCACTTCAAACTTGTCGTTTTGTTTCGCGAAAGATTTCAACAAACGAGCCGCCGCACCTGGGTGTTCGTTTGAGAAAGCAATCAACGTTGGACCAACAAAGCTCTCAGTTAAGCACTCGAAGTCAGTACCTTCAACTGCACGGCGAGCCAAAGTGTTACGTACGACACGTACGAATACACCTGCTTCACGCGCTTCTTTACGAAGTGCAGTCATGCTGCCCACGGTAACACCGCGAGAATCAGCAACAACCGCAGACAACGCAGTTTTAGCTACTTCACTAACTTCGGCGACAATGGCTTTTTTGTCTTCTAGACCTAATGCCACTGGTTTTCTCCTGGATTAGCAGGGAACGAATTCCCCTATTTTTACCAACTCTCCGATAAATCGAAGTACTTGCTGGTGAGTTAGATCCAGTATATCTGAATCGGGCCACACCATCTGCGCAGGACAAATATTTTTCAACATTTGATTAAACGTTTCGTTCCTGCGGTCTTTGACGGCCTGCTCAGTAAACGAATACTAGGCAGACCCCAAAGCGCATGATCTAGAAGCTTACTTAGCTGAGCTAAGTGCACCTAGATCAATTTGTAAACCTGGTCCCATTGTAGAAGACAAGGTTACTTTTTTCAGGTAAACACCTTTAGCAGACGCTGGTTTAGCACGACGTAAGTCAGCCAATAGCGCCTCTAAATTACCTTTGATAGCATCCGCTGCGAACTCAATAGAGCCAACGCCAGTGTGGATGATACCATTTTTATCAGTACGGTAACGAGCTTGACCTGCTTTAGCGTTCTTAACCGCTGTTGCAACATCAGGCGTTACTGTGCCAACTTTCGGGTTAGGCATTAGACCGCGAGGACCAAGCACCTGACCTAGTTGACCAACGATGCGCATTGCGTCTGGAGAAGCAATAACCACATCAAAATCTAGGTTGCCAGCTTTAACTTGCTCAGCCAAATCTTCAAAACCTACAACGTCAGCACCCGCTTCTTTTGCAGCTTCAGCATTTGCACCTTGAGCAAATACAGCAACACGTACATCTTTACCTGCACCGTGTGGCAATACTGTAGAACCACGTACAACCTGATCAGATTTACGAGGATCAACACCTAGATTAACAGAGACATCAACTGACTCTTTGAATTTAACAGTAGATAGCTCAGACAAAAGAGCAACAGCTTCTTCTACAGAGTACAACTTAGTTGCATCTACTTTTTCTGCGATCAAGCGAGCGCGTTTAGTTAACTTAGCCATTAGTTCACACCCTCAACATCTAGACCCATAGCGCGTGCACTACCAGCAATAGTACGAACTGCCGCATCCATATCTGAAGCAGTCAAATCTTCCTGCTTAGCATTAACGATCTCTTCTAGTTGAGCACGAGTAACCGTACCAACTTTCTGAGTGTTAGGACGTGGAGAACCGCTCTTGATGCCAGCTGCTTTCTTAAGAAGCACTGCAGCAGGAGTAGATTTAGTTTCAAATGTAAAACTACGGTCGTTGTAAACAGTAATGATTACAGGTGTTGGAAGACCAGGCTCAACGCTTTGAGTTTTTGCGTTGAATGCTTTACAGAATTCCATGATGTTCACACCGTGTTGACCCAATGCAGGACCAACTGGTGGACTTGGGTTCGCTTGACCCGCTTTAACTTGTAGCTTGATATAAGCTTCGACTTTCTTAGCCATTTTTAAACTCCAGATGGGTCACAGCCCGAAGGCTACCCGTTTATAAAATCAGGCCTTTTCAACCTGACTAAATTCCAAATCAACTGGCGTAGAGCGCCCAAAAATAAGCACGGCCACTTTGATTCGACTTTTATCGTAGTCCACCTCTTCGACCACACCGTTAAAGTCAGCGAATGGACCTTCGTTAACACGAACCACTTCACCCACTTCGAACAATGTTTTCGGACGAGGCTTATCGACACCGTCGTTAACGCGTTGCAAGATTGCATCCGCTTCACGATCAGTAATTGGTGATGGCTTATCCGCTGTACCGCCGATAAAACCAAGTACGCGAGACGTACCTTTCACCAAATGCCAAGAGTCGTCATTCATATCCATCTGCACTAAAACGTACCCTGGATAGAACTTTCTTTCGCTCTTGCGCTTTTTGCCATCTCGAATTTCAACCACTTCTTCGGTTGGAACCAAGATATCGCCAAAATTTTCTTCCTGCCCCATAACCTGCACTCGCTCTGTTAGCGAACGCATTACGTGCTTTTCGTACCCTGAGTACGCTTGTACTACATACCATCGTTTGGTCACGAGTAACTCCTAACTAATTACCGAGGACACAATCCAACTAAGGAGCGAGTCCACTCCCCATAGCACGAGGGACATAAAAACAACCACCGCTAATACTATCAAGGTTGTTTGAACTGTCTCTTGTCTAGTTGGCCACACTACCCTACGAATTTCAGTCTTAGCTTCTTTCGCCAAAGTGAAAAAAGCCTTACCTTTCGCAGTCTGAAGCGCGACAAAACCAGCAACAACAGCCAACACCAAAATAGCAATTAAGCGATACAATAGTGATTCGGTCGCATAATAATTATTTCCAATTACGCCAACCGCAACCAACAAAACAACAATCGCCCACTTAAACACGTCTCCGCGAGACGCTTGAGCTTCAGCACTCGAACTCATACTTTAGGTGATCCCTAACTAAGAAATAGGATACGATTAATGGCAGGCCAAGAGGGACTCGAACCCCCAACAGCCGGTTTTGGAAACCGGTGCTCTACCAATTGAACTATTGGCCTACATTCGTATGGGCGGAGGATGATACCTAAACAAGCTTGATTAAGCAAGGGTATCTGCCCAAAAAACAGACAATAAAAAAGGCGGTCAAACCACCCATCTTTTGCGAAGAAGAACTGGAGCTCATGAGCAGACTTGAACTGCCGACCTCACCCTTACCAAGGGTGTGCTCTACCAACTGAGCTACATGAGCATTGGAGCGGGTAGCGGGAATCGAACCCGCCTCTTCAGCTTGGAAGGCTGAGGTAATAGCCACTATACCATACCCGCAAATGGTGGAGGGAGGTGGATTCGAACCACCGAAACTTTCGTGGCAGATTTACAATCTGCTCCCTTTGGCCACTCGGGAACCCCTCCACTTACTCAGTGCTATAACGCAACACCCCAAAAGGTGGGAGCCATTATATGAATCACTTTGCTAATTGCAAGTACTAACAAGGATTTTTTTCTATTTTTATCATCATCTTGCTTAAATCAAAGCGTGAGATGAAAACTTGCCAATCTGCTGGCCTAACTGGTTGCTTAATATCAATTTGATGCAAAGGCACATTACGAAGATGCTCATAAGTATCGACCGAATAGCCCGTCAGCTTTTCAATACGCTGACTCGCTTGTTCCGCTCGAGCTTGTGAAGAATACAATCCAAGCGAAATACGATTTTTCATTTCAGCGCGATTAATCACAAAACTATCAATCGATTCACCAGCAAGGTCTTTTACAATTGCACTGGCTTTCTCCGGTGTTTCTGGTGCCGCGATGTATAACCAAAACTTAGGACGCTTACCCGTAATTTCATTATCATCATAAGACCAGCCCATCTCAGCTAAGCCAGCTACGACTTCTTTCAGACTCGACTGATGTTCTATTTCCATACGAGGGCACAGAAGCGCCTCTTTTGCTTTCGTGTTGTTCTCTACAACCTTGTTTAACGCATCAACCAAGTCGTCATTTGACATCACACCAGCATTATAATCCGCTTCCGTTACCGCAGGTGCTTCTGACAAGAGGTGAATTTTCTCGCTGACAGGCGGGCCATACACGCTTTCCCTGTTTTGTTCAGGTTGATCCTGAACAAAACTGTGCCAACTTAGAAAAGCGGCATTAAGTAATACAACAAATAGAAAAAGCCACTTCATTTACTGCCTCTTTATTAACTCATCACCAACTCGTTTAGCCCCTAGGGCCACTAAGTTTGGCTGATATTCCATTTCAATCTGCAAAGAATCCAGTAAAGCTCTACTGTCTCCTCCCGTCGCCACCCATTTAAAGCTTGGATGCTGACGATTCATACGCTCAACAAATGCCAGCGCCATCTCATGCACGCCTTCCGTCACCGCTCGAGCGGTCGAGTCTGGTAAGCCTTGCGTAACCACCACTTCATCCGAGTCATAGCGAATACGTGCTGTGTTTGCCAGTAGCGCCGACTCCATCATATTTAAACCAGGCGTAATGTACCCCCCAAGATGGACTCCTTTGCTATTAATAAAATCGACTTTAATTGCCGTACCAGCATCTAATACCATGACATCACCCAGTTTCAGATGATAGGCACCCACTACCGCCAGCCAACGATCCACACCTAAACGTTCAGGTTCATGATACGCATTGGTTACACCACATACTTGCGACACACTCGTCAAAGTTAACCATTGGGCATTCGGATAAGCCGCCTGAATATCAGCATGCAGCAATGCGCTTTGTTCTTTCGAACGCACACTGGCGAAATAAATTTGCTGAGGTTGAAACGCTTTATCTAATGGCGCACTTTCTCCGCGCTCAACCCACAACACTTGATCTCCTGCAAACGCAGTAAATTTAATGCTGGTGTTACCGGCATCTACCACCAGCAAATTAGACTCGTCGGACACTGACTTCCCCTCCATGCAAGGTCACCAGCTCACCGCTTTCTTCCTCCATGAGCAAGGCTCCCTTCTCATCAATGCCTTTCGCAACACCTTGCCTTTGTTGCGAAACAGACATGACGTTAATGGACTGATTATATAGCACATCATAGGCTTGCCAATGAGACTGAAAATGTTTCATGCCATTACCGTCTTCAAACAACTCACAAACCCCAACTAACTCTTTGCTCAATTCCGCTAGAATAACATTTCGACTGGGGCGCTGAGGTAACCTTGAGACCAAGTCGGTCCAGGGTTGATCTACATTGGCCATGAAGCTTTCTTCCATTTCGACATTGAGACCAATACCAATAATGACATCGCAAACATCCTGGTCCGCCACCATTTCTAATAAAATACCGCAGACTTTTTGACCATCGATTTGTGCATCATTCGGCCACTTCAAACCTGGGTTAGGAATTCCTATCTTTTTCAAAACGCGTGCCACCGCAACACCAGCAGCCAAGCTCAACCCTTCTACCACACTCGGGCCATTTTCAAAGCGCCAAACAAAGGAGAAGGTCAGATTCTTAGCCACGCCCGATTCCCATTGACGGCCACGACGGCCACGGCCATTGGTTTGTCGCTCTACCGAAAACAGTGCCGGTAACTGACCTCCTTGTGCAATATAGGCTTTCGCGTCACCATTAGTAGACTCCGTCTCAAAATCGAGAGCAATACTAACCTGCTGCGGCACCCCCTGTTCTCGTAATGCTTGTTCTGATAGAAGTTCAAGAGGGCTTGGTAAACGATAACCTCGCCCCTTTACGGAATGCACTCTCACGCCAATTGACTCAAGTTTCTTTAGCTTTTTCCATACCGCCGCACGAGTCACGCCTAACGCAGCGCCTAATTCTTCACCCGAGTGGAATTCATTATCACTAAGCAAGGCCAATACCGCTTGCATCTACGAACCTCTATTTAATCTTATCTGTTATTAAGCCATTTTTTGAAAGGCAGGAAAGTTGTTGCCGACACTTGGCTGGAGCCAATTCACCTCAGGGTAATCACATGTATTATCAACCGCGTGCACCGCATAAGCATGACGCGATTGCGTCGAACGGTTTGCATAACTCAAGTGTGGAAACTCACCATTTAACAAAACTAATGACCCTTTTGGCACAGGCAAGGCAACTAATTCCTCTGCCTGCCACTGATGTTCTTTCAACGTCACCATTTTGGTCTCTATCGATCCAGCAGCATGTCTTTCAAAACGCTTTAACAAGCCTGTTGCGTGACCTTTCGGTACACCCCACAAGCAACCGTTTTCAAGAGTAGCATCCTCGATCGCAAACCATAATCCGATCACGCTCATTGGATTGGTATATAAAAAAGTACTGTCTTGATGGCAATTCACCTCACCACCAATGCTAGGCTGCTTGAAAATATACATGGACTGAGCAGCTCTTGGCTCTCGCATACCCAGCTGTCGAAGCATACTGCCCCATGCGGCTGACAATGAAAAATCGCGAAAGACATCATCTTGAGTATGCAAACCGTGGCCGACTTTATTAATGGATAAATCAAGGGATTGTTTCAACTCCCCTTGCTCATCAAACGCTTTCTCTTCAAAGAAAAACGACACCTTATCCGCCGAATCCATAAAGTACTGATCGGTATGATTTGCCTGCTCATTGGTGGTAAAAATACTGCGATACTCACTTGCGTCAAACGCAGACAATAAAGACGACATTCTCGTCTTTAAAGCATCACAGATCGCCTCCGGCACGAGCGACTCGATGACCAAATAGCCATCCGTATGATACTGTTCAACTTGCTGTTTCGTTAAAACAACGGAGGGTAATTCAATCGACATCCTCTTCACCTCATTTAACAAATTCACATTAGCTACTTCGCATTAGCCTGAAGAAAAAAAGCCACTTCCTTCATTAAAGACGAAAAATTAGGGTTCCAAGACACTCTCGCTGCATGCTGACTTTTGCCAGTCAGTTCATCAGAACCCTCTCCAAACCAGTTATCCGGATCATTTCGACACGTTTGGTAGACTTCAGGGTCAGACAAGTACCAACCACAAATACGATATTCTCCACGCTCACCATAATACGGGTTTTCAGGGCTGCCATGAACTGCCATATGAGACAGCCCCAAAATGTTATTTTCCGGCCAACGGGTATTATAGATCTTTAATCTATCGTTATTGGTGCTTCGTTGGTCTTTACTGTAAAGCACCATCTGGCTTTTTGGGCCAATCATCGCTTTTTTAAACAGGGCTTGTGTTACCTTCGAATCAACCGTTTGATCTTCTGCAGATAACGCAATAAAGACAGGCAAGTCCTGAGGGTTATCCATCACTTGATTGCGTACTTCTTTAGCCAATTTATATACCTCGGCTATTGCTGGAACAGGAATCGAGGCATATTTAGCAAAGTCATCACTCGGATAGTTATCTAGCCAATCCTTAAAAGGTGCTAGCAATGGCGCGACCCAATCAATCGAACTATTTACTTTAAACAGAGGGGAAAACAACACGGTACCTGCTACGCTATCAGAGTGTTGCCATGCATACTCAATCGCTAACGCGCCCCCTGTTGAAAACCCACCAACATAAAGTACATCAACCTCTCGCTGAAAAGCTTCTGCTGCATGCTGAAAAGAGTTTCGCCACGCCTGCCTTGAAACATCGATTAAATCCGCAGACTGGGTGCCATGCCCAGCCAACAAGATAACTCGCACATAATAGCAAGATTGCTGTAATGCCAATGCTGGATCTCGCATGGAAAAAGGCGAATCAGATAAACCGTGGGATAATAAGATACCGATCTTTTCAGTACCACGACAATCCTCTTCGTTTGGCACCAATTCAAACGGTAGAACAGCCTGCAATTCTCGACTTTGTTGGCTCTCATCAACCCAAACTTTATGCTGTTTAACATAATTTTTGGCGCGCTCAACATACTGTTGAAACGATTCAGCCTGTCGGTATCCTAGTTCAACCTCACTGTCAGCCGCCCAAACAGGGCATAACCAACAACAAAAACCGAACATTAGAATTTTAGGCCACATTCTCATCCCCTTGAATTCTGTATTTGTATTATTCGCCCACTAGTCATAGCACATTATGCTAAAATGAGATATCTATCAGCCAACTAATAACTGTTATGCCATCGCCATTACCGAACGCAGAACTTGTCCCTTCATTATGGTTTCCATTAGTCAAAAAGTTCTACCAAGCCCACTACCCAAGCGGTAAACCCAATAAAGCGGACCCAATTTGGGCCATTAAAGAAAATGGCGCCATATTAGCGGTTGCCAGACTCAAGCAAATAGGCGACGACCAGCTGTTAACTGGTATGGTGACGATCCCCTCCAGACGAAACACGGGGTTAGGGCTGCATTTTCTCAACAATTTGCAGCCAATCTTAAAGCAAAAAAACTGCTACTGCTTTGCACTCGACCATTTGACTCATTTTTATCAGCGCGGTCATTTTCAGGTGATAAACGAAGTCGACTTACCAAAAGATTTAAGAACCCGCTTTAGAGCCTATCGGTCACAAGGGCGAAATATTACTCCTATGCAGTATTTTTCCCCTTAAAATGCGCTTAAATAATCTTAAATCACTAAATACAATCCTGCCATATTGACCTATTTCAACCCACTCCAGTACCTTTGTCCGCACTCAGACATTACTTAATAACACTATAGACACTCGAGGTTCTCATGACCATCAGCCTTCCAAAACATTCTAAAATGCTTGCGCCAGATTTTACCTTTGGCGTGGCGACGGCTTCTTTCCAAATTGAAGGAGCTAATACCGCAGACGGTCGTTTGACCAGCATTTGGGATACCTTTTGCGCTACACCAGGCAAAGTCTTGAATGGCGACGATGGCTCGATGGCTTGCGACCACTATCACCGCTGGGAAGAAGACGTCGAGCTAATCAATCACCTTGGCGTTGATGCCTATCGATTGTCTATTGCTTGGCCAAGACTGATGGATGAAAAAGGTCAAGCAAATGAAAAAGGCTTGGCTTTTTATCGACAACTGCTTAAAGCGTTAAAAGCCAAAGGGCTTAAAACGTTTGTGACGCTTTATCACTGGGATTTACCGCAATACCTTGAAGATCGTGGTGGCTGGGTAAACCGAGAAACCGCTTACCGTTTTGTTGAATATGCCGAACTGGCCACCAAAGAACTGGGCGAGTGGGTAGACTCTTGGGCAACCTTCAACGAACCTTTCTGTGCAGCCATTCTGGGCTATGAGTATGGCATTCATGCACCCGGTTTAACCTCACCACGATTTGGCCGTCAGGCGGCGCACCATATATTGCTGGCACATGGCCTGGCACTGCCGGTCATACGCAAAAATAGCCCTAATAGCCAAGTAGGTATCGTACTCAACATGAATCAAACCTACCCAGCATCAACTAAAGCCGAAGATCAGTTTGCGGCTTTAGTGCGAGAATCGTTAGACAACCATTTTTTCATCGAACCTCTGTTATCGGGCCACTACCCCAAATTACTGGAGAAAGTCTTACCTGATCATCTCCCTACCGTCTTACCGGGTGACTTAGACATTATCTCTCAACCAATCGATTTCTTAGGAATGAACTTCTACACCTGCAATCACAATGAGTACGATGACGAAACCTTGTTCCGTGATGTCAAAAACACGCAGGAAGTGGAATATACCGACATAGGATGGGAAATTGCTCCACAGGCATTTAGTGAACTGCTTATCAATCTAAACAAGCAGTATGACTTGCCCCCTATGTACATTACTGAAAATGGCGCCGCTTGCGCTGATATTATGGAAAATGGCGAAGTTAATGACGATCAGCGTGTACGCTATTTAAACGGTCACATTAACGCCGTTAACGATGCCATCGAAGCGGGTGTGGACATTCGAGGCTACTTTGCTTGGAGTCTAATGGACAACTTCGAATGGGCCGAAGGTTACAGCAAGCGCTTTGGCTTATGCTACGTGGACTATGAAACACAAAAACGTACGATCAAACGCAGTGGTCATGCCTATAAGGCGTTACTCACAAGCCGTAAATAAATCCGCTAGATAAATAACAATACCTGCCATAGATCGACTATGGCAGGTATTATCTCCCAAGCCTCACCCATTACACCCGCCATTACACACATCGCACCCTGAGCAATTATTAAGTTTTATTAACTCTATTGCATATTAACACTCAAACCTGTAATTATTAATGATAAGCATTATCAATTGGGATTTACAGGCATGAACGCAAGTACTCAACTTGAGATTTCTGAGCTTTATAAATTGCACAAGAATTGGCTGAATCATTTTCTGCAGAAACGGTTAAATTGTTCACATAAAGCAGCAGATTTAGTGCAAGACACCTATTTGAGAATTCTAATTAATGGCACCCCTCCGCCTAAAGAATACGCACGCCAATACCTAGCTAAAATAGCCAAAGGACTTCTCATTGATCAATATCGACGCTGGCGAGTAGAGCAAGCTTATTTAGCTTCCTTGCAGGAATTACCAGAACAATTTGTCTCCTCTCCAGAAAGCCAGCAAGAGGTCATCGAGACATTACTGTATTTAGACCGTCTGCTTTACAACCTCTCAAGCAAAGCTCGTCAGGCCTTTTTATTACGTCGTATCGATGGGCTTTCCTATAGCGAAATTTCGACACAGCTCAACGTCTCCGTCTCTTCCGTTGAAAAGTACATCGCCAAAGCATTACAAACCTGTGCTCTTGTAAAATTACAGGGGCATTAAATCATGCAGAGAAAGAAAGTCGAGATAGAACGCATCCAACACGCTGCCACTTTAATGGCAAAGCTGTGGGCCGATTCACCTTCATCACAAGACCACAAGCGCTCCGAAATCTGGCGCGCGGCTGACCCAGCTAACGAGAAGGCTTGGCAATGTTTAATCGAAGCGCAAAGTCATTTTGACGATGCACCAGTAAAAACCACCAGCATCATCTCACGCAGCGATAAATTAAAACGCCGACAATTTTTAAGTCTTATCGCGTTATCCGCAGGCGGTACCTTCATTTTTAACAATGACACTCTGAGTGATTTAATATCCACTAGTGAACAACAAAAAATAGTCACAACCACAGGGGAAATAAAACACATTACAATAGATGAACACACCCAGTTATCACTCAACACCAATACCGAAGTAGACTTTTTAACAGAGCGGCACCTAGTTATAAAAAGTGGTGGAGAATGCCATTTAAGCGCGACCCAAAAGCACCCATTCCATTTCACAACACCTCAAGGTCAAATCCTCTTCACTCAGGGAAAAATAAACGTTCGATGTACAAATGATGTAACCAAAATAAGCGTATTTTCTGGCCAAAAAATACATTATATGGGGCAAAAAATGTCTAATTTTATTACCCTTTCCGCCGGCAACTGCGTGTCCTTTAACCAGCAAAACGCATCTCAAACAACCCACTCAGATATCAACTCAATAGGCTGGTTAACAGGAAAGCTTTTGGCACAAAACATGCCGCTAGGAGACTTTTTACAGGAGCTTAGCCGCTATAGAAAAGGCCTGATGCGCATATCACCTGAACTAAATACCTTGAACGTATCTGGTGTTTTTGCATTAAACAACCCAGACATCATCTTGCAACAACTGGCAGCTACCTTTCCCATCAAAGTACAGTTTTTCACACCTTTTTTGGCTAACATTTCAGTTTCCTGACCTCAAATAGAAATAATTTTCATTTTTATTTGAGGCTTTTAAGTTTCTGTTCGGTATGGATATAAGACACCCAATTTATCGAGCAGTAATCATGACAAAAGCAAACATTTTAAAACCCCTATTCTTTACCATCCCACTCAGCCTCATCAGCTTACCTTTCAGCCAAACGATTCTGGCAGAGGAAATCAGTAGCCGAACTAATACGCAATATTATTCAATACCCGCTGGCAGCTTAGACAGCGTACTGAATCAATTCGCCATCGCCGCAGGCGTTTCGTTATCCATTGATGCCTCCGCGACTTCCGGAAAACAGAGCAACGGATTAAAAGGTGATTACACAACTGACGAGGCACTCACTCAGATATTGGCCACTTCGAGTTTGGTTTCGCAAAAAATACAAAATGACAATTACATCGTGAAGTCACAACTGGACAATGATGGCATTAACCTTTCCACTCTTACCATAGAAGACAACACAGCGACATCAGACATGAGCGCCCGAGATCAAAAGGGCTACGACGATGTATACGACAAAGACACATCAACGACCTTTATTGGTAAAACAGAGGTAGAACGTTACAAGGGCACCACCCCTTCCGATTTATTGCAAGGTGTGCCCGGTGTATTTAGTGGAGAAGCCCGCAATAGCGGTGCACTTGATCTAAACATTCGTGGAGTTCAAGGCCCTGGCCGTGTTCCTGTCACTATAGATGGCACGGAACAAGCGCTCACTGTTTGGCGTGGCTACAATGGCGCAACCAACCGTAACTACATAGATCCTAATCTCATCGGTAATGTGCAAATTTATAAAGGTGCCACCAATGAGCGAGACGTACACAGTGGCGTTGGTGGTGCCATGGTGGTCAAAACCCTTTCCCCTGATGATTTAATACGTGACGGTGAAACCTTTGGCGCAGAATTCAAAATAGAAGGCAGCAGCAATGCGACAGGAGAACGAGTACCCGCTCTTCATACTGGCGAATTAGCGACAGATGTCGACGGTTACCCTGCCGGAAGCGCTTACCCCTCTAACGATGAAACCTTACGCGTCAACTTAAAAAACAAATCAGACAGTGATAACAACCCACTAAATGGCGGCGATTACGCTTATCGTGTGGCTGCGGCCAAAAAGAGTGAACATTTCGATGTGCTTGCTGCCTACGCTTATCGGGAACGAGGCAATTACTATTCAGGTACAAATAATACCGACTATTACAACAACCTTAGCGAAGATAACTATAAAGACTACATAACCTCTCTTGCTCAAAATTGGCAGCCAGGCGACGAAGTCACCAACACTTCCAGTTTGATGGAATCTTGGTTACTAAAAACGACTTTACATATCAGTGATGATCAAACACTTGGCTTTAATTATCGCCAGTCCGATTCTATTTATGGTGAAATTATGCCCTCTAGAATCATGTCATCAGATGATAGAAGCGCCATTCAATGGCCACTCAGCGAAGTGAGTGCCAAGGCGTACAACCTAGAATATTCCTTCAAACCGGAAAACAATGACGCCATAGATTTATACATCAACCTATGGCGTACCGATACGGTCAGCGATACCTATACCTCAGGAGGCTATCCAAATCAGACTTTACCATCTGAAGTATTTTCAGCAGACGCTACCCTTTATAACAGTGCGGTTGCCAACGCCCAAAATACCACAGATGGCATAACGATCAGCAATAAAATGAAGCTTACCGACACACTAGACCTCACACTGGGCGGTCGCTTTCAGCATGAAGAACTCAGTTCAGACGATGAATACGACGAGTTTTCTGAAAGAGGCTGGGTCATGCTACCTCGGGCAGGAACGCGGGAAGAATGGGAAACCAACTTTGACCTTGCTTGGCAACCAACCGATAAACTAAAGCTTAATGCCGGCATGACCTATTCGGCTTATTGGGCCTTTGATGATTTTCTTGATGCTCATCCAAATGAATTCACAGAAAGCATTATAACTTCTTACGATATTTCCTATAAAACCGAGTACACCTACACAGAGTCTGAAAGACAAGCTATGGCTCAAGAAACTGCAGATTTTCTTACATCAATAGGAATCCCTACAACAGTGGAAAGTGCCCTTACTACGACGCCATACACTAAAGAAGTAACGACTAATGCTGGCACTTGGGAACCTGATTCCGACGGTAATTACGATCGAGCAGACAATCCTTGCCTCAATGGCTCCCTAGCTGATGAAAATGTGGTGTCATGCACAACAAGTGGCAACTCAACAACACAAACCGCAGAGGCAAAAAAGAATAAAGACCATGGTTGGGTGCCTCATGCTGGTGTTAGTTATCAATTCACCGATTACAGCCGAGCTTATTTAAGCTATGCAGAAACGCTGCGCTACCCAAGCATGTTTGAAAGCACCATGGCCTTTTCGGCATCTCAAAATCCTTATGGCGTCAAACCAGAGCATGCCCACAATTGGGAATTGGCTTATGTACATGACCTCACCCAATGGTTTACCAGTGCCGAACATGCCGACATCAAAATCGCCTATTATGATAACCGAACCAAAGATCTCATTGAGCGAGATAACTCGTTTAAGTTTGATAATGTTGATGAACAAAACATACGCGGCATAGAGCTGAGCGCGCGTTATGACAATGGTCGTTTTTTCAGTGACTTTGGGGTGAATTACGTCCTGAAAAATGAAATTTGTGATGAGAACAGTGCCGCTATGTTATCCACGAATAATCTAACACTTGCAGCCAATGACCCTATCCCAACCTGCTTCCAATATGGCTTTCCTAATGGTTACCAATTAGCACAAGCCACCCCAAAACTGTCAGCAAATTTATCATTAGGTGGCCGTTTTATGGAGCGACGCTTAGAAATCGGAGGTCGTGCCACCTACTACAAAGGTTATGAAAACAGCGACTTAGATTGGTATGTAGAGAATGCTGTTGGCTACGGTGGCAACACCCAAGGCTATGTTTATTTCTATAACATTCCTTATAGCTGGGGCGACACACTCATCTTTGACGCTTACGCTCGTTATAAAATTAATAACAACTTAGATGTGGAGCTCACAGGGTCAAATTTAACCGACCAATATTATGTGGATCCTGCGACTCGATCTGCCGTGGCTGCGCCGGGACGTACCTTTAAACTGGGTTTAACAGGCCGCTTCTAGCGACCCGTTAGCAAGGATGACACTACATAAGTAGTGTCATGGCAAGCGTGTTTTCATTGGGAAAACACACAATACAATGGAGTAATACAATGAAAAAGTTACAACTAGTAAGCGCAATGTCTCTCACTCTTGGTACTTTAGTATTCTCAGGAATGGCTAGTGCTGCTGTAGTTGGTGAATCTAGTAATACATCATATGTGAAAGTGGGTGCTGCAACTGTCAATGGCGGGCCTCACACATCAGGCGGCGCCGGTATTGGTGTGAATGCAACCGGTATTGACAATCTAGTGAATTTTCAAGGTTTAACCGTCTACGGAGCAGAAGATGCTCAAGGTGTTTACAACTTGAACTTCCCTTACACTGGCTCACCTACCAGCCACGATAACCTCGGAGTATTCAACTTCGCTCAAGTAGGTACCAGTGATGTATGGGTCGGTGAATGGTCTGCTTATGGCACAAGCGGCGATTCGACTCGTACCGTTTATTATTCAGGAGCAAATGCGGATACCTCTGTACCAACCTCTGGCACGGCTACATATACGGTCGTGGGTATCAATAACTACGATGGTACAGCAGCAAGCTTGCTAAACGGTACATTAACCGCTGACTTTGGCGCAGCTACCTTAACAGGTAGTATGACAAGCACAAATGGACTGACTGTTAATGTCGGCATCGCTTCTATTAATAGCGATGCTAGCGTAACTGGTAGTAATGCAGTTGCTATAGAGTCTGCTTCTGTAGTTGCTTCCAGTGGTGATGTCTCTGCCCAGTTCTACAATGGCCAAGCGGATCTAGCGGGGTTGGTAGACTTTGCTGGAACGGAATACGACACCGCATTTGGTGGTACACAAGACTAAATCATTTTGATGATTTGATCTTAGTCGAGCATGGTGATCATGCTCGACGACCCTCTTTACCACCAATAACGAGCGATTCACATGGGTTTCTCTAACGACAGACATCGAAATACTCTCAATTGCGTTACTTTCGGATTGACCACGCTGTTTCTGCTCCCATTCTCTGCACAAGCAGACGATCACGACCTAGACACACAATTACGTTTAAACCAAAGCATAGAACAACAAAACAATTCAAAGGAAAGTGAATTACTCAAAGATGAAGATTACTTGCCAGGAAAACGTCCAGAGTTGATTCTTGATGGCAAGTCTTATCCTGTCGGGCACAATGCTAATGATCTAGGGCGTGCGCTCTACGTTTCTATCAAACAGAAGCAATGGAGTGCCGTTGTTTACTTTCTCGATGAATACCAGACACTTTCCGATGCTGACCCACTGTTACTCGCCTATGCAAAAGGTGCCCTGGCTAGAATCCAAGGAAACATGAAACAGGCTGTTATAGAATATCGTCAGCTTCTCAATTTAAATCCTGGTTTTTTACCTGGTCAGTTAGAGCTGGCGAGGGTCTTATTTGAAGACCATCAAGACAAAGAAGCTGAGATCGTTTTTGCGCAAATAGCAGCAAAGCTTGATCCAGATAACGCGCAACAAGCGGGCGTAAACCGCACAGTAGAAAGTTTTTTAACCGCGCTAGATCAACGCAATGATTGGTCTGCCTCTGTCGCGCTTGGTGCGGTATGGAATGATAACCTTAACCAATCTTCAGAAAGTCGAACTTGCTTACTTCTCTACCAAGGCCAATGTATTTATGAACGCAACATCCCTGACGCCATTTCAGCAACAGGGCTTGATTACGAGCTGACTCTCAACAAGTACACACCTGTTACTGGTCATAATGGACTGTATTCTCGCGCTTTGCTGTACGGTAAAAGTTATGACGATTACCCTGATTACAATGAAAGCACACTAGTAGCGCAATTAGGTTATCGCTACCAAGATCTGGACGATCAGATACAACTCGCGCCTTCTTTTGAATTTTCCGCCTATGGAAATAAAGCCATGTACAGTGCCTTTGGCCTGCATGGCGAATGGACTCGTCGCTTTTCTAATAAGCAAATGCTCAAACTCCAAGGCGATTACAAAGAACTGCGCTATAAAAAGCAAAACTACGAACGTTATAACGGCCCTTCCTACTCAGCAAATGCAACCATGTGGCACGTCTTACCAAACAGCTGGACGTTGTTTGGAGGCATTGATGGGTTAGATAGACAAGCGGATGATAAACCCTATGGTTATTTACAACTTGGCGTAAGGCTGGGTGTATCAAAATCATTTTCTGACACTCTAAATGCAACCTTTTTCACCTCTTTCCGCGAACAGACCTACAAAGCCTACAGCAACATTCTTGGCGCAAAGCGGAATGACCATGAAAGTAGCTACACACTGATTTTGAAATCACCAACACTGTCCATATTAGGCTTTACCCCAAACCTAACCATCAAACACACCAACATAAACAGCAATGTAGATTGGCTGTATAGCCGTGAAAGCACCCAAGTCAGCCTAAAACTGGAGAAAAATTTCTAACATGATAAAACTTCATCACTTAGCCATTTTAGTCACTCTTTGCGCCCTATTATTCAGCTCTGTGTCTTGGGCGGCAGGTAACTGGCAATACTACCAAGATCAAGCCATGTCACTTTACCAAAAAGGCGATTACATTAAGGCAGAAAAAAATGCAAAATACGCTGCTAAGGTCGCTAAAAAAGCCGACAACGGTGCCGCGTTTCGTGCCAGCAGTCTCAACCTATTGGCTTTTATTCAAATTGCACAAGGCAAGCAGAACACTGCGATTGATTCAATTAATGACGCCATCAAATTTACCCAAAGCGCTTATGATGACGAACACCCTCAGGTAGCTACCCTGTTATTTAATAAAGGTAATTTTCTTGAACAGGCAGGCCAATCATTAAATGCCCTTGAAGCTTATTCCCAAGCTTGGAATATTCAACAATTCGAAGATGTTGAAGCGTATGACGTGTTAAAAACCGTAAACGCGCTAACTCGTCTTCATAATGAATTGCAGAATTATGCTGATACCATATCCACCGTAGAAACCTTACTAAAAAGCAAAGGTCAGCAAGAATATAGTGATCTGTTTCGGCACATAAATTATGCTTTGGCCGATGCACACATACAACAAAACCAAGCAGAAGCTGCGCAACGCACATTAGAAATAGAACTCGAACGAGAACAAAACGCATTAGAAAACAATGATGTTCGTCTCGCTGAAACACTGGAACGCCTCGCTGCGCTTTACGATGAACAAGGCCTACAAAATTTAGCCATACCCTCTCGTGAACAAGCACTGAATATTCGAGAAAAATCAGGACATTCATCACTCGCCAACGTAATGAATTTAAATGAATTAGCTCTGAACAGCCAACAAAAAAAAGACTATAGAAAAGCAGAAGCGCTTTACCAAAAAGCGTTAGTGGGGTTGCGTGAACTGAATCAAGACAAAGGTATAGAACAAGCCCTTATTCTGGGTAATTTAGGTAGCCTGAAAGATGAGCAAGGCAATACAAAAAAAGCCCTAACACTTTATCAACAGAGTCTAACACTTCATGGAAAGATTCCAACACAGCCATTACAAGCCGCTTATACTGCAGCAAGGGCGGGGGCTATTTTCTATACTAAAAGAGACTACCTACAAGCAGAGCCACTCTTTCTGCAATCACTATCCTTGATGGAAAAAGCACAAGCACCAGCAGCATCCAAAAAAATTGCATTGGAAAATCTGATAGCACTCTACGACGCTTGGAATAAAAGCAGAGAAAAATCGAAGTTCATAAGGCAATTAAAGGCATTAAATGAGTAATTAAAGCAAACGGCTTATAGCCATCTGCTACGCTATCTATACGTCACCTGAAGACATAAGAGGTAGAAAAAACCTAATACATGCCATCTTACCATTGGAGTCGCGCTGACGCGTTGAGCTTGCGAAACAGGCGCAAGCGAAGGCAATGGTAAGATGGCATTTCCTGCAGACAAAAGAAGATACTATTACCATCGGCCATGGTATCTCAGGGGGCAGGTCCCAAGCAGCGTAAGCCGCTGACGACGGCAGTGACGCAAGGCGTCGCTGTTTGGGAAAGAACAAAACGGGCTAGGCTAACAAAATAACCGCGTCTTGCAGTTAATGTGATTGGATAGAGGTTGCTGGACTAACCCCATCCTAACCTTCCCCTTGAAGACATAAGGGGAAGGAACAAGAGACTTGATTTGTCGACAAAACATCATATCGGATAGCTTGCGCCCATCTGACTTATGCATATGACTAGTACAGTATTTGATTGGGTAAAAGAACAAAACGGGCTAGGCTATCAAAATAACCGAGTCTTGCAGTTAATGTGATTGGATTGAGGTTGCTGGACTAACCCCATCCTAACCTTCCCCTTGAAGACATAAGGGGAAGGAACAAGAGACTTGGTTTGTCGACAAAACATCATATCGGATAGCTTGCGCCCATCTGACTTATGCATGTGACTAGATGAGCAAGACCCCAAGCAGCGTAAGCCGCTGACGACGGCAGTGACGCAAGGCGTCGCTGGTTGGGATCGTGTTGTGTGGGGCTGGTCTTAGAATACTGAGGATATTAGAGACGACCTCACAGATCTAAAGCTTCGCTTTATCCCCTACGGGCATCCTTCGGATGTCTTCCACTGGCCCCTTCGGTGCATCGTGTAATCACATGTATCCAGAAGTAGTGAGGAGATAAGTGACGTGGTTCGCTCTTTATTTCAGGCAATAAAAAACCCCGACCTGCTTCGCAGGACGAGGTTCTTTTCATTTTAAAGCTTGACGACGACCTACTCTCACATGGGATCCCCCACACTACCATCGGCGATGGCGCTTTTCACTTCTGAGTTCGGGATGGGATCAGGT
>NZ_QNRF01000012.1 GCF_003314975.1 Marinomonas aquiplantarum
GGCCAAACAGTGCCATTGGTGGCATTCCACCTAAATGGCTTATGAAGGCAGCTTAGGCTCTACTTTTCACCCCTGTTAAAAATGGGGGGATTACATTTCTATCTAATGTGGCAATCTTTGCCATGTCATTTTGATCCAAAGTAATCTTAGGTGCGACAAAGTTAGTTTGCAGATTGATTCGCTTAGTTGATGACGGTATCGACATCATCCCTTGCTGTAACGACCATGCAATCGCCACTTGTGCTGGATGCGCCTGATGCTTGTCGGCAATGTCTTTCATCACAGGGTCCGCCAACACTTTACCGACAGCAAATGGCATATAACCTGTGATTTTAATATTTAAAGCATCAGCGGCCTTTCTAACTGCTTTGTTTTGCAAATATGGATGAACTTCTACCTGATTGGTATAAATACTGCCTTGCGGCAAGATTTCTGCAGCTTGCTGCATTTGTGCAACGGTGAAATTAGAAATACCAATTTCACGGGTTAATCCCATTTCTTTTGCTTTCAGTAGTTCTGCTAAATACTCTTCCATTTGCACGCCTTCAGGTGCTGCTGGCCAATGTATTAATAACAAATCAACATAGCTTAAACGTAACTTCTTTAGACTTTTATGAACGCTCTCTATAAAGCCTTCAACCGTTAAGCTGTCATTCCAAACTTTAGTCGTAATAAAGAGCTCATCGCGAGCAATACCACTCTCAGCAATGGCTTTACCCACCTGCTCTTCATTACCATAAATTTGAGCCGTGTCTATATGTCTAAAGCCTTCTTCAAGCGCCATTTTGACAGACAGATAGGCAACATCGCCTTCTAAACGAAAAATTCCCATACCTAACATCGGGGTATTCATAGCCACTCCTTGATTGTCTCTATGGTTGGCAGGTCATGGAATTGCCGTGTTATCAGACTTTATGACCCATCAAGCAAGAGCATCGGGCACACTAATTGAAGTATTGCCCAATACTCTGACGACCCCAAACGATAGAGAGATGATCCATGCGGTTTATTACCGACATTCAGCACTATCGGCTAGGATTAGCGCTTTTATCGAATACATCGCACCTAGACTTAAGCTATAAAAAAACGCATTTTGCTAGGCGCTCATTTCAAGTGAATTACTTCTTTGCGTACCAGAACCAGTAGATAACAAAAGCTACGGCAAGGATTCCTAAAAGGTTAATGAGCACGCTCAACCTCCTTTAATTGCTGCTTAATTACTCGTCTGAGTCTATTCGCATTTAATACGACTGTGACGGATGATAACGACATAGCTACACCAGCAATAATTGGGCTCAATAACCAACCTGTTATGGGATATAACAAGCCTGCCGCAACAGGTATTCCTAAGCTGTTATAGGTAAAAGCTCCCCAGAGGTTTTGTTTGATATTACGGATAGTAGCTTTACTCACTGAAATCACATCCACCAAGGCATTAAGGTTGTTATGCAGTAAGGTGACATCTGCACTTTCCATCGCCACGTCAGTTCCTTCTCCCATAGCAAAGCCTACATTTGCCTGTGCTAATGCCGGTGCATCATTAATACCATCGCCTATCATGCCGACAATATTCCCATTACGCTGTAGGGACTTAATCCATTTTAATTTGTCTTCGGGCATCAATTCTGCGTGATACTCATCTATGTTTAGTTGCGCGGCAACCTGTGATGCGTTGACTTTTTGATCGCCGGTCAGCATGATCAATTTTATGCCCATGCTCTTAAGGTTTTTTAGTGCGTTAGCAGCACTTTCTTGAATTGGATCTTGCAGCAAATAAT
This sequence comes from Marinomonas aquiplantarum, assembly GCF_003314975.1. GTDB lineage: Bacteria > Pseudomonadota > Gammaproteobacteria > Pseudomonadales > Marinomonadaceae > Marinomonas > Marinomonas aquiplantarum. The sequence goes on from NZ_QNRF01000012.1 coordinate 1,779, forward strand.
GGCTAAGCAATGCGTCGCTCGAAAACAAGTAGACATGACTCCCTGCCTCCTCTGTATTTATTGAAGACGGAACAGATAGACCGGCTTGGCTAAGCAGTTTTTCATTACCGAGATAATACCAGTCATTTTTAAATCGTCCGCGAACTCCTAAACCAGGTAAGTTTTCATATTCACTCAATGCGATGTGATCAACTGAGGTTTTGTCTGTGGTTTGTTTTGAGTCTTGTTGATCAATGTATTCAAGCAAAGCTTGAGCTAACGGGTGGCTCACTTTACTTTCAAGGGCTTTAACCAAAGGATTAATTAATTCAGTTTGAGCGCGCTCATCAAAATAATCAACCTTGGTTACACTTGGCTTTCCTTGGGTAATGGTGCCTGTTTTATCGAAAACCAGGCAGTCAATATTACTTGCCACCTGTAATGCTTCACCGTTACGAATCAATCCCCCCATTTCGGCAGCTTTGCCAACACCAATCATAGTTGAAATTGGAGTCGCCAATCCAAGCGCACAAGGGCAAGCAATAATCAGCACGGATACAGCGGTTACCAACATATAGGAATAATCATGGGCATTGGCAAAGTTAAACCAAGCTAACGCAGTCAGTATGGCAATAATGATGACGCTGGGTACAAATATCGCCGAAACTTTATCTGCCAAATGGCTGATTGGCGGTTTTGAATTTTGTGCGCGACTGACCATATCGACTATCTTAGCCAATTGGGTTTGTTTCCCTGTTTTAAGTACTTTAATGACTAGGCTACCATTAGTATTAATAGTGCCGGCCTTAACCGAATCCCCTACGGCTTTGCGAACAGGAACGGATTCTCCCGTTAGCATGGCTTCATTCAAATAGGACTGCCCTTCTATCACGTCACCATCGACGGGGACTGCATCGCCGGAACGCAACCGAAGTAGATCACCCACATTTACATTTGCAACAGGGACTTGAACATCCTGCCCATCACGAACAAGTATGGCTTGTTTGGGTGCAAGGTCTAACAATTTCTGCAAGGCTTGGTTGGTTTTACTTCTTGCTTTCACCTCTAACGCTTGACCGAGATTAATTAGACCAATAATCATCACCGCGGCTTCAAAATACAAATGTCGAGTATTCGCTGGCAAAAAGTCTGGAAACAACACCACAAACATGGAATATAACCAAGCACTACCAGTGCCAATGGCAATTAACAGATCCATATTGGCGTGATGTGAGCGCACCGCTTTCCATGCGCTTATGAAATAATGCTTACCTGCAAAATACATGATAAGCGCGCATACAGAGCCAATTAACAACCAAACAAATTGTTCAGTGAGCGAGCTCACCTTCATGCTGCCACCTAATAGGCCATACAGCATAAGCGGCACACCAAAAGAAAGCCCCATAAAGGATGAAGTTATTTTCTGACGATATTCATTAGCATCCTTTGCTATTTTATTCTCTGCATTTTGTTGTGCGTCAGTTACTAACTCACCTTGATAGCCCACATCGCTTATCGCTGTTAATAACTCCTGATAACGAGCAGAACTGGTTACTTGCGCAAGATGGCTGGCAAAGTTCACCTCAACTTTTATGGTGCCATCCACTTTGGCTATCGCTGACTGAACGGTATTTACACAACCAGCACAGGTCATTCCCGAGATGGCAATTTGATAATCTACTGCTTGTTTTGTCTTTCCTTCAGAGGACGGCTTATCCAATTCTGCATCATTACTAGACGAGGAAGGATTGATTTCTTGGTTTAGTTTATTGGCACTTATGGCAAACCCTGCTTGCTCAACGGCATCCTGAATTTGCGTCAAATTTAAATCCGATAACACGTCTAAACGATTAGCTTTTGGTTCACCAATCACGTCGGCATTTGGGCTTTTTAATTGAATTTGTTCACGGATTTTTCGAACACAACCTTGGCAACTCATACCGTAAACAGACAAAGACACTTTATCTTTATTTACATCCGTCATGACATCCCTCCGGTGCGTTATCTTGTAGGGAAACGTTTTCCCAATCTTCTATTAAGCAACAAATAGAGTGACCATCTGGTACGCCGTCTGGCATGGATTCCCAAGCTGCCAATGCCGTTTCCATTTTTGCTAGGTGTGCTTGTAACTGTGCTATTTTGGCTTTTGTTTCCGGCACCTTTTGCTGCAGTAAATCTCTGACCATAGGGCAAGGCGAATCACCACAGTCAGATTGCTGTAGAATATTCTCCACTTGTTTAAGACTAAAGCCCAGCTCCGTTGCTTGGCGAATAAATTTCAACCTTTGTAAAGCCGTTTTGTCATAAAGCTGATAGTCATTGTCAGGATCCCGCTCAGCTGAAATTAAGCCTAAACGCGTGTAATGCCGAACCGTGTCTGCAGTGACTAGGGCTTTTCTTGCTATTTCACTGACTCGCATATCACACCTCCTTCTGAATTCATTCTAAAGAGTATAAAACCTATGAGTTACACATAGGTCAAATATCAAAGCAAAAAAAACCGATACACAAACTGCATATCGGTTTTAGACCTAAACGAAAGGCCATTTGGCGCTCTCAAGAATCTCGAAAAGTTTATTTAATGGAGTTTTAATTTCGGTTTCACTACCTTGCCTACCTTCTGTGCCGCCATAATGATGGTTGCTTTGAGCCAACCATGTATGGCTATCAAGTGTAAGCGGTAAAGAGACACATAGACAAACCGCGCTAAGCGACCTTCTATAAACATAGAACGATTACTCAGATTTCCCATCAAGCTACCCACTGTACTGTAGCGACTTAAGTTCACCAAAGAGCCATAATCTTTATAGGTGTATTCTTTTTGAGGCTCTCCTAAGAAGGATGCTTTGATGTTGGCAAAGACTAATGACGCCATCTGATGCGCTGATTGTGCTCTTGGCGGCACAAAAGAACCATCCGCTTGCTTACAGGCGCAACAATCACCAATAACATAAACGTTATCAAACTCTGTTGCTTGTAAGGTATTTCTTACTAATATTTGATTATTACGGGTAGTTTCGAAGCCTTCAATGTTTGCGACAAAATCTGGCGCTTTCACCCCTGCTGCCCAAATCATAAGATGAGCATCGATTGTTTCTTCTTCCGCTGTCTGGAAGCCACCATCAAAGGCGCGAACCACTCTTGTTTTCTCACTGATATGAACACCAAGATGCTGTAGCTCTTTACTGGCCAAACCAGCAATGCGCTCAGGTAAAGCCGGTAAAATGCGCTCACCTGCTTCAATTAATTGCACCTGAACACGTTTGCCAGACATCTCCGGCATTCCATAAGACTTCATTAAATCTGCAACATGAAACAACTCTGCGGACAATTCAACACCTGTTGCCCCACCACCAACAATCGCTAATTTTAGCTTAGACTCAGCACCTTCTTGATTCACTCGTAAGAATTGTTGTAGTAACGCTTGCTGAAAGCGCTCAGCTTGGCGATGAGAATCTAGAAAATAGCAATGTTCAGCGACACCTGGTGTTCCAAAGTCATTGCTCACACTACCAACGGCCATCACCAAAATATCGTAACTGACATGTCGTTCCGGTAAGACCTGATGACCTTTATCATCATCAATGGCTGCAAGGGTTAATACTCGCTCTTTTGGGTCAACATTAATTAGTGTGCCAAGTTGAAATTGATAATGATGTTTGGCAGCGTGGGCGCGATAGTTTAGACCATCATTGTTAATGTCTAACGAACCGGTCGCCACCTCATGAAGCAGGGGCTTCCATATGTGCGTCTGACTTCGGTCGATCAACACGACCTCTGCTTGGCGCTTTTTCCCAAATGCTTTACCGAGTTTGGTCACCAGCTCTAATCCGCCAGCACCACCACCAACAACCACAATCTTTTTCATATGTGCTCACCTATAAATGTTGAATTATCGGGAAAAGATTCTTAAAACCCTTTCCCGATAACACAATTCTCATTCAGCTAACTAACAGGCAACTAGGTTGCCCGTTGTGCTAATAATTTATCGAGCGTATTGGCAAATGCCATTCTATCTTGCTGACTAAAACTAGCAGGCCCACCTGTTTGCACTCCAGAGGAACGCATTTGTTCCATAAAGTCGCGCATATTTAGGCGTTGCTTGATGTTTTCTTTCGTATAAAGTTCACCGCGAGGGTTAATGGCTAAAGCCCCTTTATCAATCACTTCCGATGCCAATGGAATATCAGCGGTAACGACTAAATCATCTGGTGAGGCTTGCTCTACAATATAATTATCGGCAACATCAAAACCTGAGCTAACAACACGACGCTCAACCCATTTCGATGGTGGGATAGCAATGGCTTGGTTGGCCACTAATATGCATGGCACTTGAACTCGTTCAGCGGCACGAAATAATATATTTTTGATTACATTTGGACAGGCGTCCGCATCAACCCATAAACGCATAATAACCCCTTATATTGTGGAGCACATTATTAAACAGGCTGAGGTGTAAATCCAGTGACGAATATGAAACAAAACAAGGAGACTGCTGTCTCCTTGTTTTGTTTTACCCTGCTTATGTTACATATTAGGGTAGTTTGGACCGCCAGCTCCTTCAGGTGTTACCCAAGTGATATTTTGAGCGGGATCTTTAATATCACAAGTTTTGCAGTGAACGCAGTTTTGCGAATTAATTTGAAAGCGTGACTCGCCATCTGACTCAACCACTTCATACACACCTGCCGGACAATAACGCTGAGCAGGCTCATTGTATTTAGGCAAATTGTGATCTAATGGGATAGCAGCATCTTTCAACTTCAAGTGACAAGGCTGATCTTCTTCATGATTCGTATTAGAAAGAAACACAGAAGAAGGCTTATCAAAGCTTAATAAGCCATCTGGTTTCCGATATTCTGGCGCCGTGTGTTTGTCCGCTGTTTCAAGGCAAGCGTAATCTGGCGTCATATCATTGAATGTAAAAGGCAGGCTGCCCGAAAAGATATTTTGATCTAACCAGTTATAAGCACCACCCCAGAAAGTACCTAACTTATGCATAACAGGAACAAAGTTTCGTGCTTGCTGCAACTCTTTACCCAACCATGATGACGCAAGCGCCTCATCAAAATGAGCAAGCTCAGCCACGAAACTGTCTGCTTGCAATGCGTCATAAACAGTGTCAGCGGCTATCATGCCACTCTTCATGGCGGTATGAGTCCCTTTAATCTTAGCTGGGTTCAGGGTACCGGCATCACAACCGATAATAAGACCACCCGGGAAACTCAATTTTGGCAATGAAGACCAACCACCTTTAGCAATGGCTCGCGCTCCGTAAGAAACTCGTTTGGCCCCTTCTAAATGCTTTGCTATAACTGGATGATGTTTGTAACGCTGAAATTCATCATAAGGGCTTAGATGCGGATTCTTATAATTAAGGTCCACGATCAAACCGACCACCACTTGATTATTCTCAAGATGATAAAGGAAGCCACCACCGCCCGCTTCTTTGCCTAATGGCCAACCTGCTGTGTGAATTACTGTGCCAGGCTTACTCATTTCAGCAGGAACATCCCATAATTCTTTAATACCTAGACCGTAATGCTGTGGGGCTTTGCCTTCATCCAATTGGTATTGAGCAATAAGCTCTTTACCCAAATGACCGCGGCAACCTTCAGAGAAAATGGTGTATTTGGCTTTTAACAGCATTCCTGGCATATAGCTGTCTTTTTCCGTACCATCTTCCGCTATCCCCATATCTCCTGTGATAATGCCTTCAACCTTGCCCTCTTCATCATACGCCAATTGGGCAGCAGAGAACCCTGGAAAGACTTCCACCCCTAGGTTTTCAGCTTGTTCGGCTAACCAACGAGTAAGGTTGCCTAAGCTAATGATGTAATTACCTTCATTGTGAAGTGTTTTTGGCATCATCCAGCTGCTTAGTTGACGACCAGAAGTATCTGAACTTAACCAATGTAGCTCATCCACATTCACTTTGGTTTCAAGTGGTGCGCCCATTTCTTGCCAACCTGGAAACAATTCGGTCAAAGCTTTTGGGTCTACCACTGCGCCAGACAAAATATGCGCACCAATTTCTGAACCCTTTTCGACCAAACAAACGCTGATTTCTTTTTCATCAGCCTGAGCCTTTTGCATAATGCGGCACGCAGTGGAAAGACCTGCTGGGCCACCACCGACAATCACCACATCAAATTCCATTACTTCTCTATCTGTCATACTGCCTCCCAACAACGGCATTTTTATTGTTATTTCGCGATATTAACGCGCAAAGCTTGTTTCATTTAGTACTTCTACCGACTCGTGACCAGACTCAATGGCCTGATAGAAAGCACTTGCTCTTGGCAAAATATGATCACAATAAAAGACCACTGACTGACACCAAGATTGTTTTTGTTGATTGCCCATTTGCGCATCTTGCTGACTTGCCGCCAGGGCTTTGATTTGCAACCAAGCGCCAACGACATAACCCATTAACATCATATAAGCATAGGCGGAACCTGTACCTAACGTACTGTCTTTTTGCATTGCAGCTAAACAAAAATCGGTCGCTTGTTTAGCTTGTTCTAAGGCATTCTCTAATTTTTCTAGCGGCGCATTAAAATTGTCTGCTTTCCATTGGTCTAAATCAGCTCCCATCTCAGCCAACAAATCCTGCATAGCAGCGCCTTTATCGGCATAAAGTTTACGTCCAATCAAATCGATGGCCTGGATACCATTAGTGCCTTCATAAATCGGTAAGATTCGAGCGTCACGAGCATGTTGTGCGACCCCTGTTTCTTCAATGAAACCCATGCCACCATGTACTTGAATAGCTAAGGAAGTGATTTCTTGAGCTTGCTCAGTGATCCAGCCTTTTACGATTGGTGTGTAAAGTGCTGTTCTTGCAACCGCTTTTTGCTTCACCTCACCATCGGCAATATGGGAAAGATCATTCTCAACGGCTGCCACATAAACTAATGAGCGCATTGCGTCGATTTGCGACTTCATTGTCATCAACATGCGCAGTACATCTGGATGCTCGATAATAGCTGCTTTTCCAGAACGATCAGCTTTCATACCTTGTTTACGCTCTTTGGCATAAGCTAAAGCTTGCTGATAAGCGCGCTCTGCAATCGCCAGACCTTGCAATCCAACACCTTGGCGAGCATTGTTCATCATAGTGAACATGGCTTTTAGCCCCTGATGCTTTTCACCAACTAGGTAACCCAATGCCCCTTCGTTCTCACCAAAGCTCATCACACAAGTAGGTGATGCATGAATACCCAATTTATGTTCTACAGACACGACTTGCACGTCGTTGCGCTGTGAAGGCTCTCCCGCGTCATCTAACAAGAACTTCGGTGCTAAGAATAAAGAAATGCCTTTGACGCCCTCTGGCGCGTCAGGTAGACGAGCTAACACCAAATGAATGATGTTATCGCTCATTTGGTGATCACCCCATGTAATGTAGATTTTTTGGCCTTTAATACGGTAAGCATCACCATCTGGTATCGCTTTACAAGCAATAGCCGCAAGATCAGAGCCAGCAGATGGCTCAGTCAGGTTCATGGTGCCGGCCCACTCACCACTAAGCATTTTGGGGAGGTATTGCGACTTTAATTCATCACTGGCGTGATGACTGATGGCTTCGATCGCCCCGTGACTTAATAGAGGACAAAGAGAAAAAGCTAAGTTCGCAGATTGCACGCCTTCGTTTACGGCCGTAGCAATGAAGGATGGTAGCCCTTGACCACCGTATTCTGGATCACCAGATAAGCCAACCCAGCCGCCATCGGTATAGGCTTTGAAAGCTTCTTTAAAACCTTTCGCTTCAATTACTTCACCATTCTCAACTCTTGAACCTTCACTGTCACCACTGGCATTAATTGGCGCAATAACTTGTTCAGAAAGTTTTCCGGCTTCGCCTAAAATGGCTTCAAGCAGTTCTTGATCAACAGGCTCTTCTAGATAAGGCGACAACTTGTTGATGTCGGCAATTGAAAGTAGGCTAAATAAAATGTCATTTACAGGATATTGGTAGTCGCTCATTTTTTTATTCTCCGGTATAGGTTATCCGAGCGGATATATACCTATAGAATGGAAAAAGAACGACGATTCCTCAATAACATTTCAAACCTATATTTCTAACAAATACATTCACAATGTTATTAAGGTATTACTCAGACCTTGTTATCAGGGCGTTTCATATCCTTACCGAACTTTAAATATTCCTCACTTTTTCGGTATTCACCAGGTGTCATGCCTGTCCATTTCTTAAATGAACGGAAAAAAGCACTGGGTTCATCAAAGCCCATCAAGGCAGCAATATCATTAATGCTTAACTGAGGCGCATTCATGTAGGTAATCGCCGCCTCCTTACGACACTCATCTTTGATCTGTTGATAAGAGGTTTTTTCATCATTTAATCGGCGGCGCAAAGTAGAAACACTCATGTTTAGACCGCTGGCCACTTCTTCCGCACTTGGCATCTCTCGAGAAAAGTCTTTCCCTAACATTGCCATCACCTGCGACTTCAAACTGTTGTCATTCTCAACCATCACCAATAACTGATATGGTGCGGTTTTTAAAAAACCTCTGAGACTGTCTTCGGTTTGGACAATAGGCATATCAAGATAACTGGCAGGAAACACCAGTGCGTTAGCATGCTGATTAAACTTTACTTCTGATTGGAACAAGGTTTTGTAGTATTCCACATCGTCAGGGCGTTCATTAGTAAAATACGCGGCTTTAAGATTTAAACGACGACCGATTAGCCAGCAAATGAAATGATGCCACATGGACAGGGTTGTTCTCAGCTGTTCATTAGATTCGGCCAAAACCAAGCTGTCGATGTCTTCATCAGATGAACTTAACGGCCCAAAAGTCACCATAGCAAAGCGACCTTTTTTGATCAGTACAGGTTTGACGGTTGGACCACGACAAATTTCATAAAAATCACTACAACGATAAAGTGCATGTGCCAAGCTGCGTGCATGAATGATACACAAACACATCATGCGAAAAGTCCCATTTGGAATCTTCCCACCACTTAGCATACCGAACGACTCATCCTGCATTAACCACATGATTTTTTGGTATAACATACCAAATCGATAAGCAGAGAAAGAATCACTCTGCTCCAGCTCTTCAGCGGTAATTTCTAAGCTTTCTAGCACTGCTTCTCGATCGAGCCCCTGTTTCTCTACTGCTTTTAGAAGATAGCGAACACTCGACATGGGAACGGAAGCTTTCAATGTTGTCACCTTAATCAATTAAAATTTAATCAATACAAATCAGAAACTTGGAGCATAAAAAAAGGCTGCAAGGCAGCCTTTCTAATTCTACATACTTTTGCTTAATTTTCTTCTGTAAATGCAGACAAAAGTTCATCTACAGACAAATCTTCGCGATCAGACTGGACAGATTCAGACACCTTAGTAGGCTCTGACGGCTTTTCTGCCTCAGGCTTAACAAACACAAAACGACGAGGGCGAGTTGCTGGAACCGCCTCTTCTTTTTCTGGTAAAAGCCCTAGACGCTCTAATTTCTTATGAGCTTGATCTTTACGCTGCTTTGATTTCTTTGTTGCAAAACGGCGGACAGAAGATGCCTTACGAGCTTTATTTTGCTCTTTCATCATCTCTTTTGAGCCAGTTTTACCTAACTTTCCACGCATTGAACGTGATTTTTTTACACGAGCCATAATTTCCTCTCTTTAACGCGCGCATTGTAACAGCGATTAAAGTCTAGGTCATCAAGGGGATTAGCAACTTCCTTTAAAAGTGCTATGGCCAACTTTACGGTGTTTCCCCATCTCGCCAGCCAGCTGACGTATGGCTTTTTTATCATTTTCCGCCAACGCCACATTCAAATCCTCTAAGGTTTTAATTGTGCTATCGATCAACTCGACATATTGCTCTGTCTGTTGAGCCAAAGCCTCACCTTCTAAGCCATCCATTTCAAACTGATGTGGATGAGTATTACGAGATTTCTGAAATGAGACAATCAACTGATCAACATACTCTGTTGCGGTATCAAAGTCACCAGACTTCACAGCCGATGACATTTGACGCATGTCACTTTTGATGTCCTGCATATAACCATGCAAATTTGTATCACCACATGAACCATGTGCCACACTGACAGACGATAACGTCGCCAATAAGATTGCCCCGGCAAGCAAACTTTTTTTCATAAAAACACCCTTTCAATAGTCACTGTAATTTGGTTTCCACCTTTCCCACACTATTAAAATAGCATTTTCAAAGTAAAAAGCACTAGAGAATCAGAGCAGATTTTCATTTTACCGCTAAGCTTGCCAGTGGTGGCATCGTTAATGGATACTAGAGGGAATTATAGATTAAGAGATGAATCCATGTATCTGGTCAAATGCTTATGCGCCTTTTTAATTCTATTAAGTGCAACACAAGCCTATGCAGAATGTCCTGATTGGGATTCCAGAGCCGCCGCAGATAAAGCCGCCGAGAAATACGTCTCAGGAAAAGCCTTTAAACGCGCCATGGTACTGAAAAAACATTTACCCAGTAAACGTAAAGAGGTCGCCAGCTATATCTATGTTAAAGCGGACGACCTCTACTATACGGTGTTTTCTTTGATTAATTCAAAGTGCAAAGCGCAAATAATAAAACGCACAAATGGTAAGCACTAAGCTTTTTTCGTGTTTTCCTCTGCATTTTCTTCGTCTTCGCCCTCTTCCTCTTCTTCGTCCTCGCCAAGCTTGGCAATTTCTTCCAAACGCTGGATGACTTTGTAAGATAAAGTCCCCTCAGAGTACTCACCATTTTCATCTGGAACACCCGGCTCAATACCGGTTAACAGGTGCAATGCTTCATCAGCGGACTCAATTGCATATATGTGGAACAAACCTGCCTTGACTGCCTCAATAATGTCATCATTTAACATCAAGTTATTGGCATTTGACTTGGGAATAATTACCCCTTGTTTGCCCGTTAATTCCCGTGCTTGACAGACGTTAAAGAAACCTTCAATTTTTTCATTCACACCACCAATTGCTTGCACTTCCCCGTATTGGTTCAATGAACCTGTGATGGCCAAATCTTGGCGTAACGGCACCTGAATGAGTGCAGATAAAAGGCAGCATAATTCAGCCGTTGACGCACTGTCTCCATCCACATAACCATAGCTTTGCTCCATGGCAATAGAAGCTGAGATTTCAAGCGGGAAACGCTGGGCGTACTTGTTACCTAAGTAACCAGATAGAATCAACACGCCTTTGGAGTGAATATTCTGACCAAGGTTAGACTCGCGCTCAATATCGATAATACCTTTACCACCAGGATAAACGGTCGTAGAAATACGTGCTGGGGCACCAAAGCTACTGTCACCTATCTGCATCACGGTTAAGCCATTGATTTTCCCTACAGCATAACCATCACTTTCCAGTAACACTGTGCCTTCGATGATTTCTTCGATGATCTTCTCACTAACACGGCCTGTACGATGCTTCTTGGCTTTCAATGCTCGCTGAATGTGATCGGCATTAATTTCTTCATCCTTGGCCATTTGACGAACAAAATCTGCCTCGCCAAGCAACTCAAAAACATCACCAATTTTCGCCGCCATTTCGCGTTGATGCTCCGCAAGACGGCTACTGTATTCAATCAATGCTGCCACACCATCACGAGTAACGTTAGCGTATTCCTCTTTATCTACCCGGTCTTTCATTAAACGAGCAAACGCGTACTCTGAATCTTTAGTGCGCTTTAAACTGTCATCAAAGTCCACAAGTACACGGAACATTTCTTGGAAATCTGGATCAGCGTCTTGCAGTAAGTAATAAATATCTCTTGCCCCAATCAACACCACTTTAACCTGCAAAGGCAAATCTTGTGGCGTTAAGGTAGTAGTATTCATCAGTCCCATGTCTGAATAAGGGTGCTCAATCTTTAGCGTCTTACTCTTCAGAGCTCGCTTTAAAGCTTCCCATAAATAATGATCCGTTAGCAATTTTTCAGCATCTAAGATCAAATACCCACCATTCGCGGCGTGCAAACTGCCAGAGCGAATAAGGCGATAACTAGTCACCAACATACCTTGATCACTGCTGTGTTCAACTTGACCAAATAAATTACGGTAAGTTGGGTGCGGCTCATAAATCACTGGCTGCCCACCGTCTTTTTCGTTTGTCACCGCAATATTAGGCAGATACAAATCTTCGTACATTTGTCGACGTCCCACTTCATCACGATTTTCAGAAGCTTTATCGTCTGCCATTTGATCAATAATAGTTTTGTCGAGATCCGCACGCAGAGCAGTAAGATACTCCATAACTTGCTCGTGCTCTTTGTAGGTGTCTAGTAGCGGCTGCATTAAGGGATCAAGCGCTTCTTTCACCGTATCTAAATTTAACTGACGCAATAAGTCATAGGTTTCGCGCTTCCATTGAGGCAAACCTAGTAGTTCTTCGTTAAGTAGGCCTTCTAATGTCGAAACACCTTCCTGAAAAGCGTCACGCTCTTCATCAGTCAACGCGGCAAATTCATTTTCTTCCAGCGCCTTTCCTTCTTTCATCGGCGCAAAACTGACCGATGATGCATCACGGAACATGGCGACACCAATTTTGCCTGACACTCGTTCAACCCGATTAATCGCCGCTTCGTATTTATCATTAAACGCGCGATCTATAATGCTCTTTTGCTGTTGGTAAGTCGGGTTTTCAAAAGCCGCAGGAAAAGTCGCCATTAAACCGTCAATTAAGCCGCGAATTTCTTTTTCAAACTCAGACGCCATATCCGGCGCAAATTCAATGGCTTTAGGGCGATAGCTTTCTGTGAAGTTATTCACGTATACCCATTCCGTTGGTGCAGGTCGACGCTTGGCTTCACTTTTCAAATAGCTCATCACATAAGATGAACGACCGGTTCCAGAATCCCCCATTGCGTAGATATTGTAACCAGGGCGCTGCATAGCCACACCAAACTGAATCGCCTCTACGGCACGCTCTTGGCCTAGAATGCCGCTCAGGGGCTCAATGTCTTTTAGGGTTTTAAAAGGTAAGTGATCTGTTGGTACTTTTGCAGCAAGCGCTTGGTAAGGTAAAGCAGTAACCATATTGGACATCAATGAGCTTCCTTATGAGATAACAAGCAATAGCTAACTTGTCATGCCTGGGGTCTGTAAATGATAAATAGGTAAGACTAACACTCAGTTGAGTGACAGTCCCACAAAAATACTAAACGCTAAGAACTAAGTGCTCATTCATGGGCACTCTGTTAAAGACGCGATGGAAGTTTGCCGCCGTAGCTTCTAATAGCTCTTCATAACGAATGCCTTTTAAATCGGCGACATATTGAGCTACCTCGGCGACATATTTCGGCTCATTTTTCTTACCACGGTATGGTACGGGGGCAAGGTAAGGTGAATCTGTTTCCACAATCAAAGATTCAAGCGGCAATTTTTGCACTGTTTCTTTTAAATCTTGTGCTGTTTTAAAGGTCACAATGCCTGAGATGGAAATCAGGTAATTTTCATCAACGGCGGCTTTAGCCATCTCGTAATCTTCCGTAAAGCAATGCAGGACACCCGCAGAATTAGAGTTTCCATGCTGTCGAATCAAGGATAAGGTATCTTGTTTTGCTTCACGTGTATGCACAATAACTGGCAAACCAAGCTGACCAGCAGCGATCAAATGATGTTTAAAACTGTCTTGCTGCGCCAGGTGAATCTCGCTAGATTTTTCATAAAAATAATCTAACCCTGTTTCACCGATAGCCACCACTTTAGGATGCTTAGCCAGTTCAAGCAGACGTTGAGGGTCAGCCAATAGTCCCTCAGTTTGCAATGGATGCACACCACAACTGGCAAAAACACCATCACGCTGGGTAAAAGCCAGAATCGTGTCGATTTTATCGAGGTCGACTGAAATGCTCAGAAGTTGGCGTACGCCCTGTTGGTAAGCCGCATCAATCGCAAGGTCTAAATTATTATCGTAAGGCGCCAAATCTAACATGTCTAAATGGCAATGGGTGTCGATCAACATACAAGAGTTACCACTGATTTAATTCGTTTGTTAATTGCATAATGGGGTTTAAATTTGTTTTTTGTAGGGCCAATTTCAAATTTTGTATTGCCTGATAGCGATCCATTAAGGCTCGAATGCCAATTCGACGAATAAGATTGGCGTAGACCGCCTCCAGTGAAGGGTGCAAGGGGGCACCTGCAGAATGACACAGTGATTGATGAAGAATGGCGGCTAAACCATTGCAATAATCTTCGATATTTTGACTATCTAGTCCTTTTAGCAACTCTGCCACCTTCATTTCTTGCTGTAGCAACTGATTCACTTTATCTGGCAAACTTAAAAACAATTCCGTTTTTTGGTTTTTTTCAATCGACAACAAGCGAAAAGGTTGAGTCGTTAACCAAAATAAGCGACTCAAATTGGCTTCTGGGTTGTATTGTGCAAGCCAAGCATCCACCTGAGTAATATTAGGCGTCGGCACATTCACCAATAAACAGCGACTACGAATAGTCGGTAATAAACTGGTTGATTGTGAACTCGTTAACAAAAAGAAAGTGCGATCAGATGGTTCTTCTAACGCTTTAAGCACAGCGTTCGCAGCATTAACGTTCATTGATTGAGCATGACTAATCAGCACCACTTTGGTTTGACCGACTTGTGGTTTCTGTGTGATTTTTTGCACTAGGTTGCGAATTTGGTCAACCTTGATTGTGCCCGATTCACCATCTAGCACCCGAAAATCTGGGTGCGTATCTGCCGCCATTAATTGGCAAGAATGACATTGACCACACGCCGCCGCTTGCTGAGATTCGCACATTAAATCTTTCGCCATCGCAAACGCCAAAGACTCTTGCCCAACACCATCAGCGCCAGTAATCAGTAGCGCATGAGATAAATCCCCAGACGCCTTGAGACGCTGAATGTGTTGCTGACTTTGTTGCAACCAAGGTGCAATTGACATCTTTACTTCCCTGAAGTCCAATTTGACTGTAAACGATCGAGTTCAGCTTTAATCTGTTGTTTTACAGATTCAATATCTTGACTTGCATCGATAATGGACACTCGCTTGGGTTCTGCCTCGGCACGCTCTAGAAAACCTTGTCTCACTTTCTCGTGGAAATTAAACGATTCTTTATCTAATCTATCTTGCTGCTGACGTTGCACCACTCGCTGCTGACCAATTTCCACAGAAACATCTAACAGCAAAGTCGCATCAGGCTGACAATCAGAGACAACCCATTGAGCCAATTGATCGATGATGGCAAAGGATCCACCTCGAGCATTTCCTTGGTAAACATAAGATGAGTCCAAGAAACGATCACTGATCACCCAAATGCCCTGATCAAGCGCTGGCCGAATTTTTTCCGCAATATGTTGAGCCCGTGCCGCAAAGACCAGCAGTAACTCTGCCATATCACTGACAGATTCCTCTCTTGCTTGCAAAATTAAATTACGGATATCTTCTGCTAAAGGCGTCCCACCAGGCTCACGCGTCATAAGGTATGGTATAGAATGCGCATCAAGCCATTGCTTAATTGATTCGATGGCAGTTGACTTGCCGCTGCCTTCGCCACCCTCAAGGGTAATAAATTTTCCTTTCATGGCATTCACCTTCTACTGCGTGATTTCGGGCGTGGAGCGATAATCATCGCGACGCTTATACTGATATTTTCTAACGGCCCGATTATGCTCTTTTAAGGTATTAGAAAAGGCATGCGAACCATCCCCTTTAGCGACAAAGTAAAGTGCCTTGGTTTGGCCCGGGTTCAGTGCGGCCGCTATGGCTTCACGTCCAACATTGGCAATGGGCGTCGGCGGCAAACCATAAACACGATAGGTATTGTAAGGCGATTTTGACTGTAACCCTTTGCGTGTCAAATTGCCTGTAAATTCATCGCCTAAACCATAAATCACAGTTGGATCAGTTTGTAATCGCATACGTTTTTGTAAACGGCTGATGAAGACTCTAGCGATCAAAGGACGCTCTGCCGGTACGGCCGTTTCCTTTTCAATTATGGATGCCATAATCAAAGCCTCATAAGAGGTTTTATAAGGTACCCCCTCCGCCTTGTTCTGCCATAGTACGTCTAACGTATTCACTAACAAACCGTTCGCATGCTTTAAAATACTCACATCCGTGTCACCATCGTGATATCGATAGGTATTAGCAAAGAAACGACCTTCTGGATGAGCAACTTTAAGCGCCAATTTTTCGGCGATTTCTTCGTCTGATAAACCCAGCAAAGTCATTTTGATATTGCCTTTGGCTTTCATTGCCAATAGATAATCCCGCGTCGTTTTACCTTCTAACAGGGTGATATCGTAAGATATGGATTCGCCTGAATCGAATAAAGACATTACCTGTATTAAATTCATACTGGGATCAAGCGCATACTTCCCCACTTTAGGTACCCAAGCTGGTTTTAACTTGGCCACAACACGAGTTAGATAAGGCTGTTCAATGAGACCGTCTGAATGCAAGCGGTGCCCCAAACTGTAAGCACTGTCACCTTTTACGACCTCAAACGTAGTGGGTCCAGATAAGGCGATTGGGGAGGTTACCTGTATATAAAGATAGCCAGCACATAAGGCCAACAAGGTAATTATGAGAAACACTGCTCGGTAGAACCATTTAATGTATGCCATGCATTTCCTTAGCTTGCATCAAAGATTGTAATTTTTTAGTCTTCGGACCGATCGCAAAGGTTTGACGATCAATCCGAACAACAGGAACGATTTTCATTAAACTGTTCGCCATAAACACTTCATCCGCTGCCAGCAAGTGGTTCGCGGTGAAGCTCTCTATCAAGGTCGTTTGTGTTGCCATTTCAGCCAGGATTGCCTGTCTGTATGTCCCTTCCACTCCAGCATGATCTAAAGCAGGGGTACATAGACAACCACCTTTAAACCAAAAGACATTGCTCTGTATGCCTTCGATAACATTACCCTGAGAATCCAACATGATGGCTTCAAAATCATTAAGCGCCAAATGTTGTTTGGCGATCACATGCTCAAGTCGATTGAGGTGTTTAATGCCAGCTAAATACGGATTCGCATTAACGGGTATAGGCGACAGCGACACCCCAACCCCTTGACGGCTTTCAGCTTGATAGTCAGGAAACGGTAAAATACCGATTATGATGGTGTGCGTTACCGTTTGGGGCGGCTGATAACCTCGTCCACCCTGTCCACGAGTCACTATTATTTTCACAACAGCATCGCTATCAAGGTAATCAGGCAAAATGGTATGTAAAAAATAAGATAACTGTTCTTTTTGCTCAGCATCAAAGGGCATTAAGAGCTTTTCTAGGCCTTTGTACAAGCGAGCTAAATGAGAGGATAAACGTATGAAGCCATTTTGATTAGCATGCATGGTTTCAAACACACCGTCACCATAGGCTAATCCACGATCAGCAGGTGCAATTGAAGTGTCTAATGTATAATTAACAAACCAAGTCATGGCTAATAAGCTCAAATTAAAGTCAGCTATGATAGCGCAAAAAAGAATGGCGTCCCATAGGGGGTTCGAACCCCTGTTACTGCCGTGAAAGGGCAGTGTCCTAGGCCTCTAGACGAATGGGACATATTTTGAAATGGAGCGGGAAACGAGGCTCGAACTCGCGACCCCAACCTTGGCAAGGTTGTGCTCTACCACTGAGCTATTCCCGCAATACTATTTAATTGTGACCGCCCTGCTATCAATCAGCAAAGTGGTTAAAATTAGTGGCGTCCCATAGGGGGTTCGAACCCCTGTTACCGCCGTGAAAGGGCGGTGTCCTAGGCCTCTAGACGAATGGGACACAGTCTAAACACTCTCATTTTATAATTTGCTATCAATTACAAGTCATGACACCAAATCTAAATAAGAATGGCGTCCCATAGGGGGTTCGAACCCCTGTTACCGCCGTGAAAGGGCGGTGTCCTAGGCCTCTAGACGAATGGGACACAATACACTTTTACGAAAGTGCGAAACTGGAGCGGGAAACGAGGCTCGAACTCGCGACCCCAACCTTGGCAAGGTTGTGCTCTACCACTGAGCTATTCCCGCAAAACTCTATTTTCTTCTATCACCACCCTGCTCTCGCAAGCAACATGGTTAAAATTAGTGGCGTCCCATAGGGGGTTCGAACCCCTGTTACCGCCGTGAAAGGGCGGTGTCCTAGGCCTCTAGACGAATGGGACACAATACACTTTTACGAAAGTGCGAAACTGGAGCGGGAAACGAGGCTCGAACTCGCGACCCCAACCTTGGCAAGGTTGTGCTCTACCACTGAGCTATTCCCGCAAAAAAACTTATCACCCACTACTTTTACCGTTAGACTATGTTGCAATCAATTTAAGATTGGCGTCCCATAGGGGGTTCGAACCCCTGTTACCGCCGTGAAAGGGCGGTGTCCTAGGCCTCTAGACGAATGGGACTAAAACATAATCTTGCTGTGTGAGCGGGTGCGTATATTACTGTTACTAATCTTAAAATCAACAGTTTTTTTCATTAATTTAAGCGACTTAGAGAAAAACCTCTTTCTAAATCAATATTAACGGAGCTCTTATGCGAAACAAATCCATCATTCTCGCCCTATCCATATCAACACTACTTTTAGCTGGCTGTTCAACAACGCACTATATTAGTGTTGAACCTAAAGCCGCTGTCGAGAACACCAACCTAACAAATGAGCGAGTCATTAAGGTCTCTACTAGTACAAAAATAACCAATAGCATTGGCTCTATTAAAACTGGTCTAAATGAACGTGCTGACATTTATACAACAAATGACGTAAAAGAAAGTGTAAGAGAGAGTGTCGTTACCGGTTTACGTCAACTCGGCTTTACCCCAGACCAAGGCGTTTTGCCTGCAGCCGATTTACAAATCCATATCACTAAAATGAGCTACACAACCAAAGTTGATGCTCTTAAAACCGTGGCGACAATGGATTTTGAACTTAATGTCGTATTAGCTGCTAAAGGCCAAACCTACAAAGCCAACTTCGGCTCTCAGAAAGTTCGTGAGTATGGCACCATGCCTTATCAATCCAGTATCCAAGAAGATATGAATGAGCTGGCGAGCCAAACCGTTACTCGTTTGTTAGCCGATCCGAACATTATTAGCCTATTAAAATGAATAAAAAAAGGACAAGTCAGTCGACTTGCCCTATTCCATTCAAACCGCCATCAATACGTCATTCCTTATCTTTAAAAGACAAAGACGCGGAATTAACACAATAACGTAGTCCGGTCGGCTGCGGACCATCTTCAAAGACATGCCCCAAGTGTGCATCACACTGACGACAAATAATCTCAGTACGCTGCATCATCCAAGAAACATCTGTCTTTTCTTCAATGTTCGACATATTAGCATCATAAAAACTTGGCCAACCGGAACCAGAGTCATATTTGGTATCTGAATGAAACAAAAGCGCGCCACAACAACGACAATGATACTCACCTGGCTCATAAAATTTTTCGTATTTCCCAGTAAACGCTCGCTCTGTGCCTTTTTTACGTACAATATTAAATACGTCTTCTGGCAACTCTTGCTGCCACTCGTCTTCCGATTTCACAATTTTTTCCTCGTTAACTGACTCAGCCATCTTGAATGCTCCCAAGTTAGGTGTAAAGTTACTCATTTCGCCCAGCTTTATGTAAGGACAATTTGGTGCAAATTCGTAAATCAAATAAACTCGCCAACATCTGTTATGAAATCCGTGGACCCGTTCTTAAAGAAGCCATGCGCATGGAAGAAGAAGGTCAACGCATTCTAAAACTTAACATTGGCAATCCCGCGCCATTTGGCTTTGAAGCTCCGGATGAAATTTTAGTCGACGTCATCCGCAACCTACCCACGTCACAGGGCTACTGTGAATCCAAAGGGCTTTTTTCCGCTCGTAAAGCCGTCATGCAAAAGTACCAAGCTATGGGCATTAAGTCCGCTGACGTCAATCACGTATGGATGGGGAACGGCGTCAGTGAGTTAATTGTGATGGCCATGCAAGCTCTACTTAATGATGGCGATGAAATTTTAATTCCTGCACCGGACTATCCACTATGGACAGCTGCCGCGACGCTGTCTGGCGGCTATGTTAGACACTATATGTGCGACCCAGGTTCCGGATGGCAGCCTGATATTAATGATATACGTGCGAAAATCTCAAATAAGACCAAAGCCATTGTCATTATTAACCCGAACAATCCTACAGGGGCAGTGTATGAAAAAAGCCTGATACAGGCTATTGTCGATTTAGCGGATGAACATAATTTACTTATTTTCTCCGATGAAATTTATGACAAGATCCTTTATGACGAGGCACAACACATACCCACAGCCACATTAACAGAAGGCCGCATTCCTTGTGTCACTTTTGGCGGCTTATCCAAAGTATATCGAACCGCAGGCTTTCGCTCGGGCTGGATGACCATCACCGGTGATCGCAGCAAGATTTCGGATTACATTGATGGTTTAGACATCCTCAGCTCTATGCGGCTCTGCGCCAACGTCCCAGCACAACATGCGGTCCAAACGGCTCTTGGCGGCTATCAGAGCATCAATGAACTGATTGTTCCGGGAGGCCGATTATATGAGCAACGTCAGGTAGCCTTTGATGTGCTAGATTCAATTCCAGGTGTTAATTGCCATAAACCTCAAGGGGCAATGTATCTGTTCCCACAGCTAGACCCTAAGGTCTACCAGATACAAAACGACATGGATTTAGTTCTGCAGTTTTTGCAAGAAGAAAAAGTACTCATCGTTCAAGGCACAGGCTTTAATTGGCCAACCCCAGATCATGTGCGCTTTGTCTTCCTGCCTCATATAGAAGAACTCACTCCCGCTATGGAGCGATTCGCCGCTTTCTTGCATAGATTGAGACGCTAAAATCCTTAATTTGGCATCTTGAAATAATCCCTTAAAACCCTACTATGCTCCTTACCAGTCTTTCTAGGAGCATAGTAAAATGCGTATCATTCTTTTCCTTTTAACAAACCTTGCTGTCATGGTCGTGGCAGGCATAGTGTTAAGCTTATTAGGTGTTAACGGCTATATGACCAGCAATGGCCTGAACTTTAGCAATTTGCTGATTTTCTGCGCCGTATTCGGTTTTGCCGGAAGCCTTATCTCGTTGCTTTTGTCTAAATTCATGGCTAAGCGTGGATCAGGTGCAGTAGTTATCGAACAACCACGCAACCATAAAGAGGTCTGGCTGTTAGATACCGTCAAGGAGCTGTCTGATAACGCCGGCATCCGCATGCCAGAAGTCGCCGTCTTCCCATCTCATGATGCCAACGCTTTTACGACAGGTTGGAATAAAAACGATGCTTTAGTTGCTGTTTCTAGCGGCATGCTAGACCGCTTTCCGCCAGATGAAATTAAAGCCGTACTCGGTCATGAGATTGGCCACGTGGCGAACGGCGATATGGTCACGCTTTCTCTAATACAGGGCGTGGTAAATACGTTTGTCATGTTCTTTGCCCGCATTGCCGCCTACGCAGTTGATCAGTTTCTTCGCAAAGACGACAACGAAGGTTCGGTTGGTTGGGGGTACTACATTACAACTTTCGTTTTTGAGATTTTATTTGGCATCTTGGCTTCCATGATCGTAATGTGGTTTTCACGTTTTCGTGAGTTCCGTGCCGATGAAGCTGGAGCAAAACTTGCTGGCAAAGGCGCTATGATCGCGGCCTTAGCACGTTTACAGCAGGAACACGAAGAAACCCACATGCCAGACTCTATGATGGCTTTTGGCATCCGCCAAGGCAAGAGACCGACGCTAGGTGAACTGTTTTCAAGCCATCCTCCAATTCGGGATCGAATTGACGCATTACAAAAACTTTAACCCTCATAGCACAAAGACAAAAATGCCAGCAAAATTGCTGGCATTTTTTTGTGATACTGATGGACCTATTGTCGTTATTTTTTCTTTAACGTGTCTAATATATAGGCCATAAGTGGAATTCCGTTCTCCTTAGAGAGGTTAACAAATCGTATACCGTAGACGTAAAAATATTCCGCCCCCATTCGGGTAAGAAATTCATTATCCACCATATTCGCCTGAACTTGTTCGAGCATCTGAATCTCTTGTGAGCGAATTTCACAATCCAATTTCAGCAGCTGAGAATAAGGTCCGACTTTGACACTGCACGCCATTTTCATAGTCTGACTGACAGCACCAAAATCTTCTTTTGAAATAAGTTTAGCTCCGCCATAACTTAAATCGGTGATAATCGCAGAAGAAGCGGCAGGAATCGAAGTCTCGCTATCGTCCCCTTCAATATTACTAATCAGCCGCGTTTCAACTCGAACGGCTTGCCTTACTTCTGACGCTTCAACATAACTTGGATAGGCAATGTGCAGATGAGCAGCCGGCTCCAGATAACTCTTTGCTACCTTACTGGAAAACGCACACACATGAGTGCTTAGCATTAATCGTATATTCACAACCTGACTGTCACGAACCAGGATATTTTTACCATTTAATTTTGGACAAGATAGAATCAAAGAAACGCCTGGGAGATTCCCTAACACTTTCACCATATGACGACCTGGTGGTGAAATAAATTCTAACTGCACACTCGTACCAATGGGCACGTCAAGGTCGCCTAAATCAACCTGCATTACTCCAGCCATGCTTTACCTTAGTATTTTTTATGATTGATTGAAGCCAACTGCTGTCAAGGTAGCCTGCTCAGAATGATGTTTCACCTGACAAGTATTAAATTCATCACGTTCAACGTAGTTTTTTCTGAGCCAATCAAATATGTTCTCTTTTGTATTTTGTCGATATTGATACCTTAAACGAGCATCATCTCTAGCCACATCATAAAGGGCATGCATGCTTCTCGCCAGCATTTCTTCTTTACAAACACCGTCAAACAATTGAATTGATGAAATATTTCCTGCGCTGATGGCTTCTTTATAAGCAATTTTTGTTGGTAGCTGCAAAAATTCACACAGTGCTTGGTAGACCATCCAGCTGCCCTTTTCACGGCCTTGTTTACTGTATCCTGCAATGTGCGGCGTGGCGATATCGACAAGCGACAATAACGATGGGTTGATACTCGGCTCACCATCCCAAACATCCATAACCAAATGCAACTGGCCCTGTAATTTATGATATCGGGCTATCAGGGCCGATTCGTTTATCACACCACCTCGACCTGCAGAAATAATAACGCTGTCGGCCGCCAGCTGTTCAAGCTCTGCCCCACTGATCATATCAACTGTCGGGTATTCCCCAGCTTTCGTCAAAGGAGCATGCAGAGAAACAACCTGACAAGACAAGACATCAGCTAAAGAGACAAAATTGGCTGCCTCATTATCCTCATGCTGCTTTAGTGGGTCATAAACACAAACATCACATCCTAACGCCTTAAACCTTTGATAGACGGTTTTACCCACATTACCATAGCCAAGAATACCGATTTTACGATCAAGCCATTTCACCCCTTTAGCAAGATATAAATGACTTAAACCACTGAAGACATAATCGGCGACGGCCTGAGCGTTGCACCCAGGTGCACTAGAAAATTGAATGCCTTTTTGCGAAAGATAATCCAAATCAATATGATCAACCCCTATCGTTGCGCTGCCAACGAAGCGAATTTGACTCCCTTCCAATAAGGCCTTATTCACCTTAGTGACAGACCTTACTAGTAAAATATCCGCCCCTTTAACTTGCTCATGAGTTAAGTTACGGCCATTTACTAAAGTTACTTCGCCTAAGTGTGAAAACAATGCTCTCACCTTAGGCATATTCTCATCTGCAATAATCTTCATACTTCTGCTTTAAAAACTCACTCAAATCTTGATTAGGATGGCGTTGTGACAATAGATAGCGCGAGAACAACAAAGCCCTTTCAGGCAAGTTTCCTTCATTTATATAACGATCAACCTGACGCATAACGGCTTGCTCAAAGTGCGAAAAATCGTATTCAGGCAAGGCTAAATTATCCACACTGACCCGAAAATCCAATCCTGCCGCCCAATGCAAAAGACATTCGACTGCCTGAGGTTTGACCTCTACCTGTTCAAATTGCTTTTGCGTCGTTAGATTACGGGCGTCTGATTCATACCAGTAACCATAATCTTCTAGACGACGACGTTCAGCTCCTGCGATACACCAATGGCTGATCTCATGTAAGGCGCTTGATACGTAATCCAGACGGAATAAAATTTTCGCAGGCTCATTCGTGGTCGCTGGAAGATACAAGGGCTCATCGGCATTACCAATCAAACGGGTATTAAAAGACGATAAAAAGCAGGCATCAAAGGCTGCAACAAGTTGAGTAACACTTGCCAATACAGACTCTCCAAAAAATGAGAATTATCACACAACAAATAAAAATGCGCCATGTAAAGACACCCTCTACATGACGCATTAACACATTATAAACCTGATTACAGGGAAACGAATTTAACCGCGGTAGTATCGAGATGGCACAAAAGGCATGCTTGCTTGTGTTAAAGCAATTTGCTTACCACGCATCTCTGCAAAAACAGCGTCACCTGAATCAAGAACAGAGGTTGAAACATAAGCCATTAGAATGGGCTGAGACAAACTTGGTGAAAAGCCGCCACTGGTAACCTGACCTACTTTACTACCATCTGCTGTCACCAGCTCAACCCCTTCACGTACAGGCGCTCTACCATCTACAAGATAACCAACTCGCTTCTTCGCTGGCTTTTGTTCAAACTGAGGCAGAATAATATCCGCACCAACAAATTGCCCTGCACGTTCCCCACCTGAACGGCGAACTTTTTGAATTGCCCAGTTTAAAGAAGCTTCAACAGGAGTGGTATTGGTATCAAGGTCATGACCGTATAAACATAAGCCCGCTTCCAGTCTAAGAGAATCACGCGCCCCAAGACCAATCCATTCGACTTCATTCTGAGACAGCAATGCTTGCGCAAATTCTGCTGCATACTCGTTAGGAACCGAAATTTCGTAGCCATCTTCTCCTGTGTAGCCAGAACAACTCACCCAAAGCTCGACCCCTTGCCAAGTAAATACCAAGCTCTGCATAAAGGTCATTTGAGCCGCGTCCGGCACAAGGCGAGAAAATACATCACGGGCTTTAGGCCCTTGAATAGCCAACAATGCACGATCTTCAACCACTTCCACCTCTGATGTGGTTAATTGGCTTTTTAGGTAAGCAATGTCCTGCTCTTTACAAGCCGCATTTACCACCATAAATACCTTGTCACCCCAATTAGCAAACATTAGATCATCAGCAATCCCACCTTCTTGAGTGGTAAACATGCCATATCTCTGCATACCTTCTGCCAAGCCAAGCACGTCAACAGGTAAGATTGCCTCAAGCTCAGATTTAACATTCGCACCTTTTAAAATAACCTGCCCCATATGGGATACATCAAATAACCCTGCCTGCTCTCGTGTCCACAAATGTTCTTTTTTCACACCTAGTGGATACTGCACAGGCATCTCGTAACCTGCAAACTCAACCATTCTGGCATCACTAGCAATATGCTGTTCATATAAGGCAGTACGTTTCATTTTATTACCTGCAAGATTCTTGTTTGAGAAAGTTTCCAATTGGAAACAGGTTACCCAAAAGGCAGCCTTGTTGACAAGTGCCATTCGGCTTTTATTTAAACCAAGCGCCACATTGCAGCGTACAATATAGATAAAAAACCAGACCATTCGGTCAAATAGAATGATCAAACATTTTTTTAACGCAAGTGAGTTTTTCATGTTTCCAATTGGAAACTTTTTGATTATGATAAGCAAAAATTGACGTGAACAGGACAATGACTGACGCTCTAAGAAAGATGATCTTTTTTCATCACCTTAGACTGCCAAAGTGTTATTATAGCGAAGACTCATTGTCTTATGGGCATACATGTTTATTTAAGAGGAAATTTCCCCATGGCCAACACCGAAGCCTTTTTCAGCCAAACTCTCGCAGAGCGAGATCCTGAGCTTTATGCAACGATTACAGAAGAGCAAGAACGCCAAGAAACTGGCATTGAGTTGATTGCCTCTGAAAACATCACTTCAAAAGCCGTACTTGAAGCGCAAGGTTCTGTGCTGACAAACAAATACGCGGAAGGTTATCCAAACCGTCGCTATTACGGTGGTTGTGAAGCGGTTGACGTAACTGAGCAATTGGCCATTGACCGTGCGAAACAATTGTTTAACTGTGAATTTGCTAATGTTCAGCCTCACTCAGGTGCACAAGCAAACGGCGCAGTTATGCTGGCACTATTACAACCAGGCGACACAATTCTTGGCATGTCACTTGATGCAGGCGGTCACTTAACACACGGTGCGCCACCAGCTCAATCTGGTAAATGGTTTAATGCTGTTCAATATCAAGTTAACCCTGATACTCTTTTGATCGACTACGATGCTATTGAAGCGCAAGCACTAGAATGCAAACCTAAAATGATCATCGCTGGTGGTTCCGCGATCCCTCGCGTTATCGATTTCAAACGTTTCCGTGAAATTGCTGACAAGGTTGGCGCTTACTTATTTGTCGACATGGCTCATATCGCTGGTCTTGTTGCCACAGGTGCTCATCCATCACCACTACCACACGCTCATGTTGTGACAACAACGACTCACAAAACATTGCGCGGTCCTCGTGGTGGCATGATCTTGTCTAACGACTTGGATTTGGGCAAAAAAATTAACTCTGCTGTATTCCCAGGCTACCAAGGTGGCCCATTAATGCACGTGATTGCCGGTAAAGCTGTGGCATTCGGTGAAGCATTGAAGCCTGAGTTCAAAACTTACATTGATCAAGTGGTTACTAACGCCAAAGTTTTGGCTGAAGTGATGATTGAACGTGGTTGTGATGTGGTCACTGGTGGTACCGATAACCACCTAATGCTGGTTGACCTACGTCCGAAAGGCATCAAAGGTAATATGGCCGATAAAGCACTTGAACGTGCCGGTATCACTTGTAACAAAAATGGCATTCCATTTGACACTGAAAAGCCAATGATCACATCAGGTATCCGTATTGGTACACCTGCTGCGACTTCTCGTGGTTTTGGTGAAGAAGAATTCCGCAAAGTGGGTCACCTAATCAGTGATGTTCTTGATGGCCTAGTGGCAATGCCAGAAGGTAATCCAGAAGTAGAAGCTCGCGTACTTGCAGAAGTGAAAGAACTTTGCAAACGCTTCCCACTTTACCGCTAATCAACATACCCAAGGGGACTTCCTCTTGGGTATTTTTTTAAGAGGCAAACAACAGATGAGCACTATCCCAGAAAATTTAAAATACGCCGATTCACATGAGTGGGTTCTAGACAATGGTGATGGCACTGTCACAGTTGGTATTACGGATCATGCACAAGACTTGCTTGGCGATGTTGTTTACGTCGAATTACCTGAAGTAGGCACAGCCACAACAGCTTCAGAGCAATTTTCACTAATTGAATCTGTAAAAGCTGCATCAGATATTTACGCCCCAGTTAATGGTGAAATCATTGAAGTCAATGAAGCACTAGAAGACGCTCCTGAGCTAATCAATGAAGAACCTTATGAAGGCGCTTGGATCGCTAAAATCAAACTTAGTGACCCAGCTGATCTTGATAAATTACTCAATGCATCAGGCTACGCCGACTCCATTGAGTAATTAGACTCTCATTCGAACTGCCCTGCTCTTTCATTACCATGAAAGAGCATATTCTCTCTTCTCTTCTTTTAATAGGTGATTGAACTATGACATCGTGCATCCGCGATTTGTTGAACAACGACGAATTCATCGCTCGCCATATCGGACCAGATAGCCAAGAACAAGCTAAAATGCTGACCACCATTGGCGCAAGCGATCTCGCTGAATTGATTGAAAAAACGGTTCCTGAGGCTATTCGCCAAGCAAACCTAGATTTAAGTGCTCAAGCAGTCAGCGAAAACGATGCCTTAGTCGAACTTAAAGCCATAGCACAACAAAACAAAGTCGCACGTTCTTTTATTGGCATGGGTTATCACGATACGTTTGTACCATCACCTATTTTACGAAACCTATTAGAAAATCCAGGTTGGTACACCGCTTACACGCCTTACCAGCCTGAGATATCACAAGGTCGTCTAGAAGCACTACTAAACTTCCAACAAGTTATTATTGACCTAACAGGGATGGAGATCTCCAACGCATCACTGTTGGACGAAGCGACGGCTGCCGCGGAAGCCATGACGCTAATGAAGCGCTCAAACCGAAAGAAAAGCAATTTACTCTTTGTGGCAGATCATTGTTTGCCGCAGACCATTGATGTGGTGAAAACTCGCGCTGAATTACTCGGTATTGACGTGGTGGTGGATAAGCTAGAAAAACTGAATGATCACGATATCTTCGGCGCCATTGTTCAATATCCAGGCATCGATGGTGAAGTAAATGACTTAACCTCTTTCATTGCGGCCGCTCACGAACAAAAAGCTCTAGTCAGCGTGGCCGTCGACCTACTCTCTCTTGTCTTGCTAAAATCCCCAGGCGACATGAGTGCAGACATTGTTTTTGGTAGCGCCCAACGTTTCGGTGTACCAATGGGCTTTGGTGGCCCACACGCTGCCTTCCTTGCGACAAAAGACGCATTTAAGCGCTCCATGCCTGGTCGCGTCATCGGCGTTTCCAAAGACAGTCACGATCAGCCAGCCCTGCGTATGGCGATGCAGACTCGTGAACAACACATCCGTCGCGAGAAAGCCACGTCCAACATTTGTACGGCACAAGCCCTGCTCGCTATGATGGCCAGCTTTTACGCGGTTTATCACGGACCAGACGGTCTTAAGAAAATTGCCTCTCGCGTTGCTGGACTAACACACCTTCTTGCTACTCAATTGCAAGCTAATGGCTTTAGTAGCAATACTAGTCATTTTGACACACTCATTATTGAAACCGGCGATAAAACGCAAGCCATCTATGACAATGCACAAGCGAAGTTAATGAACTTCTATCGTGCCAGTGACAACAGCTTATCTATCGCTTTAAACGAAACAACCAAGCCTCAAGATATCGTCGATATCTTAGCCTGTTTTGGCGTGACAACCGATGTTGATAGCATTGCCAACATGGACATTCGCTTTGGTATTGCAGACAACCTATTACGCCAAGACGAGATTCTGACCCACCCTGTATTCAACAGTCATCACAGCGAAACCGAACTAATGCGTTACATGCATCAGCTTGAAGTCAAAGACATCGCTCTTAATCAAAGCATGATTCCACTAGGTTCATGCACCATGAAGCTGAACGCCGCTTCTGAAATGATTCCTGTGACTTGGGCCGAATTTGGCCGCATTCACCCATTTGCACCAGACAACCAAGTGTCTGGTTATCACGCCTTGCTACAAGAGCTGATCGCGATGCTCTCTAAAGCCACAGGTTATGATACGGTTTCCTTACAACCTAACTCTGGTGCTCAAGGCGAATATGCTGGCTTGGTCGCTATTGACAAGTACCATAAGTCACGCGGCGATCATGACCGTGATGTGTGCCTGATACCAAGTTCGGCTCACGGCACCAACCCCGCTTCGGCCGCTCTTGCCGGAATGAAGGTCGTCATTGTTAAATGCGATGAAAACGGCAACATTGACTTGACCGATCTTGCGGAAAAAGCAGAAAAACACGCAGATCAACTTAGCTGCATTATGGCGACTTACCCTTCTACTCACGGCGTGTTTGAAGAGCACATTCGTGAAGTATGTGACACAGTACACAAATATGGCGGCCAAGTTTACATTGATGGCGCTAACCTTAACGCCTTGGTTGGTATTGCCCCTCCGGGCAGCTTTGGTGGCGATGTGTCTCACCTAAACTTGCATAAAACCTTCTGCATTCCACACGGTGGTGGTGGCCCAGGAATGGGACCAATTGGCGTGAAATCACACCTTGCACCTTTCTTACCAGGCCACACTATTAGCCCTGTTTTGGACATGGAAGAACAACATGGCGCTGTATCTGCCGCCCCTTACGGCAGTGCCAGCATTCTTGTAATTACATGGATGTACATCAAAATGATGGGCGACCAAGGCTTAAAAGATGCAACCTATAACGCCATCTTAAACGCCAACTATGTGGCCAAACGTCTGGGTGAGCACTACCCCGTACTTTATACTGGCAAAAACAATACAGTTGCTCACGAATGCATCATCGACATTCGTCCGTTAAAAGCAGAATCTGGCATTTCAGAAGAAGACATTGCTAAACGCCTAATGGACTTTGGTTTCCATGCGCCTACCATGTCTTTCCCTGTGGCTGGCACCTTGATGATTGAGCCAACAGAATCCGAAAACCTTGAAGAACTGGATCGTTTTTGTGACGCCATGATTCAAATTCGCAAAGAAATTAGTAAGGTTCAAGCTGGCGAATGGAGCTTGGAGGACAACCCACTTGTTAACGCCCCACATACAGCGGCAAGCTTGTTAGCAGCGGATTGGAGCCACGGTTACACTCGCGAAGAAGCAGCCTATCCATTGGCTTGGATTAAAGCTAGAAAATATTGGCCGCCAGTAGGTCGAATTGACAATGTTTACGGTGACCGCAACTTATTCTGTGAGTGCCCACCGATTGAAAGCTACGAAGGCTGATTCTACGATCAAAACTGAGATCTACATTTGCCTCTGAGTAGAAACAACCTAAAGCGAGACTAACAATCTGTTAGTCTCGCTTTTTTATTCGCTATTCTCTACCTCCCTCCAAAGTGCCCTGCCAAGCTGCTGAAAGTAGATCGTAAAAGCCTGATTAATACGCTCCCTTTGCCGTCCCTGTGGATACAAACCACGGCTCGCTTCTGTGGAATATCGCGACCCTCTGACCAAAAAATCATTATTAGGGCATGCATCTTCGACAAACGCTTCAAAAGAGCGGGCACAGAGTTCTTCAGGCTTCGCATAATATAAAATATTATATTCTTGATCCGCTTGCTGAGACGCACGAAACAACTCACTAGTTTCATCCCCCGCCGGATTCAACATAATGACTTTAAAGCAGTCAATTAAAGCCAGATTCAAAGGATGATTAGAAACCTGTGTCACATCAGACAAATTTAGCCACTGTCTAGACGCAAAACTCAGAGCCGGTGAATGAGGGTACAGTTTTTCTGCGATATAGTGATCAAAGGCATGAAACCATTCGTGTGCGAGACTACCAGCCCCCGCATTTTTCGCTAAGGCAAGCTGCCTGGTCGCTGGAGTATAATGTGCTGCTACGCCAGGCTGTCCACCCTTACCATATTGCAACCCTAGCGTTCCACGTAATGAGATTAAGGTTTCCGGCCCCTGCAAGACAGTCATTAGATCCAACAAAGCTTGATAAAAGTTGATCGCCGCTCGATCTCGTTCATGGGGGGTAACCCAACGACCCATTTCAATCCCGCGAAAATCAAATTGACGCCGGATTGAGACAAAAGAGATTTGGGTTTCAGAAGGATGGGACATTGGCATTTTAGCTTCTTGTTATTGGTTTTATATCTTATGCAAATATAGACGCTTAACTTGTTCCAGTTTGGCTTGTTTAACTTGTTTACAGGCTAACAACTCGCATTGCACATGAGCACGTAGCGCTGCAATCGCATGCTCGTCTTGAGCCAGCGTTATAATTTGCTCATCTTGCCAGTCAAGTAAACGATCAACTTCATCCTGATACGCCTCTTCAATCTTAGTTAAAGCAATTTGTTGTTCAAGATTCCTGGGGAAGCCTTGCGACTCCAGCTGCCTACCAACAGAATTGAATGTCTGTTGCCACAATAGCGATGGCAATTCATCATCTTGCTTCTTTCTATCATTTCGATTATTTGAAGCGGAACTGGCCCTAACATCAGAAATAGATTGAACGAATGCGTTAGTATTTTCTGCAGTGCCAGTGAAACCAATTGGCGAAATCACCACCAAGCAGGTCGCGGTAAACGACTTTAAATATTTTAATGTAGACATCAACATCATTAGGTGCTCATTACATTAATAGTCCGATCATTAAGCCTGAGCCAATGAATAGCGACAAGACTTATTAATACAAATGCACAATTGAATCTCATCTGTAAATCTCATGATCAATACAGACCATTTAACAAGAATAAAAAGCACTAATTAAGGCAGGATAAAATAACAAGCTCGTGACAACCGGTGCCACGAACTTACTCTAGGTAGAATGAAAGCCGATAAGATTAATAGAGCGCCTTTAGAGTATGACTCATCAAAGATTGCCACTCATCCTCTAGAGGGGCTTCAAAGACTTTTTTCTCGCCATTAAGCTCTATAACCAAGCGCGTGGCATGCAAACACAAACGTTTAAAACCTAATGCTTTGCTGGCCTTCAAATCTTCCGCTGGCGAATATTTATCGTCGCCCACAATAGGATAACCAGCATGCAAGGTATGCACGCGAATTTGATGTGTTCTACCCGTAATAGGTTCACACTCAATCAGACTATAACCTTCAAACTGCCTAACCAATTTGAACAAAGTTAAACTTTCTTTGCCATCTGTGTGAACTTTTACCACTCGCTCACCGGATTTAAGCTCATTTTTTAACAAAGGCGCATTCACCTGTTGCTTACGTTTTGGCCAACCACCATAAACCAACGCCAAATACGTTTTTTGTACGCCTTCTTTTTCACGTAGCGCGGTATGCAGTTCTTTTAAAACCGATCGCTTTTTGGCAATCATAATTAAACCCGAGGTATCTCGGTCTAAACGATGAACAAGCTCAATAAATTTTTCTTGTGGACGCATTTGACGCACCACTTCCACCAAACCAAAGCTCAGCCCACTGCCACCATGCACGGCCAATCCAGATGGCTTATTAACCACTAACAAGCCTTTATCCTCATACACAATTCGAGATTCGATCTCATTTTTTAGCTTATCGGATAGATCTGGCTTTTTAGCCTCTGGGGCAATCACGATTGGCGCAATACGAACCACATCATCCGACTGCAATCGATAATCTGGCTTGGTTCGCTTTTTATTAACGCGAATTTCACCCTTTCTCAGTAGGTTATAAATTTTCCCCTTAGGCACACCCTTCAAAAAAGTAACAAGGAAATTATCAATCCTTTGACCATGATTGTTTTCATCTATCGTTACATAGCGTACGGCGGGACGAGGGGCTAAATTCGGGTCTGTTTCAGACATATGCAAAGATTGGTTTCCTTTATAATTGAAGCACTTAGTTTTTACTGTTATATTAAATATCGCAAAGGGTAAGAGGCAACAAAACGCCTCGAAGATAAGAAGCAAGAATTGAATGATACTGCCAGAGCGACACTTTGGCCCCTATCTTACCTCTGTAACAGTTAATCTTAAATATTAAACCGCATGATTCGGAAAAAACCGCATCAGTGGAAGGAATTTCATTAAATTGCTCAACCGCGCGTTCGCGATGTTTGACAAAAAGGCAAAGAAACGAGACCAGTTAAAGAGACTATTTAGTAATAATCGAGGCAGCGACCGCTACACGCGTTTAGTTAGAAATAAATGAATCCTGTATTCATCTCGCCAGACAAAAAACTGAATGATTTGCTCTATAATTTTGAGTCAGATTGATTAATGGTTGCCCTGACACTGCTGTGGCGTTTTCGTATCCGCTAACAGAGTTCACACATAAAATGATTAGAATGTTAATAAATGCAACTCAACAAGAAGAGTTGCGCGTTGCACTAGTAGACGGTCAACGTCTGTATGACCTAGACATCGAATCTGGCTCTCGCGAGCAGAAAAAGTCCAACATTTATAAAGGTAAAATTACTCGAGTAGAACCGAGTCTTGAAGCCGCATTTGTTGATTTTGGCGCAGATCGCCACGGATTCCTTCCTCTCAAAGAAATATCTAAAACTTACTTCTCCAAAAAAGCCAACCATGACGGCCGCATCAACATCAAAGATGTGATCAGCGAAGGTCAGGAAGTCATCGTTCAGGTTGACAAAGAAGAGCGAGGCAACAAAGGTGCCGCTCTGACTACTTTCGTTAGCTTGGCCGGTCGTTACCTTGTATTGATGCCGAACAACCCACGTGCTGGCGGTATTTCTCGTCGTATTGATGGTGATGATCGCTCGCAATTGAAAGAAGCTATGTCCGGTCTGAAAACACCCGAAAATGGCGGTTTAATTGTCCGTACTGCAGGGGTTGGTCGTTCAACAGAAGAACTTCAGTGGGATTTGGACTACCTAGAAACCCTATGGAGCTCTATCACCAAAGCAGCAACTGAGAAGCCTGCTCCTTTCCTAATTTACCAGGAAAGTAACATTGTTATTCGCGCCATTCGAGACTACTTGCGTGAAGACATTGGCGAAGTGCTGATTGATGAAAAACAAGCTTACCAAGATGCCGTTAACTTTGTGATGCAAGTCATGCCTCACTTTAAATCTCGCATTAAGCTTTACACAGATTCAACGCCTTTATTTAATCGTTTCCAGATTGAAACCCAGATCGAAACAGCCTTCCAACGAGAAGTACGCTTACCTTCTGGTGGCTCTATTGTGATTGACCCTACCGAAGCTCTGGTATCTATCGATATCAACTCGGCACGAGCAACCAAAGGTGGCGACATTGAAGAAACCGCCCTTCAGACCAACCTTGAGGCGGCAGATGAAATTGCTCGCCAACTAAGACTTCGAGATATTGGCGGCTTGGTTGTCATCGACTTCATCGATATGACACCAGTGCGTAACCAGAAAGAAGTAGAAAATCGCATGAAAACGGCGCTTGAAGCTGACCGAGCTCGTGTTCAGCTAGGTCGCATTTCACGCTTCGGCCTACTTGAAATGTCTCGTCAACGCTTGCGCCCATCTTTGGGTGAGACCAGCGGCATTGTTTGCCCACGCTGTAACGGTCAGGGCTTCATTCGTGATGTTGAATCACTTGCCTTGTCTGTACTTCGTCTAATCGAAGAAGAGTGCGCAAAAGAGCGTACAGCACAAATTCGCGCTGTGTTGCCTGTCTCTGTTGCTACTTTCCTATTGAACGAGAAACGCACCAACATTGCTAAAATTGAAAAGCGCAATAGTGTTCATATCATCCTTGTGCCAAACCCACACATGGAAACACCGCACTTTGAAGTTGAACGAATCCGTGATGACAACTCAGTCGTATCACAGAACGATACAAGCTACACGCTAGTAGAGACACCTGAGCAGCCTCCATACGAGCCACGCCAGGCAAATGAAGTCGTTCGTCAACAAGCAGCTGTTACCAGCATTGCTCCAAAGGCCCCTGCACCGGCACACACTAATGTGCCAGTAAAAAGTAAACCGAGCAAAGTGAGCAAGCCTAGCCTGTTGAGTCGTATCATTACGGCCCTATTTGGTGAGTCCACTGACTCAAAAAATACAGACAAAAATACCAAAAACACCACGAGCAATAAAAACACTCGTAACAACACTAATAAGAATGCACCCAAAAATGCACGACCAAATCGCAACAAGCGCAACGTAAAACACCAAAGCGCTGAACGTGAAGAGTCGCAAGAGAAAGCACGTTCAACACGTCAATCTCGTCGTGAGCAAGCTGAAGCTGGTGGCAAAAACAATAACGGTCGTCGTAACAACCGCCCTAACCGTCAAAACGATCAGGACAATAAGACCGAGACACAAGAGCAGACACCAAAAGCCGCACGTCAGCAGAAAGAAGTGCCTGACGTTAAAGAGCGCAAACGCGACCGCAATGAAAATCGTCGTCGCAATGGCAAAATCAAAGATGAAGCAGTAGAAAACGCAAAACTTCAAGAAGCAGAACAAGCTGCAAAAGCAGAATCTGCGGAAAAAGCCGAGGCTGAAAATCAGTCTAATCAGCAGAAAAACTCTGGTGATGAGCCTCAACAACGTCGTTCTCGCCGCTCACGTCGTTCTCGCCGCCCTCAGCGCGAAGAGAACACCACAGAGAATAATGCAGCAGAGACAGAACAACCTGAGACTCAAGCAACTACCGCTCCAGCTGAACCAGTAGAAACTTCAACCGAAGTCACTGCTCCAATCAGCGCAGAGGTTGTTGAAGCGGCAACACAAGCACTTGATGAAAACAATGCTGCAACATCTGAAGCTCAAACAGACAAAGAAGCTGAAAGCAACACAACCTCAGACGCGAAAGCAGAAGAAGTCGTGAAACCTAAGCCAAAAATGTCGGTTAAGGCACAAATCAGTAAAGCAGAACAAACTGCTGAGTCAGAAGCTACCCAATCGGAAGAAACGTCTGATTTGACTGATTCTGAGACGACAAGCAAAGAATCTGAAAAAGCAGACGCAATAAGTGCTGATGTCGCTGCTGAAGCTGAAACATCGAAAAAAGATGTTGAGCCAGCTGAAACGACTGAGAACACTACGGCGGAAACAAGTGCTGACACATCCTCTCAAGAACAAGCAACAACCGAGGAAGTGCCTGCAAAACAGACCTCTGAAGCAAGCAGTTCAGAAGATTCCAAAGAACAAGACACTGCACATGTCGAAGCAACGAAAACAGAAGAGCCGGTAGCTGAAGAGACGACCACCGAGAAGGCTGAACTAGCCCCTCAACAAGAAGCCGTCAGCCCAGCAGAGCAGTCTAGTGAAGAGACCACCTCAGCTAATCAAGCGCAAAGCACTTCAGTAGACGACGCTCAAGTCGACAACGCTGAAACAGAGCAAGCGACAGATAAAAAAGTTCGTGTTCCTCGACGCGGTCGTGGCAAGCCTGTCGCCAAAGCAGCAAGCGCTGAAACGACTGCACCGGTTGAACTGCCAGAAGCGATTCTTGCCCAGCAAGAAAAGTTCCGCCAAGAGCAAGAAGAAAAACGCAATGCAGCCTCTTCTCGACGCCGCGCCACATCAGGTCGCGTTAAAAACGACCCTAGACTGGCTCGCGAAGAAGGCAAACCAGTAGAAGAAAGCGCTGAATCAAATTAGGATTAATTGATTCTTTATTCTTTTACTTAGAGCCCGCTTTTGCGGGCTCTTTTACAGACAAATGTAGACTTTTTCAACGGATTGATTTTGATTAAAAACGGATAGGTAAATTCAATGATTATTGATTTTTCTAGGTTCAAAGATTGGACATTAGTTGGTGACTTATTTGGAGGAGCAACCACTGCGGTTGTTTCACTCCCTCTTGCACTCGCGTTTGGCGTTGCCTCAGGCGCGGGCGCTGAAGCCGGCCTTTGGGGTGCGATTTTAGTTGGGTTATTTGCGGCACTATTTGGCGGTTCCACTAGCCTAATTTCCGAGCCAACCGGCCCTATGACAGTTATCATGACCGCTGTACTAACCAGCATGATGGCAAGCAGCCCTGAAAGTGGTCTAGCCATGGCGTTTACTGTGGTGATGATTGCAGGCGCGTTTCAAATAACCCTAGGCTATTTAAAACTCGGTAAATACATCACACTGATGCCTTACAGTGTTATTTCCGGATTCATGTCTGGTATAGGCGTTATTCTCGTTATTCTACAACTGGCCCCTTTCTTAGGGCACCCGTCTCCAGCTGGCGGCGTGGTTGGCACACTTACCGCCCTCCCCAACCTATTGATGAACCTAAAATTCTCCGAGTTATTTCTTGGGCTCATGACATTGGGCGTGTTGTTTTACGTTCCCAAAAAATGGCGTCGTTATGCGCCTCCCCAACTGATTGCCCTAGTTGCCATCACTCTAATTTCGATCATCCTATTTGATGACTCTGATGTCCGTCGAATCGGCATTATTCCATCAGGACTCCCTTCCATCCATTGGCCAACCTTTGAGTTCTCAGTGATTATGGAAATGATCATTAACGGATTGGTGTTGGGAACACTAGGCTGCATTGACACACTCTTAACAGCAGTCATTGCAGATAGCTTAACTCGTAAAGAGCACGACTCTAATCGCGAGTTAATTGGCCAAGGCGTGGCCAACTTCGTTTCTGGCTTACTAGGCGGCCTACCTGGCGCTGGTGCAACCATGGGAACAGTAGTGAACATTCAAACAGGGGCAAAATCCCCTCTTGCAGGCATCACTCGCGCCATTATCCTGCTACTTGTTGTACTCGGAGCGTCACAATTAATCAGCCCAATCCCTATGGCTGTACTGGCCGGAATTGCCCTCTATGTAGGGATCAACATCCTTGACTGGAGCTTCCTGAAGCGAGCCCACAAAGTTGCCTTATCCCCTACCATTATCATGTATGGCGTTATGGCGTTAACTGTCTTCGTTGACCTCATGGTTGCGGTAGGTATTGGGGTGTTTATTGCCAACATCATCACCATCGAGAAGCTTAGCCGCCTGCAGTCTGGCAATGTGAAAGCAATCAGTGATGCCGACGACGACATTCCACTGACCGAAGACGAAAAGAGTTTGCTAGACAATGCAAATGGCAAAGTGTTGCTATTCTATCTTTCCGGGCCAATGATTTTTGGGGCAAGTAAAGCCATCGCTAAGCATCATAATCGAATTCATAACTACCAAGCGGTTGTATTGGATTTAAGCGCGGTACCTATGATGGATTTAACCATTGGCTTAGCTCTGGAGAACGCCATTAAAGACGCTATCGATGCTGATTGTGCCGTATACATTTACAGCCCTAATGGACAAACCACAGAGCGACTTGAAAAACTTGGCGTTATTAGTCGACTTCCTGATAATGCTTTTTGTGATTCGCGCCTACAAGCACTTGAACATGCCACAAACAGCATAACTTCTGCCTAACCTTTTCATAATCACAACCTTCAAAAGCCTATCGTTTATCGATAGGCTTTTTTATAACCCAAAAACTCATCCCTATTAAGCTAACTTGCTAACTTGCTAACTTGCTAACTTGCTAACTTGCTAACTTGCTAACTTGCTAACTTGCTAACTTGCTAACTTGCTAACTAAGTGATTTACGGCTTTTCATGCAAGACAAGCAAAGCCTTAGTAAATACATACGTCGCAGAAATAGACGCCCAAATAACCCTTAGAAAGCATTTAAATCAGTACAATTCAGCATGTATGAAATATACAACTGAAGCCACCAATAGACATATTGTAAGCACAAAAAAAAGCCACTCAAAATGAGTGGCTTTTTAGTATGCATAGCAGACCTGAAGATTACAGTGTTAGACGACGAACATCGCTCAACAGTGAGTTCAAGTAAGTTAAGAAGCGACCTGCATCACCACCGTTAATGGCTCTGTGATCATAAGACAAGCACAAAGGCAACATAGTGCGAGGCTCGAAGTCTTTACCGTTCCAACGTGGTTCGATATCGGCTTTGGACACACCTAGAATCCCTACTTCTGGGCAGTTAACAATAGGCGTGAAACCAGTACCACCAATCGCACCAAGGCTAGAGATAGTAAAACAGCCACCTTGCATATCAGCAGGCTTAAGCTGCTTATCAAGCGCTTTTTTGATCAACACGCCCGCCTCTTTTGCGATCTGCACAACAGATTTCTTATCCGCATCACGCAATACAGGAACAACAAGTCCAACAGGGGAATCAACAGCAATACCGATGTTGACATAGTGCTTCTGCACATAACTTTCGCCATCAGCCATCAAAGACACATTGAATGCTGGGTTAGCCACCATTGCTTGCGCAACGGCTTTGATCAGGAATGGTAGTGGTGTCAATTTCACACCTTGCTTTTCCATTTCTGGCTTCAAGCTCTTACGGAATTCTTCTAGATTCGAAATATCGGCTTTATCAAACTGAGTCACTTGTGGCACAACCAAAGAGTTGCGAACCATGTTTTCAGCTGTCAATCGCTGGATCTTACTCATCTTAACAATTTCGATTTCACCGAACTTGCTAAAGTCTTGATCTGGAACCGTTGGCAAACCTGCACCAGAGGCCGCGCCCGCAGTAGGTGCAGATGCCGCCTTCTGTACAGCCGCTTTAACATAAGCATGTAGATCTTCTTTCAAGATACGACCACGAGGGCCAGTAGCACGAACAAGCGATAAATCTACACCCAACTCACGAGCCAACATGCGAACAGCAGGACCTGCGTGAACTTTCTTGGATGGCTCAGTCAATACAGCAGATTGATCTACAGCAGGAGCCGCCGCTTTTGGCTGACTTGCAGCTGGCGCTTCGGCTTTCTTCTCTGGTGCTGGCGCTGTTGCTTGTGTAGCAGGTGCTGAAACAGCCCCTTCCACTTCAAGCTCTAGGATCAAATCACCCTCAGAAACCTGATCGCCCTCTTTTATAGAGATAGACTTCACTTTACCGGATTTAGGCGCAGGAATGTCCATTGATGCTTTGTCTGTTTCAAGCACAATGATTGAATCACCCTCTTTGACCTCATCGCCAGCGGCAACCGCCACTTCGATGACATCAACACCTTCAGCACCGCCAATATCAGGCACCTTAACGGATTCGACACCACCAGAAGTCGCAACAGGTGCAGCTTCGGCTGCCTGTTGAGCAGGCTCAGCAACCTCTTCAGAGGCACCTGCAGATTCCGTA
This sequence comes from Marinomonas aquiplantarum, assembly GCF_003314975.1. Classification (GTDB taxonomy): domain Bacteria; phylum Pseudomonadota; class Gammaproteobacteria; order Pseudomonadales; family Marinomonadaceae; genus Marinomonas; species Marinomonas aquiplantarum. Next base: position 42,038 of record NZ_QNRF01000012.1, read on the forward strand.
ACCATGGCTAAGATGGCACTTCCTTCTGACACTGTATCGCCTACTTTGATAGAGATAGCACCAACTTTACCTGTAAATGGTGAAGGTATATCCATTGACGCTTTGTCCGTTTCAAGAACGATTAAAGAATCACCTTCTTCTACCTGATCACCTTCAGCGACACAAAGCTCTATCACCTCAACGTCTGTAGCACCACCAATATCAGGTACAACAACTTGTTGCTCACTAGACGTAGCAGCAGGTGCAGGTGCAGCAGTCGACCCAGCTGCTTGTTCTGCTTCAGCAGGCTGATCAACACTAGCGGAACCTTCAAGTTCGATCACTAGAACTTCATCACCTTCAGACACTTTATCGCCTTCAGCAACGGAAATTTTCGTTACTTTACCTGCTTGCGATGAAGGCACATCCATTGAAGCCTTGTCCGTTTCTAAAACAATAATTGATTGGTCAACTTCAATAATGTCACCAACCTTAACACTGACCTCGATAACTTCGACATCAGTCGCACCGCCAATATCCGGTACTCGAATGATTTCAGTACTCACAGAAATCTCCTTTGTCGTTTAGACGCATCAAACTTAAAATCTTATCTGGTTTTGATAAAATCAAAACCAGATACCTAGCTTGTCAAGTAATTAGCAAATAACTGGATTTGGCTTCTCAGGATCTAAACCAAACTTAGCAATCGCCTCACTAACTACGGATGCATCAACCACACCGTCTTTTGCCAGTGCACTCAAGGCAGAAACAACAACCCAGTAACGGTTGATCTCAAAGAAATGACGCAATTGAGCACGTGTATCGCTTCGACCGAAACCATCTGTTCCAAGTACATTGTATGTACCTTTTACAAATGGGCGGATCTGATCAGCAAACAACTTCATGTGGTCAGTTGATGCAATCACAGGCCCTTTACCGTCTAAGCAAGTCTCAACATAAGACTGGCGTTGCTCAGCTTCAGGGTGAAGCATATTCCAACGACTTGCATCCAAACCTTCACGACGCAATTCATTGAAAGAAGTCACACTCCAAACATCCGAGTTCACACCGAAGTCATTGAACAGAATTTCAGCGGCCGCTTCCACTTCACGAAGAATAACACCAGAACCAAGTAATTGAACTTGCTTCTTATTGGTTTTCTTAGTGTGAGATTTCAGCTTGTACATACCTTTCAGGATGCCGTCTTCAACACCTTCAGGCATATCTTCGTGAGCGTAGTTTTCATTCATTACTGTTAGGTAATAGAAAACACTCTCTTTCTCTTTGTACATACGACGTAAGCCATCTTGAACGATAACAGCCACTTCGTAAGAGTAAGTCGGGTCGTAAGAAATACAGTTTGGAATCGTACCAGCCAAGATGTGTGAGTGACCATCTTCGTGCTGTAGACCTTCACCATTAAGCGTAGTACGACCTGCAGTGGCACCAATCAAGAAGCCACGTGCTTGAGAGTCACCTGCTGCCCATGCCAAGTCACCAATACGTTGGAAACCAAACATAGAGTAGTAGATGTAAACAGGAATCATAGGTAGATTGCTGTTGCTGTATGACGTAGCAAGCGCCAACCAAGAAGAGAATGCCCCTGCTTCGTTGATACCTTCCTGAAGAATCTGCCCGTCTTGTGACTCTTTGTAGTACATGATCTGAGTATGGTCATGTGGCGTGTAACGCTGACCTTCAGAAGAATAAATACCCAACTGACGGAACATACCTTCCATACCGAAAGTACGTGCTTCATCGGCAAGAATTGGCACAACGCGCGGACCAATTTGCTTGTCTTTCACCATCACGTTCAAAGCACGAACAAATGCCATCGTCGTGGAAATTTCACGACCTTTAGTGCCTGCAATTTGTGCTTTAAACGCTTCAAGAGACGGCACTTCCAGAGCTTCACAATCACGACGACGTGTTGGGAAGTCACCATGCAATTCTTTACGACGTGAGCGCAAGTATTGCATTTCTGGGCTGTCTTCAGCTGGCTTGTAATAAGGTAGATCTTTCAGCTCTTCATCACTGATTGGAATACCAAATTTGTCACGGAACTGAGCAAGAGACTCTTCATCAAGTTTCTTAGTCTGGTGAGCTGTATTTTGCGCTTCAGCCGCTTTAAACATGCCGTAACCCTTGACCGTTTGAGCCAAGACAACAGTAGGTTGACCTTTATGAGAAGTCGCTTCTTTATAAGCCGCATATACTTTATATGGATCGTGACCACCGCGATTAAGATTCATAATCTCATCGTCAGTCATGTCTTTAACCATTTCTAGCAACTCAGGGTACTTACCGAAGAAATGCTCACGAGTATAAGCACCACCGTTCGCTTTGTAGTTCTGTAGTTCGCCATCGCACACTTCGTTCATGCGCTTAACAAGCAAACCTTTGGTGTCTTTTTCGAATAAAGGATCCCAATGACGACCCCAAAGACACTTAACAACATTCCAACCAGCACCTCGGAAGACACCTTCCAATTCTTGAACAATCTTGCTGTTACCACGTACAGGCCCATCAAGACGCTGTAAGTTACAGTTGATCACGAAGATTAAGTTATCTAGCTTCTCACGACCCGCAAGCGCAATCGCACCCAAAGATTCTGGCTCATCACACTCACCATCACCTAGGAAAGCCCAGACTTTACGATCACCTTGATCGATCAAGCCACGGCTGTGCTGATATTTCATCACGTGAGCTTGGTAAATGGCTTGTAGTGGCCCAAGACCCATAGATACCGTTGGGAACTGCCAGTAATCTGGCATCAACCATGGGTGTGGATACGAAGAGATACCTTTGCCATCTACTTCACGACGGAAGTTATCAAGCTGCTCATCAGTCAAACGACCTTCAATGTATGAACGAGCATAAATTCCTGGGGAAATATGGCCTTGGAAGAACACCATATCTGCTTCTTGTTTACCGTCATTACCACGGAAAAAGTGGTTAAAGCCGATATCGTACAAGGTTGCTGCAGATGAGAAACTGGTAATGTGGCCACCAAGGGTAGAATCCGCTCGGTTTGCTTTCATTACCATTGCCAATGCATTCCAACGAATGATTGAACGAATACGACGCTCCATAAAGATGTCGCCAGGAAGTGGCGCTTCATCTTCTGGCGCTATCGTATTGCGATATGGCGTCGTAATAGAGGCTGGTAGTGAAGTGCCCGCTTTAGAGGCTTCACCAGTCAGACGGTTTAAAATGTATTGCGCGCGATCAGGACCTTCTTCGCGAAGGACAGACTCAAGCGCATCGACCCACTCTTTGGTTTCAATTGGATCGATGTCTTCGAGAATATGCTGCTCAGTCATCGTGTTAATAACTCCCGCTATTAGAACAGATACTTAACCTTCAAATAATCAGTGTTGCTAACCATTTAAAAGCTACTTAAACGAGCCAGAAATGAACGGTGTGTTGCACCATTTATTTCAGTCGACCTAGATAAAACGACACCCTACTCGTTTGAGCTAGCGTGTCGTTTTATCTGCACCAATGGTCATAGTTTTTGTTTTAATTGTTCACCATTGAATCAACCACCAGCTGAAATACGCTGGTCGGCTCGCTTCCAATTTGAGTCTGGTTCAACAGACCCTTCATTTATTTTTCACCTCAGCAGCATGACTAACTGAGAATGAAAATACAAAATTTCATTACTGTATAATGAAAGTAGAAAGCGCAAATAAAGTGTTACTTCACTTTAGTCTAACCAATCTAAATTAGGCTATTTTTTGTCTTATGCTCTTCTAATTCGGGCGTAAGATTAACACCTAAACAAGAAATCGCATAGACAAACTACGCAACAAGCATAGATCAAGACCACTTTTGTAGCTTTAAAACATGACGTTTTACTGACACAAATCCATGTAAAGTCCGACCAATTCGGCCTCAGTCTAACTGTAAAACCTTCAATTCACAAAATAAATGCAGACTATAAATCACATTAATAGAAGTAAAATTGTTCATAACTTGATCTATATAACCTAAAAAACCGTAATAAAATTACATGAACACCACTCTTTTCATATGGCATTTTGCACACACTCACTCTCAACCACTGAGTATATTTTGCTTAATTCAGATACGAATTCAGCTGAATGTCATATAAATCAATCATTATGATCAATTCAGCACTGACGATTTGTGAATATAAAGCTACAATAGTGAATTCAAAAATGCGCATTATAGGACTGTACATGACCCCTTTGGACGCTCAATTAATTGAGCATATTCAAACTCAGGTTGCTTTTGCACTCAAAGAAGATATCGGTAGTGGCGACATTACGGCGCAACTGATTCCAGATGATCAATACATTACTGCCAATCTCATCAGTCGAGAAGACGCTGTACTCTGTGGTCAAGCTTGGGCCAATGAAGTATTTAAACAGCTTGGAAATGATGTCAGCTTAACTTGGCATCAACAAGACGGCGACCTAATATCCGCCGATCAAGTTTTTCTGACCATCAAGGGACATGCCCGAACGATCTTAACAGGTGAGAGAACCGCCCTTAACTTCATTCAAAGCCTATCCTATACCGCCACTGTCACACGCCAATATTGCCAGTTAGTGGAAGGAACTGCATTAACCATACTGGATACTCGCAAAACCATTCCGGGTATGCGCTTAGCACAGAAATATGCCGTGACGACTGGCGGTGGTCAAAATCATCGCATTGGTTTATATGACGCGTTCCTGATCAAGGAAAATCATATTATGGCTGCTGGCTCTATTGCTAATGCTGTTGCGATGGCAAAACAAATTGCACCAGGCAAAACCATTGAAGTGGAAACAGAAAATCTAGAAGAAGTCGCCGAAGCGGTTAACGCCGGTGCTGACATCATCATGTTAGATAACTTTTCCTACGACGACATGCGCAAAGCCGTTCACCAGTATCAAGGTTCAGTAAAATTTGAAGCTTCTGGCAATATGGACAAACAACGCTTGCCAGAAGTAGCCAAAACTGGCGTTGACTTTGTATCAATAGGTGCACTAACAAAGCATGTTACAGCCATCGATTTATCTTTACGTGTATATCAGGAGTCATGATGAAAGACAGTATTCTAGTAATTAATTGCGGTAGTTCATCACTGAAGTTCGCTATCTTAGCCAACGCCGGACAAGATACATTGATGGAAGGTATTGCCGACCAACTTGGCTCAGACACCAGCACCATTACTTTTAAACACCAAGGTGAAAAAAATCAAAAGCCTCTTGCTGTAGGCAATCATGAGCATGCAGTGAAAGAGATTAAGGCTTGGTTAGATCTACACTCAGACATCAACCATTCCTTAGTTGGGATTGGACACCGCATCGTTCATGGTGGTGAAACATTTAATCAGTCCGTATTGATCAATCAAGAGGTCATTAATGGCATTCAAGAATGTGCCAGCTTAGCCCCACTTCACAGCCCCGCACATTTAAAAGGCATTGAAGTTTCCTTAGTGTTGTTCCCAGGCTTACCACAGGCCGCAGTATTTGACACCTCGTTCCACCAAAGCCTGTCGAAAGAGCAGTTTCTTTACCCGATCCCAATGGATTTTTATCGAGAACACCACTTTCGCAAATACGGCTTTCATGGCACCAGCTATCGCTACATCAATCAACAGCTTGCTAAATTAGCGCCCGGCAGCGATCAGCAAGGGGTTTTGGTAGCTCACCTTGGTAATGGTGCGAGCACTTGCGCCATTAACAAAGGCAAGTCGTCGGATACCAGCATGGGGATTACACCTCTTGAAGGGTTAATGATGGGAACTCGTTCCGGCAGTCTGGATCCAAGCTTGCTAACCTTTATCATGAAAGCCAAACACCTTTCCGCAGAAGAAGCACTTGATGTGCTTAATAAAAAAAGTGGCTTGCTTGGTGTATCTGAACTTTCAAATGATTGCCGTACGTTAGAAGATGCCATGATATCAGGTGACGAGAGAGCCAAGTTAGCTCTCGATATGTTTGCTGTTCGGACCGCTAAATACCTAGTCAGTACCGCCACAACTTTAGAAAGTATTGATCACTTGGTCTTCACCGGTGGTATCGGCGAGAATTCAGTTTATCTACGTAATGCCATTTGCCAACAACTGCGTGCCTTTAATATTAAGCTGGATGATAGTCTAAACAACCACGCTCCTCGTGGTGAAGCATCAAACATAAGCGCCGAGGGTAGCCAAACTCAAGTCTGGATCATCCCAACAAATGAGGAGCTTATGATTGCATTGGATACCATTAGCTTGATACAAGGTTCATAACAGGTTCAGCCCACTATTAATGGACTAACATAGGATTCTTACATATGACAATTAACGTACTTATGACAGTTCCAACAGGACCAGGTGTTGGCTTAACATCCGTTTCGGTTGGCCTAGTTCGTGCTCTTGAACAGCAAGGACTGAAAGCGAGCTTCTTTAAACCAGTCGCTCAACCTCAACCAGGTGATAAAGGGCCAGATAAATCGACTGCCATGGTAGCGCAAGGCTCATCCTTAACACCGGCCGAACCTATCCCATTGCACGAAGCCGAGCGTTTTCTTTATAACGACAACATTGATGAATTAATGGAAGAAATCGTCGGCCGCTTCCAAGCCAGTGTTGAGCCTGACTCGACGGTTATAGTAGAAGGCTTAGCGCAAATTGCCGGGCATCCGTATGCGACTCGCTTGAATAAAGCCATTGCTCGTACTCTGGATGCTGGCTTAGTGCTGGTCACCGCTCCTAATAACATGCGAGTAAATGAACTAGAGCATCATGTTGAGATTGCTGCTGGCTCTTATGGCGGCATTAAAGCAGATGATGTCATCGGCTGTATTCTAAATAAAACAACACCTGGTTCACTAGGAGTGAAATCCTACGGTGACTTGTTTGCCCAACGCGGCATTTTTAAACGTAACTTCAGCTTACTAGGCCAAATACCATCGGCCGACGAACTGACCTTTCCGAGGGTAAAAGACGTCGCAGATTTTTTGGGCGCAAACATTGTGAATGCGGGTGAAATGGAAACCCGACGAGTGCAATCTTATACACTTTGTGCTCGAGGCGTTGAGAATGTTCTTGAGGCCTTAAAACCTGGCGTGGTCGTCTTTACACCGGGCGATCGTACAGACGTCATCATGGCCACTGCCATTGCCGCTCTAAACGACATTAAAATCGCCGCATTAGTGGTAACTGGTGGTTATCAACCAAGTGAAGCCTTAATGTCCCTTTGTGGTAAAGCCATGGCCAAAGGCTTGCCAGTGTTATCCGTTAATTCGAATAGCTGGGAAACCGTGATTAATATGCAATCTTTTAACCAAGAAATCCCGCTCGATGATAAAGAGCGTGTCTCTATGGTAAAAGAACACATAGCACGCTGTATTGACCATGACTGGATTAATTCTTTTGCTCTCAATCAAGAAGAAAGAAAGCTTTCACCGCCTGCTTTCCGTTTCCGCTTAATTGAATTAGCTCGCTCCCTAAACAAACGCATCGTACTGCCAGAAGGCGAAGAAATTCGCACCATTCAAGCGGCCTCTATTTGTGCAGAACGTGGCATTGCACGCTGTACTCTACTTGGAAATGAGCAAGAAATTCTTCGCACGGCTCAAAACAATGGTATCGAATTAAGTCATGGCGTTGAAATTTTAGACCCTGCCAGCATTTTAGAGCGTTATGTTGGCCCAATGGTCGAACTTCGTAAGAATCGCGGCTTAACAGAGATTGTGGCTCGTGAACAACTCGAAGATAACGTGGTTTTAGGAACTATGATGCTGCAAACGGGTGACGTAGATGGTCTAGTCTCTGGCGCAGTTCACACCACGGCCAACACCATTCGCCCTGCTTTACAATTAATCAAAACCTCTCCAGATGCTAGCTTGGTTTCTTCTGTTTTCTTCATGTGCTTACCAGATCAAGTCCTAGTGTATGGTGATTGTGCGATTAACCCAGACCCTAGTGCAGAGCAACTCGCTGAAATTGCGATTCAAAGTGCGGATTCAGCAAGCGCGTTTGGTATTACACCGAAAGTCGCTATGATCAGTTACAGTACTGGCGGTTCAGGCACAGGGAACGATGTCGATAAAGTACGTGAAGCAACAGAAATTGCTCAACAACTTCGCCCTGACCTTTTAATTGATGGCCCATTGCAATACGATGCCGCGATCATGGAAAAAGTCGCCAAGCAAAAAGCGCCCAACAGTAAAGTTGCAGGTAAAGCTACTGTATTTATTTTCCCTGATTTAAATACCGGCAATACAACTTATAAGGCCGTACAACGAAGTGCTGACGTGGTTAGTATCGGTCCAATGCTGCAAGGTATTCGCAAGCCAGTGAACGATTTGTCTCGTGGAGCCTTGGTGGATGATATTGTCTACACCATTGCGATCACAGCCATTCAAGCAGGTGAAATCAAGTCTTAATGTAGCTCACTTTGTCCAATCCGGGATCCTATAATGAAAACCGGATTGGACAATCACCATTTTGCCGATTAATATTTAACCATTAACAATAAATTACAATTGTAGGTGGTGAGTATTATGTCCGGTAGCCTCCCCCATTCCATCGCGGTGTCCAACCAAACACAATCCAATGTAGCCCAGCCAGGCTATACGACTTACGATGTTCGTTCTGACGAAGATACGAATATGGCCGCATTAAATGCCCGAAATGCCAAAGCCTCCAGTGATCTAGTCGTCACCATATCGGAACAAGGACAAGCGCTTCAAGGTCGAACTCGAAAGCAATTCGAAGAAACTAAGAAGAAAAAAGAAACATCATCCGAAACCCGAGAAGACCTAATCGAGGATGAATTTCTCGAAGGAGATGACGCCTCTTTACCTGTATTTGGAAAAACAAGCAAATCAGAGTTCTATTCAGAAAAAACGCCTACGGGTGAGATGTTAGATCAAACCGTCTAATAATGAATAACAATTCTTAATATAAAGGCAGGATGCCTAACAATATCTTCAAGGAGTGAAGAATGTTTATTTACCGCAATGTTCAGCAAGGCTTTACCTTGCTTGAACTTATGGTTGTTATTGCCATTATCTCTATTTTAGCCAGCCTTTCAGCCCCCACCTTTACTCGCCAAATTGCGAAGGCCAAATTAATTGATGCCCAAAATATCGCCACCCAACACCAAGCAATTGTGGAAGAATTCATTTTATTAAATGGGCATTTTCCAAGTACTGAAGAATTTGCTCTCTACAGACGCACTTTGGCAGATAATTCAATTGTTAAAAGTCTCACTGTTAAGAACCAAAATAGTATCAGCGGCGATCTCGTATTAACCCTAAACAACAGTACCGACATTACTGAAGGCCAAATGATCACCTATCAACGTGATAGCAATCGAAACTGGTCTTGTACCTCTGACATAAATGAGCAGCTTCTACCTCAGCAATGTACCTCTAGCATTGGAGAAGAAGAATGACACTGGAAGAAATCTTAACCACCGCAATTCACAACAGAGCCACAGACATACACATTGAACAGACAGATCAGGTCATTTATGTTTATCAAAGGCAATTCGGTTTATTGAAAAAAATGAGCGAGCTATCCTCAAATGAAGGTTTGCTCAATCGAATTAAAATGAAAGCGAACTTAGACCTTTCAGAGTCTCGGCGAACTCAAGAAGGTCAATTCTCTTTTACTGAAAAAAACAAAACCACCTTCATTCGAGTTAGCATCATTGCCACTGTAAAAGGTGAAAAAGTCGCCTTACGCCTATTACCAGAAAAACACCAATTAAGCTTGGATGAAATTGGCTTACCCAAAAGCATTTTCAGCCAACTAGACACCGCAATCCAATCCACCAGCGGTTTAATATTGGTTTGTGGAGCAACGGGGGCTGGAAAAAGTACGACGCTCTACGCTTGCCTAGAAGCATTAAACAGTGGACAGAAAAGCATTTTTACCATTGAAGACCCTGTCGAATATGAATTGCCTGGCTTATTTCAATGTGAACCCAATCCAGCCATAGACCTTAGTCCAGCAGCCTTATTGAAATCATTATTAAGGCAAGATCCTGACATCATAATGCTAGGGGAAATACGAGACGCTACCACCGCAAACTTGGCCGTTAATGCTGCATTAACTGGACATCTTGTTCTGGCGACACTTCATACTAACTCTGCTTTGGATGCCATTCACCGATGTCATGCTTGGCAAGTTGACTTTTTCTCTCTGGTTAGCTCTTTGAAGCTCATCATCCACCAATCCATGCAATTTGAAGAACAAGGTCAACACGCTGTTTTTAGCGCTTTAAAACCTCTCTGGCGTGATCGTATGCCAGACACTTACGATACGCTGATTCACTCTAATCATCTCTGGCATGCCATGAATCACTCATAGGCTTTCATATGACTTGGTTCAAAGTGATACTCGATGATAAACGCGAAGAGATATATCAAGCCGATTCTGAAGCTGAGCTTGTTTTAGCGCTCATTCCCCATGGAAAATGGCCAAGGGATATTAGGAAATGGCAACCAACCTATCTTAATTACGCCACTTTATTAACCTTCTATAAGGAAATTGACAGCGCTCTACGGTCTGGCCTTCAACTCACAGAGGCAATAGAACATCTGGCCTTGGCATCACGTAAAGATTCCCTCACCGCCATAAATAAAGCCTTGTTAACCGAACTAAACAAAGGCAAGAGTTTCAATTTCACCCTTTCCAGTTTGTGCCTCAATATTACGGTGCCATATTGTCAGCTTATTAATGCAAAAGGATCCAGAGAAGACTGCCAGCAAAGTTTAACCACATCGATTTTGCAACTGACCTCTTTGCTGGATTGGTCAACTCGAATTTTCAAAGCCATTCTGTATCCCTTTTGCATCATTCAAATTGCTTTGATCATGTCAATCCTCAATCATTACTGGCAGCTCGAATCAGACCAAAAAATGATTACCGCCATGCTACCAATGGGTTCAGTCTATGTTTTAACCAGCCTTGGGCAACTCTATATATTGCTGTCCTTACACAATGGAAACGCCTGTTTCTGGTTAGAAAAAATCAGCATTACATTTCGTTTAACTAAGATATTTTCTTTGCTATCAACAGCAAGAAGCACAGGAACTACTCTGCAGCAGACCTTGCAAAGAATGCACTTATTTTTGAACCACTCAGCAACAATAGACGAGATTCTATTTACTTATTATCAACTCAAGCTTGGTCGAAGTTATGTTGAGAGTTTTCCTGGTCATTGGTTTCCTGATGAGGCAGCAATTGCCCTTTATTCAGCAGAACAAGATGGGGATTTAGATCGCGCATTATTGATTGCAGCGAAAAGGCACGAAAAAAACTGGCAGAAAAAGATACATCTTCTTGAAAAACTCATTCCAGCGGTTTGCCTTTTGATAGCTGGCAGCTTTGTCGCCTCAGCACTCGTTAGCATCTATGCTCCCTTGTTAAATTTATCCTAGAGGAACGCCATGGACAGCATTCACTATGCTTTATATCTCATCTTTGTTCTAAGTCTAGGGAGTTTTTCTGGTGCATACGGTTATCGTTGGCCCAAGCAACAAGCGTTAAATTGGCAAAAAGAAGCTAGACTCATACTAGATCTCCCTCCTAAAACCACCGATAGCCATAGCTTATCCAATTACTCTCACTGCCCTTCATGCCAGCACCAACTTTCTGTCTGGGATCTCATCCCTATCGTAAGTTTTGTCTTGCTTCAACGACGCTGCCGCTATTGCCAGCAAAGAATTTCAGCCCGCTATACAATCATTGAAGTAACACATTTGATCACATGTGCTGCACTGCCGTTTTACATTCATGATATGCATACTTTAATCCTGAACTGCTTGCTCATTAGCGCCTTAATTACTGCTTCCTTTATAGATTTTGAGCATTATCTATTACCAGACGAGTGTCTCTTAGTCGCAATTATTTGCGCTTTGTTAGCACAGCTTCACTCAGCCCAACTGTCTAATCATGTGCTGGGGGCCATGATTGGTTTCTTAACAATATATTGTCTTAAAACACTATATTACAGGGTCCGAAAACAAACTGGCATTGGTCTTGGGGACGCAAAATTAATGGCCGTTTTAGGGGCATGGCTTGGAATTTTGCACCTTTCTGACATTCTAGTTTGTGCATGTATACTCGGAATCTTATACACTGTCTCTATTAAGGGGCATGAAGTAAAATTCATTGCTTTTGGTCCTTTTTTAACATTTTCGAGTATTTTCTTATTTTACGTAAAAATATTATGGCAGTAGTCCCTATTATTGGTTTAGCCGGCGGCATTGGTTCTGGAAAAAGCACCATTGCCGCCCTATTTAATCAACTTGGTATTGAAAGCATTGATGCTGATGATGTCGCCCGACAAGTCGTTGAGCTTGGCACCCCAGCACTCAACAAAATCCATCAGAGATTTGGTGATGCGATTCTTCTTACAGATGGTACGCTTAACCGTCGTGCCTTACGTCATATCATTTTCAGTCAACCAGAAGAAAAGGCTTGGTTAGAAAGTGTTACCCATCCGGCTATTAGAGAGTCATTAGACACCGCCTTAAAAAAAGCAACTTCAGCTTATGTTTTGCTGGTTCACCCTTTATTGTTTGAAACTCAGCAAAACAAAATGTGCCGCTATGTTGTAGCAATTGATACTCCAAAAGAGATTCAAATCCAAAGAGTCATGAGTCGTGATCGAATTGATGAAGAAACCACCCTTAATATTATCAATTCTCAATTAAGCAATCAGGATAGGCTCGATAAAGCAGATTTAGTCCTTGAAAATGCTGGAAATATTAATGAGATGAATGATAAAGTTTTAAAGATGCATGAAACCATTTTAAGGTTGATCAAATGATAGAGAACAAAAGTCTTGTTGCTTGTCCAACCTGCCAAACAAAATCCGCATGGTCAATTGATAATCCAGATCGACCTTTTTGCAGTGCTCGCTGTAAATTAATTGATCTTGGTGAGTGGGCTAATGAGTCCTATGCCATACCTCAGCAAACGTCTGAGGAAGATGAAATTTTCTCCGAAGACTTAGCAGCAAACCCTAATAAGTCTTTTTTATGATGTTTAGAGTGGGAATATAATATTTTATGGCTCAGCAAGATTTTTCTAATAAAAAAGCACTTTTGATTGAAGATATGGCTGAAGCTCGAATCATGCAGCGCAAAATGCTGACCGATTTTGGTTTCACTTCAATCGATATAGCCATGAAAGCTGAAACCGCCATTGAATTGCTTCGTAGCAAATCATTTGATGTCATTCTATCGGATTACAATTTGGGGAAAGGTAAAGACGGCCAACAGTTGCTCGAAGAAGTTCGTCACTCCGCACTGATCCCTAACACCGCAACCTACTTAATGGTTACGGCGGAAACGTCAATTGAGATGGTCATGGGCGCCATTGAATATCAACCAGATGGTTATGTCACAAAGCCTTTTTCTCAGGCTATGCTTCAGCGCCGACTCAATAAGCTTCTAGAGACCAAAGAAAGACTATATAAAGTCAACCTAGCGCTGGATAACAAAGAGTACGAAACAGCCATAAGCGAAGCAAAAATCGTGATGGACAAGTACCCTTCTCTTGAAGGCAAATGCGAACGCATTATGGGTGATTGTTTTTTAGAATTGAAAGAATATAAAAAAGCACTCGCTCTGTTTAACAAAACCATCAAAAGCCGCAAAATGCCTTGGGCTTTATTTGGCAAAGCCAAATCCTATTACTTGATGGATGAACTGGATAAAGCAGAAAAGTTGTTAAACCAACTAATGTTAGACAATCGTTTCTTTGTTAATGCTTATGATTGGCTGGCCAAAGTGTTATTGAAACAAGACAAAGTGGCTGAAGCACAATCAACGCTAATCGCTGCCATTACTAAGTCACCTAAAAACATCCTGCGTCAAATGGAGCTGGGACGAATCAGTTTACTCCTTGGTGACAGTATCACAGCAGAAATGGCGTATCGTAAAGCCGTCTTTCTCGCTAAACATTCTTGCTATAATACCTCTGAAGTATACTTAAAACATTTGGAGTCATTGGCCAGAATCGCTGACAGTGGCCCATTGATTCCACGCCAAAAAGACAACTTTGACAGTACTTTGAAGAAAATTCATGATGGTTTTTTTGATGAGCCAGACTCAAGAGCAAAAGCTTATGAGTATGAAATGGACATTTGCATCGCGGACAACGAAATTTCAACCGCAAAGCAAATATTTGAGGTTTGGCTTAGCGATGTAGGCTCGGCCGCGGCTACTGCGCCTAGCAAACAACAAACTGATCGTTATTCAAGTGCATTCGGAAGCTAACCAAGATGGAAAAAGTTAATATAAGCACCATTTTAGCCAGCGCTATTCATGAGAGTAAAAATCAAGTAGGCACTCTGCTCTATCAACTGCAGACTGTCAAAGAAAGCTTAGGTATTGAGGCCCCTCAAAACCGCAAAATCATTCAAATTGAAGAGTCTTTAAAAAAACTTAATGACGAATGGGTTGAATACCTATATTTGTATCGGTTAGCTTCGGATGGCTATGAGCTGCATCCTGATACCTTCTTAATGGAAGAGTTTTTAGATGACCAGGTGTTTGCTTTATCGCCCTCCGCTATCGCAAAAGATCTGCAATTAGACTTTGAGTGTGACGCAAAACTGACGGGGTGTTTTGACGAACGTCTCATGACTGCTGTTGTCAGTACTGCTGTTTACAACGCCTTTCGCTATGCAAAAAGTAAGATCGTATTAACCGCTTTTCGAGATGAAACTTTTTTGATTATCAATGTCGAAGATGATGGCCCTGGCTTTGTTAATGATGAAGAGCATCACGATGCTTTATTAGATGACAATACAGGACTAGGCTTATATTTCGCAGAGCTCTCGGCGAATGCCCATACTTACGGTGAAACCTGCGGATACATTAAAAAATCGGCTTCCCGCTTCGGTGGCGCTTGTCTGTCTGTGTACTTACCACAAACCCCATAACCTCAACATGAAGAACGCATTAAGCTTTCTTCAAATGTTCCGTTAAACGCTCCCCAGCAGATACAATATGCTTTTTAAGCAACTGCACCGCCGCCACTTTATCGTGACATGTGATTAATTCCAACCACTCGCTATGCTCTTGTTGACTGTGATTATGATAACCTAATGGTCCAAACTGAAAGCCAAGGTAACGACTTGCTTGAATATTTAACACCTCAATACTTCTCATTAAAGTTGGACGATCACAAGCTCGGTAAATAGCATAATGAAAACGCCAGTTTAAGTTGCCGCGCTCTAATAAAGTTAAGTCTCTCACCTCTAGCTTCCTGAGATACGAGTATGCTTCACCCAAATGAGTTGACCTAATGTGCTCAAAAGCAAACTCTAGTGCTAAAGTTTCTAGCTTTGCACGCATCAAAGCTAGATCTTCCGCTTCTTTCCAATTTAGCTTTGGAATCATCACTCCCGCTTTGCCATGAGGTACTAGCCAAGCCTCTGCTTTTAAAGCTTGTAACGCATCGCGAACAGGAATTCGGCTAACCTCATAGCGTGTCGATAGAACCGTTTGCCTTAAGGCCACGCCCATCGGTAATCGATTATTTAAAATATCTTCTTTTATTCTATTTATTAATTCCATTTAGCGCGTCCTAGACCATTTTAGCTTGCTGACCAGTAAGCAAATGACACCAAACAGAATCCCCCAAAACGCCGACGCGATACCAGCAAACGAGACACCCGAGACAGTGACAAGAAATGTCACCAACGCCGCTTCTCGAGTACTGTCTTCAAGCATCGCAGTTTTAAGGTTCATCCCGATCGTTCCCAATAAAGCAATTCCAGCAAGTGCCGCCACCATACTCGCAGGGAAAACCGCAAACAAAGCCACAACGGACACACCTGCAAAGCCAGCGAATAAGTAAAATACACCTGCTGATAACCCTGCAATATAACGCTTTTTAGGGTCTCTGTGACACTCATTGCCAGAACAAATCGCTGCAGTTATTGCCGCAAGATTAAAAGCAAAACCACCCGCTGGCGCCAATACGACAGAGGCCAAACCTGTCCAACTAATCAAAGGTGACACAGGCGTTTTATAACCACTGCCTCGCATTACCGCAACACCAGGAATATTTTGCGATGTCATAGTCACAATAAATAAAGGAATCCCCACCCCTATTAGAGCGCTTAAGTTCCATTCAGGATGCACCCAGACCAAGTGACCAAATTGCACTGGAATCATTGAAAAAATAGCTTGTTCAGCGCGGCCAAGCACACACACAACACCAGCCATTAGAACCAATAAAATAGCATATCGGGGTAAAAAGACTTTGGCGAATAAATACACCAACAACATGGTCGCAACCATAAAGGCGTCTTCTGTCATGGATGTAAAGATGGACAAGCCAAATTGAAACAAAACGCCTGCCAACATAGCGCAAGCAATAGGCAGTGGCACCCAATTCATTAACCGGTCGAATAAGCCAGACATGCCAACTAAACAGGCTAGGAGCCCAGCAAACATAAAGACACCAATTGCTTCTGGGTAACTAACATTCACTAGACTGGTTGCTAACAATGCCGCTCCTGGTGTTGACCATGCCGTAATTACGGGGGCTTTATACCACAAAGATAAAAAGAAACAGGTGGCTCCCATTCCAATTCCAAGCACCATAATCCACGAAACAATGATGTGCTCACTTGCTCCAGCAGCTTGTGCCGCTTGGAAAACAATCGCGACAGAGCTTGCAAAGCCAATTAATACAGCGACAAATCCAGCCACAACCGCACTTAGACTCAAATCATTTAAAATTGATCGCACATCCATTACCCAAATAAAAACTTAGGTCATTACTATACGAAGAAAAACATTAAAAATGTATACATTTTTAATGTAAATCCAAAAAAACTGCACCGATTCACATCAGTACAGCTCCCTTAAACTTCATTCAATATCGAAAAAGTCTGGATCAATTCAAGTAAGCATTTAAAAATGCTTTAGTCCGTTCTTCTTTGGGTGAGGTGAAAATATCCTCTGGCGCACCTTCTTCAACAATGCGCCCCTGATCAAAAAAGCACACTCGATCACTCACTTCACGTGCAAAATACATTTCATGAGTCACTAATAACATGGTAAAACGCTGCTCTTTGGCAAGATTACGAATCACATCAAGTACTTCGTCAACTAACTCAGGGTCTAAAGCAGACGTAATCTCATCTAGCAACAAAATGGAAGGACGCATTGCTAGCGCTCGCGCAATACCGACTCGCTGCTTTTGTCCACCAGAGAGGTCATTTGGATAACTGTCTGCTTTGTCAGCAAGACCAACTAATTCAAGCAGATCTTCAGCATTTTTTTCAGCCTCAGAACGAGAAAGCCCCTTCACTCGCATTGGCGCTTCAGTAATATTGCGCTTCACTGTCATATGTGGAAACAGATTAAAATGCTGAAACACCATACCTAAGTGATCCCTCATTTTGTGTAAATGCTTATTTGAAGCAGGTACATAACTCCCATTCCACGGCATATGCCAAAGAGATTCACCATTTACATTAATATAACCGCCATCAATACCCTCTAATGTCATCAGTATTCGTAACAAGGTACTTTTACCCGAACCACTGGGACCAATAATAGAGACAATTTCATTTTCTTTAACCGAGAAATTGAAGTCATTAAATATACTGGTATCACCAAATCGCTTTGATACATTTTTAAATTCAATTATAGGATGACTACTCATTTCAGACTAATTCCTTCTTTCGGAAAGCGATTCTCAATCATGTGAATGCCGTATGCGGCCATGATGCTAAACATCAAATATAAAATTCCCACCAAAGTGAATGGTTCAAGATATCGAAAATTTTCAGAACCAATGATTTTGGCAATTTGCAGCATCTCCAATAACGTAATAGCAGACAACTGCGGTGTTTCTTTAAACATGGCGATAATATAATTTCCCGTGGCAGGGATCATCGGACGAATCGCCTGAGGTAAGATGACATCTCGATACGTATCAAACATGGAAAGATTCAATGCCCTTGACGCTTCCCACTGCCCTTTTTCTACCCCATCAATACCGCTACGGAACACTTCTGAAAGATAAGCGCCATAATGCAGACCTAGGGCTAAAACACCTGTCAATAAAGGTGACATGCTAATACCAAACTCTGGCATAACGTAGTACAGGAAAAAAATTTGCACCAGCAAAGGAGTACTGCGGATAAATTCGACAAGCCAATAGATTAAACTACGTAGACTACGGTGCCGACTGCGTCTTATTAAGGCAAAAGCCAACCCCACAAAAACGGCCAAACAACTTCCTAGCAAAGTCGCCAATAAAGTAACTTTTGCCGCCGACAAGATCATTGGCAACACTTCCCAAGTGAATGCCCAACTCCAAGTTAACCCAACCATTATTTCACCCCTCCACGTCCAAGGCCTTTACTTAAGCGCTTTTCGAGGTAGCGAAAACACAAGGCTAAACACTGTGCAATAACAAAATAAAGCAATAGGACCACGCCAAAAATTTCACCGACTTGTAGCGTCATATCCGCGAGTGATTTTGCCTTAAAAGTAAGATCCGCAATGGTAATTAACGACACTAAAGACGTAGCCTTAACCAGTTCAATCGCTAGGTTGCCAAATGGTGGGATCATGCCAACTAAGGCCTGAGGTAAAATAATGCGTCTTAAGCTTTGTGAAGGTGTGAAATTTAAGGCGACAGAAGCTTCAAACTGACCTTTTGGAACAGAAGAAATAGCTCCACGAACAACCTCAGTTCCATAAGCACCAATATTTAACCCTAGAGCAATAACACCTGCTGTCATAGCATCTATAGAAAGGCCAAATAAAGGTAGAACAAAGTAAATCCAATACAATTGGATTAATGCCGATGTACCACGAAAAAATTCAATATAAACAACCGCTAGCTGTTTTAAAGGAAAGCCACCATATAAACGCATCAACCCGAAGATAAAGGCCATGGCTGCGGCCAAAGGCAGAGCCATTGCAACGATTTTAATCGTTACAACAGCGCCTTGGAGTAACACGGAGACTATTTCTCCAAATTCCATTCTGTTTACTCCCTGGAGTTACTGACAAAGCTTCTCGGCAGTCATACCTTTAGCCAAAGTATGTTGACCAAAGCCATACGGCTCAACCATAGCTAGATGTTCTTCTGAACCAAGAAAGTCAGCCAGTTTGTCATTGAACGCATCACGCAGAGACTCATCACCAGGGCGGAAGCCGAACGCACCATAGCCTTTAACTGATTCACCATTAATAATTAAATCGTCAAAAGGCTGTGCTAATTCTACTTTGCTATCTTTGGAGGCAAGGTTTGCCATGGTTAAACTGGTACCAGCCAAAGCATCAATTCGACCAGCCTTTAAAGCTGCAACACCTGATGGATAGTCAGGCAAAGTCACTATCTTATTCATCGCAATTCCAAAGTCACGTGCGTAGCCATACTCAACCGCCCCAGACATAACACCCATTTTCACATCTTTGGATTTAATATCGCCATAGCCATTTAACTGCTCTGGATTGCCATTTTTAACTAAAAAGCCTTCACCAATACTGTAAGTGGGATTGGAAAAGAGTATTTGCATGCAACGCTTTGGAGTCACATACATGCCTGCCGCAATGACATCAAACCGACCTGCTCTCAGGCCAGGAATCAAGGCACCAAACTCAGTTACCACCACATCAACATCTTTAACACCCAACTCTTCCAGCACATGAACCGCGATCACAGGTGCTTCACCAGCTGGTTCGCCATCAGATGTGGTGTAACCATAAGGGACTTCATTCGCCACACCTATGGTCACTTTACCGTCTTGCTTAATGTCATCTAAGGTATCCGCTTGAACCGATACAGATAAAACAGAGAAACAAAATATAATTAGAGATATAACTTTATTCTTTATAGAAAAATACATTTCAAACCTCATCCTTTGTGAAAAACCATCTAATTCCTTATTAATCCTATACAATCAGAGTGCGTTACTCAACATGATTAGAGTTATAAATATTTTAACTCTTAACTTAAATACTCTAGAAATGGCTACCAACTCCCTTTGAAAAGCAGGCATAGCAAGGCATAGAAATGAATTCTAGAATGAAATATTCATGAGGAGAAAAAGACAAATCGGCGATAAAATCGGAGGATAGTTATGATTTTATGCAACAAGCTAGTTGATGGACATATACCCAACCAAACCCAATGAAAAACCAAGTACAGCCCCTAACGGTGGACCCCAATGCTTCTCTAAAACTGCTTGAGGTGCAATATCTTGAAATACAATGTAGAGGATCCCCCCGGCTGAAAACAGCATAATACCCGAAATAATATTGTGATATTCAGAAAGCCAAATATACGCAATCATGCCCGCAATAGGTCCAGTGAGTGCCAAGACAAAAAACAAAATCAGAACTGTTTTAACGGAATAAGCTCGAGTATGCCGTAGTTCCCGAAATGCATTAAAACCTTCTGGTATATTTTGCATTATAATCAACAAAGTAATGAGAACCGCGTCACGGCTACCAGTTGCAACAGACGCTCCTAATGCGAGTGACTCAGGGATAAAATCAGACAACATGGCAACTAATTGACTCATTGACGAGCCACTTTTTGCAAGATAGTAATCCAGTAACATAAAACTAACGCCACCAGAAACAAATACGCCGGTCGCTTGCAATGGATTAAAATTGGATATGCCTTCAGGCACTAACACCAGTGCTACTGCAGACATCAAAGCACCACCGCCAAAAGCCGTTATGCCATGTAGGATTTCTTTTTCTAACCAAATAGGCTTGATATGGAGAAAGTGAGCAATAATTGCACCTACAGGCATGGCCATGCCTGCAATAAAAGTAAGAAAAAACGCGTGCAGTAACGGTACCATTCGTCGTCTTCCTAATCAGTTAAACTCCACCCTCTAATGTATCAAATCATACCGTTATGAAACATTATTTACGATCAATATTGACCCAAGCATCCCAGCCTTGCCAATCCTCGTGATTTAATTCATCAACATTAGATTTACGATTGATATTTTTTGCATTGAATTGAGTTAAAGACTTAATCAGTTTTATCATTCTACACCTCCAAAGTGTGGTTATTAGCACTAAGATATACAATGAAAACCAATCGCGATATTGAGATAAATAAAACGCTTTAATAAATTTCAGCTATCAATAAAAACCATACGGTTATGGCTTTTAGCAGATAAGATCTCAAGCCTATGAATCACCACTCGTTAACGAAGGTACGTACCAGACCTCTTGTCTCAGCATATGGATAAAAGCCTGTTATTCGAGACGAATGCCGAATGTGAATAGCTAGCCTATTGTCGAGGTGCTCAACAAAGAATACAGGTTTTTAAACCTTGCCCTGTGGGTCTTCCAGAGAAAAACGTACTACTGCGTTGCGACTCTTTGAAAGGTACCGACATTCCTTCAGAGTCGCGCCTTATTTGATGGTTTATCTGAAAGACTGAGGCTTAGTAGACTTATTCGTACCTTCCTTAACTGACCATTTCATCTTTAGGATTATCAGAATCCTCTAACACTTGTCGGTTTTTAACCCCTTCTAACGTGAGTGAATCCATCAACCTAGCTAGCTCACTGACACAATTTGGCTGACTCTCAAGCGTATCCAAGTTAATCGCCACATCACAAACATGAAGTCCTTCTTGTGTAGAGCTCGCAGCTTCAATACGAACAATGTAATAAACCAACTCAGTAATGCTAATATCTTGAGCTTTTGATGTTGGCATTGAAAGGCTCACTCGACATTTATCGAACAAATTGATTTGATCTGTGTATGGCACTTCAAACAACATACCTGAGCTACTGATATTTTTTATCTTACCCGGCACAGATTCTTGAGACTTAAATGACACTTTAAAACGATGTGGCGGTAAATCTGAAACTCGAGCATTTCGCCTTTGCTCTGAACCGTACCAAGCACGACGAATAGCATCTTCTAGACGCTCTGGTGTAAATGGTTTCACTAGATACTGTGTTACCCCTTTTTCAATCGCATCAACAACAAAACTTTTGCTGTCTTCAGATGCCATCATTATAAAAGGGGTATCTTTGAGTTTTGGATGACTCCGAATGAAATCAAGCAATTGAAATCCATTTAAATGAGGCATATCCAAGTCAGAGATAACCACATCAACAGCTTGCTTTTGCAAAATAAGCTTCGCTGTTAGTCCATTGACAGCAGACAATATTCTTTGACTTCCTAACTGATCATAAATTGTACTTTTTACAACCGAGCGAACAGATTGACTATCATCAGCAATCAAAAAACTAACATTTTTCATGTATTTTCCTTTGCAGCAGATCAATGAAGAAAAATAACCGATCGCACAATAATAACACTTAATGTAAAGAAATGTATCTGAAATACAACTTAAAACGGAACAAGTCCTTTTAGATTAATCAGTTACAATCAATCTAAGCATATCAATATCACATATCCCACTGACTCTACTAATGTACTTAACTTTAGGACTTTTTGACAAAATGCGCAGAAACAAACATGTCCCCAGCCCCATCAACTCGACAATCTAACTGGTGGTCTTTTCCTTCCTTGATTCGCTTGATAACGGCTTTCGTTCCAATCTTTAAGACTTTTGAACTGCCTTTCACTTTTAGATCTTTTATTAATATTATCTTGCCACCTTCTTCTAATACATTGCCATTGGCATCAAACACCTTTACCTCATCTTCGACTCTTTCTTCTGGGCTCCATTCGTAGCCACATTCAGGACAAACAAGTAAAGATTGGTCTTGATAAACATAATCAGAATGACAATTCAAACACGGTGGTAACGGCATAATAGATCTCATCAACAGATAAAATGAAATAGCCTAATTAGAAATTAAGCTATTACGTAACTCAACTCAAAATAGCGTTTTCTGATAAGCAAGCACTCTTCTTTGACTACAAAACTCACGACAATGTCAGTTTTTTGTATAAATTGCACAAAGCGGAACACGATGTTCCAAGAAACAAATAAGAATAAGTGCAATAATGAGAACAATTAACATTTAAATAGAATTTCACTTTGAAATCAATCGCTATCTATATATAGGAGCCATCCCAATAATGAAAAAAATAAGTTTGATGAGCATGACAACCTTAGCCGTCGCCATCTCTAATGCAAGCTTTGCTGAAGAGCAATTAGACAACCTTGTTATCACTGCCTCAGGTTTCGAACAGAACACCACAGAAGCCCCTGCTTCCATTAGCGTAATCACAGCAGAAGACATTGAAAAAGGTGCTTACCGTGACCTTGCTGACGTTATTGAAAGCGTACCAGGAGTTCAACTTGTCAGAGGCACTCAAGCATCAGGTGCTGGCGCAACAAATATTCAGATTCGTGGACTAGCACCCGACTACACTCTCTTCTTAATTGATGGTAGACCACAAACATCAAGAGAAACAAGAGCTAAACGAGCTGACGGTTATGATCAAGAGTGGATGCCACCTTTGGCAATGATTGAACGAATTGAGGTTATTAAAGGACCTATGTCCACTCTTTATGGCTCCAGCGCTATGGGTGGTGTCATAAATATCATCACCAAAAAAGTAACCAACGATTGGCATGGCTCACTTCGTCACGAAATAATCGTAGCAGAAGGCAGTGAATTTAATGATACAAAGAAAAACACTTTGTCTCTATCAGGACCAATCATAAAAGATAAACTTAGCGCACAATTGAGCGCTGATTATTACGATCAAGAAGCAGATGACATTGATGATGGAAACCCTCAAAAGGAAATTGATAATTTCAACGCTAAATTTAATTTAGCTGCAACTGAAAACCACGACTTCAGTCTTGATTTAACAAAAACTAAGCAGCACCGCTTATATGATGATGAAGATGAGCAAAAAAACGAAAAACAATCTATCGCATTTACTCATAACGGTCGCTATGGAGATATTTCAGATACGAGTTTTATTCAAGTTGACTCGACTACCAATGCTAAAGATGACCTTAACAGAACAAACGAAGTGAAAATTCGTAATACTCTATTAAGTAGTAAATGGATAATACCAACTGAAAATCATACAACCTCTTTGGGTGGCAGTTATACTGATGCTCAATTAGAGGATAATGACAATCTAGCTGATAGTGGTATGACCGAACTTTCGAACAATCAACTATCCGCTTTTATAGAAGATGAATGGTATCTTAATGATAGATTCGCTTTAACTGCAGGTTTACGAGCAGATAAAAATGAAAATTTCAACAACCATCTGAGCCCTAAGCTTTATGGAGTCTTCTCTGTAAACGAACATTGGACTCTCAAAGGCGGTGTTTCTACAGGGTATAAAGCGCCTAAACTTAGACAGCTATCTGATCAATGGGCCATCAGATCCAATAACCGTAGTACGTATGGAAACGCAGATTTAAAACCAGAAACTTCAACTAGTACAGAAATTAGTGCAGTTTTTAATAACAACGTGCTGATGGCAAGTATCACGGTTTTTGACAATCAATTTGAAGACAAAATAACTGGTGCAAACTGCACAACAGACATTTGTCCTGATGAGGCTACCACAACAGGAAGTCGAGTAGATAGAGTTTGGATAAATATCGATAGTGCAGAAACACAAGGAATTGAACTAAGTGCAAAATACTTAATAAGCAATGATGTAACAAGCTCTCTGAGCTATACGTATACTGATTCAATTCAACATACTGATAATGAAAATACAGATGGACAACCGCTAACCAGCGTTCCACTCCATATGGCAACGGCATCTCTTGATTGGTCTGTAAACGAAAAACTAAAGTTATGGACTAGCTATACTTACTATGGTGAAGCCAATGAAGAAGATGAACCAACACCTTCATATGATTTAGTAGATTTAGGTGCAAACTACATTATTAATGACAACTTTAAAATCAGCCTTGGTATGAACAATGCTCTTAATAAAGAGTTTACTGATGAAGAGTATGGTTTTGTTGACCATGGTCGTGAATACTGGGTTGCTTTAGACGCTTCTTTCTAATTTTCCCCATCAATACCATGAAGCCTTGATGAGTTATTTATCAAGGCTTCATGAACTTCATTTGGAAATTCCGCCCAAATCTTGCATAGAGCCACGTAAGACGATATAAAAATCCCTTCTATTTGGTCTTCAGTTATTTTTCAGTGTATTTTACCCTTCGCTTAAAATCTTTAAGTGCGCATTTATTCAACTAAACATGGTTATTTAGTTAGCTCCAACATGATTCTGAAGAACCGAGCGATAAAGCGACCATGTGCATTTATACTTTTCAAGTTGCGTTATTACGGTAATGAGTTTTCAATCAGTTTGATACAAGTGCAGTATTTGATTGGGTAAAAGAACAAAGCGGGCTAGGCTAACAAAATAACCGAGTCTTGCAGTTAATGTGATTGGATTGAGGCTGCTGGACTAACCCCATCCTAACCTTCCCCTTGAAGACATAAGGGGAAGGAACAAGAGACTTGGTTTGTCGACAAAACATCATATCGGATAGCCTGGGCCCATCTGACTTGTGCATGTGACTAGTACAGTAATTGATTGGGTAAAAGAACAAAACGGGCTAGGCTATCAAAATAACCGAGTCTTGAAGTTAATCTGATTGGATTGAGGTTGCTGGACTAACCCCATCCTAACCTTCCCCTTGAAGACATAAGGGGAAGGAACAAGAG
>NZ_QNRF01000013.1 GCF_003314975.1 Marinomonas aquiplantarum
TTAATATCTCGTAAAAAATCCGAATAGATGGCTGCAAAACTACTCTTGTTAAAGCTTGATTTTGCTTGCAAAAATCGGAGTGTCCATAGATGTTAGCAGTACAAATCAAATATTAAGTTTTAACTCGCATTTAAGGATGAAAATGAAAACAACTACTCTCCCTGAAAAGGCAGATAAAAAATCACCAGCAGGTGCTGATGTTCGTTTTATTATGGATGGAACAACTGGTGGCATGATCCATAGTACGGTTCCGCCTTATCAAGTAAATAAGCCTGTTGTCCATGCAACAGTCAGTGAGTTTTGGTACGTTTTGGAAGGGCATGGTGAAATCTGGAGAGATAATGGTTCAGAAAGCAATGTAAGCACTCTTGTTCCAGGTACTTCAATAGATATTCCTCAAGGTACATCATTTCAATATCGCAACGTATCAGGCGATGATTTAAAATTTATATGTATTACTATGCCACCATGGCCAAGTGACTCAGAAGCTACTTACATAAAATGTGGGAAATGGGAACCAACGGTTTAGTGGTGACGTACTGCTAACAAGTCGTTTAAAAGGACAAAAAAACAGTTGGCTTTTTGCTCCTTCCTCGCTAATTTTAGCCAACAATTTTTTGCCTCTTAACGAGGCGTTATGTGTCTACAAGGAGTCAACAATGGTTATTAATTTAAAGGAAGTTGACGGAGTAAAAATACAATTAAAACACAAGGCTACTTGCCATTGTGGTGCAGTTGAAATTGAACTCGAATTACCCGAAGGGTTAGTTGACGTGCGTCGCTGTGATTGCTCTATGTGTCGCAGACGAGGCGCAATAGCTGCTTCTGTGCCGTTGTCTGGTATCAACATTGTCAAAGGTTCCGAGGTACTAAAGCTCTATCAATTTAATACCAAAACTGCAAAGCACTATTTTTGTAGTCAGTGCGGTATTTATACCCATCATCAACGCAGGTCAAACCCAACTCAATATGGGTTTAATGTTGCTTGTCTTGAAGGTATAAATCCTCTAAAAATACAAGGTATCCCAACTTATGACGGTGTCAACCATCCTGCAGACCGTGGGTAATGCACATAACGAAACTAAGGAACTAAAGGAGAACTAAAGGGGTCAAAGCCTTTTATCCGATAGCTAGGCATTTGTTATCGTGATACGTTAATTCTTTACATCAATTTCAAGGAGGAAATGATGCCAAGATGTCATAACTCAGGAAACAGAGAGATCGTGTTTTTAAAGCCGCACTTTTTGTTTGAGGCGCTTGGAAGGAGCAAAGAAGAAAGGTCTTCTGCTTATCTGAAGTTATTTTAAGGGCATATAGAGACTCAAGATATGAATTTAATTCGTGAGGCTTAGTAGATTTATTCGTACCTTCCTTAGGTAATGATTTCTTTAAAGAACAAATAGAAAAACAACTGCAGCGCAAAGTTGGGATGCCTAGAAGAGGGCGACCAAATAAAAAAGGGCTTTGACCCTGAGGGATCCTTAAGGGTTTTGCAGCATTTAAGTTGTGTCATAATGTTTTAATCGATCAGGCCAAAGAGACGATAAGGATGACAGAAGACCACTTACCGGCAGAACGTTGGAAACAACGCATACAAAACTACAAAAAAGCACTATGACAGCTGCAAGCCGATACCCTCTCTCACCTTCAGCACGAGCTAGATGACCTAAACAGCCCCTAGTTGATCGACTTAGTCGATGAAAGCAGCATCACCAGCCCAACCTTAATCAAACATATTCAAGACATGAGCGTGATGATTTACCAAGCTTAATAAAGAGGCTGAGTTTACTCCCTTAAAACTCAGCCTCTTTAAAGCAGAACAAGCAAGCTCATGCTTTAGGCACTTGTTTCGGCTTGAATCAATTCCTGTAATTTTCGTCTCGCACGCATACCGGCCACATCACCGGGAAGGTACACAGGTTTTAGTGCGATTAAATCCGTCTCTGGCATGCGTTCATGACAGGCTTCGACCATAGGTTCATCCTCAAACTCAAACGCGTTATTGATTTGAATGCGTATACCTTCGTTTAAACCGGCATCGTCAAGTTTTTTGTTGCGGGCAACCGCGTAGAAGTAATGCGAGGTATGCTCGTTTTCTGGGGTAATTAAATGAATCCCAGGAAAACAGGCGCCGTCTTCAATGGTGCCATTTTCTGCTGAAAAGCCAGTATCCAAATACAGCACACTAGGGGGCTGCCAGCACATATGAGCACGCAGAGTACCAATCGCGGGAGCTTCGTCCCAAAGTAGCGAAAATAATGGCGAAACCGGGCAATTGTAATTCCAGTGCATAGACCACACGGTATTGCCTTCTACTTCTACTTTACGCTCCTCTTTAAAGCCTGCTGGTGGCTCTTCATCCGAGGAAAGAAAAGAATGTAAGTAGGGAACATGACTAAGATCGAGCAAGTTATCTGCCACTAATTCGTAGTGGCATTTTACATTGAGGTAACCGTGTACCGATGTCCAACCTTCGCGCTTATCGCACTCACCAATATCGATGATACTGGCAGGGTCTGCTTGGCTTGCTTCCCCCATCCAAATCCATATAACACCTTGTGCTTCAATGACAGGGTAATATTTAACACTACACCCCTTCGGGATAGCGCCGTTACCATGAGGGTTATACGTACCATTTCCTTTAGCATCGAATACCAGACCATGATACCCGCAGGCAATATTATTGCCTTGTACTTTCCCTTTGCTTAGGGGGGCAAACCGATGAGGACACCGATCTTCTAAAGCGATTGCTGTGCCATCTTCACCGCGATAGATCACAACAGGTTCATTAAGTAATGTAATAGCTAATGGTTTATCCAGTAAATCCTGGCTCCAACCAGCGCAATACCACGTATTTCGAAGAAATTTCATGGCCTTATCCTTCTTATTTTTATTGGAAGTACAGAATAGGAGATATAAATTGGACAATATACACAAGATAATCCATATTATCGGTCATATAATCCAAAGATAAACTTGCAGACTTCATTATGGACTTACTGAGTGACGTACTTTTATCGCTGAAATTACGTTCTACTATTATCTCAAACTGGCAGTTGAGTGAACCTTGGGGTTTTGAAACCAAGTCATTCCCTGCCGGGTATTGCTTTAATATTGTGGCAGGAGAGCTTTGGTTTTCTGCGCCTGACAGTGAGCCGGAATTATTGCTAGCCGGCGACTCCGTTCTGGTTCCCATCGGAGGAGAGTTCAATTTCTACTCGTCTGATAATGCACAGATAGCGCCATTACGAGCCCTATGGAAGGGAGACAACTTTGCTGGTTTTGATCACTACCTGCCGAGTGAATTGCATCAGATCAATTGGGGCGGCGGCGGAGCAAAGACAACACTACTCTCCTTTGCCTTTGAATTTCAACCTAATGTGCAACTCGACCTATTAAAAGCATTACCAAGCGCGATCATTCTACGACAATACCAAGGTACAGAGTTTCCCTCCTTTCAATCTGCCATTGCTTTTCTCAGTCAGGATGCCAGTAATAAGCAACCGGGTTTTGTGGCCATTGCAGCTCAATTAGTAGAATTGATTATCATCGGCCAACTTCGCTCTTATATCTTGTCAGAAACAAAGCACCCCAAAGGTTGGCTGCCAGGTTTATTGGATAAAAAAGTTGGTAAAGCTCTAGCCGCCATTCATCGTCACCCGGAAAAACATTGGAGCGTCACTCGCCTCGCAATTCATGCGGGAATGTCTCGATCCAGTTTTGCACAACGCTTCCAACAATTAGTTGGCGTTGGCCCCATCACCTATTTAAGCCACTGGCGTATACAGTTGGCAGCGGAACTCCTGCAAACGACAAAACACTCGATAAGCGACATTACAGAAATGGTAGGTTGGACCTCTGACCGAAGTTTCAGGCGTCTTTTTAATCAAAGAATGGGCAAATCACCACTGGCATTTCGGCGGGATGTAAAACAATAAGTTTTCATAGTAGTTTCCATTCAAACACCTTGTATTCATATTTTTAATTCAGGCAAAGCGGAGCGAGTCTTTGTTCCCTCCCCCTGCTAAAGGGGAGGCTGGGAGGGGGTTAGCTCTTGCTTGTCTTTTTCCCCGTTTTTTCCCCGTCTTTTTCGCGGACTTGGCAAGCACTTCACTTTCGGCACGAGCAGCGGCGATGCGTTGAAGCAGTTGGTCAACGAGTTCGTCTCCCTAATCTAAAAGAACTAAAGGGCTCAAAGCCCTTTTATCCGATACCCAAGTATTTGTTATCGAGATATGTTAATTCTTTACATCAATTTCAAATAAGAAAGGGCTCTGATCCCTTTCTTTTTCTTCTCTTTTCTTCTTGCCCGAATTATTTTCGGGCCCCTTTCAATTGCTTTGGTTGGGGAGCATTTTTCCGCCCTGCTAGGCGGGTAACTTTTGCCAAACGATGCAAAACTCTCTGTTTCAAGGAATGCAAAAAATCGCTTGAGTCCTTTCGCGAAATCCATTACTACATTAAAAAGTGCGTCGAGAATTGTCTCAAGAAGCTCATTATCTCTTTTTACGTTTAAAAGCGGTTTGTGGGAATAACGAAGTTGGTCTGATAAACGCAGTGTAATCAGACACGGGTTTGGTGTCTAAGTTTTACAAAACGGTATTTTGAAATACAACTTTTATTGTAAGTTGAAGTTGTATTTTTGTGTTTGTAGTAAAGCTAAGTGATTAAGGTTATTCGCCAAATTGGTTATGAGAGGGGGTGATGAGCTGGAAGCGCATTAATGTCAAAAAATGGACTGGAAGACATCACACACTCTTTGTGGATAATTGTTAACAATCTGTATAAATATACAGTTTTTTTTGCTTTCAAATTTCTGGCACGGTTTGTTTAAAAAACATTCACATTTTTGCGCGTTTGTACTGGTAGAAAAATATAAAGCCTTTTGGTATCAATGGATAAGAATATCCTCAGCAGAAATAACAGGCCGTGGAAAAATGAAATAACGCGCACGCTCGTTTTTCCAGTTTTGGTTTTTGTGAATATGTTTATAAAAGCATTACTTTTCAGCTATTTATAAAGATATTGGCGAAATTTTGGAATTGTCTAAACGCGCATGCGCATTATCAAAATGTTGTTTGCGAATAGAATGCGTGGTTACTTGATACAAGGGTAGTACATATAAGATATTTTATGTATATCCATCCAGTATATTGAGAAGGATTTTTAGAGTGAAAGAGTATTGGAAATATGATTGACAGCCTTTTACTCTTTTAACCTTAAAATGAAGTGCTTGCTGATGAACAACGAAGTGGGTTGTTACAACAGACAAGCACTTCATTTTAAGGCAATGCATGAGCAATCATAGCTTTCTTTCTTTTTCCACGCTTTCTCTTGTTAATTCCTCGGTGACGGGATGACATCTGAATATATTCAGATGCTTTTTTTCCTCGTCATCAAACAACAATTCGCCGAAAGCGACCGCTAAAAAGCAGCGGCGCTTTGGCTTGACGTTAAGTGGCAAAGGATGCTATGAGTAAAGATCGCTATTATTACGATAGAATTACTATGGCTCTTGATGATCTCTTGCAGTGCAAGCGATATTGCGAGGCGATGTTAAAACTTCCATTAGGAAAATCGTTTTCCGAAGAAAGAACAATTTATGAATCACTTTATGTGGCCTTTATTGTCTCCTATGGTCGAGTTTTTACTACATCAAACCCCATAGCTAAAGAATTCAAAGAACCGGTTAGTCATGAGTTTGGCAACTTCAGGTCAAGTATGCTTAAGACTCAGGTGGATAACCTCCGGAAATTCCATGAGCGAATAATTGATAAGAGGAATACAGCTGTAGCTCACTCAGATGGCAACTCCAGAAACTACCAACATTATGGTGACACAGCTTTACCTACAGGTCGTAATCCGTATTTTCCGTATAAGCATGAAGAAGTCGAAATGGCGCTATTGTTGGTTAACAACCTGATCAGCCTAGTCGGTGAAGAGCAATCAAAAGTCGGGGGGCGTGAATTTAGCAAGCCGTTATTTGGCGAGAGCGGCGATGCCACTTAACAAACGGCTCAATCCGACCTCAACTGCGTTGCTCGTTTTGTGCTTTAACGCTACGCTATCACAAAACAATCAACTCCGTTCCGACGGTTTGGCCGAGCGCTACCATACCCCCTAATTACCATAAGCTTTATAAAGGATAACAAGATGAGCTTAGAGAGAGCACCGAACCATGTTAAGTTGGCGGTGGATTTAATTGAATTATTAGAAACCAATGCAATTGCGCCTGATGTGGCTGTTGAGGCATTACGCTTGGTATTGAAAGATTTTGAGAATAAGTTGGATATTGCTGAACAAATCAGTGATAGCGAATCCCAATAGTAAGGAGGGGAGATGGCTGTTGTAGCAATGATTCTAGTGGCGGCGGTTGCGCTGTTGCATTTCTACATTCTGTATTTGGAAATGTTTTGTTGGACGACCCCTAAGGGACGTAAAGCGTTTGGTTTGACCGAAGAGTTTGCTGCTTCTACTAAGGTTTTGGCTGCAAACCAAGGTTTGTATAACGGTTTTCTTGGTGCCGGTTTATTGTGGGGGCTATGGTTAGGTCAGAATGGTCAGTCGGTGGTGGTTTTCTTTTTGCTTTGTGTTTTGGTTGCCGGCATTTATGGCGGCATCAGTTCAAGTAAGAAAATTCTTTATATTCAAGCGTTACCAAGTGCTATTACACTCTTGTCTATTTTGGCTTTGTAATGAGATATTCCGCTCTAAATTATATAGAGCGGAATACTAGTCACTCGATTAGGCCAGCTGTTTAGCTGCCTCGGTTAAGCGAACGGCTTGGTCGCAAGCATTGGCGAGTTCCGTTCCTTTTTTAACAAAATGGCGACTAAAGTAGTTTTTGTGCTCATCATGTTCATGGAAGTTATGTGGTGTCAGTACGGCAGTCAAAACAGGTATTTCTGTCTCTAACTGAACTTGCATTAGCGCACTACAAACTGTTTGAGCAACAAAGTCATGGCGATAAATGCCACCGTCGACGACAAGTGCTGTACCTGCAATAGCGGCATATTGACCACTTTTTGCAAGAAGTTTCGCCTGTAGTGGAATTTCATAAGCACCTGGCACTGGGATAAGATCGATTAAATCTTTTGAGTAACCACGCGCACTTAGCTCTTCAGTAAAAGCATTGACACAGTTCATTACGATGTCTTCATGCCATGCAGCATGTAAGATCGCAATACGTTTGTTAGCTGGATTGAAATCATGTTGATTCGTTGAGCTCTGATTCATTTTTGTATCCTATAAAAGCGAAATGTGAATCAGGGCGAACGGGCAGGCAAACACACCGTAATAATACGGCATACCATAATGTGACATTGCCAAGAGGCAATACCAGTAGAGGTCTTGTCTGACGCGCTCTCTATCATCCGGACTATAACCGTCGGCTCTGGAGTCACACCAGATCTGCTGACCCTAATAAAAAAATTAGGCGCTCGCGGGCTTAGAAATGAATTCTTTACCGCCGGTGGGGAATTTCACCCCGCCCCGAGAACGAAATCGGAATCTCTCCCGATGCATGAAATATACTTGCTCAAATCGAGTTTTGTCAAAGCTTTAATAGGGCTAGATAGCGGTTTTCTACTTTGCTGCCTTTGTTTTTCACGTAATGACACATTTCTCACGGTTTGGTAACAAAAAATAACCATTTGAGAGAGGTGGTTTGCTTCATTTTGATGCCCTTTTCTTTATATTAACGCTTTTACAGCTGGCTTAATAAGAAGGGAGTCTTAGTTATGTTTTGTAGCAAATTTACCTTATCAAATGGTGCTATCTTTGGTGTCGCGATCCTTTTAAGCGCTTGTTCTTCTCAACCGTCTGGTGAATCTGATCAAGCTGCTCAGTCTAACTTAGAAGAGGTTGAGCAAACCAATATAGTCTCTTATCGCTGTGAGAAACAAAATCTACAGGCTTATTTTCATGGTAATCGAGCTGAGATTGTATGGCAGGGCAGAAGCCATTATTTGACTCATGCCGTGAGTGCTTCAGGTGCCAGCTATTTAGGTGAATCCCTTACATTCTGGGCTCACCAGAATGAGGCTGAACTGGAGTTAGAAGACGGCACTCATATGTCTTGTCAGTTATTAAAAGTAGAATCGTAAAATTCTTATTGCCTGAGAATACTTCATTTTAAATCCCGCTGTTTTCATCCCTCCTTTTTGGTATTAAGTGTACAATACCTGCTATTCATGCCTATTCGGCAAAACTGTGATTTGTAGAGTAAAAATGAGCAAACTTTTTGTGATGGGAATGGGCCCAGGAGACTTGGGCCTAGTGACGCCGAATGCGACGCGAGCACTCGCGGCATGCAGTGATTGGGTGGGCTATGGTTATTACCTCAATTTATTAGGTGATTTAAGTGAAGGTAAGCAGTTTCATGACTTACCTTTAGGTGAAGAAATTGGTCGTGCTCGGTTGGCTTTATCATTAGCCGCTGAAGGCAAGACGACTGCTTTAATTTCTAGTGGTGACATTGGCATCTATGCCATGGCGACTTTAGTATTTGAATTACTTGATCTGCAGCTACAAGGGAAAGAGTCTCACCCTGAGTGGCTGGATGTGGATATTGAAGTGATTCCAGGTATTTCAGCCATGCAGGCTGGAGCCAGTCGTGTTGGTGCCATGTTAGGACATGACTTTTGTACCATTTCCCTTTCTGATTTATTAACCCCTTGGGAAACCATTGATAAACGACTGCATGCCTGTGGTGCTGGGGATTTTGTTGTTTCGTTTTATAATCCGGTATCGAAAAAACGTGATTGGCAGTTGAATCATGCTCGCGATGTTCTGTTGCAATATCGACCGGCAACGACGCCGGTCATGATTGGTCGTCAGTTAACCCGCCCAGAAGAAATGATTCGATTTATCACTCTGGGCGAATTAGATGCTAAAGATGTGGATATGTTTACCATGGTGAGCGTTGGAAATTCTGACAGCAAGCACATTGTTAATGGCCAAAAAGAGTGGATTTATACTCCTCGTGGCTACTCTAAGAAATTGTAATTAAGAGACTCAATATGACGGTGTATTTTATTGGTGCTGGCCCCGGTGATCCAGACCTGATGACGGTGAAAGCGGTGAATACCATTGCGGCTTGCCAAGTGATTCTATACGCAGGCTCTTTGATCCCAACTCAGGTCATTGACAGTGTCCGAGGATCAGCGGATGCGATTTATGATACGGCGGAAATGAATCTCGATGAAACGACAGCGGTAATAGAGCAAGCAGCCAGAGAAGGTAAAGATGTGGCTCGTTTGCAGTCTGGTGACCCAGCTTTATACGGTGCAATTGGAGAGCAAATTCGGCGTTTGGAAACCCTTGATATTGATTATGAAGTGATACCAGGTGTCAGTGCCGTCGCAGCATCTGCTGCTTTATTAAAGAAAGAGTTAACCTTGTCTGGTGTATCGCAAACCGTCATTATGACTCGCTATGAAGGCAAGACCCCGTTTCCTGAAAGAGAGCGTCTTCCGGCTTTGGCTCAAAGTGGTGCGACTTTGGCCATTCATCTCGGTATTACTCGTATTCATAAAATTGTCGAAGAGCTTATTCCCTATTATGGCGAAGACTGTCCTGTGGCGGTGTGCTATCGCACCAGTTGGCCTGATCAGGATTATGTGGTTGGCACTCTGGCGGATATCGTCGCTAAAGTTCGAGAGAAAAAGTTTACTCGCACCAGTTTGATTTTGGTTGGTAAGGTTCTCGATACAGAGGAATTTGCTGATTCGTATTTATATGACAAGGGTCAGGCGCATATTTTTCGCAAAATACACCGACCTAAGAATAAAAAGGATGGCACATGCAATTAAATAAAATCCCCACAACGATTGTCACGGGCTTTCTGGGAAGTGGTAAAACCACATTATTGTCGAATGTTTTAAAACAAGCTGCTGGCAAACGCATTGCGGTTATTGTGAATGAATTTGGTGAACTGGACATTGACTCAGATTTACTACGGTCTTGCCCTTTGGATTGTGATGATGAGCAGAGCGACAGCCAGCGTAGTGAAGAGGGTTTCTATGAGCTAGCGAATGGCTGTATCTGTTGTACAGTGGAAGAAGAGTTTCTTCCCGTGATGGAGCAATTGGTTGCGCGTCGTGATGACATTGATCATATCCTGATTGAAACCAGTGGTTTGGCTTTGCCTAAGCCTTTGGTGCAGGCATTTAATTGGCCAGGCATTAAAGAGCATTGCACAGTAGATGCGGTTATTACCGTTGTAGACGGTCCTGCGGTAGCAGCAGGACGATTTGCTCACAACGAGGAGCAAGTACAAGCACAGCGTCTGGCGGATGAAAGCCTAGATCATGACCCTAGTTTACAAGAGCTATTAGACGATCAGTTGAGTGCTGCGGACTTAGTTGTGGTCAGCAAGAACGATTTATTGGATGAGATTGAGCGGGCTAAAGTCCAAGCTGTGATTGCCAATGAAGTGCCAAGTACTGTGAAGACAGTTTACATTGAGCATGGTGAAGCAGAATTAGACAAATTGCTTGGCATTGATGCAGCGAGTGAATCTCGTATCGATGATGTACATAATCATCATGATCATCACCATGCGCACGGTGAGCACCATGAACATGCTCACGACCACTTTGATTCTTTTGTGGTGAAATTGGGGGAAGTATCCTCTGATTTGCTGCAAGAAGCACTAGAGCAGTTGATAGAAGAGCATAATATATTTCGCGTGAAAGGCTTTGCGGCAGTGCATGGTAAGCCAATGCGCCAAGTTTTTCAGGCCGTAGGTCGACGTTTGGATCGTTACTTTGACCGTTTGTGGCAAGCGGAAGAAATTCGTCAGACACAATTGGTCTTTATCGGTAAAGGCATCGACAAAGAAACCATTGAAGGCGCGTTGAATGACGCGTTAAGCGCATAGTTGAAGGTTTGCTTCCTTGCATTTATTAGCGGCTAAACCTGGTGGGTTTGTTGACGACGAAGGCATTGTCGACCTAGGGCAGAGTCCGGCAGAGTTAGTAATCCTAGCGGCTGCAGACTCTGTGTTAGGCGCGCTCGGCGCAGCATTGGACCATCTAGGAGATCAATCTGGTCTGCCAAGTGTGCGTTTGGCGAATTGGATGCAATTGGTGAAACCCGCTGCCTATGATTTGTATGAGCATAAGGTACTCGAAAACGCCAAAGTTGTTGTGGTCTCTCTATTAGGTGGTGAGCATTATTGGCCTTATGGCTTTCAGCAATTGCAGGTTTGGCGTCAAGCCAAACCGGGTCGAGTATTGATTATGGTGCCCGGCGATGATGCAGAAGATCCAGCGTTAAGCCAAGCTTCCAATGTTGAGTATGAAGACAATCATCGTATCTGGCGTTATTTAAGAGAGAGTGGGTTGAACAACTCTCTGTCTTGTTTGCGTTTCATTAGTGCACGTTTTTTCGATAAAAAAATCCACTGGGCTGAGCCTAGCGCCTTGCCAAATGCGGTGATTTACCATCAAGGAAATGTTGCCAGTTATGTAGAGTGGCAAGCGGATTGTCAAAGGGAAGCAGCAAGTCGTCCCGTAGTCTTGTTGGTTTTCTACCGCTCGTTATTGCAAAGCGGCAATACGCAAGTTTTTGATGACTTAATCGATGTACTCAAAGCGCAAGGTTTGCAACCTTTAACCTTAGCGGTTAACTCCCTAAAAGACGATGTTGCT
Source organism: Marinomonas aquiplantarum (assembly GCF_003314975.1). Lineage (GTDB taxonomy): Bacteria > Pseudomonadota > Gammaproteobacteria > Pseudomonadales > Marinomonadaceae > Marinomonas > Marinomonas aquiplantarum. Next base: position 11,655 of record NZ_QNRF01000013.1, read on the forward strand.
ATTCAGCTGATAGACACCCTAATTGAGAAAAGCCAAGCTAAGGTCATTTTGAATACCACAGGGTTTGCGGCGAATCGAGCGGCCAGTCCTGATTTATCGTCTAATCCAAGTGATTTCCAATCTCCTTTTAATGCGGATATTCCGGTCTTACAGCTGATTTTGTCAGCCAGTACGGAAGAGGATTGGCAAGCTCAAACACAAGGCTTACGCAGCCGCGATGTGGCGATGCAAATTGTTTTACCTGAAATGGATGGTCGAGTAATTACGCGAGCCATCAGTTTTAAGGCCTTGAGTCATTATCATCAAGCCGCTCAAATTGACTTAGTGCGTTATCAATTGCACACCGAAAGGGCTAAGTTTGTTGCTCAGTTAGCGCATCGCTATGTCATGCTATCTACCAAGGTGAATGCTGATAAACGTATTGCGTTTGTGTTGGCAAACTACCCCACCAAAGATGGTCGAATTGGTAATGGTGTGGGATTAGACACACCGGCTTCAACCGTTAATTTATTGCATGCTTTGAAAGATCAAGGCTATCCGATTGACGATGTTCCTGACAATGGTAATGCCTTAATCGAAGCTTTATTAGGCGCAGTAACCAATAACCCCAATACCTTGCATGAAAGAGGTTGCTGGCAGAGTTTAGCGCTAGAAGACTATTTAGAGCACTTTTATCAGTTGCCATTGGCTTGCCAACAAGCGGTCTGGGATCGTTGGGGGCCACCGGAAAACGACCACAAGTGTCGTCTTCAAAATGGTCAGTATCGCCTTATGTTGGCGGGCATTCGTTTAGGCGATACGTTTGTGGGTATTCAACCTGCGCGTGGCTTTAATTTAGATTTAGCGGCAAATTACCATGACCCTGATTTGATTCCACCTCACAGTTATCTGGCGTTCTATTTTTGGCTACGACATGTTTATCAAGTGGATGCCTTTGTGCATGTTGGTAAACATGGCAACTTGGAATGGCTACCAGGGAAAGGGACGGCACTGTCTGAGCAATGTTGGCCTGATATTGCCCTTGGTGCGATGCCACATTTTTACCCTTTTATTGTCAATGACCCTGGGGAAGGGGCGCAAGCCAAGCGTCGTACGCAAGCGGTGATTATCGATCATTTGATGCCGCCGATGACACGAGCCGAAACCTATGGCGAGATGGCCGAATTGGAAAATTTGGTGGACGAATATTACCAAGCCATGGGCATGGACATTCGTCGTGAAACTTGGCTGCGCGAGAAAATACTTGAGAAGGTCACACAAACACATTTATTGGAAGAGTTAACCAGCATTGATGCAGAGGATGAGGAGTCTGTTTTAGAGGGCTTGGATGCGTATTTGTGTGAAATCAAAGAAGCGCAAATACGGCATGGTTTGCATCGTCTTGGTGAGTTGCCGGAGCACTCTAAACTTGCAGACACCCTAGTAGCTTTATTGCGTTTGCCTAGAGGAAACCAAGATGACAGTCGCGGTTTGCTGCACGCTTTGGTGGCAGATCTGGTATTGACGGTGGACGATTTTGACCCTATGCAGGCGACTCGCTCGATCTGGATGGGGGAAAAACCACAGCAACTACAAGCCATTAGTTCGAGTGATTGGCGAACGTATGCTGATACAAAAGAAAGGCTTGAGTTGTTGGCGGTGGATCTAGTGAAGCAATATTTACTCGGGCCAGAGAATGTCGAGGCGTTAATGTCGTCTTTGCCGCTCACCGCGAAGCTTTTGAAGCACGCTAAGCAGCAGCTATTAAAGGCGCTTCATGAAAGTGCTAAACAAGAGATTCATGCCTTGTTAACTGGGTTATCTGGTGGCTTTATTGCGCCAGGGCCAAGTGGTGCACCTACTCGCGGTCGATTGGATACCTTGCCAACTGGACGTAACTTTTTCTCGGTAGATAATCGTTCGATTCCATCGCCTGCGGCATGGGCGATTGGTCAAAAGTCGGCAGAGGCTCTCATTCAACGGCATTTACAAGAGCATGGTGATTACCCTAGTGAATTGGGCTTGTCGGTATGGGGAACGGCGACCATGCGTACCGGAGGTGACGACATTGCACAAGCGTTTGCTTTGATGGGCGTTCGTCCAATTTGGGCACCCGGTTCGAATCGAGTGATGGATTTCGAAGTCTTATCCTGTATGCAATTGGGTCGACCTCGAGTGGATGTAACGCTTCGAGTCTCGGGCTTTTTTCGTGATGCATTTGCCAATGTCATGCGTTTGTATGATGCGGCTGTGCAGGTTATTGCGAACTTCGAAGAACCAGGTACAGGGAACGTTATCCGTCGTCATATTGCCGAACGAGAGGCAGCCTTATTGGCCGATGGTATGGATCCAGAAAGTGCTAAACGACAAGCATCTTATCGAGTATTCGGTAGTAAACCAGGTGCATATGGTGCAGGACTTCAAGGTTTAATTGATGAGCGTTGCTGGGATGAGCGCAGTGATCTTGCTGAAGCTTATGTGAACTGGGGCGGCTATGCTTATGATGGTGATAAACACGACGGAGTAGAAGCTAAAGGGGCGTTTATCGAGCGTTTATCGAGACTTGAGGCCGTGGTTCAGAACCAAGATAATCGGGAGCACGATATTTTAGACTCGGATGATTATTACCAGTTTCAAGGTGGTATGACCAATGCGGTGACCCAGTTTCGAGGTCAAGCGCCGAGTGTTTATCATAATGATCATTCTAATCCCAGTTCTCCTAAAATCCGTACGTTAAAAGAAGAGCTCAATCGGGTTGTACGTTCGCGAGTGTTGAATCCAAAATGGATTCAAGCAATGCAAGAGCACGGTTACAAAGGGGCATTCGAGATGACGGCGACCGTGGATTATTTGTTTGCTTATGATGCGACTACGGATTTGGTTGCGGATTATCAGTATGAACAAGTGACTCAGCAGCTATTATTAGACCCAGACAATCAAGCCTTTATGCGTGATAATAACCCTCATGCTTTAGAAGAAATGGCAGAGCGTTTATTAGAGGCCATTCAACGAGGCATGTGGCAAGACGACAATGGCTGTGAAGCCGAGATTCAATCTTTGCTGCTTGATTTAGATCAGCAGCAAGAGCAAAAAAGATAGTAGTCTTGGGCAGAAGATTACTTATCCAAATTGATTATTAAGAGAGACGTAATGAGCAATACAACACTCCCGAAGAAACAAGGCATTATGATCTGTGGTCATGGCAGTCGTGACAAAGATGCCGAGCGTGAATTTGGTTTGGTCGCCAAAGGTTTAAAAAACCGTTATCCAGACATGCCTGTGGAGTATGGTTTTTTAGAGTTTTCGGCTCCTAACATTCATATGGGGCTAGATAGCCTTATTCAGCAGGGTGTGGAAGAGATTTATGCTGTACCAGGAATGTTGTTTGCAGCCACTCATGCGAAAAACGATATCCCCTCTGTGTTGACGACTTATGAAGAAAAGCATCCAGGTCTGAAGATAACCTATGGTCGTGAATTGGGCTTACAGGACGATATGATCGAAGCCTTTCAAGCCCGTATTTATGAGTCTTTAGGGTTGGATCCAGAACAACCACCAGAAAATCTATACGATACTATGTTAGTCGTTGTCGGACGAGGTACTTCAGATACATCGGCTAATGCCGAGGCGGCAAAATTAACTCGTATCGTAAATGAAAATATGGGCTTTGGCTGGGCTGACACTGTGTATTCTGGTGTGACATACCCTTCTGTTGGTGTGGGTTTAGAAAAACTTCTGAAATTGGGCTTTAAGCGTATTGTTGTCGCGCCTTATTTCTTATTTACTGGCCGCTTGATTAAGCGAATCCAAGGATATGTTGATAAAGTCGCGAGTGAAAACCCAGGGACTGAGTTCATTCAGACACCTTATCTGAATGATCATCCAAGGGTGATTGATGCGTTTGTGAATCGTGTCGAGGAGATACGACAAGATGACTTGGCAACGGGCCAAGAAACCTTGATGAGTTCGTTTAAGCGTCGTCTTGCTGCTGGGGAAGTCGAAGTTCATCACCACCATGCGGAGTTCGTGGACCCTCAGGATGATACACAAGGCTTGTCAGAGTCTGATCGCCATCATCACCATTCTGATCACAGCCATGAGCATTCACACCAGCACTCGCATGGGCATTCTCACCATAGCCATGGACATTCTCATGGACACTCGCATCATGGTCATTCACACGGTGTTTATAAGCACATTGGGCACCCGATGGGGCCGCGAACCATGATAGGGGAAGGTGTGTGTTGTTGCTTTATGGGGCAGTTTACAGCGGACATTTTAGCAGAAGAAAAAGACCGCATTGAAGGGGATTGTACGCAGACAGCGTTGGCTCATAAATAAGCCTTTAAACGGTGTTTGTTGATGCTAAGCTTAATGATTAAAAAGCCAATGGAAACATTGGCTTTTTTCTATATCAATCAGATATAGTAATAAATCTTGCTTTAATTCATTAACTTATCGATGGTAAAAAAATGGATCAAACTAAAAAATTCTTCTCTCTAAGAAGGGTTTTTAGCTTTACGTTTTTGTTTATCGTAGTGTTAAGTCTTGTTTTTTTAATCTTTGTTAATTCGGATTGGAATATAAAACAAATACACTTGATGACCTCAAGCAGCAAAGCTTTTGAACGTATTTTGCCTGCTGGGCAAAATTCTTCTCTCCGGTCGATTGAAGAAGACAATGCGCTTGGCTATCAAGTCACATGTCAGCCTGTAAACCAGCCAGAAAATAACTTGTGTGGTTTGGTGTTGGTCCTGCCAAAAGTCGAGGGTAAAGGATTTCCCTTAGACTCCTATGAGTCCATTTCTTTTAAGCTTCATGCTGAATCAACCGCGGAAGATTTTGATGGTCTTGTGCGAATCTTTGTGAAAAGTTACCTTGATGAAAGTAAAGAATCACCTGACTTTGTTAAAGATTATAAATTTCATGCAGTTCGTGTCGATCGTAAAGGGTTTAATGAAGTGCCACTGTCACGCTTTAAAGTGGAAACCTGGTGGGAAGACATGCATAACATTCCGTTTGATCTTTCTTATGTGGATTTGAGTACGGTGCACAGTGTTGAGTTTTTTGTGCATAACTTACCTCTACAAGATCAACGTACCTATCAACTTACGGTTTCGGACTTAAAAATATTAGGCGTGTATCTTGAGAAGCATACGCTTTACATGATTTTGTTTTACAGCTGGCTTGTTGTTGGTTTATGTTTTTACTTTATCTTTCGATATCGTGAAGCCAAAAGAATTAAAAATCAGGCCTATCATGATCACAATACCTCTCTTTTAAATCTCAATGGCTTCAAGCATAAATATCAAAAACTCGTAGGGTATCAGGCGATTTTTTATCGCGTGAAGATCATAAATTGGAACAGCTTAGTGCGCAATTTTGGTCTCTCTATGTCAAATACCTTACTCCAGGAAATTGTTCAAAATCATTCGGTATTCTTCCGCAGTTATTTTTATATTAGTGCTCGACTGAGTCATGACGATTTGGTCTTCGTTAGAAGGCGCAAAGCTTTGTCTGCTGAGGATGAAGAAAAACTGATTCGTTCGTTGTTGTTGCCTATTAACGTGGTGGGGTTAGGAGAGCTTCGTTTGGACATCAAAATTGGTGCCTCAATTGAGAAGTCTGTTCCAGTTAACAGTCAACTGGTGCTAGATAGGGCGGAGATTGCCAGTCAAGCGATTCTAAATAAAGACGAAAGAATTCAATTGTTTAGTAATGAGATAAGCCAGCTTGCTGAACAAAAAAGTGCGATTGAACAACAAATCATTCAAGCCATTGAAGCAAAAGCTTTTTATCTTTTGTATATGCCAATTTTCAGCGCGTCTCGGCATAAGATTGTTGGGGTTGAGGCTTTATTAAGGAGTAATTTTGGCGACTTAAAAAACATGTCGCCAGAGGTCTATATTTCCGTCGCGGAAGAGCGAGGTTTAGTGCGAGAGATTGATGCGATGGTCATTAATATGGCTCTGAATGAGGTGGCGGCCTCTGGTTTGGGAGACGATTTTATTCTGTCCATAAACGTGTCTTCGCAAGAGCTAATGGATACTTCGTTTGTGGATCGATTCAGTGCGTTAGTCGAGCGTAGCGGGGTTCGCTTTGATCGTCTGTGTATTGAAATTACAGAAACCTTTTTAATTGATGTTGATGCCGTTTGTGTGAACACGATTAAGAATCTGCGGGCACTTGGCTGCCGATTATCGTTAGATGATTTTGGAACTGGTTACACCTCGTTCCAGCAACTGATTAATTTCCCTGTCGATGAAATAAAAATAGACAGAAGTTTTATTACGGATTTGGGAGATGAACAAGGTCACGATGTGATTGTCGATTCGCTGGTTTCGATAGCGAGTAATTATGATTATCATGTGGTAGCGGAAGGTGTGGAAAATAAGCTGTTGTATGATCGTTTGGTTGCCAAAGGTTGTGACTTAATGCAGGGGTACTATATTTCCAAACCTATTAGTCTAGCGGAGTTAGCCATTCTAAATCAGCAGATTGTTAATGCAGAGATCACTTTATAGGTCGCAGCTTATCTATAACGGAGGCCATATGGCGAAGTATACGGCACTGGTCGTTTGGACAAGACAAAAGGATGAACACTTTACAGACAACCGATACAGTCGTGGTCATCATTGGCAATTTGACGGTGGTATAAGCGTTCCCGCGTCTTCATCATCGCATATTGTGCCTAACTATTCTGTGGATGAAAACGTTGATCCAGAAGAAGCGTTTGTGGCGTCTTTGTCCAGTTGTCATATGTTGTTCTTTCTCTCGATTGCGGCCCAAAAAGGCTTTGTTATTGATGAATATCGAGACGACGCTGTCGGTGTTTTAGCAAAAAATGATGATGGGAAAATGGCGATGACAGAGGTGATATTACGACCTAAAGTAAGCTTTTCTGGAAATCATAAACCTGATTTGCCAATGCTTGAGCATTTACACCATCTCTCTCATGAGCAATGCTTTATTGCGAATTCTGTCCATACTAAGGTGATGACTGAGATACAGATGTCATAAGTCACATTGAAAGGAAACCATATGTCGAATTCTGAAGTGAAAGCCAAAGGGCGTTTAACCACTCGTACTGTGGCTATGCCTGCAGATACCAACCCTGCTGGTGATATTTTTGGCGGCTGGGTCGTTTCTCAAATGGACATCGCTGCGGGAATCTGTGCGGGTCAAAGGGCCCAGTCGCGGGTGGTCACTGTCGCTCTAGATGGCATGAGCTTTATTCGTCCTGTGAAAGTGGGGGATATTTTGGGGGTTTATACACGAGTAGAATCGGTTGGGCGCACCTCCATGAACATCATGGTCGAGGCATGGGTGCGAAGAGGGCGTATTGGACACAGAGAAAAAGTCACGGAAGGCCTGTTTAAATTTGTGGCCATTGATGAATCTGGCCACTCCACGCCGATTCCTAACGAAGAAGATTTACCCGATTACGTGACGCATGGTTTTGAAGAGTTTTAGTAATTGACTCAGCCTAAAACAAAAAAAGCGCTTATGTCATACATAAGCGCTTTTTAATGTTGGTACCAGTAGGCGGACTCGAACCGCCACGCCTTTCGGCAACGGATTTTGAATCCGTCGTGTCTACCAATTCCACCACACTGGCCTTGAAAAAGGTGAGACGTATTCTATGGTTTTTTCTTTGGCTGTCAATTGTTTAACGAAAAATAATTAACAAATTGACTGCATGACCTCTTCAGACCACAACATGGCATCAATAAACGCTCGATTTAACTCAGAGAGTTGTGCTTTGTTGAGCGTTTCGATGTTTTGCCATTGCTGATCTTCGCAGCTTAAAGTCAGTATCAAATAGTGCCCCAACTTGCCAGATTGATGAAGAATGGCTTCGAGCACGCCGTTTTCCAAAGCAGTTTGCTCAAGTATCACTTGCTTCTCAACATTAAACACAGCATCAATGCCAGACATAAGACCGACCATAAAAGCGGATTCCGATAATGACCCATGGTCCTTTTCCGCGAGCAGTTGGCAGCATCTGGCGCGGGTTAACAATACTTTTAGTAGCGCGTTAGGCTGTGATGTGGAGGAAGTTAAAGTAATTAATAACGCCCATCGTTTTAGTTTAACCAAACCTAAAAAGATAACAGCCTCTTTGATTGAGATAACTTTTTTCGCAATCCCGCAAACAGGGCTGTTAAGAATTCTGAGTAATTGATAAGACAGCTTAGGGTTCTTTGCAACCAATTGAGAAATGTCATCAATACTAATGTCTTTATTTTGCAGAGCATTGACGAGTTCAATGGCACCATGGGTTGCCGAATCAATTTTTTTGCCTTTGATGAGCTCAGGGCGCTGTAAGAAATACCCTTGGAAGAGGTCAAAACCGAGTTTTTTACAAAGCTCAAACATGGCTTCGTTTTCCACTTTTTCTGCCAGTAATACCATCCCACGACGTTTTAACGCAGCAATCTCTGCCATGTATTTTTCAGGTGGGGTTGAAAGGACATCAATTTTGACAATGGAAACCCAAGGTAATAAAGCCTCATAGTCTGCTTCAAATTGGTAATCATCCAAAGCAAAGCGATAGCCTGCTGATCGCCACTTTTCGACCGCTTGATAAAACTCGGGAGTGAGTCGCTGACTTTCTAAAATTTCAATGTAAACCGTGTCATGGTCGATTGGAAAAAAGGCATCCGATAGCATGAGCTCAGTGGTCATGTTGACGAAAAATGGCTTTCTCAGTTGTGATTCTATCTTTGTAATACCAATACAGAGGTTAACAAGAACTTGGCTAGTTGCTAATTCACCATCTGAAAATTGCGCTTTTTGGGCATCCATTCCACGGAATAACAGTTCATAACCAAAAATCTCTTTGTTGCGTTTGAGAATAGGTTGCTGAGCCATCATTAAGTCATCTAACACCGTGGGAAAGTTGATCATATACTGCTCTAGGGTTACTTCTTAAGATTTATCTAATGATACCAACTTTTGATGTGGTGCTCTAAGTTTTTAATTTTAGAATCGTATCAAATATTCGCTATAAAGCATTGACAGGAAACATTCGCCCCCATAAAATTCTGCGCTGTTTTATGGGGCTATAGCTCAGCTGGGAGAGCGCTTGCATGGCATGCAAGAGGTCAGCGGTTCGATCCCGCTTAGCTCCACCATAAAACACTTCCCTTAAGGTTTCTGATTGTTCGAAGGAAACTGTCTGCAAAGCGCAATCGCGTGATGTGGGGCTATAGCTCAGCTGGGAGAGCGCTTGCATGGCATGCAAGAGGTCAGCGGTTCGATCCCGCTTAGCTCCACCAAACTATCTTTGTCCGGCTTAATTCTTATTGTTTTGTTGTGGTATTCTTACCTCTTTATGACTTTGCATTGTGGCGATAAATGTCGTTAAGGATTCGGAATGTTTCGGCTATATACAGGTAATCGGTTAGAGGATCTGGCCGTCTTGCTGGCAAAAATCCTCGCGGTGTCGCCGCCAGATAACCCATTTGATGATGAACACATTCTGGTGCAGAACCCAGGCATGGCCCAGTGGTTAAAAATGCGCTTGGCGGAATCACATTCCATTTCGGCTGGGTTAACCTTTCCTCTGCCATCAACTTTTGTTTGGCACACCTTTAAGCAAGCCTTGTCTGATATCCCTTCACAGAGTGAGTTTAATAAGCCGTTTTTAGTTTGGCGATTAATGCGCATTTTAGACGCGAGGTTAGCTGAACCAGAATTTGCGGCGTTAGCCTGGTATCTCAGCGAGGATGACAGTCAGGTTCGACGTTTTCAACTGTGCAGTAGCATTGCGGATATTTACGATCAATACCTAGTATATCGACCCGATTGGATTGCCGCCTGGGAAGCCAGTCATGTTGATGATCCATTTTTACAGCAGCATTTTTCAGAACAGCCTTGGCAAGCCATTCTATGGCGCGATCTTGTCTCGGACATCAGCCAACAAGGTGCCTCACTTTATCATCGCGGTAACTTAATCGAAGCCCTAACGGAAGCCTGTGCATCTGGTTCACGACCCAGTGGCGTGCCGGAGCGAATCTTTATTTTTGGTGTGTCGTCCTTGCCGCCCAATACCCTAGAGTCCCTTCGAGTGTTGGCGGATTCTGGTTGGATTGAGGTGCATTTATTTCTCCAGACCCCGTGTCGTTTTTACTGGGGTGATGTGGTGGATAAGCATTATCTTGGCCGTGAAATAAAGCGTCAGAATGTAAAGCCAGGTTTGCGGTTAGATGCATTACACCTTGATGCTAACCCTTTGCTCGCCAGTTGGGGGCGCTTAGGACGAGATTACATAGGTCAGTTACAAGACATTGCCAACGATGAACTAGACGTCTTTGAAGACTATCAAACCGCCGATCGTTCGGGACTTTTGCAGTGGGTTCAGCAGGATGTTTTAACGCTTGAAAACCATGGCGCGCAACAAGAAACCGATATCCATCTAAGTAACAGTCGCTATCGGCATCCAATCGGAGCTGATGATCAGAGCATTCGCGTGCATGTGTGTCACAGTCCACTACGCGAAGTGGAAGTCTTGCACGATCAGTTGCTTGATATGTTTGAGCGTGACCCACAGCTGACGCCAAAAGACATCATTGTCATGCTGCCGGATGTGAATACCTACAGCCCGTTTGTTCGTGCCGTGTTTGGTCAAGCGGAAGGTCGCAAACACATTCCATTTGCGCTGATTGATCAATCTGGTGGTATGGAAAATCCCATTGTCGAAGCGTATTTGTATCTGTTGGGATTGGGTGAAAGCCGTTTTACCTTGTCGGAATTGATCAGTGTTTTAGAAGTGCCAGCGGTGATGGCTCGCTTTGACCTTTCTGCTCATGAGCTGGATCGAATCCGTCAATGGTCTGTGGAAGTAGGCATTCGTTGGGGATTGGATGAACACACAGCGCAACAACATAACCTGCCTAAACAAGCTTCCCATACCTGGCTAAACGGTGTTCGCCGTATGTTGCTGGGCTATGCCATGGGCCACGATCATATTTGGCAAGAAACTCTGAGTTATGGCGATGTTGAAGGTTTAGAAGCCGCGGTCGCTGGTAAGCTTGCTGAATTTTTGGCGTTGATACATCAAGCACAAGAGAGCTTACAACAAGCACTGCAACCGAGTGGTTGGGTGCAAACCTTATATGCCTTGGCGGACGATTTTTTCTTACTGGAAGAGCAGGATACATTCAGAGAGTTATTGTCGAATCAGCTCGATGCGTTAATGTCAGAGTGGCAGCATGCCCAATTTGATGACGTCTTAGATCAGTTGGTGATCAGGCAATTGCTCGCGCCAAGGCTACAAGAGTCACAAGGCAGTCAGCGATTTTTAGCCGGTCGAGTCAACTTCTGCACCTTGATGCCAATGCGTTCAGTGCCGTTTAAAGTGATTTGTGTTTTGGGGTTAAACGAGGGCGATTATCCTCGGAGTGTGGCACCGATGGGCTTTGATTTAATGGTTGGCCATTATCGCAGTGGTGACCGTAGTCGTCGTGAAGACGACAAATATCTTTTCCTAGAAGCCTTAATGTCTGCTCGAGAAGTATTTTACTTGAGTTATGTTGGCCGCAGTATTCAGGACAACAGTGAGAAAAATCCATCTATCTTGTTGAGCGAATTGCTGGAGTACTTAGGTCAGAGTTGTGTCTTCGATGAGGATCAAGACCTTGTACCTGATAAGGCGCAACAGGCTTTCTTACAGAAAGTGGTGACAGAACACCCATTACAGCCTTTCAACCGATTGTATTATCAAGCGAACAAGAGTCCGTCTGCTTTTTACAGTTTTAATCAGCATTGGCTGCCTGCCTTGATGACGAAGAAACAAGAGGTTGAGCGAGATGTTTCTCCTTTAGCCATGTTTGAGCAAGGTAACGCCACATTAGCATTAGATGAAATAGTGCGCTTTATGAGTCATCCGACGCGTTATTTTACTCAGCGTCGACTGAAAGCTTACCTGTCCTTAAAAGAAGAGCAGGAGCTGGAAGACGAACCCTTTGCTCTTGATGGTTTAACGGGTTATCAGTTAAAAGATGCCTTATTGCAAGCCATGTTGAATGGTGAAGAACAGACGTTTTTACAGCGTTTAGTATTGACCGGCGTGATGCCGTACGGTGCGTTTGGCCGCTTATCTTTAGCGCAAAGTCAGCAGCAATGTCGTCAGCTCTATCAAGTTCTGCAAGGATATGATTTGGCTCAGTTACCGCCCTTAGAAGTGAATTTGCCTTTGGGCGCTTTGACCTTGCAAACTTGGTTAGACATGCCTACGGCCACCACGCGTTTGTCCTATCGTATGGGGGACGTGTCTGCCAATCAAAAAATGCGTTTTTGGATTGAGCATTTGGCCTTGTGTGCACAAGGTACCGCCAAGCAACATCATCTGATTAATCTGTTGAAAACGGGTAAGCTGCTTGAACATGAGTTTGTCATATTGCCACCCAACGAGGCTCAAGCGCATCTGCTTGAGCTGACGACTTTATTGCAATCTGGTTTGTCGCAGCCTTTGCCCCTTCCCGCAAAAAGTGCCGATGCTTGGTGTAAAAGCTATTGTGCCAGTAAAACCGCCGAAGACCATGATGCGGCGTGGGAGCAGGCTTTAAAAACCTATCAAGAAAGCAGTAGCGCATTTACTTCAAGCGAAGTGGAAGATGCTTATTGGCAACGTTATTTTCCAGATTTAACCGCTCACAAAGCTCATTTTGTGAGCCTTTGTGAGCAGGTTTGGTTGCCCATGCATCGACATTTGGAGCAAGCAGAATGACCGATATTGATCATCTACAAAACCGACCCGAAACGCTTGATGCCATGTCGTTTCCTTTGTTCGGCAAACGTCTTATTGAAGCCAGTGCAGGGACAGGGAAAACCTATACCATTGCCAACTTGTATTTGCGTTTATTGGTGCCAACGGGTCAGCTAGGGGATTTAGAGCGGCCATTAACGGTCGATCAAATTCTGGTGGTGACCTTTACCGAAGCGGCCACGGCGGAATTAAAAGCGCGAATTCGAGCTCGTATTCGGGGCGCCCGAAAAGCCTTAATGTTGCAGCAGAGTGACGATGTTTTTCTGTCCCAGTGGCTCAATGTGATGACGGCAGAACAGCAAGCGGATGCCATAGAAAAACTGCTTTATGCTGAGAAGCAAATGGATGAAGCAGCGGTGTTTACCATTCATGGATTTTGTCAGCGCATGCTCAGTCAAAATGCCTTTGAAAGTCGCATGTTGTTTCAGCAAACCATTGAAACGGACGAGCAGGCTCCGCTTGCGATGGCGGTGAAGGATGTTTGGCGGCGTGTGTTTTATCCGATGAGTGACAGTAAAGCGGCATTGGTAAAGCCCATTTGGGCAACACCAGACGCTTTGCTGCGTGATTTATACCTGTTGAATAATCAGCCCGACGCTAAGGTGTCGGCGCCAGATTATGATTGGGAAGCGGCTTTACAAAGGGCTCAGCAGCAAATACAAATCGTTCGTGAAACTTGGCTGGAACAGTCACAAGATATCATTGATGCATTAGAAAACAGTGGCATTAAACGTAATTTCTGGCGCAAGGACCCTGCGAAAGATATATCGGCGATGCAGCAGTGGGCGACATCTGGGCATTTTGAATTGGATAAATGCTTGGAAAAGTTTGATGCTGATGAACACGCAACGCGCATCAGCAAAGGCGGGGAGGCACCGCAGCATTCTTTCTTTGGGCTGGTGGCCGAATTGCGACAAGTTTTTCCCGAAGCCGGTAAGCTCAAAGCGGTACTCTTAGTGTCCTTGTGGCAACAGGTGAAAGAGCGCATGACTGAGTGGAAACGCGCCACTCAATCTCTGACTTTTACGGACTTGCTAACCTCCTTGGATCAGGCATTGACGCAAGACGATAGCGGCAAGTTAGCACAGCGGATTCGTCAGCTTTATCCTATCGCGCTTATTGATGAGTTTCAGGATACGGATGCGGTGCAATATCGTATTTTTTCTGAGGTTTACCAGCCAGCCAGCACCGAACAAACTAGTCTTGGTTTGATTATGATTGGTGACCCTAAGCAAGCCATTTATGCCTTTCGCGGGGCCGATATTTATACCTATCTAGCGGCCAAAAAACAGGTCGATGCTGTTTATTCGCTGGCCACTAATTACCGTTCATCTGCCGCCATGATTCAGTCCGTCAATGGGTTGTTTAGCACGCAAGACTCTCCGTTTCGTGTGTCTGGCATTCCTTTTGTGGCGGTACAAGATCGTGGTGTGGCTGGGCAATTTCAGCGCCACGAAGAAACACAAGCGGCCTTGCAATTTTTGTATCAAGCGTCAGACGAGCCAGTAACACCAAAAGACTATCGTGAGCAGATGGCCGACGCTTGTGCCGCCCACTTGCATGAGTTGTTATTAGCTGGGCAGCAGCAACAAGCGACAGTGTCGGGTCAAGGCATGCGGCCTCAGGACGTGGCTTTACTGGTGACGAATTTCAGCCAAGCCAATGCGTTAAAAGACGCCCTTCGTCAACGTGGCATTGCCAGCGTGTATTTGAGTGACAAAGGCTCGGTATTTGAAACGGTTGAGGCCAGAGAATTGTTAATCGTCTTAACGGCGATTCTGTCTAATGGGCAAGAAGGCAAGTTGCGTTCGGCGTTGGCGACCAGTTTGGTGGATTGGTCTTTGTTGGAACTAGACACTTTAAATCATGACGATGTGGTGTACGAAAAGTGGGTGCAGGCTTTCCAAGGGTATTTAACCTTGTGGGAGCAGCAAGGTTTATTGCCCATGCTGCGTGTTTTTATGCAGGACGTGAACCTAGCTCCCAACATGCTGCGACATGTAGACGGCGAAAGACGACTCACAGACTTTTTGCATCTTACTGAAAAGCTTCAAGAAAAGTCCTTGGAATTGGATTCGAAAGAAGGTGTTTTGCGCTATCTTCGTTTGTCTATCCAGTCGCCAAATGGCAACAGTGATGAGCAAAAAATTCGTTTGGAAACAGACGCCGAATTGGTGCGCATTGTGACCATTCACAAGAGTAAAGGCTTGGAATACCCCATAGTGTATTTGCCCTTTGCTTTGACGCCTTATCAGGATAGGGAAAAGTCAGCCCTTTATCATGATGCGCAGCAGCAATTATGGATTGCGATCGACCCTGATGAAACTCAGACCGAGCAACACAAAGAAGAATTGTATGCTGCGGAAATTCGCTTGGCCTATGTGGCATTAACTCGCTCTAAAGAAGCTTGTTTTATTGGTTGTATGGACGTTGGTAAAAAAGCGACTAAGAGTCGAGACGCGTCTTTAGATGTGCATTTAAGCGGTGTCGGTGCACTATTGTCAGAAGGTGAAGCCTTCGCCGCTGGGGATTTATACC
The DNA here is from genome assembly GCF_003314975.1 of Marinomonas aquiplantarum. GTDB lineage: Bacteria > Pseudomonadota > Gammaproteobacteria > Pseudomonadales > Marinomonadaceae > Marinomonas > Marinomonas aquiplantarum. The sequence goes on from NZ_QNRF01000013.1 coordinate 26,944, forward strand.
CAAGTCTGATGCGATTGTGTGAGACACATTCTCCGGAACAAATGAAACTTGTGGATTTACCCGCAGAGCCTTTGGACTTACCTCGATTCGAAATGCAGCAAGCCACATTAGAATCTGCAAACGCACGTGAGTTTACGGGCAGAGTAGAAAGAGACTGGTGGATTGGCAGTTATTCGTCATTGGTGGTGGAAGACAAAGAGATTCGTGATGAAAGCTTACCCGGTTTAGATGAGTTGGTGACGGTCGAGCCAATAGACGCCATGTCAGCATCATTGCCAGAGCAAATTGTCGAGCCAACAGCAGAACCACAAGCGAACCGTTTTACCTTTCCAAGAGGTGCAGCGCCAGGAACCTTTTTGCATGATCTGCTAGAAGGAAAAGCTCTGCTTGAGGCGATTGAAAACCCTAGTTTTGCGGATCTGATCAAAACGAATCAGCAGGCTAATATGGCGGCTTATTACCAACGTACTGGCTTTCAAGAATGGCAGACGGTGTTAACCGAGTGGTTGCCAGACATCATACAAACAGAATTAGTGGCAGGAGCAACCTTGGCCACATTGCCTGTGTCGGCTTGCCGCAAAGAGATGGAGTTTTTCTTGCCTGTTAGCCATCTGAATGCATTGCAATTGGATGCGCTTGCCAGAACCCATGACCCTTTATCCAAGCAAGCACCAAGGATTCAAGATCGTCCCCTAAAAGGCATGTTGAAAGGTTTTATTGATCTATTGTTTGAATGGCAAGGTCGGTATTACGTGCTGGATTATAAGTCCAATTATTTGGGAGACGATGTTACAGACTACGGCGAAGAGGCATTAAAGCACGCGATGCTGGATCATCGTTATGATTTGCAATATCAACTCTACACCTTGGCGTTGCACCGGTTGCTACGACAACGTTTGCCTAACTATGATTATGAACAGCATATTGGCGGCGTGGTTTATGGTTTTTTACGCGGTATGTCACCACAAACAGAGACGGGCGTGTTCCGTACGCGTTTGACTCAGGCACACGTCAACGCCATGGATGACTTGTTCCAAGGCAAACCGACGGGTGAGAGTGACGACGGCGGTCAATCGACTTCTCAAGAGGCAATACAATATGGACTCTTCTAAGCAATTAGATTGGTTAAATGCTGATGCGGATCTTCTCGCTGAAGAGGTGCACTTCTTAACGGATTGGCGTAACCGAGGTGTATTAAAAGCCATTGACGTGCAGTGGATTGAGCAATTGGCGAGTCATGCCGGCGAATCTCATGCGGCCGTCTTAATGGCTGGGGCATTATCCAGTGCGGCACTGGGAGCTGGGCATATTTGTTTGGATTTGGCTGATGTCTGGTCACAGCCACCCGAAGGCATTCGTGCTAATGAGTTGCAGCAAGTCCTGATGACGTCAGGTGTGCATTCTGTTGAACAATGGTGTCAGCAGTTATGGCAATCAGACCTTGTTAGTCAGGCTCAAGCCATAACAGAAAAGCCGATGGTATTAGCGGGAACGCGCTTGTACCTTTATCGTTACTTTCAATATGAACAGTCGGTATTAGGTTATATAAACCGTCAAATTTCTGCGCCCACTTTGTCCTTCGACCATGCTTTGATTAGCACCTTGTTTCCTGCTGATAGTAACGAACTTGATTGGCAGAAAGTGGCGGTCGCCAATGCGGCAAGCTTGCCTTTCTCGGTGATTAGCGGTGGCCCAGGAACCGGCAAAACCACCACAGTGACCAAATTATTAGCCCTGCTGGTGGCGGAGTCTCAGCGTCAAGGTCAGAGACTGCGCATTGAACTGGCGGCTCCTACAGGGAAAGCGGCAGCTCGCTTGACCGAATCGATCGCCGGAGCCAAGGCATCTTTGCCGCTCAGTGACGACATTAAACATGCCATTCCAGAGCAGGCGAGTACGTTACATCGCTTGTTAGGGAGTGATTTTGGTCGCAGCCGCTTTAAGCATCATCATGATAATCCATTGCATCTGGATGTGTTGTTGGTTGACGAAGTGTCTATGGTCGATTTGCCGATGATGGCCAAGCTGATTGATGCTTTACCCAGTCATGCTCGTTTGATTTTGTTGGGTGATAAAGACCAGTTAGCCTCAGTTGAAGCAGGCAGTGTGCTGGGGGACTTGTCTTTTGGCATTGAGCAGGCCTATTTTCAACCGAATTGGGCGGACCATTTGTATGCTTGTACGGGAGAAGAGGTGACGCATTTTGCCAATGCGATGGCGCCACCGATCAGTCGAGTATTAACTTTATTACGTAAAAGTTATCGTTTTGATGCCAACAGTGGCATTGGTCATCTAGCGAAAGCCATGAACGCGGGGGATGCGAATCAAGTCATGGTATGTCTTGATCAAGATTATCAAGACGTGCAATGGCATGAACCGGATGATCATCAAACCAAGCCTGACATAGGGCGTTTAGCAAAAGGCTATGACGAGTATTGGCGAGCGGTTCGTGAAGGCGGTGACGTAAAAACGGTTTATCAGGCATTTTCTCAATACCAAATTCTGACCGCAGTACGACAAGGCGAGTTTGGGGTTGAGCATTTAAATGCGCATTTGGAGCAACATTTTTATCAACGCGGTTTGCTGCGTGATCCTCACCTTTGGTATCCGGGGAAAGCCATTATTCTGACTCGTAATGATGCAGCACTTGGGTTGTTTAATGGTGATATAGGCATTTGCTTAGCCGATGCAGAACAGCGGCTCAGGGTTTGGTTTATGCAACCAGATGGCGAGTTTGTTGGCTTGTTGCCTAGTCGATTAAATGAGTATGAAGTGGTGTTTGCCATGACGGTTCATAAATCTCAAGGCTCTGAATTCGCCGAGGTTGCCTTGGTATTGCCCATGACGCCATCGCCTGTTTTGACAAAAGAGCTGGTTTATACCGGCATTACGAGAGCGAAGCGACGGTTTACCTTGTGGGGCAGTCGTTCGTTAATTCGCTTGGCGGCGGAATCTCGTATTAAACGTCATTCGGGATTGCTTGAAGCGCTATGGGGGAACGGTCCGTAACGAAAGAAGTCGATGACTTGATTTTACGGCTTTTGACGCCATCAATAAGTAAAGCAAAAAAGTGTATGAAAACATTGAATTAAATATTCTATTGCAGGCAGTGCTAAAGCCGGGTTTTGTGATAAGGTAAGCGCACATTTTGACACTTTGTAAAGTAGGAAAAGAGTAAACAATAATGGCAAAAGAAATTGTTTTAACCGGTGTAACGACCACAGGCACGCCTCATCTAGGTAACTATGTGGGCGCGATTCGTCCAGCGATCGAAGCAAGCCGTCAAGAAAATACGGAATCTTATTTCTTTCTTGCGGACTACCATGCTTTGATCAAATGCCAAGATCCAGAGCGTGTGAAGCAGTCTCGTTTGGAAATTGCAGCGACTTGGCTGGCTTGTGGATTGGACACGGATAAAGCAACTTTCTATCGTCAGTCCGATATTCCTGAAATTACGGAATTGAATTGGTTACTGACTTGTGTGACAGCGAAAGGGTTGATGAACCGCGCACACGCTTACAAAGGGGCTGTAGACGAAAACCTAGCCAATGAACAGGATCCAGATTTTGGCATCACCATGGGACTGTTTTGTTACCCTGTGTTGATGGCGGCAGATATTCTTGCCTTTAATGCGCATAAAGTGCCGGTTGGACGCGATCAAATTCAACATATTGAGATGGCTCGTGATATTGCTGGTCGCTTTAACCATCTATTTGGTGAGCATTTTGTGTTACCAGAAGCGGTGGTTGGCGAAGAAGGATCGATCCTAAAAGGTCTTGACGGTCGTAAGATGAGTAAGAGTTACAACAACACGATTCCGTTGTTTGAAACTGAGAAAAAACTGCAAAAAGGTATTAATAAGATTAAAACCAATTTGTTGGAACCGGGTGAAGCGAAAGATCCAAATGATTCAACAGTATTTGATATTTACCAAGCGTTTGCGACGCCAGAACAAACGGCTGAGATGCGTCAAAAGTTTGCAGATGGTATTGCTTGGGGAGAAGCCAAGAAGGAACTATTTGCACTGGTGAATGGTCAATTAGGTGAGGCTCGTGAAAAATATCACGAATTAATGGCCAATCCTGCGTTTGTTGAAGAAGTATTACAGGCTGGGGCGGAGAAAGCTCGTACCCGCGCAAGAGAAAGTATTGTTAAATTGCGCAACGCAGTCGGTCTAGTGAATTTTAATTAAGCGGAGAGTAACATTGAAAACAACTGCATTTGCCATGTTTATGGCGTTTATTTTAGCAATCGGCGCTGGCGGTTACAGTGCTGAAGTGCAGGCTAAAAAATTTGGTGGTGGTAAAAGCTTTGGTAAAAGCTTTTCTATTTCTAAGCAAAAAAGTGCGACTAACTCGACTTCTAAAGCAACAAACAGCACCAATAGTTCGACTAAGAGTAAAGGTCTTTTAGGCGGTCTAGGTGGTGGTCTGTTAGGTGGTCTATTGGCGGGTGGTTTGTTTGCTGCCTTGCTAGGCAGTGGCGCTTTCGATGGAATTTCATTTGGCGATATCTTGTTATTTGCCTTGATTGGGTTCTTGATTTACAAGTTCTTCATCGCGCCAAAACGTCAAGCTGCGCAAGCACAGGCGCAAGCTGGTGGCATGTACCGTGATATGTCTGGTGCGTCTCAACCAACGCAACCAAGTGCTATGCCAGGGTTGTCCGGTTTTGGTGGCATGCCAGAAATGCAGTTGCCACCTGGTTTTGATGAGCAAGCGTTTGTAGCGGAAGCAAAGAACCATTATGTGTTGCTCCAAAAAGCTTGGGATGACAATAATTTTGATACCATCTTGGATTATGTCAGTCCTGAAATGTACAACATGTTGGTGACTGAGCGCGCGAAATATGGTGATAATAAACCAGCGACAGAAGTGGTTTCTTTGATGGTCGAGTTAGTACGCGGTGAAATCTCTGGCGCCACTGCATCGATTTCGTTGCAATTCTCAGGATGGATTAAAGAGGGTAACGAAACCTCTGAAACAAATGAAATTTGGCATTTAGAGAAAAATCTGTCTTCTGCAAGCGGTAACTGGGTTATCGTTGGTATACAACAAGACAACTAATTGTTACTTAAATTAGCTCGAAGACTCATCATAACTTGGCTATGCTAAGGCCTATGATGAGTTAAAGAGTATTTCTTTATTAAATTGAATATGGATATGAGCCATGTCGGAATTAGCACCTATTAACGAAACGGGTAAAGGTTTATCTGAAAGCAAGAAAGGTGAATTGCTTCAGTACCTTACTTTTAAACTGATTGACGAAACATACGGCATTAACGTCATGCAGATTAAGGAAGTTTTGCGTTACAGCGAAATTGCTCCTGTTCCGGGTGCGCCTTCTTATGTGCTTGGTATCGTTAACTTGCGTGGTAACGTCGTCACAGTCGTGGACACACGTGTTCGCTTCAGTCTGCCAGAATGTACTATTACTGATGATACTCGTATCATTATTGTCGAGCATGATGGTGAGCAGATTGGTCTGCTGGTTGATGCCGTGCAAGAAGTCTTCTATCTGTATCAAGGTGAGATTGAACAGAGTCCTAGCGTTGGTAATGATGAAGCCTTGATGTTTATTCAAGGGGTTTACCAAAAAGAGGAAGAGCTGGTTATCTTGCTGGAATTGGATCGCATGTTTGAGCGTAATGATGCGCTTGGCATTGAAGCAATGAGTTAATCGCGAAAGCGGGTTAACGAAAAAAGCCATGCAGATGAGAGTCTGCATGGCTTTTTTGCGTTTAGAGTGACTGAACTTTACCGTTATCTTTCCCAGTAGGCTTCTTCTAAGCTGTCTTCACGCTCAGGCAAACCACGAGATAGGCGTGGTGCATTTTGCACCAAAATTTCATAACTCACTCGGTTCGAATATTTACAAATCTGAGCGAACGATGAATAGGCCAGAAAAGGTGCCGCGTGTTTACTGGAGTTCGGTAAGCTGTCTTTATGAAAGTGATTGGCTGAGATATCGTGCAGTAAAGCCGATAACGCGCCGTCACCTGCGCCGTTGGTATTGCGGATTTTTTCAGGCCCACCCATGTAAGGGTCGATATGAGAAAAGACCTTGATTGGGTTTTGGCACGCCGAACGTAACATGGGACGGCTGAATTCCCAGCGATTGAAATCCGCAAGGCGACCAGACTTAATTGGGTTTGTGGTTTCGCGTTTTACCGTATCGTCCGTGTGACCGCATAGATACATGCCATCAGGGCCTGCTGTTAATAACACAATATCAACGTATTCGAGAATTTGATCGGCCGCTTGTAGGGGATCAGATAAGCCAGTTAGCGCCTCGGCTTCGAGCTCATTCATGGCGAGGACATTGACATGACGTTTGATCAGGTCCAGTAATTCGTCCTTATTTTCTTCCACAAGATGCTTGGTTCCAAGGGTGAGCACCGTCGGCACTTGATGTCGATGCGCATGCTCTAACGCGGTCAGCATGGCTTGTTTAATGGGTTTTCCTTGGTGACGTAAAGGATAAGCGCAAGTAACCAGTGCAGCACTACCTGCAATGATGTGCTCAGGAATGTGTTCTGCATTGAGCTCATCCATGTCGCCAGGAGCAATAGCAAAGGTACGTTCCCCATCTGGCGTGATTAAGGTGATGCCTCGACCTATGTCGCCAGACACGCCTTGTAAATGGTTCATGTCCACCTTACTGCTGGTATGACAAATATAGTGATAAGCAGGAGAGCCTAGGGTTATATTGGCTGACATCACGCCGAGCAACACAGACTTATCATCGGCAAGGACAGAGTAATTATGAATGGTATTGCCGATGGTGCCGCCAGCAAAGTGGTCCGAAATACAGCCTTGAGCAGCCAGTTCACGATAGATGGCTGATGCCGTATCAGTATCTACTAGGTTGGATAACCCTTTGTGGATGCTAAACTGCGATAGAAATTCATCGGATACATTGGCCACAACATCAACAATGGTTTCGTCCAACCCAACAATGTAGGTATCTTTATCCGGTTGCACATCAATGGATGGTAAGATGGGCTTAGGTTGAGATACGGGAAAGTAGTGCTTGAGTTTACGTCTGCCGGGGAATTTCATGCTGTTTGCTCATCGAATGGGTTAATAAAGAGATTTTAGCAAAAAATTGACCACTCGGGCAGAATCAATCATAAGAAAAGTAAGGTGAACATGAACGAAATTGAGTTAGACCGTTATAGTCGTCAACTATTGCTTGCGGACTTTGATGTAGAAGGTCAGCTTAGATTAAAGCAGGCAAAAGTGCTGATTGTCGGCTTGGGGGGATTAGGAAACATCGCAGCGACTTATTTGGCAACATCCGGTGTGGGTCATTTGTTGTTGGCGGATGATGATCGTATTGAAAACAGCAATCTGCCGCGCCAAGTCTTATATGAAGAAAGCCAGATTGGGCGAACAAAGGTCGAGGCGGCGGTGAGTCAGTTACGAGCCAAAAATGCCAGCACAGAATTTGACATGATTGAACAAAGATTGTCGGACGAAAACCTGCAAAAAGTGATTGCAGACGTGGATGCGGTACTTGATTGCACTGATAATTTCACCACGCGACAAGCTATTAACAGAGCGTGTTGGCAGTTGAAAACCCCCTTAATTAGTGCGGCTGCGATTCGTTGGGAGGGGCAATTAGTCAGCTTCTTGTATGATCAGCAAGATTCACCTTGTTATGAATGCTTATACCCCGCGTTATCTGACCAAGCATTAAGTTGTAATGAAAGTGGTATATTGTCGCCAGTTGTTGGCTTGCTTGGGGTTTATCAAGCTTTAGAAGCCATTAAAGTGGTGAGTCAGTGCGGCATCGTCAAACACGGTTCATTGAAGTTGTTTGATGGTTTTCAAGCAAGCTGGCGAGAGATGCAATTAACGCAAGATCCAGCGTGCAATGTTTGTTCAGAAAAGACGAGTATGGTGGTTGAAAAGTCATAGATAAGCCCTATTTCAGTAATTAATATTTTTCGTTAAGTATTTTGTGTATTTTTCGGTAGAATTCACCACAACATTTCGCTGATAGATCTGTCTATCGAGCAAACATTTAATTACAGGAGCAACAACATGAGCGATGTGAAACACGCTAAATTAATGATTTTAGGTTCAGGACCTGCTGGTTATACGGCCGCTGTATACGCTGCTCGTGCGAACCTGAATCCTGTAATGATCACCGGTATGCAAATGGGTGGTCAGCTGACCACAACAACAGAAGTGGATAACTGGCCGGGTGATGATCAAGGCGTGCAAGGTCCAGAGTTAATGGAGCGCATGCGTAAGCACGCAGAGCGTTTTGAAACGGAAATTATTTTTGATCATGTGAACAAAGTTGATTTGCAAAACCGTCCATTCCGTTTGGAAGGTGACAGTGGTGTATACACTTGTGACGCGCTTATCATTTCCACTGGCGCTAGTGCTCAATACCTAGGTCTTGAAAGCGAAAGCAAATTCATGGGACAAGGTGTATCAGCTTGCGCAACTTGTGATGGCTTCTTTTACCGTAATCAAGATGTTGCGGTGATTGGTGGTGGTAATACAGCCGTTGAAGAAGCGTTATACCTAGCCAATATTGCAAAGTCTGTGACTGTCATTCACCGTCGTGACAAATTCCGTTCAGAAAAAATTCTGGCCGATAAACTGTTGGAAAAAGCAGCGAATGGCAATGTGAAAATTGAATGGCATTCGGAACTAGATGAAGTATTAGGTGATGGCACTGGGGTTACTGGTGTACGTATTAAGAATAACCAAACAGGTGAGATGAAAGATCTTGCTGTAGCTGGTTTGTTTGTGGCGATTGGTCACAAGCCAAATACCGATATTTTCCAAGGCCAATTGGACATGAAAGACGGCTATTTGAAAGTTCAGTCTGGTACACAAGGTAATGCGACACAAACTAGTGTTGAAGGTGTGTTTGCTGCCGGTGATGTCAGCGATCATATCTACCGTCAAGCCATTACCTCTGCTGGAACGGGCTGTATGGCGGCATTGGATGCTGAACGTTACTTAGATTCACAAGAGTAAGCGATTGTATGCCTATCAGGTGATTATGTCTGGTGGGCTTTTCAGTTTAATCAACTGTGCTGTTTCATAGGCAATAAAAAAACCGATCGTAAAAAGATCGGTTTTTTTTCGTCCGTTATTGCTGAAACGCTTGTTGAAGATAAACAAGCGGCCAGCGAAAAACATCGTATTACTGTGCGTTGTAAGCTTCTACGCCTTCAACAATGGCTTTGCGAGCTTCTTCTGCGCTTGCCCAACCTTCCACTTTTACCCACTTACCTTCTTCCAGTTTTTTGTAGTTCTCGAAGAAGTGTTCGATTTGGTCACGAAGTAATTGTGGGATGTCGTTCACATCTTGAATGTGACCGTATTCTTTGCTTAGTTTTTCGTGTGGTACAGCAACCAGTTTTGCATCCATACCGGCTTCGTCAGACATGTTCAATACACCCACTGGACGGCAACGAATAACAGAACCTGGTACAACTGGGTAAGGTGTGATCACCAATACGTCAACTGGGTCACCATCGTCTGCTAATGTGTGGTTAACATAGCCATAGTTGGCAGGGTAGAACATAGGTGCAGTCATAAAACGGTCTACGATAAGCGCATCCATGTCTTTGTCGACTTCGTATTTAACTGGATTTGCTTGCGCTGGAATTTCGATAATGACATTGATGTCGTTTGGTGCGTCTTTACCCGCTGGAATATTGCTGTAGCTCATTATTTTTCTTCCGATCTGGTTGAATATGGGCGCTATTATAAAAGCTAGCTTGTTCAGATGCTAGTTGTAGAGCCAAGTGAAAAACTATTATTCGTCTTAAGGATTGAATAAAATGGGTAAAAATTGGCGTAATAAGCTATAACTTATTGCTTTCTTTCCAGATTTAGCTAGTCTTACATAATACTGGTCAAATATTAGACGCGAGGACGGTAATGACAAAATCTGAGCTGATAGAACTGCTTATCGATCAGCAATCTCATTTGCCTGTTAAAGAGGTTGAACAAGCCATTAAAGCAATGTTGGAGCATATGTCCGACTCTTTAGCGAATGGTGAGCGTATTGAGATTCGTGGTTTCGGTAGTTTTTCATTGCATTATCGAGCACCAAGAATCGGTCGTAACCCTAAAACAGGTGAATCGGTTGAATTAAGCGCCAAGTATGTCCCTCATTTTAAGCCTGGCAAGGAATTACGTGAGTTAGTTAATGAATCGTCAGAGTCAACGGCGAACGAACTCAACTAATTTACATCTAATACCTCGAAATTTTTCAGCTATCACGGCATAATATCGCCATTCTATTCTCGATAGGTTGTTTTATGCTTAAATGGCTGAAAAGAGTTATCTATACGGTTCTTGTGCTGTTCTTCCTTGCGGTGGGGATATTTTTCGCTATCCGTAATCCACAACTTATCCATCTTGATTTGGTCTTCTGGCAAGGCCCAGAGCTGAGTGTTGCACTCTACATCATCTTGGCGTTTACCGTCGGAGCTTGTATTGCCTTGTTGGTTAGTTCCGTTGCTTACCTGCGCAGCGAACGCCAAATTCGAGTGTTAAGCCGAAAATATGAAAAGGCGCGTGATGAAGTTGATGCCCTTAGAAAAGCGTCCATTACTAAAGAGTTGTCGGTAGGGAAGGAGTAACGGCGTTGACCGAAGTCGGCTTGTTCCTAGTATTGTTTGTCGCACTCTTTGTCGGTTGGACAATGGGGCGTAAAACGCCGACTAAAAAAAACAGCCCTCTTAAAAAATCCATTCCTAACGATTACTTTCGTGGTTTAAATCATTTACTAAATGATCAGCACAGCGAAGCCATTGACGCTTTTGTTGACTCTTTGGAAGTTAATTCAGAAACCTTTGATATTCACTTAACCCTTGGCAACTTATTTCGTAAGAAAGGTGAGATTCAAAAAGCCATTAACATTCACCAGAATCTATTAGCCCGTCCTGAAATCTCTCAACGAGAAATGCGCATGGTGCAACTTGAGCTTGCCAGTGACTTTATGTCGGCGGGTTTATTGGACCGAGCTGGACGTTTGCTGCTGAATATGGCTTCAACCGCCAGAAAAAGTGAGTTTCAACCGAAGATTCTTACCTTGTTAGTGGATTTGTATGAGTTTGAACAAAGCTGGGACAAAGCCATTCAAATTGGCTCAGAGTTGGTCAAAGAGACGGCCAGCAAAAAAGAGATAAAACGGTTAGGGCATTTTCATTGTGAAATGGCGCAAGAGCTGCAAAAGAAAGAGCAATGGAAGCCAGCCTACCAAGAATACAAACAGGCCTTAGAGGTGGATCCTAGTTGCGTTCGCGCCAGTATTGGTGCCGCGGATGTATTGAAAAAACAAAACCGCTATCGAGATGCCATTAAAGAGCTTAAGCATGCTGCAGAACAGGACAGTGATTTTGTGTCTGTGATTATTCCGCAACTAAAAGAATGCTATCAGAGAATCTGGGGTAGCGGCGGATACATCAAATTTTTACAAGAACAGAATGAGAAGAAACCTTCCACCACCTTGATCATGGCGTTGGTCGAACATTATATGGAAAATGACCGTGAATACGCGGAGATGTTTCTCGTCGAACAGTTAAGAAAACACCCTACGATTAAAGGCTTTAAAGAGCTGATCAACATACAGATAGCCGACTCTCAAGGTTATAACCAGCAGCATTTATCGGTTCTGTATGAGTTGATTGATCAGTTGGTTCAGGCCAAACATAAGTATCAATGTCGCCAGTGTGGTTTTTCAGGCCATCAACTGCATTGGCAATGCCCGAGCTGTAAAACCTGGGGTGTTGTGAAACCCATTCATGGTTTAGAAGGCGAATAAAGTCGCTTTTGAAGCCACTAAGTTACTAGAAAGATACGACAAGTACCTTTGCTTGTCACAGCATAAGAGGACACTAAATGAGCTGCCAATCCCCAATCGTAGTTGCCCTAGATTTTCCAACCATGGCGCAATCTATCGAGATGGCAAAGCGACTTGATCCGAACCAATGTCGAGTTAAAGTCGGTAAAGAATTATTCACCACGTCTGGCCCAGCCATTTTAGAGGAATTGCATAAATTAAATTTTGAGATTTTTCTCGATTTAAAATTTCACGACATTCCAAATACCGTTGCCAATGCTGTCAGTGTGGCTGCCAAATCGGGAGTGTGGATGGTGAATGTACACGCGTCTGGTGGCCGTCGAATGATGGAAGCCTCCGCGAATGCGTTACAGCAGTTGCCAGATCAAAACACCTTATTGATTGCTGTGACCGTATTAACCAGCATGGATCAGTCTGATTTAAGCGAAATCGGTATTGATTTGACGCCAGAACAGCATGTGAAACGTTTGGCGGCATTAGCAAAATCCTCTGGAATGGATGGTGTTGTTTGCTCGGCGCAAGAGTCACAGATGCTATCCTCCGAATTGGGTAAAGACTTTGTGTTGGTCACCCCTGGTATTCGTCCAGCTGGCTCTGATCAAGGTGATCAGAAACGTATTATGACGCCAGCCGAAGCTATGGTAGCTGGCAGTCATTATCTTGTTGTTGGGCGTCCAATCACGCAAGCAGCGGATCCAATGGCGGTGTTAACAGAAGTGAATCAGAGCTTAGGGCTTTAAACGACTGTTCAACACATCTTGAAGTTCGATAAAAAAGCTTTTACTCTAAAACCGCTCACTGATTAAAATCTAATCAGTGAGCGGTTTTTTATTGGCATGATGCCAGTGTTAACTTGAAAAGGATCTTTATATGAAAACCCTACTAAAAAAGCTCGGTTCGAGTATTGCTTATTGTGTTGTCACCCTTTCTTTGTGTTTTTCGACATTGCTCATGGCGGCTTCGCCTTTGGATATTAATATTGGTACCGCGGATCAGTTTGCGGCAATTATGTCGGGAGTCGGTCAGAAAAAAGCGGAAGCCATAGTGGCTTACCGTGAAGCCAATGGGCCCTTTACGTCTGTTGATCAATTGGTTGAAGTAAAAGGCATTGGTCATGCCTTATTGCAGCGTAATAGGGCGCTTATCCAAGTGTCTGAAGTGACAGAAGAGGCGCAGTAGCGTGTCTTTCAGGGTGAGTGCCTTTACTCACCCTGATGTTGTGCTTCGATAGGATGGCTTAATGCTTGTATGGCCTGATGTTGAGTTAAAAATATCTGTCCTGTTAAGTTTGTTATTAAGGTTGACTGGCGAAGTTTGTCCATCACAGGCCCTTTTATTTCCGAGAAATGCAGTGTTACTCCAGCTGAGTTAAGGCGATCAGAAATGGTTTCTAAACTGTCTAGCGCACTGGCATCAATCATGTTTACCGCACTGCACATCAGCACAATGTGTTTCACATCTTTTTGTTGGGCAATGAGGCTCAACACATAATCTTCTAATACTCTCGCATTGGCAAAGAAAAGGTTTTCATCGATTCGGATGGTGACAATGTTAGGAGTCGTTTCAACTTGATAGCGTTGAACATTACGAAAATGCTCAGTGCCTGGGACACGGCCGACCACGGCGATATGAGGATGGCTGGTGTGCCACAGGAAAAACAATAAGGACAGGCTAATGCCGACGATGATGCCAGTTTCCATACCAACAAATAACACCACGAAAAAGGTCGCCGCTAAAGCTAAGGCTTCTTGTTTGGAAAAGTGATAAATGCGAATGAAATCTTTTACATCGACCAACTGTAAAATCGCCACAATAATACTGGCAGCCAGAACCGCATTGGGTAGGTAATAAAAAAGTGGCGTTAAAAAGAACAACACAAGCAGCATGAATAAAGCGGTTAGAATTCCGGCCATCGGCGTTTTGGCGCCAGCACTGGTGTTGACCACGGTACGAGAAAAGCCTCCCGTTACAGGAAAAGCCCCGCTTAAGGCGGAAGCGATGTTAGCGGCGCCTAAGCCAAATAATTCTTGGTTAGGTTGAATGTCTTCTTTACGTTTGGCGGCAAAGGATTGTGCGACTGACACCGAACCGACAAATCCCACCACACTGATTAAAAATGCCCCGGGCAGTAAAGCCCATAAGGTGTCTGTTTCTAGGCTGGTGAAGTCAATAGAAGGCAAGGCTAGATGAATCTGACCAACGATTTTAACGCCTTGTTGATCCAGTGACAGCAAGGCCACACACACAGTGGTAAGTACCACTACCAAAACTGGACCGGCTTTGCTCAGTAAGTTGGCGGTTTCAGACGATAGTCCCAGCGTTTTTAAGATTTTACTTAGGTATTTTTTAAAAAAGACTAATAAACCAACCACCAAGCTACTGATGATGAATGTTGGCAAATTAATCTCATCGGCGTGACGCAGCATGTCTTGGGTGAGTTCAATCAGGTTATTGCCATGCGCCTGAATACCCAGCAGATGTTTGAGCTGGCCAACCGCAATCAAGATGGCTGAGGCACTGATAAAACCAGAGATAACAGGGTGACTTAATAAATTGGTCAAAAAGCCCATTTTTAATAGGCTCATTAATACTAGAAAGACCCCTGATACAAACGCCAATAGAATGGCCAAGCTAACGTAAGCATCGCTGCCGGGCATGGCCAAAGGCAAAATAACAGAGGCTGTCACCATTGATGTAATGGCGACAGGGCCTACTGCTAAACTACGGCTGGTGCCCAGTAAGGAATAGACAATGGATGGCAATATACTGGCATATAAGCCCAAATAAGCGGGAAGTCCGGCCAGTATGGCATAGCCCATACTTTGTGGTATCAGCAAAATAGTCGCAATAAAACTGGCCATGCCGTCTGTGGCAAGGTCCTTACGAGAATACTGTCTTAACCATGCCATGGCAGGTAAGCCGCGACCCAATATTTTCATCCTAGTCCTTATTTGAGGTTGATAGGGGTTTTAATATAGCGCACACCATTTTCTTCTTCTGGTGGCAAATGCCCCGCGCGCATATTCACCTGTACACTTGGCCAGATCAGCTTTGGCATGCTGAGTGTGGCATCTTTGGTGTTACGCATTTCACAAAATGCATCTTCAGAAATGCCAGTATGAATGTGTTGATTATGGTTTTTTTGTTCGCCTACTGTGGTTTCCCACGCATATACGTCTCGGTTTGGTGCTTTATAGTCGTGACACATGAAAAGGCGTGTCTCGTCAGGTAGAGCAAAGATTTTTTGGATAGAACGGTACAAGGTATTGGCATTCCCTCCCGGAAAATCACAGCGCGCTGTTCCAAAGTCTGGCATAAACAAGGTATCACCAACAAATGCTGCGTCTGCAATCAGATAAGTCAAACAGGCAGGGGTGTGTCCAGGAGTATGTAGAATGCGAATGTTGTTCTCTCCAAGAGGCAAACTGTCTTGCTCATTTACTAATAAATCGAATTGCGAACCGTCACGACGAAACTCGGCTTCGACATTTAGGATTTTTGAGAAGGTGGCTTGCACTTGAGTAATTTGATCGCCAATGACAATTTTGCCTCCCAAGGTTTTTTGCAGGTAGGGCGCGGCAGAAAGGTGGTCGGCATGAACGTGGGTTTCTAGCAACCAATCGAGTTGAAGCTGGTGTTGTTTTATATAGTCAATGATGGCATCGGCAGATTGAGTGTCTGTGGTGCCGGCTGCATGATCATAGTCCAATACGGAGTCAATAATGACGCATCGCTTAGTGGCTAAGTCCGTGACTACATAAGAGACTGTGAAGGTTGCTTCATCAAAGAAAGCTTCTATTTGAATGTCGGATTGTGTTTTCGTATTCATCGTCATAAACCTCTCTGGGTTATAAGTATATTTCATTATGTTATATATGACCATTAAATTAGTAAAGTCTAATGTAGTGTTGATTTGTGGAAACATCGTGGACTTTGATCTTAATCAATCAAAGTCGGTTAGAGGAAACACCAGACGAGCGAGGGAATTTTTGCTAATCTATCGAATTGATTTTTAAGCTTAGGAACAAAGTCGTGTCGCAAGAGTTTCAAGTTGTCTCATCTTATTCGCCGGCTGGCGATCAGCCAAAAGCCATTGAAAAATTGGTGCAAGGGGTTGAAGCTGGCTTGGCTCACCAGACCTTATTAGGGGTCACCGGTTCCGGTAAAACTTATACCGTGGCGAACGTTATTTCTCAGGTGAAACGTCCGACCATTATCATGGCGCACAACAAAACTTTAGCAGCGCAATTGTACGGAGAGTTTAAAGAATTTTTTCCTCACAACGCCGTCGAGTATTTTGTTTCTTATTATGATTACTATCAGCCAGAAGCGTACGTGGCGGCGTCGGATACCTTTATCGAGAAAGATGCCTCAGTCAACGAACACATAGAACAAATGCGTCTTTCTGCCACCAAGGCGTTATTGGAACGGGAAGACGTTATCATCGTTGCGACCGTGTCGGCGATTTACGGTTTGGGGGATCCTCAATCCTATTTAAAAATGATGTTGCATCTGGATCGTGGTGATCGAATTGATCAGCGTGCGGTACTGCGTCGTTTGGCAGAGCTGCAATACAGTCGTAATGATCTAGTGTTGGAACGTGGCAACTTTCGTGTACGTGGGGATGTTATTGAAGTTTTTCCAGCGGATTCCGAGGACACGGCCATTCGCATTGAATTGTTTGATGACGAAGTCGAGAACTTGTCTTTTATTGATCCTTTGACCAATAAAACTTTGCGCAAAGTACCACGGGTGACGATTTACCCTAAAACTCACTATGTGACGCCGAGAGAAACCATTGAAGGCGCAATCGATCGAATTAAGGTAGAACTGGATCAGCGTCTTGAACAGCTTAAATCTCTGAACAAGTTGGTTGAATTACAACGCCTAGAACAGCGCACGCGTTACGATTTGGAAATGATGCAAGAGCTAGGTTACTGTTCAGGTATCGAAAACTATTCGCGTTATTTGTCTGGCCGAGAAGAAGGCGCGCCACCACCGACCTTGTTTGATTATCTGCCCGCCAATGCCTTGTTGGTTGTGGATGAATCCCACGTCACTGTGTCGCAAATTGGCGCTATGTACAAAGGTGACCGATCTCGTAAAGAAAACTTAGTGGAATACGGCTTCCGTTTGCCATCGGCGTTAGACAACCGACCGATGCGCTTTGAAGAATGGGAGCAGATCAAGCCGCAAACCATCTTTGTGTCCGCGACACCAGGCAAGTACGAAGAAGAACATCAGGATTGGGTAGTCGAGCAAATTGTGCGTCCGACAGGCTTGATTGATCCAGAGTTGGAAGTTCGGCCTGTGTCCACGCAAGTGGATGACTTGTTGTCGGAAATCAACAAACGCACTGTTATTGGCGAGCGAGTGTTGGTCACAACGTTAACCAAACGCATGGCGGAAGATTTAACCGACTACCTAAATGATCACGGGGTTCGTGTCCGTTATTTGCACTCTGATATCGACACCGTAGAGCGGGTTGAGATCATTCGAGATTTACGTCTGGGTGAGTTTGATGTGCTGGTGGGAATCAACTTGCTACGAGAAGGTCTGGATATTCCAGAAGTAAGTCTGGTGGCTATTTTAGATGCGGATAAAGAAGGTTTCTTACGTTCCGAACGTTCTTTGATTCAGACCATTGGTCGAGCGGCGCGTAATGTAAACGGTAAAGCCATTTTATACGCAGATAGAATCACAGGATCTATGGAACGTGCCATCAGTGAGACCGAACGTCGTCGAGAGAAGCAACAGGCTCACAATGCTAAGCACGGTATTACACCGACAGGGATTAATAAATCGGTGGAAGACATCTTAGAAGGCGCGTACAACCCAGGGGCTGGGAAGCGTGGTAATAAGACCAAGAAAGTCGCAGAAACCGCGAAAGAGTACCAAGTGGAAAGCATGGATGACGTGGCACAAGTGCGTAAAGCTATGATCCAGCTGCAAAAAGAAATGATACAAGCATCAGAAGAGCTGAAGTTTGAATTGGCCGCAGGCTATCGTGACCAGATTCGTGTCTTACAGAAAAAACTGAAAGACGTCGGCGAATAGTAACGCATTTACGATCAGAGGTGAGTTGATGGCGATTACCTTGAGAAATTACAACATAGTTCGAGTGATTGATAATGGTGTGATCGTCAACTGCACCGTCATTGAAATGTGTTACGATTTTGCCTTGGTGAAATTTCGGGACAAGAAATACAAGGTGCCGTATCACCTGATTGATGAAGTCATTGGTCACGAATTGCTGGTTCCCCTCGAGGCCTAAAAGCAATTCACGAAAAGACTAAAAAAGTGCACAAGAAAGCTTGTCAAACGTAAAGTGCTGCGTATAATAGCCAACACTTTTTTAGGACTATAGCTCAGTTGGTTAGAGCGCTACCTTGACATGGTAGAGGTCAGCAGTTCGAATCTGCTTAGTCCTACCAGAATTTATGCTTACTCCTCAGTAAGTTACGAAAGCCGAACCCAGTGTTCGGCTTTTTTGTATCTAATTTTGGCCCATTTGTGTCCCAAGTTACTTAAAATTGGTGAAAATGGTGACCTTTACCCTGTTTTTCTGGTGATATACCTAGTAAAAAAACTGTAGTAGTCTTTACTATCATTAGACTGTTGTTTTATAAGGGATGTATTTGTGGCTGAAAAAGTACTTTTTTCATGGATTGGTGAAACAGACTTAAGGGCTGCTTCCTCTGATACGCCATTAGATGCTCCTATATCATCTACGCTATCCAAATGTTCTTTTGATCGCGTTATTCTTCTTTGCTCATATCCTAAAGCCAGAAGCATCCCATACATCGAGTGGCTGAAGCGCAAAACATCTGATGTAATAGAGAGTTATCAAGAAACATTAGTCTCTCCTGTTGATTTTGAGGCTATATTCCATGTTACAGATAAGCATCTAAGCGCTTTTAAAACTATAAACGCTGATATCTCTATTCTATTGAGTCCTGGCACGCCTGCCATGCAAGCTATTTGGATTTTGTTAGGGAAAACGAAGTATTCTGCTCGTTTTTATCAATCCAGCAAAGAACAAGGCGTACAAGAGGTAAAAATACCTTTTGACATTTCTGCTGAATACACACCGCTAGCCACCAAGCTAACCAACACACAACTCACAGAGCTTAGCAATGATGGTGTGAGTTCCAGTGCAGCGTTTGAAAATATTATTACCCAAAACCCAGTAATGCAGCGTTTAAAGCATCAAGCAGAAATTCTTGCTAAGCGTGAAGTACCTGTCTTGATTCAAGGCGAAACAGGGACGGGGAAAGAGTTGTTCGCAAGAGCCATTCACAATGCCAGTGCACGTGCAGACAAGCCGTTTGTGTCCGTGAACTGTGGTGCGTTTCCTACTGAGCTGGTTGATTCCATGCTCTTTGGTCATAAAAGAGGTGCGTTCACAGGAGCAAACAGCGACCACCAAGGCTTTTTCCAACAAGCGAATGGCGGCACCTTATTTTTAGACGAATTTGGTGAGCTAGAGCCTTTTGTTCAAGTTCGATTACTTAGAGCGTTGCAAGAAGGGGAGGTCACTCCAGTTGGCGCAATGAAAAGCCAACACGTTGATGTGCGAGTGATCTGCGCAACTCATAAAGATCTGATGCAAGCAATAAGCGAAGGCACATTTCGAGAAGACTTGTTTTATCGAATCGCCATTGGCGTGCTATCACTGCCTCCTTTGCGAGAGCGGCAGGGTGATATGCTACTGCTTATCGAACAAATGTTAGACGCTCTTATACTGCAAGATTCCTTACTAAAAGGTAAGAAATTTTCCGTAATTGCGAAGAGTGCTTTGCTTAACCACACCTGGCCGGGCAATATTCGAGAGCTAAAATCCACCATATTAAGAGCATCGCTATGGGGTAGTGGTGACATCATCACGGCAGAAGACATACAACAAGCCTTCTTCAAATACCCAGATAAAAACACCAACTTGTTAGAAAAGGACGTCTCTCAAGGTATTGATATTCAAAATATTATTTCGGAAGTGGTCGGTGATTACATACCTAAGGCCCTGCAAGTGGCGCAGGGCAAAAAGGCGAAAGCAGCGGAGCTACTTGGTTTAAATAATCACCAAACACTCGATAACTGGATTAAAAAGCACAACGTAAAATTGTGATGTAACTAAAACTTGGCACATTGCTCGCAATAGCGTTGTTATGGAAAAAATATTATTTATGAAATCACAAAACTTTGAGTTTTTACGCGCTAACAACGAAACCTTAGCGAATCTTGGAGGCTTGGCTGAAGCCGTATTGCATATAGATCCGGGCAGTGCGCTGACTCGCCTACGAGGTTTTGGTGAAGAGTTAACAAAAGCGATTTATCGAGAAGAGCGCCTACCAAGGCTACCAGAATCAACCTTTAATGATCTGGTACGAGATCACACCTTTAAACGTTGCGTGAATGCCTCTTTGGTGTATCAACTTAATCACTTGAGAAGGCAAGGCAATGAAACGGCGCATGGCGGTCAAGGTAACCTCCGCGATGCCAGCATTGCTTTAGGCATTGCTCATGAACTTGCGTCTTATCTTGCGATACGATATTACGACACGAGAAAGCCTGATATTCCTGTGTTCGTCGAGATAAAAAACAACTCAGATGAAGTGGTGAAATTATCTGGTTCGTTGACCAAATACCAAGAAGAGCTGAAAAAGCAGCAATTATTACTGAACGAAGCCATTACAGAGTTAGAAAAAGAACGGACGAAAAACCTCCAATACCTTGATGCGCCGTCTAAGCCAGACCAAGACAAGCGTAAGCAGGCCAGTGATGCCGTTGCAGACACTCTGCAATGGGACGAAGCCAAAACACGCCAATTACTTATTGATACCATGCTGGAACAAGCAGGCTGGCAGGTAAAGAGCCCTGAAAGTGTAGGCATTGAAGTGGAGTTGGCGTTTCCAAATAACCCATCTGGTAAAGGCTATGCCGACTATGTGCTATGGGGAGACAATGGTAAGCCATTGGCGGTAGTCGAAGCCAAGCGCGCGAGTGCGTCAGACCAAGCAGGCCGTGAACAGGCTCGTCTTTACGCTGATGCCCTTGAAAAGCAATACCAACAACGCCCTGTTATCTTTTACACCAACGGCTTTGAAACTTACATTTGGGACGATGCACATTACAATACACCACGTGTTGTATATGGCTTTTACAGCAAAGACAGTCTCGAATATGTGATGTTCCAGCGCCAATATCGCGTTGCCACGTTAGAACAACATAACCCTAACTTAGCGATTGCGGATCGTCTTTACCAAATAGATGCGATTAAATCCGTTGCCAAAACCTTTCAGGAGCAACGAAGAAAGGCACTCATTATTCAAGCCACAGGTACAGGCAAAACCCGTGTTGCTATTGCTCTGGCGGAGTTGTTGCTCACAACAGGCTGGGCGAAGCGTGTTTTGTTTTTATGTGACCGAAAAGAGCTTCGAACCCAAGCGAGCGATGCATTTAAAGTAAACCTACCCAGTGAGCCGCGTTGCGAAATCGGCGAGACCAACAAAATTGATGAAAACGCACGTATTTATGTGTCTACCTACCCGGGGATGATGAACCGTTTTGCTCAGCTTGATGTAGGGTTCTTTGATCTTATTATTGCTGACGAAAGTCACCGTAGTATCTACAACCGTTACCGCGATGTTTTCGACTACTTCGATACCTTGCAAGTGGGTTTAACGGCAACGCCTGTAAAATTCATCAGCCGTAATACATTCGATATGTTCGGTTGTGAAACCACTGACCCAACTTTCGAGTTTGACCTTAAAAAAGCCATTGAACATGAGCCGCCTTACTTAGTGGACTTTAAAGTGCTCGATGCGACGACAGAGTTTTTGCGTGAAGGTATTCACTACAACGACTTGTCAGAAGAACAAAAACGTCAACTAGAAGACGACTTAGGCGTAGACGAGGCCAAAAACGCCACATATGAAGGCAAGGACATTGGTCGTAAAATTTTCAGTGAAAAAACAGACACGGAAATTTTAAAAGGCTTAATGGAAAACGGCATCAAAGACGAAACTCAGTCTTTAGTCGGTAAAACCATTGTCTTTGCGCAGAGCCAAAAACACGCTGATCACTTAGAAAAGCTTTTCTGCAAACTCTACCCTCAATATGGCAATAAAGTATGTAAAGTCATCCACAACAAAGTGCCGCATGTTGAAAGCGTGATTAAAGAGTTCAAAAAAGCCGACAGTGAATTTCGTATCGCCATCTCGGTCGATATGATGGACACAGGCATAGATGTGCCAGAGGTCGTCAACTTGGTGTTCGCGAAAAGCGTGAAATCTTGGGTGAAATTCTGGCAAATGATAGGTCGAGGAACGCGTTTATGCCCCAACTTGTTTGGGCAAGGCCAAGATAAAAAGGAATTCTTGATCTTCGATCATTTCGGTAACTTCGACTTCTTTGAACAAGAGTACAAAGAACCAAATGACTTAGGCAGTAAGTCATTGCTGCAAACCACGTTTGAAAGCCGCGTGGCTCTTGCTGTACAAGCACAAAAATACAACCAAGTTGCAGCCTATGACTTAGCGGTAGACTTGATTAAAGCAGACCTTGCCGACTTGCCAGACAAAAGCATCGCGGTTCGCAAAGAGCTAAGAGCGGTGCTAGAACTGATAGAAACTGACCAACTCAAACAGCTAGATGGCTCGACGCAACATCTACTAGAAAGTAGAATAGCGCCGCTTATGTCGGCAAGGCCTTTAAAAGACAAACATGCGAGCCAATTTGATCGACTTATTGCCACCCTACAATCGAGCATCGTTGAGCAAAGCAGCAGTCTTGAAGATCGCAAGGCGACATTGCTAGAACAAGTCAGCGACCTCGCTGGGACAATACAAGCGGTACGCCAGAAACAGAAGGACATAGATGAGCTGCTAAGCGCGGATTTCTGGCAAGCGCTGAGTGTCGAAAAACTCGATGCATCGCGCAAAAAACTTCGTGGCATTATGAAGTATCGCCGCTCTAAATCCACTGGCACCTTAGATATCGCATTAACGCGTACTCAAGATAGCGCCATGACATATCAAGTACGTGAAGTAGCGCTTTTTGAAAAAGACGAGCTGAGTTTGTACCGTCGAAAAGCCAAAGAAGTGCTTGAGAAAATGGTCGCTATCAACCCGATTTTGCAAAAAATCAAACAACAGCAGCCCGTCGCCGAAAGCGAGCTCAAAAACCTAACCTCAACCATACTCACCGCACACCCAACCGTGAATATGACAGTGTTAAACGAGTTTTACGGTCGCACGGCGGATCAATTACATATTACTTTGCAGGAGCTTATTGGCTTAGACCCTGAAAAAGTCAGCCAGCATTTTGAAGGCTTTGTTCATCGTCACCCGAACTTAACCTCTAAACAAGTACGCTTTATGGACATGCTTAAAGGCTACCTTGCAAATTACGGTTTTATTGAAGTAGAAAAACTGTACGATGAGCCCTTTACCAACGTCGATCACGCAGGGCCAGATGGCGTATTTAAAGAAAGCGACGTAGACGACCTAATTCAAGTACTTAAGCCCTTTATTAGGACGCCGCCTAGCGCATAAAGCGAGCGAACTAAAAAAGGCTAACAAACATAACCACTTCAAAAGTATGCGTTTGAAGACAACAAGAGAGACAAAATGCTAACCGGACCAATCCGCAACGATATTGATAAACTTTGGGAAAAATTCTGGACAGGCGGTATCACCAACCCGTTAACCGTGATCGAACAAATCAGTTATTTGATGTTTGCCCGCATGCTCGATATGCAAGAAGAAGCCGCTGAGCGCAAAGCCAGCCGCACGGGTAAAGCGTTTGATCGACTCTTTCCAGACACCAAAGAAGGCCAATTATTGCGCTGGAAAAACTTCAAAAACCTAGATGGAAAGACGCTACACAAGCATTTAAAAAATGAGGTGTACCCGCACTTTGCACAACTAGGGCAGACTCAGGATGGCGAAGAATCCACCACCACTAAACAAGCATTCGGTAACATTGCCGAATACATGGAAGATGCCGACTTAGAAATTAAAAACGAATCCGTGCTGGTGGCTGCGGTTGAAATGGTCGAAAACCTTCCCCTCACGCAAAGCGATGTAAAAGGGGACATATACGAATACCTGCTTAGCAAACTCACCACCGCAGGCATTAATGGGCAATTCCGTACCCCGCGCCATATCATCGACGCTATGATCGACATAATCGACCCGCAACCGTTTGATACTATATGCGACCCTTCATGCGGTACAGCGGGGTTCTTAGCGCGTTCTATGGAATATCTAAACCGCAAACACTCCAGTCCAGAAGGCACATGGCAAGACGAAGAGGGCAACACCCATTATTCGGGAGACTTACTCGAACCTTACCGCGAACACATCAGCGACGACATGTTCTGGGGCTTTGATTTCGACACCACCATGCTGCGTGTTTCCAGCATGAACATGATGTTGCACGGGGTAAACGGCTCTAATATTCTGTACCAAGATAGCCTAAACAAATCCATTCGTGAGAACTACCCAAAGCAGGAAGAAGATTTCTTTGATGTGATTCTCGCCAACCCGCCTTTTAAAGGCAGCCTAGACGAAACCAACACCAACCCAGAACTGCTAAGCATGGTCAAAACCAAAAAGACCGAGCTGCTTTTTGTGGCGCATATTCTACGAGCACTCAAACTCGGCGGCCGTGCGGCGGTGATTGTACCGGATGGCGTATTGTTTGGCTCCTCCAAAGCCCACCAACAACTGCGTAAAGAGTTAATCGAAAACAACCAACTGGAAGGTATCATCAGTCTACCCAGCGGCGTATTCAAACCCTACGCCGGTGTCAGCACCGCCATCCTATTGTTCACCAAAGGCGGCACGACAGAGCGGGTTTGGTTCTACGACTTACAAGCGGACGGTTACTCCTTAGACGACAAACGCACACCACTAAAAGGCGACAACAGCAACGACCTGCCCGATGCCATTGCCAAATGGAAAGCTTACCGTCAGCTGGTGCTAGACAACGCCATGGCAGAACAGGTCAACGAGCAGTTTGGAGACAAAACCCAAAAAGCCTTTGTCGTCGACGCTGCCGACATCGCCAGTAACAAATACGACCTGTCTATCAACCGCTACAAAGAAGTGGTGTACGAAGAAGAAGTCTACGAAGACCCGAAAGTCATCCTTGGCAAACTCATGGCACTGGAAAACGAGATTATGGCAGACCTGAAAGAACTTGAGGGGATGCTGTGATTAAACTTGGTTGTAATGATAGTTTGCCTAGTGGGTGGGTGTGGGCGAAAGCAAATGATGTAATGGACGTTCGTGATGGGACACACGATTCCCCCAAGGCTCTAGCTACCGGTATTCCACTTGTCACATCAAAAAATTTAGTGAATGGAGAAATTGATTACTCTACTTGTACGTACATCAGTGAAGAGGATCACGAGAGTATTTCTAAACGATCTGCCGTAGATGATGGTGATATTTTATATGCAATGATTGGAACGATTGGAAACCCAGTGATTGTAAGGAAAGACTTCGACTTTTCAATTAAAAATGTTGCGCTGTTTAAGTTTGCGAATTCAGATTTATGTAATAGATACATTTACCATTACTTAAATTGTGGTTTAGCTAAGCAGCAGTTTCAAAGCAACTCTCGTGGCGGTACGCAGAAGTTCGTTTCATTAGGAAATATAAGGGAGCTGATGATCCCCCTCCCACCCTTAGAAGAACAAAAACGCATTGCCGCCATCCTTGATAAAGCCGACGCCATACGCCGCAAACGCCAACAAGCCATCGACCTCGCCGATGAATTCCTCCGCTCAGTATTCTTAGACATGTTTGGTGATCCCGTGACGAATCCTAAGGGGTGGGAGGTTAAGAGTGTAGAAGAGGTGTCACTTAAAGTAACGGACGGAGTTCATGCTAAACCAAACTATGCTGATTCAGGAATTCCTTTTATCTCGGTTAAGAATATTATTGGTGGGCGTATTAGCTTTGACGATACAAAATTTATTTCACTCGAAGATCACATTAAATATTCAAAAAGATGTAATGTAGAAAAAAGAGATATTGTTTATACGAAAGTGGGAGCGACTTATGGTCGAGCTGCACTTGTAGAGACTGATACAGAATTTAGTTTATACGTTAGTGTTGCGCTTATTAAACCTAACCACAATTTAATTGATGCTAGATTCTTAACTGAAGTAATGAATTCATCCTCTGTTAAGCGACAGGCTGATCGCTCTATAAAAGGTGCAGGAGTGCCGGATTTACACCTAGTTGAAATTAAAAGCTTTTTGATTCCAGTGCCTGATCTAAATACTCAGCGGGGCTTCGTGTCAAAAGTTAATGGCATATATAAAAAGGTTGAAAGATATAAAAAAACTCTGTTTAAGCTTGATG
The DNA here is from genome assembly GCF_003314975.1 of Marinomonas aquiplantarum. Lineage (GTDB taxonomy): Bacteria > Pseudomonadota > Gammaproteobacteria > Pseudomonadales > Marinomonadaceae > Marinomonas > Marinomonas aquiplantarum. The sequence continues at coordinate 53,163 of NZ_QNRF01000013.1, forward strand.
AGCTTTTCAATTCGTTAAGCCAAAAAGCTTTTTCAGGCCAGTTATAGGAATAAAGCAATGGATTGGCAGCGAGACTTTCACTGGACGAATTAGCAATATTGAAACCGTCAAGGTGCTGGCTGCCTCGGCGGTTTTTGTTTTTTGGAAGGTAAGAGCGGCTAGGGAAATAAAGGTAAATAAACTTACTAGAAAGTAGTTTTTATTACGGTTTGAATTTTTGGTTTTATTTTAAGTTATTGAAAAATATATAAAAATAAAGTTGGCATAGCTTTCGCTATCTCTCTTGAAACAGTAAAGGAGAGATAGATGAAAAAGATGTGTTCAATAGTCATGGTGTTTGCCGCAATGATTCCGTTTTTAGGCTTTGGTGTGTTGAGTTATTACCCAAGCCTTGAAGAAGCCTCGTACTTTTCTACCACCTTTGGTATTGGTGCGAGTTTGTTTTCGGGTGCGGCATTGGGCTTGGCAATTTATTCGTTTGTGCTGCAACAGAAGCAAAACGACCAGTTTGAACACGCCACACTCAAAGCAATGGCTGGGCAAATGGAGGCGTTGGAGCTGCTAAAAAGCGCCATCGACGAGCAAGCCTCCACCGCCAAAGTGACGGCACTGAATACCTTGATCGCGATGGACGAACGCCGCCTAAAAGACCTAAAAGAATGGGGTAGAAACCTCGGCGACGAAAACCGCTATGCTGGTGGCATCCGCAAAGCACAGAATCGAATAAATGAACACAGAGCAAAAATCGAAACCATCAGTGATTCGATAGAAGGTTAAGGAAGAAAGGACAAGACCTATGATACTACGCCAAAGTGCGATTAATGATTGGCTCCAAACGTTATTGCGTAAACGCAATGTTGATGCGCCAACAGGTAACCCGTTATATTCCTATCAATTAAATGAAACAGAGTTTTTTACCTTAAATAGCTTGTTAAAGCAGTCGTCTTACTCTCTTCAACATTCTAAAGATACGGGGTGGTGCGCTGCCTTTTGTTTGTATGGTGCAGAATGGTATCGCCGACAGTATATTTCTGGCTGGAGCTGGTTGGAAATCTTCGCTGGTTTGGGATATGAGATAGACCCAAATAAACGTCCAGATGTGGTGGAAAAAGGTTTAGCGTTTTGGAAACGAAGCGTGAGCCAATACGAGAATGGCCAAAAAAGCTACTTGGGTACCGTATTCAGTGAGGGTGGTGTGCCGTTTGCCTTATTGGCCAGCGAAGGCAGTCGGTTTCAACAAATGTTTAAGCGCCTATTGATAGACTATGACCATGCCAAGGCACTTGGGGTATCAACTATTCCCTATATTCAACAACAATTAAAAAACATGGCCAATGCATTCCAGCAAGAAACAACGGTGTCTTTGTTGGATCGAATGGTCTCTGAGCTGTATAAGGTGATTGATGGTTTTTCGCTAGAAACGCAGGATCACCCCGTTGCTTATCTGGATAGAGAATACCCAAATTGGCGCTTGAATTTCCCAATACCTTTAGACAACACGACGGGCGAGGAGCTTTTATCTGGCCTTTTGAAGTCGGCGGCGAGCCACCGAAAAGCAACCAAAGAACAAGGTAAGCGAATCCAAGTGATGCAGTGGTTAGCAAATACTGACGCTCTGCAACTTTCCACTCGTATCGAGCTCGCTAAAACCTTTAGTATCGAATACGGGAGGGGGCATTTTAGTAGCCCTATGGTTGAGGTGCTTATTTGTGAAGGCAAACAGCCCGTTGTTCGCTTAGGTTTGGTTCGAGTCGAGCTGAATGAAAAAGCGTCGAAGGTACATTTAACAAGAACACGTGCGGAGTTCTCTAGAGGACAATTAGAAGCCCCTCTTAGTATTGTACTTATGCAAGGTGGTAACGAGTGTTATCGTGAGGTATTGCCAAACACTGCACTAATGTTGTCAGAGATGCCTTTGGTGTTCGAAAAACGTGAGGATAGACATGTTTTTGTTGGACAGGGAAGTGTGAGCAAAAAGGCACCTTCTTTGTGGGTTTTAATGTCAAACGCCTTTCAGGTTTTACCATCAGAGGAAATGGCTGAGATCCGTGAAAGAGCTAATAAAGACGATTATTGTTTTTTAGAGTTCGTTGGCGAGCTGGCGGTTCACCAGCAAGCAGAGGAAGACAGCGATGAATTTGTCGTATCGACAAAAGCAGACCAATTTTCAAAGGAGTTGTTGGAAATAAAAGGGGAGGAGTTCGAGATTGAGTCAAACTTGGGATACCCAGTTTATAAGGGATTTCCATGGGTTTCGTGTCTCTATCCTGAGTCTAAAATTTATATTGGTAACCAGAAAATAGAGCAGTTACAGCATCTTTCGGGCTTTTTTGGCCGTCAAGTGCTTAAAGTGAAAGCCGCGGGTAAAACTCTGTATCGTAAAAAAATTGCGATTCTACCCAAGAGTTTTTCTCTTCAGATCAGAGCAGGTAAGACGGCCAATCAAGGTTTTGTTCATGTGTCGTGTGAGCAGCGTATTACTTCTGCGATTCAATCTGATGTGAGCGTTAAGTCGCACAAAACAGACAATGGCAAGGTATTCGAACTGGTTTGTGACGGCACGTCTCCTTCTAACGTTGACGTTGAGGTACGTGCCAATTTATTAGCAGAACCGATTGTGTTTCGAGTGCCGTTTCCAGCGAAAGGGGCGCTACTGTTTGATGCACATAACAAAGTATTGCCGAGAAAGTTGGTCATTGATCAGTTGTTAGGCGCTCGCGCCATGTTATTTGCTGAGCCTGATTCAAACAATACGTGCTATAACATTGAGTTGAATGCGCTGTCATCATCTCGCCACTCTGTTCAGGAAAACTATTCTTACCGCGTTAGCGATGCTTACCAAGAAGTGAGCTTGTATGAGTTTCGCCATAAGATAAAAGCGCTTTTGGCAGCTTCTGATGCGCTAGACGCTGTGGTTCGTATGGTGGTGAGTAGCCCTAGTTGCGACTCCAAACAGTATGAAATTGGGCGCTATTCAGTCTCACCTCAGAAAGAAGGGCAATTGCTGGCGTTTAATGAACGTGATGTGAAAGATTTCGCTGATTTGAAGGTTGAGTTGATCAATTTGTCTGATCCAAATGAAAAGCCTCGCCCTGTTTTGCAGCGCTCATCTGGCGGTGCGCCAATTGGTAAATTTGAGTTGCCAAGTCATCTGGATTCTCCCTATCTTGCTGTGCCGTCTGAAGATTCGACGATCTCTTTTCGGGCTATATTTATCCCAGCTACTCATTCTGTGTTGAATACCAATCAAGCTAAGTCTTTAAGTAAAGCGGTGGCGGAGTTTCATCCCAAAGCTAACCCAAGAGCCTTTGATTTTGTGTTGAATGACATGGCGCGGGATTTAACTCATTCGAGTTGGTCTTATCTCGATGCCTTGTTTGGTCAATTTACTCACCTTCCTATGGTGACGTTCGAAGTTTGGAAAGCGCTAGCTAAGCATCCTTCTTGCCTAGCTGCTTATGTGTTTGCAACGAAGCATGATGTACAAGAGGTAATGCAGTCGATGCAGATTGAGCTGAACGTGTTGTGGGAGCTATTGCCAGCTTCTGCATGGCAAAGAGCGGAAGGTTGTTATCGGGAGTATTTGACGGTTAAGGGGTGTCCTGAGGAGTTCTTGGGCAAACGGGTGAGTAACAAGAAAAACAGCATTGCTCGTTTTCTTGGCCTTTCTGATTTATTTGATGTCTCTGCTAAAAAAGGGCCGATGTACTTTACCTTGATTGAAATGTGGCGTGCTGATCTGCTTCGCCATAAAAGTGACGATGGGGTTGTGTGGCCCGAGCACTATGCCATGGCGCTAGAGCAGTGGATTAGCCACAGAGAACCTAATCTCTTGTGTTTTGATATTCCTAGTCGGTTTCAGGTAGCGGTGGTGCTGTTTCCTATTGTGGCCGCTGCGATAGTGGCGGGTCGAACCACATGGAAAGACGTACTAGGTACCGTAGAGTTAGATAATGTTTTAGTTCGGCAGTTAATGGATTTTGATCGTGCATGGTTTGAATCGGTTTTCCAGTGCTGTCTATGTGTGTATTCAGAGGAATAAGCAATGAAAAGGTATTTTTCAACCTTAAAACAACAAGCCAACACCCGTGCAAAAGAAGCAACGTTAGGCGTACTAGGTATTAACAATACACACTTGCGAGCACACCTAAATGAGTTAATAGAGGGAAGTGAGCCCTTTGTTACTGGTCCCGTCTTTGAGCAAATGTTTGGCTGGGAAACCCATCCGAGAAAAATGTCGGATATGCCGATGTTATCTACAGCCGTGATTGACGCGCTGGATCACGAAAAAAATGGTCGCTATGAGTTTAAAAAGCATTGGCAGCCTTTTAAGCATCAGTATCAAGCTTGGTCGGACTTGTTAGACTCTCAACCGAAATCAAGAATCATAACCAGTGGTACCGGGTCGGGTAAAACGGAATGTTTTATGGTACCTGTACTTGAAGACCTTTACCGCGAAACAAGCAAAACAGATGACCATTTAACTGGTGTTCGTGCGATCTTTTTATATCCGCTTAATGCCTTGATTAACTCTCAGCGTGAGCGATTGAATGCTTGGACACAACACTTTGAAGGGGATATTCGTTTCTGTCTTTATAACGGTAAAACGCCCGAAAAGGTAACGGGTAAAGAGTGGCAGAATCAAAAAGATAACCCTCAAGATGTAATGAGCCGTGAGGGGATGCGCAATGATCCAGCCCCCATTCTAGTCACCAATGGCACCATGCTCGAATACATGCTGATTCGCCAAACGGACGCGCCGATTATTGAACAATCGAAAGGCAAATTGCGTTGGATTGTCTTGGATGAAGCGCACACTTATATGGGGTCTCAAGCCGCAGAGCTGGCCTTGCAATTACGCCGTGTGATGCAAGCGTTTGAAGTAAAGCCCGAAGACATTCGTTTTGTGGCTACCTCGGCGACCATTGCGGGAACTGAAGCAGAACAGAGTTTAAAAGAGTATTTAGCAAACCTTGCAAATATATCGGTTGATCAAGTAGAGGTGATTGGTGGTAAGCGAGTGGTTCCTCCTTTGGAGGACGTTGGCTTCAAGCATTTGTCTTTAGAAGACATTGAGGAGATTGAATCTGAGGGGCAAATCTCACCGAAAAAATCAGATAAACCTGACCCCGAGGTGTCTGAGTTGAGGTATGCCGCGCTGCAACAATCTCAAATTGCTGTGGCAATTCGCAATGCGATGACTTCTGAAGGGGCGACGCCTAAGCTAGTTGATGAGTTGCTGGATATTTTATCGCCATTTAAGTTAACAGAAGACAGATTGTTTCGTTGGTTAGATGTGTGTACAGGAACAAAACCGCACGCTTATGCAGAGGCTTTTCTTAAGCTGAGAGCGCATTATTTTCAACGCACTCTGAATGGCTTGTGGTCTTGTGTAAACCCTAATTGTACACACAAAGAACATTCTAAACTGGATGGTCAATGGCCCTTCGGCTATGTCTATAGTCAGCAGAGACCTCACTGTGAATGTGGCGCATCCGTGCTTGAAATTGCTTTTTGTGGTGAGTGTAATGAGCCTCATTTACTTGGTGCTTATGATACAAACGGGCGCTTAGTTCCTTGGGTTAATCGCTCGGTCGATGATTTCTCGCTAATAGAAGGAGAAAGGGAAAACGAAGACAGTGAAGATGAAGTGATTGTAACCAACGACAATGCCTTGTCAGACCGTATTGTGATGGGAGTTCGGGCTTCTGATGAACAGGGTTATCACAGTGTACCCTTTACAAAAGATGGCAAAGTAGCAACGAATGAAAGCGACTTTTCTCTATTTGTAAATGCCGATGCTTCTGAGTGTTCTGTCTGCGGGTTTAGTGGCCGAGGTAAGCATGGCGAAGCATTTCGTCGAGGTTTGCTGGGAGGTCCATTCTATACTACCAACGCGGTGCCAACTATTTTAGAGTATTGTCCAGATTACGAACCAGGCGAAGAAGAGAAGAAATCTAAGTCGAAATCGAAAGGGGTAGCTTCTCTTCCAGCACGAGGCCGACGCCTTATAACTTTCACTGATAGCCGACAAGGTACTGCGAAAGTCTCTGTCAATATGCAGCAAGACGCTGAACGGTCTTTATTGCGCGGCCTTGCTGTGATGGAGCTTAAGAAATATATCAGTCGACAAGTTAACGCTGATCCTATGCTACTTGAAAAAGTGAGTGATTATGCCTCTATGCCAGCGGATAAATTACGCAGCTATGCCAAGTTTCTTGAATTCGAAAGCCCTGAAGAAGCAAAGCTTATTTTAGAGTATCTTGCTTGTTTGGAAGAAGGAGAGGTTGAAACGCCTGATCCGATAACCTGGCGTGATCTAGTCAACTTTATAAGATCTGATGAACATGTTGCCCATTCAATGCTCTGGGAAAACAGATACTTGGCACCAGAAGTGTTTGAGCATGAAGGGCCAGGTAAACTAGCCGCCATGATCTTAACTCGTGAAATGGCCCGTCGACCTAAGCATCGAAACAATTTAGAGACTCAAGGGCTGGTTAGATTTGTCTATCCGCATATTGAGCAGGAAACTAACGTACCAGAGCATTGGGAGAAATACGGTCATACGCTTCAAGATTGGAAAGATTTTTTGATTGTATGCATGAACTTCCATATTAGAGAAAACTCCTTTGTACATATTGATGAAGAGTGGTCGAAATGGATTGGTATGCATTTTTATCCGAAGTTCTTGATGAGTTCTGCTTCCAAAGACGATGAGGATAGTCGAGTAAAACGCTGGCCAAAGGCAAAGTCAAAAACACAAAGACAAGCGCGATTAGCTTCATTGCTTGCCAAAGGTAGTCAACTCGATCCAACGGATAAGGTCGCTGAGGATATTATTAATGATTGGCTAGAAGTGGCTTGGCACTTTTTGGTGAAAAGCCAAACTCTGTCCGAGTTTGCCAATAAGCAATATAAACTTCGACTTGAAACGGTCAGTTTTTCGTTAATGACTCATGCGTACATTTGTCCGATTACTCACAAGTTAATTGATACTGTATTCAAAGGCTTATCACCCTATATGCCATGGAATATGGAAGTAGAAAAAGCGCGATGTGAGAAAGTGGGTCTTCCTGAGATTTGGAAATTAGCATCGTCTGATGACAGTAGTCGATATGTTGAAGATATTCGTGAGAGTGTGGCACTTAACGATAGTATTAAAACGTTGCGACAACAAAACCTATGGACAGACATTAATGACCGTGTTGTCGAGGGCGGGTTTTATTACACTACAGCGGAACACTCTGCTCAGCAAGATTCAAAACGGTTAGAACGTTATGAAGAGTTATTTAAGAAAGGTGAAAAGAACGTTTTAAACTGCTCGACGACAATGGAAATGGGGGTCGACATTGGTGGTATATCTGCGGTGGTGATGAACAATGTGCCTCCTCATCCAGCAAATTATCTTCAACGCGCTGGTCGCGCTGGTCGCTCAAAAGAAGCCAGAGCACTTGGCTTTACGTTGTGTAAACATAACCCCCATGATCAATTTGTTTTTAACAACCCTAAGTGGCCGTTTGTGACGCAAATTCCTGCACCTAAAGTGGAGTTTAGCTCTGGTAAAATTGTACAGCGTCATGTGAATGCTTACCTATTAGGTTTCTTCCTTCGTGAGATTGTAGGTTCTACGACTAAAGAGAAGTTTAATCTTAGTTTAGAGTGGTTTTATCTTGCAGGAACTGAATCAAAATCGATTTATGAGCGCTTTAAAGATTGGTTAATGAGCGAAGCCGCTGACCTTAAACATTCTTTAGAGTTACTGGTTCGAGGGACTCAGTTATCTCTGTATAGTGTCCATCAACTTTGTGAATCGACGCAAAAGACAGTTGAGCAGATTGCTCAACGTTGGTTGAAAGAGTATCGCTATCTTAATAGTGAGCTGTCGACAGCAGATAGTGAAAGTCCATATTCCTATAAATTGAATGGGGATTTAGCCCGTCTATGTAAAGAATATCTGTTGCGAGATTTAGCTTGTCGTGGCTTTTTACCAGGGCATGGTTTTCCTACCGATGTGGTTAATCTTAACGTAAATAACTATGAAGATTATAAGCGGAAAGGTAAATATAAAGAGTCAAAGAAAAAGAACGATGATCATAGTGCTGTATCGTTTGAGCGCGAGGATAATGTGTCTGTAAATCGCGGTATGCCTAGTCGTAACCTTGCGGTTGCGATTCGAGAGTTTGCACCAGGCTCAGAAGTGGTGTTGGATGGTAGGGTACATCTTTCCGCCGGTATTTCTCTTGGTTGGCAAAAAGCGCATGTTCAGGGGGGAACAGAAACGCAAAAGTTCGATTTGGCGTGGCGATGCTCCTCGTGCGGACAGCAAGGCTATGAGACAGACTTGAGTGAGCAGAAAGGCTTGAAATGCAGCAATCCTTCTTGTGGGAAGCCGATTAAAGTAAAGAATCAAAGAAAGGTATTGCAACCTTCCGGTTTTGTTGTCGATTTTTATCGACCTCCTTCGAATAATATTGCTCATACAACCTTTGTTCCTGTTCAGAAACCTTGGGTAATGGGTAAGGGAGAAAGTACATTACTCCCAAATTCTAATTTAGGTTTTATGGCGTCTGATACACAAGGGCATGTCTTTCATCATAGTTCTGGCTTGAACGGTGAAGGTTATGCGGTTTGTCTTGGTTGTGGCAAAACTGAATCCATGACTGCAACGGGAGAATACCCGAAAAAGCTAGACCCAAAAGGGGCGCATAGGCCGCCTATGCCAAGTAAGTATCAGTCTGGGCCAAAAGATGACCCTACTTGTGATGCTGCTAAACAAATTTTATCGAATGTGCATTTGGGCTATAACGCGACCACAGATGTTTTTGAATTAACTCTTCGTAATCCTATTAACGGAGAGTATTTGGTTGATGAAAGTATTGTGCTTACTCTTGCGGTCGCATTGCGTGAAGCTTTGGTAAAGCTGCTTGGCATTTCTTCAAGCGAAGTCGGTTATAGCACTCGTGAAGTTATTGTAGGTGAAGGGCAAAAGGCGATAGCGATTCAGCTTTTTGACATGATCGGAGGAGGTGCTGGATTTGCAACGTCAGCTCCTCATCAAATTGCCAGACTTTTATCTAAGATGAACGAAGTTTTGAAGTGTGCGGAAGAGTGCGATCGTTACTGTCACTCTTGTTTACTTGAATCCGACTCGCGCCACGACGTGGATAAACTAAATCGTCAGAATGCTTTGCAATGGCTCGATGATTTTGGTTTTTCTGATTATCTAGAATTGTCGCCTCAATATGCGCATATGTTTGGAAAGGCTCATAACGCTGAATATAACCCTTTTACCATCCGAGAAAAGTTAGCCGAATTGCAACGTCATAAACCTAAAGCCTTTCGCTTTTTCTTCTCTGGCGATCCCGATGAATGGGACACTAGTATTGGTTTTATGAAGAAGCTGTTCCATACGCTTCTAGCAGATGAGATTGATGTCATTGTGATGATATCTGATGGCGAAAGGGCTTCTGAAGTGACTGAGTTTTTAGCGCAATTGTCCGTTATTGGCGCGAAAGTGGAAATAACGAAGACCGATCTCCCAATTGTATTTCAAGCGGTGCTAGATGATGGCTGTCAGACTTTAGGCTGTTTAGATGTGCTCTCAAGGCAGCCAGGTGAGATGTGGTTGAAGAGTGACGATACTTCGGTTAAATCCACGTCTGTGCCACAAGTATTGGGCGCGAAACTTGAATTGGTTAATCATTTCTCCAGCTCGGGTTCGGTTGAAGTGTCGATATCACGACAGCTTAATGGACCATTAAAAGGTTTTGGACAGCGTTTTGTTCATATGCTGAGAAGCAAAGATGATGGACTTGCTAATCTGTTAAACAATGACCGTTTAGTCTCTCTCCACTATACAGATCGTTATCTACAGAGCCCATCTAGTATGCTTATGTTAGGTGAGGTGATATCTGCTTTGGCGACTAAAGAATGTCATGTAAATATATTGACGTGCTATGACAGAAATAAAGTAGATAATGGAAGGTTTGTTTTTCACGATTGGTCTATAGAAAACGACTATAAAACCATTTTTAATGCTTGGCTTGATTCCATGGGCGCTTCAGAGACTCAGGTTGATTATAAAGATAAGAGGCTTGTTCCGCATAGACGCTGTATAGATTTGCTTTTCGAATCTGGTCAAAAAGCACAAATTACGCTTGATCAAGGATTGGGCTATTGGCGTCTTAATCTCCAAAATGGATTACATAGGTTTTTCTTTGAAAATTCCATTCCAGAACAAATTAATCGAATCGGCGAGTGTTATCGCTCGGCAAAAATTGAAAACAGTGCTGATTGGAACACTTGGTTTGCAGTGTTTATCAATGATAAAACGCATTAAGGTTATGTCTAAGCACTGGTAAAAGAGAATAAACATGGCAGTACAACACGGAATTTGGAAGATAGGCGAGAAGCCAAAAGCCGTTCAGAAAGCGGCGCTGGTGAACGAAAAAGAGTTAGAAGAACTGATTGCTCAGGACATAACCATTCTGAATGAGGAATGGTTGTTGATTGGTCGTCAGGTGTTGACCGATTACGGTAAATACATCGATTTATTGGCGATTGATCGCGAAGGCGCGTTGATTATTATCGAGCTGAAAAAGCATAAAACCTCCCGCGAAGTGGTCGCGCAGGTGATTGATTATGCGTCTTGGGTGGAAACGCTTTCGAGCGATAAAATCAGTTCGATTTACGCTGATTTCGTTAAAAAGTATGGTGATTCTAGCCTGTCGTTTGATACGGTTTTTAAAGCGAAGTTTGGCGATTCGTTGGTGGAAGAAGAGCTCAATAAAAAGCACCAAATGGTGGTGGTCGCGTCGGAGTTGGACGCCAGTACTGAACGCATTATTTCCTACCTCAATGATAAAACCCTTGTGCCGATTAACGCTGTTTTCTTTTCTGTGTTTCAGGACGGAGAGAGTCGTTATCTAAGCCGTGCATGGATGATAGACCCAGAAGAAACTGAAGAAAAAGCCACGAACAGCGGCCAAAAAGGCGACTGGAATGGCGAATTTTATTGTAGCTTTGGAGCGGGAGAAGGGGGTAGGAGTTGGGACGACGCGCTCAAATATGGCTTTATTTCTGCGGGTGCTGGGCATTGGTACAGCAAGACGTTGTCCATGTTGAAACCCGGCGACCGTGTTTGGGTGAATATCCCTAAGACGGGGTATGTCGGTGTCGCAACGGTTACTGGTAAACGGATCATTGCAGATGAATTCATTACCTCAGATATGTCGCTGGTGGGAACTTACAGACTGGAACAAGAACACGGAGAAGAAAAAGCTGAGTTCTTCGTGCCAGTTGAGTGGCTATGTTCCGTTAAATCCACTGAGCAAGCCGTCAATGAAATCGGTCTGTTTGGTAATCAAAACACCGTTGCTAGACCGCGTTCTAGCAAGTGGGAGCATACCGTGGCTAGGTTAAAGCAGATTTGGGCTGTTTAATGCTTTCGGTATTAGATGGATAAAGCCATAAGTACATAGATGCTATAGAGAAACCGCTTTGGTTATTAGAACCTTAGCGGTTTCGTTTTTTGTAAGGGGTAACTAACGGTAAAAAGTAATATTTCTTACTTAAAAGTAATTTTATATACGAATTATATTTTTATTATTTTTGTAACTCATTGAAAAATATATAAAATAAAGTTGGCATGGCTTTCGCTAAAGGAGATCGATCTCTTTCAAGTATTTCTGTGAAAGAGACGTTTAATCTAATAATGGAGAATGTATATAGATGACTGTTGAGCAAACTGAAACCCCAGTAAAAGAAAGCTAACAAGAAAACTCTAAAACCGAAAAGAAGCCGGTTTTTACTTGGGGGTTCTTTTTAAAAATAAATGCGTGCTTAATTGCGGTTGTTGCCATATTTGGTGTTGCTGTGCAAAAAGGCATGTTGGACACGATGGGGCTCAACGATGTGGCCGCGAATTACGAGTTAAAGGAAGTGTATTATTTTGCAGTGATTGGGTTTGTAGAGCCATTGAATCGTTTGATTTCATCAGGCTGGCTCGCGCCATGGGATCTGATCCTATTGATGACGATAATATTTGCGCTTGCTGGTGCTGTGCTGCATCTTGGATTGTGCGATTCCAAAAAAAGTGAGATGGTAGAGCAGAGTTCCAAGTGGGTCGAAAACGTCTTTAAAAAGATATTTGATTCAGCCACAAAAACGGTAATGTTAGCCAGTGTGGTTGGCGCTACTGTGGGAAGTGTTTCAACAGCCATTACCAAACTTGTTTTGCTTATACCTATCATAGTTATTCTTTTGCCTGCTATGGCGGGTTATTCCAATGGTTCATTCCTAGCTAATAAAATGATTGAAGAATATCAGCCCTGTACAGTCCCTGAATTTGATAAAGCGTATTCCACTAAAGAGAAAGTGGCTTTATGTCGGAAACACTCTATAAAAGGCAATGTGATTTGGGGTAAACGAGTGATGGATACGGGCAATGCCTATGTAATCATGAAAGACCACTCGTTTTATTATGTCTCTAAAAAAGGCGACGATTGCATCCAAGAGCCTTTTGTCTTTAAAAATGAGAAAGGAGAGGGCGTGGTCTCTTTTAAGTCTAGTGAAGATGTCGAGAAAGCGTGTTTTTCTGTAGCGAAAAAGAGCGGTTAGTTAGTTGAGTTGCCGTTACGCTGGAGGTATTTCAGAAATAACAGGCAACCTCTTAATTGGAATAGGTGCTTAAAGTTCAACTCGTTCCCATGCACTGCGTGGGAACGAGTCCAAATAGGGGGCTGGCGTTGGTTTGTAGCCCATGGCTCTTATAGCATTTTATCAGCACGTGGATAATTTGGATGGGTGGTTAAGCTGAAAGTAGGGCGTGCTGTACTAGATTGATAGCTTTCAGCAAAATGTAGAACATTACGACCGTTTTTTGTACCTGCCAAATACCCCACTAGATAGCTATGCAACGTCAACTTAAGAACATTAATTTCTGTTGTCATTTTCGTCTCCATCTTCTAGTAATCCTTTCCATGGGTCATCCGATAGTTTTTTTTGTTCAGCAGAATGGTAATCCCCCCGAAATTAACAGCAGCAAAAAGTAAGAAGATACGTAGAAATGCCAAAGAAAAGTAATCGTGGTGTTTAGTAGAGTTGTAATCCCCCCAAAAAATGATTGGGGTTTTAAGTAGAGAGTTTTATGATCAATGCATCAGGAGCGATCTATGAAGAAGTCACGTTTTACCGAAA
>NZ_QNRF01000014.1 GCF_003314975.1 Marinomonas aquiplantarum
GATCTAGTTGCGGAAGCAGGCACGGTGACGGTCAACAACATCACTGAAGATGACGTAATCAACGCCGCTGAATCTGCTCAAACCATCGCGGTAACAGGTACGGCAACTGGTGGCGATATCGCAGAAGGCGATACGGTTACTCTGGTCATCAACGATACCGAATACACCACAACAGTTGGTGCAGATGGCACTTGGACCGTTGATGTGGCCGGTTCTGATCTTGCTGAGGATACGGTTTTTGATGCTGTGGTAGCGTCATCCGACACGGCTGGTAATACAGTAGATAGTAAGGCGACATCAACACATTCTGTTGATTTGACATCTAATGCAAGTATTGATGTTGATGTAATCACAGGCGACAAGGTCATTAGTGCAGCGGAAGCAGAAGAAGGAAACTATGTTTCCATTACTGGTTGGGTTGGTGGTGACGCACAACCTGGCGATACTGTGACAATTGAGCTTGAAGGAAATGTCATTGGAACGGCTCAGGTAAGTTCTGAACAAGATTCGAGTGGTAGATATTTATACAGTGTTGAAGTACTTGGTTCTGATCTTGCGAATACAAGTCTTGCAAATCCATACATTACCGCCAAAGTATCGGGAACTGATGAGGCTGGAAATGCGTTTGTTGCTTCTAGTACTGAGATCTACAAAGTCGATCTGGTCGCAGATATTGATGCTTTTGTTCAGGATGAAAGCGGCGATATGGTCATTAATCTTGATGAGCAAGGTAATGTAACCGTCGGTGGTTGGATTGAATTAGGTGGTGATGTGCAATCTATTACCATTACGGACGAAGAGGGTAATAGCGTCACTATTACTGAGGGGATCACTATTGAAGACGATGGCGGCTATGGCTATTTTGAAATTGGAGCGGATGTCTCTAGTTTACTTGATGGTGAATTAAGCGTTGTCGTAAATGCTTCAGATGCAGCCGGTAATACAGTTCAGTCTGAAGTGATGAGCATTGAGAAAGATACTTCTGCTGAGTCCGGTGAAGTAACCGTTAATGCAATTACGTCAGATGACATTATCAACATAACAGAAAGTGAGCAGACGGTAACTGTGTCTGGTAGTGCTTCTGGTGGTGATATTTCAGCCGGTGATATTGTCACCATGACCATTAATGGCACTGAATACTCAACCAATGTTCAGGCAGATGGTACTTGGTCCGTTGACGTTGCTGGTACTGACCTTGCAGCTGATACTGAATTTGATGTGGTAGTTTCTTCTACTGACAGAGCAGGAAATGAAGTTAAGTCTACAGTAAGTTCAACACACACAACTGACTTAAATATCGCTACACCATCTATTAGCTTCGAAAGTACGGGTGACGATGATGTTTATAATGCCGATGAAGTTGGAGATGACGGAACGGTAACGGCGACGATTTCAGTGTCTGGTTCTGAAGTAGGTGACAAAGTTACCTATCAGGTAAACAATAATACGGCTGTTACCATCACTTTGACGGCCGCCCTTATTGAAAGTGGTATTGCGGTTGAAGTGGCGCCAGAAGATAGCATTACTGTGAGTCTCTCTGATGATGCGGGTAACCGTTCAGTTGAAGTCAGTGGTACTGCGCCAGCAGGGGATCTAGAAGCAGAATCGGGAACCGTTACGGTTAACCCAATCACCTCTGATGATCACATTGATGGTACGGAATTGTATGACACTGTGACTATTTCAGGTCAAGCTTCAGGTGGTGATATTACTGTGGGTGACCAAGTCAAGATGGTCATTAATGGTACGGAATACACAACGACCGTTAATGACGACGGCTCTTGGTCGGTGAATGTTGCTGCCAGTGAATTAGCCGAAGATACTGAGTTTGATGTTGTGGTTAATTCCAGTGATGCCGCAGGCAACACAGTAGAAAGTCGAGGTACTTCAACTCACACCGTTGACCTTTCAGCAGAAGTGACCTTGTCAGCTGGTGAAGGTCAGCAGGTTGTGTTAACGGATTTACCAGAAGGCTTCGCTTTCCCTGAAGGAGTAACAGAAGTTACTACCGACTTTGGTGCCACTATTAGTTTGGTTGAAGGTGAGTATCTATACCAAGCGCCAGTCCGAGATCACAGTGACTCTCAGGGCGATCAAGATAGCGTCACAGTGACGCTAGAAGATGGTCGTAGTTTTACCGTCAATATTGATGTAGAAGATTCTGCACCAGTGGCGATTGATGATGAAGCAGACATCTTGGTTCGTCGTGAGACCTTTGAAGTGTCAAATGTTGAAGCTAATTGGGTGAGTTCTTCAGGTGGTAATAACATCAAGAAATTTGATGGTACATCATCAAACGGTGGAACCGATAATGATGATGGTAGAGATCAAATTCGCTGGGGTGAATCCCCAGATGATCATGGACGACAGTCAGGCTACGGTTTTATTGATAATGACTCTGAATTAGACGGTAAATTCGAGCTAAATGAAGACATCATTATAGGAACATTCACTCACTACAATTACCCAGTTTATTCTGGCGGGGCAATTGATGCAGCTTCAATGGAAATTGATTTCTCTGTGACAGACAACTCAGGTGTTTCTGAGCCTGTGAAATTGACGGTGAATTTCTCTCACAATGAAACCACAAACATTGATGGTGATGCTGAAGCTTCTCGTGACATTGTCACAGTGGAAAATACCTTTGTTACCTTTGAGTGGGAAGGCGAAATCTACACCTTACAAGTGGTTGGGTTCCGTGAAGTGGGCAACCCTGATGGTGAAGTAGTTACCTCTATCCATACTTATGAGAATGCATCCACTAGCTATGAGCTTGTGGTTCGAGTTGTTGAAGGGGAGGGCTATAGCCTGCCTGAAACAACTGGTAATGTATTGGATGACAATGGTCTAGGCGCTGATGAGTTAAGTGAAGATGGTGCTATCAGTGTCACTAATGTGGCATCTGGTGACTCAGTCAATAATTCAGATGCAAGTGCAGGCCAATCAGTGAAAGGAACATATGGCAACTTGATCCTTAATGCTGATGGTTCTTATGTCTATCAGGCAACAGCAAGTGTTTCTACCATACCAGACGGTGCTACTGATTCTTTCACCTATATGATTCAAGATGAAGATGGCAGCTCATCTACAGCTACCTTGAGTATTAATGTTGCAGCAGAAGCTCCTAGAGAAGATCCAACTTTCTTTGAGAATGTTTCCGCTAATTTGGACTCTGATCTTCAGTGGTTCGAGACAAATACGGGCGATGAAAGAACAAAATATAGTGATGGTTCTTCGGATTACAGGGATCATAGGGATGATCTTCATATTACAGGTACTTCTAATAATGATCGCATTATTGGTGGCCGTGGTGATGATCATATTGAGGGGGGCAACGCCCAAGATATTTTATATGGTTATGAAGGCTCTGATTGGCTTGAGGGTGGAGAAGGTGATGACACATTGTATGCTGATGGTCGTCGTGCTAGAGACCAAGATGCTGAGGATTCAAACCGTGTAGACGGTGGTGCGGGTCAAGACACCCTTTACGGTAGTATCGGTGATGATTTCCTCTTAGGCGGCTCTGGCGATGATAATCTTTATGGCTTTGATGGCGATGATGTTCTTATCGGCGGTCAAGGTCAAGATACCATGACTGGTGGTGATGGACGTGATTTGTTTATCCTAACGGATTACTCGCAGGGTGTTGATACTATTACTGACTTTAATGCTTCAGATGATGCTTTGGACATTTCCGAATTGTTGGATGTGCCAAGTTCAGCAGCAGAAGAAGAAATTCAGGCTTACCTAAATGAAAACCTAACGTTAACAACGAATCAGGATGGTTCAGGCAAGTTGGAAGTCGCTGACAGTGACAATGCCAATCATACTGTTGCCAATTTTGGCTCGGATTCTCAGTTGGGAAGTGGCAGTATTACCGTCATCTTTAATGATAAGGAATACGACATTAATATCGACGGTTAATAGTGGACAGTCAGAAAGCAAAAAGCCGAGTTTAATACTCGGCTTTTTTCGTTTCAGATGAGTGTTATTTTATGCGTTTAAACACTCAGTCCAATAGGGCAGCTAACGCCTGTACCGTTTAGACCACAATAGCCATTTGGGTTCTTGTGAAGATACTGTTGATGGTATTCTTCTGCCAAATAATAGGTTTTGAGTGGCTCGATTTCTGTGGTGATCATACCATGACCATTTTGGATAAGTGCTTTTTGGAATGCGTCTTTGCTTTGCTCTGCAATGGCTAAATCAGAGTCTTTTGTAGTGTAAATAACCGAGCGATATTGGCTGCCAATATCATTGCCTTGTCGCATGCCTTGTGTCGGGTCATGGTTTTCCCAAAAGGTTTTTAGAATGGTGTCTAAGTTGGTTTGTCTGGTGTCGTAAATCACTTGAACAACTTCGCTGTGACCTGTTTGCCCAGTACAAACTTCTTCATAGGTTGGATTTTTCGTGTACCCGCCAGCATAACCAACAGAAGTGACAAGAACGCCAGGAATATTCCATAACTTTCTTTCCGCACCCCAGAAACATCCCATACCAAGAATGACTTCCGCTTCGTATGTATTTTTTTTGCGGAGAAAACTTTCACCGTTAACTGCATGAATGCCAGTAACTTGAATAGGGGTGTCTCGACCCGGAAGCGCATCGGCTGCGTTGGGAATGGAGGATTTTTTTAATATCTCTTCAGTTGAACTTGTCATATAGGATTCCTTACTAAATCAATTTTGGAATACTTTGACAGACCCACACTCCTGTCTTCAAGTTTTTTCTTGAAAGTCTATGAGGTAAAATGTGCTTAAAGTTTGCAAATTATCTCTTATTCAACATTATCTGAAATAGAGTGTTGACTCTGTATTTAATCTACCTATAATACGCACCTCGTTGTCGCGGGATGGAGCAGTCTGGTAGCTCGTCGGGCTCATAACCCGAAGGTCGTTGGTTCGAATCCGGCTCCCGCAACCAGCAACGAAACTGAAATTGTTAGTGATAGTAGATAAATTAATTTGTCGCGGGATGGAGCAGTCTGGTAGCTCGTCGGGCTCATAACCCGAAGGTCGTTGGTTCGAATCCGGCTCCCGCAACCAGTTTGGTTATTTTCAAGTTAGTTGGTTCACTAAGAAAGTTGTTAACTATATTAATAGTTTATTTGTCGCGGGATGGAGCAGTCTGGTAGCTCGTCGGGCTCATAACCCGAAGGTCGTTGGTTCGAATCCGGCTCCCGCAACCATTTCAGAAAATTCGTTGGTTTTCATTATAGTTGAAAAGTGGTTTATGCAACCAAATAGCATTAATTTTTTGGTGATATGATCTCACTTTAGTTTCTGCATATAGACTATTCAAATAGTTTAATCTGTCGCGGGATGGAGCAGTCTGGTAGCTCGTCGGGCTCATAACCCGAAGGTCGTAGGTTCGAATCCTGCTCCCGCAACCATTTCAGAAAAGTCGTTGGTTTTCATTATAGTTGAAAAGTGGTTCATGCAACCAAATAGCATTAATTTTTTGGTGATATGATCTCTCTTTAGTTTCTGCATATAGACTATTCAAGTAGTTTAATCTGTCGCGGGATGGAGCAGTCTGGTAGCTCGTCGGGCTCATAACCCGAAGGTCGTAGGTTCGAATCCTGCTCCCGCAACCATTTCAATTCTCTCTTTTTTTGAAGACAATAGTCGCTTTTGTTCAAAAAGTAACTCTGCCTCTATTAGCGTTATTCAGCCCCAATTTAATCCTTCAGCCATTTAATGAACGTTTATATATTGCTTTCATCATAAGCTGTTTCAGTCGTAACTCATTATTACTCTTTACTAGGTGATTTAGCGGATTTTTTCATCGAAGTGCAGAATAATCAAAGGGCAGAAGCGTGAATGAGTCGGTAAATTCACCCGGCGAATGATATGTCACTCGCCGAGTAAGGTTAATGTGAAGGGGTTATGCTTACGTTAAATCAACCGTTAGATCAGCAAAAGCTTGGTCGAGTGTTGTTAAAATTTGCTGAATTTGAGCTTCAGTGACACATAAAGCTGGGCTCATGTTCAAAATATTATTGAATTCGGCAAAGCTACGATTGGTTCGTCCGATTAGTAACCCTGCTTGTTTGCATTTAGCAAAAATTCTGATAGCTACGGATTCGTCAACGGGTTGTTTGCTTGTTTGATCGGTGACCAGTTCGATGCCCACTAGTAAGCCTTTGCCTCGCACATCACCGATAATGGGGTATTTTGATTTAAGGACAGCTAAACCCTGTAATAAAATCTCGCCCATTTTAGCGGAGTTATCGATTAAATTTTCCTTTTCAATGATATTCATATTGGCTATGGCCGCTGCTGGGCCAGCTAAGCAACCACCATATGTTGAGATGTCTCTAAAATACCCCAGTTTATCTGTGTTGTCGGACTCTTGAAGGTCTTTATAAACGGCTTCTGTTGTCACAGTGCATGAAATAGCCGCGTAACCTGAAGCAACACCTTTGGCCATGGTGACTATGTCTGGCTGGATATCGTAATGTTGGTATCCGAACCATTTCCCTGTTCTGCCCAGTCCACATACGACTTCATCTAGGATCAAAAGAACATTGTGTTTTTTACAGATCTGCTCAACCGCTTTTAAATAGCCTTCAGGAGGGGTAATGATGCCTCCACCGGCCGTAATAGGTTCAATAATGACGGCGCCTACCGTGTCAGGACCTTCCTGTAGAATGACGTCTTCCATTAATTTTGCTGCTTTTAGACCATAATCTGTACTGTCTTCAAATTGACTACGATATTCAAAGCAGTGAGGAAACTCGACAAAATCTGGCACAAAAGGACCGAATTGATCTCGTCTTTGTGATTGTCCGGTAGCGCTCAAGGCGGCAATGGTGGTGCCATGATAATCTCGTTCTCTGTAGAGAATTTTACTTTTTTTACCTGCGTACTTTTTGTGTGAAATTTGTCTCACCATTTTGAAGGCTTTTTCGTTGGCTTCTGAACCAGAGCTTGAATAAAAAACACGATTCATACCGGGCATTTTATCGATTAAGTGATTCGCAAATACAGCTGCAGGTTTATTACCCATGGCGCTGGCGAAGAAATTCAATTCAAGCAATTGTTCACTAATGGCATCGACGATTTCTTTGCGGCCATATCCAGTGTTGGTAACCCAAACACCGCCTGCTGAGGCATCTAAGTATTGATTGCCATCGATATCCCACAAATCGAGACCTTGGCCTTTTACAAAAACAGGTAAGCCATTGTCAGCGGCGCTACCCGGTGTTAAATGGTGCCACACATGATCTTTATCAAAAGCTTTGATTTCATGGTTGGAGTATTCATTAATTAAAGACATATGTTGTTCCTCAGCATAAAAAAGGTGATTAATGACGGTGTACTGCAAAAGGTGACCAGCTTTGGCTTACTGGCATGATTTCCAACTGATTGATGTTTAGATGAGCTGGGAGTTGAGCAATCCAAAGTAGCGTTTCCGCAATATCATCAGGTTGTATCGCGTCGGTGCCTTTATATAAGGCGTTATAGGCTTGTGTGTCTCCACCTGTTCTCACAAGGGTGAATTCACTTTCGGATAAGCCTGGTGCTAGGCAAGTCACCCGAACACCTGTGCCTGCAAGGTCACAACGCAACGCCAATGAAAATTGCTCGACAAAGGCCTTCGTTCCGCAATAAACATTGCCGCCGGGATAAGGCCATTGACCGGCAATGGAGCCAATGTTAATGATGCTGGCCGATTTACCTGTGCTAATGAGTTGTGGTAACAGCGCATGAGTAACACTGGTTAGGCCTTTGATATTGGTATCGATCATGGTGTGCCATTGAGTTAAATCGGATTCTTGTGCTGGCTCTGTACCAAGAGCTAATCCAGCATTATTAATAAGTAAGTGAATGGCCTGAAATTCGGATGGCAGAGAGTTAAAGGCCGTTTTAACTTGTTCGGTATCACAGACATCTAGTGTCATCGTGAGTATCTTGGTCTGTGATGATAAGGCCGCTTCGATTTGCTCGAGCCGGTCGCTTCTTCTTCCTGTGAGGATGAGATTCCAACCAGATTGAGCAAAGAGCTTGGCGGCTGCTAGGCCAAACCCAGAAGTGGCACCTGTAATAACGGCGGTTTTATTCATATCTCTCTCCTTAATGAACATTGTATAAGTTGAAATAAAGACTCAGTGCAGACAGAGAAATCAGCACTGGTAGGGCGATATGTCGAAACGATTTTGGGGGATTCCGATGGAATAACCATTGGCCGACTAGGACGCCGACAAAAGCTGGCCCCAGTAAGATCAAAGTGGGCAGCCATAGTGAGATGTTAATAACCTTGTTTGCCACCATAAGAGCAACCGATGCTAAATCCGTTGCGCTGAGAAACAGTACGAGCGTGGCGCGTTGCACGTGGGCAACGTATGGGGTTAACAGTAAATAGCAAACCACAGGCAGACCACCAATAGAGGCGGCGGCAGTAAAACCACCAGAAATAGATCCAATCATTCGTGTGAGCCATTTATTCGGTGTTAGATGATTTGAATGCGGTTTTAATAACCAAATCGACATGGCTAACACGCTTAAGCTGACACTCAATTTGAGGAGCTGATCTGGTACTTTAATTAAGATCACAAGACCAATAGGGATGCCAATAAAAGCGCCAATGCTCAATTGCTTTAACAAGTCGATATTTGCGTAACGCCAGGCTTTTCTGATTAAGCCAATTGAACAAATTAAATCCAATATTAAGATCACTGGCACACTCACTTTGGCTGGCCAAATAAAGCTTAATCCTGAGATCGCAATAGCGGCGAAGCCAAAACCGGTGTAACCGCGAATGATGGCGGCCATAAAGATCAGTAACATGGCGAATTCAAAATGAGGCATTCAACTTGTCTCCGTTATCACTGGCCCGAAGTGATATGAAATATGGGCGCAGTGATACGGTATAGGGGAATCGAGATCAGCCTATAGGTCCAGCTGAAAGGGAATATGGTGCCAGCTAGGGAAGGCGAATAAGGTTACTGTCAGAGGTGTTTGAACTTTGTTTGTGTCTTCCCTAGATAAAATGGTCAAAGACGTTTTTCAAGGCGGCTATGCCAGGCTCAATTTTATGAGATTCTATGGCTGAGAAACCTAAGCGGAAATAATTCTGTGGGGGATTTTCGGCCGTAAAATGGACCGCACCGGGTTCCATTAGAATGCTACTTTGTGCGGCTAACCAAGCCACTTCCTCGGTATTGACGTGTTCTGGTGCTTTTAACCAAACAGAGGTGGCGCCTGCACTGACATGTTCGCTGGTGCGCATATTAGGAAGGTGTCGATCAATGGCGGCGTTTATGCGTTGCAGTTTAGAAGCGTTAATGACTCTGAGTTTCCTTAGATAGGTGTCGTGGTAACCCAAGGATAAAAACAGGGAAAGCTGGCGCTGAATGTTCACTGGGGGATGGCGATACATGAGTCGTCTAAGGGCACGAACTTCTGTAATTAATTCCTCATCTGCCACCATAAACCCGACCCTTAAACCAGGGGAAATGGATTTTGACATGCTGCCGATGTAAATCACTCGATTGTTTTTATCGAGTGCTTTTAAGGCCGGTTGCGGATTGTGTTTCATGTTCACTTCGGCATCATAATCGTCTTCAATGATGATGCAATCGTGCTTTGTCGACAGGTTTAGTAGTCGTTGTCTTCTCTCTTTACTGAGCTCGACGCCAGTGGGTACTTGGGTGCTTGGGGTGACGTAGAGGTAATCACACGTCTTTAAGTCGTCATTTACGATGAGGCCATGCTGATCGATTGGTTGTCGGTGAATCTTGGCATTAAAGAGCGAAAAGATGTTCAATGCGTCTCTAAATCCAGGGTTTTCCAATGCCACTTTTGTGGTTTGATTGCAGAGTAAATTGGCCAGTAGGTATAAGGAGTTTTGAGTACCAATGGTGATTAATATTTCACTTGATTCGACGTAAATACCACGCCTTGGTAATAAGCGAGTACGAATTTGCTCGATCAGTAACGGATCATCTGAATCCACCAGATCATTAATCCAATATTTGTTCCATTGTCCAGACATGCTCTTTCTGACGCAGTCACGCCACTGCTCTAATGGAAAGAAGTCTTTTTGTACTTGACCATAGATAAAAGGGTATTCGAATTTCTGCCAATCATAAGGTTTGACGATGTTGATTTCATTACTAGGCTGTTTTTGAAATCGAGCTGACCAGTCAGGCGAGCTGGCGTTTTCCTCTTGCACTAAATTGGTGCTGAGTGCTTCTGTGTTGTGGAAGGTGTGGTTTACAAAGAAGCCTTTTCGGGAACGCGCTTCAATGAAACCACTGTCTACTAGGCTTTCATATATCAATACAATGGTATTTCTAGAGACCCCTAGCATCTTGGATAGGTGGCGAGAGGAGGGGAGCGGTTCATCCAGTGGTAGGCCTCCAGTTAGTATCAAGTTGACGATAAATTCTCTGATCTGATCCTGCAATGTTCTTTCAGGGTCAAACTCTATGTGAAAGTACTGTTCTAACACGATGAACCTCTAAATCATCAATTTGATGCTCCAATCTAATGCAATATTTGCTCCACAAATCACATCTGGACTAATGCTTCTGGGCAACTGGATCTATCGCTTCATTATCGACAACTTTTAATGTGGGAAAGGTAGCAACCAATTCCATCCTCAGGAGAACGAAAATGAACGTGAACCAAATAACCAAACTGGCCCAAAAAAGTCTCGGTTTATCTGTATTAATGAGTAGTTTGTGTCTGTCGCAATTCGCAAATGCTGAAACGATTACTATTGGTTACCAAGGTATGATGAACCCTTGGAAGTCAGTGATAGCGGAGAAAAAGCTAGAGAGTACGACCGGAATGGAAGTGGAATGGCGTCGTTTTGACTCAGGCGCTAAGGTGATTACCGCCATGGCATCTGGTGACATTGACATTGCCACTGCAGGCTCTAGCCCAATCGCTGCTGCAGTTAACCGTGGATTGGACATCGAATTGGTATGGATTCTTGAAAATATTAATGACGCCGAAGCGCTCGTTGTTCGTGATGGTTCTGGTATTGCAGCGCCACAGGATCTAAAAGGTAAAAAAATCGGTGTGCCATTTGTCTCTACAACACATTTCCATATGTTATTTGCTTTAGAACAATTTGGCTTATCGGACAAAGAGGTTAGCCTCATTAACATGCAGCCAAATGCTATTGCGGCAGCCTGGGAGCGAGGAGACATAGATGGTGCTTTTATTTGGGACCCTGCGCTAGGGCGTATTAAAGAGTCAGGTCAAGTATTGATTAGTTCAGGAGAGCTTAGCCGTTGGGGTAAAGCAACCTTTGATGGCATGGTAATCAATAAGTCATTTGGTGAAGAAAACCCTGAGACGGTCGCTCAATTGATCAAGTTAATTGCGGATGCGGATGCGGAATATCGTGCTTCTAAAGGCGCCTTGACTGCTGATTCTCTTATGGTGAAAAACATTGCCAAGATGACGGGAGGACAAGCCGAAAATGTCCCTGGTGTATTGGCTCTCTATGAATTTCCGAGTTTGGCTGAGCAGACTAGCTGTGTCTGGCTTGGATGTGGGAACGAGGGCGGTGCTGCGAAGGCATTAATGTTTACCTCCGAATTTCTTAAACAAGAAGGCAAAGTCCCCGCTCTTGCCGATGACTATAGCGTTTTTGTGAACCCTTCTTTTGCTGAAGCCGCTGCAGAACTTTAATAAAAGCGCTTCCTTTTGGCGATGTTAGATTCAAAAGGAAGCTGCCGTCAGTGTTATATCGTTGGAGAAGAAGGCAATGAGCCGATTACAGATTCATGATGTGTCCGTTCGCTACCCTGGAATGAACGGTGGTGATACGGTCACCGCTTTATCAGGCATTAATTTTCAAATTGAGCCAGGCGAATTTGTCGTCGCACTAGGGGCGTCAGGTTGTGGTAAGACGACCTTGCTCAACTTAATGGCGGGGTTTATTCAACCGAGCGATGGTTATTTAACTCTTGGTGATAGCCAAGTGTCCGGTTTGCCTCGCGTTGCCGTCGGGGTAGAGCTAAATGATCAAATTACAGGTCCCGGCAAAGAGCGTGGCGTGGTGTTTCAAAAGCACGCTTTGTTGCCTTGGCTAAATGTATTGGAGAACACTGCTTTTGGTTTAAAACTACAAGGTGTTTGTTTAAAAGAGCGCCAGGCCAGAGCGAGTGAGTACCTTAAGTTAGTTGGACTAGAAGATTTTCATCATCATCCTGTGTATCAATTATCTGGAGGTATGCAGCAACGTGTTGGGATTGCCAGAGCGTTAACCAATGACCCTAGGATGCTGTTATTAGACGAGCCACTAGGGGCATTAGATGCGTTGACTCGAGAGGTGTTACAGGAGTTGCTATTGGAAGTGTGGCAGCAAACCCAAAAAATGATGTTCTTCATCACTCATAGCGTAGAAGAGGCGTTATTTATGGCTTCCCGCCTCATCATTATGTCACCTCGCCCTGGTCGAATTACTCATGATTTCTCTTTGGATTTTAATAAGGTATTTCTGGAAACAAGAGATGCTCGAAAAGTGAAGTCTATGCCTGAGTTTATTGCCATGAGAGAAAAAGTGTTAGGCATTATTCATGGTGATGAAGCCACAAATGGAGGAGCTCACTAATGACAAAATCATTTGATCCAATGGATTCTGTTGACCAGCTTAGTCGCCGCTCTCAGCAAAATGACAGAGCGAAAACGACGGTGTTGCATCGTTTTGCTAATCTGTTTGCTGCAGGCCCAGTGAAACCGGGTGAGTCATATGGTGCACCGGGGCAAGGAAAAAGCTTGGCGATTAGCTTATTAACGACATTTATATTGATCTTTATATGGTACATCGCGACTCAGTTACAATGGGTGAAGCCTTTATTCCTGCCTTCTCCCGTGGCCGTAGTTCAACGATTTTGGGAAGTTGCAACGCAAGGTTTTGCCAACGCGACCCTAATAGAGCATACCGGCTGGAGTATGATGCGGGTCTTTTCTGCGTTTGTTCTTGCGTTACTCACGGCCGTTCCAATTGGTATTTTTATGGGAGTAAACCGTATTGTTCGCGGGTTATTTGATCCTATTATCGAATTTTATCGCCCATTACCGCCACTAGCCTATTTGCCATTGGTCATTATTTGGCTCGGTATTGGGGAAGTTTCAAAAGTTGTGTTGATATACCTAGCGATTTTTGCCCCTATGGCGCTGAGTGCCAGAGCTGGTGTGAAATCGGTAGCGATAGAACAGATCCATGCCGCTTATTCGATGGGAGCCACACGCTGGCAGGTCATTCGTCATATTATTTTGATTAATGCGCTACCAGAAATTTTAACTGGAATGCGCATCGGGATTGGCTTTGGCTGGACAACACTGGTGGCGGCAGAAATGGTCGCGGCCCAAGCTGGATTAGGCTTTATGGTACTTAACGCAGCGGAATTTCTGGTCACGGATGTGGTCATCATGGGGATTATCGTCATTGGTATTATTGCTTACTTATTCGATCTATTTATGCGTTATTTAGAGCGTAAATTGGTGCCTTGGAAAGGGCGTTAATCGTTTCCGCTACATTTTCTGAATTCGCTAACAAGATAGTTAGGTAACCTAGCTATTTTGTTAGCAATCATTTGATTGATCATAATGCACCGTCAACATATGACATACAGTGATGGTGTATCATAGAAACAGAACCCCAATCACATAACAGGTGTTAGCTCTTCTGATTACTTCTACATCGACACTTCAACAGCAAATCAGCTTGTTCCAATACCTTTCTGCATAGACTCTGTAGCTTCTAAAATAAAAAGAAAGACTGCTAAATTTCTGAGAAAGTCTAGAGAATAGAAACAAATTGTTCTATTTTAAGGGGTGGTTTTTGACTCTCCGTGTTTTGTTAATGGCCCTTAAAAGAAGATAAGGCGAAGGGAATGAAGGCGTTTATTATCAAAGTGATTCGTCATTATCGTCGAGCACTGCTACAGGGTTTTGGCGATAGAGAGTATTCTTATCAACGTTATTTGGCAGCGCTGTTTGGCTTAATTGGCTCTGTTATTGCTCTTGTGATGGGCATTAACTCGATTTTAATTGACTTATATGTTCTGGCAGGGGCTTTATTGGCAGCCAGTTTTCTATTGTTTTTGTCCTTTTCGCTATTAATCTCAGCTAAGTATGTTCGTTATCACAATATGATGAAATACATGGCGTTAACGGCGTTACTGTCTTTGGGTGTATATCTTATTTATTCTGGAGGTGTCAGTAATAGTGGGCCTTTGTGGATATACATTTTTCCATCTGTGATCTTTGCATTTTGTGGTCTTAAGGTTGGGATTATGATCAATTTGATCTTTAGTGTCATTTTGATGGTGATGCTTTATACCCCTAATGGTTATTTCCTAGCAACGCTTTACCCTGTGGCGTTCAAATCAAGATTGGTATTGGCTTTTTTAACAACGGTTGCTTTGTCAGCTTTTTATGAAGCAGCACGTCATAGTTCGTATTTAAACATGGCGCGTTTAAAAGCCAAATTTGAACAAGAGTCTCAGATAGACGAGCTAACACGTTTGCCAAATCGAAGAGGCATGCGTAAAAAATTAAGGGCGGCTTATCATAAAGCCATTACGACCAATCAAGTGTTCACTCTCGCTGTCTTCGATATTGATCACTTTAAAAATGTGAATGATTGTTTTGGTCATGAAATTGGCGATGAAGTGCTGAAGCATGTCAGCGATGTATTGAGAAATGGTCTTCGTAAACAAGATGTCCTCTCTCGTTGGGGGGGAGAAGAGTTTTTACTGCTATTGCCCGATACCAATGGTGAAGAGGCATTTTTATTATTGGAAGAAATGCGTAAGTTAATTGCGGCATCCCATTATGACCAAGCAAATGAGGCCATCACCATTACCTTCAGTATTGGGTATTGTGAAATGTCGGATGCAGCGAGTTTATCTGAGATGATTCATTTGGCGGATATCAGTTTATACAAAGCAAAGCAAACCGGTCGAAATAAAGTCTTAGCGTACGGTTAATTCCCAACTCTTGATACTAAGAAATGAAACGTTGCGAGTTTGACCGGTGAAACTCAGACCAGGAAGGTGACTTCCCCTAAGTTTTATAAAAAAGGCTAAGGCTAAACTAAAAAAGATAATATCCCTCAGAGTGCGATCATTTTACATTCCTTTTACTCCTCTGGAGTTCCTTCATGAATAAAAATAAAAAGGAATGCGAAGATGAAAAGAATCTTATCTGTAAGTTTACTGGCCACAGCTTGTGCAGTGGCATCCATACCAACTTGGGCTGCTGGTGAAAAAATCGGCCTGCTCATGTCTGATTTACGTCTTGAACGTTGGCAAAAAGACCGAGATTTGTTCACGGCTGAAGCTGAAAAGCTGGGAGCAAAAGTCTACACCCAGTCGGCCAATGGCGACGTCAGCACACAAATCTCCCAAGTCGAAAATATGATTTCTCGCGGTGTTGATGTGTTAGTGATTGTGCCTGAGAACGGTGAAGTCTTGAGTAATGTGCTCGCCGAAGCGAAAGCAGAGGGGATCAAAGTATTGGCTTATGATCGCTTGATTAAGTTTGCTGATATTGATCTGTATGTGTCTTTTGACAATATTCGTGTTGGTGAGATGCAAGCCGAAGCATTATTAGAGAGAAAACCAACAGGACGTTACTTTTTGATGGGCGGTTCGCCAACAGACAATAACGCGAAGATGTTTCGTGAGGGGCAAATGAACGTGCTTCAACCTGCTATTGACGCCAAAAAAATTCAAATCATTGGGGATCAATGGGCCATGGGCTGGTCGGCCGAAGCCGCTCTCAATATCATGGAGAATGCTTTAACAGCTAACAGCAATAAGGTAGATGCTGTGGTGGCGTCTAACGATTCCACCGCAGGTGGTGCAATTCAGGCATTAGCAGCACAGGGATTGAGTGGCAAGGTGATCATTTCGGGCCAAGATGCTGACCTAGCGGCCGTACGAAGAATTGTTCAAGGCTCGCAAACCATGACGGTATACAAACCGATTTCGAAGTTGGCGGAGACCAGTGCTGCAATGGCCGTGAAATTAGCTCGCGGTGAGTCTATTCAGGCAGATGGTTATGTGAATAACGGCAAGAAAGAGGTAGAGGCCGTACTATTGACGCCAATTGCAGTGACCAAAGAGAACCTTGACGATACAGTTATTGCGGATGGTTTTCATAGCAAAACAGACGTTTATAACCCGTAATTTATCCAGATAATGGCGCTGTAAGGCGCCATTTGCTTTTCATAAGGTGTTTAAAATGAAGCAAAAACTTTTGGATATGCGCGGCATTGTTAAAAGTTTTTCCGGTGTGCGTGCATTAAATGGCGTGGATATTAGCCTTGATGCTGGTGAAGTGCTCTCTATATGTGGCGAAAACGGATCCGGCAAATCGACTTTAATGAAAGTGCTGAGTGGTGTTTGGCCTTACGGTAGTTATGAGGGGCAAATATATTTTGCAGGTCAACAAATTAAGGCCACCAGCATTCGTGATACTGAAGCGCAAGGCATAGTAATCATTCATCAGGAGTTGGCTTTAGTAAAAGAGTTAACCGTGATGGAAAACATCTTTCTGGGGAATGAGCTGGGTCATGCTTGGCGTATTAATGAAGAAAGCATGTATCGACAAACCTTGGCTTTGTTGTCGCGCGTCAATCTTTCCATTTCACCAGATACTCAGGTAAGTGAGTTGGGAGTTGGTCAGCAGCAACTCGTTGAGATAGCGAAAGCATTGAATAAAGACGTTAAATTGTTGATATTGGATGAACCTACGTCTTCTCTTACCAACCAAGAAATTCAAATCTTACTGGATATCGTTCGCAGCCTTAAAGAGCAAGGCATTGCCTGTATCTACATTTCGCATAAATTGGATGAAGTGTTGGCGCTCTCGGATTGGGTATGTGTTATCCGAGATGGGGATCATATTGCCACCCGTGCTGCCGCAGCGCTCACTCAAAACGACATTATTAGCATGATGGTCGGCCGAGAAATGGATCAGCTTTTCCCGCGTGAAGAGCATGAAATCGGTGAGGTTATTTTAACCGTCAACAAAGCTTTCGCGCGTCTGTCAGGGGCCAGTCGTCCTCAAGTAGACGGTGTAAGTTTTGAGTTGCGTGAGGGAGAAATTTTGGGCATTGCAGGCTTAATCGGTTCTGGTCGGACGGAGTTGATGCAGTGTTTATTTGGGTCTTATCCCGGAGAGTATTCAGTAGAAATCGAATTGGCGGGTCAATCGCAGGTAATCCGTTCACAGCAAGCGGCACTTAAAGCCGGCATTGCAATGGTGCCTGAGGACCGTAAGCGACATGGTATTGTGCCGATTATGGGGGTAGGCCGAAACATGACGTTACCCATATTAGATAAATATCAAACTTGGTTTGGTGCGATCGATGAGCAGCAAGAGCATCAAGATATTGAGCGTTACCTTGAACGATTAAAAGTCAAAACCGCCTCCGCCGATTTGGCCATTAAACATTTAAGTGGTGGTAATCAACAAAAGGCCATCATTGCTAAATGTTTATTAACGCACCCAAATATTTTGATTCTAGATGAGCCAACACGGGGAATCGATGTGGGGGCCAAATATGAGATTTATAAGCTCATGTATGCACTGGTCAAAGACGGTGTCTCCATCATTATGGTGTCGTCCGAATTGCCTGAGGTGATAGGTATTAGTGATCGAGTGTTGGTCATGCATGAGGGGCGTTTAAAAGGTCAATTTGAACATCAAGGATTAACTCAAGAAATGATTATGAACTGCGCGATTAAAGAAGGTGTTTCCAATGCTTAAAACAATAAAAGCGAGTCAGTTGCAATTACTTGCCATGATCGCAGCACTATTACTAATTTTAGTATTCTTTTCCATTGCAACGGAAGGGGCGTTTATCTCGCCACGTAATATTTCCAACCTGATCCGGCAGACGGCCATTGTGGGGATTTTAGCCATTGGTATGGTGTTCGTGATCATTAGTGCCGAAATTGATTTGTCCGTCGGTTCTATGATGGGGCTGCTTGGCGGCATTGCTGCGATACTCGATGTTTGGTTTCATTTTCCACTCATACTGAGCATTGTGATTACCATGTTCGCAGGCTTAGTGTTGGGTTTATTTAATGGTTGGTGGATTGCTTATCAAAAAGTCCCTTCTTTTATTGTTACCTTGGCTGGTATGCTCGCATTTCGTGGAATTTTAGTTGGTTTAACGGATGGTGTTACCGTGGCACCAACGTCCAGCTCACTGGCTATTATAGGTCAGAGTTATTTGCCTTCAGGTTGGGGCATGAGTGTGATTGCGCTGTTATGTTTAGGGCTGATAGCTCGGGTATTTTCGCGCCGACAAGCCAGACAAAAACATGGCGTGGTGAATCATGCTGCCAAGTTTGAATATGGTAAAGCGTTAATTGCAGTAATCGCATTACTGTCTTTACTCGCGATACTGGAAAATTACCGAGGCATTCCCACCCCTATCTTTATTATGGGAGTGTTGATTTTAGTGGCGACCTACATTGCTAAACGAACTGCATTTGGTCGTCGTGTTTATGCGATTGGCGGCAATATTGAAGCGGCTCGTATGTCTGGGGTTAAGGTTGAAAAAACCAAGATGTTGGTCTTTGGTTTTAATGGTGTGATGGTCGCTGTGGCTGCCTTAATATTAACGTCGAGATTAGGTGCTGGTTCGCCTGCGGCGGGTAATATGGCGGAATTAGATGCCATTGCAGCCTGTGTTATTGGTGGCACCAGTCTAGCTGGCGGTATTGGCACTGTCTTAGGCGCCATCATGGGGGCTTTGATAATGGCCAGTTTGGATAACGGTATGAGCATGCTGGATGTGCCGACTTTTTGGCAATTGATTGTCAAAGGTGCCATTCTGTTATTGGCGGTTTGGCTTGATGTGAAAACCAAGAAACAATAATAAAACGAACGATAGAAAACGATGATAATTAAGGTTGTGGCATGTATATAGGCATTGATTTAGGGACTTCTGGTGTAAAAGCTGTGCTAATGAATAAAACAGGTCAAATTGAGGCCACTAGTACAGTATCCCTGTCTGTTTCTCGGCCACAGGCTCTGTGGTCCGAGCAAGACCCTGAGGATTGGTGGCAAGCGACAGATAAGGCCATGCTCGAACTAGGTCAGCAGGAGGATTTATCTGCTGTGGAAGCCTTGAGTTTTTCTGGTCAAATGCATGGTGCGACCTTACTAGATTGTCATGGACAGGTACTAAGGCCAGCCATTCTTTGGAATGATGGCCGTTCTCATCAAGCTTGTTTGTCTTTGCAACATCGCTGCCCCGATATTCAAGCGATTACCGGCAATTTAGTGATGCCTGGATTTACCGCTCCTAAGCTGGTTTGGGTACAGCAAAATGAAGCAAATATTTTCCGACAAATTGATAAAGTTTTATTGCCTAAAGATTATCTGAGATATCGAATGACTGGGGAGTTTGCGACCGATGTATCGGATGCGTCAGGTACTTTATGGTTGGACATGGAGCAAAGGCAGTGGAGCTCGTCTGTTCTTGAGGCGTGTGGTCTGACCATTGAGCAGATGCCAACCTTGTTTGAAGGTACTGAAGTAACAGGTTATCTAAAACCGGCGTTGGCTGCGCGCTGGTCTATTCCGAACGTGGCTGTTGTGGCGGGGGCGGGTGATAATGCCGCTGGTGCGATTGGGATGGGGATTATCCATCCACAACAAACCATGTTATCGCTGGGGACATCTGGCGTTATCTTTTCAGTTAGTGAAGGGTTTGTCGCGAATCCTGCGGTGGCACTGCACAGTTTTGGTCATGCGGTGCCGAATACATGGCACAGTATGTCGGTTATGTTAAGCGCTGCAAGTTGTCTGGATTGGGTCGCTAAATTGACGCAATTTAAGGATGTGCCATCGGCTTTAGCCGCGGTATCAAGTCGGTCTCATGGGGGGCAGGATAGTTTACTCTTTTTGCCCTATTTAAGTGGTGAACGGACACCGCATAATGATGCTAATGCGAAAGGAGTGTTTTGGGGAATGACCCATGAGACAAGCGCGACAGACTTGGTTCAAGCGGTATTAGAAGGCGTGTCTTTTGCATTACTAGATGGCTTGGATGCCGTGCGCTCTGTGCAAAATATTGATTCGACCATTGATGTGGTTGGCGGGGGAGCGCGTAGCGAATATTGGTTACAAATGTTGGCTGATATTTTTATGCAAACTTTGATTTATCGAGAGGGTGGGGAAGTCGGTCCAGCGCTTGGCGCTGCTCGATTAGCCGCTATCGGTGTTTCACCAGAAGAGGCGTTGTCTGACATTTGTCGTAAACCTGACGCGATTAAACGCTTTGACCCTAATCCAGAGCATGCCGAATATTACCAACAAAAGAGAGCAAGATTTCAAACACTGTACCATAGAGTAAAAGGCTTATAATGCTGAGTTCTTATGGGTTGGCATGCCATTTTTGTATTTTTGAGCAAGAAACGCCAATACCAAGTATGCTTTTGTAGCAAATAATAAAAAAAATATAAGGAATGCTTCAAATGTTTGAAAAGCGCTACCACTTAAATTTGGTGTTTAATGCCAATAAGGTCTATGACCGACAGGTTATCGAAGGCATAGGCGAGTATTTACAGGCTGCTCAATGTGATTGGGATGTGTATTTTGAAGACGATTTTCGTAGTCGCTTGGATGGACTCAAGCACTGGAAGGGCGATGGCATCATAGCCGATTTTGATAACCCTGAAGTAGAAGAGATTTTAAAAGGAACTCAAATACCCACAGTAGCCGTTGGTGGTTCTTATCAGCGGCGTGATGATTACCCTCAATTGCCTTATGTCGCGACAGATAATGCCGCTTTAGTAAAAAGTGCCTATCAACATTTAAAGCGTAAAGGTTTAACAGAATTTGGCTTTTATGGTGTTCCAGCCAATAAATACCATCGTTGGTCGAGTGAGCGACAAAATGCGTTTATTGATCAAGTCAGCTCCGATGGTTATCGCCCACATGTCTATGAGGGTTATTTGACCTCCACTCAGATTTGGGAAACAGCACAGCAAGGGTTAGAAAATTGGTTGTCTGATTTGCCTAAACCGGTTGGCATTGTCGCCGTTACAGACTCTCGTGCTCGTCACCTTTTACAAGTCTGTGATCATTTAAACATCATGGTGCCCGAACACGTTGCCATTGTTGGAATCGACAATGAAAATATGGCGCGTTATTTGAATCGTACAGCTTTATCGTCGGTAGAACAGGGGTGTAAGCAAATGGGCTATGAAGCGGCCAAGATCTTACACCGCATGTTACTCGGTTACCAACTGGATAAGAGCTTGGTTTTGGTGGACCCCATTGGAGTGCAAGAGCGTCAGTCATCTGACTATCGAGCATTAAAAGATCCGCACGTTATTCAGGCCATGCATTTTATTCGGCATAATGCCTGTCGTGGTGTGAAAGTAGCGCAAGTGGTCGATTATATTGGCATTTCGAGAACCAATTTAGAGGCGCGTTTTATCGATGAAATGGGCTGTTCTATGCATGAGCAATTGCATATGACAAAATTTTCGCGAGCCTGCGAATTGATCATTTCAACGAACTTGCCATTTGATGAAATAGCACGCACTTGTGGTTATCCTTCCGTACAGTATATGTATACTGTATCGCGCAAAAACCTGGGTATGACACCGGGTGAGTATCGAGTTTCTAGTCGCTTATTAAAAGAAGACTCTTAAGCTAATAGAAATATAGGTAACAAAATAAAAGCGCTCATGGCGCTTTTATTTTGACTTAGGTTTCTGTTTTCTGCGGTTCTTATTTAGCGACGAATATAACCATTCACTAAGTTTTCCAGCATTTCTTGACGACCTGATTCTGGGCTAGGGTTCAGATCATTCGTTTCAACGTACTCAGCAACCTGACTTAACGTCATGTTACCACTGAGAATATTTTGTCCCAGCGTGTCCTGCCATTTCTCGTAGCGTTTCTCTAGTAGGTTATTAAGCGTTTGCTCTTCTAACATGGTGGCGGCTTTTTCCAAGGACAGGGCAAGTGTGTCCATCGCGCCGATATGACCGTGAAATAAATCCTCCAGATCAATGGATTGACGACGTAACTTGGTATCAAACATATAGCCACCGGTTTGGAAACCACCTGATTTAAGAATCTCATAGGTAGCAAGGGTATATTCCTCTACGCTGGTAGGAAATTGGTCGGTATCCCAGCCTAACTGAGGATCGCCCTGATTGGCATCAATGGAACCTAAAATACCCAATGAACAAGCGGTGGCGATTTCATGATGAAAACTGTGGCCAGCTAAAGTAGCGTGATTAGCTTCAATGTTAACCTTGATCTCATTTTCAAGGCCAAACTCTTTTAAGAAACCAAAGACAGTCGCCGTATCATAATCATATTGATGTTTGGTTGGCTCAGCGGGTTTGGGCTCAATTAATAAGGTGCCTTGAAAACCAATGGCATGTTTGTGCTCGACCACCATTTGCATAAAACGACCTAACTGGTTTCGTTCGCGTTTTAAATCTGTGTTGAGCAAGGTTTCATAGCCTTCTCGACCTCCCCACAGGACGTAGTTTTCGCCTTTTAGTCGATGGGTGGCTTGCATCGCGTGGCATACTTGAGTAGCCGCATAGGCGAATATTTCTGGATTTGGGTTGGACGCCGCGCCTGACATGAATCTTGGGTTAGAAAACGCGTTCGCTGTGCCCCATAATAATTTCATGCCTGTGCTGGCTTGCTTAGCCTCCAACACATCGACCATCTCTGAAAAATTATCAATGTATTCGCGGATATTCTTGCCTTCAGGGGCAATGTCGACATCATGAAAACTGTAATAGGAAATGCCCAGTTTGGAAAAAAACTCAAAGGCAGCATCGGCTTTTAATTTGGCTGCCTGCATTTCAGTGTCGGCATTAAACCAAGGACGCTGAAATGTCGCTGCACCAAATACATCACTGCCTTGCCAACAGAAATTGTGCCAGTAACAAGCGGCCATTCTCAAATGCTCGGCCATGGTTTTTCCCATGATTAACTTATCGGCTTGATAGTGTTTAAAGGCAAATGGGTTGGTCGACTCGGGGCCTTCGTATTGTATTGGTTGAATAGTCGGAAAAAACTCGTTCATCTTGAACTCCTAAAGCTTGTTATTTTTGTTAACTTCCTCAAGCATCTTGGTTTTTTAACGACTTAGCTGCAATTACGAAATTTCTTGGTTCTATTATAGATTTTATGGATTGGAGATTGGTTGTGGGGAAGATAATTAATAAAACGATGTTTTGAAAATGTGGTATGATTTTGGCCATTCGTTGATTTATTGGAATTGCCTTGAACGTCGTATCAAAAGATAACCTTATTAAAAATGTTTCTGTGGCTTGGCCATTAGCCCTGAACGCCATTTTAGTCCAATCCATGGTGCTGGTGGACTTGATGTTAATTGCTAATTTAGGGGAAATTTCGGTTGCTGCTTTAGGATTAGTGTCGGCCATTCTGGCGTTTTTCGTTGGTACTCAATACGCTTTGGCTAATGGTACTCAATTAATATTAGCCAGAGCCGTTGGCGGAAATGATCGTCATGCCATGGCCAACGGTTTGGTCATTGGCTGGCTGATTAGCGCTGGCTTCACATTGATCACCAGTGTGCTTTTATTGGTCGGTCTGGATGAACTATTGAGTTGGCTGGTTGATGATCCTTTAGTGTCGAGACAGGCGTATCGTTATTTGCAGGTCAGTGCTTTTATGTTGCTGGTTTCCTCTTTTGCACAAGTTATGATCGCTTTTTTTAATGGTTCAGGTCAGACACGTTTGCCTTTATATGGCTACTTGATCGAAATACCCATGAATGTCCTGATCAGCTTGGTATTGATTTATGGTTATTTCGGCTTCCCTGAATTGGGATTACGAGGTGCTGCCATCGGCAGTTTGGTGGCGGTAAGCATCCGTTTTGGCTATTTAGCATGGCAGCTAAAGCGACAAAGAAATTTACCGATTATGGCGTCGAGAAAAGCGTTAAATGTCGCACAGGTCGTTACGCATTTTCGTGAGATTTTTCCAATAGCCACTAATTTCGTTACACTGGCTTCTGGTGTCATGTTGCACCAAATGCTATTTGCTCAATTGGATGTATATTCCTTTGCTGCCATCACTTTGGTGATGCCTTGGATGCAAATGGGGGCTCAATTCGTCACGTCTTGGGCGTTAGCGACCTCGATTAACATCAGTCAGTTTAGAGGTCGTCAGCAAACGCACCTAATTTCTGAATTTGTCGAGCAAGCGATACGTATTATTTTATTACTTGGGGTGGCATTGTGTTTGGTGTTTGTCGCCTTTGGCGAATTGCTGCCCATCCTTTACCCGAAATTAGATGAGCAAACACAGCAAGCGTTAGCGGCAATTGCCCCCATTTATATCCTGATTCCATTAGTCAGAACCTACAACGGCTTATGTGGTCATTCTTTAAGAGCGTTGGGACAGAGCGTTAAGGTATTGCAAATCCATTTCGTTACTCAATGGGTGATTGGTATTCCTTACCTTATTTTAGTTTTGTACTGCGAAGGCCCTCTGTGGGCGGTGTTTGGTTCTATTCTGCTTGAGGAGTGCCTGAAAGTATTCGCTTTCAGAAAGCATTTGAAGAGAGAACTCACTCTATTAGTATCATCTGACGTCGAAAGGCGCACTAAGAGATAAGACAGGGTTTCATTATGAACCCTGTCAGTTCGTTTATGCGAAACGTTTTTCCAAGTATTGAATAATGTCAGACGACTCGTATAACCATTCTACGTTACCGTTTTCTTCAATGCGCAAACATGGCACTTTGACACGGCCACCTCCGACCAATAAATCCTCACGATATGATGATCCTTCTGACGCACTGCGTTTTTCAATGGGAAGGTTAAGTTTGTATATAGCACGGCGAGTTTTGATACAGAAAGGGCAAGCAAAGAATTGATACAGAGCTAATTGTTTTGTCTCTTCATTTACCTTGGCTTGTTGTTCTGGTGAGCGTTTCAATTTACGTCCGCGAGTAACAAGGTCAATTAGGGCGATAAGACCGCCAAGCAAGTTGCGGATACATTTGATGAGTAATTTCATATAAAGGAAGAAGTCTATGGTTAAGGTGGATTAAATCGTAATGACGAAAGCACAATCATTGTAATCCCAGATGAGGTTTGTTCCTACCTTTGTTTTTATTGGCGCAATACGGAATGCTGTACTAATCTCAATTTAACTTATTAAAATGCCTTTAAAAAGATAGAGTTAGAATATGGAAAAGTCCGCTGAGTTTTTGCGCTTAGTGTTAAATTCGATCGAGGAACATATTGCTGTAATTGATGTTAGCGGTGTGATTTGTTTTGTGAATCAAAGTTGGTCTAGTTATGGCGATCAAAACCAATGTCTAAGCAATGATAAGTGGACCGCCATTAACTATCTTAGTATTTGTGATCAAGCCTCACTGACTGGAGATGAATTTGGTCGTCAAGCTGGAACGGGCATACGTCAAGTAATTTCAGGTCAGACTGCAAGTTATTCATTAGAATACCCTTGCCATAGTGATGAAGAGCATCGTTGGTTTATTATGCATGTTTCGCCATTTGAATTTGATAACGCTAAATATTATGTGATTACTCATCAGGATGTGACAGAGCGAAAATTGGCTGAGTTGGCGGTAGAAAAATTGGCTCGTTTAGACGGTCTAACAGACATTTATAATCGACGAGCCTTTGATGAGTTTTTGCAGCAAGAATGGGAGTTGAGCTCAACATTACAACAACCTATAAGCCTCGCAGTGATTGACCTAGATTACTTTAAGCAGCTTAATGATTGTTATGGGCATTTGGCAGGGGATGATTGTTTAAAGCAAATTGCTCAGCTGCTTAAAGGACTTTCAGACTCTCCTCGACGATGGTGTGCCCGTTATGGTGGGGAAGAGTTTGCTTTGATTATGGGCAACCTTGATGCTGTGAAGGCCAGACAGGTCTGTGAGGAATTCTTTGAACAGATACTGCATTTAAACATTCCGAATATCGGTTCTCCCATTGCGTCATTTATGACAGCGAGTATTGGCCTCGCTGAAGCTTGGCCGACCAACAAAACAAGCGCTACAGATTTATTAAATAAAGCGGATAATTTACTTTATATGGCGAAGGAACAAGGCCGTAATCGTATTGAGGTATCGCGTCAATCTCCAAACTCTGAATGGAGCCAACTGTCTGTAATATAAAATTACAAAAAAAGTGTTCACTTAAATTTCTTTTGGTTTAGATTATTTAACCTATTTTTAAGGCTAGAGGGAATTGCCAGTGAAAAATGGGTTGAAACAGCGGGTTTTACCATGGCTGTTAGGGAGTCGTGACAAACCGTACCAATATACTCACCATGCCGTCTTGCTTATTGGTTCTGTCGTCTACCTTTATTGCGCTGTGGCAAATTACGCATTCCAACTCGCTAGTCTTGCGAATGTATTGGTGCAGCTTGCGCTGGTGCCAATTATTCTTTTTATCTGGTATTTATCTCGCTGGCTTAACTACTTCAAGAGCATGGCCGTGCTCTTCATGTTACTAGTAACCCTAGTGTCTTTGCCCATTAATTGGATTGGAAATGGCGGCTACAGTGGCCCCACCTATTTTTTAAACTTGGGTGT
Organism: Marinomonas aquiplantarum; assembly: GCF_003314975.1. GTDB lineage: Bacteria > Pseudomonadota > Gammaproteobacteria > Pseudomonadales > Marinomonadaceae > Marinomonas > Marinomonas aquiplantarum. The sequence goes on from NZ_QNRF01000014.1 coordinate 26,572, forward strand.
GCTCATCTATATTTCCGTTGCCTTTCGAGATTTAGGTCTCTACCGGCGATTGGGCCAAGCCTTGGCGATTTTAATGCCGGTTCCTTTATTGATGATTGAGCGGCGCTATCCAGACATAATTTTCAATCATGAGACAGCGGATTTACTTCAGCTTGACCTGACTATTAGCTTTGTCGCAACGGGCTTTTTTTTAATGCTGATGATGGAAAATTACTCTCGTCGTTTTAAACTTGAAAGAGATAAAGCCACCAATTTGAGTGTCAAACTGCAATTACTTTCCGAACAAGATCCGCTAACGGGATTGAGTAATCGCCGAGTTCTAGAGCCTTGTTTAGATCGTTGGCGTGCAGAAGGAAGAACTTTTTGTTTAGCATTAATTGATCTTGACCATTTTAAGTCAATCAATGATCAATGGGGTCATAATTACGGTGATGAAGTGTTATGCGCTTTTGCTAAGGTTCTGCATGAAGTTGCTAAACAACAGCATGGCCAAGCCATTCGTCTTGGGGGAGAAGAGTTTGTGCTATTGCTTCCGCTGAACTTACAAACGACATTTGATTGTTTAATTGATCTAGCAAACGAGTTTAAGGCCACTCAGCTGGAAAATGGTGTCACCACCTTTAGTGCGGGTGTGGCTCAAATGCAGGCGCAAGAAGAGAACCAAGCGTTACTGAAACGAGCTGATGATCTTATGTATGATGCTAAAAGAGCTGGACGCGACTGTATTAAAGCCTAGTTCCACATGCAACGATTGACCTGCAGACTAAATCAATAAGGCGATTTCCCTTTTAATTGACTTGCCTTAATCGCGCATTTGAGCAAATCTGGTAGTGTCTGGATTTGCGATAGGGAAATCACCTCGTCATGTCAATTCTATTGTCTGCTTTACCAATATTACTACTAATTTGGGCGATGACTAAGCGTCATTCGGTGCCGTCTCACATAGCTTTACCTAGCACAGCCTTGTTGGTTGCAGCGATTCAGTACGGTTATTTTGAAGCGGATGTGCGTCTAATGCTAGCAAATAGTGTGGCGGGTATCTTGTCTGTCCTGACGCCTATATCCATTGTGGCTGGCGCCATTTTATTGAATCGGGTGTTGTTTTATTCGGGGGCTGAAGCGGTTTTAAGTCGTTGGCTAAAAAGCGTGAGTCAAAATAAAGTGGCGCAGTTGATGATCATAGGTTGGGCGTTTGCTTTTATGATCGAAGGGGCGTCTGGTTTTGGTACGCCAGCAGCAATTGCAGCGCCCATTTTAATTGGCTTGGGTTTTCCTATCTTGCCTGTCGCGGTTCTTACATTAACAATGAACTCCATTCCCGTGTCCTTTGGTGCGGTTGGTACACCCATTTGGTTTGGTTTATCAGGTTTGTCTTTAACCACCCAAAGTTTACATGAGGTGGCTCAACACACAGCCTTGATAAATATGCTGGCTGCCTTTGTTGTTCCTATCATGGCTTTGCGTTTTGTTGTTTCTTGGCAAGACATTCGTTCTAACTTGGTGTTTATTTTGTTAAGCATTCTATCCTGTACTGTCCCTTATGTTTTGGTGGCTCAGTGGAATCTTGAATTTCCAGCCTTGGTTGGTGGTGCTGTGGGCGTTATGTTGAGTGTTATCTTAGCAGCTCGTGGTGTGGGACTGGCAACATCCACAACAGATCAGAATAGCGAAGCGGTATTGGATTCAAAAGAAGTCATGAAAGCCTTATCGCCATTTATGTTATTGATTGCGATTTTGTTGTTAACACGGCTGCCCAGTGTGGGGTTAAAACAGTGGTTAAACTCAACGTTGCCAATAGGGCAATGGACATCGTATATCGGCGAGTTTGAGGTAAGTCGGTCTTTGGTGTTTGGGTTACATAATATTTTAGGAACAGACATAAGCTGGCAATATAAGAGTTTATACGTTCCAGCTTTGATTCCTTTTGTCTTGGTAGTGTTCGTTTGTGTTCCGTTATTTCGTATGTCGTTACAGCAAGTCAAGTTAGCAATAAAGGATACAGGAGGTCGATTGCGTCTGCCTTGTGTGTCTTTGATCGGGGCATTGGTAATGGTGAATTTGATGATGCAGGGAGAGGCATCGTCTCCCATGTTTTTAATTGCTCAAGGGTTTTCCCAAGTATTAGGAGAAAGTTGGGCCTTTACAGCAGCATTGTTAGGAGCGTTAGGCTCTTTTTTTTCAGGCTCCGCGACCGTCTCAAACCTTACTTTTGGCGCTATTCAATTGGAAATTGCGCAATCGGTTGGCTTGCCAGTAGGCTTGATTTTGGCGTTGCAGTCCGCGGGCGCGGCGATGGGCAATATGGTTTGTATCAATAATATTATCGCGGTCTCCACCATCGTTGGCATTAGTAATAAAGAGGGCCTCATTATTACGCGGACTCTGCGGCCAATGTTGGCTTATGCATTGATCGCTGCTTTGTATTCGTATGGATTTCTATGGCTGCTTTAGGAGCAAAAGCATGCAAAAGGTCTTTGTCTTTGGCACCTTGAAAGAAGGTTTTCCGAATTTTAGGCACAATCAAGGACGTCGCTTTCGAACGGAGTTTGTGACCCAAAGAGCATTTCCCTTATATCTGGTGGGAGAACGTTACTCTCCTTGGCTGATATTCACGCCAGGTTTAGGTCATGCCATCAAAGGACAAGTGTTTGAAGTAACAGACAAGGTCTTACGAGAGATGGACTTGCTTGAAAGAGTCAATGAAATAGAGGGGTATCAGCGAGCCGAAATAGACGTTGTTTGCCAGCAAACGAGTGACGTTTTTAGGGTATCTGTTTACGTTAAGCCAAGTCTATCTTTGTCGGTTCATGAGATTAGAATGGAATTGAAAGGCGAGTATTTATTGGAGCATGCGAAATTATATCGCCCTCGATAACCTTATATGTGTTGGGCACTGTGATAAAAAAGGCCAGTCGTATGACTGGCCTTGATGTTTGTCACTATGATTTAACATGACAGTGACGGGACAATATTACTTATCCGCTTCGTTTTTTGCTTGCTGCTTTTCTAGACGTTTTTCCCAGAAATCAGCACCTTTAATACCTAAAGCTTTTGGGTCAAAAGTATAGTCTTTAACGCCATTCGCTTTCTGTTGCTCGTAATCTCTCAATGCTTTCATCGTTGGTTTCGCCATGAAGAAGATTAACAAAATCCCCACGATGTTTAACCAAGCCATCAAGCCAACACCCACATCACCAAGGTTCCAGATGTAACCTGCTGTGTTTACGGTACCGTACGCGACCATAAACATGATCAGTAGTTTCACTAGTGTTAGTGGAATATTGATTTTTAACGCGCGACGTAAGTAAGCGACGTTGGTTTCTGCGATGTAGTAATACGCCAGGATGGTTGTGAAAGCGAAGAAGAACAAAGCAATACCAACAAAGGCGGAACCCGTATGCCCAAATACACTAGCTAATGCCATTTGAGTAAAGGCTGGAGAGGCGATGATGGTTGAAGGATCAACATTTTGTACGATGAATTGACCTTCTGCCAATGCGCCTTGTACGTTGTACTGCTGCGTGATCAAGATCATCAATGCCGTTGCGGTACAAATAAACAGCGTATCAATGTAAACAGAGAAGGCTTGTACTAATCCCTGTTGTGCTGGGTGTTGTACTTCTGCTGCTGCCGCGGCATGTGGACCAGTACCTTGACCTGCTTCGTTAGAGTAAACACCACGTTTTACACCCCAACCAATGGCCGCACCAAAGCCAGCTTGTGCTGTGAAGGCATCAGAAATGATTAGGCCAAAAATACCAGGCACTTTATCAAGGTTTAAGAAAACGATGATTAACGCCATGATGATGTAACCAAACGCCATGAATGGCACGATAACTTGCGTGAAGTTAGCGATACGTTTGATACCACCAAAAATGATAAAAGCCAATACGACGAGAATCACAGCAAGCGCAACTAGCTTAGTTGAGCCGACTTCACCAAAAGAACTGGTGACCATAGTGCCTTCGCCAAATACTTGAGTAACAGCATTACCTACAGAGTTGGCTTGAATGCCAGGTAAGAAGATGCCACAGGCAATGATAGAAGACAGAGCAAACAACACGCCCAACCATTTCCAGCCTAGGCAACGTTCAAAGTAGTAAGCTGGGCCACCACGATACTGACCGTTTTCACTCACTTTGTAGATTTGACCTAAGGTTGATTCCGCGTAAGCCGTGCTAGCGCCTAGGAAGGCTACAACCCACATCCAGAATACGGCTCCAGGACCACCGAAACCGATAGCGGCAGCAACACCGGCAATATTACCAGTACCAACACGACCAGACAGTGACACTGCTAGCGCTTGGAAAGACGAAATGCCTTTATCTGAGGTATTACCGTTGAACAACAGAGTCCACATTTCTTTGAAATGACGAACTTGTGCAAAACGCGTCAGAATTGAGTAGAAAAGACCTGCACCAAGACATAGATAAATTAAGGCAGGGCTCCAAATGATCCCGTTCAGGAAATCAATGAATGCTTGCATAGTGAATCCTCGAGTATAAGCTCTGTGAGCTTTTTTAATTGTTATATTCCTTGTGAAGAAACAAAGCTTGTGGCCTGTTTTCTTCGTACTGAGAATGCGCACTAAAATCCGTAAGTAAGCAACTTAACATTAAGAAAAAAGTGTGCACCTTAGTGGGGCAAATTTATCACGATTCCCTGCATTACGCTATTTAACATAAGCAAAAAAATTGCCTTAATAAAAAAAATCCCGACACCAAAATGGAGGTCGGGATAGGAAGGCGGGAGTGCCTTTTGAATAAATTACAATATGAGCTTAGACAATAAGACGAATCGCATTTAATAGGTATTCGTCAAACATGCCTTCAGGATAATCAACGTGCATCACTCGCCCTAAGGTCACTAAGAAGATGACTAAGCAAACAGCAATAGTGGTGGATTTTATGTAAGAGGCTTTTGCTATCAATCTTAAGAACACCAAAGAAAAGACAAAAGTAGTACAAATAAAACCGAACAAATAATAACCGTAAGCAATACCAAAGAAGCCTGCTATATAGACGAGATTTGGTGTTAAACCCGCGGCAGTCATTTGGTGCTTTTCACGGACGGATTTAAAGATCACCATCACAACAGAGAACAACACAATGGCGATGGCAATGATTGGGAAGGATCTGGTTAATTTCGCCATATCCCATACATCAAACAAAGCATAACCACCGCATACAGCAAAAACAGCAACAATGGCTAGGTCCGCGTAGGACATAGTTTGTTTTTCTTCTGCTGGTGCAACCGCTTTTTCGGCGTCACTGGCGTCTGCCAATTTTGCCTCTTTGCGTTTTTTCAGAATCGGTGGCAATACAAAGCCGATGACAATTAAAGCCGCAATAATGATGACACCTGGACGAGAGAACCAAGAGGTTCCATAGAATTGAATGCTTTGGAAGAAGTAATTTTCAGCACCAGAAGACAGCACGAAACCGATCAGAAATGCTGGTCGAGGCCAGTTTGCGCCTTTCATCAAAATGCCAAGGCTGGCAACCACACCTAGCAGGATAAAGTCACCTAGGCTGCGCGTCGCTTGGTAAGCGGCAAACAGAATAAGGGTTAAGATAATTGGCGTTAAGATAGAAAACTTAATGTAAGTTAGCAAAGAAATAGGGCGGGTAAAACAAATGCAGAAAATAGCGCCCAGAATGTTTGCCATCGCTAATGACCAGATAATAGTGTACGTCAGGTCAAGGTGCGTAGAAATCATCGACACGCCAGGCTGAATGCCTAACAACAGCATACCACCTAAGAAAACCGCAGCAGAGCCTGAGCCAGGTACACCAAACAAAATGGTTGGAATCATACTACCAGAGGCGCAGGCATTGTTGGCGGATTCTGGAGCGATAACACCACGAATCTCACCTTTACCAAACTGCGATGTGTCTTTGCTTGAATTCAGTGCAAAGCTGTAGGTCATCCAGTCAACGACCGAACCACCAAGACCTGGTATCGCACCGATTAAGCTACCAAAAACGGATGATTTTCCGACCAATGGTAAGTTGGCAAAAACGTCTTTAAAGCCTTGGCCTAAACCATGTCCAAGTTTATTTTTAGACGAAGCAATGGCGGTGTCTTTTACCAATAAGCTGACAATTTCAGGTAGGGCAAAAATACCCAAACCAACGATAACCAATGGAATGCCATCGTATAAATAATCAATGTCTAGGGTAAAACGGAATTCACCGGTTGCTGGAGCACCACCAATGGTGCCGACCAACAAGCCAAATCCACAGGCCGCCAATCCCTTGTATAGATTACCTCCAGAAAGCGCCGCAACCACACTTAAGCCCAATAGGGTTAGCATGAAAAGCTCGGCGGATGAGAAGGCTAATACAACAGGGCGTGCGACGAGGATAAAAACGCTGAGCACGATGGCACCAACAACACCACCTATCATGGAAGACAGGAAGGCCGCTGAAAGTGCGCGCGCTGCTTGGCCTTTCTTTGCTAATGGGAAGCCGTCCATCACAGTTGCCTGTGATGAACTGGAGCCTGGTATACCCATTAGGACAGAGGTAAAGGTATCCCCTGTTGGAATTACGGCGACAAGTCCCATCAGCATACCGAGACCAACGGAAGGTTCCATCCCATATAAAAAAGGTAAGAGTAAAGACATTCCGGCAATACCGCCGAGTCCAGGAATAATCCCTACGACTAAACCAACCAATACACCCGTTATTAAATAGGTGAGGTGGCCGATTGACAGTATTTGATCTAGGGCGCTGAGGAACTCAATCATTAATAATAACTCCTAAAACCAGATTACAGAGTGTAATCAAATTTTGTTTTCAACCATTGTGCGACCCATTTGTACAGATCAGGTGAAATATTAAGCGCATTGCTTAGGTGCTGTGCAGCATCGATGCCTTCAACATTGACGTAAGGACCAACTTGTACCGCTGATTCTTTGATGAAAGTTGGGTCTTTCAACATTGCGTTGATACCTTTACGGTAAGCGGCAATGACATCACTTGGAGTGTCAGCAGGAATAAAGATAACTTTCTGGAAAGCGAAACCAGCGGCTAGGAACTTAGAGTAAGCTTCATAAGCTTCGCCAGAAGGCTGCTTGCCGTACTTCTCGAAGTAAACTTCTTGGAAAGTAGGTAGGTCTGGAAACGCAGGGTCGCGAACCACTTTACCTTCTTTGTTAAGTACGCCTAAAGAAAATAATGGTACTGCTTTATCATTGTTCACAAGATCAACAACTGAGTTCAAGTAAGCAGAAGACGTTTGGAAATCAATTTTCGCTTCGCCACGCTCAAAGGCTAGACGACCAGCGCCACGACTCTTCATACCGAATACAGGTTTAACGTCTAAACCTAGCATTTCGAAAGCGATCAATACAGGCAACTCAAGACGAGTTGGGCCTTGAGAACCAAAAGGAAGTGTTACACCATCAAGCTTGTTGATGTCGGCTGCAGATTTAACACCTAGGTTTGGTTGTACGTAAACAACACCGCCAGTTGGGCTCGCCATAAGTGGCAACCATTTGTCGAAGTTATAACGTACACGTTTGTCACCCAACATGAATGGGAACAAGGTAGATGCAGATGTGCCTAGAATGTCTTGACCATTGTCTTTAGCACGCTTGTAGAACAAGTTAGTACCAGTGATAGAACCACCGCCAGGTTGGTTTTTGATCACAACAGTTGGGTTGCCTTCTAGGTTTTTCGTTAGATGAGGAGCAATAAAACGAGCCCAAACATCCGTACCACCACCCACACCAAATGGAATGGTCCAATTAATGGTCGAAGGAACTTGTGTTTCTTCTGCTTGGATTGGGGCCGCAACTAAACAACTGAAAGACAGTAGAGAAGCACCTAATAGCGTAGAAAGTTTTTTCATCGAATTTTTCCTTTCTTGTTTTTATGACGAATCAATACGTTAATTTATCTGTATTGAAATGGTTAATTGAGATATACCGTACCAGACAGTATCTTCTTCGCTGTGCGTATCAGTGATACGCTGTTTAACTCTGATGGATTATCTTCCTTGCGTTGAGCGGTAAGCTCTATCTTCCCTGATGGATGTTCCAAGGTGAAAAACGAAGTATTTTCGTTTTCACCAATCAGTTTTGACGCCACAGTTCCAGGCAAACAACAAGCCGTCACAATGGCAATACTGCCTGTTACAGCTAATGCTTTATGGCATTTGTGTGGCACAAAATAGCGGGCGCAGACCGTGCCACCTTGTGAGGCAGGTGAAAGCAAAATGGGTTTAGGAATAACGGATTCAGACACGTCTCCCATGCCCATTAACTCACCAGCTTGTAAGCGAATATTTTCTAGGCGAGACATAAATTCATGGTCTTCATCTAACTCAGATGGTGCTTCATGCCCAGTTTTACCAAGTTGAGCGGCATTGATAATAACGACAGGGGTTGCTGCATCAATGCAAGTGACTTCAACCGAATCAATCAGATTGGTTTTCTGTCCCGTTGGTAGCAATTTACCTGTTTTCGCGCCTTCTACGTCTAGAAACGTTAGTTCAATTGGTGCGCCAGGTGAGTTGGTGCCACTGATGGTAATATCACCTTTGTATTCTACTTGGCCATTTGGCGTCAGAACGGTTGAGTGAATGATTTTTCCAGTATTTAAATTATGGATGCGCACCGTAGTTTTGTCTTTTTGGGCGGGGAATAAACCGGTTTCAATGGCATAGGGAGCCACTCCCGCAAGCATATTGCCGCAATTTGGCGCGAAGTCGACCTTTTTTTCGATAATGCTGACCTGCGCAAATAAATAATCCACATCCGCATCTGGGTGAGTGGAAGGGCCAACCATCGCAACTTTGCTGGTTAAGCTGTTGCCGCCACCAATGCCATCAAGCTGAAGTTCGTGACCAGATCCCATCACCTTCATCAAAATTTCAGCGCAGGCCTCGCGATCCGAAGGTAAATCAGACATGTTGAAATATGGACCGCGAGAGGTACCGCCACGCATAATCATGCAGGAGATGGTTTGTGACATTGAGATTAACCTTTCTTGTTGTTTGAACTTAGCGCTAAAGTCTCACATTCGCCATTGCTGCATCAAATGCAAAGATAGTGCATAATTGATGCGTAAAACGAATTAATAGGAGTGGCCATGCATCAGATTGAATTTAAGGATTTGGTGATTTTTATCCGTATTGCTGAGACGGGAAACTTCCACGATGCCGCGGAATTAACGCATTTATCTCAGCCGGCGTTGAGTCGTAGGATGCAAAAATTAGAAGGGATTTTAGGAGCGCCCTTGTTTGAACGCACCACTCGAAAAACTTGGTTGACATCAGTTGGTCGAGAATTTTTACCAAAAGCAAGACGCATGGTTGAAGAGTTTGAGTTGTCTGTTTTAGGCATAAAAGACATGGCGTCACAGCAAAAAGGTAAAGTCACCATTGCTTGTATACCCACCGCGGCATTCTATTTTCTACCTAGTGTCATCAATGTGTTTAACGAACGTTACCCGGGAATTCGCATTCAGATCTTGGATGAAAGTGCTAATCATGGGTTGGAATCGGTGATTCGTGGTGATGCGGATTTTGGTATCAATATGGCGATCGCGCAACATCCTGAGGTGTCCTTTACGCCTTTGTTGGATGATCCATTTGTGGTGTGCCTGCGCACAGATCACCCCTTGTGTGATTTGGATGAAGTATCTTGGGAAGACATTGCTCCATATAAGTTAATCAGTGTAGGACGAGCCAGTGGTAATCGTATTTTATTAGATAAATCTCTTGCCCGAGATCAGGTGAACTTGAACAGTTTTTATGAGGTTCAACATTTGTCCACTTCACTCGGTTTGGTGGAAATGGGATTGGGAATATCCATTGTTCCTAAGTTGGCAATGCCACTTAGTACGGCATCCGTGTTAACTTCTCGTCCTTTAAAAGGGCAACAAATTGATCGATCGATTGGCCTGGTAAAGCGTAGTTCAACATCGCTTTCGCCTGCGGCGGATTTGTTTATCAATATCTTGCTAGAGCGCTGGTCTGTGGTCAGTAAAGATCCTATTTAGTTCTATGTGTTTTTACTGAAAATAAGCGCTTTTAGACCACTTTCTATGTAAATGTCGGGGAATTCTGGTGGGTTCTCCAGACGACATTGAAATTGCAATTCAGGTGCTTCGGTTTGCATACTTTCGATTAAGAATTGAGCCGGTAAGTTTGGGTCATTAATGCAGGCTAGAACCTGACCTTTTGCATTCAGTAAGTCTGGCAGTCGACGTAAAATTTTCTGATAATCTGTGGTCAGCGCAAAGCTGCCTTTTTGGAAACTAGGCGGATCAATAATGATAAGGTCATACTGTCCATACTTTTTGATTTTTCCCCAAGATTTAAAAATATCATGAGCAAAAAATTTTACCTTATTGAGATCGTGGCCATTTAAGCGGTGGTTATCTCGACCTCGACTGAGAGCACCTTTAGCCATGTCCAAGTTGATTACCAGATCTGCTTGTCCTTTCATGGCGGCGACGGAAAACCCGCAAGTGTAGGCAAATAAATTTAAGACACGTTTATTATGGCTATTTTCAGCGACCCATTGACGGCCATAACGCATGTCCAAAAATAGCCCTGCGTTTTGGTTTCGTCCTAAGCTAAGTTGAAACTTTAAACCTTCTTCATCGACCACAAGATCCTTTTCGCCTTCTCCCCAGATGACTTGGGTTGGATGATTAGGTTGATAGCGATATTGAATAACAATGGCGTTGACATGACTGGAAGACCATATTTCTTGCTGTGTCCAAGAGATAATTTCCTCAATAAGGCATTGCTCATCGATCGGGGGCATTTCCTTGAATAGGGTAATCAATAATTGCCCAGCCATAAAATCGACGGTAATTTGCTCTAGGCCTACAAAGCACCGACCTCGACCATGAAACAGTCTTTTCACTTGGTTTGGTGTTTGTGGTAATTGAGTAACAATATGCTGGGTTAGGGTGTTGAGAATAGCAGGGGTCATGGTGGCCGTTTCTTACTTTCTGAAGGGCGTATTGTACTGCTTAGAGAATTCTTTACCATCATGAATTGAGGTACGTAAGTAGACCGAGCTGATGGGCTCGGCCAATCACCCTTAGGCGGCTTTTTTCCAGCGCCATGCATCAATTAATAAGAAGACAATCAGGCTTACTCCCATAACAGGCATACTCAGGCCTAGTGCCAGTGCTACGCCGAACGTAATGATTTTTTGAATGCCTGTCAGTTTGTGCCATGCTTGCAATAAAGGCTTTGACGTCGAGCCTGCATTTGGACGTCGAATCCACCACATTTTGTAACCCCAAATGATCATCAGACAAGTTGATAATCCGAACAGCGTTAACAAAATCTGATTGGGAATGCCAAATAAGACTCCCATATGAGCATCAATTCCCCAACGAATTAACTTAGCCACTAGAGGGAAGGTCTCGAAGTCGGCACGACTGGTCACCGTCATGGTATTTGTGTCTACCGCCACACTGTCTACCTGTGTTGGCCAAGAGCGATCAATCTCACGAACAAACCATGCTTTATTACCGGTACGATCGGGTTTGATTTCGATTTTGTTTGCATCAATGCCAGCTTCACGAGCTGCTTTTAGAACACCATCAAACAGCAAGTCAGCATGGTGATTTGCGGCGTCTGGCGCTGCCATTTGCGATGAGCTGTGATGGGCATGGTTGGCGTGTTCATCTTGTTGTTGAGTGGGCTGCTGCGGTGACAAACTAAGATCAACGGATGGGGTAACCCAACCAATGGAGGCTCTCAAACTGCCGATATTACTACCGGCCCATTTCGACCAAGTTAAACCGGTTACAGAAACGAAAATGAGCCCCACAAAGATCCATAAGCCAAGTTGATAATGGCGACGGCGTTTTCGCAAATGTTCTGTCTTAGCAGCGACTTCCGCACGATTTTTCTTACCGCCTTTGTACCACAAAAATAGACCACCAAGAGCTGCAATCCATAGCCAAGAAGCAGCTAATTCACTGTAATAACGTCCCACTTCACCGAGTAATAATTGGCGGTGAAAAAAGTCAATGGTGGTACGAATTGGTAATACGCCACTGGTGCCATAGACAGGTAAGTTGCCTTTCAAATCTAGAGTAACAGGATCGATAAACAATGCTCTTGCACCTGTTAAGCGAGCGGTTGGGTCTAAAAACATTACACGTGTGTTATCACCCACTTCCGGTGCTGGGCGTACTGCGAATAAGGTTAAATCACTGTTTAGGTGGGACCGAGCCGCTGCAATTTGATTAGCTAACGGCTGATAATCACCACGGCTTTGAGTCGTTAACGCCTCTTTATAGACAGCGTGTTCAATCTGTGGCGACAGTATGTATAAAGTGCCGGTTAGGGCCGCAATAAAAATAAATGGACCGACAAACAGGCCGACATAAAAATGCAGGCGTGTGATAAGAAGCAACAGCGCATTCGATGTGGCTTCGTTTTTAATTTGACTAGACATAGTTTCTCTCATTTTACTTGGCACAAAGGTGCCCCTGAACATCATGTTCACGATTGTTTTTTAAAGGGCTGTAAAGCGAGAGTGTCGTGGTGGTGCGCGAGGAATAAGAGGGGTGAAGATGGCCAGGTATTTACGGACAAGAGTGGCGTAAATAATACTGGGGTATGGTTCTTTTTCTAATGGAACAATGGTAAAGGTTTGCGCTTTTAGCCAGCTCAAATGAAACAGCAATGAGCAGTATCCACATGCTTCTAATAGGTTTGTTCTGCCTTCAATTTGGTTATGATGCCCATGATGTTCCATGGTATTTGCACTGACAGACTGAGGTGGGCTTTTATGGTCTGTTGAAGGCTTAGTGGAAACAGGGTGATGTTGAGCAGAATGAGAATGCTCTGTTGCCGTTGCTACTCTGTCTTGCAATGTGTCGGCTAATTGGGAGTAGAGTGGGCCAAAATAGATTAAAAACACGCAAAACAAAGCCAAAAAGACACCGAAGTGTGTTTTGGCTTTGTGGATGGATTGGCTGGGCGTGAAGACAGTCAGCATACTTTCTTGACGATTAATAAGCTAAACCGTTAAGCCGTTTTAATATCGTGGCCATGTTCTTCAGCAGAAGAGACAATGCATTCTCCAGCCATATTTGGTGCAGCGCCAACGGAATATTTATCTTCAGTCATGCCTGGAAGCCACTTTTCTAACCAGTCAGCAGCCGAGATTTCTAATCCTTTAAAGTCAGGGTAGTCTTTTTCGGCCCAATGCAAAGCCATCGCTTCGTCAGGCCAAACGGGAAGCACTTGGTCTGCGTTAAGAGGAATAACCAAACAGCCCTGTTCGTCAGCCAAGGTCCAAATGGAGTGGCCTTGCTGAACTCTTTGGACCATTTTGCTATAACGATCATTACTGGTTAAACGAAAAAAAGTATCGTCGAATTGTGTGTCAGACATGAAATACAACCTGATATGTAAAATTGTCGGCGATCATATCACATTGCTTTGGGCTTGATAAAAGTTTTCGCCTTCCGTGGCGAATCAATCAAAACGCGGTTTATTGATTAAAAAGTGTGTCGATTTGCTGTAAGTGCTTTTGCTTATCGGTCGGAGACATCCAACTGCCTTCGATGCCATTACAAGCCAATTGATATAGCTCTTGTTTGCTAATCTGTGTTCGCTCAATTAATGCTTGGTAGTTGTCATTCATATAGCCACCAAAGTAGGCTGGATCGTCTGAATTAACCGTGGCTTTTAAACCCAATTTCAACATAGTGCGTATTGGGTGTTCTGTCATGTCGTTCACCACACACAGTTTGAGGTTGGACAATGGGCAGACTGTCAGAGTCAGTTGTTGCTTGGCAATTTCAGCAACAAGGTCGTCATCCTCAAGGGCTCGATTACCATGATCGATACGCTGAACTTTAATCAAGTCCAATGCTTGCCATACATACTCTGGTGGTCCTTCTTCGCCAGCGTGAGCGGTAATTTTTAAGCCTAAATCTCGACAGGCGGCAAAGACATTAGCGAACTTCTCTGGTGGGTGTCCTACTTCTGAGCTGTCTAAGCCAACGCCATCAATCCAATTTAGAAAGGGTTTGGCTTCTTCTAAGGTTTGAAAAGCGCTGTCTTCACTCAAGTGACGCAAGAAAGACATGATGAGTTGATAGGTCATGCCCCAACGTTGTTTGGCATCCTCTAGAGCGCGACGAATGCCAGTGATTTGAACTTCAAACGGAATACCACGTTCAGTGTGACCTTGTGGATCAAAGAAAATTTCTACGTGAACCACATTTTCACTGTGTACTTTTTCTAAATACGCCATAGTAAGGTCGTAGAAATCAGCTTCGTGAAGTAATACAGACATGCCTTGATAGTACAGGTCTAAAAAGTCTTGTAAGTTGGTAAATTGGTAGGCCTCTTTGAGCGCGTCAACCGTGTCATATTTAAGAGCAACTTGGTTGCGTTGAGCAATGGCAAACATTTGCTCAGGCTCAAAAGTGCCTTCAATATGAAGATGCAATTCGGTTTTGGGCATGGCTTGCGAAAGAGCCACCAATGACGCTGTATTATCCATGATATTACCTTTCAAACTTTGTGGTTGCGATTCATACAATAAACTATAACGAATATCGCAATACTTTACGCGCCATCTGCCGCGCAGTGAGATGATGAATTTAAAAATGGGGGGAATATACAGCCAGCAGAGCTGGCTGTATAGGGATTTTAGCGAGGAATTTCGTCTGTTATACCTTCCACATACCAATTCACTTGAGCAAGCTCTTCGTCGGTCAGTGAGTGGCCTTCAGGAACAACAGTATTACCTTTATTATCCTTAATAGGTCCGGTAAACGGCTTCAGTTCACCTGATTTGATCACAGCGTATGTTTCTTCGATTTTAGCTTTAACATCCGCCGGAAGGTTTGGGTTGATGGATTCAATGGTTAGCATGTCTTCTTTGAAGCCACCCCAGTAATCACTTGGTTTCCAAGTGTTGTTCATTACTGCTTCAGCAACGCTGACATAGTAAGGTGTCCAATTATCTCGAACAGAGAACATGTGAGCTTCAGGTGCGAATTTGCTCATGTTCGACGCTTGGCCAATAGAGCGCATACCGCGTTTTTCTGCTGCGATTTGTGGTGCAGGGCTGTCGGTGTGTTGAATCAAAATATCGACACCTTGGTCCATTAGAGCATTGGCTGCATCCGTTTCTTTACCTGGATCGTACCAAGAGTTCACCCAAACGATTTTAATTTTAACGTCCGGATTGACCTTCTTCGCTGCCATGTAAACCGTATTAATATCACGGATTACTTCTGGGATTGGGAAAGAAGCAATGTAACCAATAGTGTTGGTTTTGGTCATCATACCCGCGGCCACACCAGAGACGTATCGACCTTCATAGGTACGCAATACATAGGTGCCCACGTTACGAGAACGTTTGTAGCCAGTGGCGTGCTCGAAGGTGACTTTTGGAAAGCGCTTGGCGACTTTCACGGTAGGGTTCATAAAGCCAAATGAAGTCGTGAAGATCAAATCATTTCCTGCTTTTGCTAATTGTGTAATTACACGCTCAGCATCAGCACCTTCAGGTACGTTTTCAACATAAGTGGTTTCGACCTTGTCGCCAAAATGCTCTTCAAGACCGATGCGACCTAAATCATGTTCATAACTCCAACCTAGATCGCCAACTGGACCTACGTATACAAAGCCGACTTTTAATGGGTCTTCCGCTTGAACGGCACTGGCACCCGCCAGAAGTCCCAAGCTAAGCAGTAACGATTTCATTTTCATGTTTTGCTCCTATTGTGTGCCCTAAGGGCTTATTGCTCTTCGTAGTTAAAGTGATTAATTAAGGCCTTACGCCATGTTTCTAGGGTCAAATGGCTTCCCTAGAGACCGAGGCGCAAGCAGTTTTTCTTTAAAGTGATCCGCGCTAATGATGACCATAACAATGACGGTAGCCATGTAAGGCAGCATCGCCAATAAGTTTGGTGAGATTGACCATCCCAAGCCCTGTAAAACCAAATGCATAATGCTGGCCAATCCGAATAAATAAGCTCCGAGCATGATGCGCCCAATGCGCCATGAGGCGAATACCACCAAAGCAAGGGCGATCCAACCGCGTCCGGCGGTCATGTTTTCAACCCACATAGGGGTATAAACCAGCGACATATAAGCGCCGGAAATGCCAGCCATGGCACCACCAAACATAATAGCTAAATATCGAACTTGTAATACTTTAATACCAATGGCGTTAGCAGCATTGGGGTTTTCTCCGACGGCTTTTAGTGTCAGTCCAACGCGAGTTTTATTGACCACAAAGTAGAGGGCAATGGTAATGGCAAAAGACAAATAAACGAGGATGTCATGTTTGAACAAAATCTCACCGAGATAGGGGATATCGGATAACAAAGGAATGGCTATCGGTGTAAAGCCTTGAATGGTTTGCCCAACCACGCCAGAACCTACAAATGCACTTAACCCTGTGCCGAAAATAGTTAATGCTAATCCTGTGGCGACCTGATTCGCACCGAGTTGAAGAACGAGAACGGCAAAGATTAAGCTCATAAATGAGCCCATTATCATTGCCGCAAGAACACCGAGTCCCATACTGCCAGTTGTATAGGCAGCTAAGAATCCGAGGACAGCGCCCATCAGCATCATGCCTTCTTGTCCTAAATTAAGGATGCCGGACTTCTCGCAAATCACTTCTCCTAAAGCAATAAACAATAATGGGGTGCCTGTTTTAATGGCGGCGAACAAAATTTGAGTGATTAGATCTGCGTCCACAGTGAGCTCCTAGTTCGTCGCTTGGTGAGAAAGCGTAAGACGGTTATTAATAAAGAAATCGCAGGCCAATAAGAAAAACAGCAGAACCCCTTGGAACATGCTGACAACCGCGACAGGGATGCCCATTTCAATTTGTGCCAGGTCACCACCCATATAAAGAATGGCCATAAACACCGCGGCTAATATTGCTCCAATCGGATGAAGGCGGCCTAAATAGGCGACAATGATGGCGGAGTAACCGTAACCGGGTGATACATTGGGCACCAGTTGTCCGATCGGTCCAGTGGTTTCGCTTACGCCTGCTAAGCCAGCTAATGCGCCTGCGAACAGCATGACAAACCAGCTGAGTTTCTTGCTGTTGAAGCCGGCATATTTCGCCGCTGGTTCGTCGGCACCTAATACTCTTATTTGGAAACCCAAATGAGTTTTAGTAAGAATGAACCAACCAATAAATCCCGCCAGGATAGCAAACACAATACCAAGGTGAATGCGGCTGAACTCAAATAAAGTCGGTAATAAGGTGGCATCAGAGAATAGGGCCGACTCAGGAAAGCCAAATCCTTGAGGGTCACGCAAAGGCCCGTGAACGGCCCAAATTAGTAGATATAAGGCAATATAGTTGAACATGATGGTGGTTAATATCAGGTTTGAATTAAAGCGCAGCTTTAAAAAGGTTGGGATAGCAGACCACAACATGCCTGATACGATGCCCGCTAGCAATGTAATGGGCAGGGCGAAGACAGAATCAGAATCGATAAAGTACAGTGCCATGGCAGAGCCACCTAAGGCACCAGCTAATAATTGTCCTTCTGCGCCAATGTTCCACATATTGGCGCGATAGCATATGGCTAGACCTACGGCACAAAGTAACAGAGGCCCCATTTTAACGAACATTTCACCAATGTTATAACTGTCCGATAAAGGCGCTATTAGTAACACATGCAATGCTTGAAGTGGGTCTTTGCCAATGGCTGAAAATAATAAGCAGCCGAATAATAAGGTCAGTACAATCGCAATTAACGGAGAAGCGATTTTCATTAATGTACTTGGCTCAGTACGAGCTTGAATGCGGATCATGATTGTGTCTCTTGTGTTAATTCGCGTTGAGTGTCAATAAAAGTCCCTGCCATCCATTGACCAATTTGATCTATGTTGGTGTCTTGGGTTTTGACTTGAGGCGATAAATGACCGTCACAGATAGCAGACATGCGATCCGCAAGGAGAAACAGCTCATCGATGTCTTCTGAGATCAAGAGAATGGCTGCGCCTTGATCACGTAAGTCTAATAAAGCTTGGTGAATGGCGAGTGCGGCACCAACGTCAACGCCCCATGTTGGGTGAGCGCATATAAGCACTTTAGGGTTTTGACCTATCTCCCGACCCATGATGAATTTTTGTAAGTTGCCTCCGCTCAAGCTCTTGGCTTCTGAGAATTCACCATGACACTTCACTTTGTATTTCTTGATTAAACGACTGGCATAGTCTTTCGCTTCTTGCCATTGCACTAAACCATTTTTGATAAAGCCTGTGCTGTGAGTTAGTAAGGTGTTTTCCGTCAAGCTCATATCTGGTACTGCGCCACGCCCCAGTCGTTCTTCTGGTACATAAGCCATACCAAGTTTACGTCTGTCTCCTGCATGTAGATGACCAATGTCCATCTGATCAAGGCTCAAACTGCTTTTGTTAGTCCGATTGTCTTCGCCACTAATAATGGCCATTAGTTCATCTTGGCCATTCCCTGCGACACCCGCAATACCAAGAATCTCACCCGCTTTAAGTTCAAATTGAATGTTCTTTAAACTGGTGCCAAAAGGTTGTTTTGAGGGCAGGGATAAGTTATTGGCACTGAATAGAGTGTGGGTGCCTTCTTTTTTAGTGTACTGAGTGTCTTGCTCGGCTAGATCTCCGACCATCATTTTGGCGATCGAAGCGGGTGTTTCTTCACTTGGTACGCAAGTGTTAACAACCTTACCGCCACGCAAGATGGTGGCTTGATGACAAATTTCAGTCACTTCGTGCAATTTATGACTGATAAAGAGAATACTACAGCCTTCTTTGGACAGGGTCCTGAGGACATCAAATAAACCTGATACTTCTTGCGGCGTCAGCACTGAGGTCGGTTCATCCAGAATAAGAAGCTTTACTGACTGAACTAGACAACGCATGATTTCAACCCGTTGACGTTCACCAATCGAAAGAGAGTGAACGTATTTATCTGGATCAACGTTTAACCCATATTCTTCAGAGAGTTGGCGTATTTTTTCGGCCAAGTCATCAATATTGGCAAGGTGTTTTTGACTTAAGCAAAGTTCGATGTTTTGGCTGACAGTTAAGGTTTCAAACAAGGAGAAATGCTGAAAAACCATGCCAATGCCTAGGTCCCTTGCGGTAGAAGGGGATTTTATGGTCACTTCTTTACCATCCCAAAGAATATCGCCTTTGTCTGGCGCAACAACGCCGTAGATGGTTTTTACGAGCGTGCTTTTACCGGCACCATTTTCTCCTAATAAAGCATGAATTTCCCCTGGTTGTAGACATAAATTGATGCTGTCATTCGCTAGACAGCCAGGGTATTGCTTAGTGATGTCGATTAATTCTAAGCGTGAAGCAATTTGTTGTGTATTCAAGGTACTGGCACCATTTTGTCTAAGCCATTTATTGGCTTGTAAGAGCATCTTCTAGTGTAGTGCATACTTATGAAGCTGTTTTGGTGTTGCGCACCATTTTAGAGCTCTGTATGTACATTACTTGTGCGCTTACAAGGCTAAATGCGGTTATTTGACCGATTAGTTAAACTTTGTTGCGTTCTAGGCTAATCCATATCAATATTCGTGCCAAATAAAGGGGTGAACGCGAGTGGTTTAATGAGAATCAGAACTCCTTGTCTTAGCTCATATTAATAAATGAACAAGAGTCAACTGGCAGTAGGAAAAACCTCATGCATTCTGTAGAATGTTGTAATTGATTGTTAATAGAGGTGGGATCTAGTGCTTCTGTAATGATTCAGAACCGCTTTAGATTGGGAATTCCGTGTTTTCTTCGCTTAAAAAAATAATACATACGATTTTGCATTTTGGCTTTAAAGACGATTATGCCAATGATGTAAACCAGAAGCATGTGGTGAATTTCTCCTACTTGGTTTTCTGCTTTGCCAGTGTTTTTTTGATCGTCATGTTTTCCCAGCCCTTTTCCCCTCTGGTTGTGATCGTCTCCATCTTGAGTCTAATATTGGCTTGTTTAGGATTGCGCTATAATTATCGCGGACAGTTTTCTCGTGCCCAGATCCTAATGCCGGTATTAAAAATGGCTCAAGTGACTATCTTGACGCTGTTTTATTTTGGTTCAGATAGCGGCTTTCATTTTCTCCTTGTGCATGTCATTGCTTATTCTTTTATTGTCTTTCGCGCTGATCAAAGGTTTGTCAAAGGCCTCATTGTTGTCATTGCGGCCTTGTTGTTTTTAATGTGTGAGTACTTGAGTTTAAAAGGCTTATATCTGACTGAGTCTAAGCAAAGCTTTATGCTGGTTTCGGTATTCTTTTTTATTGCTTTGTATTTTTCCATTGTCATCAATTTAGTGATGAGCCGTTTAAAATCCGTTAATCAACATTTAAGAGTGTTGGCAGAAAAAGACGAATTAACAGGCTTGTCGAATCGCCGTAAAGTCCTAGCGGATGCTGTGAATATTTTTGCTGATTGTGTGATTAATCATGATACCTGTGTATTTGCTATTGTAGATTTGGATCATTTTAAAAAAATTAACGATACTTATGGCCATGAGGCGGGTGATTTTGTCTTGGCGAAAGTGTCTGCAAAAATGCAGTCCGTTATTCGTACTACAGATAAAATTGGGCGTTATGGCGGTGAAGAGTTTATTATATTGATGCCGAAGACCAAACTGGCGCAAGCGGAATTGGTGATGGAGCATTTGCGACAAACGATCGCGGGTTTAACCATTGAAACTGAAAAAGGAATTATCATTCCTGTGACAATCAGTATTGGTTTAGCGCCTATCACGCCTGAGGTTACTCGTTACGAAGAGATTCTGGCGTCTGCCGATAAGGGGTTGTACGCTGCGAAAAGAAGCGGCCGTAACCGAGTTTCTGTCTCCCCAGATTTTCAAGATTGAAATTGTTCGTTTTCTATTGACATATGAGTTGTCCACTTTCTCTGTGGATAAGCTTGTTGGCTAAATTCTTAATTCCCTATGAATACTGAGAGAGGTCTTTCTTGCTCAAAATAATACATACTTGTGTGGATTACTGGGTGATCGAAAAACCAGCCGGAATGAGTTTTCATGCTGAGTCTGAATCCATGGGTGTTATGGAATCCTTGCATAAGGATTATCCAGATTGTGATTTTTACCCTGTTCATCGGCTGGACAAAATGACATCGGGAATATTGCTGGTGGCTTGTACTAAAGAAGCCGCGACGCTGTTTGGAGAATTATTTCGCCAACATAAAATGGAAAAACGCTATCTTGCCTTGTCACTGCGCAAACCAAATAAAAAACAAGGTACAATTAGCGGCGGTATGCAGGTCAGTCGTAGAGGTCAGTGGAAACTGACAAAAGAAAAAAATAACCTCGCTGTAACCCAGTTTTTTTCGAGTTATGTAGAAGGCAAAAGACTGTTTTGGCTTAGACCCCTGACGGGGAAAACACATCAGATTCGTGTGGCATTAAAAAGTGTTGCAGCGCCTATTCTAGGTGATGAACGATATGGTGGTGGTGCGTCGGATCGAGGGTATTTGCATGCTTATTCGATCGCATTTGAATGGCGTGGCGAGTCTGTTTGTTATCAAGTGGCTCCTTCTCTAGGAGAGCACTTTAGTCCGATTTTATTGGATCACGTGGTGAATCACTTTGTTGAAGCTAAACTGAAGTGGCCACAAACCAAACATTAATTAAGACTTGGTTAGACTTGTCTGACCGAGAAGGAAGTTGAATGAAAAATATTATTGCCTATTGCCGATCTGGTTTTGAGAAAGATTGTGCTGCTGAGTTGTCTGATCTGGCTGCCAGTAAGGGCTTTTATGGTTACGCTAAATTAGAAGCAAATTCTGGCTATGTGGTGTTTTGCTTCGAACAAGAAGATGCTGGTGAAAGCTTGATTCAGCAGTTGAATTTTAATCGTATTATATTTGCCCGCCAGATTATCGCGGCAAATGATCTTATTTCTTTAGAGCAGGGTGGTCGAGTCGAATCCTTACTGGAGGCTGCTAGAGAGCTGCCTTTGGCTGAGGAAATTTGCATCGAGACGGCAGATACGAATGAAGCTAAGTCACTCTCAGGGCTCATTAAGAAATTGGATAAGCCTTTACGAGAAGGTTGGAAGCGATCAGGTGTATTGAGAAAAAAAGCCGTTGGTGTTCGTCATCATGTGTTTATGTTAGATGGGCAATCCGCTTACCTCGGGGTGTCTTATGCGGCTTGCCGTAGCGAGTTTCCTATGGGCATTCGACGTTTGCGTTTTCCGGCGGCAGGACCAAGTCGTTCAACCCTAAAGTTAGAAGAAGCTTTTCTTCAATTTGTGCCGCAACAGACGCTTCAAGATGATCTGATCGAAGGTATGACGGCGGTGGATCTTGGGGCGGCACCCGGTGGCTGGACTTATCAATTTGTGAAACGTGGTATTCATGTTATCGCGGTTGATAATGGTCCGATGCAAAAAGAGCTCATGTCGACTGGTTTGGTGCAACATGAAAAAGCAGATGGTTTTAAGTTTGAGCCACCGCAAACAGTCGATTGGTTAGTATGTGACATGGTGGAAAGGCCAGTCAAAGTAGCGGATTTGATGGCCAATTGGTTGGCAAAAGGCTTTACCCGTCGTGCGGTTTTCAATTTAAAATTGCCAATGAAAAAACGTTACCAAGAAGTCAGTTTGTGTTTAGCTAATATGGAATCTTTGTTGAAAAAGGCCAAGGTTAGATATGAATATCAAGTTAAGCATTTATATCATGATCGTGAAGAGGTGACGGTCTGCGTCATGGTAAAGTAGCGCGACGTTGGTGTAGTAGAATAAAAAAACGCGAGTAAGGGTTGCTTCTTACTCGCGTTTTTTTTGATTAGATGGATTCGTTCGCTTGAAAAGCAACGTAGCCCATTGCTTCTTCCATTAGGTCGTCTCGTTGATATACATCGTTGCGGAATTCCGGCATGCCATTGGCGTTTGGTACAACGGTAAAGTACACCAGATAAACCGGAATGTAGCTTGGTAATGACACCACACTGTTTGAGTTATTTTTCAGCTTGTTGAGCATTTCATTATAAGACTTGGAGCCTTTAGTGATTTGCTTGGCGAACTCGTGTGGGTCTTCTAGGCGAACACAGCCTGAGCTAAAGGCTCTGTTTCTTTCTCTAAACAAGTGTTTTGCTGGCGTGTCATGCAAGTAGATTTCGTTTTTATTTGGGAACATAAACTTGAATTGGCCCAGCGCATTGCCTTCGTCTGGTTCTTGTTCAAAGCGATATGCGAGTTTTTCCGGATTAATGTTTTTCCAATCGATTTTTGTAGAATCCAACTCTTTTGCGCCAATACCCCAGCTTGAGTAGAGTTTATAGCCATGCTTGATCAGATAATTCGGATCTGATTGCAGTTTAGGTAATAAGTTTTCTCTGGCGATGCGGTGGGGCACTCGCCAAGTTGGATTGGTTACCATATAGGTCATTAGGCCTTTAAAGACAGGTGTTTTTCGCTCTGCTTTACCAATGACTACCTTCATCGATGTTAGCTCACCATTAAGATGCATATCGACAGTGTAATTGGTTAAATCAACCCAGATACGATTGGCTTCTAATTCGCTTGGTAGCCAGCGCCATCTTTCTAGGTTGTAAGCAATCTGTTTGGCGCGAGTAGTCAATGACACATTGAGCATTTCAATGGTTTTTGACCCAGCGGCCCCATCTGCGATCAGGTGATGACGACGCTGGAAGTTTTGTAGCGCTTTTTTCAATCGAGAGTCAAACCTGTCTTCCTGTACTTTACGAGTGGAAAAGCGAATGTCACCGAGTTGAACCAGTCTGGCTCTCAGTTGGGCAACACGCGGTCCTTCGTCGCCAAGTGAGAGTGGCACACCAGCTTCCACTAGGATGTCTTTTTCTTTGGCGGCCAAGTCTTGATAATACACTAACCATTTCTGTAACACTTGATACTGTGGACTGCGTGGCGCGAGCAAGGGCAAAGAATTGACCATGCTGGCAGCGGAATCAAGATACAGTAAATCTTTCCAATTGTTGTTTGGGGCGTCTAGTTGCCAGTTTGGATCAATTAATAGAGGTTCATAGCGGCCATTGCTTAAATCATGAGCATAACTGGTGAGAGCAATGGTGGCGATGACGTCCATTTCAGCAAGTTGTTGTGAGCTTGGCTGCTTCAGTTCAAGGTAGTTTTTGATGATATCGGTATGGTAATGAATCGGATTAAGACCGTGTGTATGGGAATCTTGTAGAATGTCGACTAGTTTATAGATGGACATGTCGATGGTCTTATCTTTGATCCAAACAGGTTCATAACCTCTCGCTTTATAAGCGGTTAACACGGTGTTGTTAGGTAACGCTTGACCAGCAACAGGTGTAAAAGCATTGAGTGTTAAAGAAACTTGCTCTTTGACACTGGTGGCAATTTGCGCCTCGCTGGGAGGTTCTATTACGAATTGTGGTTTGTTGCTTTGAGAGGAGCAAGCGCTTAAAAGTAAGCCTAGGCAGAAAACAGGAACAAACTGCTTTAGGGATTTCATATGGTTTTCCTTGACGGTGAACTCTTTAAATAAGCGGTATCATTTTCTAAGATGGAGATAATGGTTAACGCCTCTTCTCTTGAATTGCCACAAATGTCTTCATCGGGCATAAAACTAGCGCAAACTTTTGGTCTGGCTGGATCATTAAAAATGGCGCAGCGGAAATCCTCTAGGAGTTGGACGCAGGTTTCACCTGCCGCTTTGCCATTTGGCATGCCGGGTATGGCTGAGCTAATAGATGGTGCTGTGCAGCAAGCACCGCATCCAGACCGACATTGCATGTTTAGCATCCTGTATTGTAACTGGATAGTGTAAAGATATGGGAGTGTTTACAAATTGATACCCTGTACCACTATTTTAGAGTATCGCAATGTCGGGTCATAGGGGATAATCAAAAAATTAAGTGAAAATTTGTGTGTCGTTTGGAGTAGGTAGATTGATGATGTCCGATGAGTTCAAGGTGTTAGTGGTAGAAGATAGCCCCGTTGTCTTAAAGGTACTGAATCATTTGTTGTCTCAAACCCCTAATTTCATACCTGTACTGTGCTCAAATTATCAAGAAGCGCAGGCAAAAATTGAAGCGTCGGAGGGGGAGTTTTTTGCGGCCATAGTTGATTTGAATTTGCCTGATGCTGAAAATGGCGAAATTGTCGATTTGGTTCTGTCCCATCATATTCCTTGTGTTGTATTAACGGGTAATTTTGATGACGATCAACGATTAAGTTTGCTGAATAAAGGGGTGTTGGATTACATCACCAAAGACAGTCGTTATTCGTTTAATCATGTTATCAAGGTGGTTGAGCGGCTAAGAAAAAATCAAAATGTAAAAGTTTTGGTGGCGGAAGATTCTTCGACCAGCCGACTGTTTATTAAGATATTGCTAGAGCAATATCGCTTTAATGTCATAGAAGCTGAAGATGGGCAAGAGGCGTTGGCGAAATTGGAGTCAGACGACAGTATTCGTATGCTCATCACAGATTATAATATGCCGCATATTAATGGCTATGATTTGGTGCGTATGCTTCGTCATAATGCGCGCTTCCAAGATTTGGTGATTATTGGGTTGTCAGCGGAAGGAGACAATTCATTGTCGGCTAAGTTTATTAAAGCCGGGGCGAATGACTTTCTGAAGAAGCCGTTTTACCATGAAGAGTTCCATTGCCGAGTAGTGCATAACCTGGAAGCTCAAGAAATGTTAGAAACCATTCGTGAGTTAGCGAACATCGATCCTCTGACCAAGTTAAAAAATCGTCGTTACTTGTTTGATGATGGTGAAAGAATGTTCCGTAAATCCATTCCCAATGCTTCTCTCGCTATGTTGGATTTAGATCATTTTAAACAAGTTAATGATACCTATGGTCATGTGGTAGGAGACGATCTGTTGAAAGCGGTTGGTCAGGAGGTGATGACGCACTTTCCGGGGTTGCTTGCATGTCGTTTTGGTGGCGAAGAGTTTTGTATTGCTGCCAATGAGTCGGTGGCGGAATTAATGCCTAAGCTAGAGCGTTTCTTACAGGAAATTCGTGAAAAAGAGTTTACCGAGGCTAAGATTAAAGTGACATGCAGTATTGGTGTGTGTGGAAAGGATTTTGACTCGTTAGAGAAGGCGATAAAAATTGCCGATGACAATCTGTATGAGGCGAAACGTCTTGGGCGTAATCAAATCGTCACAGATTAATATTACAAGCGAGCAATAAAAACGCCGCTCATTATGAGCGGCGTTTTTGTTTTTAAAGTAGGGTGAAATATTACCCTTTCAGCATTTTGGCCAAGATAGGGTTGACGATCCCTGGGTTGGCTTTGCCTTGCGAAGCTTTCATGACTTGACCAACAAAGAAGCCAATCATTTTCTTCTGTTTGTCTTCATCTGCAGCACGATATTGCTCCACCTGAGCTTGGTTGGCATCCATAATAGTTTGGATCATGCTTTCAATGGCGCCTGTGTCGGTGACTTGTTTTAGACCTTTGGCGTCAATGATTTGATCTGCAGAGCCTTCGCCTAGCCACATCGCCTGAAAGACGTCTTTGGCTGTTTTACCATTGATTGTATTGTCTTTAATGCGAATCAATAGTTCACCAAACGCTTCCGCTGACACTGTGGATTGTGCGATATCAAGCTGTTCCTGGTTAAGGGTTTTGCTGAGCTCACCCATTACCCAGTTGGCCGTTAATTTCGCATCTTTAACTTGGCTATTAGCCGTTTCGAAGTAATCGGCCATAGCGCGTGAAGAGGACAGAACATTTGCATCGTATTCACTCAATTTGTATTCACTTTGGAAGCGAACCGCTTTTTGAGAGGGTAGCTCTGGTAATGTCTGTCGAATTTCTTCAACGTAGTCTTCTGTTAATTCAATCGGTAGCAAATCTGGGCAAGGGAAGTAACGGTAGTCGTTAGCGTCCTCTTTTGAACGCATGCTACGAGTTTCGTTTTTCTCAGGATCGTACAGGCGTGTTTCCTGAACGATCTTGCCGCCATCTTCTAAGATGTCTGATTGGCGCTCGATCTCTGTGTAGATGGCTTTTTCGATAAAGCGGAATGAATTTACGTTCTTTATTTCCGTTCGAGTGCCATACTCTTCTTGGCCTTTAGGGCGCAGGGACAAGTTGATGTCACAACGCATTGAGCCTTCTGCCATGTTGCCATCGCAAATGCCCAAATAAGTGACGATAGAGTGAATCATTTTGACATAAGCCACGGCTTCTTTGGCAGAGCGAATGTCTGGCTCAGAAACAATCTCCAACAAAGGTGTGCTGGAACGGTTCAAGTCGATCCCTGTCATGCCGTGAAAGTCTTCGTGCAAAGATTTACCCGCATCTTCTTCTAAGTGTGCACGGGTGATACCAATACGTGAGGTAGTACCGTCATCAAGCGTAACGTCTAAGTAACCTTTGCCAACAATTGGGTGGTCCATTTGGCTGGTTTGGTAACCTTTAGGAAGGTCAGGGTAAAAGTAATTTTTACGAGCAAAAACGGACGTCATACCAATTTCGGCATTGATCGCATGGCCAAACATAACCGCCATGCGCAATGCTTCTTTATTGAATACTGGTAGTGCGCCTGGCATGCCGAGATCAACTAGCGTGGTTTGGGTGTTTGGTTCTGCACCAAAGCCTACCGCGGCACCAGAAAACAATTTCGATTTGGTTGAGAGCTGGGTATGAATCTCAAGACCAATAACAACTTCCCAATTCATCTTTATGCTCCTTTTGCCATGTCAGGTGTTTGTCGATGCCAGTCGGTGTTTTGCTGGTATTGATGTGCTACGTTCAATAGCTTGGCTTCGGCAAAGTAGTTGCCCATGATTTGTAAACCAACAGGCATATTATTTGAGAAGCCTGCCGGAATAGACATGGCAGGAATGCCTGCTAGGTTGACAGACAAGGTGTAGATATCTTCTAAGTACATGGCGACAGGGTCGTTCGTTTTGCTGCCTAGGCCAAAGGCAGTTGTTGGTGCAACTGGGCCCATGATGACATCGACTTCCTGTAGAGCATTGGTGAAGTCTTGTTTGATTAGGCGACGAATCTTTTGTGCTTTCAAATAGTAAGCATCGTAATAGCCCTCAGACAAAGCATAGGTGCCAACCATGATGCGCTTCTGAACTTCTTGACCAAAGCCTTCTGCTCTTGAGCGCATGTACATATCAAGCAAATCTTTCGGGTCTTCACAGCGGTGGCCGAAACGGACACCGTCAAAGCGTGAAAGGTTGGAAGAGGCTTCAGATGGTGCAATCACATAGTAAGATGGAATGCTCAAATTAAGATTTGGTAGAGAAATCTCTTTGACTTCTGCACCAAGTTTTTCGAACTCTTTCACAGCGGCCATGATGACATCTGCCACGCCAGCATCTAATCCGTCACCAAAATATTCTTTTGGTAAGCCAATTTTTAAGCCAGTTAGCGGAGCATTCAAGTTGCTTA
Source organism: Marinomonas aquiplantarum (assembly GCF_003314975.1). Taxonomy (GTDB): domain Bacteria; phylum Pseudomonadota; class Gammaproteobacteria; order Pseudomonadales; family Marinomonadaceae; genus Marinomonas; species Marinomonas aquiplantarum. The sequence goes on from NZ_QNRF01000014.1 coordinate 54,948, forward strand.
GGTAATCATCGTTCGGCGTTTCAGATGAGGTTGAATCTTTATCATCGAATCCGGCCATAGCCTGCATAATATGTGCGCAGTCTTCAGCGCTTTTAGCCATTGGGCCAGCTTGGTCGAGGCTGGAAGCGTAAGCAATCATGCCGAATCGAGATACACGACCGTAAGTTGGTTTCAAGCCTGTGATGCCGCAGAATGACGCCGGTTGGCGAATGGATCCGCCAGTGTCAGTGCCTGTTGCAGCAATGGCTAAGCCCGCAGCTACAGCTGCAGCAGAGCCACCAGAAGAGCCTCCAGGAACGGTGTCTAGGTTCCAAGGGTTTTTAACCGCACCGTAATAGCTGTTTTCATTTGAAGAGCCCATGGCAAATTCGTCCATGTTGGTTTTACCCAGCATGACTGCGCCAGCATTCTGTAATCGGCCAGTAACCGTTGACTCGTATGGCGGAATGAAGTTGTTAAGCATTTTTGAGCCGCAGGTGGTTAGCGTGCCAGCGGTACAAAATAAGTCTTTGTGAGCAATCGGGATGCCGGTAAGTAAGCTGGCATCGCCGTGTTGAATTTGTGTATCCGCATGAGCGGCTTGTTTTAGTGCAACGTCTTCACTGAGCGTGATGTAGCTATTAAGCTGAGGATCAAGCTTAGCGATACGGTCTAAAAAGTAGCGTGTTAATTCAACGCTGGAAATGTCTTTATTGCGCAATTGCGCGGCTAAAGTCGAGATGCTTTGGTCAAACATGCTTGTCTCTCTTAATCAATCACTTTAGGTACAAGGAATAAGCCCGCTTCAGTTTGCGGTGCATTCGCTAAGAAATCGTCACGACGATTCTCTTCTGTTACCACGTCATCACGTAAACGCTGCGTCATTTCAAGGGGATTGGATAAAGGTTCGATACCATCTGTATTGACGGATTGCATCTGTTCAACGAGAGATAAAACGCTGGAAAGTGATTGCTGATATTGTTCGGCATCTGCCTCCGTTAAGGCAAGGCGAGCCAAGTGTGCTATTTTCTGCACGTCTTGTTTGTCTATGGACATGTTCCACCTGATTCTTTCGATTGTCGTAAATGCTCTGATTGTATCCTTTAGTTGCATGCCTATAAAGCTAACTCAGTGAAAAACCGAGTTTTATTTGAAAACATGGGGGGATAAAGCGGTTTTCGATTGATTCATCAGAAGTTTTTTATTATTTGACGGGAATTACTTGCCCATTGGTCGAGTGATTGTTACATTTTGTAGCTGTTCGTATCGTATTTATTAGGGTGTAATAATTCATGTTTAAGAAAATCAGGGGAATGTTTTCAAGCGATTTGTCTATTGACCTAGGAACGGCAAATACCCTTATTTACGTTCGTGATCGCGGAATTGTTTTGGATGAGCCTTCCGTGGTTGCTATTCGTCATAACGGAAACCAAAAGACAGTTGCTTCTGTGGGAACGGATGCTAAGCGCATGTTAGGTCGTACGCCTGGTAACATTACTGCGATTCGCCCTATGAAAGATGGTGTCATTGCAGATTTCCATGTAACAGAAAAAATGTTGCAGTACTTTATTTCAAAAGTACACGAAAATAGTTTTTTGAAACCAAGTCCACGTGTATTGGTTTGTGTACCTTGTAAATCTACTCAAGTAGAGCGACGCGCCATTAAAGAATCTGCGTTGGGTGCAGGTGCTCGTGAAGTTTATATTATTGAAGAGCCAATGGCTGCGGCGATTGGTGCTGGTCTTCCTGTTGCAGAAGCATCAGGTTCTATGGTCATTGACATCGGTGGTGGTACCACTGAAATTGCCATTATTTCCCTAAACGGTATCGTAACATCGGAATCTATTCGTGTTGGTGGTGACCGCTTTGATGAGGCGATTACAACTTATGTACGTCGTCAGTATGGTAGCTTGATTGGTGACGCTACGGCTGAGCGTATCAAGAAAGAAATCGGCATGGCATATGCGACTGGTGAAGAGTTGCAGATTGATGTTCGTGGCCGAAACCTTGCAGAAGGTATTCCTCGTTCATTCGTTCTAAACAGCAATGAAATTTTGGAAGCACTACAGGAGCCATTGGCGCAAATCGTTCAAGCCGTGAAAGGTGTGTTAGAGCAATCTCCACCAGAATTGGCTGCTGATATTGGCGAAACGGGTTTGGTATTAACCGGTGGTGGTGCTTTGCTTCGTGAGCTAGATCGTTTAATCAGTGAAGAAACTGGTTTGCCTGTGATTATTGCGGATGATCCATTGACTTGTGTTGCCCGCGGTGGCGGTATGGCAATGGAATTAATGGATAAGCATGCCTCTGAACTATTTACTGCTGATAACGAGTAAAGGTTAGGAGCTTCACATTAATAATTCGCTTCTTTTTGGCGGTAAGATATCAAGTGCTCGATTTGTAGTGCTTGTTATCTTATCTATTGTCATGATTGTTGCTGATGTCCGCTATGCTGTATTTTCTCAGGTTAGGCCGTATTTGAGCCTAATTGTGACGCCGATACAGGAAGTGGTAAACGCGCCAAAGAAAATTTTTTACTGGGCTGGTGAACACCTAGAAAGTCGTGAAGGTTTAGTAAAAGAAAATCAGGCGTTATTGTCTGAGATTTTGGTGTTACGCAGTAAGCAACAGCGACTTGAGTCATTACAAGCTGAAAACGTGCGTTTGCGTGAACTGCTTGATGCGTCGCAACGAGTCGATGAAAAGATTGTCATGGCTGAGGTAATTGGTTTCGATCAGAATGCCTACAGCCATCGAATTATGATTGATAAAGGCTTCTCATCTGGCGCTTATGTTGGTCAGCCAGTGTTGGACGCCACTGGTGTGCTCGGCCAAGTCATTGAAACCGCCGCCTACAGTAGTCGTGTACTACTGATTGCGGATGCCAGCCATTTTGTTCCTGTGCAGCTTGCCCGCACCGGCTTTCGCGGTATTCTCAAGGGAACAGGAGACTTGAAGCGCATGGAGCTGCTGAGTGTCCCTCGTTCAATCGATATTAAAAAAGGCGATGTATTAACCACGTCTGGTTTGGATAAACGCTTTCCTCGTGGTTACCCTGTCGGTGTCGTAAAAAGCGTCAAATTATTGTCTGGTCAATCCTACGCTAGTGTTGATGTGGTTCCTTTAGCTCAATTAGGCCGAAGTCGACATGTCATGTTAATTGAAAAATCTGGGGCAGGGCGATAATGAAACCATTAGTAGTCTTTATGATTACCTTGTTAACCGCTTTGATGTTAGAGGCGATCCCTTTTCCAGAAGAGTTTTTGTGGTTTCGCCCTGAATGGGCGTTGCTGGTAATCTTGTATTGGGTAATCGCCTTACCTTTCCGAGTTGGTGTTGGCTTAGCTTGGGTTCTGGGGTTAATGGTAGACTTACTACAAGGCGGTATTATTGGTCAGCACTCATTAACTTATGTCATTATTTCCTACACTTGCGCTTTGTTTTATCAGCGGCTGAGAATGTATCACCGTTGGCAGCAAGGGGTTTTTGTTGCTGTTTTAGTGAGTGTGAACCAGCTGGTCGACTTTTGGATTGACCATTATTTAGGCTATGCTGAACCTACTTTGCTCATTTTTATGCCTGCTGTTGTGACGGGGCTTTTATGGCCTTGGTCTTTTATTATCCTACGCAGTGTACGGCGCATTTACTCGATTAGATAATTTTAATAGGACAATTTTATGCTTGTATTGGCCTCGGCCTCCCCCAGAAGAAAAGAGCTGTTAAGTCTCTTAGTGAGAGAGTTTGAGGTCCTACCGGCAGACATAGATGAGACGCCACAGGCTCAGGAAACCCCACAAGATTATGTGTTAAGAATGGCGGAAGAAAAGGCCATTGCTGCTGCCGCTAAATTCCCTTCTGTTTTTCATGCTCCTACCCAATCCTCTGTTATTTTTGTGGCGTCAGACACCAGTGTGGTGGTCGATCAGAAAATTTTAGGTAAGCCTGCTAATCTTGATGATGCAAAGCAAATGCTGCGAATGTTATCTGGACGAAGTCATCAAGTTATGACGTCTTTGTGCCTTATGGATTTATCGGGTGAGCATAAAGTATCGACCTGCGTAAATACAGATGTGACGTTTCGGGCTATTTCGGATCTTGAAATTGAACAGTACTGGCGTAGTGGTGAGCCACAAGATAAAGCAGGGTCTTATGCGATTCAAGGTCATGGCGCTGTGTTTGTAGCGTCAATGCAAGGCTCTTATTCGGCGGTTGTTGGTTTGCCTTTGTTTGAATGCGCGCAGCTGTTGTCACAATTTGGAATTCATTCTTTAGAGGAGATGTCTCATGAGTGAAGACGTACTCATTAATGTCACTCCCATGGAAATTCGAGTTGCCCTCGTTGAAAATGGGGTATTGCAAGAAGTTTATATTGAACGCTCTAGTCGTAAAGGCATTGTCGGTAATATTTATCAGGGCAAAGTGGTTCGAGTTTTGCCTGGAATGCAGGCAGCTTTTGTCGACATCGGTTTAGAACGAGCTGCGTTTATTCATGTTTCTGAAGTGGCTGACCGAGATGCGGTGAATCCGAGTGATCAAATTGGCGATTACCTTCGAGAAGGTCAGTCATTGGTTGTGCAGGTTACAAAAGACCCGATTAGTAGCAAGGGCGCACGCTTAACCACACATCTTTCTATCCCGTCGCGTTATTTGGTTTACATGCCAGATCAATCTCACGTTGGTGTGAGCCAGCGCATTGAAGATGAGCAAGAGCGTGATCGTCTTAAGCAATTGGTTTCTGAAGCCTTGACTGATGCGGACGAAAACAGTGGTTATATTTTACGAACTGCGGCTGAAAGGGCGGGAGAGGAAGAGATTCTAGCGGACATCAAGTTCCTTACACGCCTTTGGCAATCCGTAAAGCGTCGTATGAAAAACGCAAAAGCCCCGTCTGTTATATACGAAGATCTACCTTTGCACCTTCGTACCATGCGAGACCTGGTAAGCCTAACAACTGAAAAAATTCGCATAGACTCAAAAGAGAATTATGCCAAATTGCGTTCGTTTGCGGATGACTTTATTCCAGAGTTGGTTGGACGGATTGAGTATTATCCTGGTGAGCGTCCCATTTTTGACCTATACAGTGTTGAAGATGAGATACACAAAGCCTTAGATCGTAAAGTCCAGCTTAAGTCGGGTGGGTATTTGTTAGTCGAACAAACTGAATCAATGACCACGATTGATGTTAATACTGGGGCGTTTGTTGGTAGCCGAAACCTTGAAGAAACCATTTATAAAACCAACTTAGAAGCAGCCACGGCCATTGGTCGTCAATTAAGGCTTAGAAACCTTGGTGGCATCATCATAATTGACTTCATTGATATGGAAGATGAAGAGCATAAACGCCAAGTGCTACGTATGCTTGAAAAGGTATTGGATACTGATCACGCGAAGACCAAGATTACCGGTGTATCTGAGCTTGGTTTGGTTGAAATGACTCGTAAGCGAACCCGTGAAAGCCTTGGTCAGACTTTGTGTGAGCCTTGTCGAGCTTGTCGTGGCAGCGGTTTGGTGAAAACGCCTGAAACGGTCTGCTATGAAGTGTTTCGTGAGATTTTACGCGCAGATCGGGCTTATGATTCACAGACTTACACTGTCTTGGCATCTACTTCTGTGGTGGAACGATTCTTGGACGAAGAAAGTGCGGCCGTAGCCGAATTAGAGGCTTTCATCGGTAAAACCATTCGCTTTCAGGTTGACTCTGTGTATACGCAAGATCAATATGATGTTGTGCTTCGCTAATTGAATGGCTTTTTAACATGAGTTGGATATTCCGCAAGCTGACCCTGTTTTGTTTTTGGGGGCTTGTTACATTTTCCGTCATATTGGCTGTGTTTGCGTCCAGTGTTGGTTATTTGCTGCCGTATTTGGACAATTATCGTCCTCAGATTGAGCGTAACCTGACGCAAATCACAGGCTATCCCGTCAGTTTGGGGCCAGTGGATGGTGCGTTAGAGGGTGTCGATCCGATTTTTTCGGTGTCTGACTTTCGATTGACAGCGAACGGCACACCTGCAATTGATATTGATGAAGTGCAAGTACGCATTGATACCATCCATTCTTTGCTCTCTTTGCAGCCTCAATTTACCTATATTCGTTTTGTTCAGCCTTCTATTTCGTTACAGGAGACAGATGGGCAATGGCGTTTAAATGGCGCAGAAGCCAAGCAACAAGCCAATGATGATATTGGTTTAGAAAGGGTGTTGGGTTATTTATCTGCTCAAAAAAACTTTTCTATTCAAGAAGCCCGCTTACAATTACACAGTGAGCGCTTAGGTTTCCATCGAGTTTCCTTCCCTGAAATTTATCTCTTTCAAAAACAATTTGAGTCATTGCTAACCTCAACATTTTATTTGGACGATGGCAAAGAGCCTTTTCAAGTCAATGCCAGAATCGAAGAGCCGTTGGGCTTTTTAGGGCATTATCGAGTGAATGCTGAGATAGAAATGCCGATGATTGATTTACCCGTTTCGGCTCTGTTTTCAGATACTGTTCCTGCCTTCAAATCCGCTCGTTTTGGTGGCAATGTTTGGGTAAATGCCTTGGTCGGCAAAGAAGTCTCCGCTCAATTAGCGTCAACGACGTTGCAGCTAGGTTTTGAAAATGGTGAGGAATACCATGTGTCAGGTGCGGCTACTATGCAGCTTAAATTGGATAAGCCGAGTGTCAAATTAGACGTTAAAGGTCTTACCTTTGTTGATGCGGATGGGGCCTCTTATACTGAGAGCAATTTGGCGCTTAATTGGTCAGAGATAACTCGTCGGGCAACTTTATCTTACGACCAACTCAATCTTGAACTAGCGAATCGCTTAGCGCAACAATTCTTACCAGAAGAGACTCGAGCGTCTAAAATTTTATCAGGGTTGGCACCACGAGGGATGGCTAAAAACGGCCGTTTAACGTTAGACTTTAAGGGTGATGAGCCTCACTTTGAATTAGTGACCAATTTGGCCTCAGCGTCTGTTGAAGGGCACAATGGCATACCGAGAGCCAATAATATTGATGCTGTGTTTGGCTTATCGGATACCAATGGTTACATCGACTTCATTGGTCATGATAGTCAATTGGCGTTTGATGAACTTTATGATGATGCATGGTTAACTCAGTCTGTATCCGGTTATGTTCGCTGGCAAAAACAACAAGATATCTATTTGGTCGCTGGGCAAGATTTAGTGATCGAGCGAAATGGGGCAAATGTACAGGGCGGTTTTCGCCTTGAGGTTCGTCAAGATCTGCCTGACTGGATTGCACTGGATTTGCATGGTGATAACCTTCCAGTGGTAGATCGTTTGACCTATGTGCCGCCCAATGTGCTCAATAAAGACCTTAATCAATGGCTAAAAGAGTCTTTTGCAAATGCCGGTCAAGTAGAGAGTTTTGACCTGCTAATACACAGTAATTTGTCCGATAACTATGATTCTCATGTTCGACTTCAGATGGACGTCAGTGATTTATCCTTAACCTTTGATAAAAATTGGCCGACTGCAGAAAAGGTGAATGGACATTTTGAATTGGATAAATCCGGCGTTCTTGTCCAAGTCGATTCCGCTATGATGCAAAGCATGCCAGTTTCAAATCTTGCTATCTCAGTCCCGGTTGTGAATGGGGAGGCAGATTGGTTAAAGATTAATGGTGGCATGCAGGAAGATTCAAAGAATGTACTTTCTATGTTGTCTGCAAGTCCGTTGGCTGATTCAGTGTTAAAGCCTTTTGAAAACTGGCAATTAACGGGTGATATAAGTGGTCAATTCGACATTTCGATTCCCTTTAATGAAGCGCTTAGCCCTAAAATCGATTTACAAGTGGACTTTGCTCAGAATCCGTTGACCATTGGGGATATTGGCTTGAGTCTTGATATTGATACAGGTCAGCTCAAATACGACTCAGAAAACGGTTTGCTCGGGTCTGAGTTTACTGCCACGTTATTTGGTGGTCAGTCGCATCTTACTTTATCTTCCACGCAATCAGAACAAGGCATGTCTGTTTTAGGTGACCTCTCGGGCGAGGTGCAGCCGCAAATGATTGCTCGATGGCACAAATTGCCTGATGCTGTGATTGAGCAAGTATCTGGCTCCACTCAATATCGTGGCACATTAGCCGTGAATCAATCGCAAGATGGTCAGGTGGATCTCAGCATTGAAAGTGATCTGCAGGGTGTGGAAATAGCATTGCCGGCACCGGTTGGTAAAGTGGCCACAGACAGTAAATCTCTTGATATTAAGTTGAGGCAACATGAGCAGGATCTGGTGGTGGATGTTGATTATGATGATTTGTCAAAAGGCCGTTTTTTAATACAGGGCACTGGTTTTACGGGTGGCGAGCTGTTATTAAGCGCTACGAAAGATATGTCTTTCGCACAGAGCATTCCGAAAGGCTTAGTCGTTCGAGGTGCGTTGGACGATCTGGCGGTGTCTTCTTGGCAGGACATTATTTTTGGTTTGCATCAGGAGTTAGTGTTATCTAAGCCGACAGAATCAGGGCCTCCAGCTTGGCTTTCTACGGTCGATTTGATTATTGATCAGGTTGATGTAAACGATAATAACCAATGGAATAACCTCAAGATTCGGTACGACGGGTCACAAAATCAGGCGTTGTTGGTGAACGCTGATGAGGTGAACTTCGCTTTAAGAAATAGTAACGGTCAGCCAGATTTACATTTTGGTTTCCTCAGTTGGCGTTTTGCAAAAGAGGACGAGCTTTCTGCTGCTGATAGCGATCTAAATACTGCTTCTGAAACAGGTCTGAATGAGGTAGATCGAGCACCAATTGCAGCGAAGGATGTGCCAAATATGACGTTGTCGGTGGATGAGTTGTATTTAAATGATAAACCTTATGGTGACTGGCAATTAAAAATCTCTCAACAAGGTGACGCTTTGAGGATAGATCCTATTTCAACCAAACTGAAAACGGGCAATTTTAACGCCAGCTTGTTTTGGCAGGATACAGGACCAAGCTCAAACGTTGAGTTTATGGTCAACACCAAAGGTAAGGATCTAGCCGAGTTGACAGGTAAATTCTCAGATGAAGCCTTTGTGTCATCAGATTCGTTTAATATTAATGTGGCCTTAAGCTGGCATGGTCATCCATTCCATTTTGACCGAGAGTCAGTGACGGGGCGTATTGGATTCTTAGCCGAAGATGGAAATTTCAGTCAGGTGGATGAGTTGCCCGCTTTCTTGAAAGCATTGGGTATTTTTAATGTTGGTGCATTGAGTCGACGTTTGACTCTGGATTTTTCTGATATTTATGAGCCAGGTTTAACCTATGATGAGTTCAAGGGCGAAATGATATTGAAAGATGGTGTATTAACCACTAAAAAGCCGGTTTCTATTATTTCTCCAACGGCAGAATTGTATTTGTCCGGTACGGCTAATATTGTTGATGAAACGCTGGATGAAACCTTGACGGCTACTTTCCCGATATCTGGCACCTTGCCTTTAGCAGGCTTAATCTGGGGAACGCCGCAATTAGCCGGTTTATTGTTTATTACTGATAAGCTTATTGGTGATCAAATTTCAAAAGTAACCAGTGTTCAATATAAGGTGAAAGGCTCGTTTAGTGAGCCAGAAATGACACCAGTTCGCTATAAGCCAAAAGAAAGGAATAATTAATGGAAAGCTTATCTGTTGCCGCCATTCAATTGACCAGTAGTAATGCATGGCACGAAAATCTTTTAGAAGTAAAGCGTCTTGTCTCGGCCGCTGCCAAAGACGGTGCTCGTCTGGTGGTGTTGCCAGAAAATGTCTTTTTGTTTGATGGAAAAGGCATGCGACGTCTTGCTGAATCTGATGTTCAGCAACAAATACTGACAGAGGTTTCTGAACTGGCCAAAACGTTGAATATTTATTTGGTGATTGGTTCGCATCCATCGATTCAGACGGAATCGGGTCAGTCCGTACCTTCTGGACGAGTTCGTCAAACCTTATGGGTGATTGGACCGGATGGAGACTTACTGGACAGGTACGATAAAATTCATTTGTTTGATGTCACAGTTGATGACAAAGCAGGGTCTTATCTAGAGTCTGAAGTGATTGAGCCGGGTGATTTACTGCCGAAAGTAGTAGATGTTGATGGTTTTAAAGTTGGCTTAAGTATTTGTTATGATGTGCGTTTTCCAGAGTTATATCGCCAGCTTTCAGAGCAGGGTGCGGAACTGTTGTTAGTGCCTGCGGCGTTTACTTATGTTACTGGTAAGGCTCACTGGGCGACTTTATTGGCGGCTCGTGCGATAGAAAATCAATGTTTTGTATTGGGCGTGAATCAATGTGGTTGGCATAATGAGAAACGTCAAACATATGGGCACAGTAGTCTATATTCGCCTTTCGGTGAAAAACAATTGTCTTTGTCCGAAGAGCCGGGTTACTTTGTACAGCAAATCCACAAATCGGATTTGATAAAATGTCGAGACAAGATGCCTTGTCTATCGCATCGACGCTTATAGAATCGATTGCCCAGTATAGATCATAAAAAAACTCGCTTTGATGGTGTAATCCCCCCAAAAAATGATTGGGGTTTTAAGTAGAGAGTTTTATGATCAATGCATCAGGAGCGATCTATGAAGAAGTCACGTTTTACCGAAA
>NZ_QNRF01000015.1 GCF_003314975.1 Marinomonas aquiplantarum
GGCCAAACAGTGCCATTGGTGGCATTCCACCTAAATGGCTTATGAAGGCAGCTTAGGCTCTACTTTTCACCCCTGTTAAAAATGGGGGGATTACACAACCCATCACGGTTACCAAAGCTTTTATCATATAAAGCGTAAAGGTTTACACCAACCTTATCCAAACAAGGTACATTCACATCTGCTCTTAGGCCAAAGAACGAATTATTTGTACCATCTTCACCACCGTCTAAACTAAATAAAGTCGACACATAAACCTCCTGAACACCCCCAAATGAAAGGTCTTTTCCCGTAATACCATCAAGCGAAAACCGAGGTGCAATCTTCAGAAACATTTTGTCTGAATCTGCTTTATCACTACTCTCAATAGAACCTAGGTTAAAAATATCTAAATAACCATATAGATCCACAATTCCTGAGCGACCACCAAATTCCATTTCCATGTAATCATGGCTTGACTCACCAGGCAATTCATCAAAAGCATACATTAGATTAAATTGTCTCCAAGAATAATCATTTTTATGAATATCATCAGAATAATCTGCAGCGAAGCTGACACTACTGAGTAGCAAGGCGGAAAGGCCAAAAAGTTTTTTGTTTATGTTTTTACCTTATTCAATAAAATGGAAGCTTTACATAAAATATAACCACACGGTCAGAAAATAATTTCTTAAATTTTTTTAAAAAATGTAAAGTAATTAAGGTATTAATTAATTTTGCACAAAAATAAAAACGAGAAGACTATCATTACACCAAAATCAAAAGACATAAAAAAACATAAAACTAAAAGACTAAGATAAAAAAACAAGAGATATGAAAATAATACATATAAAAATGCTATTTCTAAGGGCATAAAACATTAAGGCAACCTTTAAAAAATGATCGTTAATCTATAAAAAAGTAGAAGAAAATACAAAATAGCTCCCTAAAGGGAGGTCAATTTTTTCTTATTGGACAATAGAAAAACACCAGAAAAGAGCTAAAAGCAGCTTTATCACGATCAAAATATTGGTCTATTTTAAGAGAGGGTTTCAAAAAAATTCTTAAGAAAACAATAGAGCGTTTCATCCAAGGGCAGTCAGACGGTAATATTTATCTGCTACCAACAATGATACTAATAATTCTTTTTCATCATCCTTAAAATCTATAACATATTCATTAGCATTTTGAATTATTGTCTTTGCTTCTTCAGGATGAGCATTATAGTAAAGTATCTTTTCCTCTAGATCGGAAAAATCATCTTTCAACAACACATAGTGATAATCAGGCTTTAACATACCCTCCATAAACCATGTTTCATATCGAGGTTTCCTCATCATAACTAAAGAGTTTGAATTCATCGCCCACTTTAGATTGGTAGCTACATCTTTCCCTTCTATGCTAACAACATATTTGTACTTCAGCTGTTCGGATACAGTTAAGTAACCTTTGTACCCATCCCCCTTTTTACCTACATCATTATGTCCCACATCGGCTAAAGAGCTTTTATAATAAAGCTCAACGAAATCTTGTCGATGTTGGTGATGCACCATTCCTCGCCATACAGCCATGGGAATTTTATCTTCAAAAGAAACTTTATCGTCAACAAATTGATAATGACGAATAGCGTTCAACTTCAATAACACTGAGTTTTGATTGTTATCGATAATAGGACGACTTTTAACAAAGGATGGCACATCAGGGACATGCGTCACATCGCCAAATACATAATCAAATCGTTTATCTTTGGGGAAATGACTCACAACTCGTTTCGTATCAGCAAAATATACAAAGCTTTTTGTCTTTTTAAATTCACCAACAGAAACAGAGTTTTCTGAGGGACTAAAACTACTATCTAGCTTACAGCAATAATCTGCCCTCTCGCGCATCTGCTCGGTAACAACCGCAGAATTCAAAATATCATGGGCACTTTTAACAGGTTTCTTTAACAATAGAGTTTCACTAATATAATAGCGAATCTTAGCCCAACGATTTTTGTAATATTCCCAATTTTTTCTTTTCATTTTCAAGCATCGCCACCAAAGAGATCTCGGGTATAAACTTTTTCTTCAACGTCCATTACATCATCGGTTAAACGGTTTGCCACAATAACGTCAGATAAACGCTTAAACTCTGCCAAATCAGTAATGACACGAGAGTTAAAGAACTGTGGTTCGTCCAAAGCGGGTTCATAAACCACTACTTCCACACCTTTAGCCTTAATTCGCTTCATCACACCTTGTATGGCCGATGCTCGAAAATTATCAGACCCTGATTTCATCACCAAACGATAAATACCCACTACTTTAGGAGAGCGTTTAAGGATGGATTCCGCGATAAAGTCCTTACGTGTCACATTGGCATCTACTATGGCGCGAATCAGGTTATTGGGTACCTGATCATAATTGGCTAAAAGCTGTTTGGTGTCTTTCGGTAAGCAATAACCACCGTAACCAAAGGATGGGTTGTTATAATGTTTGCCAATTCTAGGGTCCAATCCCACCCCTTCAATAATTTGACGGCTATCTAATTGGTGAGATTCTGCATAACTGTCTAGTTCATTGAAGAAGGCAACTCGCATAGCCAGATATGTATTCGCGAATAATTTAATCGCCTCAGCCTCAGTAGAACCAGTCAGTAACACATCTACTTGTTCTTTTAATGCTCCCTGTACAAGCAAGTTAGCAAAAATACGTGCTCGCTCTGACTCTTCTCCAACAATGATGCGAGAAGGGTATAAGTTATCATGCAAGGCTTTACCTTCTCGCAAGAACTCAGGAGAAAAAATTAAATTGTTCGTGGCGAATTGCTCTTGTGCGGACTTTGTAAAGCCAACGGGAACAGTCGACTTAATCACCATCACTGCATTTGGGTTTAAACGACATACATCAGCAATAACGGACTCAACGTGGCGGGTATTAAAATAATTTGTTTCTGGATCATAATCTGTTGGTGTCGCAATAATGATGTAATCTGCTCCAACATAGGCCTCTTCTTTGTCCAGTGTAGCCTTAAAATTCAATTCATCTTGAGCAAGGCTGCGCTCTATATCATCATCTTCAATAGGAGATTGTTTGGCATTTAGCATGGCCACTTTTTCAGGCACAATATCGAGCGCAACCACTTGGTTATGCTTAGCCAACAACAAAGCATTAGAAATCCCTACATAGCCAGTTCCAGCCACCGCAATTTTCATCAAACTCTACCTTTCACCAAATTGTTACATTTTGAAATATATCCCTATTTTACAGTTTGAGAATGAATTAAAAATGCCTAATCTAACTTTTCTTTACTTTTAAATGAAAAATTATTGTGCCTTAGTCAAACGTAACATGCGTTTGGCCCACTGACTCCAAGAACCAACATACACAAGCTTTGCTTCAATGCCGGAATAATTTAATGCCAATACATTGTGACATGCCGTTACTCCGGAACCGCAATAGTACACGTAACTGTCTTCGTCCTCAGAAATCCAATCCTGCCATTCTACATGCAGCTGCTCCGCAGGTTTAAAATAACCAAGCTCATCAAGATTATCCATAAAGGGGCGGTTGATCGCGCCAGGAATGTGTCCTGCCACTGGGTCTATGGTCTCATTCTCACCCTGAAAACGATCCGCTGCTCTAGCATCCACTAATTGAAATTGATTCGCCTCAAAGTTCTCAACGACACTTTGCTCGTCTATGGCCCAAGGGAATGAAACGTCCATAACTTCATTACTTTTCGTGCCTGTAGATTGTTGAAATGAAACCTCTTTATCCTCTCTCAACCAAGCAGGATAACCGCCATCCAACACTCGCACTTTAAGGCCTTGTTGCACCATCATCCACCAAGCTCGAGCAGCGATGGCACCGCCCATATCATCGTATACAACCACATCACTTTGCTTATCAATCCCCCACAGTTGCAACTGCTTAGAAAAGCTCTGTTCCGGTGGCAAAGGATGGCGTCCAGACATCTCGCTTTCAGAGGCTGCTAACTGATGATGCACATCGACAAAAATCGCATTGGGAATATGACCGTCCTGATACAGCAAACTTCCTTTAGCCAAATCCGTTAAATAGAAACGGCAGTCTAATACAACTAAATTTGGCGAATCTAAAAGCGACTCTAATTCTTCTGTGGTTATCAAGGTTGTCGGTATCACGGGCTCTCCTCAGATGGATGCTACAGCACCATTCACTAACCTATTTTGCTTGGTCTAATTTTGATAATATAGCAGCTAATATTGTCATTAACGGTTTTATTATGTTACGCATTGATCTTCTGCTGACCGAACAAGGTCTAGCCAAGTCTCGCTCACAGGCACAAAGTTTTATCAGTGAGGGCAGAGTGTCTTATTTACTAAATGATCAATGGCATCCCATCACCAAAGCCAGTTTAAAACTCTCAACGGACACCAAGTTAAACATCACTCCAAGAGACACTGACAAATATGTCTCTCGAGGCGCCCTTAAACTTGAAGGAGCTTTGTCTCACACAAACTTAGACATCACAGACTTTCAAGTACTAGATATCGGTCAATCTACCGGAGGCTTTAGCGACTGCGCCATTCAACATGGCGCAAATAAGGTCGTGGGCATTGAGGTTGGTCATGGACAACTGGCTTCAAGCTTAATAAATCATCCGCAGATTGTCTGTTTAGAGGGCATAAACGCACGACATTTATCGACAGAAGACTTGCAAAACCACTTGCCAGAAACGGGTTTTGACCTTGCTGTAATGGACGTATCCTTCATTTCACAAACAAAAATCTTACCACAGCTCCCTGAGCTAATTAGAGAAGGAGGACACCTCATTACTCTAGTAAAACCTCAATTTGAAGTGGGCAAAGAATTTGTGGGCAAAGGAGGGATAGTGAAAGATGAAAAAAGAGTCTCGGAATTAACCAAAGACATCAAAGCCTTTGTCTCTGCTTTAGGATTCCAAGTGCAATGTTACATTGAAAGCCCAATCAAAGGTGGCGATGGTAATCGTGAGTTTTTACTATGGGCGGTCAAAAAACCATAATCAATACCGTTTAAATCATCTCATCAAAGCCTGTGGAAGCACCAGAAGGTAGTATTTCTTTCGCTTCCTTTTCCTCCAATTCAACGATGTAATTTCTTGCCATATAAAAACCTAGTGAGCCAAAAATCACTGAGCCAACGGCCTGCCCAAACAAAATCCCTTCCGCTCCCATAAACCAAGAAAAAACAATAATCAAAGGCCAGGTTCCTAGGGTTGCTCGAGCAAAGTTCAACAAAGTACTGTGAAGAGGACGACCAAGATTATTAAAGGTAGCAATGGCGATAAACAACAAACTCTGGAAGAAAAAACTGAACGACACAAAGGTCGCAAAAAAGCGAATGAGATCCGCACTGGCGGGAGACGCATTAAACACCACCACCAGCCAATCCTGCAGCGCATACAAAGCCCAACATAACAAAAGACAATATCCCAAGGCATAAATTACTGCACTTGAAATGGTTTGATGCATTCTATCAAAACGCCCCGCCCCATAGTTTTGCCCTAATATTGGCCCTACCGCACCAGACAGCGCAAACAAACCACCAAATATTACAGGTATTACTCGACCAATAATGGCCACCGCTGCGACCGCATCATCACCAAAAGACGCGGTATGCTCCATTACAATAGCGTTCGCCAGAGGCGAAGACATATTCGTGAGCATGGCTGGGACAGCAATCACAGCAATGCTTCGTGTATCTTTGAAAAAATCCATAAGATCAAACTCACCCAGCATTTTATGAACTCGAACCACGCCATAATAAGCCACTATCACCATAGAGCAACGCGCTAATAAAGACGCAATCGCCGCACCATCGACCCCGAGACCAAAAGCAAAAATAAAAATAGGGTCTAGAACGGCATTCACCAAGCCACCAACCATAGTCGCGTACATTGCACGCTTGGCATCGCCCAAGGCACGCATAATCCCGGAACCAATCATGCCAATCATCACAGCAGGCATCCCTAATATCAGAATCTGTAAATAACCAGTCGCCAGATCAAGTGCCCGACCTGTGGCACCAATAAAAAGCAAAATATGTGGGATTTTTGGCCATAAAAACCAAACAACGAGGGATGAAAATAGAATACCAAATGCCAGTACATTAACAGCTCTACGTTTTGCCAGTTCAAGGTTATGTTCACCAATGGCCCGTGAAACCAAAGCGGTCGCCGCGATGGATATGGCAATACTTAGCGAAACCGTAAAGAACATAATGGTGCTGGCATAACCCACTGCCGCGACAGCTTCTTTTTCCCCCAACATGGAGAGAAAAAGCATATCGACTAAATCCACCAAAAACATGCACATCAACCCCAACGCACTAGTAACCGACATAGTTACCACGTGTTTAAACGTTGAGCCTTGTGTGAGTTTTGCCGAATTAGGCATTCATTTCCCCTAGCAACCTAAATATAAAAAAACCGGGCAAGCCAAAGCTCACCCGGTTAGTTCATTTTCTCATGACTCGGCCATGAAGAGAATGCCTAGTTTGTGGACAAATTAGTGAATATCAATGAAGGTTACTCACATCACGATTGAAAACCACCTTTTCAACATCGGTAAAACGTTCAGCAAAATGCACTGTCATGCCATCCTTGACCGATTCAGGTAATTCGTCAAAGTCTCGTCGATTTGGTTCAGGTAAAATCACTTCGTTAATTTTACTACGCTTAGCCGCGATGATTTTTTCACGAATACCACCAACTGCTAGTACTTGCCCTGTTAAAGTCAACTCTCCCGTCATCGCTAAACCACGACGTACAGGCTCTCCTTTTGCCAATGACATTAAAGCGGTTGCCATAGTAATACCAGCGCTTGGCCCATCCTTTGGTGTTGCGCCCTCAGGCACATGCAGGTGCACCAAGCACTTATCAAAAAACTCAGGGGATCGCTGATAGCTCTTGGTATGAGAAAACACATATGAGTAAGCAATATCTGCTGACTCTTTCATCACGTCACCCAACTTGCCAGTCAACTTCAAACCGCGGGTAAGTTCATGCACTTTGGTCGCTTCAATGGGTAAAGTCGCTCCCCCCATAGAAGTCCAAGCTAAACCTGTCACAACACCAACCCCTTGAAGAGTCTTTTCGGGACGGAAATAAGGCATGCCCAATAAGCTTTCTACATCTTTAACACCCACATTAATGTGTTCTTTCTCACCCGTCATGAGTTCTACGACACATTTACGCAGTATTTTTTGCAGTAACTTATCCATACCTCGCACGCCAGCTTCACGTGCATAGTGTTCAATCAAATGACGCAATGCCGCATCCGTAATATTAAGCTGTTTTTTCAGCAGCTTATTTTTCTTCAGTAACTTAGGCCATAAATGCTGCTTTGCAATGGCGAGCTTTTCATCTGCTATGTAGCCCGACAGACGAATTACATCCATACGATCTAATAACGGCGAAGGAATGGTATCCAGCTGATTGGCCGTACAAATGAACAAGGCTTTAGACAAATCAATTCGCATATCCAAATAATGATCAAGAAACTCACTATTTTGCTCAGGGTCCAATGCTTCCAGTAGAGAAGACGCTGGATCACCTTGGAATGAGGAACCGATTTTATCTATCTCATCTAACATGATGACAGGGTTTTCGACTTGAACATCTTTTAACGCCTGCACAAACTTACCGGGTAAAGCACCAATATAGGTACGACGATGGCCTTTAATCTCGGCTTCATCACGCATCCCACCCAAACTAAAGCGATAGAATTTACGATTGAGAGATTCAGCAATAGATTTACCGATAGACGTTTTACCCACGCCAGGGGGGCCAACCAACAACAAGATTGATCCTCCCATTTCACCACGGTGGGCGCCTAGTGCTAAGAATTCAACAATACGATCTTTGATATCGCTCAAACCAGCGTGGTGAGACTCTAATACTTCACGAGCGGATTTAATGTCCAAGTTATCGTCAGAATGCACACCCCAAGGCAAAGAAGTCGCCCAATCTAAATAGTTACGCGTCACACCATATTCAGGGGATCCAGTTTCTAGAATACTCAGTTTATGCAGTTCTTCTTGAATTTTATCCGCTACTGACGAAGTTAAAGTTTTTCCTTGCAACCGCTCTTCAAACGTTTCCACATCAGAGGTACGATCATCTTTTGAAATCCCTAACTCTTTCTGGATCACCTTCAATTGTTCGCGTAAGAAAAAGTCCCGTTGATGCTTCCCAATTTTATCGTTTACTTCAGCGCTGATTTCATTTTGCAAACGAGCAATTTCCAGCTCCTTACGCAACAAAGTTAACGACAAATGCATCCGCGCCTGCACCGGTATTGTGGCCAACACATCGTATAACTCTTCCGGCTCTGCCGACGTGATAGAAGCGGCAAAATCCGCTAATAAACCAGATTCATTGAAAGAAAAACGCCCCAAATACTGACGCAAATCTTCACTGAATAATGGATTAAGTCGAATCAACTCTTTAATGGCATCTAGAATAGCAATGGAATAGGCTTTTGCTTCATCGTCACTGGCTTTGGCATCATTGATGTAACGCACTCTCGCCAAATAGGGCGTCGTGTCACTTAACCACTCGACCACCTCAAAACGCTTTACCCCTTGTGCGAGGAAAGTCAGCTTATCGTTTTGTTTTTCGGCCTTATGAATCCGAGCTGCACAACCGATTGAACGAAAAACTTCTACCGGAGGCGCACCTTTACCCACTTTTTCAGCGTACACCAAGCCAACCGCTGCTTGCGGATGCTCTGCAATGCGCTCAACCGTGTCTTCCCATTGTTCGGCGTCAACCATCACAGGCTGCACTTGCGCAGGGAAAAAAGGTCGACTGGAAATCGGCAAGATATACAGTGTTTCTGGCAACACATCGTCTGGCAAAGCCAACGCTTTGGGATCACTGATCACCACACTTTCATCGTCGGCCATGACATCATTATCTTCTTGGTTGTCTAAAAAATCGTCATTACTCATTCTTCAATCCAATTCTTTCTTGGGAGACTTGCCCCCACACATTCGCGGCTAATGTAGCCAATCTAATGTTTGTTTATGTAGTGACGATCTTTAAGAAAACAATCCCCAACCTAACCCAGACCACTACTAACCAGAAGGACAAGATTAATGATTCAGCTGAAATCCACTTAGTGGTATTATGAGCACATATTTTGCAAGGCAATGATTGCAACACCCAAGCCCGCCAACGAAAAGGAAAAACGCATGACTCGCGAACAACTTCTTGAAAAATACAACGACATTTTTGTCATCAGCCACCCTTTCGTGAAACACAAACTCACCAGTCTACGCGACAAAAACACGAGCACTCGTGAATTCAGAATGCTGGTAGAAGAGCTAGGAACACTGATTGGTTACGAAGCCACTCGTGACCTGGATACCATGGATATCGAAGTAGAAACACCGCTTGAAAAAGCCATGTGCCCTGTTCTTAAAGGCAAGAAACTGTGCATCGTGACCATTATGCGTGCCGGCAATGGTCTAGCCGAGGGCGTACTAAAACTGTCGCCTTCAGCCCGTGTTGGCCACGTCGGTTTATACCGTGATCCAGACACCAAACAACCAGTTGAGTACTACTTAAAGATGCCTCATTCTGTGAATGAACGCACCATTATTGTGGTAGATCCTATGTTGGCAACGGGCAACTCTGCCATCATGGCGATCGAGAAAATGAAAGAGATGGGGGCTTCTGACATTCGTTTCATCTGCTTGTTTGCCGCACCAGAAGGCATTCAAGCATTTAAAGAGGCGCACCCAGATGTAGCGATGTACATTGGCGCCATTGATCGTGGCTTGGATGACCATGCTTATATCCGTCCTGGGGTCGGTGACGCGGGCGATCGAATTTACGGTACTCGTTAAATTTTATGTAAGCTGCTGACAACAAGAAGATAAAACCCTTCAACCCTGTCAGCAGCTTTAGTAAAAAAACAACCTTTACCAAAACGATACCTAACTCCGTAACGCTAAAAAACCACCCGCGCTAATCATCACACCACCAGCTACGCGATTAAGAGATGACATAGCATTTGGAGACTTCATCATTCTACGAGCTTGAGAAGCACTCACAGCGATCAGCGTTAAGCCCATCATTAAAGCGGCAAAAGCCAGCATAGAAGCCCAAGCAATATCCCAACTAGTCAGCACTGTTAGATCCATAAAAGTCGGCAAAAAAGCCACATAAAACAAAATGACTTTTGGGTTTGAAGCAGAAATCATAAAACCCTGCACAAAGCTCGCCACTTCTTTCTTGGGTGTGCCTCCTAAATCTGACTCAGCACTATTAGAAACAGAAGCGGTCCACATCTTCCAGCCAAGATAAATTAAGTAAGCGGCCCCTAGATAACGAATGGCTAAAAACACACCTTCCATGGTTTGCGCAATAACGGCCAACCCATAACACGCCATGATTAAATAAAGAATATCACTGACCGCCATTCCAGCACTTAATGACACACTGGCCTTAGCACCTTGGGTCATACTGCGTGCAATGATGGCAAAAACACCCGGACCAGGTGTAATACTGAAAATAAAAATAGCAACAAAAAAGGTAAGACTGCTTTCGACTGTCATGACAATGCCTTCACACCACAACCCGCTAATACCATGCGCGTGATAAAGGCCTTTGCCTCTTCGTAATCACTCTCTTCTAAGGCATCTTTTTGCAACATAATTCGTACCTGTGCATCAAAATCTGCATAAGTCTGCGTCATGGCCCAAATACTGATAAATAAATGTTCGACTGGCACAGGGTCCATCAAGCCTTTATTAACCCAAGTTTCAATCGTGGCTTTTTCACGGCTCAATTCGGTGACAAACAAACGACGCAAATAATCCAGTACGAAAGACTCTTCTCCGATTAACGCCATAGCAAAGACTTTAGAGGCATTTTTATTATCACGAGACTGGTCAATTTTCTCACTAATGTATCGAGTTAAGTTTTGCTTTGGGCCTTCTTCAACATTAAATTCGCTGACAGAATGAAGCCACATTTCCAAAATACGCTCTAATACAGCTTCCAATAAATCTTTTTTCGATCGGTAATAATAATGCACATTGGCTTTAGGTAAGCCAGCTTCGTCCGCAATCATTTGAGTCGTGGTCTTTGCCAAACCTTGACGAGCAAATACGCGCTCCGATGTTTCTAATATAAGGGTTTGATTCTGCGCTCTAATGTGCGCTTTCAGCTGATCTTTAGGTCGTTTTGCGTCGCTCAAAGTCTAGCCTCGCTGCTGTCTAATAAATAATGGGGGGGAACTCTGATGATCCGATTCAGAGAGAGCATAAGAATAACACTCTTTGACGCCGTCACGAAGCTGACCGAACACAAAATATGCGCGTTGATCCATTCAACAACACCCTAAAGAAATAAAAAGAGATTAACAGAAAGACTAAAGGAAAGCGGAGATACACTTGAATTTCGGGCATAAAAAAAGGGAGCCGAAGCTCCCCATTTCCCCTCGTAACAGAGACTTAAATAACTATAGGCATTCATTATTTAAGCTAACTGTTACACCACGTTGGCGCTGTGATTAAGGCTCATGAAAACAGCATGCGCCTTAATGTTCTTGAATTCTGAGATTAATTATAGACAGCTGATGTAACAGTGCAATAGTTTGAACTAAAAAAATTGAACAAACGGTCAATTTTTTTAGTTTTCGGTTTAATTTTTTGCTGGAAGCGACTTAGAGACTCGGTTTCGACCTTTCTTTTTCGACTGATACAGTGCCTCATCAGCTCGTTTGAGAACATTTGTTGGCACCTCACCAGCCGATGCGAACGCCACACCAATGCTCGCTGTCACATTCACTTCGACGTCTTTTTTCTTTTTAGGATCAAAGACCTCAACTTGAGCCTCTTCAATACTTTCACGTACCGACTCCAACACAGCTTCAACGTCTTTGACCTGAGCTCGTCGAAACACCACGGTAAACTCTTCTCCACCATAGCGAAAAGCTCGTCCCGGAGCAGAAAACAACTTTAATTGTTGGGCGACGCTTTTAAGCACCTTGTCTCCCATATCATGACCATAGGTATCATTAAATTTCTTAAAATGATCCACGTCGACCATGGCAATAGCATAATGCTTAGACAACCCCACTAATTGCTCATTCAAGGCACGACGTCCAGGTAAGCGTGTCATGTCGTCTAAATACGCCATGCGATAACTTTCCATTAATAGGAACCATATCCACAATAAACATTGTGCCGACAACAACGTATCGTACTGCACACCAGAAACACTAAAACGAGAAATGATGATCAAACTAAGAATGCTAATTAAACCACTGGCATGAAAAGCATCATTACTTAGCCACCACGCAATGGCCATCAGCATGATGCTGACGACTAGGCCAAACCAAAGTAATAAATCAGACCAAGTAAGCGATAACTGGAAAACGCTTTGATCAAGAAAGGCAAAAGACACCCAATGGCGCTCAACGGCGTAGCACCAACAGACCAGCATAGCGACAAACAATAAGCGATTAACCGCAAAGCGATTAAAAAAGCCCCTTTCCTTAACAAAGGCCAATAACGCCACACAGAAACAAGACACCACCAAATACGCGGTAATGGAAGCGGTTTGATTTGACCCTCCATACAATTTGGGGATCAACAACAGCAGCACCAGAATAAAAACGCGACCTTTATTAAAGTGCCAGGCTAGCAAAATAGCCACACCTGCTAGAATCAAAGGCATCAATGGCAAAATACTCACCCAAACGGGCGGCAGTAAACCAACATATAAGCTGCCATAAACACTTAAGAGCAGGATACAACATGGTGCGAATAAGGAACCAAAACGCTCAGACATAGGACAAACAAACCCATCGAATCATTCGATTAAATACGACCAATATATTGCCCCGAAACGCATTCGGTTTCATTAATAATATGTAGAAATATACAAGATAAGGAAAAGACAATGGGATTATTAGTAGATGGCAAGTGGGTTGACCAATGGTACGACACAAAAAAATCACAAGGTAAATTCGTTCGTAGCGAAGCCATTTTTCGAAACTGGATTTATCCGAGCGATCAGTACGATGCCAACCAAACCGAACATTTCCAGGCCGAATCTGGACGTTATCATTTGTACGTTTCTTTAGCATGCCCTTGGGCGCATCGTACTCTGATATTTCGTCACCTCAAGCAATTAGAAGACATCATCAGTGTCAGTTGTGTCCACCCTGACATGTTAGAAAATGGTTGGGAATTCAAGCAGGACCCAGACTTTCAAGATGCGCATGTGGACATTGGCGATCCATTACATCAATTTCAATTTGCGCATCAAATTTATACCAAAGCGAAACCAGATTACAGCGGAAGAGTTACGGTCCCCATCTTGTGGGATAAACAAACGCATACCATTGTCTCAAATGAGTCTGCTGAGATTATTCGCATGTTTAATAGCGCCTTCAATGAGCTCACTGGAAACACCTTAGATTTCTACCCGCAAGAGCTGGCAAAGGAAATCGACGAGATTAATGACAGAATCTACCATAGCTTAAACAATGGCGTATATAAGTGCGGTTTTGCGACAACTCAAGCCGCTTACGAAGACGCTTTAATCCCCTTGTTTGACACCCTGGACTATCTAGAAGACAGATTGCAAGGTCGTCGTTACCTAATGGGCGATCAACAAACTGAGGCTGACTGGCGACTATTTACCACCTTGATTCGTTTTGATGCAGTGTACTTTGGTCACTTCAAATGCAATCTAAAGCGCATTCTCGACTACCCAAATATTAACCGCTACTTACAATCTTTGTATGAACATCAAGACATCGCAAAAACGGTCAACTTGGATCACATCAAACGACACTATTATTACAGCCACAAGAACATCAACCCAACACAAGTAGTTCCTGTTGGCCCTAAACAGTTATTTCTACCCTAATATTGGCAAATGAAACGATACCAAGGCATTCAAAATGTCATGGTATCGTCAGCAAATATTCTAAAGACTGTTAAATTGGATGTATTTTAAGGATAATGAGGTTTCTTTTGCTTTTCGATGATGGCTCAACATTGAGCAAAGTAAAGCAAACCCTTATGTTACAGTTGAGAGTTGTGGTTGTTTATGGAAAAGAAAATACTCTGGGTTATCACAATAATACTATTTTTAGTTTTATGGATTAAAACCGACCCATTTCAGGATGAAGCCGATGTAACAGATGCAGACACAGCAGAAGAAGTGACTTCTGCAGACGAATCTGGCGAAGCAACACAGGACGAAAAAGACTACTTTAAGTCTCACCCGATTCAAGCTCAAGCACCTGATTTTCAAGCAATTACGGATGTTAAGGCACGTAAGAAAGCCTTCTTCGAATACTTATCGCCCTTTGCCAAAGAAAAAAATGACTTGATCTTAGCCGATCGAGAACGCTTAACGGCTCTTCTCAAAAAAGCCGGCAAACTTTCTAAAAAAGAGGTGGCTTGGGTCTCAAAATTGCGCAAAGACAACAAGCTTAAAGTGTTAACTCAATACGCCAAACAAGACCTTCAAGCCCTATTATCTAGACTAGATATCATCCCCACATCACTGGTTCTGGCACAAGCTGCCAATGAATCCGCTTGGGGCACCTCTCGTTTCGCTACCCAAGGCAACAATTACTTTGGACAATGGTGTTTTCGCAAGGGGTGCGGCCTAGTTCCTGTGTCTCGTGATAACGATGCCGATCATGAAGTGCGTAAATTCCACGACGCTCGTGAGTCTGTATTTGCTTACATTGATAACTTGAATACCAACTCCGCGTATAAAAAGCTCCGCAACACTCGCGCCAATCTTAGACAACAAGGTGACGTCATCACTGGTTTAGCATTAGCACAAGGTTTAGAGCACTATTCACAACGAGGCCAAGCTTACGTGAAGGAAATCATCAGCTTGATTAACTACAACAAGCTATGGCGTTTTAATCGCATGCAAGCAAATAATGAGTAACTATTTTTTGTTGCACTTTTTTCCTAATCCAAGCTGGAAAAAATGTAATAAAATGCAACTTTACGTTACTAAATAACTCTGTCTGGGGTGGCTAAGCGTCATCCCCTTCATTACAATACCGTAATATTTTACTCATTCATAAAACGAGGAAATTCAATTGGCCCGTTTACCTGTTATTGTTGGCTTTGGCGGAATTAATTCGGCTGGTCGTACTTCATCTCATCAAGCTTATCGCCGAATCGTTTTCGATCTTCTACCAAGCTCAATCCAGCAGGATGTGTTATTGGATCTTGCCACGCTAACGAATATGGCGGAGCATAAAAATGGACTTTGGCACACCCAATCAGGGGAAACACTGGATGCAGAAACCTTAGTCGATAGCATTGGTGAAGAACTTCTGGCAAAAACACTGATTCGCCGCATTCACCCAAGCCTATTTGATGTTGACCATGTCACCATCCATAAAGCAGCGTCCTTACAAGCGACTTCTACTGAAGAGCACTTTAGCTTCCGAGCGAAAACACGCTCTTTACCCAAAAATAAGCCATCAAACTGGAAGGTGACTCCCGTCTCCGACACCATTAGTGAAATCACGGTCGATGGAAACCTAGAAACCTTCGTAAAAGACACCAAACCATTAGCCGTAAAAGCAGCGGGACAACTACCAACAGGTTTTGACGCAGGTAAACTTTACCAGAGCCGTAACCATCCGCGCGGTTTGCAAATGACAGTTTACGGTGCATCTGATGCGATTAAGAGCAGTGGTATTGATTGGGAATTGATTCGCAGCAAAGTCTCCCCTGACAAAATGGCTGTTTACGCGGCTAATTCCATTGGACAAATGGATGATTTAGGCTTCGGAGGCATGTTGAAATCAGCCCTAATGGGCAAGCGCACAACCTCAAAACATTTACCGCTGGGCTATGCTCAGATGCCCGCTGACTTTGTTAATGCTTACTTACTAGGAAGCGTAGGCAATGTGGGAACAGCCATTGGTGCATGTGCAACTTATTTCTTTAATTTAGAGCGTGCGGTAGACGGCATAAAATCCGGTAAATTCCGCGTTGCCATGGTCGGTGGTAGCGATGCGCCCATTACGCCTGAGATCATTGAAGGTTTCCGTACCATGGGAGCATTGGCGGAAGACGTTTCATTACTGGCTTTAGACAAATTAAGCCAACATGATGAGCCAGATCATACTCGCAGCTGTCGCCCCTTTGCCGAAAACTGTGGCTTCACCATTGGCGAATCCAGCCAATGGACACTACTGATGGATGATGAACTCGCGATTGAACTTGGCGCGCAAATATTTGGTGCTATCCCAGCAGTATTTTCCCATGCAGATGGCCATAAAAAATCCATCTCTGCGCCGGGAGTTGGTAACTATTTAACCATGAGCAAAGCCATGGCTTATTTAGAAAATATCATAGGCAATGAAGGCTTGACTAAACGCACCTTTATTCAGGCTCACGGCACCAGCACACCTCAGAATAGAATTACCGAATCACATGTACTGAGCAAAGCCGCCACCAGCTTTGGTGCAACAGATATGCCTGTTGTTGCTATGAAAGCCTTTTTGGGTCATTCACAAGGCACGGCCGGTGGTGATCAATTGCATCTTTCATTAGGTGTTTGGCAAGATGGTATTTTACCTGGTATCACCACCTCGAAAGCCATCGCTGATGATGTCTATCAAGACGGTTTAAAGTTCCAATTAAAACACGAGCATTATGGTGCTGAGTATTTTGATGCGGCTTTGTTAAACTCGAAAGGCTTCGGTGGTAACAATGCCACAGCAGTACTGCTTTCCCCTCAACAGGCTATGAAAATGCTATCAAAACGCTACTCAGCGGAGCAACTGGCGGATTACCAGCAAAGAAAAGTCGCCGTCGCTGAAAGCGCAACCGAATACAATCAAGCCGCTATTCGCGGTGAAGTTTTACCGACCTACAAGTTTGGCTTTAATGTGCTAGGGGGTGAAGAATTAGACATCACCAATCAACACATCAAACTGCCTGGCTATGACCTTCCGGTTGACCTTCACATCGATAACGATTTTGACGATCTAAGCTAATCAAATACCGCACTGAGTTACCACTTGAATGGCTCTGCACACCGTCCAAGTGGTAACTCAGATTTACAGATGCTCTTGTAAGAATTCGAGCAATAATCGCGTCTTCTGCGACATCAATTTACGTTGCGGATAAATTGCGTGAAAGCTAATTTCATACCCTTTCCATTGTGGTAAAACATTGACCAACGCCCCTGATTCTAAATATTTTGATAGCAAAAATTCTGGCTGGTAAATAACGCCAACCCCTTCTAAGGCCAAACGAGCCAATGCGCCACCATTATTAGCACGACAATTTCCGGATACTACAACGGAGCCTTGTTCGCCTTTTTCATTCGTAAATTGCCAATGATCAGAGGTCACAGTATTGGTGTAGAGCAAACAATTATGACGCTGCAAATCCTCTAAAGACGTGATCGCACCATAACGCTCAAGATACTCAGGGGAAGCACACACATAAGAACCAGCGGTACAAAGTTTGCGAGCAACAAATTGATCTCCTCCTAAAAGCCCTCCTCTAATCGCTAAGTCCACACCAGATTCTGTCATATCGACACGCTTATCGCTAAAATCTACATCCAATTCAATTTGTGGGTACAGGCGTGTAAAGCTGTCGAGCAACGGCACCAAATGCGTCAAGCCAAAGTCCATTGGTACACTGACTTTCAGTAATCCTTTTGGCTTTTGTGCCAAGTCTCCTATTTCACTCTCAGCCTCTTCTAAGGCATCCAAGATAGATACACAATGTTGATAATACTTTTGGCCAGCGTGAGTCACGCTAATATTACGAGTATTTCTTTGTAGTAACTTAGTTCCCAATTCATCTTCAATAAAGTTAATATAACGAGTCACCATTGGCCTTGATATACCCAGCGAATCACTGGCCAGCTTAAAGCTCTCCACTTCGTATACTCGGCAAAACACCTTCATTGCTTGAAGCTTATCCATTTCACTCACCTAACATTAAAAAAGTTCCCATTTTATTATTTCATTATAGTTAACATTGAATTGTTTTTTTAGCTGATTATTTATTAAAAAAAAGACTCTAAACTGTACGGATACATTCATATCAATAAGGAGAACACACATGAAAGCATTAGCAATTAGCGCTTTGGCCCTTGCCTCTAGCCTTTCTTTCGCAGCAGATTACAAAGTCGATACAGCTCACTCTGCTGTTATCTTTAAAATTGGCCACTTGGGTGTGAGTACCACAGTGGGTCGTTTTGACGAGTTCAGCGGTGACTTCTCATACGCCGACGACGGTAAATCTGGTTCAGCAACACTGACCATTCAAGCTGACAGCGTTGATACCAACCACGATGCACGTGACAAGCACTTACGCAGCCCAGATTTCCTAGACGTTAAACAATTCCCAACTTTAACGTTCACCAGCAAGCAATTTGATGGCAACACATTAACTGGTGATCTAACCTTGCATGGCGTCACCAAGTCCGTAACATTTGATGTTGAAAAAGTTGGCGAAGGCAAAGACCCATGGGGCGGCTACCGTTCTGGTTTTGAAGCAACAACAACCATTAACCGTAGTGATTTCGGCATCACTTACTTCATTCCAGGCGTCACTGATGCAACAGAGATCGAAGTATACGTGGAAGGCATTCGCCAATAAGACAGTTTAAGGAAGAGACATGTACGAAGAAGCCAGTAACTCAAATCTAATCATGCTATTGCATACGGCCATTTACCCCTTTATCGCCGCGCTGATAGTCAGTTTTATTACTGGCAAATTACTGCGTACATCGTCTTTTTTAGGCTATCTTGGTGGTTTTATTGTAGGGCTCAGCCTGATCCATTCAGGCTTGAGCTTGCCACCAAAACAAGCGATAGATTATTACAGTATCAGTGCCCTTATTGGCACATTTGTTTTTATCAGTTTACATCTCATTAGCAACTCAACAGCGTTAAAGTATGGCCTTTGTGCCTTATTAACGGGATTGTCTTTCTATCTTTTGCTTAACCCGGTACTAAAACATTCGGGACTCCATATGAGCCTAATATGGTCTGTTGCTTGTGCCGTTGCCACGCTAATGTATATTGCGCTAAGTCAACAGACAGGACCAAACAGCACAGAACGGAAAGGCTTAGAAAAACTAGAACCTCACACCCCTATGATTGGTTTAATGATTGTTGCTGGCAGTGCCGCCCCTGTTATTTCGATTGGTGGCAGCTTGTTGATAGGTCAGTTACTTGGTGCTTTTGCCGCCGCCAGTGCTGGTTACCTACTGGTAAGCCTTATCACATCAAACCAACAAGCTTTTAGCAGCACGCCAGCCATCATCCTACTAGCAGGCCTAATCAGTCAAAGCCATGTCTTAGCTGACATCCCTCTTAGTGTTATGACTTTAATCGCGGCTTCTTGTTTTGTTACTCCAATCGTTCGCCACTTAACGCAAAAAGCCATACCAACCATTCTTTGCCAAGCCATACTAAGTATTATCGTTAGTGGCTTTTGCTTATGGTTAGTATGGCCTGAAAGCAGCCTCTACTAATTTAAAGACCGTTACTAGTCTTTAAAAATAGAACGCGAAGGACGCCATAATGGCAGAATAATGGCCATTATGGCGCAATGCACAGCACTATAAGACAGCAAATAAAGTGTATCTTCATGCTCCAATTCTAAATGCAATGACACGATCAAGAAGTTTGGCAACACAATCAAAAGCCATATAAAGATGGCTAAAAAGAATTGTCCGATGCGCGTTAAATTTCTCACTCTTAACATCAGCCAAGCCGTGAACCACAAGAACACGAAGCTTGAAATTAGAAATATCACCAGCACATCCCAGCTTGGAAGTTCTGCTGCATCCTGCCACACAGGGCGACCCAAGAATTGCGTTGGGGTTGATGCATACCAAAGAACGCCTACCAACACTTGGAAGAAAAACACGACCATTACGGCTTTAAGATTCATTTTATGCACGTCAACTCCTGCTCTATCTGCATATCAAAGGTCAACCATTGACCTTGAAAGGCATGAGCGAGTCTCAGATTCACAAAAGAGCCCTCAACCGTTCATGCCTTTATCAACTAACTTGATACAATTCCTTTACCAGACTTCTTAGTTTTGATCGCCAAGGTCGCTGCTTAATGCCAAAATGATTAAACACCTTTCGACAAGACAGAGATTGTCGCTTCATAGCAACTTGCGGCACACCTTCTACGGTATCCGATTGCGCTTCAACATCGACTTGCGCTCTTGAGTCGTATTGAGCCGCCGTTGCCAATATCGCTTCAACCAAACCAACCCAGCTAATTTCCTCAGCACAGCAATAATGATAAATCCCTTTATTCTCTGCACCGTAATGACCTTGATTAAGCATGGACAACACCACTCTCACTAAATCAGAGACTGGGGTCGGACTGCCAATCAAGTCATCTTTGTAAGCAAGATTAACGCCACCCTGGATTGACTCCAGTGTACGACAAACAAAATCATCCCCCTGACCACTGAACAACCACCCCGTTCGCAACACAATATTTTGTGGGTGATTTAATACTTCAGTTTCGGCCCGGATTAACGCTTTCGCATAACTACTAGTACCATCAGGCTCATCTTTCTCCGAGTAAGCTAACCCCTTATTACCCGAAAACACCCGTGCACTGCTTAACATAATCAGTGGCGCAAACGCCTCTTGACTTAAAAAGGTCAAGGTGCCCAAAAACTTATCATAGTCCGATTGCAGAGCATGACGTAAACTCAAAGCATCGATAACCACATCAAAGGCCATGGCTTTAAATTCATCGCGTCGCGTTGCATCCAACAATAGAGCTTCGTCTGGACACAACCATTCAAATTCTGGTTTATCTTGGGTTAGCTTTAAAAAAGCCGCCCCGACTTCTGTTCCCGAACCCAGCAGCAAAATACGGATCGGCGCATTAATATCTTGTTTATTATTCAAAGTATGACCTCATGCCACTTAGGAAAAACTCGTAGTAGATTATCATAGCTATCAACAGCAATCTGCTCTACTTCTTCATTCCGAATAGTGGCAACGCTCTTTGCTACCTTTAATATCGACAAGGGAGTATTCACCTGACCTTGATATCCATACAAAGGCATATCGGGAGAGTCCGTTTCCAACACATACGACTGACGGTCCAAAGCCTGTAAAACACGCTGAGCCTTTTTCGCCCTTGGGTACGTCACCGTACCACCCATCCCTAAAACAAAACCTAACTCAACAAACCGCTGCGCCTGTTCATAACTGCCATTAAAAGCATGAATGGTGCCACCTGTTTTCAAGCCTACTTGACGAAGGCATTGATAGACCAGGTCATAACTTTTCCGAGCATGAATCACCACAGGCAAATGCAAACTTTTCGCCAACTGCAATTGGCGCACAAAAAACGTTTTTTGAATGCCCATATCACAGGAACCGGGCCAATTATCCAAACCTATTTCACCAATGGCTAATACAGAGTCTGTTTCACAATGCTCGGCTAGCGCATCCAATTCTTCCAACCTTGCTTGTTGCAAAAAATAAGGGTGCAAACCATAAGCTATGCGCCATTGTTGATAATGCTTCGCTAAATGACTCAACTTTCGCCAAGAAGCCGCCGTCGTTGCTGGCACTAAAAAACCTTTCACCCCAACAGCGTCACAGCTCAGCATCAACTCATCCCGAGTTTGGTCAAACACATCAAAATCAAGATGGCAATGAGTATCTATATACATATACAAAAGATTACATTATTTATAACATTAATGGCTAGCTTAAATTTTAATCAAAAATATTTTTTTTAAGCCAACAACCAAAAAAGCCGCGACAGAGTCGCGGCTTTTTAAAAAAACTTTATGAAATAAGCAATTAGAGAGCAGGACCTGCTTTCACAATTGCCTCAGACACGGTATCAAACTTCTTAAAGTTTTCCACGAACTGAGCAATCAAATTCTTGGCTTGTGCTTCATAAGCTGCTTGATCAGACCAAGTCTTACGAGGATTCAATAAGACGCTATCAACACCAGGAACCTGAGTCGGTACATCCAAATTCACATCTCCCAAATGCTCGGTCTCCACATCAACTAATGCACCTGATTGAATAGCAGAAATAACAGCTCGGGTTGTCGGAATACTGAAACGCTTACCGCCTTGTCCATGAGCACCACCAGTCCAACCGGTATTAACCAAGTAAACTTTACTGCCGAATTCTTCAATACGCTTAATCAAAAGGTCTGCGTACACATCTGCCGAACGCGGGAAGAAAGGCGCACCAAAACAAGTAGAGAAAGTGGATTTAATACCTGTACCTGCTCCCATTTCGGTAGACCCAACCAATGCCGTGTAACCACTCAAGAAATGGTAAGCGGCCGCTTCTTTACTCAAAATAGAAACAGGAGGCAATACGCCAGTTAAATCACACGTTAAGAAGATGATGGCATTTGGCTCACCAGCGCGATTCTCTGGCGCACGCTTCTCAATGTGCTCACGCGGGTAACCAGCACGGCCATTTTGTGTTAAAGAAGTATCTGTGTAATCAGCCACGCGCGTTTCAGGATCTAGTACCACGTTTTCTACAATAGTACCGAACTTAATCGCATCCCAAATGATTGGCTCATTCTTTTTCGATAGATCAATGGTTTTAGCGTAACAACCACCTTCAATATTAAAGACAGTATCTTTACCCCAACCATGCTCATCATCACCAATCAAGAAGCGCTCTGGGTCTGCTGATAAGGTTGTTTTACCCGTTCCAGATAGACCAAAGAACAAAGTCACATCTTCGTCTGTTCCAACGTTTGCCGCACAGTGCATTGGCAATACATCGTATGCTGGCAATAAGTAGTTTTGCACAGAGAACATGGCTTTTTTCATTTCGCCAGCGTAACGCATACCAGCAATCAAAACCTTACGCTCGGCAAAGTTTAAAATCACACAACCATCAGAATTAGTACCATCACGCTCCGGCTCACACACAAAGTTCGGGGCATTCAAAATCTGCCATTCACCTTTAGAGGTCGGGTTGTATGTTTCTGGACGAATAAACAAGTTACGTCCAAACAAGTGATGCCAGGCCGTTTCAGTACGCATGATCACAGGTAGATAATATTCATCGCCCGCACCGACATGAATATTAGAAACATAAGACTCTTTATTATCCAAATAAGCCGTTACACGATCCCACAATGGTGCAAACTTATCTTCTGGAAAAGCTCGGTTAACCGGGCCCCAATGAATATTATCTTTACTAGATGCTTCTTCTACAATGAAACGATCCATTGGAGAACGACCTGTACGAGCGCCTGTTTCAACAACAAGTGCGCCATTATCGGCTAGAACCCCTTCGCCATTTTGCAATGCCTTTTCCACCAATTGAGGTGTAGTTAGGTTCTTGTGAATTCTAGTTACTTCCGATGCGGAGTTCATTACGCTAAATCCTCTGTACGATAAGGGTTGACTGATATTTTTTTATAATTTTGAAATGAATTAACTCTGTAAAATCGATAGTAACAAAACATTCTAAGAAAACATATTGTTATAACGAACTGTTATTTTATTACCATTTTGAAAGCTAACAATAAGACCTAACCATTTGAAAAATATAGAAATAATGAAAAAAACAGTAACAAAACACGCTAAAAGCCGCACTTCTGATGAATATTTGAACGATTTTTTTGTAGTTTTCTTTCTTTTTAGTAGTCTTTCTACTAACCAGAAAATCACTTACCAAAAAAATACCTCACAAAAGATAAGGTCATAATATGCGCTTTTTACTGATGAAATCCCCCATAAAGACTAAGGTTTCTGATAAAAAAGTATAAAAAAATCTACTTTTTTGAATTTTTCCGGCCCTTATTACCTCCTGATATTCATCTCTTCATGGTAAGATAATTTCCTCAATTCCCCCAATTGTTCAAAAGGTTGATCGATATTTATGTTAGAAACAAATCAGAACTGCAATATTGGATTTGTCGGCCTGGGTGTCATGGGAAAAAACTTGGCCTTAAACTTAGCTGATCATGGCTACCGAGTTGCAGGTTTTGATCTTGACACACATAAAGTAAAAGATGTTTTGGCGACCGAAGCAGCCGAACGTCCTGACCCTTCGGCTCCAGCTCGAATTATCGGCTGCGACAGCATGGAAGACATGCTATCTAATTTAGTTAAACCCCGCGTTATTGTGGTTTTGGTGCCAGCTGGAAAACCGGTTGATGCGGTTTGCCAAAACCTAATCAAAGCCGGTTTAGAAGCAGATGACATTGTCGTCGACTGTGGCAATAGCCAATGGACAGATACCATTCGACGCGAAGCGGAATACAAGGAGCAATTTAAGTTCTTTGGTACCGCAGTCTCTGGTGGTGAAGTTGGTGCACGATTTGGCCCGTCTTTAATGCCTGGTGGGGATGCCGATTCCTGGAAATATTTACAACCTATGTGGGAAGCCGTAGCGGCTAAAGTCGATCAAGACGGTAACCCAATTGTTAGCAATACACCTGGTAAACCGGTTACGGAAGGAGAGCCTTGTACCGCTTACCTTGGACCTGATGGCGCAGGACACTATGTCAAAATGGTTCACAACGGCATTGAATACGCTGACATGCAATTAATTTGTGAAGCCTATCACCTATTGCGTTCTCTGCTGGGATACGAGCCAGAAGAAATTGGTAAGTTATTCGAGAAATGGAACCAAGGTGTTCTTAACAGTTACCTAGTCGAAATTTCTGCGGACATTCTACAGCAATACGATCATCAAACTGGCGCACCATTGGTGGATATGATTCTAGACAGTGCGGGGCAAAAAGGCACAGGTCGCTGGACCTCAATTAGCGCCACACAAATGGGCGTGCCTGCGGGCATCATCAGTGAATCGGTTTATGCACGAGCCCTAAGCACGCTAACCGCTGAGCGTGAGCAAGCGGCTGACAAGCTGGTTGCGGATGTGGAAAGTGGTGAAATTGAAGCCAGCGAAGTAGAAGCCGCCATTGAAGAAGCACTGTATTGTGCGAAGATTTGTGCTTATGCTCAAGGCTTTCAAATTATGCGAGCGGCACAAAAAGAGTATAACTGGACACTTAACTTCAGTGACATCGCGAAGATCTGGCGCGGAGGCTGTATCATTCGAGCCTCTTTCCTACAAAAGATCGCAGACGCCTTTACTGACAACCCAGAGTTGGAAAACTTGTTGTTGAGCGATTACTTTGCAGACGCGATGGCAAGCAAACAAAAAGGCTTACGTAAAGCTGTGGTTCTGGCTGCACAATCTGGCATTCCGACACCATCATTTTTCTCAGCACTGGCCTACTTTGATGGCTACCGCTCTGAAGTGGTTCCAGCGAATTTACTACAAGCTCAACGTGACTATTTCGGTGCTCATACATACGAAAGAGTCGACGGCGAACCAGGTCAGAAATATCATACTTTCTGGCAAGAAAGTGGTCGCCCTGAACGTAAAGCCTAAATCACTGCTTAGGTGAAAAAAAAACCACGATTTTCAATAGATAGAAATCGTGGTTTTTTTGTCTCTGCCCTTGTCAATTTTATAACAGAGCCAGGATATTAAGACTTGGCTTGTTTTTCCATCGACGTCAGCATACCACGCAACATACCATATTCTTGTTGATCGAGACGGGAGCGTTGAAATAAACGTCTAAATCTCGTCATAACCTGCATCGGCATCTCTGGGTCCAGAAACTCAATGTCGACTAAGACCTTTTCTAAATGCACTAACAAATAATCCACTTGCTCTACAGTAGCCGCTGGCACATCCCATTTATTCTGTACTGCTGGTGCATCTTGTGTAGCAAGAAACTTCATGCGTAACTCGTAAGCAATCACCTGCACCGCGGCGCCGAGATTCAATGAACTAAAAGAGGCAACAGAAGGAATGTGCACATGGTAATGACAACGCTGCAACTCTTCATTTGTCAGACCTCTGTCTTCACGGCCGAATACAAAAGCCGTTTCTAAACCTTCATTAAATACCAAGTCAGCAGACTCTCGAGGATCTACCAGTGGCCAAGGTATGGTACGTTCACGAGCGCTGGTACCAATAACTAGCTGGCAATCCGCTAGGGCTTCTTCTAAGGTGTCAACGACCACGGCATTTTCCAAAATGTCGGTCGCCCCAGACGCTCGACTCACCGCCTCTTGACTTGGGTAATCTCTTGGCGCCACTAGATAAAGGTCTGCCAAGCCCATATTTTTCATCGCCCGAGCAGCGCCTCCTATATTGCCAGGATGAGACGTATTCACGAGAACGATGCGAACTTTATTTTGCATGATGTTAGATACCAGCTAAGAAATAATATAAACCCACGCATGTTAACAGATATTCTTTGAGATTCATTTGATTGGTTAGTTTTTCGTCAACTTTTCTCTGGCTAATGTGGGATTATTAAGCTAGAATTCGCGCTCAAATTTTGGCTCCCAGATCTCGCATCTGGCACGCCCGCTCTTTAACACTTTATCTGGCAACTGGCTCTCCCTCACAAAGGGTGAGCAGTACATGTTTAATGACGAATTAATGACGGTAAATTATGCAACCTAGAATCAATGTCGCAATAAAAGCAGCTCGTGCCGCTGCAGAATACATAGTTCATTCTCAAGAGAAATTATTATTTGATAAGGAACAAGGTAAATCCTCTGCGGAAGTTTACGCTGCCGTTTGTTCTGGTGCTGAGCGCAGCATTGTTTACCATCTAGAAAAAGCTTACCCAGCGGATACCATCACCACTCGTTTACAAGGTTCAGTACAAACTGGCGAAGAAGGCGAATGGATTATCGATGCGATTCAAGGACAACACCTATTCACACGTGGGTTAGCAGGTCATGTGATTACCATCAGTTATGTGGTTGCCGGTAAAGTAGAGCACGCCCTAGTGCTTAACCCTCACACTCGAGATGAATTCTACGCAAGTAAAGGCCGCGGCGCTTACTTGAATAATTCTCGAATCCGCAGCAGTTCTGCTCGTGCACTAGAAGGCACTACATTGGCCGCTCAATTCCCTGCAACAGATCGCACATCAACCTACCTTGAAGGCCAATTGGCAGTACTTTCTGATGTCGCTCAACAAGGCGCTCGCGTTGTCATGCAAGATGCGCCAGCACTGATGCTAGCCAACGTTGCGGCAGGCCGCTTAGACGGTGCTTGGGGCATTAAGTTACAAGAATGGGAAATGCAAGCACCTCTGTTTATCGCCAAAGAAGCTGGTGCTTTAATTGCGGCGTTTGATGGTTCTCCAAGTTTGGAAAAAGGTGACGTGCTTTGTGCTGCGCCACGCTTATTTAAAGTGTTATTACCTGTACTAAACAAACACCTTAATTAAGCTTTTCTATATTGAACACAAAAAAGCCTCGTTACCAAGATTTGGTCACGAGGCTTTTTATTATCAAGGACCGCCTGTTTAATGCTTATGATGGCTATGCTCATGATGATGATGCTCTAAGTCCTCATGAGACGGCTGTTCTTCTGCTGGGTAATACAAGCCCATATCCTGACGTACTTCATCGAGTGTGGCTAATAATGCCAAACTGTCTTGCCAGCTATGATTGGGGCTTTGCAGTAGACCTTCTTCCAAACAACGGTTGACCTCATCTACTTCAAATTGATAGCCCATACCAGGGAAATCAAATTCGACAGCACGTTCATTTTTAGCCTCATCCACTATGCGGCACGACTTTGCACAGAACCATTCAGAATCAATTTCGATATAGCCTTTTGTACCCGATAGAATCGCACGATTCGGATGACAAGAAATCAAGGACGCTTCCAATGACGCCAGCTGCCCGTTTTCCCACCCCAACAAAATTTGCTCAAATACATCCACATCCGTGTCACCAATGACGGCTTGGTTTTGAACAAAATCCGGCTTACCAAAGAACAGCTGAGCTAAGAACACAGGGTAAATACCCACATCCAACAAAGCCCCACCACCCATTTCAAGATTCATTAGCCTATGATTCGGATCGGTTGGTGCGACAAAGTTAAAGCTCGCTTGAATGCTTTGTAAATGGCCAATTTCTCCTTCTTCAACCCATTCCAATACCTGCTCAATCACAGGGTTAAAACGGGTCCACATGGCTTCCATAACAAAAACTTCATGTCGCTCAGCTAATTCATAAAGCTCGCTCGCTTGCGCCTCATTTAGGGTAAAAGGCTTCTCACACAATACCGCTTTACCCGCTAAGATACAGGCTTTCGCTAGGTCAAAGTGATGTACATGTGGAGTAGCAATATAAATCACATCGACTTCATGGCTATTGATCAAGGAGAAGTAATCCACAAACGCCAGCTCTATGTCATATTTCGCCGAAAAGGCATCAGCAGACGCTTTACTCCTTGAAGCGACCGCCGTAAGCTCTCCCGACTTCACATAACGGAAATCACTCGCAAATGCATTGGCGATTTGCCCTGTACCGATAATTCCCCAGCGTAATGTCTTCATCGCTTCCCCCTCAACCTAACCAAATGCGGTCATTTCAGACGAAACAACCGAGCCGTAAAAAATGCCCTAAGTTTGACCCTAAAGGTCATTATAGTCCACTGGCATTTTCTAACGCTTGAATTCGCTCCATTAAACTCGATACCTGAGACTCTAATTCATTGACTCTACTTTCAAGAGAAGCATTACTCATTGGATATGCCTCTTCTTTAGTTGAGACAGTGACTCGTTCAGAATCTAGGCAAAAGCACTCTTGAAATCGCGCTTCTCGCTTGCCCGCTTGTTTGGGTAAGACTTCAACATAAGGACCACCTACCATGTTTTTCAGAGCCTCCAGAGCGGCTTCCACTTCCTCTCTTGAGTCAAAATCATATAAACGCCCACTTCGAGAACGCAGCTCACCTGGTGTTTGTGGCCCTCGTAAAAATAGCAAACAAATCACCGCGGTTTGTGCGGCATCGAATTTCAGGTCCGAAAACTCAGTATTACAGAATCGATGTTGATATTTGCTTACACGGCTGTGGCCACCAGCCACTTCTGTTATCAATCCACGCTCAACAAGGGAGTCCACTGCATCCTGAACGTCTTGCTCTGACAAGGTCATCACAGGCTCACGATTAGACTTTTGGTTACAAGCGGTTTGTAATGAATTCAGGCTCAATGGATAATATTCTGGAGTCGTAATGGCTTTCTCAATGAGGCAACCAATAACGCGCATTTCGATAAAATTAATTTCATGGTAGCTCATAATATTCCCTATTTTTGTTTACGAATGACCAATTTAAAGGGCATGATTAATAGCGCTTTAAACGAATTAGGTTGATATGTTTTAGTATTCGGTAAGCCAATGCGGATAGCCGCATCGCCTCCAAGCGCCTGCTGACATTTAGTCGCAAATATCCCATCCCAAATACTCAGAAAAAAACCAAAATTACGATTTGCTTCAATGTCTCGACGCGAATGATGAATGCGGTGCATGTCTGGTGTCACAAGAACACGCCGGACGATCGATTCCACTGGATGTGGTAAACGAGCATTAGTGTGATTAAACATGGCTGACGCGTTCAATAAAATATCGAACAGCAAAACGGCAATAACAGGAATCCCTAACAGATAAACGGCCGTCGCTTTAATCGCCAAAGACAAAATGATTTCAATAGGATGGAAACGTACCGCCGAGCTAACGTCTAACTCAGGATCGGAATGGTGAACGCGATGAATGCGCCATAACCAAGGAATTCGGTGAAAAAGCCTATGTTGCCAATAGATCAAACAATCCAGACAAACAATACTTAATAAAATCGTCAGCCAAGTTGGCCAAGACAATTGAGAGAATAAACCGACATCGTTACCTAATAAAGCAATAAACGACAACAAAAGAGGCTGAATGAGACGAACGCAAATCGCCCCTAAAGCTAACAAGAATAAATTATGTGGCCAACGTTTACGCCACAATAATAAGGCACTTCTCGGTTGCCACCATTGCCAACCAATTAGGCACACCAAAATGATCGCAAAAAAACCAAAACGAACAGAAAAATCAATCATTTAGCACACAAGCAAGTTGATACTTAAAGCAGTGCATCCCGCTATGTCAAAGACCATCATGAATGAGTGAATTGCACTCCTGCAATGCACAATACAATATGACTGACACTCACGTTATAAGTTCCTTAGAACAGGCCCGATGACATAGTAATCAATACAAACATGCCCATCTCATAACGTGAGGTACCTCTTCATGCATCAAACAACCTTTGCTAAGGCCGCCTCAATACGATCTAAAGCTTGCTGAAGAAGACTCATCGGACAACCAAAGTTTAGTCTAACAAATGAGGCATTGCCGAAGTCCTTACCCGATGACACACCTACGCCTGCGCTTAAGAAAAATTCATATGGATCTTCAACAGGCAAGTCAGAGGCATCAATCCAAGCAAGATAGGTTCCTTCTAAATGATTCATCTTCAGTGGCGTATCAGCCAAGCGCTGAGACAAGTAATCGCGGTTTTGGCGCAAATACTCCAATAAACTCTGGTGCCACTGCTGTCCATCCTCATACGCTGACGTGGCAGCAATTAAACCCAACATATTTGGGGAAGCCACTAAGCCAGCTCTTGCTTGCTTGAATCTTTGTCGCAACTTGGCATTTTCTATCACCGCAAAGGCATAGCCTAATCCAGCGATGTTGAAGGTCTTGCTTGGTGCCATTAAGGTAATCGTACGTTGAGCCGCATCCTCATTTAGGCTAGCAAAAGGAATATGAGGTAAATCATCCAAAATAAGGTCGCAGTGAATCTCATCACTGACCACGACTAAGTCATATTTCTCAGCAATCGAGTGGATAGCAAGCAACTCTTCACGACGAAATACCGTACCACCAGGATTATGAGGATTGCATAACAGCACCATTTTACTGTTTTGCTTAGCACATGCTGCTTCAAAGGCCTGCATATCAGGCAACCAGCGGTCATCCTGCAATATCATGTCAATCTTGTGTAATTCACGACCAGCGAGCTCTGGTGCCTTAGTCAAATGATAATAAACCGGCCCAGGCACGACGATACCATCACCTTTCTCTGAAAAGATTTGAACACTTAAATGTAGAGCACAAACTAATCCTGGCAGATGCACTAAATGGTTACCAGAAATGGACCAAGCATAACGAGCGTTAAGATGATTCTGAATAGCCAGAACTAAAGCGTTCGGAGTATGTGTGTAGCCAAATACACCTTGCTCAACTCGATCTTTAAGAGCCGTTTTGATGCACTCAGGCGCATCAAAATCCATGTCAGCCACCCACATTGGAATCACTTGTTCAGGGTACTTTGCCCACTTATCACTACTCATTTCAGAACGATCAATAACACGGTCAAATACAGAAGAAGATACATCCATCAGACAAAGCTCCACTCATCAGTTTAACCTTCATCATACCCAGTTCATTGATAAATAACGAGAACTTGTGAGCCCCCTATGGCCTTCATCTCACAATATCTAACACAAAACCGTCATTAAAAATTCCAA
Source organism: Marinomonas aquiplantarum (assembly GCF_003314975.1). Classification (GTDB taxonomy): domain Bacteria; phylum Pseudomonadota; class Gammaproteobacteria; order Pseudomonadales; family Marinomonadaceae; genus Marinomonas; species Marinomonas aquiplantarum. Next base: position 31,413 of record NZ_QNRF01000015.1, read on the forward strand.
CTAAATAACCCGTTTCTCATGGGAAATTTGACCAAAAAATGCAACCTCTTGCTTATTTTTTATCCCAAACCGACATAAGACTTCTCAAAAAAGACCTCAAAAAAATTTAAAAGCATATTTTTTCCAATTAAATCATATAGTTAAATTGCTTAGAGTACTAATATTTAGAATTGTCAAGGGTTGACCTAAATTGCACAATCAGCCTAGTATAGTTTTCGTTAAACAGCTGTTTAATAAAAAGGTTCATCAATGCCCAAAGTAGGAATGCCCGAAATACGTAAGCCTCAGCTCATCGAGGCCGCCATTAAAGCCATTGATAAATATGGTTTTTCTGGTGCTACCGTCAGTGTTATTGGCAAAAAAGCAGGCGTCTCACCTGCCATTATTAACCATTACTTTGGTGGCAAAGACGGTCTGTTTGAAGAGACCATGAAAAGCTTGATTCGTGAATTTTTTGAAGTTTTATCTGACGAAGTCATGAAATCGAAAGATAAACCCGCTAAAGATAAAGTGATGGCTATAGTTAAAGCAGGCTTTAGTCAATCTCAAACCCATCCCCAAGTGGTCAAAGCTTGGATGGGCTTTTGGGCGTCAGCCATGCACACTCCGTCACTGTTTCGTTTACAACGTGTTTATTCTAAGCGTCTTCAAAGCGCTTTGGTGCATGTATTAAAAACCGAATTTCCAGTGGCGCAAGCTCGTAATGTAGCTTGCACTGTAGCGGCGATGATTGATGGTATGTGGTTACAAGGATCTTTGGCTGGCGGTATCCACAAAGAAACATCAGCTAAACTGATAGAAGATTACTTAGATTTGGTCATGCCTGATAGAGGCTATCACTCACATTAAGTAACAGTAAATGCTAAAAATGGTCGAATAATACACCATGGAGCAAGGTAGAAAGCTCTATATTGCAATGACAATATAGCACTAATCAATTTTTGATTATCACAAAAGAGAGGGTAAGGTATGTTAAACAAAGCAACAAAAACCGCGATCGCCATTAGTTTGGCTAGTGTGTCAGGCTTCACAATGGCAGCCAGCTGCTCAACAGTACGTTTTTCTGATGTAGGTTGGACTGACATTACAGCAACAACTGCCATTACGAGCGAAGTGGTAGAAGGCCTAGGATACAAATCCAAAACTCAATTGCTTTCTGTCCCGGTCACTTACACTTCACTTGCTAACGGTGACATCGATGTTTTCTTAGGAAACTGGATGCCAACCATGCAAGCGGATATCGAACCTTACCTAAAAGCCGGCACAGTTGAAGACCTTGGTCCAAACCTAAAAGGCGCTAAATACACATTGGCCGTTAGCAAAAATGCTTATGAAGCTGGTGTCACCGATTTTGCAGCCATTGCCAAACACCGTAAAGATTTCTCTGGTCGTATCTATGGTATTGAGCCAGGTAACGACGGTAACCGCATCATCCAAGACATGATCGACTCAAACGCGTTTGGTCTTGGTGACTTCCAATTGGTTGAGTCCAGTGAAGCCGGCATGTTGTCACAAGTAAGCCGTAACACTCGCCGTGGTAAATGGATTGTATTCTTAGGTTGGGCACCACATCCAATGAACGCCAACTTCGATATGGAATACCTAGCAGGTGGTGATGATTATTTCGGTCCTAATTTCGGTGGTGCAAACGTGCACACTAATATCCGTAAAGGCTATTTAGAAGAATGTCCAAATGTTGGTAAATTGCTCACTAACCTGAAATTCTCATTGCCAATGGAAAACGAAGTCATGGGCGCCATTCTTGACGATGGTAAGAAGCCGAATGTTGCTGCTCGTGATTGGTTAAAAGCGAACCCAGGCGTTCTTGATGCTTGGTTAGAAGGCGTTAACACGACTTCTGGTAGCAATGGCCTAAGTGCTGTTAAAGCACACCTAGGGCTTTAATACCCTCTTTGTCACACCTCACCATGTTATGCAGTCCACTCGGCTGCATAACATGTCTTATTTAATCTTCGGGAGAACACTTATATGAATTGGCTGACGGATAATAAAATTCCTCTTGGCGCTTGGATGGAAAACTTTGTCGATTGGCTAGTTGATGCGGCTTCCGTTTTTTTCGACCTAGTTTCAATCACACTAGAAACTATGATTATTTCTATGGTTGATGCCATTGAATGGCTTCATCCTTTAGTTGTCATTGGCGTTGTGTTAGCCGGTGCATGGTTCCTTCATCGCAGTATCGGCCTGCTGGTTTTTATTGCCGCCGCTTTGTTACTCATTATTAATATGGGCTATTGGGTTGAGACCATCCAAACCCTAGTGCTGGTTGTGTCTGCTACCGCGATAAGCGTACTCATCGGTGTGCCAATTGGCATCGCAGCAGCGCATCGACCTTGGCTGTATACTTTATTACGCCCTATGTTGGATTTAATGCAAACCATTCCAACCTTTGTTTACCTCATCCCAACACTCATTCTATTTGGATTAGGTTATGTACCGGGTCTGATCTCAACCATTATATTTGCCATTGCCGCACCGATTCGCCTGACTTACCTAGGCGTTAGCAAGGTACCAAATGAATTATTAGAAGCGGGCTTAGCCTTTGGTTGTACCAAATCTAAACTGCTTTACAAAGTTGAGCTACCAGCAGCCATGCCAAGCATTATGGCAGGGGTAACTCAATGTATCATGCTGTCTCTTTCTATGGTGGTCATTGCCGCTCTCGTTGGCGCAGACGGACTCGGTAAACCGGTTGTACGTGCACTGAACACCGTAAACATCTCTCAAGGTTTTGAAGCGGGTGTTGCCATTGTCTTGGTGGCCATCATTCTTGACCGTATTTGTAAAACCCCATCCGTTAAGAACGAGGTTTAATTCATGACTGTTGTATCCATTGAAAATGTCGACATTGTTTTCGGCGACAATCAAGAGAAAACCTTGCCCTTAATGGACAAAGGTCACAGCCGTGATGAAATTCTAGGCATGTCTGGCGATGTAGTTGGTGTGCAAAATGCCAACATCGAAGTCAATGAAGGTGAAATATGTGTATTAATGGGCCTATCAGGCTCTGGTAAATCGACTCTTCTGCGAGCAGTGAATGGCTTAAATAAAATTGCTCGTGGTCGCTGCCTAGTTAGAGATGGCGATAAGATGATTGATATGGCGAAGTGTGATGAAACCACTCTACGTCATATGCGTACTCATCGTGTCTCTATGGTGTTCCAAAGTTTTGCTCTGATGCCTTGGCTTACCGTACTAGAAAACGTGGCTTTCGGACTCGAGATGCAAGGCATGCCGAAAGAAGAACGTCTTCAAAAAGCTCGCGAGCAATTGAAGATGGTGAGCTTGGACCAGTGGGCCGACAAAAAGCCTGACGAACTATCTGGTGGTATGCGTCAACGTGTTGGTTTAGCACGTGCTTTTGTCATGGACACAGATGTACTCTTAATGGATGAACCTTTCTCTGCACTGGACCCGTTAATTCGTTCTCAGTTACAAGACGAATTAATCGAATTACAGAAGCGTTTAAATAAAACCATTATTTTTGTCAGCCATGACCTAGACGAAGCGCTTAAAATTGGTACAAAAATCGCCATCATGGAATCTGCTCGTATTATCCAAGAAGATACGCCAGAGCAAATCGTCTTGAATCCAGCGACAGAGTACGTTGAGAAATTTGTTGCGCACACCAACCCACTCAATGTATTACGTGGTCGTTCTTTGATGACAGCGATTGATCAATTAGCGGTAAAAGATGGTCGTATCATGGTCAATGATGACGCTTGGATTGAATTGGATGGTGGTAAGCTAATCAAAGCTCATAATCATAATGGTGAAATAGCGACTGTAGATTGGACGCCTGAGACCATTTTAGCCAATACACCAAAAGAAGCGGTCTTCCTTGTGCCAGCAAACATTGCCATGCGTGAAGCGGTTGAAATTCGTTATCACGCAGACCAATTTATGATTCTCATGGAAGGAGATCAATGTCTTGGTGTGTTGCAGGATCACAACTTCTATCACGCCTTATTAGGCAAGCATTTCGGACGAGATGAAAGCCTCTAATTTATACTAAAAAAAGCGAACCGAACTGGTTCGCTTTTTTGTATTGTGTCCTCACGCTTCCCGCACTTTAATTATGCTTTTAGAGCAGACCAAAAAACCTTTCTCTCACGAAGAATAAGCATTGCATTCAAGAAATCTATCGGTATAGTCTGCCGAAATATTAACCAGCTGCTTTTTATCAGATTTTCCAGTGAAATGAACAAGGACATGACATGTTAAAGCAAACCCTGCTGCCTATCTGGAGCTTACTCTTTGGCATTGCGATTTTAACCATAGCCAGCGCCCTGCAAAGCTCGCTTATCGGTATCCGTGCGTCCATTGAAGAGTTCAATACGTCCGCGACAGGGTTAATCATGTCGGCCTATTATTTAGGTTTCATTGTGGGTTCCTTGATTGTGCCAAACTGGATCAAGAACGTTGGTCACATTCGAGTTTTCGCGGCGGTGGCTTCTCTCGCCTCAATCACCATCCTTATGCAGTCCGTATTGGTTAACCCTTGGTTTTGGATCTTTATGCGTATGTGTACTGGATTATGCTACGCCGCCTTGTTTATTGTCACCGAAAGTTGGCTAAATGAAATTTCCACCAACACCACACGTGGTCGCTTATTTTCCATTTATATTATTGAGATTTGGGCTTGCCAGACATTTGGCCAAGCACTGCTGAACATTGCTTCGCCAGGAGGTTACGGACTTTTCATTCTAACGTCCGTATTGATTTCTTTGGCTTTGGTCCCCTTATTATTGGTCAGAACCCCATCGCCGACCATTGATATTCCAGAAAAGCTCAACATCATGGGGTTGGTTCGAACCGCACCACTGGGTGTAACAGGAGTCACTATTGCTGGTATTACATCGGGGGCGATGCTCAGCTTAGGGGCTTTGTATGCCAAAAGCATAGGTATGAACATCATCCAAATATCCCTTTTTACGGGTGCCAGCTACATAGGTGGCATGTTATTACAATGGCCAATTGGCTTATTATCAGACCGACAAGATCGACGGGTCACCATTTTGTGGGTTGCCATTGTCGGAGGCGTAACCGCGCTGATTGTGCCGTTTGGCTACAACATGGATAACCAGATCATCATGATGGTCGGGATGTTTATGATTGGTGCCTTTATCTTTCCCATGTATTCACTGGCATCATCACACATTAATGATCAGCTTAGACCGGAGCAAATTTTATCTGCCAGTAGCGGCATTATCTTGCTAAATGGCGTCGGCGGGATGATTGGTCCTTTGGTGGCCGCTATTTTGATGGATTGGATCAGCTTAAACGCGCTTTTCTGGTTCGTGTCTTTCATGAATATTTTTGTCATTCTAATGGCCTTGTACCGAATTAATGCGCAACCTGCGATGGTTATCGAAGAACAAGGGGATCAGATTCCAGTGGCGCTGACCGTATCGTCCGTTGCCACCGCAGAGATGCTGGTCGAAGCCGACTCATCCATTCAAACCGAAGAGAAAAGCCACGAGGTGGAAATCAAGCTCTAACTACTCCGTTTTTTCAAGCCACCCTCCTTATAAAGGCTGGGTGGCAATTTGAAAGGCAATAAACCAAATCAATAACGCATTGATGCGATTAAACCAACGCCAAAAGCTCGCTTTCTCTAGTAAGGCGGCACACAATCGTCCAACAAACGCTAAGGATAGAAACCACGCAATGGAGGCCAATACACCACCCATGACAAACTGCCATTTCGCTTCTTGCCATTGATTAGCCAAACTGCCGATCAAAATCATAGTGTCTAAATAAAAATGTGGGTTTAACCAAGTCACAGCTAAGGCCATCATAAACAGAGGCCAAATAGCGAGTTTTTTGGTGTACAGCTCCAAAATTAAATGCTCTTCTAGAAAAGACGCTCGCCATTTACCGTAAGCAAACCAGACCAAAAATGCGACACCGCCCCAACGAGAAATCGCCAGTAACCAGTCATGCGTTTGCAACAATAACCCAAGCCCAAAGGCACCCAGCATCATGGAAATCGCATCACTCACAATAAACAACAATGCCAAGGGAAACGCATAATGACGTTTTAGTGCTTGCTCTAATAAAAAACTGTTCTGCGCACCCACCGCAATAATCAAACCACCACCTGTGATTGCACCACTCATTAAAGCTAACATAAGTTCATCTCCTAATAATTGACTTGATCTTATGCAAAGAGACCACTAAATTAAAATTAATTAAATTTAAACTGCATTACTAAAACTTATGTTCGATTATAAAGCACTGATCAGCTTACAGGCGGTGGTGAAATACCAAAGCTTTGACAAGGCAGCCACGGCACTTCACATCACACAATCAGCGGTATCGCAAAACATCAAACGTCTAGAGTTGGAGTATGGGCGCCCTTTATTGATTCGCGCCAGACCCGTAGTGGCAACCCCGTTAGGAGAAAAGCTTCTTGCCCATTTAAATAAGGTGAGTTTGCTAGAAGAGGGCTTACAGGAGAGCATTCAAGGGGAAGTTAGTCACCAACCACTTAATATTGCGACCAACAATGACGTGCTGGCCACATGGTTTATTCAGGTAATGCAAGAGTTTGCTAACATCAGCACCACCAAATTACACATCAAAGCGGCTGACCAACTCCAAACTCGCAGCATGCTGCAGAGTGGGCAAGTAGTGGCTTGTTTAAGCCAAGTAGGTACACCCGTCGCAGGTGGTGATGTGGTATTTTTGGGTAATATGAGTTACGAGTTGGTCGCAACTCAATCTTTTATTAATGACTATCTGCACGGTGACGTCAGTGTCCATTCCGTTGCTAACTCCCCTTCTCTGGTCTATAACGAAAACGATGAGTTGTGGGAGCGTTATCAAACGGAATGTTTAAAAATAAAAGCGGATGTCATTAACAGTCATTGGTACCCATCTTCACACGGTTTCGTAGAACTTGTCATGGGTGGCACAGTCTGTGCTTTAGTCCCTAGTGTCCAGGTTAAACAGCAGTTAGAAAACGGGCAGCTGATTTCCCTGTTTCCAAGTGACAAAATCGCCTTGCCACTTTATTGGCATTGGTACAAACTTAACGCCCCAATATTGGATCGCTTAACTAAGGTGATAAAAACTGTCACACAAGATGTCCTATACTAAAGGCCATTAGAGAAACAGGCTGGCTATGCCCACGTTTGGACAGCCACTTTACACAGCCATTTTAAGGAAAAACTATGATACGCAAATGTCTATTCCCTGTTGCAGGCTACGGCACCCGTTTTTTGCCAGCCACTAAGTCCATGCCCAAAGAAATGCTTCCTATTGTTAACAAACCTCTAGTGCAATACGGTGTGGAAGAAGCAACAGCAGCAGGCCTTAACAATGTGACTTTTGTTACTGGTCGAGGCAAACGAGCCATTGCTGATCACTTTGATATCAGTTACGAGTTGGAACACCAAATCTCAGGCTCCAGCAAAGAAAAATACCTTGAAGGCATTCGTCACCTTATCGACAATGTTAACTTCTCTTTTACACGTCAAAACAACATGTTAGGCCTTGGTCATGCCATTTTGACCGGCGAACCTTTAATCGGCGACGAAGCCTTCGGCGTTGTCTTAGCTGATGACCTTTGCTTCGGTGAAGATGATGGTGTCATGGCGCAAATGGTAAAACTCTACAACCAATTCCGTTGTACTATTGTCGCGATTGAAGAAGTACCTGAAGACGAAGTACACAAATACGGCGTGATTAAAGGTGAATCCATGATGGAAGGGCTTTTCCGAGTGACGGACATGGTTGAAAAACCAGCGAAAGAAGACGCGCCATCCAACCTTGCTATTATCGGTCGCTACATTCTTACTCCCGATATCTTCGATAAAATTCGCAACACGCCACCTGGTCGTAACGGCGAAGTGCAAATTACAGACGCTATTATGCAACAAGCAAAAGAAGGCTGTGTTTTAGCGTATAAGTTTAAAGGCAAACGTTTTGACTGTGGTAGCGTCGATGGTTTCGTTGATGCAACCAACTTCTGCTACCAAAACATCTACAAAGACCCAACAGAGTCCTAATCTAAAAAGAACCGCTAAATACGACAAAACAAGCCAGCGCACAAAAACAGTGCACTGGCTTTTTTTATTATCGCTCTTATTTCATCCTTTAGGATTGAATCAATAACTGACTCAACCAAATACAGATTGGCAAGGTCAAAATTGACATCAGAATTTGCAACGTAATATAAGCAGCCATTTTATCCGCATCGCCGCCCAGCTGTCTGGCTAGAGCGTATGCCGATGTGGCGGTTGGCACAAAGCCAAACAATACAGCCACTAGCGCAGGAAGGCCGGTCACGTCTAACCACCAGCACGCTAAAATAATGCTCGCAGGGAAAACGAAAAATCTTGCACCAGCTGACAACCAAAAAGTCGCTCCTACCGAACGAATCGCATCCATTCTCACACTGGCACCCACCGCCAACAACACCATAGGCAAAGCAGATTTTGCCAACATATTCGCCACATCAGAAATGACTAAAATCGGCGTTAGCCCCATTAAATTCAAACTGACACCCAGAGCAATGGCAAGGATCAGTGGATTACGAATCAAGGCACCAGTTAATAATTTAGGCAAGCTATGATCTTTACCTGAAGAGGAACCATGCATAATCACCATGGAAATCACCAAAAAAACATTAATCGACGGTACCAGAATAGCGCCACCTAACACCGCCAACACTAAACCCTCATCGCCATACACACTGCCCGCTACAGCTAATACGATAAAGGTGTTAAAGCGAACGCCTGCTTGCAACATAGAAGAGGCGGTGGGCGCCTCAATCTGCATTAACCAGGTAATCGAAAAAACAAAGACCGCTGTGACCGCAAGAGCCAACAATAAAATCAAGGCATAACTGGCTAACATACCATTCGAAAAATCGATTTGAGAGGTATTAGCAAACAATAAAGCGGGGAACAGCAACCAATACGTCAGCTTATCCACACCTTGCCAAAAACCTTCCATAGGGAAACGCCAACGCTGACAAAACGCACCTAACATTAACAAAGCAAAAATCGGTAAAATGGAAAGTGAAATGGAAAACACACAGACTCCTTAGTGTTATTAAATTAGGGTTCAACCGATATACTGGGAACCAACTGCCAATCTTGCAGCATTAATTGCTCAACAAACCAACTAAGGCCACGTCCAGGCTGTTCATTACGCCACGCTAAATAGGCCATTTGATTCGGTCTTGGTAATTCACACTGACGTATCACTAAACGACCATTGTTGAGTTCTTCTTGAATTCTATGTTTGGGTAAATACCCCACCCCTAACCCCAAACATTGCGCCTCAATTTTGCTTTGCATTGAGTCCACACGCACCACCTGACGCGCGTCAAACACACCACTACTGCGAGCCGGCAAAATTTTTGAACTGTCTGCCACAACAATGGCGGGATACTGGCGTAAATGCTGTGCGGTGATCTTACCATCTAGCAAGGCTAGTGGATGAGTCGGCGCAACGGCGAAGACAAATTCTAGTTCACCCAACGGACGAATCTGTACTTGCCCCTTTGGCAACTCTCCTGTCGCACCAATGACCAAATCTGCCCTATCATCTTGCAGAGCATCCCAAGCGCCACCTACGGCCTCTTCAGACAGGCTTAACTCGACTGGTCGATTTTGGTCCAAAAAACTGCCGACTACGCTCATTAGTGGCGCTGACAAAATTGCTGTATCTCGAGCAATTCTCAACCTTGGCTCCCACCCAGATTCCATCTGTTTGATGGAATCTTCTAGACGTGTGGCGGCATCCAAAATGCTACGACCTTGCTCCAACACCATGTGACCAGCCGTTGTTAATACCGCTCTTTGACGCGATCGATCAAATAAGGCAACCCCCAAATCTTCTTCTAACTTTTTCACGGTATAAGTCAGAGCTGACGGTACTTTGAACAAAGCCTCTGCAGCAGCAGAAAAACTGCCAAGCTGATGAATGGCATCAATTACTCGCAATGCTTCTAATGTAACGGCATGAGCCATGCTTCACCTTTTATTCAAATTTTTTGAAATACTAGCTCAAAAGCTTCCGATTTTCTTTCTTTTTAGCCGCATCTAAACTGACCCTATTCTTATAGAGACTTCTCTACACCATTTTAGGAGACAGATTATGATTCAGTTACGCTCAGCAAATGATCGCGGTCATGCTAATTTTGGCTGGCTCAACAGCTACCACAGCTTTTCCTTTGGCAGTTATTTTGACCCGCAGCATATGGGGTTTTCTCATCTACGAGTGATTAATGATGATACCGTCAGCCCAAGCGCCGGATTTGAAACCCACGGCCACAAAGACATGGAAATTCTTAGCCTAGTGTTACAAGGTACCATTGCCCATAAAGATAGCACTGGCAACATTGAAGAATTGCCTGCAGGTGAATATCAATTAATGTCGGCAGGCAAAGGGATTTATCACAGTGAATTTAATGCGTCTGACCAAGAAACCCTAAAATTCTTGCAGATTTGGATTCAACCTAATCGCTTGGGTGGCGAGCCAGGTTATCAACAAAAAGCGTTTGGAGAAGAAGAAGGTTTAACCAACATCATCACACCGGATGGTGAAAGTGGCACCTTAGCCATCAAACAAGACATGCGTTTACACCAGCTTATTATGTCAGAGCAAACACAGTTGACATGGCAAGCTGATGCCAAACGACGCTACTATATTCACTTAATTGAAGGTGAACTGAGCTTGGCAGATGGTATTAATATGAAACCTGGCGACGGTGCCAAATTACAGAGCATTAGCCAAATAGACTTTACCAAGTTATCAGACAAAAGAGTCAAAGCCCTGTTGTTTGATCTTGCCTAAATCAAGTAAAAATGGGTAATGGCCTTGTATAAGAGGTCATTACCATAAAACATAGCGTCAAATCCAAGCCTTCAAAAATGCAAACTCAACCGTTTACCTTGATGTTCGATAATATCCACCTCAACACCATAAAGTGCTTTGATACTATCGGGCGTTAACACCTGGTCTGGTGGGCCTTTAAATACTATCCTCCCCTGCTTTAGTGCAACGATCTGATCCGCATACAAACTGGCATAGTTAATATCATGCAACACAACAACGATGGTTTTGTTCCAGTCAACAATGGCACGCCTTAGTGTCGTCATCAAATGTCGAGCATGATACATATCCAAGTTGTTTAAAGGCTCATCCAATAGGATGTAGTCTGTTCCTTGGCAAAACACCATGGCCACCAATGCCATCTGACGCTGACCACCTGACAATTCATCCAAAAAAGTTGTGCGGAATGTTAACAGTTCAAAATACGCCAACATTTGCTCCACCACCTTGTGATCGTCTGCCGTCGGTCGCCCCTTATGATATGGGTACCTCGCGTAGAGCAATAAATCTTGCACCGTTAGCCGGCTCATAAAGTGGCTATGCTGCTGTAAAATACCGACTTTCCTAGCCATTACTCGGCTAGATGTGCTGGAAATATCTAAGTAATCATAACGAATCTGGCCAGTTTGCAAAGGCAATAAACGCGCCATAAGAGATAATAAAGTGGACTTCCCAGCCCCGTTTGGGCCAATCAACGCGATGGTTTGTTTCGCCTCCAGTGTGAGCTCAGTAACGTCTAATATGTTTTTCCCCGCTCGATCAAAACTCACATTTTGAATTTGAATCACTGCCGACCTCGCTTTAATAACAACATAAAAAAAACACTACCACCAATGACTTCAATCACCACACTCAATGTTGCCTTCATTGAGAGAACATGCTCAAACAAAGTCTGACCAGCTACCAAAATCAACGCCCCTACTATCGCCACCAGTAATAAATGATAACCAGACTTACCATCGGGAAAACATTGTTGTACCAAGGCAACAACCAATAAACCAAAAAATAAAATTGGCCCAACCAAGGCGGTTGAAACACTCACTAACGCTGCCACTAGCATTAGAAATAAACAGGTCATTGGCACATAAGCAATGCCTAAATTGATCACATGATTTCGACCCAAACGGAAAATATCCAAAACCGCGTGCAAGCGCCAAACCAAACCTAAACAGACGGCCAATACGACAACAGCAATCCAAAGCACTTGTCGATCAAGCTGATCGAATCGAGCAAAGGCGGCCCCTTGAAACACGACGAAGTCTTCTGGTGAAATCATCCGCCCCAGAAACTCATTCAACGCTTGTACTAATAAACCAATCACAATGCCAATCAGTAACAATCGATTCATATCTCGATGAAACCGCAGAATCAACCCACCAAAAATGAGCAAAGCAAAACCAATCATCACGAGACTATTCATTAAGAACAAATGAATGGCGTTCATGGCTAAGTAACTTCCTGTGCCTAACACCGAGATAATGACTAGGCTAATCAATAAGTAAATGGCGTCCAAGCCCATAATTGATGGGGTCAAAATACGGCTATGAGTCAGGGTTTGAAAAACATAAGTAGAAACGGCTACTGACACACCAACGGCATTCAATGCCAACCATTTTTCAAAACGCAGCACGAGAAAAAAGTGATCATCTGGTGTTAACCCCCAAGTAATAAACAAGAAAGAAGACAATAACCAAACGCTGATTAAACCTTGCAAAACACGTTTCTGAAATCGATTAGAAAGCACGGCGATCTCCTCGCCATAACATCACTAAAAACACAGTGCCGGCAAATACCGCAAACACTAAATTAGCAGGTACCTCCAATGGATGAGTAAGCAAGCGACCGATCACATCACAAAGCAGCAGCGAACTGGCCCCCATCCACGCACACCATGGCAAGCTATGCTTTAAGTTATCACCACAGTACTGTCTCACAATGTTCGGGATAACCAGTCCAAGAAAGCTGATCATACCGACCGTTGCCACCACCAAAGACGTCGCCAGAGCAATCATCATCAAGGCAACGACAACTAATGCACGATATGGCACGCCTAGTGTTTTCGCCAACGCTTCCCCCATGCCCAACATGCTGAACTGATTCGCCATCCAATACACGATTAGGCCAATGATAAAGGCTCCCCATAGCAGCTCATAACGCCCTTGGATAATGGTCGCAAAGTCACCATTGAGCCATACCGCCAGCATTTGCATGCGGTCAAATTCAAACGCTAAGAATGTCACGCCAGCCCCCCAAATGGCACTGTAAACCAAACCAATTAAAGGCAGTTGTAATGGGTCCGATAAGGTCAGTTTCTGCAATAATGCGAAGAACACCAACAAGCTCAACAGCCCCATACCTGCACCAAGCAGCATGGTCCCCACCAAGCCAACCTCTGGCAAGAACACGCTGGTGAGCAATAACCCAAGAGCAATGCCTTGGGGCGTGCCTAAGGTGGTTGGTTCAGCAAAAACATTGTTCATAACCGATTGCGACAAACAACCTACGATGCCTAAAATACTGCCCACAATTAACACCGCTAGAGTTCTTGGGATACGGCTCGACATCATCACATTCGCCATGTCGGGTTGACGAAAAATGTCCTCCAAAGAGATGGCATAAGCCCCAACCAACAAACTAACAAGCGCTAGCATCAGTAAGCTTAATAACGCCAAGAGCCAATAACTAAATGGCCTCATACGGCTCCAAAGATACACACATCAACATAACAAACCGTGTCATGAAGAGGTTTTCCAATAAGCCACTAAATCAAGATGGGCAGGATTAATGAGCGACTTCAAGGTCATCAAACGACGTTTCATTTGCGCGATGACATGCGCTTCCGTCGCGGCCCATAACCACGTGGCATCACTTAGTGACAAAATCGGTAAGGTTTCTACCGCATGATATAACAGAGCCCCATACGGCTGACCGCCGTCTGAATCTCGGTATAGCCAGTTCAGTTTTGTATTATCACCGTGGGAAAGAGGAATTTCACTGTCTGCACTGGCCACTTCAATCCAAGCATCAATGTGAGCATCATTTGGTAAAATCTCCAACCATCTCGCGAAAGCTGGCAAGCTGGTTTCATCCACAAAAAATACATAGTTAGCGGCATTGGTCGGCGGCAACTTAACCGATCTAGGGCCAAAAATGCCCAAAACGTCCCCTACTTTCGCTTGCTTTGCCCAAGGGCCGCCCACACCTTCGTCGTGTAAAACAAAGTCAATGTCTAAAGTGCATGTGTGCTTATCAAAAGCACGAATGGTGTAATCACGAAAAGGTGAAAAACGCCCCTCCTTAGCCCCTTGCCAATCAGCCGAACCATTTTCCATCACATTCGGCATACGTAAGTGGTTGGGCGATTGAGGGAAAAACAATTTCACGTGTGCTTCTGGTGCCAAAGGATGAAAGCCAAAGCCTTCCAATTCAGACCCTTGCAGTCTAACGCGTCTTAAAGTGGGTGAGATATCCATGATCCTTATCACCTTAGCGGAACGTGGCTTAAGCGGGATTTCAATCCTAGTATTTTTTAACATGTTCCATTACTCATTCATCAACCATTTTAAAAACGGGAAGGATCGTTAAAGACCTGTTCCAGTTGCTGTAATGTGTTTTTCAATCCTTGCACACCACCGACGGCATTCAATGTCCCGACACCATCCAAATACACAATCTGTCCTTTTCGAGCGGCCGCCGTAGCATTCACTAGAGGGTTATTCATTTGCTGCTGAACGTTTGAAGAAGGTTTCCCGACCGCTGCGTCACGATCCATCACAATTAACCAATCTGGGTTTTGTGCCAAAATATACTCAAAAGAAATGGGCGCTAACTCACCTAATTGCTTACTGTCATCACCGACTAGCGTCATGCCTAACTCGGACTGAAACCAATCTATGCGAGTTTTCGCGGTTAACATATTTAACGAGCGGCCAATCACCATCACCACCATCACAGAACCTGTCTTCGACACGGAGGCGGCGACCTGATCACGCAATTGTGTTAACTCATGTTCGATGCTCTTAGCTTGCTCAACTTTATCAAACAGCCGTGCCAAATCGTTCATCCGCTGAATGGCAGCTTGGTATGTGTTGCCTCTGGCCAAAGACAAGTCCACTGTCGGGGCGATTTCAGAAACCGACTCAAATTGTTTCGCGGAGCGCGTTCCTACGACAACAAAATCGGGCTGAAGACGATGAATCGCTTCTAAATCGGCGGTAAATAATGTCCCCACCTCTGACGCCTGATTCTGGTCTATGTAATTGAGGTGTATACCGGCTGGCATGCCGACTAATTTAACGCCAAGCGCATCCAGTGTATCCACCACACCGGCCGGAAACGCAATGATTCGCTGCGGTGTTCCGGCCACATCAACGACACCTCGATACGTCTCAATGTCAGTCGCTTTCACACTAAATGACATTAAAACTAACACCGTAAAAATCACGCTAAAACGCATTGCTGAGCACATTTTTTGATACCTATATCATTCAAAATTTATGTCTGCGCCAAATAATCTTCTAAGAATGCTTTTGGCGTCATACCATAAGCTCGACGAAAAGCATGAATAAAACTCGAAGCATGTTGATAACCCACAAGCCATGCGGCTTCTGAAATGGACTTCTGTTGCTCTAACATAATCACTTTGGCTCGGGCTAAACGCTGTTCAGTGACCCAGTTTCCCAGAGGTCTTCCTAGCTGCTCAACCGCACGACGTTGGAGAGTTCGAACGCTCGTATGTAACGCCTCCGCCATGGCTTGAATATCAAATATTCCCTGATCCAAAAGTCGTTCTAGACTTTGCTGTAATGGCGTCGTGTTACCTTGCTCTAAACCCATAAAGTGTTGCCACGTGGTATTTAATAACAATAACCCCAACATGTCTTTATGCAGAAGGTTGTCATCATCACACGCTGCTAACCATTGCTCACAGCCTGTTTGCATCGCCAGTGTCAAAGGCCAATCCCTAACTGCCTGACGGTAAACATCAACAGACAAGGTACCTTGAGCATCATGATCTTTTAACCAACGCTCCATGCCTCGCAAGACCACTTTTTCATCACATTGACCCGCAAACGTCACTCGGCGAAACAAGGTTTTGTCACTCAAACTGATCATGATGCAGCGGCCTTGATCCGTCGCCGAAAAGTGGTAGTCCTGCTTCCCTAGGGAGAACTGCAGCTCACCTTTTAACAAAAAGACAAAGGTAATGTGCGGGTTCACATTCACTGTGTTATCCACACTACGACGATAGGTATTACGCCCACCATGAATCGCCACACCACTTTTGAGTGAATCAAAACGATAATCCCCTGAGTAATAGTCACGAATTAACGCATCGTCATAAGAATCATTATCGTGCAGTGAGCCAGTATAGAACACTGTTATCCCCTCTCTAAAGGTGTTGGCAGATTTTCCAAGTAGATTGGCAAAATTTCGACATCAGACAAAAATTCACTTGGCATATAATAAATGTAAACGATAACTCTTCTCATTAGCAATGAGAAAAAATTATACAAGGAATAAAAATGTCAAAATACCCTAAGTTTGCATTTACTACGCTTTTCTCTTGCATGGTCTTTAGTTCATTTACTTGGGCCGAAAACCAAATTCGCTTATCAACCCTGACTGTTGAAGGGAATGAGCTCTACCAAGAAGAAGCATCCGAAGAGTCTGAATCCTACACTGTGGATGGTGCAACCGTTGGTAGCAAAACCCCCGCTACCCTACGTGACATTCCTCAATCTGTGAGCGTCATTACTCATCAAAGTATCAAAGATCAAAATGCCGATACTTTGGAAGAAATCGCCGAAAACACCCCTGGTTTACGAATGCTGCCTAACGAAAGAGGTCGTTCTTCGGTCATTGCGCGTGGCTATAAATATTCTGAGTACAATGTGGACGGTCTTCCCGCTCAGATGGAAAGCCGATTGGGAACCATGCCTAACCTAGCGGCGTTTGATCGCATCGAAATTATGCGAGGCCCATCAGGCTTATTCGATGCCAGCGGAGAAATGGGGGGAATCATTAACCTCATTCGAAAACGTGGCACAGATGAGTTTCAAGGCAACGCTGAAGTCAGCCTAGGCACCAATGAGCAATATGAGGCAGGGCTGGACATTGGGTCACCACTCAATGACGACGGCAGCGTCCGTGGCCGCTTAGTCATCAACGGTTTTGGTGAAACACCGGAAGAAACTGACAAGTCGGAACATCACGAAACCTTGTACACAGCGATCGACATCGACTTAAACGACAACACCACATTGGGGTTGGGATTCCTTCATCAAGCCCGCGATGTTACGCCCAACAATGGCTTACCACTAGATGCAAACGGCAATTTATTAAGCCTGCCAAATCACGATTACTACGCCCCAAGTTGGAACAGTTTCACCATGGAAAGTGATGACTTCTTTGCCGATATCACTCACTCTTTTGCTAATGGTGGCTATGGCAAAGTGGGGATGCGTTACCGAGAAAACACCAGTGACTGGAACTATATGTATGCGGGTTCCGCCATTAGCTCGACAGATACCGTTTCCATGCTCCCTTACGCAGGCGATGTCGAACAAAAAGCCTTTGTTGTCGATGCCAGCTACAGCCAACCCTTTGACTTTATGGGAACGATTTCCGAATTCGTGATGGGCGCGGATTATAAAAAATTTGAAGATGACCGACGCGAATACAAAAGTCGAGCAGGCACCACTTACGCCGTGTCAGACCTCAGTAGCATTGCTTATTACGATATCCTAGCAACCAATGGTGCAAGCTCTTATAGCAATGTTCAACGAGAAGAGACTGGCTTATATGGCAAGTTAACCCTTCGTCCGATCGCCAATTTGGCTATCATTGCAGGGGCCAGAGCAAGCCAATGGGACATTACCAACACCAACAAACTCACTGACTCAACCACAACACGCAGTGACAACAAAGCCATCTGGTACGGTGGTGCAGTATACGATCTCGATGACTCTCATAGCCTATACGCCAGTGCTTCCGAATTGTACGTTCCTCAAGAATATGTCGATGCGAATGGCGACGTACTTGACCCACGTGAAGGCAAGCAAGTCGAGTTGGGCATCAAATCAAGCTATCTAGATGACGCCATTCAAGCACGCTTTAGTCTCTATCAAATTGATGATAAAAACGCCTGGGGTGTTAATTCTTCACGAGAATTCATCGCAACCGGTAAACGCCGAATGCAAGGTGCTGAAATTGAAATCATTGGTCAGGTAACAGAAGACTTTAAAGTCATTGCGGGGTACAGCTACATTGATACGGACATTATTGAAGAAAGCTCATATGACGTACTGATTAGTTATATGCCAGAGCACATGTTCAACCTATGGGGCAGCTATCAGGTAAATGAAAAATTGAATGTGGGTCTTGGTTTGAACACCTTAAGCAAAATCGAAAACGATTCCGGTGCTGATGCCAGTGCTTACGAAGTGGTCAACGCCATGATGTCCTACCAATTCACCCCAGAACTAAGCGCACAGCTAAATATTGATAACCTACTCAATGAGAAGTACTACGCTCGCGTTGGTGATTCAGGTCAATTCAATATCCCAGGGGCAGAGCGCGCCGCGAAAGCCACTATCCGCTATCAATTTTAATCACTAAGGTATCGGTCTCATAGGGTAATATGAGACCGATAAAGGCATTATGAGTCAATCTAGTATCCATATCGGTCTCGCCTTAGTCATGGGCTGGCTAAGCGCAAATGGCTGGCGACGAGACAACAGCCAAGTCGAGCAACTATTCAACCTCCAACCTTACCTTGATCTTGCTAAGCAAGCCGAACAAGCCAAACTCGATTTCGTTTTTCGCCCCGATACACTCTTTTTAAAAACTACCCCTTTGGCAACCGAACCCGGCTTTAGCAATCTCGACCCTTTTGTCTTACTGTCCGCGATCGCCAGCCATACTCAAAAAATCGGCTTAGTCGCCACCGCGTCTACCACCTTCTTACCGCCTTATGTTGTCGCACGACAATTACAATCACTCCATTGGTTAAGCCAAGGTCGTGCTGGCTGGAACCTCGTCACGGCCATTGAAGGACAACAAAACTTCGGTGAAACCCCATTATCGCCTTCAAAGCAGCGTTATGAAAAAGCGCAAGAACATCTAAAAGTGGTTCAGAAACTCTGGCACAGCTACCCAAATAGCAGCCTCAAAATGGACAAACAAACCAAGCAATTTGCCGATATTGAACAGATTCACCCCATTCGGCACACTGGCGAATACTTCCATGTCGCAGGACCACTTAGTACACCTGCCACACCTTTCGGTGACATTCCATTATTTCAAGCAGGTGCCTCCGATGAAGGACGTGCCTTTGCTGCCAAAGTCGCCAGCGCGGTGTTTGCCGCGACACCCGATTTAGAAGCCGGCATAGAACTACGACAGGACTTAAGGAAGAGAGCCGCACAATTGGGCCGAGATCCAAACGAAATCAAAGTATTACCTGGGTTAAGCTTATACCTCGCCGAAACACGCAAAGAAGCCGAAAACTGTTACCGCGACACACATACTGGTTTCGACCTTGAGCGTCGCTATGCTTATGTTGAAGAAGCCATTGGTTTAAACCTGAGGGACTATGACGATCACCATGTCCTAACGGAAACCGATCTACCTGAATTAACCAGACCAGTCCGCAGCCAAACCCACAGTAACCTTATGCGTCAATACATCATCCGAGAACACCCCAGTGTAAACACCTTTCTACAACGCCCCGAAGTCTGCGGTTCATCTCACTGGTTAGTCATCGGAACAGCGGAAGATGCGGTAGACAGCATTATCGAGCGTTTATCGGCTGGCGCTGCAGACGGCTTCATCGCCATTCCCGGCGGCCACATACAATCCGCTCAATTATTCTTTGAAAAGATCATTCCCTCCCTCGTGGAACAAGGCTGGTTTCGTGAGGACTACCACGGTAACACCTTAGCGGAACATTTGTTGGGGTAAGTTTTGAGCGTTTTTTAGGATTAGAAGCCAGATGAAGAATGCTTTTTCCGTCTGGCTTTGAGTTTATAGTGGTGAGGGAGGGATGGTTAGGAACGCTCTGAACGTTGTTGGGCGTTAACACCTGGTCTGGTGGGCCTTTAAATACTATCCTCCCCTGCTTTAGTGCAATGATTATATCTTCTTACCGTTAACCGTTATTCATTGCTGGCGAGGTTAGCCTCAAGCAAAAACTTCGATGGCGGCTGGCCCGTATGTTTGCTAAAAGCAGTGCTAAAAGCACTTGCAGACTGATAACCAACCCGCTCCGCAATAGTTGCCATAGTATAGGTTTGACGCCGCAAAAGATCTTTTGCAACAGCCATGCGCCATGTAATTACATACTCCATTGGCGTACAACCTACTGCTTTACTAAAACGTTGAAAAAAAGTAGAACGAGATAACGAGGCCTCTTTTGCTAATTGATTAACCGTCCATGATTGACTTACATCTTGGTGGATTTTTCGAATTGCGATAGCAAGTCGTTCATCGGCTAAACCCACCAATAAACCAGGCACATCCGGTGTATCCATCTTAGTTCTAAAGGCTTCAATAAGCAGAACTTCTAATAATCGAGCTAAGACAGATTCTCGACCAGGACGCTGCGTCAAGGACTCCTCAATAACAAGCTCGACCAAGGTAGTGAGCCTTGTAGCTTCACGGATATGAACAAGATTAGGGAGAAGCGATACCAATATTTTTGAATCAGGCGCTTCAAATTGACAATGCCCAATGAGTAAATGAGCATTCAACTCACATTCTGTTTCACCGACAAAATAGGTACTGGCCGCGGTTTTAATGGGCACAGTATCAGCTTCTTCCAACGAAGGTGGTTGGCTACTTGTTACAATAAAAGCATGCGCTTCTGGAACGAGAACAAAATCGCCAGAGGTTAAACAAATCGGTTCATCGCCTTTTAAGGTGAACTCACAACTTCCCTTTAGTACAACACAAAAAAAAGGGTTGCCGATTTCTTCATGCCTAATTCGCCATGTACCTGCAGCTTGCACCACCTTGGAAAAATCCGCTTTGGGCTTTAACAAGGTCACTATACTCGAAAGAGGATCCATCATTTGAATACTATTGATAATGTAATATGGACTTTACATTATATATTGTACAGCCATCTTTAAATAGAGTTAACACCTCAACCATGTGAGGAACTTCTATGAATAATCTCGTTACTGAATCCAAAAACATTCCAGGATCTAATCGACAACTTACCCAGTCTATTAGTCCGATCACCTTAACTATTGAAGACCGTGAAACACCACTTGAACTAAGGGTTACACTGCCTGTAAGTGGAGATAACATCCCAGTTATCTTACTTTCTCATGGTCATGGCCCGTCGTCGTACTTACCCTCTAAAGATGGTTATGCTCCTCTCGTAAACTATTACGCAGAGCAGGGTTTTGCCGTTATACAACCAACTCATGCAAGCTCAAAAGTCGGAGGTCTAGGCAATAACCACCCAGATGCGCCACTCTTTCTTAATCAAAGAGTGCTTGAAATAAAAACGATATTAGACAGTTTGACGCAAATTGAGCGTGATACCGTCTGTCTTTCTGGCCGTTTAGATAAAGAGCGTATCGCGATCGTGGGGCATTCTGCAGGGGCGATGACAGCAGCTATGCTAATGGGCATGACGCTACCACATATAAGCAGCGTATTAGATCAGCGCATCAAAGTGGGAGCTCTGTTAGCAGCTGTGGGCAAAGGGGGAGATGATTTAGTTGAATCAGCAAGAGAAAGGTTCCCTGAAATTAATCCAGACTACTCATCAATGATCACAAAAAATTTAGTGATATATGGTGATCAAGATCTTAGCCCCCACTTTACAGAAAGAGATGCTGATTGGCATGCGGACCCATATTACATTGCTCCAGGAAGTAATTTTTTGCTGACGTTAATAGGCGGCAAACATGGGCTAGGCGGTGTTGCAGGTTATGATGCTAAAGAAACCGATGACGAAGACCCTGATCGTCTCGCCATCACTCAAAAAATGACTGCTGCTTATTTGAAATCGGCTTTATACGACGATGAGAAAATATGGAAGGATGCCTGTAAAGCACTAGAAACGTATGCCAGTAATCACGCCCACATAAAACAAAAAAATTGAGCGCTAAGAGTTTGAGGATGTTTAAGTCTCTATTAATTTAAAAATCATTTTGAGGGGATAGACTTAAAGTCAAACGAGTTCTACTTCTACCATCTCAGGGGGCAGATCCCTATACGTACATCAGGTTCTTACTACTGCCAACGACTTAGGGGTCTGACTCCTTGCAAGATCCTAGGTTTGATTTTCCTACAGGCGTAAAAAAGCCCTGACAGGATAACCTATCAGGGCTTCTTAGTATTTAAAGCTTGACGGCGACCTACTCTCACATGCTTTCCTTTCATCATGAGGCCCACACTACCATCGTCGATGGTATCTCAGGGGGCAGATCCCAAGCAGCGTAAGCCGCTGACGACGGCAGTGACGCAAGGCATCGCTGGTTGGGAAAGAACAAAACGGGCTAGGCTATCAAAATAACCGAGTCTTGCAGTTAATCTGATTGGATAGAGGTTGCTGGACTAACCCCATCCTAACCTTCCCCTTGAAGACATAAGGGGAAGGAACAAGATACTTGGTTTGTCGACAAAACATCATATCGGATAGCTTGAGCCTATAAGACTTATGCATGTGACTAGATGAGCAAGATACCAAGCAGCGTAAGCCGCTTACGACGGCAGTGACGCAAGGGGTTGCTGTTTGGGAAAGAACAAAACGGGCTAGGCTATCAGAATAACCAAGTCTTGCAGTTAATCTGATTGGATAGAGGTTGCTGGACTAACCCCATCCTAACCTTCCCCTTGAAGACATAAGGGGAAGGAACAAGAGACTTGGTTTGTCGACAAAACATCATATCGGATAGCTTGCGCCCATCTGACTAGATGAGCAAGATCCCAAGCAGCGTAAGCCGCTGACGACGGCAGTGACGCAAGGCGTCGCTGGTTGGGATCATCTGGTTCTTGCCTGTGCAAGCGGCTTAGGGAACTGAGCCCTTGCAAGATCCTAGGTTTGACTTTCCGACAGACGTAAAAAAGCCCTGACAGGATAACCTATCAGGGCTTCTTAGTATTTAAAGCTTGACGACGACCTACTCTCACATGGGATCCCCCACACTACCATCGGCGATGGCGCTTTTCACTTCTGAGTTCGGGATGGGATCAGGT
>NZ_QNRF01000016.1 GCF_003314975.1 Marinomonas aquiplantarum
TCAATCTGAGCCATGATCAAACTCTTCAGTTAAAAAGTTTGCTCACTCAAATCTCGAAACACTAACAATTACTTAATAAAGCGAATTGACGTGTTAGACTCTCGTAAGACTTCAATTTCTTTTTTGAAGCCCCAGCGAGCGCCCACACAAATTATCTGATTATCTATTTTAAAGAGCGTGCTGACTTGTTTTGGTGTTGCTTCGATGCTTTGAAGTGCACCCCGTGTCAGCGAGGGCGTATATTAAGGATCTACAGATTTAGTGCAACTATTTTTTTCGTTTTTTTGATGTTTTGGTTAAGTTTTATTGTTTAGGCACTCTAAAACGCCAAAATCGTTTAAAAAACAAACAAAAAACGCACTATTACAAGAAAAAGGCCACTCTAAATCTCTCTAGAGTGACCTCTGTTAACTAGACGATCCTAATAATAGACGTCTTTACTCTGCAGTTTGTGCTTGCAGGCTTTCAAGTTGTGCTTGAAGCTCGTCATACTTAGCGCTAAGTGCAGCTTCTTTTTCAATTGGTGTTGCCGCTTCGTTCAGGTCAACAGTTGAATCTACTTCAGCGCCCATGCTTTCCAATTGTGATGCAATGGCATCCACTCGAGACTGTGCTTCAGCTAAAGCATCTTCATTTGCAAACGCAGCTGTTGAAAGTGCAGCAGCAGTAAATAGTGTCAGAGCTGATTTAGTGAATGTCTTCATAACGTAATCTCCATTTGTTGGTAAATTTTCAAGACCTAGTTTAAGGCTCGATCAGGAACTATCTCGTTCCATGGAAGTGATACTAGACAAGACAAATTCATAAAAAAAGCTCCCTACACTGGCTTCCCAGTTTGATCCAGAAAGCCCACAATCAACTTGCACTTCACCTCATAACGTAAAGAGAAGTAAGGTGATTTTGACAATAACCACCCTTAATAGACAATTTACTGAAGCAAGAACTCAAACCGCTTATTTTATTGACGATGAATTGACCATGCTTGATCATCATCGTCAGCAAACTGCAATGGCATGAGACACTTCCATCTTTTTGTTTGTGATATCCACTTTGTAAGCCAAAACTTCTACACCTTTTGACACCGCTAACTCAAATGCATCCGCATACGCCGAATCAATATGTCGAGCAGGTGATACTTGATCAATCCCCGAATGACTAACACAAAAGAACAATACAGCTCTATGACCTTGTTCCACCATCGTGATCAACTCATTCAAGTGCTTTCGCCCTCTTTCTGTCACAGCATCAGGAAAGTACCCCTTACCATCCTCTTCTAATAAGGTGACGTTTTTCACTTCTACATAGCACTTCTCTCCATTAGTGCTGGTTAATAGCCAGTCGATACGACTCTTCTCGCCGTACTTTACTTCTGCTTTTTGTTCTGAGTAACCAGCAAGCTCTGTCACAACCCCTTTTGCAATAGCCTCACCCACCAGCTTGTTCGGTAATCCTGTATTAATACAGGCTAGGTGTTGCTCATCGACCTCAACCAATTCCCAGGTATAGGCCAACTTACGCTTTGGGTTGTCACTCTTAGACAACCAAACACGAGCATTGTCCTGCTGGCAGCGCTTCATTGAACCAGTATTAGGGCAGTGCGCCACCACCACGTCACCATTTGGCAACTGCACATCTGACAAGAAGCGCTTATAACGCTTGATCAATCGCCCTTCTATTAAGGTCGTAGGAAACTCCATCGACTACCTCTTCTTTTTTATTCCTTACACAAACAAAAACGGCCCTCTTTATAGTAAGAGAGCCGTTTCATTAAACCACTAACTTGACCAGATCATTCCCACTCAATGGTAGCCGGTGGCTTAGAAGACACATCGTAAGTTACACGAGAAATGTGTTCAATCTCGTTGATGATGCGACTGGAAACCGTTTCCAACAATTCGTATGGCAAGTGTGCCCAACGCGCTGTCATGAAGTCGATGGTTTCAACGGCGCGCAATGCAACAACGTATTCGTAACGACGACCATCCCCTACCACACCGACAGACTTAACTGGCAAGAATACAGCAAAAGCTTGGCTAGTTTTATCGTACCAACCAGAGCGACGAAGCTCTTCAATGAAGATAGCGTCAGCACGACGAAGAATATCGGCGTATTCTTTTTTCACTTCACCAAGAATTCGCACACCTAGACCTGGTCCTGGGAATGGATGACGGTAAACCATGTCATACGGTAGACCTAACTCTAGACCCAACTTACGAACTTCGTCTTTAAACAATTCACGAAGCGGTTCAACCAATTCGAACTGCATGTCTTCTGGCAAGCCACCCACATTATGGTGAGACTTGATAACATGCGCTTTGCCTGTTTTAGAAGCGGCTGATTCAATCACATCTGGGTAAATCGTACCTTGTGCTAGGAAATCGACATCGGTCAATTTACCCGCTTCGTCATCAAAGATATCGATGAAGGTATTACCAATGATCTTACGCTTAACTTCTGGATCCGCTTCACCAGCAAGCTTACCAAGGAACAAATCTTCTGCGTCGACACGAATGACTTTCACACCCATGTTGTCTGCGAACATTTTCATCACTTGATCGCCTTCGTTCAAGCGCAATAAACCATTGTCCACGAATACACAGGTCAGTTGGCTACCGATGGCTTTATGAAGCAAAGCTGCCACGACAGACGAATCCACACCACCAGACAAGGCCAATAGCACTTTACGGTTACCCACTTGAGCCTGCATACGCTCGATTGCATCTTGAGCAATATTCGCTGGCGTCCACAGAGTGTCACAACCACAGATATCGACAACAAAACGAGACAGAATACGGCCACCTTGTAACGTGTGCGTTACTTCTGGGTGAAACTGAACACCGTAGAATTTCTTCGTTTCGTTCGCCATCGCTGCAATAGGGCAGCTATCCGTCGACGCCATCAGAGTAAAGTCTTCTGGCATAGCAACCACTTTGTCACCATGACTCATCCACACGTCTAATAAGGCAATGCCATTATTCGCCACGTGGTCTTGAATATCATCAAACAAAGATGGGCCATCGTGTTTACGAATCTGTGCGTAACCAAATTCACGTATTTCAGAACCTTGAACTTTACCGCCCAATTGCTCTGCCATGGTCTGCATACCGTAACAGATACCAAATACTGGCACGCCTAGATTGAAAACGGCTTCTGGAGCACGCGGCGAACCCGGCTCCGGCACAGACTCAGGACCACCAGCTAAGATGACACCTTTTGGATCAAAGTCGATTACTTCTTGATCTGTCATATCAAAAGCACGAACTTCACAGTAAACACCGATCTCACGAACTCGACGCGCAATCAACTGCGTATACTGAGAACCAAAATCAAGAATAAGAATTTTATGAGCGTGAATATCTTGCGACATGGTTAGCCATTCCTCTCACTCTAGGCAAAAGAGCCAATCTTTTATCTAGAAGTCATCAATTAAAAAATGAAAGCAGTAAATAAAGATGGGGCGTGTTGTACGCCCCATCTTAATCAGCAATTATCAGCGATTTAACCCGCGTGATAATTCGGCGCCTCTTTGGTGATGGTCACATCATGAACATGACTCTCACGCATACCTGCACCAGTAATTTTCGAGAACTGTGTCTTAGTTCGCATGGTCTCGATATCAGCAGAACCTGTGTAGCCCATTGAAGAGCGAACACCGCCCATCAATTGGTGAACGACTGCCACCATTGGACCTTTAGAAGGCACACGACCCTCGATGCCTTCTGGCACCAATTTCTCAACACTACTAGAGTCTTGGAAGTAACGGTCACTGGAACCTTGAGATTGTGACATGGCACCTAATGAGCCCATACCACGGTAAGCTTTAAATGAACGCCCTTGGAACAAGACGACTTCACCTGGCGCTTCGTCGGTACCAGCCAACAAACCACCTACCATGATCACACTTGCACCCGCGGCAATGGCTTTGGCAATGTCACCGGAAAAACGTACACCACCATCGGCTACCACTGGAATACCACGAGGATTCATGGCTTCAGCAACGTTAGCAACCGCACTGATCTGTGGCACACCAACACCCGCAACGATACGCGTTGTACAGATAGAACCAGGGCCAATACCGACTTTCACACCGTCAGCACCCGCATCAGCCAAAGCAATCGCCGCTTCCGCTGTGGCAATATTGCCACCGATTACTTGAATGTGTGGGAAGTTTTCTTTCACCCAACGAACGCGATCAATTACGCCTTTAGAGTGTCCATGTGCCGTATCAACAACCACAATATCCACACCTGCGTCAGACAAAGCTTTTACTCGCTCTTCTGTATCCGCGCCTGTGCCAACAGCGGCACCAACACGCAAACGACCCTGCTCGTCTTTACAAGCATTTGGGTAAGTCGTTGCTTTGTTGAAATCGGTTACCGTTACCATGCCACGTAGTTCGAATTGATCATTGACGATCAAAACTTTTTCGATACGGTTTTCATGTAGAAGTTTGCGAATAGAACCAGAAGAAGCGCCTTCCAAAGCCGTTACCAAACGCTCTTTTGGCGTCATAATGTCGGCAACAGTTTTTTCGAAGTCTTTAACAAAGCGAACATCACGGCTTGTCACGATACCAACAAGGTCAGAACCTTGAACGACTGGCACGCTTGAAATGCTGTTTGCTGCTGTTAACGCCATCAGTTCATTGACTGTGGCTTCTGGATTAATGGTAACCAAATCACGAACAATGCCGCTTTCGAATTTTTTTACCTTGCGAACTTCGCGTGCTTGTTCTTCAATGGTCAAGTTTTTGTGCACAATGCCAATGCCACCTTCTTGAGCCAATGCAATTGCCATACGATGTTCTGTCACCGTATCCATTGCGGAAGACGTAAGCGGAATATTTAATTCGATGTCTTTAGTGATTTTGGTTTTGAGGCTAACATCCTTAGGTAAAACTTCGGAATAGCCGGGGATGAGCAATACGTCGTCAAACGTTAAAGCTTCTTGCACGATTCGTAACATAATGGGGAGTTTCCAATGCCAACAAGGGTGTTAAGATGGCAAGTAATTCTACTCCAATAGTTGCTGTCGGTAAATCAAAACCACGAGAGATTGATGAAAAAATTTACAACAACCCATTCCCAAGAAACCGCTTTTACCGTCTCACAGTTAAATCGACAAATTCAGCAACTTTTGGAAGCCAGTTTACCTTGGATTTTAGTGGAAGGTGAGATCTCCAATCTCGCCAAACCAGGCTCTGGTCACTGGTACTTTTCCCTAAAAGACGATCGCGCTCAGATTCGTTGCGCCATGTTCAAAAGTAAGAACCTTGCGGTACGTTTTCGTCCTAAAGATGGCGACCTCGTTCGCTTGCGCGCTCGCGTGACTTTTTATGGCCCCAGAGGCGATTGCCAACTGAGCGTAGAAAGTATGGAATCGGCTGGTGAAGGCGCCTTACAGCAAGCCTTCGAAAGATTAAAAGGGCAATTACAATTAGAAGGCTTGTTCGATGCCAAGCACAAACAGGCCTTGCCAACCCGACCTGAGCGTGTCGCTATTATTACCTCACCCGTCGGCGCAGCCATTCGGGACATGATCATTGCCTTTCGTCGCCGTTTTCCTTTAACCGAGCTGACTATTTTGCCTTCGTTGGTCCAAGGACAAGATGCCGCAAACAACCTACTCAAGCAGCTAACTCGCGCCGATGCCAGTGGACACTTTGACGCCATTATTTTAGGACGTGGCGGCGGCTCACTGGAAGACTTGTGGAGCTTTAACGACGAAGCACTGGCCAGAGCCATTTTTAATGCGAAAACACCAATCGTATCCGCCGTGGGTCACGAAACCGATTTTACCATTGCTGATTTTGTCGCCGATGTTCGTGCAGCCACACCAACAGCAGCGGCTGAGTTACTGAGTCCAGATAAAGCGCAGCTGGTTCGCCAAATTGAACAACACACAAAACAACTCACTGCACGATTATCGCAAAAGCTGGAGCAGAGCCATCAGCAACTGGACTTTTTAATCAAACGTATTCGCCATCCAAAAGAGCGAATTGAACAGCAGCAGCGTCAGTTATCACAGTTACAAAAACAACTACAACAAGCGATGGAGAAAAAGCTAACACAACAGCAAGTACTCACTAACAATATTCATCAAAGACTGCTTAACCAAAGCCCAGATAGAACATTAGCCCAACACAAAGCCAGAATTAACGACTTAAATGCTCGCTTAAGCCTGGCTCTACGCAATAGCCTTACCAGCAAACAAACTCACTTTGCACGCTTAGTCGACAAGCTTAACCTCGTCAGCCCGCTCAATACCTTGTCTCGCGGCTACGCCATCGCCAGTAAAGACGAACAGGTGATTCGTTCAATTAAAGACGTGGAGAAAGGCGACGCGATAAACGTTCGAGTTCAAGATGGGGAAGTCAGCTGTACTGTCGACACGACAAAATCGATTGGTTAATTTGATGGAAACACTTCTGAATAAGCAAAATCATCACTTGAAACGCTAAGAGACACCATAATAAGACTATTTTGTACAAGATTCAGCATACGAGGTCTCATCCGACCTGCTTACCCCCCTTGCCAAAAAGACCATTTGAGCTAAACTATAAAAACCAAATGAGCCAGGGTAATGTTATGTCTGTTGTGAAAGCGTTTAAACCTCAAAGACCAAAAGCCTATAGCTTTTGGGAAGGCTTGGGGATTGCGGAATCAGATGAGTTGGTCGGTAACTCTGTTCGCGAAGGGTTTACGACTTATGCTTATGACCAAATTCTTGCGCGTACCAAGTTGTCTCGCACCAAGTTTCAACAGTTCACCCATATTCCTGTGAGCACCATTAAGCGTCGTTTAGAAAAGCAGGAACGTTTCAGCACCCAAGAAAGCGATGTCATGTATCGCTTAGCCTTGTTGACGAAGTTGGCAACAGACATGTTTGACGATGAAGACGCGGCGCTGGCGTGGATGGAAGAAGCAACCTATGGTTTAGGTGGCAAACGTCCGTTGGATATGATCGCGACGACGGTGGAATTTGAACAAGTAAAAGACCTGATTGGCCGAATCGAACACGGTGTCTTTTCTTAATAATGAAGCTGTTTCGACTTACTCAGAAGAAATTCTCAGATGATCCTTTCAGCCCTCTAGGTGCACGTCGGTTTGGTGGCCGCTGGAACAGCAAAGGCACAGACGCTCTATACTTTTCTGAGTCTGAATCCTTGAGCACATTAGAAGTGTTTGTTCATGTGAGTCACCATCCAGACATTATGAAACAATACAACTTGTACTGTATTGAACTAGCAGATCACTTGATCGCTCGATTAGAAAAAGAAGATTTACCCAGCCAATGGCGTGCCATTCCCTTTTCTGAAAGCACACAAGCCATTGGTGATGAGTTTCTCACATTAGCCAACCATGAATTTGCCGCATTACAGGTGCCTTCTGTGATTTCTCCTAGGGATTACAATTATCTCGTTAACCCAAATCATCCGGCCATGAAGGCCGTTTTCGCATCGGCTGTAAAACTCGACTTTGAATTTGACCCTAGAATTTTTAAATAACCCCCATCACGAGTCATAAACCAAACCTACAATCCATAACGCTCGATTTTTTTAATCAAACCTTGTCGTGACAAGCCCAATTGCTTTGCGGCTTGAGTACGATTACCTGCGGTGCTCTGTAGAGCAGATTGAATCATTTGAATCTCTAGCGCTTGCACCCTTTCGTCTAATGTTCCCTTAAAGGTTTCAAGGTCGCCTTTGCCACTGTCTGGTAATTCTTGAACGTGTGGAAAGAGCAGTGAAATGTCTTCCATGCTGATCATCCCTTCGGGGCAAATAGACGCGACACTTTCTAAAGCATTTTTCAATTCACGTACGTTACCGGGCCACGCCTGACGTCGAAACCATTGCAACGCCTCACTACTCAGTTGCAATGGTTTCTCTTGAGACGTTTGCAACCGCGACAAAAACGCTTGCAGCAAAACAGGCACATCTTCTAAGCGCTCTGCCAACGCCTGAGTTTCAATATTAACGCCCTTAATTCGGTAATATAAATCTTCACGAAAGCTCCCCTCTTTCACTTTTTCCAGCAAGTCGGCGTTGGTCGCGGAAATCACACGAATATCGATCTGCTTTTGCGTCCGTCCTCCGACAGGGTAGAAAGTACCTTCCTGTAATACTCGCAGCAGCTTGACCTGCATTGGCAACGGCATTTCGCCAATTTCATCAAGAAATAAAGTACCGCCATCCGCCAAACTCAATAACCCTTCCTTGTCTTTTTCCGCCCCAGTGAACGCCCCTTTCACATAACCAAATAACTCACTTTCTAATAATTCGGCTGGGATGGCACCACAATGAACGGACACAAACGACTGACTCGCCCGATGGCTCAGCTCATGCAATGTTCGAGAAATGACTTCTTTACCTGTTCCTGAAGGTCCAGTCACCAGCACTCGCACATCGGTTGGGGCAATGCGTTCGATGAGCGCCCTAACTTTTTGCGCTCCAACCGATTGCCCAATGTAAGCCGCCGCGCCCTCAATCTGCTTGCGATTTTCTTTCAGGGACGCCACTTCTTTTTCTAGGGTGTTTTTGGTGATCGCCCGACGCACCACCACCGCCAACATGTCAGGATCAATCGGCTTGGCAATGAAATCCCACGCGCCAAGATCCACCGCTTTTAATGCTAAATCCCGATCTGCATGACCGGTAATAATGATGACAGGCCGACCGGCGAAATCCTCCATGGCATCGAGCGTTACTTGCGGATCAAAATGAGGTGGCATGGAAAGATCCAACAGCACCAAATCCGCGTCAAATGATGCCAAAGCATGACGCGCGTCCTGCAAACTGCCGACAGCTTTGACATGATAATCTTGATTGGCCAACCAACGACTCGCCAATTCACGAAATGCGGGTTCATCGTCGACTAAGAGAATTTTATTTTGTGTCATGAGAGTCTGTTCCTAGAGGCGCCTGTTGCGGCAATATCAATTCAAAAGTGACCGGCCAATCTGAGTGTTGTCTATGGTGAATTTCTCCACCATGCGCATCGATAATACGACGCACAATGGCAAGCCCCAAACCACTACCGCCGGCCCGTTTGGTCACAAAAGGTTGGAATAACACCTCACCCTGTAAAGGTTCATCAATGCTTGGGCCATTGTTATGTACCTGAATCACCACCTTATTAAGATTCGACTGTGCGCCTTGTTCAACACGAGCTTCGATAAAGAGTTTGGCATCCGCTTGATTACGCAAAAACGCCACCGCGTTATCAATCAGGTTGATAAAGACTTGCTGCAAGCGCTGTGAATCCGCTTCCAGTTCAATGTCATCATCAATACTGAGCTGGTAATGAATACCTTCTAACTGGGCTTGCGATAAAACCGTCCTAATTAAGGCACCTAATGAGACCTTACTCCTGTGTAACGTCAGTCCACCTGAGTACACCAACATGTCGCTGACTAAGCGATCTGCCCGCTGTAATTGGGTTTGGATGTGCTGTCGTGTTTCAGCCGGTGTATCGTAGGCGGCCATGGCAATGATATTCAATGGATTACGTAACTCATGCGCCATCGCCGCTGACAAACTGCCCAATTCCACAAGGTGCTGTTGATCTAGGCGTTTTCGTTCTGCTTTTGCCAAGGCTAGGGAATGCTCTAATAAACCACAGCTGGTTGAGAACAGTGAACCAAAGACTTCGGCGGTTAGCCTCATACCAGGACTGGCATCGTCCCAACCCAACAACGCAAAGCGCCAATCCGACGCCACTTTATATACCTGTATTGCCAACCTAGCGTCACTCTGTAAGGACGAATTATGCGAACTCTGTTCACCATCGATATCCAACCGAATTTGAATACTTTGGCGGATTTGTTTTGCTAATAAGCGTTCGCCAATGTTGATCAAATGAGACCAGCTTTGTGCTTCTTTTAATTGACTCGACCAAGTTTCCAATACCGCTTCATTGAGTTGTGTACCTGGGTAAATCAGGCGTGAAATGATTCGGTTTAACGGTTGATAAATCAGAGCAGAAACCAACAACATCAGCAAAGAATACAGCCACAACTGCCAACTCGGCACGTTTGCCAATGCTTGCAGTCCAAGACGCCCAGACACCACACTGATTACCGCAATCAAACACAGAATGACCAAGGTCATCGCCAACCAGAGTAAAGCACGGTTGGCAAAGGCATTCACAGACAGTATTTGATAACGCACCACCGCATACACTAAGAGCAACAGGTAAGTTGGCAGCAGCAACATGGGATAAGGAAACCAACTAATACCAAAAGAAGGAAACACAAAGCTTGTCGCCAGCAACAAGCCCCAAGCACCGACTCCAAACATGGCCAAGATAGAACGCTTTTTATTACCAGAATGGCAATACCATCCAAATAACAAAACACCGTGGGCCAACATACCAATCAACACGGTATAAGCAAGATTCCAAGTACCAGCCTCGGTAAAGATAAAGAACGAACGCGTGTCCGACGTGCTAATGGCATCGCCAGCTTCCATCCACCAGCTTTGTAACACCACCGCAAAACTGGTGAGATAAAACCAAGGAATCACTCGCAGCAATCGATCTAACATGATGTCATGCACTGGGCCGGAATTCACAAAGCGGATGGCAAAATGCAGAAAGAAGGTTGGCATAAGAGGGTTCGCCAAAATGATGTAAATCCCGATCCGTTCATAACCCTGAAACAGGACAACGTGACCAAAACACCAGATGGCCATCATGATGGCAAAACCGGCTAAAGCTTGTAAGTCACCCTGTTTACGAGCACGCCACAACAACCAAGCCGCCACCAGCACTCCACATACACTGGAAATCAGCATGGCTATTTCAAACATGAGAGAAAGGGTCAAATCGTAAACCTCGTTTACACCTAAAGAATTGAAAATCGTAAACCTATTTTACACTTCTCGCAAAATTAAAAATTATTCCTTTAAAATCAATAAATTAAATAAAATCAAAAACTGGCCCACGGATTGCTACCTAGAAGACAATCAAATTGATCTATCTCAATCTTTTTTGCATTAACGGAGCACACAGAATGAATACTGGTTTTTTCATGACCGAGGTCATCGCACTTTTCAGCATAGTCGGATTGGCATTACTGCCATTAATTTTAAAACAACTGCAGATCAGAAAAGATCAAAACAGCGCGTGAGCTTTGCTCTTTAACTCGGTCTTTTGTGCAACATTAAGCAGGTATTTTTATGGATCTCGACGTCGCCTTATTATCCCGATTACAGTTTGCCTTTACGGTGAGCTTTCATATTATTTTCCCAAGCATCACCATAGGTTTGGCCACCTTGATTGCGATCTGGGAAGGCTTGTGGCTGAAAACCCATAATCCTTATTATCTTCAACTTGCGAAATTCTGGATCAAACCTTTTGCCATCACCTTTGGCATGGGCGTGGTGTCTGGCATTGTTTTGTCTTATGAATTTGGCACTAACTTTTCTAAATTTTCTGAAATCACCGGTGCTGTCCTTGGACCGTTAATGGCTTATGAAGTACTGACCGCCTTCTTCATGGAAGCGGGTTTTCTTGGCGTCATGCTATTTGGTTGGCAACGAGTTGGCCGCAAACTGCATTTCTTCTCTACCCTTGTCGTTATGGTAGGTACTTGGTTTTCGGCCTTTTGGATCATCGCTGCGAACTCTTGGATGCAAACCCCAGCAGGTTACAAAATTGTCGACGGCAAATTCGAAGTAGAAAGCTGGATGGCGGTGATCTTTAACCCTTCTATGCCCTACCGACTCACCCACATGGTCATGGCAGCGCTAATCACAGCGACTTTTGTCGTGGCAGGTATCAGTGCGTATTATTTGCTGAAAAAGCAAAATCAAGCTTTCGCTAAGAAAGGTTTATCCATGTGCATGTGGTTTGCCTTGATACTAACTCCACTGCAAGCTTGGATTGGCGACATGCATGGCTTAAACGTAAAAGAACACCAACCAACTAAATTAGCCGCAATGGAAGGTATTTGGCCAGCGAAAGAAGAAAGTGTTCCTTTGCTGTTATTCGCCATGCCGAATATGGAAACGGAACAGAACGATTACCAAGTAGGCATCCCTAATCTCGGTAGTTTGATTCTCACGCATTCTTGGGATGGCGCAGTTCAGGGTCTAAAAGCCGTACCACCCGAAGACAGACCCAATGTGCCATTGGTATTCTGGTCTTTTAGAGTCATGGTCGGCATTGGCTTTGGCATGCTCGGTATTGCATTTCTAGCCTTATTGCTACGTCGCAAAAACCGTCTCTACGAAAATAAGTATTTTCTTTTACTGGTTTCCTTGTTTACGCCTAGTGGCGTGATTGCCGTGCTTGCTGGTTGGTACGTGGTTGAAGTAGGACGCCAACCTTGGATCGTCTATAACCTAGTACGTACATCCGATATTGTGTCACCGCTCCCTGCTGAACGAGTTCTATTCACCTTCATCATGTTTATCGTTATCTACACTTTGTTATTTGGGGTTTATCTTTACTTCATGCGCAAATTGATCAAAAAAGGCCCGCCATCTATGGCATCTTTAGAGCAACAATTAGTTGGTATGAAAGCACCTGGCTATGCCTTGGCTTGGGTAAAAAACCTAAAACAAGAACAAGGAGATCACTAATGGATTTGGCTCTATTTTATTTTCTATTACTGGGCTTTGCTGTGTTCATGTACGTCTTACTGGACGGCTTTGATTTGGGCATTGGCATTCTTTACCCATGGTTTGATCAAACTTCCGAACGCGATCATTTAATGCGCTCTATTTCACACGTTTGGGACGGCAATGAAACTTGGTTAGTGTTCGGAGGCGTCATTTTATTTGCAGCCTTCCCGCTGGCTTACGCTGAAATTACGTCGACCTTTTACCTTCCTATCATGCTGATGCT
The DNA here is from genome assembly GCF_003314975.1 of Marinomonas aquiplantarum. GTDB lineage: Bacteria > Pseudomonadota > Gammaproteobacteria > Pseudomonadales > Marinomonadaceae > Marinomonas > Marinomonas aquiplantarum. The sequence continues at coordinate 12,852 of NZ_QNRF01000016.1, forward strand.
ATTTGCTTTGATCTTCCGTGGCGTAGCGTTTGAGTATCGCTTTAAGTCCGATACGTCTCGCCCTTATTGGGATTTTGCCTTTAGCGCTGGTTCTGCGATTGCGGCATTTTGTCAGGGCATGCTGGTTGGAGCACTCGTACAAGGGGTACCGGATGGTATCAACCAACTGTCGAGTCTGCACTGGCTAACCCCTTTTTCTATCTTTACAGGATTTGCCGTGATGGCAGGGTATGCTTTATTAGCCGCATGCTATCTCTACATGAAAAGTCGTGGGGAGCTTCAACATAAAGCGGCTCAACTTGGTAAACGCCTGCTGCTCTTAACGATTTCAGCAATGGTAATTGTGAGTATTTGGACCGTCATCAGCCAAGTGACTGTTCGAGAACGTTGGTTCGATGGCTACAATTTCTTATGGTTGTCGCCTTTACCTATTCTAACCTTGTTCGCGGCACTTGTTGGTTGGAAAGCCTTGCATCAGCATGAGCCACACAAGAGCCGTTTTGAAAGCGTACCGTTTTGGTGTGCGGCCACCCTCTTCTTACTTGGGTTCGCAGGATTGGTGGTTGGACTCTTCCCCTATTTATTGCCCAGACAGCTCACCTTCATGAGCGCGGCGTCACCAGACTCTAGCTTAGTCTTTCTACTGCCTGGAGTATGCATTTTTGTGCCGCTTATTTGTGCTTACACGCTCTGGGGTTATCGCGTGTTTGCAGGCAAGGTAGAAGATTATCAGGAGGGTTACTAATGTCATTCAAGCAGTTAAAAGAAAAGTCCGCCAACCTTAAGACTTGGCAATGGTTTGCACTCTTATATCTAGTGGGATTTGTGTCATTAGTCAGCGTCTCATATGGCATTAAACTCTTAATGGCAGGCTTGCCTTAGCCACTAAGACTCCATCACAACAAAAAAAGCACCCGACTTGTTTGAACAAGCGAGTGCTTTTTTATTTCAACAATCCATTAGGTCAGTTAGTGCCCACTCGCAATACATTTTAAGACAAGTCTGGCATCAGAACAATTAGACCCACATTAATCATCGTTATTACGTTCTTCCGGTAGATCTGATAAGTACTGTACGAACTCCACTTCATAACCTGATGGGTCAATAAAGTAGACGTTTTTTCTATGTGGGTTGTCTGCGCCTTGCTTCGCAATTTCAAAACCCGCTTGCGCTAGACATTTGATGACGGACTCAATATTGTTCGTCACAAAGGCAAAATGCGCCAACCCCACTTGGTTGCTAGTCAGTTCACGGTTTTCCCCTGAGCCATTGTTATTAAATGCAATGAACTGATAATCATCGCCAAAATGCAGCCAATTGCGCTCTACCCCATACCAATTAGATCGACCATTACTTCGAACACGCCAATGAGGAAATACTGCTTTATAAAATGAGAGGGTTTCATCTATGTCTTTTACGACTAAGTTAAGGTGTTCTAATCTCATCATTTCTGCTCCTTATTTAGCTTATATAAACGAATAAAAAAGTGGTTTCTTGCGGAAAACAGGTTCACTATAAAAGCTCAACTTAACTTTAGGTAAAGTGTTTTTTTACGCTTTTTCGAACTTTTTCAAATGCTCTTTTTAGATGAGGAAATACCATGAAGGATAACAATCTAAGCGTTGGCGATATGGCAAAGCGCTGTGGGGTTAACGTATCGACACTGCATTTTTATGAAGAAAAAGGATTGATCAAGAGTTGGCGAAATCAAGGCAACCAACGACGCTACCCTAAAGATACCTTACGCAGAGTATCGGTTATTAAAGCCGCTCAAAAAGTCGGCGTGAGCTTAGAAAAAATCAAACATGCTCTTGCTACCTTGCCCGACAACCGAACTCCAACTATGGAAGATTGGCAGATATTGGCCTCCCACTGGAACAGCGAACTCAATGCACGCATTCAGTATCTAGAAAACCTCAGAGACTTACTCACAGGTTGCATTGGATGTGGCTGCTTATCGATGAGTAACTGCCCCATATACAACGACCAAGACAAACTCGCTACAGAAGGGCCAGGAGCGGTTATTTTGAATAAAAAAGTTAAGTTGGATTAAGGAAGCTGGAAATGCGCACGTTTCCAAACCTCCTTAATTTGATTGATAAATACAGCTAAGATTTTCTATTTCAACAAGCCATTAGGTTACTGAGAGTCCACTCGCAATGCGTTTGAAGAGATTTGAACACTGGCTTTAAAAAGCAAAACTGCCAAGAGCACTATGCCAATCACACGAGTGCTCACTACCACAATAGACATGTCGGTTGCTGCTGCAGGCCAAGCAATTAGGATCGCTGACACAATATATAACAAGCGCGTTAGCCAAGATAAGTTCTCGCGTAACCATCCGGAAAAACCAATGCTCATTGAGATCGTTGCCAAGGCGGCAAAGGTAATCGCTGCAATCACACTGGCGTTAGAACCGATCAATAAAACGCCAGGCATAGTCACAAACAAGAACGGCACTAAAAGCTTCACGAAGCCCAAACGCATAGACTCCACCGCGGTTTCATTTGGTTCCGCACCAGAAATTGTCGCCGCCGCATAAGCCGCTAATGCGACAGGCGGAGTAATCGCTGATACCAAGCCAAAATAGAAAATAAACATATGCGCCGACAAGGTTTCCATACCCAATTGCGTCATCGCAGGTGCAACCAATACCGCGAGCAACAAATATGCCGCCGATGTCGGTAAGCCCATTCCTAAGACAAAAGACGCCAAAGCCGTCAGCAATAAAACTGCCCACAAATTACCGTCACCCAGCTCAATGATTAAACCAGATAGCATTAATCCCATGCCCGTTAGATTCAATATGCCGATAATCACACCGGCGGCAGCTACGGCAGCCACGATAGGTAAAGTGGAAGATAATGTTTCCTTACATGCTGAAATCAAATCGAACACGTTAATACGAGTAGCTTTTTTCCATGGGCACACTAGCAAACCAGCGAGAATCCCCATAACGGCTGCTTGAGTTGGAGACTTTCCCGAAATCATCAGACCAATCAACACAACTAATGGAAGCAAAAGATAACTCTTCGTTCTTAGTGTTCTTAGCAACAACTGCAAACCTGCTTCCGTATCTCGAGCTAGGTTAAGTCGTCCAGCTTCAAGGCGAACCGAAATCATCAAGGCTAAAATATACAAAAGCGCGGGAACCAAGGCCGCCATGGCCACTTCAGCATAAGGAATCCCAATCATTTCCGCCATCAGGAAAGCCGCCGCCCCCATAACTGGAGGCATAATTTGTCCTGCGGAGGATGCTGCAGCTTCAATAGCACCCGCTAATTTCGCACTGTATCCAACACGCTTCATCAAAGGAATAGTAAACGTACCGGTTGTAACGACATTAGCAACTGCGCTGCCATTTAGAGACCCAAGCAAGGCACTAGATAAAGCAGCCGATAAACCAGGGCCGCCTTGCACGCGCCCCGTCAACCCCCGAGCTAAATCAACAAAAACCTCACCCGTACCAATCTTAGTTAAGATGGCTCCAAACAAACCAAATAGGAAAATATACTCAACGGCGACCCCCATTGGCACCCCATAAACGCCTTCAGTCGATAACATCAGAGTTGAGGTTAAACGGCTAATATCATAGCCACTGTGACCATATTTACCAGGGATCAAATAGCCAAAGTACGCATAGAGAAAAGCCAGCACAATTAAGATAATCAATGCCCGACCCACCGCGATACGAACAAAGGCAAACACCACCACAATGAGAGCAATAAAGATAAATCTATCTTGCTCAACTGACATAGCACCACGCATCACAATATCAATGTAGTGATGCCATAAATAAGGGCCAGGTATTAGTGCCAATAATGCGAGTAGATAAAATACGCCTCGGCCGACGACACTTTTATACCTCAACGCATAAAACAGCATGGCCGCCGCGGCAACAAGAGAAAAGAACGACGATCTCAATAGCAACGCGGTAATGCCACCATAATAGGCACCATAAAGTACAAGCCCAGCGATTCCAGCGGCGATCACACTAAACAATAAAGAGACTGCTAGACGTTCCTTACCACCAGCGAATTTTGATTCAAGTAGCAAGCTTTGAAAGCCATTGCTGGAACCTGAGTTCAACATAATGACGCTCCTATTTGCCACTTACTTCGTCGTAATATTTTTTCGCACCTGGGTGCAAAGCAACGGGAGTATGTCTTGCCGTGTCTAATGATATTGCTTTTGCTTGAGGATGAATCTTACCCAGTTCTTCTAGATTCGAAAAAATGGTTTTAGTGATGTCATAGATCTTACTCTGATCTTCTTTATCACTCGTAAACAAAATCGCTGGATCGTTAATCATCACAACTTGTTTTGTTTGATCTGGATAGGTTCCGACAGGTAAGGAGTAAGCTTGATAAAAGGGATACTTCTGGATCAAATGATCTAACTTCTCGATACTCGCAGACAAGAGTTTCATGTCTGTTTGTGAGTCAAGATCAATCAAAGAAGAAGTTGGTGCACCCGCTAGAACAACCGTTGCATCTACTTGGCCGTTAACCAAGGCTTTTACACCTTCATTATAAGAAAGAAAGCGGGGTGTAATGTCTTCAAATACACCATATTCTTGTAGTAAACGTGTGGCTAATACAGCAGCATTACTGCCCGGAGGGCCCATGCTGACACGCTTGCCTTTTAACTGTTCAAAAGAGTCGACGCCATTACCGGAGATCGTCGCCACTTGCAGTACAGCGGGATATAAATAAGCAATACCAGCAACATCTAATGGGCCACTCACTTTAAATGGGCCTTCACCACTCTGAGCTTCAAAGAGAGTAGAGGAAGAAGACAGCCCGAGTGTCATTTGACCTGCCGCAACACGATGGTTGTTCTCAACGGAAGCCCCCGTTACTTCCGCCCGTGCGGTGGTATTCTCCATGTGCTTGTTCAGCGTCTCAGAAATACCTGCGCCAATCACATAGAACAAACCGCCCGTTCCGCCGGTACCAATGGATACACGCTCAGCAGCTTGTAAAGGGCTATTTACTAAGGTCGCACACAAAGCGCTCGCTATAAGCAGTTTTTTAAACATAATATTCTCCAACTTATTTTTGTTTTGTTATTGCCTAAAACACTTTAGCGAGGAAACCTTTCATGAACCTTTCATTGGCATCAACAAAACAATGAATTCTATTTTTTTCGCTTCAATTCTGGTTGGATAGCATCACGCCATTCTGAGTAAATAAGCCTTTTTTTCGCATCGTCGGTTTGAATCAGCAATTCGAGTCCTAAAGGTATAGGACGAAAAATCCCATGCGGTAACTTATTCAACTCATCACGACTAAATGGGCCTTTAACCTTTGCACTTATTGGCGTAAGAGCGGATTGATTCGCCAGTATATGCTGCCCTTCTGGAGATAATAAAAGATCGATAAAACGCTTCGCTAATGTCGGCTGTTGAGCATCACGAGGAATGAATGCCGTGCGCATAATGATCGTCGTATAATCCGTCGGCATAATGGTTTTTATCCATGAATACTTTTGTGTCCATTGATAGGAATAAGCACCAACCAGATTATAAGCGATGAAAATTTGTCCTTTCAGAAGCCCATCGAGCATAGATGCTGTATCTGTATAAAGCTGAGCTTGATGCGTTCCAAACGCTTCTAACAATCGTCCATAACTACGAGATTGCTGTCCATCATAGGCCCACGCTAAATACCCTAAGCCTGACTGCTGAATATCAAACAAACCAATTTTTTCGTCTAGAAGATGATTCTTACTGCGGATCAAATTCAATAACTGTTCACGACTCTGCGGCAACGCTTCTCTAGCTAAAATATCTGTGTTTATCGCCGTCACAATTGGCTCGTAAGTAAAACCAAATAGCTCACTTCGCCAGTGTGAATCCTTAGGGACACGACCAAGCTCTGGCGAATCATAAGCCAAGGCATAGCCATCATTTGCTAACTTAAACTGCAAGTCCATGGCTGGGCTAAGCATCACATCAGGTCGATTATTAGGCTCTGAAAGAAATTGCTCATAGAGATGACGAGTGTTCGATTCGGTATAGTGTATAGCTACATTTGAGTATGCCTCTTGATATGCCTTAAACAAAGGTGAGATGACCCGATGATTTACAGCGCCATAAACAGTTAGCACTTCCTCTTCAAGCTTTGGCTGTTTATTCAAACTTGGAAAAATAATAGACCTTCCTGATTGTGCCGGACCAGCCAATGCTATGTGACTAAACAAGATTAAACAAAGCCCCAGTCGACAACTAACTTTCATAAAGAAGCCCTTTTTGTTGAGGGAAACTCACTTCTACAATCAACCCTGACGGCGAGTTGTCTTTTAAATGAAATCTAGCATCATGGTGCTCTGCGACATCTTTGGCAATGGATAAACCAATTCCAGAACCAGAGGTGAAATTATCAGGACTACGATAGAAATACTCAAAAATGTGTTCTTTATCTTTATCAGGAACACCAACACCTTGATCTCGAATTTGTAACCTAATTGAAGCGTCAGCCAGCTCGTTCATCACCATTAACTCAACTTCAACAACGCCGCCCTTCGGACTATATTTGATGGCATTCTCAATGATATTTTGTAGCATCTGCTTTAATGCGAATTCATCACCCTTAATCGTCACCTGGATGTCTCCTAAGTATTCAATTTCAACCTGTCGCTCTAGCGCCCAAACCACCAGCTCGCGACACGTCTCTTTGACGACATGATCCAAAGATACTGGACTAAAAGGATGACTCTGATAACGATGTGTCAGCGTCGCGCGACTAAGAAGCTGATTGACTGTACCAGTCAACACATTGCTGCTTTCTAAAATATGTTGTAGTTGTTTTTGACGTAGCGCTTCATCGGTTTCATCGATCGCATTTTGTGCTTGCGAGTTCAGGCCAGCCAAAGGAGTTCGTATCTGATGAGCGGCTTCTGCGGTGAAGCGTTGTAAACGACTTAAGGTATTATCCAACTGAGCCATAAAGTAATTAATACTCTTTAATAAAGGCGCTACTTCACTGGGAACATTGGCCTCTAACGGCGATAACTCTTGGGGAGAGCGTTCGGTAATCGCTTGTTTAATCGCTTGTAATGGCTGTAATACCCGCCAAATAACAAAAAGCAATAAGAGCAAAGTAATAACGAAAAATAAAGCCACAAACTGCAATGCCATTTGGCTGACTTCAGTCGCGGCTGCGCGGCGTGCGTCCGATGTTTGCCCGACGATTATAAAGACATCGTTTACACTGTCCGCTTCTAACAAACGCTTCCCTAACGCAACAAAACGCACCTCTTCACCGTGATACATGGTTTCATAATAAATGGGGATAAATTTTTCTTTTTCGCTAGATTGTTGAAGTAACTGAGTAAATGGAATACTGGGAAGGTCTTTATAGCCTGTCAGCACCTGATATCGCCCATTCATAATGGCATAAAACGCACGATCAGAGGCAGACAGGGCTAAGGTTTCAAAAGCGGAAACGGGCAAATCAATAAAAACTTGCGAGTCTAAAATAGTGATGTTTTCAGCCATCTGCAAAGCTGAACCATATAAAAGCCGATCATAAGACTCTTTTGCCGCACGATTCGCATAAATATGAGCACTCCAAAGCGCAATAATGTTAATGACGATCAGCACCGCCGCAACCATTAGGATCAATTGCCGACGAATCGATGTTGTCGCTTTAGCCATGATGTTTTTCCAACAAATAACCTAAGCCGCGAATGGTTCTGATATTGATGTCACTGTCTTGCAGAGATTTCCGCAGGCGCGCTACGTAGATTTCAATCACGCTTGAATTTGGGTTTTCATTAAAATTATAAATATGTTCGATCAAGGATTCTTTGCTTAACACTCGACCTGTATGGCTAATAAACACCTCTAACAAACGAAACTCACGTTGTTTTAGCTCTATAAGGTTGCCATCAACAGTCACCGAGCATGCTTGAAGGTCTAAACTCACATTGCCATATTCTATCGTATTCTGCGCTTGTCCTTGGCTACGACGCAATAAGGCACGACAACGGGCTTCCAGTTCGCCAAAGTCCACTGGTTTCGTCATATAGTCATCAGCCCCCAAATCCAATAACTCAATACGATCTTTAATTCCATCACGTGCAGTCAGTACAATTACAGGCGTATTAGAGTGCTTTTTGCGCAGATTTTGTAAAATTTGATTGCCTGTCATATCCGGTAGATTTAGATCCAATAACATAAGGTCGTATTCTTGCAAAGCCAACATCTGAGTGGCTTGTAAACCGGTCTGAGCAAGATCAAGGCCATGACCCATTCGACTGATTCTTTGGCTGATGGCTTCGCCTAAAATACGATCATCTTCCACTACTAAAATACGCATAATATTGAGGCTCTTGTGACGTTGTATTGTTGTCATTCAGGTGAAGGCTGATATTCAATTTTCATTAAGAACTTATCAATTTAGCCTATATTACGGCGTGAAAGAATGGGATATCTCTTCTATCAATACATAAAATGGAAAATGAATACGCTGCTTTTGGCAATTAAAGAGAACATTCTCGATCTGTGTCCTCTATTCTTCCTTGATCTGTCCATGTGCAAGCGAATCGAAAACACGTAAAGTGGATGGCTTATTTTTCGCCTCACCACTGCACAGTTAAGGACGCAACATGATTCGCAAAGATATGTTTTTAGCACTGATCATTATCTTCGCTTGGGGCTTTAACTTTATCGTCATGCGTTGGGGGTTAGATGAACTCACACCGATGATGTTAGGCGGATTGCGCTTCCTCGTTATCGGTTTGATTGGTTGCTTCTTTTTTTCTCGCCCCAACACGCCACTGCTTTGGTGTATTGGCTATGCTTTGTCATTGAACTTCGGACAATTTGCGTTTTTATTCAGTGCCATGTCATTTGGCATGCCAGCAGGCTTAGCTTCTTTGGTACTGCAATCTCAGGCGATTTTCACCCTACTGTTCGCAGTTTTATTGTTGAAAGAAACGGTTCGGCCCTACCAAGTACTCGCAATTGGCATTGCCATTGGCGGTTTGGCGGTAATCGGATTGGACAACGAAGACACCACCATGACCGCGTTGGGTTTTGGCTTGACCTTAGCCGCAGGATCGAGCTGGGCACTGGGGAGTATTTTCACCAAAGTCATCAGCCGAAAAGGTTACGATGCCAATTTAAACCTGATCGTTTGGTCTAGCTGGGTGCCGCCCGTACCCTTCTTTATCTGTGCGTATTTTATCGACGGTGGCGATGTGATGTGGCAAAACCTCATCGGACTGAATTTCAAATCCCTAGGAGCACTGGCCTATTTATCCATCTTTGCAACATTGGCTGGCTACGGTTTGTGGAGTCATTTACTGTCTCGCTATCCGGCCGCAACGGTTGCACCGCTCACCTTGGGAGTCCCCGTTGTCGGATTGACCTCTGCGGAAATTTTTCTGTCTGAAACAGTCAGCATGATGCAGTGGGTGGGGATTTTAATTGTACTGCTTGGTTTGATGTTGAATACATTCGGTGGCCGCTGGCTAAAGAAAGTTAACCAGCACGCCACTTAAAAGTCATGTTGGAATGAACGTCTAATCTTTGCGTTCTTGTTGCTCGTCGATCTTATCGGCCAAGCGAGCAACTTGAGCCTGCAATTCGGCAATTTGGGTGACCAATGCTTGGTGATGATTTTCCTGATTCTCATGTTCTTCTTGTGCGGTTTCACGCGTCATCACATCCAATACCACACCCACCATCATATTCAAGAACACAAATGCGGTCAGGAATATAAAGACGATGTAGAACATCCAGCTGAACGGGTACACGGTCATCGTCTCGTACATGACATCTGTCCAGTCCTCGAAGGTTGCAACGCGGAACAGAGTCAGCATGGAAATGGCAATGTCTCCCCATAAGTCTTCATTCACTTGATGAAAGAATATGGAACCAACCGCAGCAAAAATATAAAAGATAATAAACATCAACAGGGCAATGTAGCCCATTTTCGGAATGGCTTTTAATAAGGCATTAATCAAAAAGCGCAAATCAGGAATGATGGAGACCAGACGCAAAACACGGAACACACGCAATAGACGCGCTACCAAGATCATTTCCGTATCAGATACTGGGACTAAACTACCCACCACAATCACTGTATCAAAAATGTTCCAAGGATCGCGGAAAAAGCGTTTTTTATCGTCGCATGCAATAAAGCGCAAGCTGATTTCAACGAGAAAAAAAACGGTAATGAAGGCGTCTAAATAATTGATGGCCGCTTCTACGCCATAAGGCAAAGAATAGGTTTTTGCCCCTACCGTGAGTGCGGCAACAATAATAATACTGATGATAAAACCTTGGAACCAGACACTGCGTTCAACGCGTTTCATCAAAGCTAGCCAGTTACTTGAACGACTCATTTCCATGACACTTACACCTAATAATCAAACGAATTTACCCGCTTCAAAGACAGGCGCAGTCATATTAAGTTCATATCGTTAGGATTTAAAGCAGAAATAAGTGCTCATGGGAGCAAATTAGGTACGTTTGACACGAACCACTTTCATAATTTCAACGGGAATACCTGCCACAATTTCCTGCGCCGGATAGTAAGTCAAGTTGACGCGAGCACCGCGAAGCGTTCGATATTTTCCTTGGCGCTTAAAACGAAACGGTACATCGTAGCCCTCGATCATCAAAGTATGGAGAATCCAGTCTTCTTGTGAGCGTTGCACATGGGACTTCACTTTTAAGGCATCAGACTGTACGAGCTCTCCGTGACTTTTTAACAAAGTTTCAGGATCTGACTTCACTTGAGCCTCCTTTCGATAGGGTGAAAGCCTCTAAGTATGACACAAAACCAATCGAAGCATAAAAAATTGAGTGTTTTTTAGACAAATGCGCTCTTTTTTCTTATTCCACCTTATCTTCTACCGTGACGACTTCTTTTTTGTCTTGTTGAAATTGGCTGGCCGCCATTGCCGCTTCTTGTGATGAAAAGCGTATCACCGCTTTTTGCAAAATCAGGCTATTTGGGTAAGTGACAACATCCCCAGACAAGCGCTGAATGATGACATGAAAACTAGAGATTTCGAGTATTTGCCCCAAAATTTCATCGTCTTTATCCACAACCTTAACCCAATCTCCGACGCGATAAGGAAAGCCAAAGAAAATGATTAAGCTCGCCGTAATGTTGCTTAAAATAGACCACTGGGCAAACAGGGCGACCCCAACAACAGCAAACACGGATGAAAAGAAGATAGCTAGCTGACCATAGCCAATGCCTAATACTAAACAAATCAGCAACACAAAAATCGCAGTAAAGCCGAGATGCAGCATCTTCGATACATAAGACACTCTCACATCACTAACCGACTTACTGCGTCCCAATAATGCCACACTGGATTTTAAAAACCGCGACAAAATGACATAGACAACCACAAGTAATGCAATCAAGCCAAGCTGAACCATCATGTCTTTTACTCCTGCTCAATAAAGGTTGCGCTATAAACGGCCATTAAAGCACATAAAACAAAACGCATGGCACAATCACTAGGCTCATTAAATTACTGATGAGCACGATCGACGCCACTTTATGGGGTTCTTGTTGGTATAACTCAGCCACCATATAGTTCAGCACTGCAGGTGGCAGGCACGCGAACAAGAGTAAATAGCCAAAGTACTCATCTGACACGCCTACCGTGGTTTGCCATACAAAGGCCACAATCAATCCACTCAACGGGCATAAAAATCCACTAATGCCCCCCAGTCGCCACTGGCTGAAATCCACACTGGTCATGCGAACCCCCAATGCAAACAACATTAATGGGATGGCAATTTGCCCCAACATATCCACTGTGACCTTCATGGCAGGCATCACTTCCCAACCTTGTAGGCTCCAAACCAGTCCTAACATGGTCGCGATGATCATCGGCATTTTCAGTACATTGAGTGGGTTGGATCTTGGGTTAAGAAGGTATATGCCCACCGTAAAATGCAATAAATTTTCGGTTAGAAACAGCACGACAGCAATAGGTAAAGCAGACTCACCAAAGGCCAATAAAATCAGTGGAATCCCTAAGTTACCACTGTTATTAAACATCATAGGCGGCACCAAGGTTTTTGGGGACACCTTTAACCACTTACACAGGGGCCACACTAACAACCCAGAGCCGAGCACCACCGCTGCCGCAGCCAGCATCAAATCCAAGTAAAGAGCGATATGAAACTCTTTAGAAGCCATAACAGAGAAGATCAGCGCAGGAGCAAACACACTAATATTGAGTCGATTCGCGACCGTCATGTCCGTTGGGCGGACACGCGCATACAGAAAAGCAATGACAACAATACAGGTCAGAGGAAAGACCGTATTAAATATTTGCGTTACGACAGATGAGGAATCCATTTTTCGCCCTTTATGATGAAGAACAATAGCTTACTATTGTTACATCGAAAGGCCAATCAGGTCATAAACTAGTTTTTCTCAACCAATACTGCAGGGATCAAAATAAAGCGTTGAGGAACGTCTTTACCCGCTAACAAGTCCATACCAATTTCAATGGCTTTTTCAGCCATTTGTACTGGTCGCTGAACCGCTGTCGCAATCCAAGGGTTATCCGGCTGCTTAATCAGATCTTCCGCGAAAGGAGCGCCATCAACTGAGGCCAATAGAAATTCATCTCGCTGAGCTTGTTTTGCCGCTCGAAGTGCTCCTAAAGCGGTAGGGTCATTAATCGTGAATACCGCATCGATATGATCGTACTCTTCCATTAAATAGGTCATGGCTTCCATTCCACCCTCGACACTGCCTGTTCCATTCATGCGGTCACTAAGAAGACGAATATTAGGGTACTTATTCAAGGCGGATTTACAGCCTGCCACACGTTCAATCACGGACGATACCAACACACCATTGATGATCACAAAGTTGCCTTTGTAACCGGTTTTCTTGGCTAACCTTTCGCACGCGATCACACCAGCTTGAACATTGTCCGTAGTGATAGTGGCATCTGCGCCATCGGCGTTCACATCGACGGCAATGACTTTAATGCCAGCACGCTGAGCCTTTGCCACTACGGGCGCAACCTTGTACTCATCCGCGGCGGTTAACACAATTAAATCAACATCTTGAGCAATGAAGTCATTGAGCTGCTCTATCTGCCTTTGCCAGTCATAAGCGTCGGAACGAATTAGCATTTTAACCGGACCGTTTGCTAAAGCTTGAGCCTTACTGGTTGCAGCATCCACTAACTTAACAAAATATGGATTGCCTAAATCCGCGACACTAATGCCTATGGATCTAAGAGGTTGTGGTTCAGACGATTGCGACGAAATGGGCAAGGCCAAAGTCGCACAAAACAATACTGCGATGCCACTCGGCAATACACGACGCATCATCCAGCTTGTTCGCAGCCGAACAAAACCACAGCGGATAAGATTGATGATTGCTTTCATGAAGTGCCCTCTAACATGGCAGATAAAATAAGCCTCTATTTTGCCTTACTCACCATAAGAACAAAACAGAGGCTTAATGATAATCTGACACGCTTTTACTTTATGTCTTTTGTCATCAAAAGATCACACCCATGCTAACGGGGTCAAATTAAGCCGCACTCTCCGAATCATCGACTTCCATCGCTCCTGTCATAATCGCAACCGCATCTGACATAGAATGTGACTCAGGTGTCACCACCGCGGTGCGTTTCCCCAATCGGTGAATGTGAATGCGATCTGCGACTTCAAACACATGTGGCATGTTATGGCTGATTAAGATAATAGGTAAACCACGGTCTCGTACCTCTTTAATCAAATTGAGTACGCGACGTGACTCTTTTACGCCCAGCGCGGCCGTTGGCTCATCCATAATCACGACTTTGCTACCAAATAGCGCAGATCGAGCTACCGCAACACCTTGACGCTGACCACCCGATAATGACTCAACAGCTTGGCTGATGTTTTGAATCGTCATCAGGCCTAACTCTGCCATTTTTTCACGGGCGCGCTTTTCCATTTCTTTCTTGTCCAGCATGCGAAATACTGACCCCAAGATACCCGGTTTGCGCAACTCACGACCTAGAAAAAGATTGTCGGCAATATTCAACGCAGGCGACACCGCTAAGTTCTGATAAACCGTTTCTATACCAAGAGCTCTGGCTTCCATCGGTGAATTGAAGTGCACAGGTTTGCCATCCAGTAAAATTTCCCCTTCATCTGGGGTTAATGCTCCAGATAAGGCTTTTATCAGAGACGATTTTCCCGCTCCGTTATCCCCAATGACGGCCAGAATTTCACCGGGATAAAGCTCAAAGTCCGCATGATCAATGGCCGTGACACTGCCATAACGTTTCACTAAATTTTTGGTTTGCAACACAGGTGTTTGGTTGTAATCGACTGTCATTATGCTGTCCCTCTTCGAATCCACTGATCGACACCAACGGCGACGATAATCAAGATACCCACGGTGAACTCTTGCCATAAGACATCCACACCAGCGAGCGCCAAGCCGTTCCGAAACACACCAACGACCAATGCTCCGATCAAGGTACCGTAGATAGAACCCCGTCCGCCAAACAGACTACAACCACCAATCACCACCGCGGTAATACTGTCCAAGTTAGTGGTATAACCCGCCTGAGGACTGACTGAGCCAATACGACCAATCAATACCCAAGCACCAATTGCACACACTACACCCGCTAAGATATACACGGATAATAAAATACGATCTGTACGAATACCGGCAAGTTTCGCGGCAGCCGGATCATCTCCTGTGGCGTAAACATGACGCCCCCAAGAGGTCCAATTCAAGGCATACCAAATGACAAAGAACAGCGCTAACATCAACAAAGAGCCATAGGTTAATCTGGCACCAAAAACGTTAACCGTTTCCCCTAACCACTGTAATAAAGGCGCTGCTGCACTAATGTCTTGTGAACGAATGGTTTCACTTTTGGAGTACCAAAGATTCAACGCAAAAAACACATTCCAAGAACCCAAGGTGGCAATAAATGGCGGCAACTTCATACGAGTAATCAGCAAGCCATTAATAAACCCAGTAACGGCACCCACACCAATACCAATCAATAATGCCAACCAGGCTTCAAAGCCATAGTCCATTGCCATCCGTCCCATCACTACAGACGACAAAACCATAATGGCACCAACTGAGAGGTCGATACCTGCGGTTAAAATAATCAGGGTTTGTGCAACACCAATCACCCCGATGATGGTCACTTGCTGCAAAATCAGTGACAAGTTAAATGGGTGCAAGAAGCGACCACCAATGATCATACTAAAGGCCACAATAGCAAGGATCAGTACAATGCTTGGTGCCGCAATAGGGTAATGATGTAGAAACTTCTTAAAACGCTCTAATAGGGTTGCACGATGTTCGAAACTGGCGACATACGTTTGCGCTTGATCCGCCACCTTATCGTGCTCGAGCACAGGCGAAGAGGATTTTGTGTCGGTTGAACTCATAGACTACTCCAGACAGGAAAACAGCCGTTAGCCCATGACGGCTAACGGCAAAAGCGGGCACCTTCTTTTTGCCCAACTATCATTGAAACGGGATTAGCCCCAGCACATACTCAAACCAGTTTTCGAGCTGATTGATTGCACGCCTTTGGCTGGTTCATCTGTAATAAGTTGAACCCCTGTATCGAAGAAGTCCAAGCCGTCAGAAGCGGTTGGACGTGAGCCCGACTTAGCGAACTCAACAATCGCAGTGACCCCTTCAGAGGCCATTTTTAGAGGGAATTGCATGGAGGTAGCGCCGATCACGCCATCGCGGATATTACGAACACCAGGACAACCACCGTCGACAGAAACGATCAGCACATCTTTTTCTAGGCCGAATGATTTCAACGCTTCATAAGCACCAGCGGCAGCCGGTTCGTTGATTGTGTATACCAAATTCACTTCAGGGTCTTTTTGAAGTAGGTTTTCCATCGCTCGACGACCACCTTCTTCTGAACCTTGAGTCACATCATTACCAACAATACGAGGATCAGTTTCATCACCATTTCGACGTGGATCCTTAAGATCAATACCAAAGCCTTTCAAGAAGCCTTGGTCACGTGCAACATCGACAGTAATTTGACTGCTGTTCAAATCTAATAAAGCAATTTTTGCGTCTTTGGCCTTATCACCCATTTTTGCTTTTGCCCACATACCAATCATTTCACCGGCTTTAAAGTTATCTGTGGCAAATGTCATGTCAGCAGCGTTTGCTGGACTTAGAGGTGTATCCAAAGCAATGACTAACAAACCCGCATCGCGAGCTTTTTGAATGGCAGGCACAATGCCAGAAGTGTCACTTGGTGTGATCAATATACCTTTTGCACCGGCTGAAATAAGATTCTCAACGGCTTGTACTTGGGTTTCATTATCGCCGTCGTAACGACCGGCAAAAGTACGCAATTCCACACCAAGCTCCTGTGCTTTAGCTTGTGCGCCTTCTTTCATTTTAACGAAGAATGGGTTGGTATTGGTTTTGGTGATCAAACCTATGATAGGGGTTTCGGCTACCGCTACGCTAGATAAGCTGGTTGCAGCGATTAGGCACGCCAATTTCTTAGCAGAAAATTGCTTCATGAATTTCATTGTTCTGTAACTCCAATCTTTTGTTTTTATTATTGGCATTGATGCCACTCAGGAACCTTTCATTCCTTGCCAATAATATGAAGTGTAAAAACTAACGAATAATTTCAATTTCCATTTTTTATTGTAATATTTGTAATATTTCAGTGACTGATCTGGAAAATTCTCTCTAACTGTTTGATTGTAAAAGGCTTTGAAATAAACAAATCATTACTTTTTAGATGATATTTTTGTTCTAACTCATCTTTTGGCAAGCCAGACATTAATAAAATATCCCCTTGGAAAGCGTGCTCTTGCTCTTTGATGTGGTGTGCTAACGCAACGCCATTCATCGCGCCAGATAAGTTTACGTCCGACACAATGGCCTCAGGTAAAATCGCTTTCTGTAGCGCCCTTAGTACGCTTTCAGCGCAATCAAACGTTTGCACGATAAGTCCCATTTGTTCCAATTGTTCGCGCATCACTCGGCACACTTCTTCATCGTCTTCCACCAACCAGACTAAACTCTGTTCCAGTAGATGTATGCGTGCCACCTGCTGCTCTGAGGTTTGATCCGCCATCGCCACAGGTCGTAATTGTTGCGGCAAAAACAAACACACGCGCGTCCACTTTCCGGGTTCCGAGGTGACTTTGATTTCACCACCACTTTGCTTCACGAAACCGTAGATCATACTCAAGCCTAAGCCACTGCCCTTGCCCACTGGCTTAGTAGTAAAAAAGGGTTCAAAGATACGCCCAATGACCTCGTCTGAAATGCCCTCGCCCGAGTCTTCTACACGAATACGAATAGCAGGCGTATCGCTATCTGGCAAAGTGCATGTTTTGGTCGAAAAGGACAAACGTCCACCATCCGGCATAGCACTGGCGCTGTTTAAAGCCAGATTTAATAGCGCATTTTCAAGTTGAGATGGGTCAATCAAGCTAAACACATTAGGACATTGCAATTCACTGTTGACCTGAATATGAGACCCAACACTGTACTCAACCAGATCCAACATGCCTTCAATCAAGTCATCGACAGCAATCGACACAGGAAAGAGTTGCTGACGACGGCTAAATGCCAATAACCTCTGAACCAAATTACTGCTTTTTTCCGCCACAACTAAGGCTCTGTCTATGTATCTTGCCTGATTCGCCGACTGTGGTTGAGAATCTGACAGCATTTGCAAATTGCCCATAATCGCCGCCAGAAGATTGTTAAAATCATGGGCAACGCCACCGGTTAATTGACCAAGCATTTCCATCTTCTGAGCCTGTCTTAACTGGCTTTCCACACTTTTTCGCTCTGTTAAATCCGTATACAAAGTCACAAAGCCACCTTCCGGCATAGGCTTAGAGCGAAATTCAATGATCTTGCCAGAGTCGAAGTGGCGCTCAAAACTTTGCACTTTGAGATGACGAGACTGGTTCACTTCATCCATATGCACTTGCTGGTTTTCTAAATTAAGGTTTTTATGCTCCCCGCGATTAATCAGGTTTTGCACTTCATTGATCGGCATACCAATGTGTAAATCGTCATCAGATAAATCAAATAGCTTTTGATAGCCTAGGTTCCAAGCCACCAGCTGACCTTTGGCTGAAAATACACTCAAACCATCATTCATATTGTCAAAAATGGTTTCCAGCAAATGCTTCTGCTCTGATAACTCGGCCGTCACTTCAATGCGTCGCAAGGCATCTTGGCGAAACACATCAAAGGTATCTGCCAAGGTACCAATTTCATCATTCCGGCGAATCAAGGCTCGCTTAGAATCCACTTTTCCCAAAGATAATTGTTCCATATTGTCGGTGACCACCCCTAAGTCTTTGGTCATCCGCTGGCTGTACCAATAAAGTCGTGCCAGACCTAACAATAAAAACAATGAAATACCGATAATCCAATTTTGGCCTGTGGCCACAAAAGACGACACATCCTGACGCTGGCGACTCACTTTTTTCTGTAAACCACCCACAAAGTCACTCACCTGCTGACTCAATTGTTCAGACTTCGCCCGAATGGCAATGAGCAAATAATTTTTCCTTTCTTCGATGTCATTTAAGCGTTGATGAGCCTGCAACAAATCCTCTGCGATGCTGTTCACATCGGCCCCTTGCTGAGACAATTTCAAAGTATTTGCAATGCGCTCGGGTAACAAGCTCGGCGCTTCTAACAACTGCAACAACCAAGCTAGGCCTTGTTGATTGGAAATATCGACCGTGTTTGTCGAAGGCAATAACTGACGTATACGAAATTGTTGCGCTAAACCGTCTTCTCGTATGTAGAGCTCTTCTCGGACCAAAGCAACCAACTCTTCTAAGGTCGCTTGCAAATCATCCAAACGCTTATCTATGTCTACCTGAAATTCGGAATCCATCAAGCTGTCGGCAACGCCACGTAACTCAATAATACGACGGTGAATGCGCTCAGATTCCGTTTGTAACTGGAATGGCCGACCTGATCCTGCAGTATAAGGTGCAATTGCCGCTAACTGAGCCACACCTTCCGCTAGGGTTAGCGAGGTACTTATTTCGGGAAGCGTTTCAGATTCAAACTCAGATAAAGTGGCTTCACTGACCCGCATGGATTGCCAACCGATGCCAATCATGAAAAAGGCCACCACACTGATGGCCAACATAGACAAAGAGGCTTTTTGGCGGATGCTGACAAAGCGCATCAGCTAGCTCGCACTGGGCCTTGAAAGAAATACCCAAGGCCACGTTGTGTTTTAATGAATTCAGGGGTTTTCGGATTGGATTCGATTTTACGTCTGAGGCGCAAAATCAAGACATCGACAGTACGATCAAACACTTCCGTTTCTAATCCACGACTTTGTTCAATCAGTTGCTCACGAGTGAAAATCCGATCTGGATGACGTGCCAGCACTTCCAGTAAAGAAAACTCCCCCAACGTCAAAGTGACCAATTTCCCCTCTTGATCTTGTAGCAAACGCGCAGTGAGGTCCAATACCCATGAACCAAAACGCAAACATTCGTGATCCTGATTCACCGCATGAACATCAGCGGGCGGCGCTTGAAAAGAACGACGCAATAACGCATGAATACGAGCGGTCAACTCACGCAAATTAAAGGGTTTCATCATGTAATCATCGGCGGCAAGCTCTAACCCCAAAATCCGATCCGTTTCATCGCCCTTCCCAGTGAGCATCATGATGGGCATGACAAAACGCTCACGAATCTCACGCGCTAAACTCAGGCCATCTTCTTCTTTCAAGTACAAGTCCATTAACACCAGATCCACGGCTTCCGCTTCTAAGTGCGCCCACATTTGACGGCCATCTTCCGCTTCTCTCACTTGATAGCCTTTTTGTGATAACGCATCACACAATAGCTGACGAATATCTTGGTCATCATCAACCACCAATAAGGTTTTTTTACTTGGCTCTGTCATTGTATTGATTAGGATCCGTTGTCATTATTATTCGATGCACAATCGCCTCACGGCACCGCTGTATTCTTATCATGTTAAAGTTAATAGAAGATTAACAGAAGGAAAAGCATCTTGCCCCAGATGAAACACATTCAGCTCAGCTTTTTGCATCCTCCTCGTTGGATAGAGTGTGCTTCAGAAGCGACTGTTCTCACCACTTTATTGGCTCAACAAGTCCCCATTAAACACGCCTGTGAGAACGGTGTCTGCGGTGTTTGCTTAACCAAACTGTTAACAGGTGAGATAGACTATGGCACGAAAACACCACGAGGTCTCACCACCAAAGAGCAAACAGAAGGCTATTTTCTGCCCTGTATTGCCACCTGTAAAACGGACATTGGCATTGCACA
This sequence comes from Marinomonas aquiplantarum, assembly GCF_003314975.1. GTDB lineage: Bacteria > Pseudomonadota > Gammaproteobacteria > Pseudomonadales > Marinomonadaceae > Marinomonas > Marinomonas aquiplantarum. Next base: position 33,166 of record NZ_QNRF01000016.1, read on the forward strand.
GCCTAAAGTGAAGCTTCGCTGACAAGCGAATCAAACCTCTTCCAAACGAACACTTCCCATTTCCTCTCGTCTCACTTTCAACAGCATTCTTGTTTAAACGATCCCGCCTTGTATCGCTCAAATAGGCCTCTTAGAAACTATTTTTAAATTATTTTGCACATAGTTGCAAAATGTCATCTTTCTGACATAGAAGGCCTCTATCTTAGGTTCCAACATCGTTTTTTGAACCTGAGGATGACATGACCGAGATATCCCATACGAACCATTTATCGCCACTACAAAAGTGGCGACATCGGCTTGTGATCGCAAAATGCGACCCGACTTTATTAATAGGTTTGGGGCTATTATTCATCTTTGCGTGGTTGATTGCGGCGCCCATCATCAATGTCTTGTTTGAAGTGTTTACCGTTCAAACCGGCGATGAAATGCGCACTGGCGCCGATGCTGGTCAAGTGACTGGCTATTACCTAGAACGCGTCTTTGCGTCACGAATGTCCTCTATTATTTTTTGGAAGCCCTTGTGGAATACCTTATTGGTTTCCATTACCTCTATGCTGCTTTCCATGGTCATTGGTTCTATTTTGGCGTGGCTGTTGGTACGAACGAACCTTATGGGGCGTCGTTGGTTATCCACCGCCTTGATTATCCCTTTTATGCTCCCCGCTTGGACCTTTGCCTTGGCGTGGACCACCTTGTTTAAAAACGCCACGATTGGTGGTCAACCGGGTTGGGCTGAAGCCATGGGCTATCAGCTGCCGGATTGGGTGTCCTATGGGGCGTTTCCAACCATCCTGATTATGACGCTCAACTACATTCCATTTGTTATTTTATTAGTGGGCAATGCGTTAAGACGCCTAGACAGCCAACTCGAAGAAGCCGGACAAATGCTGGGAGCCAGCCGAGGAAGAGTCGCCCTATCGATTGTTTTCCCGTTAATGCGTCCGGCATTGATGTCCTCCGCGTTATTAATTTTCGCAGATGCAATCGGTGAGTTCTCAGTGCCTTATGTACTGGGTCTACCAGTGCAATTTGAAACCCTCGCCACCTCTCTGTACCGCGCCATCGGCACTCAGCAAAATGGTGTGGCAGCGGTATTTGCCGGCGTCATTTTAGTGGTCGGCATTGCCACCTTAGCACTGGATACTTGGATGATGCGCGAAGCCAGACGGTTTGCCATTATCGGTTCCAAAGGAGCGATGGAACGTCGTCAGTCACTTGGTTGGCTACAATGGCCTGCGACCATTCTGGCATTAGTCATGGTCTTTATTGGTGTGGTTGCACCACTGGGCGCACTAGCATTATCCACTGTGATGCATTTGCCAGGTCGCTTCGAATTATCAAACTTCACCTTAGACTATTGGATTGGCACCAACCTAGACACGGTGGCATTACGCAACGGCATTCTGTTGTCATCAGAATTTTGGAACGCCGCTTGGAGCTCTATCAGCATTGTGGGCAGTGCCTCAATATGCGCCGGAATTTTAGGACTGTTAACCGGCTACATTGTGCTGCGCTCGCCTTTGAAGTTCGTGTCCGTGTCCTTGCGTCAAATTACCTTCTTCCCCTATTTGGTACCAGGGATTGCCTTTGCGGCGGCTTTTTTAACCTTATTCGCTGTACCACATGGCCCTATTCCAGCCCTGTATGGCACACCAATGATCCTTTTCCTTGCCCTCATTGCTGACCAAATGCCCTTTGCCAGTCGCGCAGGGATTTCAGCCATGACCCAACTGGGTAGTGATGTCGAAGACAGTGCACGTGTCGCCGGTGCAGGTTGGCTACGACGCATGTTCTCTATCATCCTACCCATTCAACGTAATGCCCTAGTGACGGCCGTTTTAATGCCTTTCATCTCAGGTATTAAAGGCGTCAGCCTGTTCATTATTCTGGCGGTGCCTGCGACCGACGTACTCACGACGTTCTCAATCCGCCTTATTGATTTCAACTACACCCAAGCCGCTAATGCTGTCGTCTTGATGATTGCCTTGATTGCCCTATTCGGCACCATACTCATCAATCGCCTCACTGGGACAGGCTTAGCTCAAGGTCTGGAGAGCTAATACTATGTCAAATATTACCTTAAACAATATTTCGAAATGCTACACCCAAGGCCACCCACCTGCGGTCGATCAGGTGTCGATGGAAATCCAAGATGGCGCGTTTATGTGTGTGCTAGGGCCTTCTGGCTGCGGCAAGTCCACCATTCTGCGCATGATCGCGGGTCTAGAACACTTGTCAGATGGCGAAATTGTGGCCGATGGCAGAGTGCTCGATAACGTTGCCAAAGGTCTCTTCATTCCGGCGGAAAAACGCCAGATTGGCTTGGTTTTCCAATCCTATGCTTTATGGCCTCATATGACGGTCGCCCGTAATATTGAGTTTGGTCTGCGCTTAAAAGGCTTACCAGCCAAAGAACGTAAAAAGCTAGTGGCTGAGATGATCGTGATGCTCAAGATCGAAGGGCTGGAAGATCGCTACCCTGCACAGCTTTCTGGCGGACAACAACAACGTGTTGCCTTAGCCCGAACCTTGGCTATGAACCCCGGCATCTTATTGTTAGATGAACCATTATCGAATCTCGATGCGTCATTACGCCTGTCCATGCGCGCTGAGTTAACGCGTTTACATCAAGAGTTTGGCACCACCATTGTCTTCGTCACCCATGATCAGTGGGAAGCCATGACATTGGCGACACAAATTGCCGTGATGAACAAAGGCACTCTCCAACAAATAGGCACACCGGATGATATTTACGAGCGCCCAGCGAATCGTTTTGTCGCTGAGTTCATCGGTAATCCGCCGATTAATATGATCTCAGCGGAAACAAAGCCAGCCCAACAACTGATGCATCAAGCCGGCTTTTCAATGTCAGTCAGTGAAGGAACACAACTTGGCTTGCGTCCAGAAGGTTTACAGTTAAGTCGAGAGGCTTCGTCCTCCAGTGTGCCCGTCACAATCAACGACATCTTACCGACTGGCGGCGCTTGGATCATTGAACTGACCGTAGATCAAGATGAAACATCGCCTTTGAATCTGGTTCACACCACCCAAACGCCACCACTTTGGCAACGAGGTGATCAAGCCAATTTGAAAGTCGCCAGTCACGCTATGCATTTATTCAATGCAGATGGCAAACGCCAACCCTTTGCTTTAACCCCTAAGGCTGCGACCTACCGCACTTCTGCGGATGTGGTTTCGCCTGATTTTAGTCAATCCAAAATTGAGGACATCTCATGATTCGCAACATCCCTAGCCTACTATTAGTCGGCACGCTTGCTTCGACGTCAGCCTTCGCGGAGGATTTCGACCTTAATGCCTTAGTCAAAGCCGCCAAGTCAGAACCTGCGCTTTCTGTCTACGACTCGACCGGCAAAATCAAGAAACAAGCCAAGGCCTTTGCTAAAAAATACGGCATTGAAACCACCGGCACCAAGATCAAAGCCGGTGCCAGCATCAAAATGGTACTGAGTGAAACCAAAGCCAATAACGTCAAATCGGACGTGGTAATCATCTCAGATGTACCAGCCGCTTCCGCTCAGTTATTATCGAATAGCTTTACATACAGCTATTTACCAGAAGACATGAAAAGTAAGATACCAGCGCAATTTAGCAATCCATTAGTGGTATCAAACTCACCTGTTGTTTGGTCTTACAACACCGCACTGAACGACAGCTGTCCGGTTGATAACATCTGGGCACTGACCGACCCTGAGTGGAAAGGCCATGTCACCATGCCAGACCCACTTAACAAATCCCTATACACAGACTTCTTCAACCAGTTTGCCATGCATCATGACAAGCTCATTGCTGACGCTTACCAAGCACACTACGGCAAGCCGCTGAAAACCAATTTAGATAGCGCCACCGCTGCCTTTGTCGTTGCCCTAGCGAAAAATCAGCCGTTGCTAACAAATTCGGATGGCGATGTAGCCTCTGCGGTTGGCGCACCCGACACCAAGGAAAACTTCATTGGCATCATGTCATCGGCGAAATACCGTGAAAACAAAAACGGTATGAAACTTGGCATCTGTGCGTCAATGAAACCTATGGTCGGTATGCTTTACCCTAAATTCATGATGATCACCAAAGGCACGGACAGCCCAAATGCGGCGAAATTGTTTGTGCATTACATGTTGACCGGCGAAGGCTTTAAGCCTCAAGCCATCGACGGCAAGATCTCAACCAATATTGACAACAAAATCCCTGCTGTCGAACCATCTGGAGTAGCGGCCTACCTAGATCAACTAATAAAATACAACCCAGCCTCAGCGCAAGATGACTGGGCGAGCCGTCAAGACTGGCAAGACCTTTGGGCGCTTGCTCGTGCAGGCCAACTGTAAACAACCTTGAGGCACGATGAACCCAGTTCATCTAGCCTCATCAGTAAGACACAGGCCAATGACTGAGCCTGTGTCATTTTTTAAAGGATTACCTTGAACACATTAAATGATATTGAATCACGCGCCAGCTTCCTAAAAAACTTGATTAAAAAAGCCTCCGCGCGTGCGCTGGAAGGCTACTTAAATCGAGAAGCCGGTTCCTATGATTTAAAAGGCCCACAAGACTTTTTGACCGAAACCGATCTTGCCGTCGAAACCATGATTCGGGACGAAATATCCCGCCATTTTCCGGAAGATGCCATTATAGGAGAAGAAGGCGGCGGCACGCCTGGGCACGCCACTTGGATCATAGACCCCATTGATGGCACCGCGAACTTTGCTCGTGGCATTCCCCATTTCTGCGTCATTATTTGTTTTTGTATCAATGGCCAAGCTCAATTGGCCGCCATTGCACAACCCGTGTCACAGGAATTGTACTTTGCTCAGCGTGGCAAAGGCGTCACCAAAAATAACCAACCAATTAGCGTGGCACCTACTTCAGATATGACGCAAGCCCATGTAGAACTTGGCTGGTCACAACGAGCCACAACACAAGCCTACTTAACGGCTCAAGACGACTTATTCAAACAAGGTGTCAGCATTCGTCGCGGCGGTTCCGGCGGCTTAGGATTAGCCTGGGTAGCAGAAGGACGAACCGATGCCTATCTGGAAATTTCCATGAACACTTGGGACTGCATTGCAGGCATGTTGATGGTCGAAGAAGCCGGTGGACAAGTCGGTACTTGGCCAAACAGCTTGGCAGATCTACTAGACACTGGCCCTGTGCTCGCTTGCGCACCCGCTATAGCGACACAAGTTTGCCAAGTTAACTTTCCGAATTTAGCCCTAAAGGACCCATCATGAGTCAATCAACTGTCACCGATATTAAACAAGTCTTTCGAGAGGCAGACGAAAAACGCGCTCCTCTTCATCTAATTCATAAAAACTTTCTTGGTCGTAACATCGATCTTTATATTGGCAACAAACAGGCCGCTTCCGATCCTGAATTATTAAGCCAACATGGTATAGGTACGGTTTTCAATTGTGCGGTCAATCTGGACATTAATCTGGTCACCACGCAAGACCCGTTAAGCAAGGTCTTACCCTTTGGTTGGTCGCCTGTGCGTTACTACAAACTGGGCATTGTCGATGGCCCTGGCAACCCTCATCCAATGATGCTGGCAGGCTATTATCAATTGCGCAGCTTGATCGACCAAGAATTACCAAATAAACCAAGTTACCCGTGGAAAGAAACTGGTAACATACTCATCAACTGTCGTGGTGGACGCAGTCGTTCAGTGACGTTAACGGCACTTTTACTACATTTAGACGAGGCTGAAACCTATCCAAGTCTAGAAGACGCCATCGCTCACATACGTGAAGCCAGACAATTGATTAAAGAAGAATGGCCTGAAGCGCCCAAACAAGTATTGGTCGATGCCGCCCATTGGGCCGCAGAACAAGTAAAACGTTTGCAGCCCTATCTGCCCAAAGAGAAAGTGTAAATGCAAAGAAACAAAGGTCCTGAAAAAAACAAAGCGACGTCGGCTGCCGACGTCGCGCGTTTGGCTGGTGTCTCACGTTCGGCTGTTTCTCGCACCTTTACTGACGGCGCCAGTGTCTCGGCCAAAACCCGAGAAAAAGTGCTGGCCGCCGCAGCTGAACTCAATTATCACGTTAATCATCTAGCTCGTAGTATCTCGAAAGAGCAAAGTCGCCCCGTTTGCCTACTGGCCGCCAACTTAGACAAGCCTTATCACAACCTATTGTTAGACGCTCTCACCAAGCAACTGCAACAAGACGGACGCATCGTCATGGTGATCAATGCCAGTTCAGAGCCAAGCAGTGCCGAAGAAGCCATGCGCCGCGCTCTGCACTATCGCGCGTCCGCCAGTGTGGTGATGTCGGGAACGCCACCACAAGAATTGGTTCAAGCCTGCGTCGATTCGGGTCAGAAAGTCATCATGATTAACTGTAATGATGACATTGAAAACGTTCATCACATTCAGATCGACTATGCCGATGCCATGCAACAGGCCGTCACTCTGTTTCAACAAGCGGGCTGCCAAGCTCTTTCCTTAGTGAGTTCCACTAAGGGCACACCTAGCTTATTAGCCCGTGAGCAATTTTTTATCAGCGCCGCACAAGCAAAAGGTTTTGAGGTGACGATCTGGCGAGGAGACAACACCAACTACGAAGACGGTCAACAAGCCGCCCAAGCCTTATTGTCCGACCATCAACCAAACCATGCCTATTTTTGCATTACCGATTTAGTGGCTTGCGGCTTTATGGATACCGCTCGCCATGAGTTCAATCTGTCGATTCCTGATGACATCAGCATTCTTGGCTTTGACGATATTCCTCAATCCGCATGGCAAGCCTATCAACTCACCACCTTTGCTCAGCCTTATCAAGGCATCGCCAATCGAGTCAGTGATATTTTAGGAGAGCAGCAAGAAGCCGATTTAACATCACGATTGAACGCCATTCCCAAACAGCGTAATAGCCTTCATAAAGAGAAACGCGAAAAATCGTAAACACATCAACTCGAACCAGTCGAAATAACGTGAAATTGCTCGGTTAACCAATCAATGAACACTCTGACACGCAATGACACCTGTTGGTTCTGTGGGTAGAGAACAGACACTGGCATATTAGGGGGAGGAAATTCGCTCAATATTGACTTGAGTTCCCCGCGCTTTAATTCTTCTTCAATGCGATAACGCGGTACTTGAATCAAGCCTAATCCACTCAACGCCGCGCCAGTATACATATCCGCCCCGTTAACGGTCACAATCGATGACAGCGTCACTGCCTTAATATCCTGTCCCAAGGTGAAATCTAAGGTCGTGTCCAATCCCGTCACAGACGACAGATAACCTATGGCTCGGTGATGCTTAAGTGACGCCAATGTAGTCGGAACACCATATTTTTTCAGATACTTAGGACTGGCAACCGTTACTTGCTCCATGTTCGCCAATGGCTTTGCAACCAGTGACGAATCCTGCAATGGCCCAGCTCGTAAGACACAGTCTATGCCTTCTTTGACCAAGTCGACCAAGCGATCATCTTCTCCTATGTGCAAGGTAATATCTGGGTAACGAGTAACAAATTCGTCAATGGCTGGCATCACAAAATGCTTCGCCAATGTTCCTTGTAAGTTAATCCGCAATAAGCCTTGTGGTTTGGTGTTTTTAAACGCGGTATCGGCTTCTTCTAAATCGGCCAGAATACGTAAACAACGTTGATAATAGTGCTTGCCCTCTTGCGTCATGCTGACTTGGCGCGTCGTACGCTCCAGTAACCGCACGCCAATCCGCTGCTCAAGGCGTTTCACTAAATTGGATACGGTTGCTCTGGGAATGTGTAGATCTTCTGCGGCTTGTGAAAAGCTTCCACACTGGGCAATGCGGACAAAAACATGCATTTCTTGAAAGCGATCCATAAGACACTCTTGCTTAATAAAGTCGGTTATCAAAAATGAGATAGAAAAGCGATTACAGCAAACATTGTTAAACTAAATGGAATTATCTTATCAAATATAGGCTGATTATCTTTAAAATCAAAGCAACTATTCTTGCTCTCCTTGGTTTCATATTATTGAGGGGAAAAAAATGTCGATATCTCATCAAAACATTGCACTGATCACCGGCGCATCTCGAGGCATTGGTGCCAGTATTGCTCGACGACTCGCTGACGACGGTTTCGCAGTCGCTATTAACTATTCATCTAACTCACAAGCCGCAGATAAACTGGTAGAGGAACTCACGTCTAAAGGGCAAACGGCGTTTTCCGTGCAAGCAAATGTAGCCCATTCTGCTGACGTAAACGCCATGTTTAATCAGGTTGAAAGTCGCCTTGGTCACATTGATGTCTTAATCAATAACGCCGGTATTCTGAAAACCTTACCTTTAACGGAAACATCAGACGAATTGTATGAGCGCTATTTCGCGATTAATACACAAGGGGTTTTCAACACTCTTCGAGAAGCTGGAACGCGGCTCAATAACGGTGGTCGAATCATCAATCTGTCCAGTACCACGCTGGCATTAAATATGGCGGGATACGCCATTTATAACGGCACAAAAGCAGCGGTTGAAGCCTTTACTAAAGTATTTTCCAAAGAATTAAGAGGCCGTCAAATCACCGTCAATGCCGTCGCGCCTGGCCCAATCGCCACCGACTTATTCTTAGCAGGAAAGACCCAAGAGATGATTCAAAACTTTGCCCAAATGCCGCCGTTGGAACGACTTGGCCAGCCAAACGACATTGCTCAAATCGTCTCATTCTTAGCCAGTCAAGACAGTGGTTGGATCAATGGACAAATACTTCGCGCTAACGGCGGGTTGGCCTAACTTTGATGAGGGTTTGTCAAAAATTAAGCTCAATGATGGTCATGATGGGCGCTTCCCTCATGACCATCACAGGGTGTATCAGGCCAATGGAAGCTGACGCAATGGGACAGTTGACCATGAGGCCTTCGGTAACCTATCTGCATTTACTACGACATACGCCATTTTTCACCGCTCTGGATTCCACGCAACAACAATGGGTGATTAATCACTCAAAGGAATGGCAAGTTAACCAGGGCGGTGTGATCACTACAACATCAAGTGCAGGAGATTATTGGATTTTGCTGGATGGCGAATGGCAACTCGAATGCGGCGAAAAGCACTACCCAAGCAAACACAATGATCCCGCGAAATGGTTTCGCGCTAGTATGGTAATGCATGACTGTAAATTGGTCGCCACCGAGACCAGTTACGTCATGCTAATTACGCAAGTGGACATGCAAACCATGCTCAATAATGGCTTTGCATTTCACATGCACCTAGACATAGGGCGGTCTCACTACCAACAAATATTTCCCATCCGATCATCGCCATGAATAAAGGGCTACCTCACCAGAGCTTATTAAAGAGCTAGCCCGCCTCTTTATTAGACCAATTTGTCTGAGTTTAAAAGCTCTCTTCGGACGATGTCGGCACCGGCACCTAACGCCTGTAACTTAGCCCTTGCCACTGGTCGAGATAAAGGTGCCATGCCACAGTTGGTACAAGGATAAAGTTTGTCTGCATCCACAAACTGAAGGGCTTTTCGTAGCGTATTCGCAACGTCTTCAGGCGTTTCAATGGTATCGGTTGCCACATCAATCGCGCCGACCATGACTTTTTTGCCACGAATCAGTTCAAGCAAATCCATTGGCACATGAGAGTTATGACATTCCAATGAGATGATATCGATATTCGATTTTTGCAACTTAGGGAAAGCTTCTTCGTATTGTCGCCACTCTGACCCTAATGTCTTCTTCCAGTCTGTATTCGCCTTGATGCCATAGCCATAACAAATATGCACGGCTGTTTCGCATTTCAGTCCCTCAATGGCTCTTTCTAATGTCGCCACGCCCCATTCGTTAACCTCATCAAAAAAGACATTAAATGCAGGCTCATCAAACTGAATTATATCAACGCCAGCGGCCTCAAGCTCTTTGGCTTCTTGATTAAGGATTTTGGCAAATTCCCAAGCAAGTTTTTCACGGCTTTTGTAATGATCATCATAAAGCGTATCGATCATTGTCATAGGACCCGGCAAAGCCCACTTAATAGGCTGCTTGGTTTGCTGACGTAAAAACTTAGCATCATCTACAAAAACCGACTTTTGACGGCTCACCGGTCCGACCACAGTTGGCACGCTTGCATCGTAACGATCACGAATTCGAACCGTCTGTCGTTTTTCAAAATCGACACCGTTAAGATGCTCTATGAAAGTGGTGACAAAATGTTGGCGCGTTTGCTCGCCATCACTGACAATATCAATGCCTGCTTGCTGTTGCTCTTGTAAAGACACACACAAGGCATCGTGTTTGCCCTCAGTTAATGTCTTATCTTGTAATTTCCAAGGTGACCAAAGTGTCTCAGGTTCCGCTAACCAAGAAGGTTTTGGTAAGCTACCAGCGGTAGACGTGGGGAGTAATATTTTTTTAGTGACTGTGTTCATAATAAAGACTGCCGTATTGTGGACGTAAGTTTAAAACCGGATTACTGAGCGTATTGAGCCAACCATTGGGAAAGCTCTGCCTGATAAGGTTTGATGAAGTGCTCTTCCGCAAACTTGCCTTGTTCATTGGCTAATTGACTTCGCTCTTCTCGGTCATAAACAATCTGCGTAAATGAATGATCCGCATTCTTCAGGTTCGGTTGATAACATTTTCCAGCCACCGAATTCGCATTATAAATTTCAGGACGATAGATTTTCTGGAAAGTTTCCATGGTGCTAATGGTGCTGATCAGCTCAAGATGCGTGTAGTCATTCAGCAGATCACCAAAGAAATAAAAAGCCAAAGGAGCAACAGTGTTTGGCGGCATGAAATAGCGTACCTGTAAGCCCATTTTCTTGAAATACTGCTCCGTCAAAGACGCCTCATTCGCTAAGTATTCCGTTCCCAAAATAGGATGCAGGTTATCCGTTTGACGATACACCTTGCTGTCCGACACACTCAGGCAAATCACCGGCGGCTTATTAAAATGCGCCTTGTAATCACTTGAATTCACAAAGCATTGAAAGAGCTTGCCATGCAGCTCACCAAAATTCTTCGGAACGCTAAATTGGGACTGATTCTGATTGTGCTCCAACAACCAGATACTAAAGTCATAATCACGCACATAAGAGGAAAAATTATTGCCGACAATCCCCTGGATACGCTTATTCGTTTGATGATCAAAAATGGTCGTTTTCAATATTTCAATCGCCGGAAAAGCGTGTCCATTGTTGGCAATGTCCATCTCAACCGAGACAATGTCTAACTCAACAGCATAACGATCACCGTTAGGATTATCCCAATGCGCTAACGCATTAAAGCGATTATTCACCATCTTTAAGGCGTTGCGTAAGTTCGCTTGGCGGCGCTCACCTCTTGCTAAATTCGCAAAATTCGTCGTGACTCGGGTACTGTCAGAAGGATGATAATTCTCATCGAGACATTCGCTTTTAATCGTAAAAATAATGTCTTTACTCATGGTGATCGAATCCTGTTGTTTTGCCTAATGACCTCATTAAGCATCCATTGTCATTTTGTTTTACTCTAAGAACAGGACGCATCTTATACCTGAGCAACAACTTGAGTAAAATTAATTAAATATAGACATAAATGAATAATACTAATACACAAAGCTTTCGTCCTCATCCTCAGAAGAGGACTTCGCACCCTAGCTGAAAACCAACGTAAAAATCGCTATGATGTTGGCACCATTACAAAGGTTCTAACATGACATCTTCTTTACCCATTCACGCCATTCTGCCGGACTTACTTCACACCTTAGCCGAGCAAGATCAAGCCATCTTAGAAGCCGCTCCCGGTGCCGGTAAAACCACAGTAGTGCCGATTGCTTTAATGAATGAAGCTTGGCTGAAGGGACGTAAAATCATCATGTTGGAACCTCGTCGTTTGGCCGCGAAAGCCGCGGCGAAACGATTGGCAGACACGCTAAATGAGCCGGTGGGCAAACGAATAGGGTATCGTATTCGTCACGACACCAAAGAAAGTCAAGACACGCAAGTCTTAGTGGTGACCGAAGGCGTCCTCACTCGCATGTTGCAGGATGACCCTTCCCTAAGCGATATTTCACTGGTCATTTTCGATGAGTTTCATGAACGTAATTTACATTCCGATCTGGCCTTTGCTTTGTGTCTACAGACCCGTGAACTCTATCGCGATGACAATCCACTCAAACTTCTGGTGATGTCAGCGACTTTAGATACGCAGCTTCTCGAACAACGCCTTGGTTGTTCAACGTTAAGCAGTGCTGGACGCAGTTATCCTGTAAAGGTGCTATATAACAATAAAGCGCTGAAAATAGCGGAAGTCAGTGATGAAGTCAGCTGCACAGTCTTGCAAGCATATCGACAACAAAGCGGCAATATTCTGGTATTTCTTCCAGGACAAAAAGAAATCCGTCAAGTTCATCAAAGCTTAAACAAAGAACTAAAAGGCCAAGCTAACTTATCTATCTTGCCTTTATATGGAGACTTAAGCTTACAGGAGCAGGAAAAAGTCATCGCCCCAACCGATGAATCTGAGCGTAAAATCGTCTTAGCCACCGCCATTGCACAAACCAGCTTAACCATTGAAGGCATTCGCGTAGTGGTCGACAGCGGTTTAAGCCGTGAAGCCAGATTTGACGCCAATACCGCCACCACCCGTTTGCATACTCGACGCGCCACCCAAGCGGAAACCGTGCAGCGTGCAGGCCGTGCTGGGCGAACCCAAACAGGAGTCTGTTACCGTTGGTGGAGCGAAGAACAACAACATAGACTGGCTGCACAAGCACAACCACAAATTGAATGTTTGGAACTCAGCGCCTTAACCTTAAATCTAGCCCAATGGGGGATTCAAGACAGGTTAGAACTCGACTGGATCACCCCGCCACCAGAAGGGCATTTTCAACAATCGTTAGATACCTTACGTCAATTAAACGCCATTGAAGCAGAGGAGCTAATACTCACCGCCCACGGTGAACACATGAGTCAACTTAACTTGGAGCCGCGCTTGGCGCACCTGCTACTCTTGGGAAAACAATGGGGACACAGCGACCTAGCTTGCCAAGCCTGTGCGTTACTTAGCGAAGGCGACCCTATGTCCAACATAGGCAGTGAATTTGCCATGCGTCTACAATGGCTTACGCAGAGTGACACTAAGCTGACCGCTCACAAGCCAAAACATTTTTATCAACAATCGATTAAACAATGGCGCCATCGCAGCGCATCAATTGAAATATCGACCAGAACGAAAGACCTAAGCGAAGAAGACGCATTAGGTTTGCTATTAGCCGCCACGTTTTTTGATCGCATCGCACAGCGCCAAAGTGACACTAAAGGTAATTCCAATCAAAAAGTACATTACAAACTGACTAATGGTCGTCTTGCCAGCTTGGATAATACAGATAGCAATGGGCAATCCGATTATCTGGTAGCGCTCGATATTGGTGGGCATCAAGGCAGAGAAGAAGATCAAATTTACTTATCACACCCTTTAAACCTAGCCGCTTTGAATAAACATTTGCCTGAACTGAAAAAAGAAGTCACTCATCTTGCCTGGTCGAAAAAAGACGCGCGCTTGATCAGTGAGCAGCAAGTATGGATAGGCAAACTTTGTGTGCAACGCCAAGTGTCATCACAACTTCCTGCTGATGCGACCACCGCTGCCATTAACCAATACATTAGACAAGCAGGGTTGGCGGTTTTGCCCTGGAATCAAGACTGTGATCAACTGAGAGCCAGAATTCACTTTGCCGCTCAACATGACAATCAAGCCGAGTGGCCAAACATGAGCGATGAGGAGTTATTGCAAACATTGGAGGCGTGGCTCGCGCCTTACTTAACGAATGTAACGACACAAAATGCACTGGATAAGCTTGATCTCAAAAGTATTCTATTAAACACTTTGGACTGGCAACAGCAAAGCCGTCTCCAACAGCTTGTTCCAGAGCGCCTTGCTGTGGCGTCTGGCAATCAACACAAAATTGATTATCAACAATCGCCTCCTAAGCTCAGCGTTAAACTGCAAGAAGCTTTTGGTATGACACACACGCCACAGGTATTAGGTCAGAACCTCACCTTAGAATTGCTGTCACCCGCACAAAGACCTTTGGCTGTAACACACGATCTGCCTTTCTTTTGGCAAAACGCTTACCCTGAGATTAAAAAGGAAATGCGCGGCCGCTACCCTAAGCACCCTTGGCCTGATGACCCTTTAACAGCGCAAGCCACCGCAAAGACCAATCGCGCCTTACGAAGTTCGCAATAACGCCAATGCCCGTTCGGTGATCATTTGGCTGAACGGTGTGTTTTTGGCGTGATTCGGGCTCCAACCCAGAATAAAACGATGGAAATCGGCCCACGCAAAATCAAACAAAGATCGCCATTCGGCTTCAACCTTGGAGGCAAAATCTGGCGATTCACCTTGTGCGACTAAGCAGCGCGCTAGCTCAGCAAAATAATGTTCTAACAAAAAGGGTAAGTGTTCTGCCAAACTGGCCTCATCCAAACAACTGCCAAGAAAATAAGCCACATCTTGCACGCCAATTCCCTGCCCTGTGTATTGAAAATCCACCGCCGCCACGTCTGCCCCTGACTCCGAAAAACAAAAATTCGCTACCTTGGCATCACCGTGTATTAAGGTTTGAAAATTCGCCTTTCTTAACATTTGATCAATCACACTGGCCTGACGTTTTAACTCGCCTTCCGCCATAGCCTGCCACTCGTCAGGTCGCGTTGCCAGATGCCAATAACTGCCTCGCTCCCAAAGACCTTTATCATCATCCATTTCTTCACTGTGGGTCATTTGGGTATTGACGAAAGCACTGTGAAAGCATGCCAACCAATCCAGAACAGGCAAACAAGACGACCAAGTCAGCTGACGATGACGATGGCCAAAGCCCGATGCATCTAAGTCTTCCAGTAACAGCAAGATTTCAGTCTCGGATTCTTGCACTGCATAACATTTTGCTACCCGGGCCGCTTCCAATAACTGAGGCGACCAATGACTATACCAGATTGCCTCCACCTGATAAGACCTTTGTTTTCGCTGATGGGACAAGTCTGACTGCCAACCTCGCGGATGTGCCATGACTTCATCAAGTCGAATCGATTTGACAATCACTGAAGTGAGATTATCCTGCGCCCCTGACACTCGGTAGCGCACAATCTCACCATAACCACTCCACAGGGATTGAATAACCTCAACACGCACAACCGACTCAGCTGACAAACTGCGCTTAACAAATATTTCCGGGGACATAAAACGCCTCAAGCATCAACCTTACGCTGAGCAAGCCAATAAAAAATCAATCATCATCCTGCATAGGAATCGAACTTGCACCAGAACAAAGTATGGACAGTCGTTGTGCAATACT
The DNA here is from genome assembly GCF_003314975.1 of Marinomonas aquiplantarum. GTDB lineage: Bacteria > Pseudomonadota > Gammaproteobacteria > Pseudomonadales > Marinomonadaceae > Marinomonas > Marinomonas aquiplantarum. The sequence continues at coordinate 48,455 of NZ_QNRF01000016.1, forward strand.
TAGCCTTTCCGGCTCAGTGAGAGATACAGAGGCATTATCGGGATGAAATGTATATTCTTCCTTCACACCATCAAATTTAATCTTGCCAAGAATCTGACCTTGCTGACTAATACAGTCCAAATCTTGCTGCGCCGGAAAGAACAAAACCATTTGCCGTAACCCATTCAATTTCGTCAAAGAACAATGATATTAAAATCAGACACTTCCGTGATCAACCAATGAAAGTGAATAACCTAAGTTTAGCAAGAATATAGGGGGAAGGGGTTTCGAAGGGGGTAGATCTGTAGCGAGTAGAAACTCAATAAACCGAGCCATATCCTCCAATCATTGAGCAACATTCTATCGGGTAACTTATTGTATAGAGGTTGCTGGACTAACCCCATCCTAACCTTCCCCTTGAAGACATAAGGGGAAGGGACAAGAGGCTTGGTTTGTCGACAAAATATCATATCGGATAGCTTAAGCCCATCTGACTTATGCATGTGACTAGTACAGTATTTGATTGGGTAAAAGAACAAAACGGGCTAGGCTAACAAAATAACCGAGTCTTGCAGTTAATCTGATTGGATAGAGGTTGCTGGACTAACCCCATCCTAACCTTCCCCTTGAAGACATAAGGGGAAGGAAC
>NZ_QNRF01000017.1 GCF_003314975.1 Marinomonas aquiplantarum
GGAAGACATCCGAAGGATGCCCGTAGGGGATAAAGCGAAGCTTTAGATCTGTGAGGTCGTCTCTAATATCCTCAGTATTCTAAGACCAGCCCCACCCCACACAACACGATCCCAACCAGCGACGCCTTGCGTCACTGCCGTCGTCAGCGGCTTACGCTGCTTGGGATCTGACCCCTGAGATACCATCGCCGATGGTAATAGTAACTTCTTTTGTCTGCAGGAAATGCCATCTTACCATTGCCTTCGCTTGCGCTTGTTTCGCAAGCTCAACGCGTCAGCGCGACGTCAATGCCAAGATGGCATGTATTAGGATATAGTCTCTTGTTCCTTCCCCTTATGTCTTCAAGGGACATACCGTCCCTAGAAGTGTGTCTCGGCGCTTTAATAAGCGCCTCTTTTTCGTTAAATTTATTTTGTTCCGATCAAAACAAACTAAATAACAAAGTAGCGATAGATCAACTTGGTAGAAGTAGAAGAGTTACGATCCCAAACAGCAACGCCTTGCGTCACTGCCTTCGACATAGGCTTACGCTGCTTGGGATCTTACTTATTCAGTCGTTGAATTGGCAAGGGTCAAATTCCTAATCCGTTAATAGTGGAAAGAACCTGATGTGCGGAAAGGTATCTGACCCTCTGAGATACCATTGTCTCAAATTATTGTAACTAAAGGGCCTATATAGGTCGTCATTTCTTTGTCTTCAGTTTTCTAAGTCATCCAGACATAACACGATCTCAACTGTGTCACTGCCATCGACTTGTTTAGCTTTGGCGTGTTTCTTTTAAGTGCATTTTAGTATTGCACGCATTTCTGTTTTTACTTGTATCAAGATTCACTCTTGTGTTGAATTCTTATCTGATCCGTTATTTTGTTGCTATGAGAAAAATAGTGCTCGTTTTTTGATCTAAAGAGTAGAATTAGGGACTTTGCCTCAGAAAAGGGCAGTTGTTTTACAAATAGGTGCAAATTTGTTCAAAACTTGATTGACCCTAGTGTTAAAAGAGGACTACAATCAAGTTCGTTTAAAAGAGTTGGCAATATTTATGTCCAGAGTTGCGAATACTACGTTAAGTATGTTCGATCCTGTTAAGTCATAAGTAATACCGAGTTTTTTTAGCACTATAACGGAAATTTTTCCGTGTAAATTAACTTAACCTACAGGATAAACAGACATGTCTGACGTAGTAACTGGTACAGTAAAATTCTTCAACGAAACTAAAGGTTTCGGTTTCATCACTCAGGATCAAGGTCCTGATGTATTTGTTCATTTCTCTGCTATCAACAGTTCTGGTTTCAAAACTTTGGCTGAAGGCCAAAAAGTTGAATTCCAAGTAGCTCAAGGTAAAAAAGGCCCTGAAGCTCAAAACGTAACACCTTTATAAGGTAGCGTTTTAAGAGATTTGATCTAGTTATAGATTGACAAAAGCGACTCTCGAGTCGCTTTTTTTGTATCTAAATTTTGAGTTCTCAATTAAACCTGAATGATGAATTTGGTGATAGGTATGATTTTTTCTAAAGGAGGTTCTGATGGCCGCTAAATCATTACAAGAGCAGCTTTTAGGTGCTGGTATTGTCGATAAAAAGAAAGCCAAAAAAATTAAGGCTGAGAAATTACAGCAGAAGCAAAAAGTAAAAAACGGTAAAGCCGTTGACGATGAAAAAGATAAGCGTGCAGCTGAGTTGAAGAGGCAAAGAGATGAGAAACTTGAAAAGGATCGTCAATTAAACTTGCAGCGCCAAAAAGACATTGAAAACAAAGCTATTCATGGTCAAATCCGTCAGATGATTCTGCAAAATCGAATTGTCAAAGAGGATGGTGATATTGCTTATCATTTTACCGATAACAAAAAAGTTAAGCAGCTTTATATTAGCCAGAGTATGCATAATGACTTGAGTGGTGGTCGATTGGCAATTGCGAAGCTAGACAGTCAATATGAAATTATTCCGGAGCCTGCCGCAGTGAAGATCAGTGAGCGTGATGACAGCTATATTCTGGTTTGTAATAACAGAGTTGAAACTCTTGATGACGATCCTTATGCAGATTTCCAAATTCCTGATGATTTAATGTGGTAATTCGTACCAAGGTTTTGCTTTAGTAAAGCCTTGGTTGTCTATTTTTAGTTGTTTATGAGCTAATTTCATTAAGATTTTACACTTATCTTTCAATTCCTCTTTTTTTTGTTTAGCCCTCACTCCTTATTATCTCCATATTCTCTTTCTTTAAGTTTTGTAAACTACTGATTTTAATGTCTTTTTAAGATATTCATTTTTTTGCCTCCTTCCTTTTTTAGTAACAGATGTTATGAAGTGTGCATAGTTAATGGATTGCTTATGCAATTAGTGTGTGTGGTATTGTTAATTTCTGCAGAATCTTTAGATTGTTTTGTTGTTGCTTGCACGTATCAAGCGCCTACAAGAAACTATGTACACATTAAAGGGAAAACGAGAATGAAAAAATCGATTATTGCTATTGCTGTATCTAGTGCAGCCCTTGCGTCTGTATCCGTTCATGCAGCTGAAGGTTCAACCGTTGATGTTTACGGTAACATCCAGTACGCATTGACAGACACTGATTCCGGATCAGAGTTCGCTGACAACGGTTCTACATTTGGTTTCAAAGGCGAAACGCTAATTAATGATGATTTAACGGCTTTCTTCAAATATGAGCTTGAAGCCGATGCAGATGAAAAAAGTGGTGATGTTAGTGTTGGTCTTGATCAGGCCTTTGTTGGCTTGAAAGGTGGATTTGGTAAAGTGCAAGTGGGTACGTTTGACAGTATCTACAACAACGCTATCCAAGATTCTGTAGATCAGTTCGAGCAACTAGGGTTTACCAATGCCACAACAACAGCAGAAGGTGACACTCTTGCTTTCTTCTCTCCATCAATGAATGGTTTTGAAGTTCAGCTTTCTACACAAGTGACAGGTGATGGAGAAACAATTCCGACTGCAACAGGTGATGATCTTCAGACTGAAGATGGTTCAAGTGTAACTGGTGTTGTTAAATACTCTACTGGCGCCCTGACCGTTGCTCTAGGTTACGACCAAAACGGAAATTATACTGATGTTGAAGAAACAGTTGGTTTGTCTGCTGGTTATGAACTTCAATCTAATCTGAATGTCACTGCTAAATTTGAAACGACTTCTGATGTTCAAGATGTAATCGGTCTTGCTGCTCGTTACGGTTATGGCGCGGGTGATTTGTATGCGTCTGTACAGTCTGTTTCTCCAGATGCAGGTGATGATTACAACGAATACGGTGCTGGTGTGACATACAGCCTTGCGTCTAACGTATACGTTTACGGTGAAGTGGGTAGCTTTGAAAACGCTAACAACAGCGATACAGACACTCAAACAGCCGTTGGTGTTTACTACGGTTTCTAAAATCAGTTAGTTGATTTTATTTACTCTAAGGTTTCAACTCATTTACGAGTTGGAACCTTATGTTAAGTATGATCATTCAAGGTTCCATATTTCTTCTCTTGTAGGCGGATTGTTGGAACATTTTTGGCACCAAGTGGCAACATTTGGTGCCTTTTTTTATTTCTAATAAGTTGATTCTTTTACGGATTTACTTGATTACAATTTAAGCTAACCGTTAAACTGAGTGTATTTTGTTCAGTTGGTTGTTGCTTATGCTCAATATGGATTTTGCTCAAACTGTCGTTATAGATACGAATCAAGAAGAGTGGATTGGTAGCCCTATGACAGGTGTGTTTAGGAAGCCTCTGGCGCGGGAAGAGGCGGAAAGAGGTCACGCGACTAGCATAGTGCAATATCAACCAAAATCGGTTTTTCGCCCTCACCCTCACCCTCTAGGAGAAGAGATTCTGGTATTGAGCGGTGTGTTTTCGGATGAATCTGGTGATTTTAAGGCTGGCTCTTATTTTCGTAACCCCCCGGGGACCAGTCATGCTCCTCATAGTGATGAGGGATGTTTACTGTTTGTAAAATTGCATCAATTTCATCCATCTGATTTAAATCAGGTTTCCTTAGATGCTTCTAGTATTTGGTATCAACAAGACTCATCAATATTGCCTTTGTATCAATATGGTGAGGAAAGGGTGTATCTAATCCGAATGTCAGGTGAAAATACATTAGCCACATTGGCTTTGTCTAAAGCGGTTGAGGTTTTTGTGATCTCTGGACAAGCGAGCTATGGAGAACACACACTGTCTACAGGTGTTTGGTTTCGAGAGCCTAGCTTTTCGCCCATGGATTGGCGAGTTGATGGTGAGTGCTTTATTTGGCTTAAAACAGGTCATTTTTAATAACAATAAGGTGTGTAATGTGAAGTATATAGTGCCTGTACAGCAACAAACTAGTTTGCCTATTGAAGGTGATGAGCGTTTTTTTCCAGTGGGCCGAGTGTTTTGTATTGGCCGAAATTATGCTGCTCACTCAAGAGAAATGGGGGATGATCCTGATCGCGATCCGCCTTTCTTTTTTAAAAAAGACGCTACTTGCGTTACGCCAGTCGCTTTTTCTGAGAAGTCTTCGATTCGCTATCCGTTAGCTACGTCTCAACTGGAGTATGAAGTGGAGCTTGTGGTAGCGCTTGCGAAAGGGGGGAGTCAGTTGTCTATTGACGAGGCAGAAGACGCCATCTTAGGCTATGCCCTGGGTTTAGACATGACACGCCGAGACCTTCAGGCTCAAGCTAAAAAGAAAGGGCGACCTTGGGAAGTTGGGAAGTCGTTTGATGAGTCTGCCCCCATCAGCCCTATCGTCTTAAAAAGTGCAGAATTAAATGCCAAGGTGCGTAAGGCGGAGATCGGACTAAAAGTAAATGGTGATGTTAAGCAGTTAAGTTCTGTTGATCACTTAACTTGGTCCATTGAAGAGGTTATTTGCAAGTTATCAGAGGTGTATGAATTACGTCCTGGAGACTTAATCATGACTGGAACGCCTGAGAATGTAGGCCCGGTGATAAAAGGAGACGAAATGTTTGCCTGGATTGAAGGGTTAGGTGACATCAGGGTTCGAGTTACTGGTTAAAATCATCATACGCTTTTTGTAGTTTTGTTGCGGCTGGGTGTTGATGCACTGTTAGTAGATGAATCGCCACTTCGGCCGTACATAATCCTGTCTGTTTTTGGTTACGACGTTTAGTGTATGTTGATTGAATGTCACGAATTTCATGATGAGTGAAGTCATGTAGATAAGGGGAGCGGTTGTATATTTTTCGAGCTTGCTGCCATGTTCCATCAATGATAATGAGGTGCTTGATAGGTCGGTTAATCATTGGTTGAGTTTGTTCTTGGGCTTGATTGGATGGGTAGACTAATAAAGTGTTTTGTTTATCGAGTGCTAAGATTTCAGGGTGTGGTTCAACTCTTGACCATTCTATGGTTTCACAATCTTGTTGCAGGGCTTGCTTAACTAATTTTCCGGTACCGGTACTTTTCTTCAGCTCTTCTGAGTGGGTTATGAGCCACAGTTTCATACAATTTACTCACAAAAAAAGCCTAGTATAGCGAGCTTTGTAGGAGAGAGAAGTAAAAAGCCAATTAATTGACTTCTTACTTCTTACTTCTTGGTTTGTTGTTTAGTATTGCGAATTATTCTTTGCCAATTGATCCTATCTTATGAATCGCAAGATCTGCTCCGTTAAATTCATCTTCCTCTGACAAACGTAAGCCGCTGATGGATTTTATGACCCCATAAACGATCAATCCACTGATCAAGGCTACTGCCGCACCAAGAAGGCTACCAACGACTTGTGCATAAAAGCTAACACCACCTAACCCGCCAAATTGTTCAAGACCAAAAATACCAGCAGCGATGCCACCCCAAAGTCCACATACGCCATGTAAAGGCCAAACTCCTAAAACATCATCTGTGTGTTTGAGTTTCTGTTGAATAAAAGTGAAAAGGAAGGTGAAAATAGCGCCAGCGACCACGCCCGTTGCCAATGCTCCGATAGGATGCATGATGTCAGAGCCAGCACAAATTGCCACAAGGCCTGCCAAAGGGCCGTTATGTATAAAACCAGGGTCATTTTTGCCAAAAATCATCGCCGCTAATGTGCCGCCGACCATTGCCATCAATGAGTTAACGGCTACTAAGCCACTGATGCCATCCAGAGTTTGTGCGGACATAACATTAAAGCCAAACCAGCCTATACATAAAATCCAAGCTCCTAAAGCAAGGAAAGGGATATTAGAAGGTGCGAAGGCGACCAATTTCCCTTGTTTAAAGCGTCCATTACGTGTGCCAAGCAAGATAATAGCCGCTAGAGCTACCCAGCCACCAAAGGCATGGACAACGACAGATCCTGCAAAGTCATGGAAAGGCGCACCAAATGATCGCTCCAGCCAAGTCTGAAAGCCATAGTTACCGTTCCAGATTAAGCCTTCAAAAAATGGATAGGCCACACCAACAATGATGGCTGCTGAAATTAACATGGGGTAAAACTTGGCGCGTTCAGCGACTCCCCCAGAGATAATAGCCGGAATAGCGGCAGCGAAAGTCATTAAAAAGAAGAATTTGACCAGTGCATATCCATTGTTCTCAGCTAGGACGCTAGCGCTGTCAAAGAAGCTTACTCCGTAAGCAATTTGATAACCAATTAAGAAATAGACTAGTGCCGATATGGCAAAGTCGGTCATGATTTTTACGAGAGCGTTGACTTGGTTTTTATGGCGAACAGTACCAACTTCTAAGAAAGCGAAGCCTGCATGCATAGCAAACACCATAATGGCGCCGAGAAGTATGAAAAGTGTATTTGAGCTGGAAATCAGAGTTTCCACTGCACTATTTAAGGGGGTCACAAGTGTCTCCTGTGTATTATTTTGCCCCAAAATGGGGTTTCGTTATTGTTGTTTTGCATTATCTTGAGGCTTTTAAGGCCAAAACAATTACAAATACTTTGTTCAGGGTCATCTTATGCAATACTTGTTCCATTCATGCCTCTATTTGGTGCTTTATTTTGTCTTTGCCCTAATATGGGTTGGCTGTTTGGGGCTTTAGGATGCTAAGGAAGGTGCGAATAGGTCTACTAAGACTCGCAGGGCAAGGTCTAAAAGCCTTTATTTTTTGTTGAGTACTTCGAATAGGCCAACGATTCACATTCACATTCGCCACTCGTCTCGAACAACAGGCTTATACCCACATGCTGAGGCAAGAGGACTTGTTCGCACCTTCACTAGGCTCATTGAAGTGAGTTGTAAAGTCAGTTTACTTTTTTTAACAATACTTATATTCGAATGGCTTTCTATTTTTTTTGTAACATCATATTATCTGTTGATTGTTAATTTTATTAAGGTACATATTATCTTATGTAAACTTAACATTAAGTTGTTTCTTAAAATTATGGAACAATCGATTTTATTTAATGGATATTATTTATAATAACGAGGTTATTATGTCTGATCAGTTAGTTTCTGGTGTTGTTAAATGGTTTAACGACGAGAAGGGTTTTGGTTTTATTGAGCGTGAAGGTGGTGCTGATGTGTTTGTTCATTTCAGAGCTATCAATGGTACAGGCCGTAAAACTTTGCTTGAAGGACAACAAGTAACTTTTGAGGTAACTCAAGGTCAAAAAGGCCCTCAAGCAGAAAACGTTACGATTGTATAATTGACATAATTTGTCATTATAAAACACGAAACCATGTTGCCTAAGTCATTCTAATTGAATGCTTTAGGCAACATGGTTTTTTTTTGATTCATTGGTGTATTGTTCCATGCCTATTTTGTATTCCTTTAGACGTTGCCCTTATGCTATTAGAGCTCGCTATGTATTAGCTTTTTTGGGGTGTGAGGTGGTTCTTCGAGAGGTTGATTTGAAGTCGAAGCCTTCTGCTTTATTGGCGTTAGGAGGCAGAACCACTGTGCCTCAAATGCTTGATGATAAGGGAAATCGTTATCCTGAAAGTCTGGATGTTATGTTTTGGGCTATAAAGCAGACAATTCGAAAAGAGCAGGCAGAACGGCTTTGGCCTAACTCTGCTGTGCGACAGAAAAAAATAAACACTTGGATTGCTTGTAACGATAACCGGTTTAAGTATTGGTTGGATCGATACAAATATGCCGATCGCTACCCCGAGAAAACGGAGTTGGAATATCGACAGAATGCAGAAGTGTTTATTAAACGTTTGAACAAACGGTTAGGGAAATGTCGGTATTTATTAGGTGATGATATGAGTTTGGCTGATATCGCTATTTTTCCTTTTATTAGGCAATTTTCTAATGTTGATAAAAGCTGGTTTGAAATATCTGAATACGATAATTTAAAATTATGGCTTGACTCATTTATAAAAGAAGATTTTTTTACGGATATCATTATGAAAAAATTACCTGCTTGGCAAAATGGTCAAGAGGATGTCTTGTTCCCATTTTGCCAATAGGGCAAATTTTTTAAATATGTTTTTTAATCAATTAAGCCAAATGAAACCCAGTACCAAAAACCAGGGTCGGCATCATTTGGTAGTTTAAACCGAATAAAGTTACCTTGATTATCTATATATTTAGAAGTAGGAAAGTTTGCTTTCAATATATCAAGGTTTAGTTTTGCTAACTTTTCCTGTGACAGGTCTTGATAGGCTTGAATAGTAACGGCTAAAGCTTCTTCTACAGAGTTGGTGCTTGGATAGTGCTGTAATACTTCTTGGCCGCGACGTAAGGCTGAAATGGGTGCCTTTCGCTTCATATAGTAGTGCGCTACTTGCAATTCGTGACGGGCAACCATTTCTCTTAAAAAGTACATTCTGGCTTTTGCATCAGGTGCATATTGACTTTTTGGGTAACGTGCAGAGAAATCCGCTAGCTCATTAAAGGCTTTGGTGAGCTCTTTTGAGTCTCGCTCGCTGGGATCCATGCCTAAATAACGAGAAAGTAAACTCTCAGCGCCTTTGTACGTGGCTAAGGCTCTCATATAGTAGGCATAATCAATGGAATCATTATCTGGATGGTTTTTGATAAATCGTTCAGCTGTAGCGTGAGCAGCAATAAAGTCCCCTGCTTCGATTTGAGCATAGATTAAGTCGAGTTCTGCACGCGTGCTAAATTTGCCAAAAGGGTAGCGTGAATCCAAATCTTTTAAATGTTTAATGGCGGTAGAAGGTAGATTTTCAGACAAAGCTTGCTGTGCTTTATCATAATAAACACGCTCTGGTAGATCTGGTTCTTGTACTTTTTGGCTAGAACAGGCAACGGTCAATAAAGAAAAACCGACTATTCCTGTGAATCGGAGTAATGAGTGGTAAAATCCCATGTATAATCAAAACCTTGATGTAGTTGATTGGCCTTGTTTGGCGTTCGTAGCGTTATATTGCGAATCCTAACTCGGTGCAAGTTGCTACACATTTTTATTCACTTTCAGACATCATATTTACATTGGGATGGACTGAAAACAATTAGTTAAAGTGTATTGTATGGCAGAGCGCATAGTAAAAGAAGCCCAAGTTCCGTTTGATTTGGGAGGAAGTCGATTTGATCAGATTGCCACAGATTTATTTAGTGACTATTCTCGTTCTCGTATTCAGGCTTGGATAAAAGAAGGGGTCATCTTAGTAGATGGTCAACCTACAAAAGCAAAAGAGAAGCTTTTTGGTGGTGAAACTATCAGTTTGAATGTTGAGATTGAAGCACAAGAAGAACATCAAGCACAGGAAATGGATCTTGATATCGTTTATGAAGATGAAGATATTATGATCATCAATAAGCCTGCTGGTTTGGTGGTTCATCCCGCGGTCGGTAACCGCGATGGCACTTTAATGAATGCGATACTTCATCATGCGCCAGAAACGGCGCACGTCCCAAGAGCTGGGATAGTTCATCGTCTTGATAAAGAGACAACAGGCTTAATGGTTGTGGCTAAAACGCTTGTAGCACAAACGGATTTGGTTGCTCAGCTGCAGGAACGCAGCATGGGGCGAGAATATGAGGCCATTAGTATTGGTGTCATGACTGGTGGCGGGATTGTGGATGAGCCGATTGGGCGCCATCCTCATAACCGTCAAAAACAAGCTGTTGAACCCATTAATGGCAAAGACGCTGTAACGCACTATCGTTTAGTGAATCGCTATAAAAATCACACCCATATTCGTTTGAAGTTGGAGACGGGGCGCACGCACCAGATTCGTGTGCACATGGCTCACATCCAATATCCTTTGGTGGGTGACCCGCAATACGGTGGTCGTTTAAAAATGCCCAAGGCTTGCTCGCCTGAATTGCAAGAAGCCCTAAGAGACTTTCGTCGTCAGGCGTTGCATGCGAAAAAGCTAGAATTGGCCCATCCTACTACTGGTGAATGGATGGAATGGGAAATTGATCTACCGGATGATATGCAGCATCTGCTGGACGCGCTAAAGCGGGACATGCAGGAATCCGGCAGTGAGGACTCGGAATACTATTAAATTTAAATAAAGCAGCTAAGGCTGCTTTTTTATTATGACATGAAAGGAGTTTTTTATGTCAGGAGCGTCTTATATTACACCAAATTGGCCGGCGCCATCTTCTATTAAAGGTTTTGTGTCTACTCGAGAGGGAGGCATTAGTCAGTCACCATTTGCGACTTTAAATTTAGGGGCACATGTTGGTGATGAGCCGCAAGCTGTGGAGACCAATCGAGAGACATTTGCTCAGAAAATCAATATGCCTGGCAGTGTTGTTTGGCTGAATCAGGTTCATGGAACTGAAGTGGTGACCTTGCCAACGAAAGAGCAAATTGATTCGGCAGATGCGGCGTATTCTAAGTCAATAGGGCAAGTGTGTGCGGTATTAACAGCAGACTGTCTTCCTGTCTTTTTTTGTGATTTGGCAGGTCAGCAGGTGGCGGTAGCACATGCTGGCTGGCGCGGTTTGTGTGCTGGTGTTTTAGAGACCACGCTGGCTAAGTTTACTGATCCTAAGCAGGTTATGGCGTGGTTAGGACCTGCTATTGGGCCGAATGCTTTTGAAGTGGGGCAAGAGGTATATGAAGCTTTTTGTGAACAGGAGGCAAATGCGCATGTGGCGTTTAAGCCGACTTCAGAAGGAAAGTGGTTAGCGGATTTGTATACCTTGGCGCGACAACGCCTAGAAATGGTTGGGGTTGAGCGAGTATACGGTGGCGATTATTGTACCTATACCGAGGAAGAGCGGTTTTTTTCGTACCGGCGTGATGGGCAGACCGGAAGAATGGCTTCCGTTGTTTGGATCGAGGCGGAAAAGTGACATTTTATTGATGGGTGTCAAAAAAATGACACCTCTGTCTTGAAAAGTGTTTTTTGATAACCATTAAGTCCTTAAATGAACTATTTGACCTTATTTATTTAAAGGATGTCAGATTATGCGTATTGACCGATTAACAAGTAAATTACAGTTGGCTCTTTCTGACGCTCAGTCCGTAGCGCTCGGACAAGATCATTCTTATATTGAGCCTTTGCATTTAATGATCGCTCTGATTGATCAGCAAGGTGGTGGCGTTCGTCCAATCCTTCAGCAGGCGGGTATCCCTGTCGCTAAGTTCCGTGATGGTTTAAATGAATTACTGAGTCGCCTACCAAAGGTTCAGGATCATGATGGCAATGTACAAATGTCCCCAGAATTGGGACGTTTATTAAACCTAGCAGACAAAGAAGCGCAGAAGCGTAAAGATCAATATATTTCTTCAGAGCTTGTTTTGCTGGCAATGTTTGATGGTAAAGATGATTTAGCGAAAAGCCTCAAAGATACTGGCGTTACCAAAGCCGACATTATTAGTGTGGTAGACAGCATTCGCGGCGGTGATTCGATAAATGATCCTGATGCTGAGGAAAGTCGTCAGGCCCTAGACAAGTATACGGTTGATTTGACAGCAAGGGCGGCTGAAGGTCGTTTGGATCCAGTCATAGGTCGCGATGATGAAATTCGTCGTACGATACAGGTCTTGCAGCGTCGTCGTAAGAATAATCCGGTATTAATTGGTGAGCCGGGTGTAGGTAAAACTGCCATTGTAGAAGGTCTGGCTCAGCGTATCATTAATGGTGAAGTGCCAGAAGGACTAAAGAAAAAGCGTGTCTTGTCTCTAGACATGGGGGCGTTAATTGCCGGAGCTAAATATCGAGGCGAGTTTGAGGAAAGACTAAAAGCATTGTTGAATGAGCTGTCTAAACAAGAAGGGCAGGTAATCTTATTCATTGATGAGATTCATACCATGGTTGGTGCGGGTAAATCCGAAGGTTCAATGGATGCCGGTAATATGCTGAAGCCAGCATTGGCAAGAGGTGAGCTTCATTGTGTTGGTGCGACGACATTGGATGAATATCGTCAATACATTGAGAAAGATGCAGCACTTGAAAGACGCTTTCAAAAAGTGCTGGTGGATGAGCCAAGTGTGCTGGATTCCATCGCCATTTTACGTGGTTTAAAAGAGCGATACGAAGTACATCATGGCGTTGATATCACTGATTCCGCCATTATCGCATCGGCGAAATTATCTCAGCGTTATATTACGGATAGACAGCTTCCGGATAAAGCCATTGATTTGATCGATGAAGCCGCCAGTCGTATTCGTATGGAAATGGACTCTAAGCCAGAAGACATGGATCGATTGGAGCGTCGACTTATTCAATTAAAAATTGAAAAAGAAGCGCTTAAAAAAGAGAAAGATAAGGCTTCTAAACTGCGTTTGGATGAATTAGGCAGTGAAATAGATCGTTTACAGAAAGCGTTTTCTGACTTGGAAGAGATTTGGAACGCAGAGAAAGCAGCTGTGCATGGCGCGCAAAAGCTGAAAGAAGAGTTGGAAGGCGTCAGACATGAAATGGAAGAGGCTCGTCGTAATGGCAATTTGGCGAAAATGTCGGAGTTGCAATACGGTGTGATTCCAATGCTGGAAGCGGAAATTGAAAAAGCGGGTCAAGAGGAAGAGAACACCGAAACTCGCCTATTGAAGCGACATGTGTCAGAAGAGGAAATCGCCACGGTGGTTTCTCGCTGGACAGGGATTCCAGTAGATAAAATGTTGGAAGGTGAGCGTGATAAACTGTTGCGTATGGAAGAGGCATTGCATGAGTCGGTTATGGGGCAAAATGAAGCGGTTTCAGCTGTCTCTAATGCTGTGAGACGATCTCGTTCTGGTTTAGCTGACCCTAACAAGCCAAATGGCTCTTTCCTCTTTTTGGGGCCGACAGGTGTTGGTAAAACCGAGTTATGTAAATCCTTAGCCAAGTTCTTGTTTGATACTGAGCAAGCGATGGTGCGAGTAGACATGTCAGAGTTCATGGAAAAACATTCTGTTGCGCGCTTGATTGGTGCGCCACCAGGGTATGTTGGCTATGAAGAGGGCGGTTACCTAACCGAAGCCGTTAGACGTCGACCATACTCTGTGTTGTTGCTTGATGAGGTCGAAAAGGCGCATCCAGATGTGTTTAATATCTTATTGCAAGTATTAGACGATGGGCGTCTGACAGATGGACAGGGTCGTACCGTGGACTTTAGAAATACGGTGATCGTCATGACGTCGAACTTGGGGTCGGATCTGATTCAAGAATATCAGTCTGATGATCAATATGATGAGATTAAAGCTAAGGTGATGTCAGTGGTCGGAACGCACTTCCGTCCCGAGTTTATTAACCGGATTGATGAAACGGTTGTTTTCCACCCATTAATGCGTTCGCAGATTAAAGGGATCGCTGCTATCCAGTTAGCTCACCTTAACGACAGGTTGACTGAGATGGGTATGAGCTTAACTCTTACTGAAGAGGCTCAGGAGCGTCTGGCAGAGGTCGGTTATGATCCAGTATATGGAGCGCGACCATTGAAGCGTGCCATTCAGCAGTGGATTGAAAACCCATTGGCAAATGAGCTGTTATCTGGCCAGTTTGTTACGGGAGATCAGATCTTAGCGGATGTAGAGGGGAGTAATATCGTCTTTACTAAGGGCTAATTTTTCGTTGGCTTAAAAAAATCCCCAGTATCTTTGATGCTGGGGATTTTTTTAAGCCAACGTCATGAACCTTAACAGTGACTTAGTTTAAAGTCGCTTTCAGGATTAGAAGTCGAGGAATGCGCCAATGAAGACACCTGTAAACTTGATGTCAAAAGCAGAACCATCAATATCATCAATGTCTTCTTCAACTTTACGGTAACCCGCTTCTAGGCCACCAAAGTATAGAGCTTGATATTTGATTTTAAATGTTGTGTCCGTGATATCAGCATCGCTACCACCGCCAGTTTTGTATTCAGCGCCGACAGATAGGTTGGTGCCTGGGAAAGTAACGTAAGCCGATGCATAACCTAGAGGGTATGAATCACTTACATCTGTTGAGCCGATAGAGCCATCAATGCTGCGCAGTGTGATACCTGCGTCTAGGTCCAGCCAAAGTAGGCCATCTAGAAACTCGTAATAAAGCGTGTAGTCATTGTAAGACGTGTCTACTGTAGTGCTACCCACTTTGCCTTCAAGGCTTTGGCTTTGCAGACGAACGTTAGGGATAACTGGAATTGGGTGTTCAACAGCCACACCAAAGTATGAGTTGAAGTCTTCACCGTCGTTTGTCACGTAAGAGCCAGCCTCAGCCGTCAGTCCTAAAACATCAGCTTGTGCAGCGCTTGCTAGCAAAGCGGTGGAAAGTAAAAGTGCAGATTTCATAATCAGTATCCATATCTCGTTAGACGGTTAAAGCTAATTATAAATTTTAGTGGGGTAAAATCCAGTAAAAAAATTGCATGCTTTGTATAGGGAGGGGGATTCGAGTAAGAAATATGGCTGGGGTAGCTGGATTCGAACCAACGCATGACGGGATCAAAACCCGTTGCCTTACCGCTTGGCTATACCCCATTAGATTGTGTATCTTTCGTGGTGGCTATGACTAGATTCGAACTAGTGACCCCATCATTATGAGTGATGTGCTCTAACCAACTGAGCTACATAGCCTTTGAAATAAGAGTGGCTGGGGTAGCTGGATTCGAACCAACGCATGACGGGATCAAAACCCGTTGCCTTACCGCTTGGCTATACCCCAATACTCTATTTAAAAGTTGGTGGCTATGACTAGATTCGAACTAGTGACCCCATCATTATGAGTGATGTGCTCTAACCAACTGAGCTACATAGCCGTTTGTCTGTGGCTGGGGTGGCAGGATTCGAACCTACGCATGACGGGATCAAAACCCGTTGCCTTACCGCTTGGCTACACCCCAACAGACAACACAAAAACAAATCCTCTAAGAAGATACTCTGTCTCTGTGGCGCGATATTATTCATATAACCCATTCATGGGTCAAGTGTTTTCTTTAATGTTTTCCAATTAATCAAACATTAAAACGGAAATGCATCACGTCGCCATCTTTTACGATGTAATCTTTACCTTCTAGGCGCCACTTGCCGGCTTCTTTTGCTCCGCTCTCACCCTTATATTGAATGAAATCATCATAGCTAACCACTTCAGCACGGATGAAGCCTTTCTCAAAGTCCGTATGGATCACACCAGCGGCTTGAGGTCCTGTTGCACCTTGCTTTACTGTCCAAGCTCGAACTTCCTTTACACCCGCTGTGAAGTAGGTCTGTAGGCCTAATAGTTCATAGCCTGCGCGGATGACTCGGTCAAGGCCGGGTTCTTCCATGCCCATTTCGTCTAGGAAGTCTTGCATCTCTTCGGCATCAAGCTCAGAGATTTCAGCTTCTAACTGGTTACAAATTGGTACTACCATAGCGCCTTCGGCAGCGGCAATTTCTTTGACCACGTCAAGGTGTGGATTGTTTTCAAAGCCATCTTCAGACACATTGGCAATGTACATAGTTGGCTTGGTGGTCAGTAAGTGAAGTTGTTTAATTTCTTTCGCCTGATCATCACTCAGTTCCATAACGCGAACTGGTTTGCCATCTTCCAAGTGCTGTTTAACAGATTCTAAAAAGGCTTTATGTGCAATGGCATCTTTGTTACCGCTTTTGGCATTTTTGGCCGTGCGGACGATTTGCTTTTCAATGGATTCAAGGTCCGCGAAAATCAATTCTAGGTTGATGACTTCAATATCGGCTTTTGGGTTTACTTGATTCGATACGTGAATAACGTTGTCGTCTTCAAAGCAGCGAACAACGTGCGCGATTGCATCCGTTTCACGAATGTTTGCAAGAAACTTGTTGCCTAGGCCTTCCCCTTTGGAGGCGCCTTCTACTAGACCTGCAATGTCTACAAATTCCATTGTTGTCGCCAGAACTTTTTCCGGTTTAACAATGTCGGCTAATGCGTCGAGTCGTGGGTCTGGCATGGCGACCACACCAGCATTGGGTTCAATGGTGCAGAACGGGAAGTTTTCAGCGCCAATGCCCGCTTTGGTTAATGCATTAAATAGAGTGGATTTACCAACGTTAGGTAGACCTACGATGCCGCAGTTAAAGCCCATAATGAAATTCCTAATATATGTGTGTTTATGCTTTGAAGCTATGTAGTTGGTTCATTACGGCATTTAAATTGCCTGAAACAATGTCATTTACATAGCGCAATGATTCGTCAATGGTTTGTTCTATTTTAGCGTATTCTACCGGTGCGGCTTTTTTAAGTACGTAATTCGCTACTTGACTGGCATGGCCAGGGTGGCCGATACCAATTCGTAAACGCCCAAACTCTCGGTTATTGCCCAGTTTTGCAATGATGTCTTTTAAACCATTATGGCCACCATGACCACCACCTTTTTTTAGCTTCACTGAGCCGGGTGGAATGTCCAGTTCGTCATGAATGACTAAGACTTCTTCAGGAGGGATTTTATAAAATTGACAGACAGCTTGAACCGCTTTGCCACTTAAATTCATATAGGTGGTGGGAATCAATAAATAACATTCTTCACCAGCTATAGAAACTTTTCCGAATTGACCAAAAAATTTCTTTTCTAAACGAAGAAGACACTGGCTCTGACGAGCCAGTGTCTCAATCCATTGAGCGCCAGCATTATGGCGAGTGTTCTCGTATTCGCTGCCTGGATTTCCCAAGCCGACTAATAATTTGAAACCTGCCACAATACTGCCTTCAATGCTTAGCGTTTAGCTTTACCAATACGAGCGATTGGTTGGTCATGATCTTCGCCTTTCAACAAAGAAATCAACTCAACGCCTTCTGGAGCAATAACGTCAGATAGGTGGAAGATGTCACCAAGTTGACCTTTTGCAATGTCTACTTCCAATACTTCAGGTAGATTTGCAGGTAGGCAACGAACTTCAGCAAGCTTAGCTTCGATAGTCAAACGACCACCTTGCTTAGCAACACCGTCACTTTGAGCGGCATTAATGAAGCTTAAAGGAACACGAGTTGTGATCACTGCATCTTCTTGTACACGCTGTAGGTCCATGTGCATAACATCGCCCGTTGCTGGGTGACGTTGCAATGCTTTAACTAGTACTTTTTGAGCGTTGCCATCAACAGTTACTTCAACAACAGATGTCAAAAAGCCAGGTGTAGAAACGGCTTTAAGAAGTTCGTTGTCTTTTAGAGAGATAGAAGCTGGCTCAGCGTCGCCACCATAAATGACAGCAGGTACTAGACCTTGGTTACGAAGGCGGCGGCTCGCACCTTTACCTTCTTCAGAGCGTGCTACGGCATTAATAGATAATGACATGATATTTTCCTAATAATAATCAAAGTTTGTGCCCAAAACTGCGACCCGTTCCGAGCGTAAATGTTTGGTTTTAGGCCCCAAACATGGCACTGATTGACTCTTCGTTGCAAACGCGACGAACAGCCTCCGCCATAATGTCAGACATCGACAATTGGCGAATTTGAGGGCAGTTAAGCGCCTCTTGTGTTAATGGAATGGTGTCAGTGACAACCAATTCATCAAGCACAGAATTCTTAATGTTTTCAATGGCTTTGCCGGATAAAACCGGGTGAGTACAATAAGCCAGTACTTTTGCTGCACCGTGTTCTTTTAGTGCTTTTGCTGCGGCACATAAGGTACCACCGGTATCGCACATGTCGTCTACGAGGACACATGTTTTGCCTTCAACGTCACCAATCAAATGCATGATTTGAGCTTCGTTGGCGCGCGGACGACGTTTGTCGATGATAGCCAAATCCGCGTCTTCTAATAATTTGGCAAAAGCTCTTGCTCTAACCACACCGCCCACATCTGGTGAGACGACAGTAATATTTTCATGGCCTTGACGTTGCAAATCATCTAGCAGTAAAGGCGTTGCATAGACATTGTCCACAGGGATGTCAAAAAAGCCTTGGATCTGATCCGCGTGTAAATCGACGGTTAGTACACGGTTAATGCCGACTGCCGAAATCATATCCGCGACCACTTTCGCTGTAATTGGCACTCGTGCAGAGCGTACGCGACGATCTTGGCGAGCGTATCCAAAATATGGAATAACTGCGGTCACGCGTGTTGCAGAGGCACGGCGCAAAGCGTCGGCCATCACAATCAGTTCCATGAGATTGTCATTACTAGGCGCACAGGTAGACTGAATAATAAAAACGTCTTTACCTCGTACATTTTCATTGATCTCAACCGTAATCTCACCGTCACTAAACTTTCCAACGGTTGCGTTACCGATGGGTAGTCCTAGGCGGCGTACCACCCTGCGAGCGAGTTCAGGGTTTGCATTACCGGTAAAAACCATCAACTTGGACACTGTGTATACCCTTTGTTTTTCATAGCGATGTAATAGACTGGTCTGACAAAAAAATGACTATTTGTCTTTGTGTTGCTTAATCCACTGGTTTAGCGCTTCATGAGTAGGAGATTGATTGCATCCAAGACAAACCCAAGCTTGCCATTTTGATGGTACTAATCGTTTTACTCGCTCTGCATCCTGCTGATTATCAAAGGCAATAAAGAGGCAAGCTCCAGTCCCAGTTAATTTCGCATCGCCATGGTTTTTCAGCCATAAATACGCTTCATCGACTTCGGGATTGTGCTTTCTGACCACGTCCAAGCAATCATTGTGCCCACCCAGCTTCAAGGCGTGCGATATTTTGATGGGAGGGGTGTCTCTTGTCAAATGTTTATCGGTAAAAATTTGACCAGTTGTCACATGGCAATCGGGTTTTAAAAGCAAATAATAAGGAGTTGCTGGTTGAACCGCTTGTAGCTTCTCACCAACCCCTTCTGCGAAGGCCGCAAACCCCATAACAAAAATGGGGACGTCGGCGCCCAATGTTACGCCAATGTCAGCCAACTGTTGATGAGATAATCCGCATTCCCATAATTCGTTAAGTGCTAACAACGTCGTGGCTGCATTGGAGCTACCACCACCAATACCGCCGCCCATGGGTAAGCATTTTTCAAGATGAATGTCGGCACCCCATTGAGAATGTTTCCGATAAGGAAGCAGTTGCTGAGCGGCTTTGTAGATCAGATTATCAAAGACAGGTAATTCCGATATAACGGGAGTGATTACTATGTCATCAAGTGTATTTAGATGAAACGTTAAGGTGTCACATAAATCGATGAACTGAAAAACAGTTTGCAGTTCATGGTAGCCATCGTCTCTTTGTCCTGTGATGTGTAAAAAGAGATTAAGTTTTGCGGGGGATGGTAATTGCATAGTACTTACTGAATGGTCCATTGATTGATAATAAGGTTGACCTTGAAGGGCGGTTTAGCGACTTGGATTTTTTGTGGCAGTTCTAATCCGTCAACGTCGGTGAAGCGAGTATAGTTCACCAGCCAGCCATCTTGTTCGATCGACTTGAGGCGCTGTTCCTCATCCAGTTCAATGTTTGCGTCTGTCTCTGGATATGCCATTCCTCGAATCCAGTATGTCACTTGTTGAATTGGGAAATCCCACCCTAACTCGTTGTAAAGAAGCTGACTTGGGTCTTGGCCCGTAATGGTTTTATCTTCATACGTTAAGGTCACTGTGTTGTCTTGGCTTTGACTGAGTTTGGTTGCGCCTTGACCAAATGGACCGACAATATTTAACGAGAAAGTAGTAGGAGTATGGTGCCAATTAAAGTTACCTGAAATGGCATCATCAGGGGTGCGTATTCCAACTCGACCAGAGGTTTCCCACTGCTTAATTGCACTCACGCTTTGTGGTGGTGGCACAATAGGTCCTTTGGGTTGAGTGCTACAGGCAGCAAGAACAAGACTCAAGGCCAATAGGCTGGTCAATCGGTACATCATGAATTTTCATCCTGTTGGTGGTTTTCAAGCAGCGACGGTGAAAGGCGCTTGATGGTATCTAATAAAATAGTGGCGTTCGGCGACTGTTGTAAGGCCGTTTCCCAAATGCTAAGTGCTTGATCGTAATGACGCTGTCGCCATAGTGATTCACCATAGTGAGCCGCAATTTCGGCATCTTGTAAAATGGACCAAGCTTTTTCAAGGTAATAGGAAGATTGCTCGTATTCACCCTTCAAAAACATGCCCCATCCCAAGCTATCTATGATGGCAGGATCATCACCTGAGAGTTCATAGGCTCTTTCGATATAGATCATCGCTTTATCTAGCTGGTCGGTACGAGTCAATAAGGTATATCCCAGCGCGTTTAGATACTGAGCATTGTCAGGGTGTTTTTCTAATAAATTGTTGAGCTCTTCAAGGGTGATGTCCCAATAGCCTAAATGTTCAGCAAACAAAGACTTTTGATAACGTAATTCGTCTGATTCTGGAAATAAGTCGACGGCTTTTGTTAATAGATCATAGGCCAGCATAGGTTGGCCTTTTTCTTGGTGAAGCTGACTAATGGTGGTGACTTGTTCTGGTAGGTATTCACGATTGGTTCGAGTGAGTACTAAATCATTAATGTCTTTTTGTCTGCCTTGATCATAAAGCCACAAAGCCATTTGGTTGGTGGCACTGCTTTGTAACGTTCCATGGACTTTATTCATTATTTCAATGGCATCGTTATGACGACCTAATTCATCTAGTGCAATGGCCTGCAAATAATGTATTTGATTGCGAAAACCTCTTTGTTGCGGGAGCCCGTTAAGTACGTTAAAGGCTAACTCTGGTTGTTTGTATTCGAGTAGCGTGCGCGCTAAGTTTAGGCAGGCTTGAAGTTTGTCGTCTTCGCTGAGTGAAGCGTTGTCTAATAGTTTAATGGCTGTTTGAGCTTGTTCGTTTTCGACCAATAGGCTCAATAATGGGCTTAGGATGTTGACGCTTTGTGGATAGATCTGATTAGCCGTTGTAAGTGTTGAGATGGCTTTGTCTGATTGATTTTGATTCTTTTCACTGTACGCCAGTATCAAGTATAAGGCTTCACTTTTTTCTGTACTTGGATCTTCTATAAGAGCGTTTGCCTGTTGACGGGCTTGTTCATATTGACCTGATAGTAACCACAAATGGGCTTGGCTCAAGCGAATAAACTGATTTTTTTGAGTTAAAGGAGACGCCATTTTGATGGCGCTTTCTAATGTATCCATCACCTGACTGTCACGTACATTGTCTTCAAGGTACAGAGGGAAAAAGCGTAAGGGAACATGATTTAGCATTGCCGTATCAAGTAGCTTGGCGATGTCATTTGGCCGTTCACCTTGCGCATATACTTGCATGGCGAGTGAGTAGGCTTGTTCTGATGTTGGTTCAACAGAGCGCCATAGGTCGGCACTTTGCTCTATGTAGACTTTGTTTCTGGACGCGACGGCGATACGAACAAGTCGTTCAATGAAGGTAGGGTCTTTTGATTCTTGGGCTATGCTGTAAAAATTGTCGTAAGCTTTATTGGGGCCTTCTCGTTGTAGAGTGAATTCGGCCTTGAGTAAATCACTGATTTGGCTTTCTTCATGGCGTTGCGTTTGGTCATTAGCTGTTTCTTGAAACACGGTACTTTCTGGTGGGCGAGTTTGGCTACAAGCAAACAAAAAGGGTAAACAGAAAGACACTAGCCACCACTTAGCTCGAGTGTACGATGCCGTTGAGCGTTGAGCCGATGATGGGGTAAAACCAAATAGCATGAAATTCCTTAACAATATCGTTTTAAGCCACTTATAGTATCCATGGTGAACTTGAATGTCAGTGGTCACCAGATCACTTGTGCTAACTATAAACTAATCCTATTACTTTTATTGACTTTTTGGGGTGCGAAAAAAAGCGAATTTCTCGTATAATGTGTCTTCTTTATGTAAAGAGTCATGTAGAGACGGTATTGTCCTGTCGTTATCTTAATATCTCGATTTTTGAGAAGAGTCCTGAATGCCGCTAATTACCGTAGGTGTCAATCATAAAACTGCTCCTGTTTCGATACGCGAGCGGGTGGCGTTTGCGCCGGAGAAAATGATTGAAGCGTTGTCTTCTCTGGTGGCAGAGAAGCGAGCGCAGGAAGCCGTTATTGTGTCGACCTGTAATCGCACCGAGTTGTATTGTTCGGTTGAAGATTCAGATAAAGCACAAGAGGTAGTGGACTGGCTAGGGCAGTATCACAACATTGACTTGGCTGATCTGAAGCAATATTGCTATACCCATGTGGCGGATGACAGTGTTCGTCACATTATGCGAGTGGCGTCTGGACTGGATTCTCTGATATTGGGCGAGCCACAGATCCTTGGACAAGTGAAGTCAGCATACGCTGTTTCTCAAGAAGGCGAATGCATAGGTCCAGAACTTGAGTCCTTGTTTCAGCGTACTTTCTCAGTGGCAAAGCGAGTCAGAACCGATACGGCCATTGGTGAAAATCCTGTGTCGATTGCGTTTGCCGCCGTTAGTTTGGCGCAACGAATTTTTGCCGACATCAAACGCAGCACCGCTTTACTGATAGGTGCAGGGCAAACCATCGAATTAGTGGCGCGTCATTTAAAAGAGAATGGTGTCAAACGAATTATTGTTGCTAACCGAACATTAGCCAGGGCCGAAGCTCTTGCTAATGAATTGAATGCCGAAGCCATTATGCTTGGTGAGCTTGGAGACTATCTGTCACAGGCTGATATTGTGATCTCCTCAACCGCCAGTCAGTTGCCGATTATTGGTAAAGGTATGGTGGAACGTGCGACGGCAAAGCGACGCCATTCACCAATGTTGTTGGTGGACATTGCGGTCCCTCGTGACATTGAACCAGAAGTTGAAGACGTTAAGGATGCTTACCTTTATACCGTTGATGATCTGCATTCTGTTATCGAAGAAAATGTCAGGGCGCGGCAAGATGCGGCGAAAGCTGCTGAGGCTTTAATTGAACAAGGTGTTGAGTCTTACCGCAAAGCGTTGGACTCCAGAAAAGTATCGGACTTAATTGTCAGCTTTCGCCAATCCGCTGAAATGACCAAGCAGGTTGAGTTGGAAAAGGCCTTAAAAAGTTTAGAAAGTGGCCAATCTCCAGAACAAGTTATGAATAAACTTGCTCATGGCTTGATGAACAAGCTGATCCATGCTCCGACCCGTTATTTACGGGAGGCTGGTAGTGAAGCCGACCAAGAAGCATTAACCATTGCCGCAGATGTGCTCGGCATTAATGAAGAAAAAGATAATTAAAAATGAAAGAATCGATTAAGTTAAAACTAGAAAGCTTGGCAGAACGCTATGAGGAATTGGCCGCTTTATTAAGTGAAGCCGACGTGATCATGGATCAAGATTTGTTCCGCACCTATTCAAAAGAGTACGCGGAGCTTGAGCCAGTAGTTCAGTGCTTTAATGAGTATCAGCAAGTAATGGAAAATATCGAAGAAGCTGAGCTGATGATGACGGACTCTGACCCAGATATCAAAGAAATGGGTGTGGAAGAGATGAAAGCAGGTCAGGAGCAACAAGAAGCCTTGCAGCTCACCTTGCAGAAACTCTTGTTGCCAAAAGACCCAAATGACTCACGTAACGTTTTTCTGGAAGTTCGTGCCGGGACGGGTGGTGATGAAGCCTCTATTTTTTCTGGTGACTTATTCCGCATGTATTCTCGTTATGCTGAAACCCAGCGTTGGAAAGTGGAAATAGTGAGTGCCAGCGAAGGTGAGCACGGCGGTTACAAAGAGGTGATTGCTCGAATTGTTGGTGACGGCGCTTATTCTAAATTGAAGTTTGAGTCAGGGGCTCACCGTGTACAGCGTGTGCCTGCGACCGAGTCGCAAGGGCGAATTCATACCTCCGCTTGTACGGTTGCCATCATGCCAGAAATGGATGAAGTAGAAGGCATTGATATTAATAAGGCTGATTTGCGTGTGGATACTTTCCGTGCCTCTGGAGCCGGTGGTCAGCACGTTAACAAAACCGATTCTGCGATTCGTATTACACACATTCCAACCGGTGTAGTAGTGGAGTGTCAGGATGAACGTTCGCAACATAAGAACCGTGCTAAAGCCATGTCTTTATTGGCATCTCGTTTGTTGGCTGCTGAGCAAGAAAAAGCGGCCAGTGAGCAATCCGAAGCACGTAAATCCTTGGTGGGAAGCGGCGATCGATCCGAGCGTATTCGAACTTACAACTACCCTCAAGGTCGAGTGACAGATCACCGAATTAATTTGACCTTGTACAAGCTAGACGAGATTGTCACAGGGGATTTGGATGTTCTGATTAACCCTTTGGTTAATGAGTTCCAAGCAGAACAGCTTGCTACTTTGAGTGGTGATAATTGATTTCGCCTATGCGCATAGATGAATCCTTACAAGGCGCCTCTGAGCGCCTTCGTTTTATATCAGATACCGCATTACTTGATGCTCAGCTGTTATTGGCGCAAGTGCTGAAGGTTACAACATCTTATTTTTACTCTTGGCCAGAAAAGACATTAACGGACAAAGAGCAGTTTCAGTTCGACGTGCTTTTGAAACGCCGAGAGCAAGGTGAACCGATTGCTTATATTTTGGGCAAACAAGCATTTTGGACCTTAGATCTAGAAGTCTCACCTTGCACGCTAATCCCTAGAGCGGATACGGAATGTTTGGTTGAAGCGGCATTGACGGTATTACAAGCAAAAGGCAAGCAAATATTGGACTTAGGCACAGGAACCGGTGCGATTGCCCTGGCATTGGCGACTGAATGTCGTGATTCAGAGGTGCTTGGGGTGGACCTGATTGCCGATGCGGTGTCGTTGGCTAAGCGAAATGCGGCCAGTCATCAGATTAGTAATGCTCGTTTTGTGCAAAGTCGTTGGTTTGAACAGTTAGCAGAATCAAGTAAATTTGATTTGATTGTATCAAACCCGCCTTATATCGACCCTGAAGACCATCATTTGTCTGAAGGTGATGTGCGTTTTGAGCCAAAGACGGCGCTGGTGGCGGAAAATCATGGCTTGGCTGATATTGAGCACATTATTGAACAAGCCCCAACATTTTTGAAAGCAGGCGGACATCTTATGTTTGAGCATGGTTATGACCAAGCGAGAGCCGTCCGTGGTTTGTTGATTGACGCTGGTTTCAGTGACGTTCAAAGTGTCCAAGATTTTGGTGGTAATGACCGTGTGACAATGGGGTGTTTGTCTCAACTTAACCCTTCATAAAGGACTTCTCAGTGATACTAAGGGTATGTAATCTATCCTGAGTATCACTGAGGTCATTTTGCTTTATCTGTGTTTACTTATTAGGTTGTGCGCTTTCCGGGCGGACAAACACAGGAACGTCGGCAGTTGAGCGATCAGCGTCATAGCGATAGCCTGCCAGATCAAAAGCTTTTAACTCTTCTAATGTCTGACAACGATTTTCAATTAAGTATCGAGCCATTAAACCTCGCGCTTTTTTAGCGTAGAAGCTGATGACTTTAAATTGACCGTTTTTCTCGTCTAAGAAGTTAGGGCTGACCAGTGGTGTCGTCAGCTTTTTCTTATTGACGGCTTTAAAATACTCATTAGAGGCAAGGTTAACCAATAGCTCACCTTCATCCAATTCTTGGTTAAGTTTGTCGACAATAATGTCACCCCAAAACTGGTAAAGATTAGAGCCGCGAGGGTTGGTGAGTTTAGTGCCCATTTCAAGGCGATAGGCCTGCATGAGATCAAGCGGTTTCAATAGGCCATATAGCCCACTCAAGATTCTTAAGTTTTGCTGTGCATACTGCATGTCTTCTTCGTTTAGGGAATATGCATCTAAGCCAGTGTACACATCGCCCATAAAGGTATAAATCGCCGGGCGGCTATTGTCACTGGTGTGGTTTTCTTGCCATGCTTGGTAGCGTTCCACGTTTAGTGTTGCTAGTTTGTCGCTGAGTTTCATTAAGCTGGCAATATCAGCGGGAGAATAGTTAGACAATGTCTTGATTAATAATTGAGACTCCTGCGTTAGTTGCGGCAAGCTGGAGAGGGGCAAGCTTGGTTCAGAGGTTAGATCCAGAGTTTTCGCTGGGGAGATTAAAAATTTCATAATATTCTCATCTACGTCGAGTTTGCGTTTTCTAAAGATTATCCATAGAGTGTCGATAGATATCCAGACAATGCATTAATAGAGATAATTTATGAATGATAATCTGATACTATTCCCAAGAATAAATCAGCGTTCTAATGAAAGTCTATGGCCGGTTGAAAAGCGTGCTGAGTTGATTGCTCTACGTGAAGAGTTCGATCGTGCTCGTGAGGACTGGCCATTAGAAATGGCTGAATTGCCTGAAAATAATAAACGATATTGTGGCTCAGAAAAATAATCGCACTTACGGACGAATTTTATCTAGGGCTGCCTAACTAAGGTGCCGTCATGTTGTCCTTCTTGGTTCGCCATTCTCTTCCTGTTATGTTTTTGTTTGCCTTACTAGGATTTGTCTTCCCGTCTCTCTCTCTAGCTGTCTTTCCTTATTTACCTCTGGTGTTATTTAGTTTAATGACGTTAACGCTGCTTGGTATGAAACAGAGCGAACTGCTGAAACGACTGAGCCAAGTTCGTGTTTGGCGATATGCTGCTTTACACGCGTTCCTTTTTATGGGGCTGGCGACACTTTTAGGTTGGGTGTTTTCATTAACGGCCGATTTGTTGCTAGCGATACTCGCAGTTGCTGCGACGGGTTCTTTGTTTGCTACGCCAGCCATCGTTAAGGCATTAGGCTTTGATAATATTGAAGCCATGGCAATGACCATTGCAACGACCTTGCTCTTACCTGTTACGGTAAGTGTGGCGTTATTGAGTGCGCCTTTGAATGACTTGGGGCTTGATTGGGCCAGTTACTTTGCTCGTCTTGTTATTTTTATTTTTGGTCCCATGGTGTTCTCATTTTTAGTGCATGCTTATTGCCCTACAGAGCGGCTTAATCGTGTGTTGTTGAAAATTTCCCCGTATACCATATTGCTCGTTTTTGCTTTTCCTTTAGGGTTAGTGGGGAGTTTTCGTTTGATGTTTGATGCTGATCCTATGATGGCGTTGCGCTACTTTATAATTGCGGTGGTACTGTGCATGGTGTTTTTCGTGACTACCTTTATGGTGTTTCGTAAACAGGGAGTGGAAATTGCGTTAACGGCGGCGATTACATCAGGAAATCGAAATGTGTTGCTAACTTACAGTGTGGCTGGAGTTTTGTTGGGACCTGCTTTTTTACCTTTAGCTGGCGCATTACAAATCCCTACATATCTGTTGCCTGTTGTTACTCGCTGGCTACATAAAAACTTACTACAGTAATTCTTAATTCATTGTTTATGAATTTGTTATCCTCGCTGTATCTTAGGGGGACCTAGGATGAAGGAGATAATTGTAAACTGATTAAGGATAATTTTATGCGCAATAACACCCCAGTAACGGATCAAGAAAGAAGTTTTGATCCAAGTGTTAAACTGGTGTCCACAACAGATCTAAAAGGTAAGATTCTTCATTGTAATGACGCTTTTATTCAAGTTAGTGGTTTTGAAAAAGAAGAACTGATCGGCAGTCCCCATAACTTAGTTCGACACCCAGATATGCCGAAAGAGGCGTTTGAGGTGATGTGGCAAACCCTTAAACAGGGTAAGGCTTGGATGGGGTTGGTAAAAAATCGTTGTAAAAATGGCGATTTTTATTGGGTAGATGCCTATGTCACACCAGTGACGGAGAATGGCAAGGTCGTTGGCTATGAATCGGTGCGAACGGTACCGAAGCGTGAAGACGTGACTCGAGCGGAGAAACAATATAAAGCGATCCGCCAAGGGAAACAGGTCATTCCTAAAAAATGGCAGTCTTGGCAGCTGCTTTTGCCGCTAGCTTTAGTGGTGGTGTCTTTTCTGTCTGCGTTGCAAAATCTCTACCTTGGCTTAGGCGTGTTGCTGTTAGCCAGTTTGCTGGCGAATGTTTTATTTTGGCGTTATCAAGTCAACTTGAATCAACAGCTTAAAAGTCGATTACCTGATGCTTTTATGCACCCGTTAGCGGCCGTGACCTATTCAGATCAAGCGCTTTCTATTGCTCAGCTGGAAGTCGGGGCGAAGAGTATGATGTCACGCATTGATACTGTGTTAACACGCTTTGAAGATGAGTCATCTAAAGTCTCTGAACAATCGAGAGTTGGGCTTTCTTTCACCATGGAAACGACCAAGGGCATGGTAAGTCAACAGCATGAAACGCAAGATGTGGCTACCGCTATGCAAGAAATGACATCGACTATTAATGATGTGGCGCACCATGTTCAAGTGACGGCCGACAGTGCGAAATCCTCGCTTCATTCTGCGCAATCTGGTCAGGTGATCATTACGGATGCACAAGCTTCAATTCAAGACCTCAGCGAAACAGTAAATGAGATCAGTGCGACTGTTCAGGACTTAGCTCAGCATTCGGAAAAAATTGCAGATGTGGCTCAAGTGATCGATCAAATTGCAGAGCAAACGAATTTACTGGCGCTTAATGCGGCCATTGAGGCGGCTCGGGCCGGAGAACATGGTCGAGGCTTTGCGGTGGTTGCTGATGAGGTTCGTCAGCTGGCGATGCGCACGCAGGGCTCGACTCAAGATATTCATAAGATCATCGAAACCTTGAGGGCAGGTGCTGGAAGTTCGGTAAAAGTCGCTCATCAGGGTAAGTTAGATGCCGAGCAAGGTTTGCAAAAAATCGTTGAAATGGCTCAGGCTTTTGAGGAAATTGTGGCTTCTGTGTCGAATATCACTGACATGTCGATTCAAATGTCTGCTGCAGTAGAAGAGCAAGCACAAGTGTCGGAAGACATTAACCGCCAAGTTGTCCGTATTTCTGATTTGGCTGAGCAGAGCTCTGAGAAATCGCAACTTTCCAGTGACAGCATTCGTTTGTTACAAAGAGTGGCAGACGATATGCATGAACTGGTCGTGCGCTTTAAATAGTTTTAATTCATTTAATTAGAAATGAAGAAGTAAAACAAAAAGCTGCCCAAGGGCAGCTTTTTTGCTTAATGATGTGAGGGTAAAGGTAAAGGCTTTAACTGATTGCTGGCTTGATTTAGGTTGATCATCATCAAGTTTTGACTGGCTTTACTGTCCCCCATAGCATCAAGCAAGCGGCTCAACTCTGCTAAAGCCTCGCTTTGTCCATCGAGAGAGAGAGCTTGTTCATAATAGTCTTTCGCCTTCCCCCATAACATCATGGTTTGACTTAAACGTCCTGCCACTAGATATAAGTTTGCGCTGGCAGGTTCTTTCTTTAGCCAGCCTTCGCAGTTTGTTAGACGTTTTTTCACATTGCCTTGTTGAATGTTTGCGTATTCGTAGACAAGTTTTTCTGACCATTTTTGGTTTAGGCTTTGGCGAATAAAATGTTCTGCCTTGGTATCATCACCAAAGTGAATTAAGGTTTGAGCATAAAGCTGACGCATACGATCGTCTTGTGAGAGGGTGTCCAGCTTATTCCATAAGGACTCTACTTCAGCAACCAGTTCCTTGCTGTTTTGGCCTAGTTTATTGCGGAATTTGATTTTATCCAACAAGGCTAAAAAGGCATTGCGCTCTAATTCCAGCATATTGTCTTCATCAAAAATGCCGTCTTTTTTAAGTGTTGGGGTTAACGCTAACAGAGCATCCCAATCTTTCAGTTTGGTGTAAACGGACACCAGCATTTTAACGACTTGTCGATGCTTAGGTTTTAGTTTATGAAGTCGCAATAGTGAAGCCAATGCACCTTCGTAATGCTCTTGTTTGATTTGCAATTGGCTTTGTGCAAAACCAATTGCAAACTCTGCTTCAGGGGTGGATTTGTGAGCTGAACGAAGTAGGGATTTAGAGCGCTCATGTTCCTCTTGTTCACTCGCGGCGTAAGCCGCGCCAATGTAGTTAATAAGTGGGTAAGGTACGCGATCAGCACTGTTCGTCAGTAGTTTTTCGGCTCGATTCCAGTTGCCGCCGACCAGTTCTAATAGACCTCGAATAGCATTACGTGAGGCTCTTTTTTGAGCTAGGTTGTCAGTCACTTTAGCAATGGAGTTACTGGGTCTGAGAGTGATAAATAAAATGCGTTTGACCCAGCTCATCACAAATAACGTGACGATCATAGCGGCTAGCAATACCCAAAGACTAGTCTCGATTGTGACACCGTTGAAGGCAATAAGTACATAGCCAGAGTCTTGGCGCATTAGTAGTCCTAATACACCACCTGCTGCCATCATGATGACCAGTAGAAAGAGTAGCTTTCTCATGAATTTTCTCCTTCAGAGCGAGCGTCATCCACAGCGTTTGCGTTTTCTTCTTGGTCCATTATTTTTGTCTTGTTCTCAACAGCGGATGGTTGTTCCGTGCTCGCTGGGTCAGCATTATTATCAGTGGGTTGGCGCTGATTCCAGTCTTTCATTAGGTTTTTCATGGCTAATAATGACGACCGAGGTAAAGGCAAGGTGGGGGATGGGTCGATTTGTTGTAACTCGGTTAAGCTGGCAAGGAAAGACGTGACTAGGTTTGATTGGGTGTCAAAGTGTTCCGTGATGGCCGTAGCGACACGGGATAAAGCTTGCTGATAAATGAGGGTTTCACCTTTCATCAGGGCGACCTGTGCCACATCCAACTGTAACTGTAGGCCTGTTGTTAGTTCTTGATATTCTGCCGGCGGTAACAAAGCTTTGATTGGTTTGTGCTGATAGTTAATTACCACTAAAGAGCGCAATGATTGCCAGAAATTTTGCAGTTCTGACTCAATACGACTGGTTGTTGTCGTGTCTTCGGAGCTGGCATCTTGCTGACTCTTTTGCCATTCTTTTGAGGGTTCTCGTTGTGGCAAAGTGATAATGCTGTCATGCAACGCTGTGAGTTGCAGATATTTGCCTTCCAAATCAAATTGGCTGGTTGCACTCAACGCTTGAATGTCTTTCGCCAAGGCCTTGCGTGTGTCAAACGTAATTGGATCTTGCTGCTCTTTTAAAATGTCATCGGCATTGCTTAACAAGGAGATAGCCCCTTTAGTATCTGCTTCAAGCAATAAACGCTGGTTAGCAAGGCGGATCAGGTATTCTGCTTCGGCCAGTTTCCAATCTTCTTTGGTGGTGTTGTTTAACCGTTGTAATTTAGCCTCTAAGGACTGTATTTTATTGCTTTGCTCAATCTGTTGTTGCGTAAGCTTTTTCGTTTCTTGCTGAGCGGACTGTTGAGCTCGGATGACGTCTTTTGCCACTTGATCGAGTTGGGCTTTGTTGGTTTGGTTGGTTTTCAATTCGGCAGTGAGTGTGTCTTGCTGCACTTTAAGTTGCTGGATGTTCTGAGAAATGGGGCTGATAGTTGACTGATAATACAGCCAGCCGCTGGTGGCGATTGCAATCAAAGAGACGCATAGAGAAACAGACGTCAAAGTCATTGTGAGACCATGATTGCTCCCCTTGTCTTTGGCTGGGGCAACGGAATTAGAATGAGTAACCTCATCAGCACTTTCGGTAGCGGCGTTGTTTTGCTCTGGGCTCTTTGAGAGGCTGGTGTCATTGGATTCGTGCTTGTTGTTATCAGTCATTCTAATGTCCTGTGTGAATTTCCGTCGCGTTGATTAGGCTTGTGTCATCCGCACCGTGAGCGCATATCGCCTTTTTCCAACCTAATTCTAATGCCAGTTGATTGACTCTTTCGCTGGGCGTAAAAATAGGCAGAGACAGCCATTCCGGTTTATGTTGCATCGCATACTCTGAAAGATGTGTTAACCCTTCACCACTGGTGACCCATATTAAATTAATATCGGGCAGCATGAAGAAAGTTTGAGCGTGATACAGAGGTTTTTTTCTTTCGTAAAGAGAAAGATAACTGACTTTTGCGCCTCTGTCTTCCAGTTGTTGTGCGAGTTCTGGTCGACCGCCATGGCCACGAACGATGAGGATTTTTTGATCACGCATTTTAACTGGCTTAAGCCAAGCCAATAACGCCTCTGTTGTATGACCCGGATTCGCAATAGCGGGGACGCCTTCGTCTAACAGGGTTTGAGTGGTGCCTTGACCAATACCGATCCAGTTGACGCCGACAGGTAGCATGGGCCAACATTGATCAAGCCATTCACAGGCTAATCTCGCAGCGTTCTTGCTGACGAAAATGACGTAGTTAAACTCGTCGATATTAAAAACTTGTGAGCGTATTGCGGCGATTTTTTGTGGGTCATTAACCGCTTCTATGCTCAGCATCGGTAAGGAGGCAGCTTGCCAGCCATGAGCAATGACTCGCTCACAGCTTAACTGGTTTTCAGGTTCTGGACGTGTAATCAGAATATGATGATTGGGCACGGCTAAAAGACCTTAATTTATTGGTAAATGGCATCAAGGATGGTATTGGCACCACGAGAAAGTAACTCTTCAGCCAGTGTTACTCCCAATTGTTTGGCGTTGTCTTTGTGTCCTCGTATGTCACTTTGGATCATGGTTTTGCCATCAGGACTTCCTACTAATCCTCGTAACCAAATTTCATCTTGTTGAAGAATCGCAAAGCAAGCGATTGGTGCTTGGCAACCGCCATTTAATCGTTCGTTTAAAGCACGCTCAGCGGTCACTCGGTAGGTGGTTTCTTCGTGCTGAAGTGGCACAAGTAATTCAAGCGTGGGTCGATCATCGGCACGGCATTCAATTCCCATGGCACCTTGTCCGCCAGCGGGAAGGCTTACTTCAGCTGGTATTTTCTGACGAATCCTTTCCTGCATTTCGAGGCGAAGCAAGCCTGCGGTTGCCAAAATGATCGCGTCATATTCCCCCTCGTCCATTTTTCTTAGGCGGGTGTTCACGTTACCACGCAAATCCTTGATGATGAGATCTGGGCGTTGCATTTTTAGTTGGCAAGAACGGCGCAAACTGGAGGTGCCGACAACCGCCCCAGCGGGAAGATCGTCTAAGCTTGAATACTGATTAGAAACGAAAGCATCACTAGGATCTTCGCGCTCGCAAATAACGGCAAGACCTAAGCCTTCTGGAAAGGCCATCGGTACGTCTTTCATGGAATGAACGGCGATGTCAGCTCGCCCATCTAGTAGTGCCGCTTCAAGCTCTTTGACAAATAGCCCTTTGCCACCGATTTTGGATAATGGGGAGTCTAAAATTTGATCGCCTTTGGTGGTCATGCCAAGGAGTTCCACGGTTAAATCTGGATACAGGCTTTCGAGTTGTGCTTTGACGTTGTTGGCTTGCCAAAGAGCGAGTTGGCTTTCTCGAGTTGCGATCACAATTTTATCTTTCACT
Organism: Marinomonas aquiplantarum; assembly: GCF_003314975.1. Taxonomy (GTDB): domain Bacteria; phylum Pseudomonadota; class Gammaproteobacteria; order Pseudomonadales; family Marinomonadaceae; genus Marinomonas; species Marinomonas aquiplantarum. Next base: position 33,296 of record NZ_QNRF01000017.1, read on the forward strand.
GTGTCTCCTAGTGCGTTGCGGACCGATGAAAATCCTTAAAATTTGCTGCTCATGATACTCGTTAAGAGTCCCTTCGTCATCTTTCAATACTTTATAAGTGGAGGCGCATAAGGTACTCTTTGCAGCAAAATGAACCTAGTGTAGGAACTAACCGAATGACGGATACAAATAAAACCACAAACCAGCAATGGGGTGGTCGTTTTTCTGAGCCTGTTGATGCTTTTGTTGCGCGTTTTACGGCTTCTGTTGAGTTTGATCAAAGAATGGCGAAACAAGACATTCAGGGGTCCATTGCCCATGGCAAAATGTTAGCCAGTATTGGTGTGCTAACAGAAGACGAGCGTGATCAGATTATTCAGGGCTTGACTGAAATTGAAGAAGAAATCGCCCGTGGTGAATTTGAATGGTCAATTGAGCTAGAAGACGTTCATATGAACATTGAAGCGCGTCTGACTCAAAAAATCGGTATTACCGGTAAAAAACTGCACACAGGTCGTTCTCGTAATGACCAGGTTGCAACAGATATCCGCCTTTACATGCGTGACGAAGTGGACTTTTTGTTAGAAGAAGTGACGCGCTTGCAACAAGGTATTTTAAGTCTAGCGGAAAAAGAAGCCGATACGATTATGCCAGGCTTCACGCATTTGCAAACAGCACAGCCTGTGACGTTTGGGCATCATTTGATGGCTTGGTATGAAATGATGCAGCGTGATTATGAGCGTCTTGTGGATTGCCGTAAGCGAATTAACATCTTGCCTCTTGGTGCAGCGGCGTTAGCGGGCACAACGTACCCCATTGACCGTAACATGACAGCAGAGCTGCTAGGTTTTGAACGTCCTACTTATAACTCCTTGGATTCAGTCAGTGACCGTGATTTCGCTATCGAATTTACCTCGACGGCTTCCATTATCATGATGCACTTGTCCCGTTGGGCTGAAGAGTTGGTCATGTGGACGTCAGCTCAGTTTAACTTTATCTATTTGCCGGATCGCTTCTGTACGGGGTCTTCAATCATGCCGCAGAAGAAGAATCCAGATGTGCCAGAATTGGTACGCGGTAAAACGGGTCGAGTTTATGGTCACTTAATGGGATTACTTACCTTAATGAAGTCTCAGTGTTTGGCTTACAATAAGGATAACCAAGAAGATAAAGAACCTTTGTTTGATACTGTTGATACCTTAAAAGGCTCTCTACGTGCCTTTGCTGACATGATTCCGGCGATCGAATCTCGTAAAGAGCACATGTATGAAGCCGCGCGTCGAGGGTTCTCAACGGCAACGGATTTGGCCGACTATTTGGTGCGCCATGGTGTGGCATTCCGTGATGCTCACGAAATTGTTGGTAAAGCGGTTGGATACGGTGTGAAAGAAGGCAAGGATTTGTCTGAAATGACCTTGGAAGAACTGCAGTCATTTGGCGATATGATTGAGCAAGATGTGTTTGATGTACTGACATTGGAAGGTTCTGTTGCTGCTCGTGACCACATTGGTGGGACAGCGCCAGCACAAGTATTAAGTGCTGTGGAACGTGCAAAATCTGAGTTAGCCGCTCGATAGTCGAACGGTATAACGTATCTTGTTGAAGATAAAACGACGACCTAGGATCGTCGTTTTTTTGCAAAAATAGAATGCCAGTTTGGTGGTTACTCAGAAAGTGGGAATGCTCCGTCAGGGCCTAAGAAGGTACTAGGGGCAATGTTTAGTTCGAAATGGAAGGTTTCTTTTTGGCCATTACAGCCCGCAAAGACGATCGCCCAAGCTTCATCGCTTCCTGGTTCTGGTATGCGCCAACAGACACCTTCAATATTGACGTATTTTGTGCCATCCGCATCTTGAGTAATGGGGTAGGCTGTCTCTTTTTGTTGCCCTTTCAAATAGGCTTCTTGGTCTTGTTTGGCTTTTTCTATTTTTGCCCTTAGTGATGGAGAAAAGATGGCTTCTGCCTCGCCGTTATCTTCACTTGATGAAGAGCTGCTTAAGTCCAATAGTGGGGATTTCCCATTGAGGTCGTCGACAAGTTGAGACGACGTCTCTATCGGTAAATCGGTTTGATGATTAAACGCCGAAGAGGGGACGGATGACGCTTCTAGTTTAACATTTTTGTCACTCGTACTACTGGTGTCAGTGGCCGGTATGCTGTTGATGTCGTTTGGTGTATTGTCTTGTTCATTGCTTGTCGAGTCTTTTGATGGCCGACTGTCTATTGTCTGCGGTTGCGATGGCGCATTTTTCTTAAGAATAAAAAGTTCTGGACGAGTGGCATCCGCTTGATCGTTTAGCCAGCTTGCTGGTGCTGACCATTCTAGTAACAGTATGTGTAGAACAATGGCGCAACCTAATGCGATGCTCCATGGAAGGATTTTGTTCTTCATTCTGCTTTGTAAGCTAACCTCTGTTGAAAATGTCTGTCTTTATCTTGGTGTTTCTATGGTGAAATTCAAGCTTTCTTCATTTTCTTTAGGGCAAAGAATATCCCGCTATTTCGTGTGCTAGGGTTGGGAAACCCATGATTGGCAAGGTATACTAGCGTCATCAAAAAATGAAGAGATATGACGATGTCTAAGTGGCTAGCAATTTTTATTTTGACCGGACTTATAGTTGCTTGTGGTAATAAAGGTGCGCTTTATTTGCCTGAGAATAAACTGCCGTCACAACCAACATCGTCACAAAATTGAGGATACCCCTTTGGATTTATTTACTTATGCAAATCAGACTCTACATGCAGAAGGCGTTGCCTTGTCTGATGTTGCTGAACAGTTTGGCACCCCTTGCTATGTTTACTCACGTGCGATGTTTGAACGCCACTATATGGATTATGCCGAAGCATTTGCAGCTCACCCAACGCTGATTTGTTATGCGGTTAAAGCTTGTTCGAATATTGCGATTTTGAATGTTCTAGCACGCTTAGGAGCGGGCTTCGATATTGTCTCTATTGGTGAGCTTGAGCGAGTATTAAAAGCAGGAGGCGATCCTGCGAAGGTCATGTTCTCTGGCTTGGGTAAGCAAGAAGTAGAAATGCGTCGTGCTTTGGAAGTTGGTATTCACTGCTTCAATGTTGAGTCAGAGGCAGAATTGTATCGCTTAGACAAGGTGGCAGGAGAAATGGGCAAACAAGCTCCGATTTCCTTACGCGTTAATCCTGATGTCGATGCGAAGACTCACCCTTATATTTCCACTGGCCTTAAAGAAAATAAATTCGGTATCGACATCAAAGATGCGGTTCGTATTTATCAAATCGCTAATGAATTACCGAATCTTGATGTGATGGGCGTGGATTGTCATATCGGCTCGCAATTGACGGAATTAAAACCTTTCTTGGACACGTTCGACCGTTTGGTTGGATTGTTGGAAGAATTGGCCGCCGTAGGGATCAAAATCAAGCATTTGGATTTAGGTGGTGGTCTTGGTGTTCGTTATCGTGATGAAGTGCCACCAAAACCAGCGGATTACGCTAAATTACTGTTAGAAAAAGTCAACGGTATGGACGTGACGTTGGCGTTTGAACCTGGCCGTTCCATTGCTGCCAATGCTGGTGTGATGTTGACTCAGGTGGAATTCCTGAAATGTAATGATCATAAAAATTTTGCCATCATTGATGGCGCGATGAATGATTTGATTCGTCCTTCCCTTTACAGTGCTTGGATGGATATTGTGCCTGTTTCTCAGCAACCAACAGCGGAAGGTAAGCGCGTATACGATTTAGTGGGCCCGGTATGTGAAACGGGTGACTTCTTAGGTAAGGATCGTGAACTGGATATTCAGGCGGGTGATTTATTGGCTGTTCGCTCTGCGGGTGCTTATGGTTTTACGATGGCATCGAATTATAACAGTCGAAATCGTGCTGCTGAGGTGATGGTGGATGGTGATAAAGCGTATTTAATACGAGCACGTGAAACCATTGAGCATCAGTTGGCTGGCGAACAAGTTCTGCCAGACTGAGGAGGCGGTTGTGTTATTGAAATTTACAAAGATGCATGGCCTCGGTAACGATTTTGTGGTGGTGGATGCGGTTTCGCGTAAAGTGTTTTTTAATAAATCGCAAATCGAGCGTTTAAGTGACCGTAATTGGGGAATTGGTTTTGACCAATTATTGGTTGTTGAGCCACCTTCTAATCCGGATATGGACTTCCGCTACCGAATTTATAACTCAGACGGCAGTGAAGTCGAGCATTGTGGTAATGGCGCGCGTTGTTTCGCTAAGTTTGTATTGGATCGCGAGCTGACTCATAAGCGAGTTATTAATGTTGAAACCAAGCGTGGCGCCATTCAGCTGAGAGTAATGGACAGTGGGCTAGTAACCGTTGACATGGGTGCGCCTAGTTTCGTTCCGGCGGATTTACCTTTCTCTGCAGAGCTTGACGACGGTTTGTACCCACTAACGGTTGATGGTGAGAATTATCAAATTACACCTGTTTCTGTCGGTAACCCTCATGCAGTGTTAAAGGTTGATGCATTGCAAGATGATCAGGTGCAGAGCCTAGGCGCTAAAATAGAGTCACATGAACGTTTTCCAAGTAAGGTTAATGTGGGCTTTATGCAAGTGGTTAACTCATCTGAAATTAACTTGCGAGTGTTTGAGCGTGGTGTTGGTGAAACTCAGGCTTGTGGTACTGGCGCTTGTGCGGCCGTTGTAGCAGGTATTAAGCAAGGTTGGCTGGCACCTAAAGTGACAGCGCATTTACGTGGCGGTGATTTGCATATTGAATGGGCTGGTGAAGGCGAACCGATTCTTATGACGGGACCGGCTGAAAAAGTGTTTGAAGGTCAAATTTACCTATAGAGGTGGTATGAGCGAAGAGGAAATCATTCAATATTTATCCAATACGCCGGACTTTTTTGTGCGCAATGCAGATGTGTTGGATGCTCTCACGATTCCTCATCCTGTTAATGGTCGGGCGATTTCCTTATTGGAATATCAGGTCAACCATTTGCGAAAGTCGACTGCGGAATACCGCGGTCAATTTGAGCGCTTGGTGGAAGTAGCTCGCGAAAATGAATCGACTATGCAGAAAAGTCGTCGCCTGATTTTGGCTGGATTGAATTGCCGTTCGCTCGATGATTTAGCTGTGGCGGTTGATGATATGGTGAGGGACGATTTTGAGGTCGCTTTCCATACATTGATTCTTTTCGGCGATCATCAAGACTGTTCAATCAAATGTCATAATCTGGATGTCGATCAAGGTTTAATGCCTTTTACCATGAATCTTGATGAGTGTTTTTGTGGCATTTTACCTGAAAAGGAAATGGCTTATCTGTTTGCTGAAGAAGCAGGGCAAGTAAATTCTGTTGCGGTGCTTCCTCTTCTATCTCGTGCTGGTGGCGACATCGAAAAGCGAGGTTTGTTGATCTTAGGTTCAGATAAAGCCACCACCTTTGACCAAGAAAAAGGCACCTTTTTCTTACAGCATTTAGCGGATCTATTAAGTGCCATTTTATTAAGGCTAACACCATGACGGTACTTATAACCTTTGATTTGGACAATACATTGTGGGATGTTTCGCCAGTGATTGTCCGTGCTGAATACGCTATGGAATCCTGGTTTGAAGAGCGTTTTCCTGGTTTCTACTTACAGTATGGCAGCGATGGTCAACAGGCAATACGACAAGCGCTTTTAGCGCAGGAACCAACCTTGATCGCAGACTTAACTCGTTTGCGACTGTCTGTTTATCAGCGAGCATTAAAAGCATTTGGTCTGCCGACAGAGGAAGCCAATATGGTTGCTCAAGCGGCCTTGGTGCATTTTTGTGAGTGGCGTCAAAAAGTAGATTTGTTTCCTCATGTGAGCGATGTGTTGGCTGAATTGCATCAGGATTATCGTCTAGCGGTCATCACCAATGGCAATGCCGATGTATTTCACCCTTATGTTGGGTTAGGGCGCTATTTTGAATTTGCGGTACGTGCGGATCAACATGGTGTGGCGAAGCCTGCTCCTGAGCTCTTTCACTATGCTGCTAATCAGGCTGGTGTCGCGGCGGAAAGCCTGATTCATATTGGTGATCATCCAGTTGATGATGTGCTTGGGGCGGCGAATGCGGGTGCTCGAAGTATCTGGTTTAATCGCCATGGTGCTCGTCGTTGGGGTGATGATTGGGGCGCTCGTTCTCATGCAGAAATCCACTCTCTATTGGAATTACCTTCGGCTATTCAAGCTCTTACGCAATAGTGTTTTTCTATTGTGGAATTAAAGAGAATCGATTTTTACCCTAGGGATTTAGTGTTACACTAGCCTCATTCATTGAACAATATAGATTTTAAGGAATTTTTTATGAGTGAAAATATTAGCCAAATTACGGATGCTCAATTTGCTGAAGAAGTGTTGAGCTCAGACGTACCTGTACTTGTTGATTTTTGGGCACCTTGGTGTGGTCCATGTAAAATGATCGCGCCTGTTTTAGAAGATGTGGCTGATGAGTATGCTGGTAAGTTGAAAGTGGTTAAATTGAATGTTGACGAAAACACTGAAACGGCACCTAAGTACAATGTACGTGGTATTCCAACTTTAATCATCGTTAAAGGTGGTGAAGTGGTTGCAACAAAAGTTGGTGCTGTTTCTAAGTCTCAACTGATTGAGTTTGTAAACAGCGCTGTTTAAGCCTGTTTCCATAAGACATAAAAAAAGCAGCCTAGGCTGCTTTTTTTATGTCTTTATTTTGTGTTACCGCTTCAAGGCCGCTAGTTTTCGAGCAAAAGCAGGTGAATGAGAGTTGGTTAACGTGGCGACCACCTTTTGAGCGTAAGGTAAGTATTTTTTCAAATCGCTTTTCGGCATAGGGTCGTCGTTGGGCAGCTTCACTGTAACAGGGTTCTTGTGAACGCCATTAATGCGAAATTCATAATGCAAGTGTGGACCGGTTGCCCAGCCTGTTTGGCCAACATAAGCAATGATCTTGCCTTGTTTTACACGAGCGCCACGCTTGGTTCCTCGGGCGAAACCTCGTAAGTGTGCATACAGAGTTTGATAGCCGCGCCCATGGTCGATGATGACGACATTACCATAACCGTTTTGTTTGCCTGCGAAGGAAATTTTACCGTCGCCTGCCGCTTTTACAGGGGTGCCACTGGAAGCGGCATAATCCACTCCTCGATGTGGGCGGCTAGTTTTGAAGATCGGATGCAAGCGATTAGGGTTGAATTTCGATGAAATGCGTGAAAAGTCGACCGGTGTACGGATGAAGGCTTTGCGCATTGCTAATCCATCAGGGGTGTAATAATGAGCGCCTTTTTTCGTTTGGAAACGAATGGCTTGAAAGGTTCGTCCATTGTTAATGAACTGTGCGGCAATGATGTTGCCATTGCCAATTTTTTCACCGTCTAAGAACTTCTCTTCATATAGTACGCTAAGACTGTCACCCTTACGAATGTCTAAGGCAAAGTCGATATCCCAACCAAAGATGTTGGCAATCTCAATAATGAGAGGCTCACTGATGCCGGCTTTTAGGCCATCAACAAACAGTGAGTTATTAATCTCTGCTTCTTTATAAGTTTGAACGATTTCAGGCGTTCTAGATTCCGTTGTACGAGTGAACTTGTTTTCTTCTCGTTCAAATATAACGCTGTCTAAACGGTTTTGAATAAGCGTCAGTTTTGTTAGCTCACCACTCTTTTCATTGGTCGTGAAGTTTAATGTTTGGCCTGGCAGCATTCTAACCAAAGATTTCTGTTTTTTGTCTGCTTGTGAGACCTTGTAGATATCTTGTGGTGAAATGCCTCTACTAGAAAGTACTTTTGATAAAGAATCTCCAGACTTGACGGTGACTGAGTGGTCTTTGAACGTTGGGGCGCTGTTCTTTTTAACGAGGTTGTCTGGTGTTGGTACATCGTAACCGGAGACGATCCCGGATGTTGAGATAGATGGCATGATGTTGCTTTTGGGTGTTAGTTCTTGCAACTCAGTTAACATAACTTGCGATTGATCTACCAGCTGTAAGTTGGCATGGATAGAGATGGGTGTTTCGTCGGTCGCCTCGTCTGCAGGAATTGCAATCAGGACAATGGCTAGCAGGACGCATACCACAGCAATAAGAAGTAGATGCTTAGTGGGTATCAGTTTAATCAAAATATGTACCTAAAATTCTTTGTTAAAGCTCTGTAATCGTACCAATATTACTTTTATAATTGAATGCTTTGACGAAATTAACTCTATAAGAAGTGGATCTATAAAATGACAGTAAGCAGTAACGACCTTTTAACCGACTTGCAAGCTCGTGGTTTGATCGCGCAGATGACCTCAGAAGACGAGCTGAAATCTCATTTGGCGAGTGGCAGTCGTACGCTTTATTGTGGCTTTGATCCTACGGCTGATAGTTTGCACCTAGGTCACTTAGTGCCTCTGTTGGTGTTGAAGCGATTCCAAGATGCTGGCCACAACCCGATCGCTTTGGTGGGTGGTGCCACAGGGTTAATTGGTGATCCAAGTTTTAAAGCGGCAGAGCGTCAGTTAAACACGTCTGATGTTGTGGCTGGTTGGGCTGAAAAAATTCGTGGTCAAGTGAGTCAGTTTGTAAAATTTGCTGATGTTACCAATCCTGCTCGTGTGGTGAATAACCTAGATTGGGCGGGGAACATGAATGTGCTCGACTTCTTACGTGATATTGGTAAGCATTTTTCGGTAAATGCCATGATCAATAAAGAGTCCGTACAGCAGCGTTTGAATCGTGAAGGCGCTGGTATTTCGTTTACCGAGTTTTCTTATGCCTTATTGCAAGGTATGGATTTCGCGGAGTTAAATCGTGAGTACGACTGTACCATTCAAATCGGTGGTAGTGATCAGTGGGGCAATATCGTTGGTGGTATAGACCTTTCTCGTCGTCAGAATAAGTCCCAGGCTTTTGGTATGACTGTGCCTTTGGTGACGAAGTCAGATGGTACAAAATTTGGTAAAACAGAATCGGGCGCTGTCTGGCTGGATCCTAAGAAAACATCGCAATATGCTTTCTACCAATTTTGGATGAACACGGCGGATGCGGATGTTTATAAATTCCTTAAATACTTTACTTTCCTTAGCATGGAAGAGATCGATGCGATTGAGCAAACGGATAAAGAAAGTACTGGCAAACCGCAAGCGCAATCTATTTTGGCTCGCGAAGCTACGCGCCTAGTTCACGGTGAAGAAGGTTTAGCCGCCGCAGAGCGCATTACCCAAGCATTGTTTAGTGGTGAAGCCGATCAGTTAAGCGAGCAGGATCTTGAACAAATTCAATTGGATGGTTTGCCAAGCAGTTCTCTTGCTGATGCTAATCTAGCGGAAACGCCTTTAACAAGTTTGTTGGCGGAGGCTGGTTTGGCGGCTTCTGGTAAGCAAGTAAAAGACGCATTACAACGTAACTCTGTGTTTGTAAATGGTGACGCGAAAGGCATGGACGACAATATGTCAGCAGCGGACATGTTTTCGCCTGAGAAAGGTTACTACGGTAAATTTTTCCTAGTGAAGCTGGGTAAGAAGAAGCACCATTTGTTTACCCTGTAACGGGCTTAACTTGTTATGTTTAAAAAGGCGCTACGGCGCCTTTTTTAGTTTTGTCAGTGCTCGTTCAGGGTGAATAGTGTATACAGAGTATGGAATTGATTGCGACACGGGAAATGCTATGTCTCACGATAGACAAACCTTAACCACACCAAATCATTATATAGGGCGTTTGTATCATTTGGCCTTAGCAAAAGGTTTGGATGCAGATGCGCTATTTAAACAAGCTGATTTGTCGCCAAGCGTGATTGATGATGTCCATGTTGAGGTAGAGATTGAGAAGCTTGCTGGTATTGTCGAGGGGATTTGGGATTTGTTGCAAGACGAAGCCATGGGATTAGCCAGTTCGCCTTTACCCGCAGGGGCTTTTTTTATGATGGGGCGTGCCACCGTTCATGAAGCGACGTTGGGTAAAGTTCTGCAGCTGGCGTGTCGCTTCTACAACATGGTGTCTGACGCCTATGAAATGACGTTAAGCGAGGTGGATAATACTGCCGTATTAGCGTTTAAGTTGGCGGATACGAGTTTGGATACGTCTCACTTATTTTCGGATATAACCTTATTGGCTTGGCACAGTTATGCTTCTTGGTTGATTCAAGAGCGTATTCCTTTATTGGCGGTACATTTTCCATATACGGAACCGCAACAACATGATTATGCAAAGCTTTATCCTTGCAAGCGTCTGTTCAATCAAGAGGCGTTGAAATTGGTTTTTAGTCAATCTTATTTGGCTCGACAAAATGTTCAAAGCCTAGATGCATTAAAAGCTTACATGAAGCGTTGTCCAATTGAGTTGTTTTTGAAGCAACCGGGAGAGATTAGCGTAGCAAGTGATCTACGGGCTTTGCTTAATCGCTCGTTTGTTACGGGTTTTCCTGATATTGATGAGGCGGCTAGGCGCTTGCATATGTCCAGACGAACTTTGATTCGTAAGTTAGAGAAAGAGGGGACATCCTTTCAGCAAATTAAAGATCTTATGCGTCAAGATCGAGCAAGCTATTGGTTAGCGCAAGATGGTATTTCCATTGCAGCGGTAGCTGAAAAAATTGGCTTTTCCGATGCCGCAGTGTTTGCGCGTGCTTTTCGGCGTTGGACGGGGTTAAGTCCAACTGACTATAGAGCGTTACACATTCGGGGTTAGTTTGATGTGCACAACTCAGTGGTCTGGCACTATTTGCATTAATGATCGGCATCTTATGCCATTCCTCAATGCGCTTTCCTCACGTACCTTTTCCTTAATTACTTTCTTGAGGAATATTGTATGTCTCACCACTCACCTGACTCTATTTCTGCGCAGGCATTAAAAGCCGCTGGCGACCATGCACAAGCCGAAGACGTGGCTGCTTTAGAACAAGCAGCAGATGCGGCGGGTCGACACCTTGCAACCACTCAATCCAGTTTAATTGAGCGAATGATTTACGGCCCCAAACCTGACATAGAAGAGCTGCTTTCGGGTGTCGATAACATGAAGCAATCCGCGACCTCAGAAGCGTCCGCAATCTTACAGGCTGGATTGTCCTGCTTGGAGCAAGGTGACGCCTTTGGCGAGGATGGGAGAATAACATCTGCATTACGTAATGCAGTGGCCAAAGAAGGGGCTTATGGTTTTACTGTTCCAACCCAATATGGCGGACAAGGTAAGCGTTACAGCGAGTTTGCTTGTTTAATGGAAAATTTTGCTGCTAATGGTTTAGGGGCTTTATCTGTTGAAATCTCTGGACAATTAACCATAGGTTCTAGTGCCTTGCTTGGTTATGGTACTGAAACCCAAAAAAGCAAATATCTGCCAGCGATTAGTGGCGGGCAGCTTATTGCGTTTGCGCTTACCGAAGTCGGGGTGGGCGTGAATGCTAAACGTGTCAAAGCTTATGTGGAAGAAGATAAGGAAAATGCATGTTGGCGGCTTTTTGCCGAAGGCGAATGTAATAAGCTCTACATTACCAGCGCTACCCATGGTGGTCTAATGGCCATCGTGGCAAGGAAAGGTAAGGACAGTAAAGAGTTGGCGTTGTTTATTACTGAGTTGCCCGAATCCGATATTGATGGTGAGTTTTCTTTTCATTGTCAGAGTTCTAATGTAAGTGCCTTTCAACAGAATATTAACTCAAGAATTCATTTTAAAAACTTCCCCATTCCATATGAACAGGAAATTTTAGGCAATGGCGTCGAAGTATTGTTTTATTGTTTAAGGATGGGGCGTTGCATGTTGGCTGCGCAAGCTGCGGGTTTTCAGCGAATGATGGCAGCTGATGCTGTGTATTATGCGACACAAAGAGAAGGTGTTGGTGGGAAGGTTATTAAGCATGAATTGCCTCGCTTGGCACTGGCAAAAATATTGGGTGGAGCACTTACGGCACAAGCTCTATCACATTTAGCCTTAGCACAAGATCAGGATAAAGTAGATTTGGCGGGATTGAGAGACGTCACTAAATCGGCCAGTGCCCATTATTTGTTGAACTCTTTAATTGCCTGTGAGCGGGTTATGGGGGGGCGCAGTTTGGATAAAGGTTCTCGTATATCAGATATTAGAGCGACAGCGCATGCCTTTGGTATTGTTGAGGGGGAAGACGACCTGATTCGACTAGGAATGGTAAGGGACCTAACCAAATCGTTCACAGAAAACTACATGGCTGGGTTGCTACATCTTTTGCAGCGAGCAAACATGGATAAAAATGGTCAGCCGGTTGTTAAGGAAAAACATATTCTAAAGCTTTCTTTAGGACGCTTTATTAAGTCGCCAATAAGAATGTCAAATCTTCTGTTGTCACTGGCAAGTAATGCAGGAGTTTGGCGGTTGTTGGGTTGGGTGGCGCGTAATCTGGTATCAAGCCTTATTGATCGTTGTGCGCTATGGTTTCCTAGTAAATTGATGGTTAGGTATAAAAGTATACCGTCGCCATTAAAATCGCATCTAAGGTTTGCGGAATATCAGCTTCGAAAATGTCGTTGGCATTACTTTAAAATTAGTGCTGCCTATCAATTAGAACTGACGCAAGCACAATTACCGTTGCAACGATTGGGTAAGCGCATAGAGACGTTGATGTGTATTGCAACTCTTTGTGCACATGCCAGTCAACTTGATGAATCGACTCAAAGAGTGGCATTGGCGCAAATTGAAATCTTGCGTTCGGAGCTGGAGGGGAACTCAATGTCGGTAAAGCGTATGGAATCATTACGCATCGCCGTCAAAGGAGTTGCAAAGGATTTATCAGAAGAACAATGCAGTTTGATTAAGTCGATAAAAGCACAACCTTTTGCCCACCCTTGGGATGAGTAAAAGGGTGGAAGAAACGCCGCAAAAGTATTTTTTAAAAAAGAATTAAAAAGTACTTGCTAAAAATCTGTAGATCCTTAATATACGCCCTCGCTGACACGGACAGGGCTTCACTCTCTAGCAGAGGGAAAGCAGCTTAAGTGTAACGGCAACGCTCTTTAAAATAGATAATCAGATAATTTGTGTGGGCGCTCGCTGGGGCTTCAAAAAAGAAATTGAAGTCTTACGAGAGTCTAACACGTCAATTCGCTTTATTAAGTAATTGTTAGTGTTTCGAGATTTGAGTGAGCAAACTTTTTAACTGAAGAGTTTGATCATGGCTCAGATTGA
>NZ_QNRF01000018.1 GCF_003314975.1 Marinomonas aquiplantarum
TGAAGCTAAGATTCGTGAAGAGTTGCTGCCAAAACGTACTAAAGCAGATGATGCTGTCGGCGAAAAAGAAGAAGCAGAACAGCTCGATTTCTAATGTGAAGTTTGAGTATTGCTAAGAAAAGCAGGCCCTAGTGCCTGCTTTTTTGTTTTTTACGGTAGATGAGTTAAGAAATGTAGGTTTTATGGTGTCATGAGTCATAAACTTCTATGATAAGTAATAGGGGTTATTCACTGATAAATAGGAAGATTGTGCTATGTTGGTTTGGCAGTGGGGATTAATTGCAACCAGTGTGATGTTCGCGGTGGCTTTTGTGGCGCTTGTGGTTCGCTATTTATCACTAAGAAAGCAACTGAATACTGACAAGATCGATGAAGAGGGAGAGCGTAATGAAAGTGATAGTATGTCTTCCTCCGATTCTGCTCAAGTTTCTGAAAAAGAACAGTGGCTGGCGTTACTGAATCAGCAAAAATTAATCTGTGGCCAGTTGTTAAGTAAATTGGCGAAAGACGACTTTCAGGGGCGAGCTTCCTTGTCTTGTTGGTCGATATTTTTAGATGTGGAAATCAAAATTATTGAAGAAGGGTTGGATGACATAGATGTCATCTCCTTGTTAAGTTCGTTTAAAAATATTCTCGATAAAATAGATAAAGCCCAAGAGATTGATGCTTTATTAAAATCCCTCAAAGTGAATCAAACCGTCCTACGTGAACTGAATAAAGTTATTCAAAGAACAGGCGATAAAATTTTTAATCAAGTCAATATCACTGCCGACCTAAATGCTCAATTGGATAAGTTACAAGCACAGCTCGCAAAAGAAGCAGAGTTAGATGAATCTTTGGGGTTGTTGCGATCTGAGATTGCCAGCATGTTTGAGTTGGCTGAGCGTTTGAAGCATCACCTAGATGAAGTGAAAAAAAGCGGTGTTACGCCTGAATACATAGAGGCACTCGAAGACTTTTTAGGTGGTGTTGATGAGTCGGATTTTTTGAACGCTGTTGGTTCTGAAATGGATGACAAAGTGGCAGATCTTAAGCAGCTTGCTACTAATCAAAAAGCCATTATTGAAGAGTTGAAAGCGCAAATGCGTCAGCTGAAAGGCGGTGGGGATCATCATATTGGTGAGTATGATATCGCTATGGCTAGACTTGAGAAATCGCTCTTGGAAAGCAGCCGAGTGATTAAGCGTTTAGAGTCAAAGCTTGAGAATCTGCATAATATTAAACATAACTTGAATATTGACCTTGTTAAGCGCGACGAAGCGTTGGCTCAGAAGACAGCTCAGTTAACAGGCAGTGAACCCAGCGGTGCGGATATTTACAGTGTCATTGATGAAGAGTTAAGCACCATGAGAAATATGGAAGACTTACTTTCACAAGGTGACTTAACGGAAGCGTCCGATGCGTTTGCAACGGAACAAGCTTCAAAAATTCAAGAATTACGTCAAATGGTAAATGATTCGGAGCTCTATGTTGAAGCTTTGGAGCGGGACTTAGAAAAGGCACGAGTGCTTCGTGAAAACCTTGAATATAAATTGAGCCACCCTGAGTCATTGGCAAATCCAGAATTTCAGGACAGTGATATTCTATTGGAAAAAGAGCTAGAAGAACTTGAGAACCTTCGAGAAATAAACGACGAACTTGAAGCCGAGCGAAAACGCTTAATTACCGAGTTGTATGATGGGCAGGCACAAACCGAAGAGTTTTCTAAATTACGCCATAAGGTAGATGAGCTGGATAAAAAAATTGATTCAGTTCAGCAAAGCTATGTTGAGATGGAGGAAAAATACCTCAATGCGATTATGGCCGGTGAAGATGGTTTCTAGTTTCTTTGATGGTGTCTTTGAATGCCCATTTTGATCTATTTGCTAGTCTAGATCTGATGATGACATTGCATATTGTATTTGGTCATAATCGAAGCCTCTGTATTGTAAGTGGCGCATCTGCTTTGACTTTTCTTTAAAGTCTTGGGGTGGTTGTTCGCCAAATTTTCGTATTTTTGCGTCTTTGGCTAATTCGTACCAATCGCATTCCGCTTCTTCTAGGGCATTTTTAGCGATGTCACTAGAAAGCCCTTTTTGTATTAACTCTTGTCTGATTCGAGTGGGGCCAAGCGATCGGTTGGCTTTGCTTCTCACATAAATTTCCGCAAATCGTTCGTCATTTAAATAGTTCAATTCTTTTAGTTGATGAATGACGTTATCAATATCTTCTTCTGAATGTCCTTTTTGTTTTAGTTTGGCGGCGACCTCGGCACAAGCGTGTTCTCTCTGATTCAATAAGAGTAAGGCGTGGTCATAAGTTGTTAATTGTGGCGTGTTCATAGTCTTGTCTTCTGTGTTTTTGGCATTGTGCCATTGTCATCAACTAAATTCATTATTAGTGATGGTTTATATATCTTTTAATTGCTGTATTTTCAGTTTTTAAATCCTAATAAATTAAATAAAATAGATGATAAAACTGCTTTTTGTGTGTGATCATAGTCTAAACGACTTATTGGTTTATTGGAGGCTGTATGCAGGTCTGCGTATTAGGTGCGGGTGTTGTTGGCTTAACATCTGCGTATTTTTTGGCGAAAAAAGGGTTCGAGGTGACGGTGATTGATCGCCAGCCTAGTGTGGCATTAGAGACCAGCTTTGCAAATGCGGGGCAAATTTCTCCAGGGTACTCTGCGCCTTGGGCTGCGCCAGGTGTGCCGCTTAAAGCCATAAAATGGTTGATGCAAAAACATGCGCCGCTGAAAATTAGTCCTGATCCAGAAGTGAAAAAATTACTGTGGATGGGGAAGATGCTGTCGCAGTGTACTGAGGGAGCGTACAACACCAATAAATCCCGCATGATGGCTCTTGCCGAATACAGTCGCGATCAGTTTATCGCTCTGCGCAAGGAACTTGGCATTCGTTATGATGACGGTCAAGGTGGGACTTTACAGTTGTTTCGTAAAGATGAGCAAGTTGAGGCGGCAGCTAAAGATATTAAAGTGCTAAGGGCTTTAAATGTTCCGCATCAAATGTTGACACCAGAGAAAATTGTTGAGGTTGAGCCGGGCTTAGCCCCTGTTATTAATAAGTTTAAGGGTGGTCTTCGTTTGACTGGCGATGAAACGGGCGATTGTTATTTATTTTGCCAATCCTTAAAAGAGCATTGCGATGCGTTAGGGGTCTCGTTTCAATTTAATACTGATATTCAATCTTTGTCTGTTGAATCTGGTAAGATTCGCGGTGTCGTGACGCAAAATGGTTTGCAAGATTTTGATCATGTATTGGTTAGCTTGGGCAGTTATTCGAAAGAACTATTAAAAGCCTGTGATATTGATATTCCAGTTTATCCAGTAAAAGGGTACTCCCTGACTGTTCCTGTGACTGATGCACAATATGCTCCTGTCTCTACTGTAATGGATGAAATATACAAGGTGGCGGTGACCCGTCTGGGTGATCGCATTCGAGCGGCTGGTACCGCTGAATTAACTGGCTACAATCTAGACTTGCCAAAATCTCGCACTGAAACCATCAGTCATGTAGTGGGAGATTTATTTGGTCAAGGTTGTCAGTTGTCTGATGCAGAATATTGGACAGGTTTGCGCCCTATGACACCAGATGGTACGCCAGTAGTAGGGGCGACAAATGTGGTCGGTTTGTATCTTAATACCGGGCACGGAACATTAGGCTGGACAATGAGTTGTGGTTCTGCAGCAGTCATTGCGGATATCATGGCGGGCAATCAAGCGGAAGTCGATTCATCTGACCTGTCGGTTACGCGTTATCAGTAGTAAGGAAGATCTATGGCTAGGCCGTTAGTTGCCAGCATCGATTTGGATGCAATTTTATACAATTATCAATTTGCTAAAAAACTTCAGCCAAGCTGTAAAGCGTTTGCTGTTGTAAAAAGTAATGCCTATGGGCATGGCGCTGTGCCTGTCGCTCAGCATCTGGATAAAGAAGTAGATGCGTTTGCTGTTGCGGCGATTGAAGAGGCCATAGAATTACGAGAGGCGGGTATAGAGTCGCCCATCATGTTACTTGAAGGTGTTTTTGAACCCTCTGAGTGGCAGTTGTGTGAGCAACATGGTTTTTGGTCTGCTCTGGAAAATGATCAGCAATTGGCAGGCTTGTTAGAAAGTCAGTCAAAGATTGGCAAGGTGTTTGTCAAACTTGATTCAGGTATGCATCGGCTGGGAGTTGATAAAGCGGAAGCTAATGATTTAGTGGTGCAGTTACGTCAAAGTAGTTTGGTAGAGGAAGTGTTGTTGATGACGCACTTCTCTTGCGCCGACGATTTGTCTGATTTGACCACCATGGAGCAATTAGCCTACTTTGAAAGTGCGCGCCGTGATATTGGTGATATTGAAGCCAGTGTGGCAAATTCGGCCGCCATCATGAAATGGTCTGTACCAGACGGTGGCTGGATTCGCCCTGGGATCATGTTGTACGGCATTTCGCCTTTTGCTGGTGTTGCTGGTGTGCAGTTGGGGTTGAAGCCAGCAATGACTTTAACATCTAAAATCATTTCGGTTCGTCACTTACAAAAAGGGGATCAGGTGGGGTATGGTCGCACTTATCAGGCGCAGCAGGCTCATCAACTAGCTACGGTTGCCGTAGGTTACGGTGATGGCTACCCTCGAGTGACGGAAAATGGTGCGCCAGTTCGTATCGCAGGAGAGGCTGGTTACCTAGCCGGTCGTGTTTCTATGGATATGATTACGATACGTTTACCTGATGATTCTGACATGGTGATGGCGCTAGGTCAGGAAGTGGTTTTGTGGGGAGGAGAGGTTCCTGTTGAAGAAGTAGCAGATTATGCTGGCACTATAGGGTATGAAGTGGTGACTCGTATGACTTCTCGACCTCATTATCGTTATTTTTCCACAACGAAAACGGCATAACCCTCCGGTGAAACACCTCTTTTCATTCAGAAAAGAGGTGTTTGTGTAGGATTTGCACAAAATAAGCTTAAAATTCCTGCGGTTTCTTTTGAAAAAACCTATCCTTTGCGTGTACTATTTTGTGCTTTTCGTTGCATAGTGGCCGCATTTTGTTTATTGCGGTCAGCGCAGCCCTAATTCGCCCAGAAATATAGAGATAGAGACTCACCCCATTATGAAGAGTTCTGAGTTACGTCAGTCATTTTTGTCTTACTTCGAAAGTAAGCAACATCAGATAGTTGAATCCAGCTCACTGATTCCAGGTAACGATCCTACTTTGCTGTTTACTAATGCAGGTATGGTGCAGTTTAAAGATGTTTTTCTTGGGGACGATGTGCGTCCTTATACACGAGCAACCTCATCTCAGCGCTGTGTTCGAGCAGGCGGTAAGCACAACGACTTAGAAAACGTCGGTTATACAGCGCGTCACCATACTTTCTTCGAAATGTTGGGTAACTTCAGTTTTGGTGATTACTTTAAAACCGAAGCCATCAGTTATGCTTGGGAGTTTCTAACGCAAGTCTTGAAGCTGCCAACTGAAAAACTCTTGGTTACTGTGTATGCAGACGATGATGAAGCCTTCGATATCTGGCATAAGAAAATCGGTTTGCCGGCGGAAAAAATTATTCGCATTGGTGACAATAAAGGTGGCCGCTATCAATCTGATAATTTCTGGGCGATGGGGGATACTGGTCCATGTGGTCCTTGTTCTGAAGTTTTTTATGATCATGGTGAGCACATTTGGGGTGGGCCTCCAGGATCGCCAGAAGAAGATGGTGATCGTTTTATCGAGATCTGGAATGTCGTCTTCATGCAATTTAATCGATCTGCAAATGGCGACATGTCTCCGCTTCCTAAACCTTCTGTTGATACTGGTATGGGTTTGGAGCGTATTGCGGCGATTTTGCAAGGCGTGCACAGTAACTACGAGATTGATTTGTTTCAAAATCTAATCAAAGCCTCGGCTGAGGTTGTGGGTACTAAGGACCTAGAAGCGCAATCTTTGCGTGTTATTGCAGATCACATCCGCTCTTGTTCTTTCATGATTGTGGACGGTGTTGTGCCATCGAATGAAGGTCGAGGCTATGTGTTACGTCGTATTATTCGTCGTGCAGTACGTCATGGTAATAAACTCGGTCAGGCAAAACCTTTCTTCCATAAGTTGGTCGCCGCACTGGATATCGAAATGGGTGATGCCTACCCAGAATTGCGTAAGCTCAAAGATCGTGTGACGTCTATCTTATTAAAAGAAGAAGAGCAGTTTGCCAAAACCCTAGATCAAGGTATGCGTATTCTTGAAGACGCTATTGCGCAATTGGGCGACAATAAAGTGTTGCCTGGTGAAACGGTTTTTAAACTGTATGACACGTATGGCTTCCCTGCGGACTTAACCAATGATGTGGCTCGTGAAAACGGCTTAGAAATCGATGAAGCGGGTTTTGAAGCTGCCATGGAAGCGCAACGTGCACGTGCTCGCTCGGCGAGCAATTTCAGTATGGATATGTCTGGTAGTGTGAGCTTGGATGCGGAAACTGAGTTTACTGGTTATGACAAGCTAGAAGACCAGTGTCAGGTTGAAACCATTTTATTGGATGGTCAGTCTGTACAGACACTTGAAGCTGGCCAGCAAGCGGTAGTGGTTTTGAAAAACACACCTTTTTACGGCGAGTCTGGTGGGCAAGTTGGTGATCAAGGTTGGTTGCGTGGTGGTATGGCTTTTAAAGTGAGTAATACAACCAAGCAAGGTAAAGCGCATCTTCATCATGGTGAGTTAAAAGAAGGCACTTTGTCAGTCGGGGATAAAGTGACAGCGCAAGTGGATAGCTCCATGCGCCAAGCTACAGCATTGAACCATTCGGCAACACACTTAATGCATGAAGCCTTACGTCGTGTGCTTGGTGATCATGTAGTGCAGAAAGGTTCTTTGGTGGATGCGGAACGTTTACGTTTTGACTTCTCGCATTTTGAAGGGGTGACTGCCGCAGAGATTGAGCAAATTGAAGACATGGTGAATGAGCAGATTCGCCTAAACCATGCGGTTGAAACCGACATTATGGATATCGAAGCAGCCAAGGCGAAAGGGGCTATGGCGCTTTTTGGTGAGAAATACGATAGCCAAGTACGTGTATTGACTATGGGGGCCGACTACTCGATCGAACTATGTGGCGGTACGCATGTTAAGCGTACTGGCGATATCGGTTTGTTTAAAATCATCACGGAAAGCGGTATCGCAGCCGGTGTTCGCCGTATCGAGGCGGTGACAGGTAAAGCGGCTGTTGAAGTGAACCGGGCGATGGAAAGTACCTTGCAGCAGGTTGCGTCACTTGTGAAAGGAAATAAAGAGTCTGTTTTGGATAAAGTGACAGCACTTAATGACCAAGCTCGTGCTTTGCAGAAAGAGTTGGATGCGATTAAAGGAAAATTAGCTGCCATGGCGGGAGCCGATCTAGCTTCTCAGGCGGTCGATATTAATGGCGGTAAGCTGTTGGTTGCTCAAGTTGAAGCAGATCCAAAAGCACTGCGTGATATGCTGGACCAATTGAAGAGCAAGCTAGAGTCGGCGGTTATTTTGTTGGCTGCGGTTAACGACGGTAAGGTTAGTTTGATTGCTGGTGTGACCAAAGAGCTGACAAAACAAGTAAAAGCGGGTGATCTTATCAAGATGGTTGCGCCTTTAGTCGATGGTAAAGGTGGTGGTCGTCCTGATATGGCTCAGGCCGGTGGTAATAATCCAGATGCGCTACCAAGTGCTCTTGCTTCAGTGCCTGATTGGGTTGCTGAAAGAGTTTAAAATGTTTAGCCCGATGAGTCGGGCTCTTTTTAGGTAATGATAAGACTATGGCGTTGTTAGTTCAGAAATACGGTGGTACTTCAGTCGGTACAATAGAACGTATCGAGGCAGTGGCTGATCGAGTGCAGAAGCATAAGCAGCAAGGCGATGATATTGTGGTGGCAGTGTCCGCGATGAGTGGTGAGACGAATCGCTTGATTGAGCTTGCAAAAAGCATTCAATCCACGCCCGATGCACGTGAGATGGATGTGTTGCTTTCCACTGGAGAGCAGGTGACGATTGCCTTGTTGTCTATGGCTCTCATGAAGCGAGGTATTGCTGCGCGTTCTTACACTGGTTCTCAGGTGCGTATTACGACTGACAGCGCCCATGGTAAGGCTCGTATTCAGGAAATTGATACTGAGGCAATGAAGGCGGATCTAGCCGCGGGTAAAGTGCTGGTGGTTGCTGGTTTTCAAGGGGCTGATGAATTTGGCAACATTACGACCTTAGGACGTGGCGGTTCTGATACCACGGGCGTGGCGTTAGCCGCTGCGTTAAAAGCTGATGAGTGTCAGATATATACCGACGTGGATGGTGTGTATACCACGGATCCTCGTGTGGTAGACAGTGCTCGTCGATTGGACAAGATTACCTTTGAAGAAATGCTGGAGATGGCAAGTCTCGGCTCTAAAGTGTTGCAGATTCGTTCTGTTGAGTTTGCTGGTAAGTACCAAGTGCCGTTGCGTGTACTGTCCAGTTTTAAAGATGGTGAAGGCACGCTAATTACAACTGATGGGGAACTTGATATGGAACAAGCTGCTGTTTCTGGTATTGCATTTAATCGCGATGAGGCCAAGCTGACGCTAAAAGGGGTTCCAGACATTCCTGGTGTGGCATCAAGAATCCTTGGGCCAATCAGTGATGCTAATGTTGAAGTGGATATGATTGTACAAAACGTATCAGTAGACGGTACCACTGATTTTACTTTTACTGTGCATCGTAATGAGTATGAGCAGGCTCTGCAGACATTAAATCAGATTGCTGAGGAATTGGGCGCAAAATCTGTTTTATCCGACGCTAAGATTGCGAAGGTATCAATTGTCGGGGTGGGTATGAGATCTCACGCTGGTGTGGCGAGTACTATGTTTAAGGCTTTGGCGGAAGAGTCGATTAATATCCAGCTTATCTCTACGTCAGAGATAAAGGTGTCGGTTATTATTGATGAGAAATACATGGAGTTAGCGGTGCGTGCGTTACATTCTGCTTTCAAATTGAGTGATTCTGCTGCAGGTGTTAGCGAAGCGTAACAAATGGCTACATATTCCTTGTTTTTTGCGATGGTTTAATTTTTATTGAGCGGCTAGAATATGTTTTGTAGGAAATGGCCTACAACGTTGTAGGTAGTATCTATCAATAAAATTTTAGAATATAGCAATTACAGGGAGATATTCTTATGCTTATTTTGACTCGTCGTGTTGGTGAGACTTTGATGGTTGGTGACGAAGTATCCGTTACTGTGTTGGGTGTTAAAGGAAATCAAGTGCGTATTGGTATCAATGCACCAAAAGATGTTTCTGTTCACCGTGAAGAAATTTATCTTCGAATTCAAAAAGAGCAAGATGGACAAGATTCTGAGGATTAATTTTTAAAAAAAATTTCCAAAAAGTCTTTACATGGCGTTAGAGCAGTATATACTACGCCGCACTTGTTTGGAGAGTTGGCCGAGTGGCCGAAGGCGCTCCCCTGCTAAGGGAGTATGGGTTAACACTCATCGAGGGTTCGAATCCCTCACTCTCCGCCATTCAAGTCAACCTTTCA
The DNA here is from genome assembly GCF_003314975.1 of Marinomonas aquiplantarum. GTDB lineage: Bacteria > Pseudomonadota > Gammaproteobacteria > Pseudomonadales > Marinomonadaceae > Marinomonas > Marinomonas aquiplantarum. The sequence continues at coordinate 9,510 of NZ_QNRF01000018.1, forward strand.
GAGACTATCCTTTCTGAGTTGTAAGGTTGAAAATTGTAGTTACGCATCCGTAGCTCAGCTGGATAGAGTACTCGGCTACGAACCGAGCGGTCAGAGGTTCGAATCCTCTCGGATGCGCCACTTCAATTTGAATTTTCTGCAAATGGTTTTACAATCATTCTAGACATTACATACGCATCCGTAGCTCAGCTGGATAGAGTACTCGGCTACGAACCGAGCGGTCAGAGGTTCGAATCCTCTCGGATGCGCCATTTAATGTCAAACAAGTAGTTACGCATCCGTAGCTCAGCTGGATAGAGTACTCGGCTACGAACCGAGCGGTCAGAGGTTCGAATCCTCTCGGATGCGCCATTACTACCTTTCTTATTTTTCCTTTTGTTTTCTAAAAAAACTTCCCTAATTTTTTTCGACTTTTTAAATTCTAAAAGCCATTAAGCTTTCAGTATGTTTTGTATTTTTACGCTGAACTCTGCAACACTTTTACTTTGGCGTAATGTTTTTAAATTGTGCTGAATATCTGAGAATTCAAACCGTAAGTGGCCAATCCATTGCTTTAGTCGTCCTAGTGTCGCAACTTCATCGTATTCGAGTTGTAGTCTTTGTGTGTATTCTATAAAGAGTAACGCCAGTTGACTCCGATGTTGATGGCATCCTTCTTCGTATGAGGCATTTCTAATATCCTGAAATATAAAAGGATTATTTAATGATCCTCGACCAATCATAAACTCAGTACAGCCAGTAATGGTTTTGCACCTTGTGAGTGAGTCAAGGTCTGTAATGTCCCCATTGGCGATGACTCGCATTTGTGTTCTGTCTTTAATTAAACCGATTTTTTCCCATCTTGCTGGTGGCTTATAACCGTCTTTCTTTGTTCTGCCGTGTATTGTTAAAGCATTGGTTCCTGCGTTTTCAATTGCTGCCACATTATCAAAGAGTTTTTCTTCATCTTCATAGCCTAGGCGAATTTTAGCGGACACTGGGATCTGTGCTGGAACCTGTTGACGAATGGCATTCATGATGCGAAACAGTGTCTCAGAGTCTTGTAGTAGGACGGATCCGCCGCCGTGTCCATTGACTCGTTTTGCTGGGCAGCCAAAATTCACATCAATATGATTGGCGCCTGCGGCAATAGCGTTAGCTGCGCTTTCTGCCATGAGTTCGGCGTTGCTGCCTAATAGCTGCGTGTGTACTGGGTGGTGATAGTCTGTTTTTGCGCTATTTTTATTTTCAGGGACGAGTTTTTTAAAGCTGGATCTCGGAATAGGGTATTGAGTGACTCGAACGAATTCCGATACTAGGTAGTTCATTCCGCCAATTTTCGAGAGCAAGGCGCGCATAGTGTGATCCATGACACCTTCCATTGGGGCGACGGCCAGTATGATGTCGCTATGCTGGGTTTGTTTGTGCAAGTTTTGATTGTTTTTTAGGGAATTGTTCACGAAATAAGTCTAACTGTTATGCAAAAAAAATATGAAACTGTTCTGGTTTATGGTAAAAAAAGAGTTACCAAATTAAGAAGATCTGTTCAAAAAATGAATATGATCACATTCGCTGCCTCTAAACAAGGCAATAATTCGTGCACATAAGGGTAGGGTAATGAACGAATTGATAAGTGAAGGTGTTGGCCTGATGGTATTAGGGATGGGGTTTGTCTTCGTCTTTCTAGTAGTGCTTATTTTTGCTACTGGCTACATGTCGTCCATTATTAATAAATTCTTTCCAGAAGTCGTTCCGGTGGCTAAGCCTAGTACTCCGGCATCAGATAGCGTAACCAGTGCGGCGGTTGATCCACAGATAGCGGCCGCAATTACCGCTGCTATCCATCAACATCGTAATAAATAATCTCATTTAATCGCAGAACATAGCAGAGGCTGGATCTATGACAACAATTAAGCAACCTCTTGGTATTACGGACGTCGTGTTACGTGATGCTCATCAATCATTATTCGCAACTCGTCTTCGTATTGATGACATGTTGCCTATTGCTGAAAAGCTCGACAATGTTGGCTTTTGGTCGTTGGAGTCTTGGGGTGGAGCGACCTTTGATTCTTGTATTCGCTTTATCGGCGAGGATCCTTGGGATCGAATTCGCGAACTAAAAAAGGCCATGCCGAAAACGCCTCAGCAAATGCTTTTGCGAGGACAGAATTTGTTGGGGTATCGTCATTATGCCGACGATGTGGTTGCTAAGTTCGTAGAGCGTGCCGCTGCCAATGGTGTGGATGTGTTTCGTATTTTTGATGCGATGAACGATCCTCGAAACCTTGAGCAAGCCATTAAATCAGTAAAAGAAATGAGCAAGCATGCACAAGGTACGATTTCTTATACTAAAAGTCCTGTGCATACGACTAAAAATTGGGTGGATTACGCGAAAACTCTTGAGGATATGGGAGCGGATTCCATAGCCATCAAAGACATGTCTGGTATTTTGACGCCTTACGACGCGTTTGATCTAGTGTCTTTATTAAAAGAGCAAACGGATCTTGAAGTTCAGTTGCATGCCCATGCGACTTCAGGTTTGTCTGATATGACCATTCTGAAGTCAATTGAAGCAGGAATTGATCGAGTGGATACGGCCATTTCTTCAATGTCTATGACTTACGGGCATTCTTCAACAGAATCAGTGGTTGCGGCATTGCAAGGAACGGATAGAGATACTGGGTTAGATTTGGAAGCGCTGGAAGATATTGCGGCTTATTTCAGAGAAGTGCGTAAGAAGTATGCGAAGTTTGAAGGCTCGTTGCGTGGCACGGATTCACGTATTCTGATTGCCCAGGTGCCAGGCGGTATGCTGACGAACATGGAAAATCAACTTAAAGAACAAGGTGCAGCGGATAAGTTTGACGATGTGCTAAAAGAGATTCCAAAAGTTCGTGAAGATCTTGGTTTGATTCCTTTGGTAACGCCGACGTCTCAGATTGTAGGTACGCAAGCTGTATTGAATGTGTTGACGGGGGAGCGTTATAAATCCATTTCAAAAGAAACAGCTGGTATTTTAAAAGGTGAATACGGTGCTGCGCCAGCTGAATTCAATAAAGAGTTACAGCATAGGGTGTTGGATGGCGCTGAGCCAATTACTTGTCGTCCTGCTGATTTGCTTGAGCCTGAAGTTGAAAAACTGACTCAAGAATTACAGGGCTTGGCGAAAGAGAAGCAAATTAATCTCTCTGATGATTTGATTGATGATGTTTTAACTTATGCCTTGTTCCCGCAGATTGGTTTGAAATTCCTCGAAAACCGAAACAATCCTGAAGCCTTCGAGCCAGTTCCAACGGGTCAAGAGTTGGTTGAAGCCGCTCAAAGTGTGGAAGGTCCTGCTGTTTATACTGTTAGTGTAGCGGGTCAAAGTTATGTTGTTGAAGTGGAAGAAGGGGGCGATATCAGCCAGATTCAACCTGTTTCTGCTTCGTCTTCTTCGCCAGCTCCTGTCGCTGCGCCAGTAACAGAGGCAAATGGTGGTGAAGATGTTCCAGCGCCATTAGCAGGCAATATTTTTAAAGTGCTTGTGAAGCCAGGACAACAAGTTCAAGAAGGTGAAACCATTATGATTCTAGAGGCGATGAAAATGGAAACCGAAATCTCTGCACCTAAAGCGGGTGTGGTGGGTTCTGTTCATGTTAAAGAAGGTGATGCTGTGCAAGTGGGCCAAGCATTGCTGTCGCTTTAATTCATTTGCAAGAATAAAAAGGGTTTAACCAAATGGAAGAAAAATTATTAAATCTGTACCACGATACCGGCATATATCAGCTTGAATTCGGTCAAGCTGTGATGATGTGTGTGGGGCTGTTGCTTATCTATCTTGCTATTAAGAAAGGCTTTGAGCCGCTATTGTTATTGCCAATTGGGGTTGGAGCAATCTTAGTAAACATTCCAGGTGCAGGTTTTATGGCGGCACCTGTTTATGATGGAACTGGCCATATGGTTTCGCCTGGCGGATTACAGTACTACATCTATCATGGTGGCATTGAGACAAGCTTGTTTCCGCTATTAATTTTCATGGGTGTCGGAGCGATGACGGACTTTGGCCCTATGCTAGCCAACCCTAAAACCTTGCTTCTAGGGGCGGCGGCTCAATTCGGTATCTTCGCAACAGTAATCGGTGCAGTGGTGCTTGGGGCGAGCGGTATAATGGATTTTACGTTAGCTGATGCGGCTGCGATTGGTATTATTGGTGGCGCAGATGGTCCAACGGCGATCTTCGTGGCGAGTCGATTGGCGCCAGATTTGCTTGGGGCCATTGCGGTAGCGGCATACTCCTATATGGCGTTAGTGCCATTGATTCAACCACCTATAATGAAAGCACTAACCTCTCAAGAAGAGCGTGCCATTAAAATGGTGCAATTGAGACACGTAACGAAAACAGAAAAAATCGTTTTTCCAATTGTGGTGACATTATTGGCGGCAGCCTTCTTGCCTTCTGCTGCGCCATTGTTGGGGATGTTCTGTTTTGGTAATTTGATGAAAGAGTCTGGCGTGGTCGATCGTCTTAGTGATACGGCTCAGAATGCTTTGATCAATACTGTGACTATCTTCCTCGGTTTGGGGGTAGGTTCTAAGCTCAGTTCAGAAGCATTTTTGAACATAGAAACATTGGGTATTTTGTCTCTTGGCTTGGTGGCCTTTGCAATTGGTACGGCAACCGGTGTACTAATGGCGAAAGTGTTAAACAAAGTATCTGAACATCCAATAAATCCATTGATTGGCGCGGCTGGTGTATCGGCTGTACCTATGGCTGCACGTGTTGCCAACAAAGTTGGCTTGGAAGCAAATAAACAAAACTTCCTATTAATGCATGCGATGGGGCCAAATGTGGCTGGTGTAATCGGCTCTGCGGTAGCGGCTGGTGTTATGTTGAGTTATGTTGGCGGTTAAGATCGTTATTAGGTTATAAAAAAGGCGCTCATGCGCCTTTTTTATTGTCTTGGTTTTGACTGTTTTGCTGCGCTGAAAAAGAAAAGCAAAAAAGAATGAAAAAGTGCTTGCTAAAAATCTGTAGATCCTTAATATACGCCCTCGCTGACACGGACAGGGCTTCACTCTCTAGCAGAGGAAAAGCAGCTTAAGTGTAACGGCAACGCTCTTTAAAATAGATAATCAGATAATTTGTGTGGGCGCTCGCTGGGGCTTCAAAAAAGAAATTGAAGTCTTACGAGAGTCTAACACGTCAATTCGCTTTATTAAGTAATTGTTAGTGTTTCGAGATTTGAGTGAGCAAACTTTTTAACTGAAGAGTTTGATCATGGCTCAGATTGA
>NZ_QNRF01000019.1 GCF_003314975.1 Marinomonas aquiplantarum
ACCTGATCCCATCCCGAACTCAGAAGTGAAAAGCGCCATCGCCGATGGTAGTGTGGGGGATCCCATGTGAGAGTAGGTCGTCGTCAAGCTTTAAATACTAAGAAGCCCTGATAGGTTATCCTGTCAGGGCTTTTTTACGTCTGGAGAAAAATCACGATCCGAAACAGCGACGCCTTGTGTCACTGACGTCGTCAGTGGCTTACGCTGCTTGGGATCTTGCTCATCTAGTCACATGCATAAGTCAGATGGGCGCAAGCTATCCGATATGATGTTTTGTCGACAAACCAAGTCTCTTGTTCCTTCCCCTTATGTCTTCAAGGGGAAGGTTAGGATGGGGTTAGTCCAGCAACCTCTATCCAATCAGATTAACTGCAAGACTCGGTTATTTTGATAGCCTAGCCCGTTTTGTTCTTTTACCCAATCAATTACTGCTCTAGTATCAAACTGATTGAAAACTCATTGCCGTAATAACGCAACTTGAAAAGTATAAATGCACAGGCTCGCTTTAATCGCTCGGCTTTTCAGAATCATGTTAGAGCTAACTAAATAACCATGTTTAGCTGAATAAATGAGCACTTAAAGATTTTAAGCGAAGGGTAAAATACACTGAAAAATACATGGACTAGGCTACGCTCCTAAAGGGAAAAGCCAGTACTTGAGCAACACGACAAACGCTCGCTCATCAACATGATTTCGGCACTGGATAATCGAGGTAAAGGGCGCTTCATGTTGTATAAAGAAAGCATGACAGCCAAGGTACTACTGAGGTTTTTCAAGCGACTAATTAAAGACATTAAGCATAAAGTCTTTGTTATCTAAGATAATTTACGGGTACATCATGCTCATTTAGTACGGCAATGGACGGCCAAGAACGACAAAAAATTGAGCTGTACTAAATACCTGCTTACTCGCCGGATTTGAATCCCAATGAATATCTCAATGGTGATTTGAAAAGCCGCCTACGAAATAGCCATCCAGCCAAAAATGAGGATGAGCTACAAAAAACTGTCCGCAGTCATGTGCGCATGTTGCAAGAGAACCCTGAAAGGGGCAGGCGTTATTTTCATCACCCAAAGATTGGATATGCGGCATAGTGGTATTAATCTGCCATATTAATATTAGGCCACTACATATTCTCAAATTTGTTAGAGGGCGGATTAAAAGTTGAGTTCATCCTGACATTTTTAAGTTAGCTCCGTCATATATAAGGTCTTCACTTTAGAAAATGTGCCAAATTTAAGTGTTGAATAGCTAATAGATGGTGTGTGAACTTGAATTATCAGGGCCTGCATAGCCTTCTTATATTTCAAAAAAGAGATATTGATGCCTATAATTACCCTAAGTGCTTTTAAAAAATATACCTTGTTTGTGTTACACGCCGTGCTATTGAATTCAATGGTACAAGGAAAAGAGGTTACTCTGATTCCAAATATGATTCTCATTCCAGCAGGAGCTTATAAAATAAACATGAATAAAGAGACTGGGGATGAAAAAAATCTGCGTTAATTTTCGTACAGGAATTTCAGATAATGGAGACAGAGGTTACGGTTGATCAGTTTGACTCTTTTGTTAAAGAAACCGGATATGTCACGACTTCAGAGGTTATTGATGAGAATAGATATAGCTGTGTGATCACTGATTATGAAATCAATATTATATCTCATGATGTAGAAAGAAATTGGAAATATTCGGGTTTTTCAAGAGAAGGTGATCACCCTGTTGTTTGTGTTAGTTATCAAGATGTTCAGACATATGCAAATTGGCTTAGTGATATCACAGGTCAAAATTATCGTCTGCCAACAGAATTAGAGTGGGACTATGCTGCTACACCAGGCACGGATACTACGTTTTTATGGGGAGAGCGCTTAGTTAATCAATGCAACTATGCTAACGCGGCCGATTTAACTCCTAGTTCGTTAGGCAGGTCTTGGACATATAAAGCGAATTGCATTGATGATTATTGGTATACCGCTCCTGTTGGCCGTTATTTACCTAATAAGTTTGGCCTTTATGATATGGCAGGAAATGTTGCAGAATGGGTACAAGGTTGTTTCGTAAGCCAAGATACCTATAAACTTCATGGAGGGGTTAATGATGAGGATAAAGCACCGATTAATTGCAAACACCACATAATAAAAGGAGGTAGTTGGGCAAGTGTAACGTTAAAATTAAGACCTCATATACAGGGTAAATTTCCAAATGGCTTGACTTATAACACTATTGGTTTCCGCCTTGTTAGAGATTTATTAGATTAATCACTTTAAAAATTTAAATGGAAAAGAGTGAAAAATATGATCCCGTCATTTGAATCTACAAAATTACATAGTCGAACTTTATATATTACTAGTCTGATTTTTTTTGCTGTGTTGCTGAGTGGTTGCCGTTTAGAGTCTAAATTGAATGTACACTCAACGATGAAACAATATTCACCATCTTCCTTTTTTGGTCTAGGGAACTTTTATTTCATAAACGGTGATGACTCGCCTAGTGAACTCTTTGAAAATAAGAACAAGGTAATTCATCTCAATATTACAAAGGACCGTGCAATAATTTCGACTATTAATAACGGTGTTAGTAGTAGAGATTCCCATCCAGTTGTAACTGTAGTGGCTAATAATGAAATGAAAGGAGGGAGTTATTATGCTGTGACATATAATGGTTCAGTTTATAGATACTATCTTTTTTCTTTCACTAGTAATAAAAGCTTTGAATGGTATCAATTTAAAAAAGAGCATGAAATTGAGACATTAGAAGGTTTAATGAACGGTCAAAATGAGCCTCATGATATTTATCAATACCGCCTTGCATCTTCCGCTGAAGTGTTATCAATAAAGAAACAGATAGCGGATCAAAAGAAAGAAAAGAAAGATCAAAGAGAGCAAAGAGATCAAAGAGAGCAAAGAGATCAAAGAGAGCAAAGAGAAATAAACATAACATTAGAGAAAGCAAAAATGTTACCAAATTTTTCTTTGGCTTCGGGTAAAGCGTCTGATCCTCGCGATGCAGGAACTTTTGGTTTTTGTGCTGGCTATATTGCAAAAGCCAGTCAGATTATCAGTAAAAATAATAGTGATGATTTATCGATAAAACTAGCAAAAGTAATGATGAACGTTTCCAATAAATTTGTTTATGCATCTTTATTCTTTCAACACAAGAATTTCATACACAATCCTAAAAAAGATGAACTACCGATAGAAAAAGTGAAAACTTTCGTTAGAAAAGGTATAAATACAATGCTTTTAGACAATAAAAAAGGCGATCTAACTGGAACGTCAACATCAAACAAAACAACAGATCTTTGCAGAAAAATACATATTTTATTACCAGGTATAAAAGAAAAATCGATAACATTGCAACCTGAAGCCGCTACAATATTAGATTATATTAAATCAAGAATTTGAAATATTTAACTTCATACAATTACTTAATTTTAATTTTTAAGAAAGAACCTTTTTCACATGAAAAACATCAAACTAACAGATGAGATACTCATTTCATATATAAAAGAAGGCGGGGAAAAACGAGAGTTAGCAATCAGTACGCTGTATCGCCAATTATACTCTTCATTAAAGGCTTATCTTATAATACAAGGTTGTCCAAGCTATCAAGCGGAAGAGTGTTTGCAAGACACTTTTATAAAAGTAATAAGGAAGATTGATCAATTTCGTGGCGATTCCTCTTTGAATACTTGGGTTCACTCTATAATGCAAAATACTTGGCGTGACCATCTGCGAAATGCATACGAGTCCAAACGTAGTGATTTCGATGCTCATAAATATGAGCAAATAGAGGAGGATTTTTGGCTACGGCCTGATGCTATTGTAGAAAGTGATGGATTAAGGAACTGTGTATATGAAGGGCTACAAACTTTTCAAAAACAAGAAGCTGAACACATGTCTTGGATACTTCGATTAGTAAATGGTGCTTCTATCGCGGAATTAGCGCAAGATGCTGGGCGCTCAGTGGGAGCGATGCGCGAATATTTGTCCCAGTGTAGGAAAAAACTAAGACCGTTTATTCATCATTGTCTTTCGTTTCTAGAGCCCTAGAATAATTGTTAATAAGGTTAGATAACCACAGGGATATCAAAAACACATAGTAAGACGCGCGTAGGATAACCAATATGAGTGATGCTGATAAAGATCTTGATGATTGGATTGATACCTTACAAGGAATCAGTACAAAGGATGCGATGGCTGCGGAGCTTAGAGAAGCTGTGTTGCGACAAAAACAAATATTGGAAACAGAATTGCAAAAGCAGGTCGAATTCAGTGAAAGAAAGCTGATGCAGAGGTTGGAGAAAGAGGGCCTACTTTTTACTGAAGCCAAAAATATACGTTTGCGCAAGTGGGTGGCCGGGTTAACTACCACCGCAGCAGCGCTTATGATAATTCCTTTCCTCGTTCATCAGCAAAAAAATTCGATTCAACCAGAGGATCTTTTAACTTATCGTGGTTCTATAGTAGGCAATATCGTAAGGACAGAAAAAACAAACAGTCAAATTTTCGAAATTAATCATTACTTAATGAGTCAAAATTACTCTTTCCAAAAAAAGACACAAGAAGGTGTGACTTTAATTTTTATTGATGTAACAGCTGAACGGCTAGCCGATTTTAATCAATGGCTTGAGCAAATGGATGGGCGGGCGGTACAGCCGGGTACTTATGTTCTGGAGATAAAAAAAATCGCTGAATGACCTATTAATAAGTCATTTTTTAAAAGGAGATGTCTGATTTATGAGAATTACGTACCTTTCAAAGTATGTGTTGAGAATCATCATACTTCTCTGTTTTTCTGCTTTATTTCCTAGTGCAAGTAAAGCTGAAGATACAACATCAAGCGACCAGTCTAAACAAAGCTCTATATATGATAATTTAGAAATATTGAAGAACAGATCTGAGCGACTATATAACAAAAAAGAGTATCAGGAGGCAGAGAAGCTACAGCGAGTTATTTTATCTACATATGAACAGCTTCATGGTACTAAACATCCTTTTAGTGTATTTGCCATGTACAAATTAGCTAAAACTTTAGATAAGAGCCGTCAGTTCGAAGAAGCCGAATTAATATACAAAAAGTCAATAAAAGTCATAGAAGATAGTCAAGGAAAGGATAGTCCATATCTTATAGGTATAGTGCATTCTTTGGGGTTAATGCTTTCAGAACAAGGGCGTTTTAAGGAAGCTGTGGCTTTTTTTAGACGTAGCTTGGAGATGAACGATAATATTTTAGAAAAAGGCCATACGAATATTGCGGTAAACTTAAATTCTCTTTCCTATGCGTTATTAAAAACAGGAGCACTCAAAGAAGCTGAACTTTTATTGAATCGTGCTTGCAATATTTGGGAAAAGAAAACCGGGCGACAAAGTATTAAATCCGCCACATGTCGATCTAGTATGGCAGAAATATATTACGCTATAGGTAAATATACGGATGCTGAATCACTCTATCTGGAAAGTATAGAGACTTTAGAAAATTATAAAAATGTTGAAAAAGAAATTACAATTAGTTTGAGTGGATTGGCAATTTTAAACGACACTCTTGGCCGATACCAGCGTGCTGAAAAATTGTATCGGAGGGTTCTTTCTATACTTGAAAACGTCCCACAAGAAGATTCCCTTCATAGCTTAGCGACAACCTTAAATAATTTAGGTGGCATATTATACAGAACAGGAAAATACCTAGAAGCAGAAGATTTATTCCGTCGGTCTCTTATTATTAAAGAAAAAATGTTTGGTTCCCAAAGCCCAAACCTGACTGCTGTTTTGAGTAACTTAGCTGCCATTATGCGAGATATGAAGCGCTATGATGAAGCCGAGCCATTGTATCGTCGTAGTGTGTCTATAGTTGAAAAAAATTACGGCTATGATAGTCCGAATCTCGCCCTTCATCTTAATAACTTAGCGAGCCTTATGTATTTGTCTGGCCGTCACTCTGAAGCTGAAAAACTTTATCAGCGAGCCTACGTTATAGTTGCTATTGCGGGGAGGCCTGAAATTACGGAGGCAGTGCAGAATAACCTAAAAAACTTTTATCAGAACAGTCATAACCCAGACCTTGCGATATTTTTTGGTAAACAATCCATTAATACAATACAAAGTGTCCGACTAGGTCTACTCCCTCAAAACGATGAGGCATCTGTACTAAAAAGTTATTCGAAAACCGTTAGTGATAGATATCAATCTTTTGCCGATTTACTAATGGAACATGGCCGTTTGCTGGAAGCCGAGCAAGTACTAGCGATGCTAAAAGAGCAAGAATATTTTAGCTTTATTCGCCGTGATAGTCGCTCTGATGTTCGAACGACTAAAGCCAGTTATAATCATTTTGAAGCCCCTTGGGCCAACCGTTATGCAGATATATCATCACGCTTCACTTTGCTTTCTAAAGAACATTCTAACCTGCTTATGATTCATAAGGGTTTTCGTTCTGATGAGCAGAGCAACCGTATTATCGAGATTGAGGCGGAATTAGCACGAGGACGTTCTGAAATTGAAATGTTTCTTGAAAACATAAAAATAGAATTTCAGCAATTAAGCCAAAACTCTAACCAGCAAGTTATCGCCCTACCCAACAACTTTCCTACCGACACAAATTTAGGGAATGACTCGGCATTGGTTCATTATCTGGTTACCCCTGAGCGAGTGCGTATTTTACTTACCACCGAGGAGAGTCAAATACATAGAGATAGTCATATTTCTGAACCGGAACTAAATCGTTTGATCAGCGATTACAGAGTGTTACTAGAGACACCTTCTAGTGACCCGCTATCTCTAGCACAGCGTTTATATGACGTCTTAATTCGACCTATTGAACAAGATTTGAAACAAGTTCATGCCAAAACCCTGATGCTATCTTTGCATAGTACGCTGCGTTACTTACCAATGGCTGCTCTGCACTCAGGTAAACATTGGTTGGTGGAAGATTATGACTTGGCAATTTATACCGCGACGACACGTAGCAATCTAAGTGAATTGTCTAACTTAAAATGGCATGCCGCAGGCTTTGGCGTGAGTTTAGGAGGAGAGATTGATGGGCGAATATTCTCCCCTTTGCCTTCAGTTCCGTTAGAGTTGGATAATATTATTTTGACAGATAATGACGATGTGGGTGTGATTCCAGGCCAAACAAAAATGGATGATGACTTTGATGTTGATTCTCTTATCGATGCCATAAAAACAGGTGATTATCAGGTATTGCATTTGGCAACACATTTCCATTTCGATCCAAGTGGCATTGACAGTGACTCTTTTTTGTTACTAGGTAATAACCAGCGATTAACACTAGCAGATTTTGACCATGATCAACGCTTAAAAATGGACAACATTGATTTGTTAACTTTATCTGCCTGTGACACGGCTATTGGGGTACAGGCAGATGGTAGAGAGATTGAAGGGCTAGGTACTATGGCTCAATTGCAAGGGGCAAAAGCGGTATTGGCCAGCTTATGGTCTATCAATGATGTTACTACTAGTTTTTTTATGAAAACCTTGTATGAGTCTCGTCAGCTACATCACTTTACTAAGGCGGCCGCCCTAAGAGAAGCTCAGCTCGCATTTATTAAAGGTAATGTAGATTTAACAAATATGGCAGAAAGCCAAAGAGGATTGTCGCGTGCTAAGCGCGATAAAAGTAAGAAAATGGATATCGACGAACTCTTAGCGCATCCTCACTATTGGGCACCTTTTGTTTTGATGGGAAATTGGTTGTGATAAAAAACAGCCTGATGCTTTCGGTATTGATTCGTCTAATTTTTGTGAAAAGGAAAATTAGAGGTGGAATTGGAATTTAGTGTCATTTGTTATAAACGTATACTTAAAAGGAAATCATAAAGTGAAACAATATGCTTGGTTACTATTACTGTTATCTTGTTTTTCGTATAGCGATAACAAGCCTAACCAAACATCAGAATCCGAAAACTGCCAATATGCGTATGATAATAAATTTTATAATCGAGCACTCATTACGTGTTTAAGTGCGGCTAAGAAGGGGGATGCATCAGCACAAAGTAACCTAGGTTATATGTATTTTTATGGAAATAGTGTACAGAAGGATGATGTTATAGCCTTGTCTTGGTTTCGTAAAGCCGCTGATCAAGGTTATGCCAAGGGGCAATCTAGCCTAGGTTATATGTATGCCCTTGGCAAAGGGCTTCCACAAGATTATGAGAAGGCTTTATTCTGGTATAAGAAGGCAGCTAAGCAAGGTTATACAAAAGCACAAAGTAATTTAGGTTATATGTATGAGTTTGGTGAAGGCACCCCTAAGGATTATGTAAAGGCTTTACTCTGGTACAAGAAGGCGGCTGTGCAAGGTGATGCCAGAGGGCAATCTAATTTAGGTTATATGTATCAATATGGAAAAGGTGTTCAGCAAGATAATGTCCTTGCTTTTTACTGGTACCACAAAGCAGCCGATCAGGGAGGTGCATTTTCACAAAAAAAATTAGGTGATATGTATAGAGGTGGGAAGGTTGTTAAACAAAATTATGCTGTTGCCCTGTCTTGGTATCATAAGGCAGCAGAGCAAGATAATGTCTCAGCTCAAAAAGAGCTAGCTTCTATATATCGAAGAGGATTATTAGGCGTTAAGCGAGATTATGCTCATTCTGCGTCTTGGTATCGTAAAGCAGCCGAACAAGGAGATGAGCATTCACAATTGAGTGTCGCAAGAGCATATTACAAAGGTGAAGGAGTCAAACAAGATTACAAGATGGCATTAACTTGGTATCTCAAAGCGGCTGAACAGGGACATGGAAGAGCGGTAGAGAAACTAGGTTACATGTATTCACATGGTTTAGGAGTCACAATGGATTATTCGAAAGCCATATCTTGGTATCGTAAGCTAATTGATGAGGATGGTGATGATTCATATGACGCTATCGAAAAAATCTCCGAAATCTGTGACCAACATCCAACGACGACAGGATGTTGATGATATCGTTATAGTGGGTTAGTGAAAGAGACACAATAGTCTTAAGCTAGATGTCTTGGAGATGCATCAAAAATATAGACACTTATTTACAGAATACGTATAGGGAAAATCGATATGGTTAAAGCTATTAAGTTATTTTTAACATTATTTTCATAACAATATTAAGTGGTTGCTTCTATCAAGCAGACAAAAAGCTCCATGCTAACCTTAAGACGTATAGTCCGAAAGATTTTTTTGGTCCTAAAAAAAGTTACTTTTTCTCTGTAAATAATGGAGATAAATCTACTAATAAGGATGCGGTTATTATTAATCATTTGTCATCAGGCACATATTATATCTCCCTTATTACTGGTAAGAGAAATGACCAAGGCGCACTTTCACCCTCACATAGAAAAATTTCAGAAGTTTTTAGAATACCAAGCATGAAAGAATATATGTATTATGCGGCTATCCCAAGAACAGAGGGTAAATATTATTACCTTCTCTTTAAGTGGCACAATCCCCATTCATTTACGACTTATTACCCAGAGCATGGTGCAGATAAAGTAAACTCAGTAGCCGATTTACTCAAGTATGCAAATGCTAACTATCCATATGAGCGACAACAAACGTATAAACGAGCCAACATTTCTCAGAAAGCTAGCATCATCGCATCTTTAGGAAGTACTCCATCGTCCCCTCAAGTGAAAAACTACTCCTCGAAACCGATACCTAAAACACCTGGCAATATTACTAGTAATAATCAGTATAACGCCGGTGGAATTGGGCCAACAGGGATAGACGCCCTAGATATAGGCGACGGTGTTTATGTTAAAGGCTTTTTCTCTGATGAATTAAGTTATGTGGTTAGAATCGATAAAAGTACAAATACCGTTAAGGTGCGTAGTAGCCAAAATGGTACAACGAAATGGGTATATGCATCACAGATTATGACAAAAAAACAATCTCAACAGCAGGATCTAAAACGTATAGAAGGTTTACTTCGTATAGTTAGTTGTGCTGAAAATCCTAAACAATCATTTTGTTACAATAAGTGATTCATATATCAACTATGTTAAGAGGATAATGATGTCTAAATATTATTCATTTACCTTATCTCAAGAGTTTGAATCTATTAAAGTTCGCTCTATGGCATTAGAGATTATTAATGGAAGAATTGCTTTTATGGAAAGATCTGGAATGCTTTTTGGAAAGTGGAAAACACTTTTTTCTATTTCTACTGTTGATATGGTGATGGATTTAGATCGTTCATCAAGAATGGGAAAGAATAAAAAATCCGGTATGATTATACTCCGAAAAAAGCAAGGTGATAAGGAGTATCGTATTTATATCTATGAAGAACTTGATGCTTTTATTAGTGAGCTAGAATTGCCAGCTATAGGTGACTTAGAAGCTCTTAGAACTTGATTTTACCATTCTTAGGAATGGCAATCTAGTAGCGAATAAACGCTCTTATATAAAGCATCTTCCATCGCTGGATCTCTCAAGTTGTAACATTGCTGTATGCAATGAATACGAAATACCACAGATAAAGGGACGGGCGTCTTCAGTTTCCGCTTTCGGGTAAAGCTGTTCAATCAAGGTTACTAAGCGACTCCCTAAGGACTTCGTTGTTCATCTCAAACTACTCCATATTTCAAATAAAAACCTTTAAAAATACCCTGATATTGTCTCTATTGATTCGTCTGACTAAAAGCGCTGGTTAATAGTTCAAGTGTCTACTTAATAAAGCACGTGAGACTATTAAATCATCAGCTATATTTTATGTTAATTAATGGGGAATGATGAAAATGAAAAAGTCACTCTGGTCACTTCTATTTGTATCCTGTCTTTCATACGCTGATGAGGCTGTACAATATGAAGCTATATATCAGTCAGCTGTTAACTGGTATGTCCACCTCGAAAAACCTTACCCAGAAGAATCTCTTAAAGATATTGCGATAGAAATATGCCCAAAGCTTATGTACACAAAATCAGGTCGATGTGTAGTTCACTACTGGACTGACCCTTCATCGGTGCCTAAAAATCGAGAAGATAGACTCAAAAAAATTAAATCTGGTAGAGATGTGAACAAATATGCACACCTTTTTGCTACTAGAAAAAAACAAGTAGAAAAAAAGTTTTACATAACACTTTGTGCTGATAATAAAAATGGAAATAGCTGTAGCAATTATTAATTTATCGGTTATGTAGTGCTTAAAAACACCTAAATACAGACAAGCTGATTCATTGAAATATGGAAAGGAGCTTAAATAGTCCCTTTCCATATTTGCTTTTATCCATAGTGGCGCGCGCGTTATGAGCCTTATGGGCTCAAGCTATCCGATATGATGTTTTGTCGACAAACCACGTCTCTTGTTCCTTCCCCTTATGTCTTCAAGGGGAAGGTTAGGATGGGGTTAGTCCAGTAACCTTTATCCAATCACATTAACTGTAAGACTCGGTTATTTTGTTAGCCGAGCCCGCTTTGTTCTTTTACCCAATCAAATACTGTACTAGTATCAAACAGATAGAAAATTCGTTACCGAAATAATGTGCAATGTGAAAATTACAAATGCGCACGCTCGTTTTGATCGCACGCTTTTTCAGAGATGATGAAAAATTTAAAGCACTTCAATGTGTTATCTAGTTTCGAAAAACATCCTATCAGCGTAAACGCGCATGCGCATTATTAAAAATAATGAAATGGACACTCCCTTCTATACTGATTAGGTCAGTTTAAAAAGGAGAAAAATCATGAAAACTATTCATACGATTGGTATTGATTTA
>NZ_QNRF01000020.1 GCF_003314975.1 Marinomonas aquiplantarum
GGCCAAACAGTGCCATTGGTGGCATTCCACCTAAATGGCTTATGAAGGCAGCTTAGGCTCTACTTTTCACCCCTGTTAAAAATGGGGGGATTACAGCATGTACTGGTGATTTAATAAGGCAATATCGTTTGGTTTGTCTTTTGAATCACCTGTGTGCCATTCATGAATCTTTATTTGTTGTATCTACCTCTTTCATATTGGTTGGTAATGATTTTTGACGCCGCTCGACAAGAACCGCGATTGTCCGCGAAGTAAAGGCATTTAGGTATTCTGTCTGCAAAGGTAATGCGGACTTTGCCATTGTAACCGCCGCCAAAGGCGGTGCCATAGCGATACCCTGCTAGGATTTCTTTCAGGCTGTTGTCTTCCGGGTTGCTGGTTGTGTTTATCACTTGTAGCGAGCCATCAGAGTAGCGATTCATTAGCCAGGTTCTGGCGTTTTCTTTTACTAAGGCATTCGCTAAATGTTGGGTATTAATGTTTTGGTAGTTTAAGTCTGCCTGATAAAACACCGCCAAATCCGCCAGTTGGGTGCCGCTTTTCAGGGGTAATGGGCTTTGTTTGGTGGCGAAGCGATATAGGTTGTCCTCAAAGCGTTGTAATCCGGCGTTACTGCATTGGTTGTTTTTAATCAGCTTATGCATATCACTTTGTAGTGTTTGTTCATCTCGAAAAGCCGAAAACTTAGCGGTCACGTCACTGGAAAGTAATGCGCTGCCAATCAGTTTTAACCCTGCTTGTCGTGATTGTTCTATGCTGGCTTGGTAAAGTTTTGGATCGGCGTACATGCCTGTTGGTCTATCAGCCCATTTTACACAGTTCCGGCTGACAACCTGGCCCCAGCCATTCGTAGTAATGATTTTGTCTTCACAAACGGCTTTGGTGATTGGCACTTTGTTTTTGGGTAGGTATTGCGGACAAAGATTTGAGTAAGCTTTTAGGTAGTTTGAGAACAGCATACTGCTTAGGGTTGTGTTGGGTGTCAGTCTAGAGTTTGAAAAGTCGCCAAGATAAAGGCCAGTTAATTCGGTTTTGAGTGCTAGGTTGGCGTTGTTAAAGCTGTTGACGTCTAAATTTGTCGATGAGTAAGTCGGTTTAAATTCAGTTACTTTTTGATAAGTGCGCTTTTGTGCTGCTTTTAACGCCATTGCAGGTGCTGTTGTTGCATCGTCTTTCGTCACGACTTCTTGGTAAAAAAAGTTGAGTTCATTAAAAGACGCAGCATTACGGATCATTTGCAATCGCTGTTCTTTTATTTGATCTAATAATGCGATTCTTTGCTGTTGGGCTTGCTTTAGGTGCTGTTGAATCTCGGGTTGATCCAGTAAGTCCTTATACTGTTTTGTGAAGGCCAAGTGGTGCTGGATGCGTCTTTTTAGTTGTTCAGTTGGCTGGTATCCTTGTTGCTCTATCTGTGTGAGCCCAGCTTGGCTAGGCAGTATAATGGCTTGGTTAAATAGCTCGCTACGCTTTGCCTGAAAAGCTTGATTGACTGTGTTTCGATTATCCACAGAAACATAGGGGTAAAGTGCTTTGAATTTGGACTTTTTATCGATTAATGGCAGTTCTCTGCTGGCTTGTCGGGGGGATTGGATCTCTTTAGCATATTGCTGTGCCGCTGCTACTATGTGTGTATTGATGTGCTGACTAAGCAGTGTATCGAGTTGTCTCTGTGTGTCACTGGTGAGCTCAAACCTTACTCTGCGTAAATGTTTAGGGCGGTTAAGGGTCCTTTGCTGCTGCTCAATCAAGCTGTCTTTGTCTGTTAGTTTGAGTAAATCGTTAAACTGGTATTTTGTTGTCTCTAGCTTTCGAGTCATGGCCGCTATGACATTGTCATTAAATCTTAGCGTGTAGTTTTCTTTTTCTTGTTGTCTTTCATGCTCTGCTAAAACATTGTTAATGGCTTTGGTTGTTTTTGGCAACCTTCTGTTATAAGCGCTAAATTCTTTGCTATTCAGAATGCGGTTGAATTTTGCTTCAACGAGGAAGTAATTGTTATACAGTGTATCTAGTTCGGCTAATTCTTGATCTGAATAGGTCAAAAAATCATTGGTAGTATTCCAATTCTCTTCACCTTCTGTGATTTTGTCTGTGCTTCTCCATATCTGTCGCACTGTTTTTGCTTTTGTTCGATAGAGTTTGAACCTTGTTGAGTAGTCTGTCTTTATTTGAGACATTTCTCCAAAGGTTTGTATCAGCTCATGAGAGGAGTTGGATTCTGTTATTTTGGTCAATTTTTGAATGGTTAAATAATTGGCATGGCTTTTATCAAAGCTACTTTGGATGCGACTTGATTGCCAAACGGATTGTCTTTGGTTTTCAAAATACCATTCGTTTAGTTCGTCGGTTTTTTTGGTTGCGGCGCAAGACGACAATATTAGCGCTAGGCAAATCATCATTAGGTTATTTAATGATAACTTCATAGCGGCGCTCCTTATTACGTAATTTGCTAGTGAGATTGAAACACTTGTTTATCATCGGCAAAGATCTGAATTTCCAATAGCTCAATAGGGATGTTTGCTATTCTGTTTCTGTCAGCAACGGACCTATTGGTTTCGGGTTGAGCACAAGCTAATGGCTTGAAAATAAAAACGGCTTCTAGAGGTGATTCTTTACTGAGCATGAGCAAACGGTAGGCGTCATCATTAGACATGCTTAGGTACTGTTTTTTATTTTCTATGAAGATAGATTTTGTATTTTGAGGCATGAATCTCAAAGTCTTAATAAGGTCACGGCTCCCTCTGGAGGCTTTTCTATGGCTTTGAATGTGTGATGAGTAAAGCTTCCGAAGTGCCTCGGTATTTTTCGCTTCATTCTTTCTAACATAACGGTGGTTGTAAAATAGGTCTTTTTCCATAGGGATGGCAGTGGTGGCTTTCGACCATCTTCGACCATTTTTCACATAAGTGATGATTTCAGCGGCTTGGTTGCTTGGATCAAAGGCTTTGATTTCAAGGCGTCTTTCATAGGCAAAGGTGTCAGTAGGTGATGTTTCGTCAAAGGCCCTTTCTTGTTGTTCAAAATAAAAGTTTCTAATGAGCTCATTGGCTTTTGTAGGCGCTGCGTCTTTGGCTACTTGATAAGTATCTACCTGATCTCTTGGTGCTGTTGATTTGAACCAATTTGTGATGAGGTTGATGTTTTGATCGATTTCTGGCTGACAGGCTTGATAGCTAGACAGAAAAAGTGGTGTACTTAATGCATCTGGATATAAAGCAATGTTTTCTTCAGTGTCGATTGAAGAGCCATTTGGCATTGTCACTATTCGATTGGATGAGCAGCCGGTAATTAAGGAGATAACACCAATTGCGATGAAGACGTTTTGAAAAATAGCGTTCATAACTTGTCCTTGTTGAAGAGATTGTGTGGTTACTACCGTGTTATTAAAAGTATCTATGGTTGTATAAAAAATCAACAGGCTATTTGGTTTTTCTTGCTAAAAATACAGTCTCTCTATGTATGCCTTGTTGTTCGGTTTTGGTAGACTTCGTGGTTATCTTTAGATTATTCCAATGCAACAAAGAGCCTGTGTGTGAAAATTATTCCTGTAATCCTTGCGGGTGGTATCGGCCATCGTCTCTGGCCGCTCTCGCGTGAGCATTTTCCTAAGCAATGCTTATCACTGACTGATCAGGAACTTAGCCTTCTGCAACAAACACTCTTACGTACTGTTTCTCTTGATGTGGCTGATCCTATTGTGGTGTGTAATGAGGATCACCGATTTCTTATCGCACAACAGTTACAATCCATCGGTGTTAAAAACTCAAGTATTGTTCTGGAGCCAGAAGGCCGTAATACGGCGCCAGCCATTGCGTTAGCGGCATTGGAAGTGAAACAAGCATACGGTGCTGATGCCCTTATGTTGGTTTTGCCTGCCGATCATGTGATTCGTGATCTTGTTGCTTTTGAAGCCAGTATTGTAAAAGCCGCAGAACTTGCAAATCAGGATGCTCTAGTAACCTTTGGAGTGCAGCCTACTCGTCCTGAGACTGGCTATGGTTACATTCGCTCTGCAGAGAATTATCAAGTAGCAGAATTTGTTGAAAAGCCAGATTTAGAGAAAGCCGAAGCGTATCTTGCTTCAGGTGATTACCTCTGGAACAGCGGCATGTTTTTATTCCAAGCAGATACTTATCTGGCAGAACTTTCCTCATATAGAAAAGACATTGCTGATGCCGTTGTGGCGGCCTATGAAAATCGTCATGAAGATATGGATTTTGTACGAATTGATGCTGAACTGTTTTCACAGTGTCCTGAAGAGTCCATTGATTTTGCTGTAATGGAACCTACCAATAAAGCCAAAGTGGTGCCTTATACTGGGGATTGGAGTGACATTGGTGCCTGGGATGCTTTGTATGATTATGCCGATAAAGATGAAGACCAAAATGTACTGTTAGGCGATGTCATGGCGGAAGGGACAAATAACTGCTTAGTTCGCTCAGAGTCTCGTTTGGTCGCTACAGTAGGCGTTAAAGATTTAGTCATTGTGGAAACTGCAGACGTGGTTTTGGTAATGGATAAAAACCAAGCGCAAGATGTGAAGAAAATAGTTAAACGAATTAAGCAAGAGATGCGAAAAAATTGAGTGTGTGGTGTAAAAAAATATGATGATATATTAGATATTCTATGTTGTAATATTCGTCATAACTAAAGAATTTTTTAATCCTACTTGAAAGTGAATAATGATTTTTTAGTAAGTATATACATTTATTTCAAACTAATTATTATGGATTTAACTGGGATTTTGATGCTGTCTTTTTTTTGGGGTCGTTTAGTTTGGTTTTTTTTGTCGCTTACCTTTGCAATTTCTTTGTCTTATCCTTCTGGATATAATATTGGGGCATCATTGATTTTTATATCAACAGTTTCAATTTTGTTTTTCAAAAATAATCAAGAAAGACTTTCATTTCAAGATAAAAAAATCATTTTCGTTTTTTTGGCTTATGCAATTTATGCATTTTTCTCAGTTTATCTTGACGGTTGGCACATTAGAGAACTAGATAGGCCATCAAGGTTTCTTTTAGTAATTCCTGTGTTGATTTTATTGATAAAGGTTCAAGGTAATGTCAAATGGCTTTGGTATGGCGTAATTATTGGAGCCATAAGTGCTTGTGCTTTAGCTATATATGAAAAAATATTCTTAGGTGTATCTCGTGCTAGCGGTAGTGAAAATGCGATTATGTTTGGAAATACCGCTATGCTAATGGGGATGATGTGTTTTGCTAGTTGTTTCTATTTTCTAAAACGTCAAAATTCACTTTGGCTCGTTCTGTCTTTATTGGGTGGAGTGGCTGGCATTATCGCCTCCATATTATCAGGAACTCGAGGTGGTTGGGTTGCATTACCTCTCATTTGTTTTTTTATATTATGGAACTCTCGAGATTTAATTGGAAAAAAGAATATTATAGTGGTGGCATTAGTGGCTTTGGGTCTCTTGGTTGCCGCGATTAGTATTCCTGAAACTGGTGTTCAAAACCGTATTTCCTCTGCTGTTAGTAATGTTTCTCATTACGTTTCTGGTGAAAATAAAAATACTTCTGTCGGCCTCAGATTTGAAATGTGGAAGGCTGCAATTGAAATGTTCAAGGATTCTCCTTTCTTCGGTGTAGGAGAATACGCAAGTCATGATTTCAAGAAAGAGCTGGTTGAACAAGGTTTGATCATTCCTGAAGCTGTTAAATTTAGTCACGCTCATAATGAATATTTCAATGCATTGGGGTTAATGGGGATATTTGGTTTTATTTCACTAATGGCTTTATATTTGATACCACTTAAGCTCTTTCTCCATAAAATGGAGATGTATAAAAATAACTGGAATATTCGTTCTTATGCAATGGCAGGTGCACTAATTCCAATGTGTTATATGGATTTTGCCCTAACCCAGTCTATGTTTAGTCATAATATTGGTGTGATAATGTATGCCTTTCCAATTGTTTACTGTTGGGCGGCTGTTCGTTGGGCAGAGCGAGAAGAATTAGCTAAAGTATTCGAGACTTGATTTTCAGCATGAACTTGCCTTTTTGTTAACAATAAAAAAAACGCTGATTGAATCAATCAGCGTTTTTTTAGTTTATGTAGACTTTTGATAAAAGTCTTTAGATTTTACTCAGCCTTTTCAATACCGTGCAATTCAACCACAAACTTAAGCGCTGCGTTTGGTGGAATTGGGCCTGTGCCACCTGGTCCGTAGGCTAGGTCAGATGGGATGTACAGTTCGTATTTTGAGCCGACAGGCATAAGCTGAAGACCTTCGGTCCATCCTGGGATTACGCCGTTTAGTGGGAAGGTAATTGGTTCACCGCGTTGGTAAGAACTGTCAAAAACGGAACCATCCATTAGGGTGCCTTCATAATCCACTTTTACCGTATCCGTTGCCGTTGGTTTCTCACCCTCACCAGTGGTGATGACTTTATACAGTAAGCCAGAGTCTGTTTTCTGTACGCCATCTTCGGATTCTTTTTCTTTCAGCCAAGCTTCTGATGCGGCTTTTGCTTCTTCCGCTGCTTTTTGTTGAGCTAGCTGCTCTTTTTCCATTTCTTCTTGCTGGTATGCTTGGATGGTTTGAGTGACTTCTTCCATTGTCATTTGAAGTTCTTTCCCTGCTGTCGCATCTTCAAAGCCTGCTACGAAGCTTTTGACATCTAAGTCTGAGAAACTTTGTGACATACGCGTACCAAGCATGGTGCCTAAGCTATAGCCTAATTTCTGTTGTTTGGAATCTAACGTGGCTGCGCTAGCGTCTTTGTGGTCGTCTGCGTGAGCAAAAGCAACAGAGGACATCATCAAGGTCGCGATTAGAGTTTTCTTCATAAAAAGTGTTCCATTATTTAATTAATTATTACTGAGTGGAGTCAGATTTAAAGACGGAGCTCGATTTCATACTGTTCTTATTGTGCCAGTAGATTGACAAGTTGACGACAAAGCAGAAAGTGCAATATACGCCTTGTGCTTTGCAAAATCAGATCCGTCGCTCTTTTGTAACAGTAGTGTTCTAACATAAGCTTGGCTGCTTAAGCCAATTTTATGTGTTTCACTATATCAAAGCGACCCCTTCACCTGCACACTTTGTTTGAGTTCCAAAAGATCTCTCTTTTATTTAGAGAACGGTTCCACAAAGCACAAGACGTAAAGTGAGATTAATCCTCGTTTATGTAGTGAAACAATCGCTTTTACAAAAGCATGACAGTGTTTGCGAAAGGCCGTTTCTTTACATTCCGGTCTTTACGGTTTTTTGACGATTAAAGGTAACCCCACCCTAGCCCTCCCCTTAATAAAGGGGAGGGGACTAAGAGCTCTCCATTTCCTGTGTGAGATTGCACTTGGTTTCCCCCTTTTTTCAAGGGGGAGTTCTCCTTTGGTTCTCCCCCTTTTTTTCAAGGGGGAGTTCTCCTTTGGTTCTCCCCCTTATTAAGGGGGAGTTAGAGGGGGTAGGTAAGTGATAGACAAAACCCCACCCTAGCCCTCCCCTTGGTAAGGGGAGGGAATTAAAAGCTTTCCATTTCCTGTACGAGATTGCACTTGGTTCTCCCTTTTTTCAGCGGGGCGTTCTTCTTTGGTTCTCCTCCTTAATTAAGGGGGGCTCCTTTGGTTCTCCCCTTTATTAAGGGGGAGTTAGAGGGGGTTAAAGTGAAGGGGTAGACAGAACCCCACCCTAGCCCTCCCCTTGGTAAGGGGAGGGGATTAAAAGCTTTCCATTTCCTGTGCGAAATTGCACTTGGTCCTCCCCCTTGTTAAGGGGGAGTTAGAGGGGGTCAAAGCCAACTTAACTTATCTCCACTCTCTAATTCATTCCAAGAAAAAGCGGAATCAACACAGGGACTAAAATACTCATGATAAAGCCACTTGCAATGCACACAGGGACGATTTGTGAACCGTGGAATTTGCCTAGCATGGGTAAGGTGAAATCCATGGCTGTGGCGCCAGAATAGCCAACTGATAAGTGGCTATTGATACGAGCTAAAAAGGGAATGAACATCAGAGCGATGATTTCGCGACTTAAATCCAATAAGAAGGCCGTGGTGCCAAGCACCGGATCCCCTAATCCCGTGATGAGTATGCCCGATAAACTGTACCAACCAAATCCAGAGACAACTGCCAGGCCCTGATACCAAGTTAAGTCCAAAATAAAGCAGCTCAGCCAACCCGCAAGCAGTGTTGTTACTATGGTGACTAGGGCGATGATCACCCCTTGGCTATTCAGAAAGAGTTTACGTAAGCGATAGTTGCCTTGTCGTAATTGGCAACCGATTAAAAACAACAAAAAATACAGCAACCAAGTTACGTATTCGTCTATCTGTAATGCCCAGTTTTGTCCGATGACGCCCAGCGCCACACCACCAATGACCCAGCTGATGGTCTTTAAAGCGTCTAGTAAGGCTTGCTTGAGACTCGCCGATGCCGCTTGTTCAGGGTTCTTCTCCATGTGTTTATTAAAACACTTTCCGCTGACATACAGTCCTAAAAGACTGAGGCTACTGACCAGCAAAATTAAGATGACGGCTTGATAGCCCGCAATTAATAGCTTTTCAATGAGGTTTTCTAGTGATCCAAGGCTGAAACCAATGAGCCCGAGGATTAGGTAAACCAGTTGTTCTAGCCATTTGGCAACACGTTCCGGCGTGAAAGGTTTGAGGTGGACCCAATAGCCGAACAGTAAAGCGATAAGAAGCGGACCTAATGTGGTGAGCATTGCCATGAATACGTCGTCCCGGACAAGATGTAAAAGAGGCGGTATTTTGTCGGCTTATGGTGAGGAGTTCAACCTTCTCGTTGTTTTTTAAAGGGAGCCTTCCTTTGTAGTGGCATAGTGAATTTGGCCACCTAATTAGAGGTGATATACTCATCTCATAGATAAAACAGGTGAACCAATGACTAAACCAAGACGACCGAACTTTAGCCCTGAGTTTCGTTTAGACGCTGCAAAGCTAGTCTTAGAACAAAACTACAGTGTTATTGAAGCT
>NZ_QNRF01000021.1 GCF_003314975.1 Marinomonas aquiplantarum
TGAAGCTAAGATTCGTGAAGAGTTGCTGCCAAAACGTACTAAAGCAGATGATGCTGTCGGCGAAAAAGAAGAAGCAGAACAGCTCGATTTCTAATATGTAAAGAAGAAAAGTGTTAAAGAGAGCAGGCCCTAGTGCCTGCTTTTTTTATGTTGGCTGAATTGAAGGTATAGAAGGTGTTTCAATTATGAGCCCATTATGGAGGCGAGATCATATCGTTCGTTCCTCTGACCGCTAGTACTCATGCTTCATATTGTGGTTATTGTTACCAAACAAGCATTCATTCCTCAATCTAGATTCATTGTTTTACACATTAATCGCCTGATAAAAAGCCTAGAGAACAAGTCCAGTAAAGTCGCCATGTACATCAAGACCTGCAAAAGATTAAGGCTGAAACTCATCAAATTAGGTGTCGAATAACGTCTGAAAAATCCGGATTTTATCGTGACCTTCTTATACTAATGTCTATATTGATTCATTAATTTTCACAAGTTAACTTGGCTAATACGATACGTTATGTCTCATTATTAGGCATTCGTGGATTTTAATCTAGCATCGGATTAGTAATTATGAATCAAATAAGTGAAACAGATGAAAAAGCAGGCCCTTTATCGGGTATTACTGTGTTGGATTTCTCTCGAGTACTTGCAGGTCCGTATTGCACTATGGTTTTGGCTGACCTTGGTGCAAGGGTGATCAAAGTTGAAAGGTTTGGAACTGGCGACGACACTAGAGCGTTCGGGCCTTTTATAGGTGTAGATTCCGCTTATTTTATGTGCTTTAACCGAGGGAAGGAAAGTATCTCTCTTGATATTAAATCACCACGTGATAGAGAGCTTTTAGAGCGTCTGTTGGATAGTTGTGATGTTGTGGTTGAGAATTTTAGACCTGGTGTAATGGAACGCCTTGGTTACGGGCCTGAGCGTCTGGCAAAAACCCATCCCCATATTATTTATTCATCTATATCAGGTTTTGGTCACAGTGGTCCTTTTAGTGATTTACCGGGCTACGACATGGTGGTGCAGGCAATGGGCGGCGTAATGAGCTTAACGGGGTGGCCAGATGAAGAGCCAGCTCGTGTTGGCACAAGTTTTGGTGATTTAGGTGCCGCTCTTTTTGGTGCCATTGGTATTTTATCGGCACTTTATAGTCGAACTCGTGATGCCCAAGGCACGCGAGTGGATATCGGCATGCTAGATTGCCAAGCGGCGTTGATGGAAACAGCACTTGCACGATATGACGTCGAAGGCGTTGTGCCAACTCGAACGGGTGACAATCACCCATCGCTTGCACCCTTTGAAACCTTTACCGCAGGTGATGGTAAGTTTGTGATCTGTGCGGGCAACGATACGCTTTTCTTGTTAATGATGGATGCCTTGGGCTCGCCTCAACTTGCCTTAGCCCCGCAATACTTAACGAATGATTTACGTGTGCAAAACCGTAAGGAATTGGTGAAAGATGTTGAATCGATAACAGTGACTAAGCCAATGCAACATTGGATTGATGCACTCAACGAGGCGGGCGTGCCTTGTTCCCCTATCAATACGATCGATAAATTATTTATTCACCCACAATTACTCGCTCGCAACATGATCATTAAAGTAAAAGGGGAGAATGAAAGGCCAGTACGAACGGCTGGTAACCCGATTAAGATGAGCTCTGTCTCTGAAATAGACCCAGACGTGCCTCTTAAATCCCCAGAGCTTAATGAGCATCGAGAGGCAATATTAGCAGAATTAATGGCCAGTAATGGTGCCTATGCACCAACGCCTCCCCCTCAGGATAATTCGGATAATACCGAACTAGAGCAACACTCAGAAGTTACTTCAGATACTTAACCCTTAATGTTCCAGAAGAGAGAGTCGAATTATGAAAACCAAAACCAGTGTTAAATCTAACCCTGTTGATATAGAACAAAAAAGTGAAGAATTCAAAGATAATACCGAATCTATTACTGCCACTGACACACAAGCAACGGTAGCGCCGATGGAAACCATATTGGTAGAACGCCGTGAAAGGGTCGGCATGATTACTCTACATAGGCCAAAAAGCCTAAATGCCTTGAGTAGACAGCTTGCCAGAGAAGTGGTTGATACGCTGAAGGCCTTCGATGCAGACAATAATATAGGTGCCATTGTTATTACGGGTAGTGCCCGAGCATTTGCTGCTGGAGCAGATATTGAGGAAATGGCTAATTTAAATTACTCCGAGTTTTATTGTGACGATATTTTTGCTCCTTGGGACGAATTACGTTCAATCAGCAAACCAATCATTGCTGCTGTGAGTGGTTATGCGCTAGGCGGTGGCTGTGAGCTAGCCTTGATGTGTGATTTTATTATTGCTTCTGAAGATGCCCAATTTGGGCAACCAGAAATTAAACTTGGTATTTTGCCGGGCATCGGTGGATCGCAACGTTTGACCAATGCTGTAGGTAAATCGCTAGCGATGGATCTTGTTTTAACTGGACGAACAATTGATGTTCAGGAAGCAAAAGCGGCTGGATTAGTCGCGCGAGTCGTGCCTGGTAAAGAGCTGTTACAAACTGCGTTGGAAGCAGCACATACTATTGCTGGATATAACAGCCCTGCCGTACGAATGGCCAAAGAAGCAGTAAACGTAGCCTTTGAGACCAGTCTTACTGAAGGGATGCGTCATGAGCGTCGTTTGTTCCAGGCGGCCTTTGCGACAGAGGGACAAAAAGAAGGCATGCATGCGTTCATTGCTAAGCGAGCCCCTGTTTTTCGTCACCGTTAGAGAATGAAATGAATGGGGAATATTTATCTTTTGATGTTAAGAAAGCTGCTTCCCCATATAAAAACAAAAATACATAGGAGTTGATATGTCTACTCAAATTATTCTGCCGCGTATTCTGCAGGTGGGTGAAGATGCTGCTTTGCAAATCCCCAATATTCTAGAAAGCCTTGGCTGCAATAGCCCCTTAATAATTACGGATAAGATGATGGTGACGCTGGGCTATGCTGGTCGTATTCAAGAGAGCTTAGATGAACATAACATTTCTGCTCATATCTTTGACGACACAGTGCCAGAACCTACGGTTAAATCGATTCAAGCGGGTGTCGAGAAGGCACGAGAGGGGAGTTACGATTGTATTATCGCGTTAGGTGGAGGCAGTCCAATCGATAGTGCTAAGGCGATTGCTATTCTGGCTAAACATGGTGGTGTCATGCAAGATTATCGCTTTCCTCGCATCGTTACGGAACAAGGTTTGCCAGTTATCGCAGTGCCGACCACAGCAGGAACAGGCTCTGAAGTTACTAAATTTACGATCATAACCGATGAAACGAACGACGAAAAAATGCTCTGTGTTGGCACCGGTTTTATGCCGATTGCCGCGTTGGTTGATTATAAATTAACAGTGAGCTTACCGCCTCGAATCACGGCTGATACCGGTATTGATGCGTTAACCCATGCGATTGAGTCCTATGTTAGTAAAAAAGCTAATCCTTATAGTGAAGGTCAGGCGATTGCTGCAATGAAATTGATTGGGCCTAATCTGAGAAAAGCCTATCACAATGGTGAAGACAAAGACGCTCGTGAAGCCATGATGTTAGGTTCAACTTTGGCTGGTGTTGCATTCTCTAATGCATCGGTTGCCTTGGTACATGGCATGAGCCGTCCTATTGGTGCATTTTTTCATGTGCCTCATGGTCTTTCCAATGCCATGTTACTACCAAGCGTTACGGCCTATTCTATTCCTGCTGCGCCTGCACGATATGCTGATTGTGCACGAGCAATAGGGATAGCAACAGAACAAGACACTAATGATATTGCTAACCAAAAATTGTTGAAGGAACTTCGTGCACTAAATGATGAATTATCCGTACCAACGCCAGAAGAATTCGGCATTAAGCGAGAGGCATTTTTTGGGGTTTGTCAAACTATGGCGGAACAGGCATTAGCATCAGGATCCCCCAGTAATAACCCTATTGAACCGTCTATTAGCGATATGGTCGCACTTTACAAAAGCTTATGGGACTGATTTACATCAATTACATTTTTTATAACGTTAGGAATTATTTATGAATATCATTGGACATTTAATTAACGGTGAAGTTTGTACAGATGCTGCACGTACTCAAGATGTGTTTAACCCTGCAACAGGACAAGTGGCTCGAAAAGTGGCACTTGCTTCAGTTGAAACCGTTGAGCAGGCTATTGCCAGTGCTCAAGCGGCATTTCCAGCATGGAGCAATACGCCTGCAATTAAACGTGCACGCGTCATGTTTCGTTTCAAAGAACTATTAGAGGCTAATGCTGACAAAATTTGCCAGATGATAGGAGAGGAGCATGGAAAAATATCCCATGATGCGGCTGGGGAATTACAACGTGGTATCGAGAATGTTGAATATGCGTGTGGGGTACCAGAATTATTAAAAGGCGAACACAGTAAAAACGTTGGTCCTAATATCGACTCTTGGAGCGAATTTCAACCCCTGGGTGTTGTTGCTGGCATTACACCATTTAATTTTCCTGCGATGGTGCCTTTGTGGATGTTCCCAATGGCGATTGCATGCGGTAACTGTTTTATTTTGAAACCGTCAGAGCGTGATCCAAGTTCAACATTGTTTATCGCTCAATTATTAAAAGAAGCGGGCTTACCTGATGGTGTCATGAATGTTGTTAATGGTGATAAAGTGGCGGTAGATGTGTTGCTATCTGACCAGCGTATTAAAGCGGTGAGCTTTGTTGGTTCAACGCCGATTGCCGAATACATCTATACAACAGCCAATGCCAATGGCAAACGTTGCCAAGCATTAGGTGGCGCTAAAAACCACGCTATCGTCATGCCTGATGCGGATATGGATAATGCTGTAAACCAGCTAGTTGGTGCGGCGTTTGGTTCTTCTGGCGAACGCTGTATGGCACTGTCTGTTGCAGTTGCGGTTGGTGATGCCGCTGGTGATGCATTGATTGCCAAAATGCAGGATGCTATGAAAAATCTGAGTGTTGGTGCTTATTCTGATTCAACAAATGACTTTGGCCCTGTCATCACCAAAGCACATCAGGAAAAAGTGATCGGCTACATTGATAGTGCTGAACAGCAAGGTTCAAAAATTGTCGTTGATGGTCGACAAACAACCGTTTCAGGTTATGAAAATGGCTTCTTTGTTGGTGCAACTCTAATCGATAACGTTAGTCCAGACATGATTAGCTATAAAGAAGAAATTTTTGGTCCAGTATTACAAGTAGTGCGAGTGGCAACAATGCAAGAAGCCATGGATCTAATCGATGCTCATGAATACGGTAATGGTACTTGTATCTTTACCCGTGATGGTGAAGCGGCTCGTTACTTCTCTGATAACATCCAAGTGGGCATGGTGGGTATTAACGTGCCTTTGCCTGTGCCTGTGGCGTACCACAGCTTTGGTGGTTGGAAGCGTTCATTGTTTGGTGACCTTCATGCTTATGGCCCAGATTCGGTACGTTTCTACACTAAACGTAAAACAGTGACGCAACGTTGGCCTTCTGCTGGTGTTCGTGAAGGCGCTGAATTTTCAATGCCAACGTTGAACTAATATATGCACAATTAAGGCTGTTTGATATACAAATATAGGCGTTTAAGGACAGCCTTTATTTAAGTGGAAGTGGTTTTTTATCTGTTGTTAATTGCCTAGATATATTAGGCTTTTTGATAACGAGTGTGAAATTTTTGACGGGAGATAAAGTGATCGTTCAGCGAAGAGAAAAAGGTTCTTCTATTACTAGGGTTCTCGAAATTATTGAGGCTATTTCTCGCGCTGAGCGACCTAT
The DNA here is from genome assembly GCF_003314975.1 of Marinomonas aquiplantarum. Taxonomy (GTDB): domain Bacteria; phylum Pseudomonadota; class Gammaproteobacteria; order Pseudomonadales; family Marinomonadaceae; genus Marinomonas; species Marinomonas aquiplantarum. The sequence continues at coordinate 5,771 of NZ_QNRF01000021.1, forward strand.
GTCACCTGCTGAATTGGCATTTTTACTGGACATTCCTAAACCCAGTGTTCATCGGTTGCTTCAACAGCTTGAAACAGATGATTTTGTAAAAACCAATATGCGTGGCTTGTTGGTTCCCGGTGATAGGATGCATAGCATTGCTCTAGGGGTGCTTCATAGTAGTCGTTTTAAGGCGCTGCGTCAGGCTATCTTAACGGAACTAACTGAAACCATTGGTGAAACTTGCGGTATCGCGATACCGGATGGCACTGAAATGATCTATTACGATCGTGTGCAAACTAATTGGCCGTTGCAGATTCATTTACCTGTAGGCTGCCATACACCTTCGTGGTGTACAGCCAGCGGTAAACTCTATTTAAGCTCACTGCCGACGAATCGACGACAGCGTATTATCGATAAATTGCCATTAGATAAACTGGCGCGTAATACTTTGACTGATCCTGAGTCGCTAGGAAGTGAACTGTTAAAGATTCAAGCGAATGAATTAGGAACGGATAACGAAGAATTTGTTGATGGAATGGTAGCCTGTTCAGTACCGATAAAAGATCAAGATGGTAAGTTGTTTGCCTGTCTATTCACACATGCTCCCGTCATCCGAAAAGATTTGAATGGCTTATTAAAATTTGAACCAGCACTGCGTCAATCGGCTATGGAATTAGGTGATTTGCTCAAAGAGTAATAATAAACAAGTGGCTTAGATTTGCTGTGTCGCATTTATTATCAGAAATGATTAAATGCTTTTTCCACTTAATTTCTCTAAAACTTTTAGTAAGTTCGCTTTCTTCGACATGGACTTCCCAGACTTTACTAGACACCTATTAACGTTAAAATCTAGTTAAATAAGAGGTGTATTATGAAGTCCAAACGTTACCCTGAAGAATTTA
>NZ_QNRF01000022.1 GCF_003314975.1 Marinomonas aquiplantarum
TTTAAAGCTTGACGACGACCTACTCTCACATGGGATCCCCCACACTACCATCGGCGATGGCGCTTTTCACTTCTGAGTTCGGGATGGGATCAGGTGGTTCAACGCCTCTATGATCGTCAAGCAATTCGGTTTGCGTATCGTTTTGGTTTGAGTTCTTCTACTCTTTAACCAAAACACGCGAATACGTTGCTTGGATCTTTAACAATTCATTTTGAAATAACGTGGATCAAGTGTTAAACCGGATCGTATTATGTGTCTTTTAGCTTTTATTAGCTAAAAACTACTTTGGTGTTATATGGTCAAGCCTCACGAGCAATTAGTATTGGTTAGCTCAATGCCTCACAGCACTTACACACCCAACCTATCAACGTCGTAGTCTTCAACGGCTCTTTAGGGAACTTAGGTTCCAGTGAGATCTTATCTTGAGGGAGGCTTCCCGCTTAGATGCTTTCAGCGGTTATCCCGTCCGAACGTAGCTACCCGGCAATGCCACTGGCGTGACAACCGGAACACCAGAGGTTCGTCCACTCCGGTCCTCTCGTACTAGGAGCAGCTCCTCTCAAATCTCAAACGTCCACGGCAGATAGGGACCGAACTGTCTCACGACGTTCTAAACCCAGCTCGCGTACCACTTTAAATGGCGAACAGCCATACCCTTGGGACCGGCTTCAGCCCCAGGATGTGATGAGCCGACATCGAGGTGCCAAACACCGCCGTCGATGTGAACTCTTGGGCGGTATCAGCCTGTTATCCCCGGAGTACCTTTTATCCGTTGAGCGATGGCCCTTCCATACAGAACCACCGGATCACTAAGACCTACTTTCGTACCTGCTCGACGTGTCTGTCTCGCAGTTAAGCGTGCTTTTGCCTTTACACTCTATGCATGATTTCCGACCATGCTGAGCACACCTTCGTGCTCCTCCGTTACTCTTTGGGAGGAGACCGCCCCAGTCAAACTACCCACCACACAGTGTCCTCGATCCCGATAAGGGACCTGAGTTAGAACCTCAAACGTACCAGGGTGGTATTTCAAGATTGGCTCCAATAGAACTGGCGTCCTATCTTCAAAGCCTCCCACCTATCCTACACAAGTAGGTTCAAAGTTCACTGTGAAGCTATAGTAAAGGTTCACGGGGTCTTTCCGTCTAGCCGCGGATACACAGCATCTTCACTGCGATTTCAATTTCACTGAGTCTCGGGTGGAGACAGTGTGGCCATCGTTACGCCATTCGTGCAGGTCGGAACTTACCCGACAAGGAATTTCGCTACCTTAGGACCGTTATAGTTACGGCCGCCGTTTACTTGGGCTTCGATCAAGAGCTTCGCTTACGCTAACCCCATCAATTAACCTTCAAGCACCGGGCAGGCGTCACACCCTATACGTCCACTTTCGTGTTTGCAGAGTGCTGTGTTTTTAATAAACAGTCGCAGCCACCTGGTATCTTCGACCGACTAGTGCTTACGGAGCAAGTCCTTCACACCGGCCGGCGTACCTTCTCCCGAAGTTACGGTACCATTTTGCCTAGTTCCTTCACCCGAGTTCTCTCAAGCGCCTTGGTATTCTCTACCTGACCACCTGTGTCGGTTTGGGGTACGGTTCCTGTATATCTGAAGCTTAGAAGTTTTTCCTGGAAGCATGGCATCAACCACTTCGTCCAAAAGAGGACTCGTCATCAATTCTCAGCCTTAACAGGGTTCCGGATTTACCTAAAACCCCAGCCTACAACCTTAAACGCGGACAACCATCGCCGCGCTGGCCTAGCCTTCTCCGTCTCTCCATCGCAATATACACGAGTACAGGAATATTAACCTGTTTCCCATCGACTACGCATTTCTGCCTCGCCTTAGGGGCCGACTCACCCTGCCCTGATTAACATGGGACAGGAAACCTTGGTCTTCCGGCGGGGGAGTTTTTCACTCCCCTTATCGTTACTCATGTCAACATTCGCACTTCTGATACCTCCAGGATGCCTTACAGCTTTCCCTTCAACGGCCTACAGAACGCTCCTCTACCATCCAAGATAAATCTTGAATCCGTAGCTTCGGTGTACAGTTTGAGCCCCGTTATATCTTCCGCGCAGGCCGACTCGACTAGTGAGCTATTACGCTTTCTTTAAAGGATGGCTGCTTCTAAGCCAACCTCCTAGCTGTCTGAGCCTTCCCACATCGTTTCCCACTTAACTGTAACTTTGGGACCTTAGCTGACGGTCTGGGTTGTTTCCCTTTCCACGACGGACGTTAGCACCCGCCGTGTGTCTCCCGCGCTCATACTCATTGGTATTCGGAGTTTGCATGGGGTTGGTAAGTCGGGATGACCCCCTAGCCCAAACAGTGCTCTACCCCCAATGGCAATACGCGAGGCGCTACCTAAATAGCTTTCGAGGAGAACCAGCTATCTCCGAGCTTGATTAGCCTTTCACTCCTATCCACAAGTCATCCCCGGACTTTTCAACGTACGTGGGTTCGGTCCTCCAGTTAGTGTTACCCAACCTTCAACCTGCTCATGGATAGATCGCCCGGTTTCGGGTCTATTCCCAGCAACTAAACGCCCTATTAAGACTCGGTTTCCCTACGGCTCCACTATTCGCTTAACCTTGCTACTGAAAATAAGTCGTTGACCCATTATACAAAAGGTACGCAGTCACCGAATAAATCGGCTCCCACTGCTTGTACGTACACGGTTTCAGGATCTATTTCACTCCCCTCACAGGGGTTCTTTTCGCCTTTCCCTCACGGTACTGGTTCACTATCGGTCAGTCAGGAGTATTTAGCCTTGGAGGATGGTCCCCCCATATTCAGACAGGATAACACGTGTCCCGTCCTACTCGTTTTCATTGATAAGGCGTTTTCGTATACGAGGCTATCACTCTCTACGGCGACCCTTTCCAGAGTCTTCTACTAACACCAAATCAACTTAAGGGCTAATCCCCTTTCGCTCGCCGCTACTTAGGGAATCTCGGTTGATTTCTTTTCCTCCGGGTACTTAGATGTTTCAGTTCCCCGGGTTCGCCTCCACACAGCTATGTATTCACTGTGGGATACTCTACAAGTAGAGTGGGTTTCCCCATTCGGACATTTCGGGATCAAAGTCTGTTTATCGACTCCCCCGAACTTTTCGCAGATTACCACGTCCTTCATCGCCTCTGACTGCCAAGGCATCCACCGTGCACGCTTGGTCACTTGACCATATAACCCAAAATAGTTTCCACTCAGAAGAGTGTCATATTAAGAATCACATACCAAAGAAGCTTTTGTCTCTTCTCTGGATTTACGATAATAGAAAGTCACTAGGTTAAAGTGCTTTCCACCGGTTTAACGCTTGATTCATCGTTATTTCAAAATTTGAATTGTTAAAGAGCAAGTTTAGTGCAAAGCACTAAGTCAGAAACTAACCAACACAATATGTTGTGATTAGTGTCTTGCTTAACACTTTGTCTAAAACGCTTTTAAGATAGGTTGCCATGAGAACTCATAGCCATCAGATAATTTGTGTGAACGCTCACCAGTGCTTCATATCGTTTAAGGAGGTGATCCAGCCCCAGGTTCCCCTAGGGCTACCTTGTTACGACTTCACCCCAGTCATTGACCACTCCGTGGTAACCGCCATCCCCGAAAGGTTAAGCTAGCTACTTCTGGAGCAATCAACTCCCATGGTGTGACGGGCGGTGTGTACAAGGCCCGGGAACGTATTCACCGTGGCATTCTGATCCACGATTACTAGCGATTCCGACTTCATGGAGTCGAGTTGCAGACTCCAATCCGGACTACGACGTACTTTATGGGATTTGCACACTCTCGCAAGTTAGCAGCCCTTTGTATACGCCATTGTAGCACGTGTGTAGCCCTACTCGTAAGGGCCATGATGACTTGACGTCGTCCCCACCTTCCTCCGGTTTGTCACCGGCAGTCTCCTTAAAGTTCCCACCCGAAGTGCTGGCAAGTAAGGATAAGGGTTGCGCTCGTTACGGGACTTAACCCAACATTTCACAACACGAGCTGACGACAGCCATGCAGCACCTGTCTCAGAGTTCCCGAAGGCACCAAAGCATCTCTGCTAAGTTCTCTGGATGTCAAGAGTAGGTAAGGTTCTTCGCGTTGCTTCGAATTAAACCACATGCTCCACCGCTTGTGCGGGCCCCCGTCAATTCATTTGAGTTTTAACCTTGCGGCCGTACTCCCCAGGCGGTCTACTTAGTGCGTTAGCTGCGCCACTAAGTCATTACAACCCAACGGCTAGTAGACATCGTTTACGGCGTGGACTACCAGGGTATCTAATCCTGTTTGCTCCCCACGCTTTCGCACCTCAGTGTCAGTATCAGTCCAGGGTGTCGCCTTCGCCACTGATGTTCCTTCCTATATCTACGCATTTCACCGCTACACAGGAAATTCCACACCCCTCTACCGTACTCTAGCCTGCCAGTATCCGGTGCCATTCCAAGGTTGAGCCCTGGGATTTCACATCAGACTTAACAAACCACCTACGCGCGCTTTACGCCCAGTAATTCCGATTAACGCTTGCACCCTCTGTATTACCGCGGCTGCTGGCACAGAGTTAGCCGGTGCTTCTTCTGGAGCTAACGTCAAAATACGTTGGTATTAGCAACGCACCCTTCCTCACTCCTGAAAGTGCTTTACAACCCTAAGGCCTTCTTCACACACGCGGCATGGCTGGATCAGGCTTGCGCCCATTGTCCAATATTCCCCACTGCTGCCTCCCGTAGGAGTCTGGGCCGTGTCTCAGTCCCAGTGTGACTGGTCATCCTCTCAGACCAGTTAGAGATCGTCGCCTTGGTAGGCCTTTACCCCACCAACTAGCTAATCTCACGCAGGCTCATCTAATAGCGGAAGGTCCGAAGATCCCCTCCTTTCCCCAAAAGGGCGTATGCGGTATTAGCATGCGTTTCCACATGTTGTCCCCCTCTACTAGGCAGATTCCTACGCGTTACTCACCCGTCCGCCGCTCGACGCCTGATAGCAAGCTATCATCGTTTCCGCTCGACTTGCATGTGTTAAGCCTGCCGCCAGCGTTCAATCTGAGCCATGATCAAACTCTTCAGTTAAAAAGTTTGCTCACTCAAATCTCGAAACACTAACAATTACTTAATAAAGCGAATTGACGTGTT
>NZ_QNRF01000023.1 GCF_003314975.1 Marinomonas aquiplantarum
TTAATATCTCGTAAAAAATCCGAATAGATGGCTGCAAAACTACTCTTGTTAAAGCTTGATTTTGCTTGCAAAAATCGGAGTGTCCATAGATGTTATGAGTAATCCAAGGATTCAACATGGAAGCAACTGAAAAGAAGAAACAGTACTTGGATGAGAGGTTAGTTGAACTAAAGAATCGGCGCCGCCGGATTCAGCAATCTTTCTATATTTCAGTCTTTATAGCTTTAACTCTCGCAGTAATCGGTCCCGTATTTGTTTGGTCGGCAAACATTGAGTCTCGATTAGCTCCAGTTTTGATTGCGTATCTTGTCATCCCAATTGGTATGCTGCCAATATTACGTAGCAGGGTTAGAGATATCGAGCAGGAAATTAGAGAAGTTGAATTTGAGCTAGATCTGCAGCAATTTGAAAGAACTCAGGTCGAAACAAAAGCTGAGAAAACCCTTAGACTTAATGACGCACAGCTACAGCGATACTACAGCCTGAATCTAAGTCAAAACACTTGGGTATTTGTAGTTGGGATTGGCTGTATGATCTTAGGCTTAGGATTAATAGCTGCTACATTGTACTTGGTGACCAATTATGCAGAAACTCTCGATTCAAAAATAATTACCGGAGTTCTTGGCGCTATTGGTACATTTCTAACAAGTTATGTTGCAGCCATTTTCTTAAAGATGCACTCCTCCGCAACCCAGCACTTGGGCGGTTTTCATTCTAGACTTGTAGATACCCATCAAATACTGTTAGCTAGTGTTGTTGCATCGAGAATCGAAAATGAAGACTTAAGAGAAAAAACAATGGCTCAATTAGCACTTCAAGTTGTTGACCCCAAAAAAACTCATAACAATTCAATCCAGCCGACCGCTAACGCGTCGGCTGATTGAGGCGTTAGAAGGCAATCGGGATGCTAAATAATTATCAGCAATCAACTTTAGGAGAGTCATCTTTCGTACTTCTATTTTTAGCTGCTTTATCTGCCGTATACTGGTTCAAGTCGAGATCAATTGTTAAGTCTTCACATGGGCTGATCTTAATTTTTGGGTATCTCTATGCGGTATTGATTTCAGCGCATACAGAAATTGGAGCGCATGTTACGTACTATTGGCCTTTATGGGTATTGTTAATAGTAGGTTTGGTGGTCGCAGGGTTTTCATGCACACTCTTTAACGGTAGGCGTTGGGTGCATTTAATACACATATTCACGCTAGCATCTGCGGCATGGCTTTTATTTGTGGGGTCAATGGCAATTGGTCATGATTGGCTGTAAAGCTTCTAACAAAGCTGTCATAGGGACATTTTTTACTTCGCTTCATTTTGGGGTGGCTTCGCCACTTTACCCCAAAACTACGCTACATAAAAAATGCCCCATACAGCGGCGTTATACATCTAGGTAAATTGAGCAATGGAAGCGAGACCAAATAAATCCGAAGAGTTATTCCTCAGTCTTGGGTACAACCGGTTTTACGATCTGTTCGATGAAATCATGATGGATGATTTCTGGGCAAAAGATGATTGCTATAGGTTTGGCAAAGTGTCGAGTATCTTTGCAGTTTATACCGAGCTTTTAGCTTATGAGCCATTCAAGCATGTACTTGAAGCGCTAAAATCGCAGCGTCCTCCAATGGAGTCTGAGATTGGAGGCCCCCTGTTTAAGTTCGTGCGTAACATACTTGCTCATTTTCCCGTATTTGAAACATGGGGAGAAGTGTGGGTGAGTAAAGAACTAGTTAATTGGCAGAGAGAAGGCCTGACGATTGACCGCTTTCTAAAGAAGTATGCGGGCCACAAAGAAGTAAAGTATCGTTTCTGGGAAGCAGATAAAACACGCATGACTTATATGAGTATTCGTTTTCCTGAAAGGTACGACGACAACAAGATATATCTTAAGGATATGATCGAAGAAAAAGACGGAGTGAAATTTTCACTCATAATGATGCGCCAGATACTTAATACACAAGTAGAGTCAGTTGGTGAAAATGTATAACAAACAAAGTCAGCGGACGCCAAAAAGCGGCGCTCGCTGCTTTGGGCGTTAGGAGACTAAATATGGAGTTAGTGCAAGAGATATGGATATCGCTTAGACCATATCTAGTAAAAATGGTTACGGATGCAATTATATCTGCTCTCCTCTGGGTATTTCTGTGGTTATTTAAATTACTGACTAAAATTCTAGAGATAGAAGGGTGGGCAGGAGAATGGATTTCAAACATTCATTCTATGGGAGCGATTCTTGCTTTTGCTGCTTTTGGAATTTTGTTTATTTTTGATGTAATCAAGCTACACAAAGAAAGTCATTAGGAGGAGTTATGGATACGTTTATTAACCGTATAAAAATCACATCTCTATCATGGCTTGCAGCAACAATCTTGGGTTCGTTGTTAATTAGTTTAGATGCAAATAGAGATGCCACTGTCCTAGTGGCGATTTTGGGGTTTGCAATGTCTTACTATTATTTCGTGATTAGAGATGTAAGAAGTGCGAATTATCTTGTGTCAGATGAAAACGCGGATGTTAGTGATCTTATTGGAATAAGAGATAGAGCCATGCAGCTTTATCAATTTAATAGCTCCTGGGCTTCAAAATATTCCACTGAAAGAATCGAGTGCGCTTACCTTCAAGCTCTGCTAAGAACAATCGATGATGATGAATTTTATCAAGATAAGCGAACGTCACACTTTAGTGAGCTATTTACCACATACCTAACAACATTTGATACGGTCTATAGAAAAAGCTATTTGTCGGTTGACGAGGTTATGGTTGACCTTCAGACGAAAGATAAACAAACAAAATTGCAATCTGAATTTGTCAAATACCTCAGCACTCATATTGTTGAATCCCTCGAAAGAAAAAATATTGGTGACATTCAAATAATATATAGAGTTGAAGATGAGCATTTAATTGTGAAAAAGGCCTTCACTAATTGGTTTGGTATAAAGATAGCGTCCTTTATTAGAGCAATAGACTCAAATAAGGAACAGTTAGGTTTATCCGAAATATTGGAGCTTCAGTTGCCGTCTCCTAACAAGTCAAGCCAGCAGGACGGCAACTAGCGTTGCCGCCTCTGCTTGAAGCGTTAATTGTACTTACCTGTAGTGGCATAGTGAATTTGGCCACCTAATTAGAGGTGATATACTCATCTCATAGATAAAACAGGTGAACCAATGACTAAACCAAGACGACCGAACTTTAGCCCTGAGTTTCGTTTAGACGCTGCAAAGCTAGTCTTAGAACAAAACTACAGTGTTATTGAAGCT
>NZ_QNRF01000024.1 GCF_003314975.1 Marinomonas aquiplantarum
CCTTCCACATCCACTGTCCAAGTGCCGTCTGCACCGACCGTTGTCGTGTAAGTTGTGTTGTTGATTACTAGAGTAACGGTATCGCCTTCTGCGATATCACCACCAGTTGCGGTTCCCGTTACGGCGATGGTTTGAGCAGATTCAGTCGCGTTGATTACGTCATCTTCGGTGATGTTGTTGACCGTCACCGTGCCTGCTTCCGCAACTAGATCAACGGTATGTTCAGAAGAACCAGTCGTTTGAACGTTATTGCCAGCTTCATCAGAAGAAGCCACCACTGCCTCAAATTCCGTATCAGCAGCAAGATCAGAACCTTCCACATCCACTGTCCAAGTGCCATCTTCGGCTACTTGGGTTGTGTACGTTTGACCATTAATTTCTAGAGTAACGGTATCGCCTTCCGCGATATCACCACCAGTTGCCGTACCCGTTACCGCGATGGTTTGAGCAGATTCAGCGGCGTTGATTACGTCATCTTCGGTGATGTTGTTGACCGTCACCGTACCTGCTTCTGCAACTAGATCAACGGTATGTTCAGAAGAACCCGTTGTATTGACAGTATTGCCAGCAGCATCTTCAGAGCTTACCACTGCATCAAACTCAGTGTCGGCTGCCAAGTCAGAACCGGCCACATCCACTGTCCAAGTGCCATCTTCGGCTACTTGAGTTGTGTACGTTTGACCATTAATTTCTAGAGTAACGGTATCGCCTTCTGCGATATCACCACCAGTTGCGGTACCCGTTACCGCGATGGTTTGAGCTGATTCAGTCGCGTTGATTACGTCATCTTCGGTGATGTTGTTGACCGTCACCGTGCCTGCTTCCGCAACTAGATCAACGGTATGTTCAGAAGAACCCGTTGTATTGACAGTGTTACCAGCAGCGTCAGAAGAAGCCACCACTGCCTCAAATTCCGTATCAGCAGCCAAGTCAGAACCGGCCACATCCACTGTCCAAGTGCCGTCTGCACCGACGGTTGTGGTGTATTCGGTATCGTTAATGATCAGAGTAACGGTATCGCCTTCTGCGATATCGCCACCAGTTGCCGTACCCGTTACCGCGATGGTTTGAGCTGATTCAGCGGCGTTGATTACATCGTCTTCGGTGATATTGTTGACCGTCACCGTGCCAGCCGTTGCTTCAGTATCCACTGTGTGAGTAGACGAACCACTTGTATTGACTGTGTTGCCAGCAGCATCTTCAGAGCTTACCACCGCATCGAAGTCCGTATCAGCAGCAAGATCAGAACCTTCCACATCCACTGTCCAAGTGCCGTCTGCACCGACCGTTGTCGTGTAAGTTGTGTTGTTGATTACTAGAGTAACGGTATCGCCTTCCGCGATATCACCACCAGTTGCTGTACCCGTTACCGCGATGGTTTGAGCAGATTCAGCGGCGTTGATTACGTCATCTTCGGTGATGTTGTCTACGGTTACCGTACCAGCTTCCGCAACTAGATCAACGGTATGTTCAGAAGAACCCGTTGTATTGACAGTGTTGCCAGCAGCATCAGAAGAAGCCACCACTGCCTCAAATTCCGTATCAGCAGCCAAGTCAGAACCAGCCACATCCACCGTCCAAGTGCCATCTGCACCGACGGTTGTGGTGTATTCGGTATCGTTAATGACCAGAGTAACCGTATCGCCTTCTGCGATATCACCACCAGTTGCTGTACCCGTCACTGCGATGGTTTGAGCAGATTCAGCGGCGTTGATTACGTCATCTTCAGTGATGTTGTTGACCGTCACCGTACCAGCCGTTGCTTCAGTATCCACTGTGTGAGTAGACGAACC
>NZ_QNRF01000025.1 GCF_003314975.1 Marinomonas aquiplantarum
GATCTAGTTGCGGAAGCAGGCACGGTGACGGTCAACAACATCACTGAAGATGACGTAATCAACGCCGCTGAATCTGCTCAAACCATCGCGGTAACGGGTACAGCAACTGGTGGTGATATCGCGGAAGGCGATACCGTTACTCTAGTAATCAACAACACAACTTACACGACAACGGTCGGTGCAGATGGCACTTGGACAGTGGATGTGGAAGGTTCTGACTTGGCAGCCGACACTGAGTTTGATGCGGTGGTAAGTTCGGAAGATGCTGCTGGCAACACTGTCAATACAACGGGTTCTTCTGAACATACCGTTGATCTAGTTGCGGAAGCAGGTACGGTGACGGTCAACAACATCACTGAAGATGACGTAATCAACGCCGCTGAATCAGCTCAAACCATCGCGGTAACGGGTACAGCAACTGGTGGTGATATCGCGGAAGGCGATACCGTTACTCTAGAAATTAATGGTCAAACGTACACAACTCAAGTAGCCGAAGATGGCACTTGGACAGTGGACGTAGCTGGTTCTGACTTGGCAGCCGACACTGAGTTTGATGCGGTGGTGACCTCTTCTGATGAAGCTGGCAATAACGTTCAAACGACTGGTTCTTCTGAACATACCGTTGATCTAGTTGCGGAAGCAGGCACGGTGACGGTCAACAACATCACCGAAGACGATGTAATCAACGCGACTGAATCAGCTCAAACCATCGCGGTAACGGGTACAGCAACTGGTGGTGATATCGCGGAAGGCGATACCGTTACTCTAGTAATCAACAACACAACTTACACGACAACGGTCGGTGCAGACGGCACTTGGACAGTGGATGTGGAAGGCTCTGACTTGGCAGCCGACACTGAGTTTGATGCGGTGGTGACCTCTTCTGATGAAGCTGGCAATAACGTTCAAACGACTGGTTCTTCTGAACATACCGTTGATCTAGTTGCGGAAGCAGGCACGGTGACGGTCAACAATATCACCGAAGACGATGTAATCAACGCCGCTGAATCAGCTCAAACCATCGCGGTAACGGGTACGGCAACTGGTGGCGATATCGCAGAAGGCGATACCGTTACTCTGATCATTAACGATACCGAATACACCACAACCGTCGGTGCAGATGGCACTTGGACAGTGGATGTGGAAGGTTCTGACTTGGCAGCCGACACTGAGTTTGATGCAGTGGTAAGCTCTGAAGATGCTGCTGGTAACACAGTCAATACGACTGGTTCGTCTACTCACACAGTGGATACTGAAGCAACGGCTGGCACGGTAACCGTAGACAACATCACCGAAGATGACGTAATCAACGCGACTGAATCTGCTCAAACCATCGCGGTAACGGGAACCGCAACTGGTGGTGATATCGCAGAAGGCGATACCGTTACTCTGGTCATTAACGATACCGAATACACCACAACCGTCGGTGCAGACGGCACTTGGACAGTGGATGTGGCCGGTTCTGACTTGGCTGCTGATACGGAATTTGAGGCAGTGGTGGCTTCTTCTGATGCTGCTGGCAACACTGTCAATACAACGGGTTC
>NZ_QNRF01000026.1 GCF_003314975.1 Marinomonas aquiplantarum
TAACATCTATGGACACTCCGATTTTTGCAAGCAAAATCAAGCTTTAACAAGAGTAGTTTTGCAGCCATCTATTCGGATTTTTTACGAGATATTAATTGTCTCTATCCCTGATGAACTCCGCTGACTTGGTTCTAATCATTTTGGCGTTTTCAAACAAACGATGTTAGTCCCAGAATTTCCAAGTCACGGTCTTACCTATCGTGTCATCACTCTTTTTTACTAAGCAAAACTTGGTGTATCACTTCTTATTTAAACGGTTTGAGCTTTATACTTTTGATCTCGTGCAAGAACTGCCCAAACAACTCGTACTAATTTATTCGCTAACGCAACAATCACTTTGTTCTTGTGCATTCTTGATTGCAAACTCATAACCCATTCGTAATAAGGTTTTCCCGGTTTCAAATGCCTTATAACCGCTCTGGCTCCATGAATAAACATTCGCCTTAAATACGAGTCCCCTCGTTTACTTATACCTAACAATAACGATTTACCACCACTTGAATGTTGACTCGGTACTAGGCCTAACCAAGCTGATAACTGTCGACCTGATGAAAATTCCTTTGCATCTCCAACACTCGCAACTAAGGCTGAAGACGTCAAGCGCCCAACACCAGGAATTTCTCTAATTGCTTGGCACTGCTGACTTTCTTGGCTAGCACCATCTATTTGGTCATCTAAACTTTCAATGTAGTTTTCTAAATCTATCAACCGTAATTGCATCGACTTAACATGCCCACACAGAATCTTAGGTAAACTCTCTTCGATTAAAGAAAAGTCTTCTCTAAACCATATACGTAACCGATATCTTCCTGTTGGAATACTCGCACCAAACTCTTGTAAACTCGCTCTAATTCGATTGATCAAAGCGGTTCTCTCTTTCACTACCCCGTCACGCTCTCGGTGAAGTAAAAGTAAAGCTTGTTGCTCTTCGCTTTTAACAGATACGAAGCGCATATTGGGTCGACTTACCGCTTCACAAATAGCCTCGGCATCAGCTGCATCATTCTTATTGGTTTTCACATAAGGTTTTACATATTGTGGCGGCATCAGCTTAACGGCATGCCCCAACTTTTTTATTTCCCTTGCCCAATAATGAGCACTTCCGCACGCTTCCATTCCTATTAAACAAGGCTCTATATTACTTAAAAAACGAAGAACTTGATTTCGGCGTAATAGTTTATTAATAATCTTTTTGCCTGTTTTATCAAAAGCACATAACTGAAAAACTGACTTCGCTAAATCAATACCAATCGTATGAATAGTTTTCATGATTTTTCTCCTTTTTAAACTGACCTAATCAGTATAGAAGGGAGTGTCCATTTCATTATTTT
>NZ_QNRF01000027.1 GCF_003314975.1 Marinomonas aquiplantarum
TTATAAGATTTTATCCAAAGGGCTGTCTGTCCCCGCGAAATGTTGGCCTATAACATGAGTATAAATTTGAGTTGTCGATACATCGTTATGACCTAACAATTCTTGAACGGTTCTTATGTCTCGACCTGCCATGAGTAAATGAGTTGCAAAAGAATGTCGAAATGTATGGCAATTTACTCTTTTGTCGTTAATACCTGCCTTGGTGACTGCATTTTTTAGTGCTTTACGAGGTACTGAATCATGCAAATGGTGTCTGCATAATTCACCTGTTAAAGGGTGCGGACTTATAGATGTTGAGGGAAATAAAAACATCCAACTTAATTGACGAAAGGCGTTTGGGTACTTTTTAGACAGAGCAAAGGGCAAAGAAGGGCCATAACCCTTGGAGTTGTCATCTTGTTGGATTTTTTGAGCATAGGCTTTCTGTTTGTTTAAAGGTTCGGCTAATTTACGGCTAAGAATCGTGGTTCTGTCTTTATTGCCTTTACTGCACCTTACCGCCAAACTATCTTGATCCAAATTAATGTCTTGGATACGAATACGTAAACACTCGCTGATCCTTAGCCCCGATCCATAAAGTAATGAAAATATCAAATAATCCCGTTCATTTAAGCCGCTGAGAATTTTTTGAATTTCGTTAGCGGATAAAACAATGGGCAAGCGTCGACCTTGTTTAGCATGCTGGAACCCTAAATCACCCAATGGTTTATCCAATAACTTGTTGTACAAAAAGGCGAGAGCATTCAACGCAGACTTTTGGGTATTAATAGCAACATGGTGTTCAACAGCTAGAAACGATAAAAACGCTCTTACTTCTTCCGCGCCCATGTTTTGAGGATGTTGTAGCTTATGAAATCGAATGAAATATTTGATCCAATAAAGGTATGATTTTTCTGTTTTTAAGCTATAGCCGCGAAGGCGTAACTCATGTCGAATAAAATTAAGAAACGGACTGGATGACATCACACACTCCTTGTGAATAATTGCCAGCAACCTGTATGAATATACAGTTTATTTTTTGGATTGCCAATTTTTGGCGCGCTTTGCCTAAAAACTAATAATAGTATTGCGCGTTTGCGCTGGAAGAAAAATAAAAAGTCTTTTAGTATCAATGGATAGGGATATCCTCAGCAAAAATAACGCGCTGTGGATAAATGAAATAACGCGCATGCTCGTTTTTCCAGTTTTGGATTTTGTTTATATATTGATAAAAACTTTTTATATCAATTGTTTATAAAGATTTTGGTAAAGTCTCTGAGTTGTCTAAACGCGCATGCGCACTATTAAAAT
>NZ_QNRF01000028.1 GCF_003314975.1 Marinomonas aquiplantarum
TGGACTTCCCAGACTTTACTAGACACCTATTAACGTTAAAATCTAGTTAAATAAGAGGTGTATTATGAAGTCCAAACGTTACCCTGAAGAATTTAAAAGAGAAGCGGTTAAACAAGTAACAGAGCGTGGTTATTCTGTTGCTGAAGTGGCTCAACGGCTCGATACAACCACTCATAGTTTATACACTTGGATCAAAAAGTATGGAGAGTCACATTCTCAACCATCCGAAGACCTTGATTTAGCCTCTGAGAACGCTCGACTCAAGTCTGAACTAAGACGAATCACGGAGGAGCGTGACATTCTAAAAAAGGCCGCAAGGTACTTTGCCAACAACCCAGAGTAAAGTACGCCTTTGTTCGAGATCACCAAAAAGAACACTCTGTTCAATTGATGTGTCACGTCTTTAAAATTCATCGAAGCGGTTATTATGCTTGGTTGAAAAAGCCACTGTCTGATCGGTCTATTGAAGATCTGCGACTGTTAGAAAGAATACGTGAATGCTACATCGCTAGCGGTGGAACCTATGGAAGCCCATGGATACATCGCGACCTTCGGGATGAGGGAGAATCCTGTAGCGTACATCGTGTTGCCAAGATCATGCGTAATAACAAGATTAAGGCCCAGATTGGCTATAAACGTCGCCATATCCAAGGCGGTAAAGTAGGCAAGATTGCTGACAACATATTGAAGCGTCAGTTTAATCCTGATGCTCCTAATAAAGCGTGGGTAAGCGATATCACCTACGTTAGGACCCATGAAGGCTTTTTGTACGTAGCAACTGTTATCGACTTATTTTCCCGACGTGTTGTTGGATGGTCAATGGATAAAATGATGGATCGTCATCTGGTCATTAATGCTCTACTAATGGCCATCTGGCAGCGCAAACCTAAAGGTGAAGTACTGGTACACAGCGATCAGGGGAGCCAATATGCTAGCTCTGACTATCTCGCTTTTATGAAGGCTCATAATTTAGCACCATCAATGAGTCGTCGAGGAAATTGTCATGATAATGCGGTGGCAGAAAGCTTTTTTGCGACTTTCAAGAAGAGGGTAACAAAACGAAAGATCTACTCGACACGAGAAGAGGCGAAAGGTGAGATATTTAATTTTATTGAGATGTTCTACAATCCGATAAAACGACATTCGCATACAGGCGGCGTGTCACCAGCTAAGTTCGAAGAAAAGTATTTTTTAGAAGTTCCTACCGCCTAGCAAACTCTGGGAAGTCCAG
>NZ_QNRF01000029.1 GCF_003314975.1 Marinomonas aquiplantarum
TGTAATCCCCCCAAAAAATGATTGGGGTTTTAAGTAGAGAGTTTTATGATCAATGCATCAGGAGCGATCTATGAAGAAGTCACGTTTTACCGAAAGCCAGATCATGGCGATTTTGAAGCAACATGAAGCTGGGGTGTCGATCCCAGATCTTGCCCGAGAGCACAACGTCAGCTCAGCCTCCATCTATCAATGGCGAGCTAAGTATGGCGGTATGGACGCTTCTATGATGAAGCGTTTAAAGGAGTTAGAGGCGGAGAACACTCGACTCAAGAAGATGTATGCAGAAGAACGGCTCAAGGCCATGATTCGACAGGAAGCGCTTGAGGGAAAGCTGTAAAGCCGTCTCAACGTCGAGAGATGGCCAAGCAAGCCATCGAGAAGCACCGGATCTCGATTCGATTGGCGTGTATGTGTATGGGGATTAGCGAGACCTGTTTCCGGTACGAGAGTAAGCTCTCGGCAGAGAACAAGCAGGTTGCCGATTGGTTGCTACGCCTGACACAAGCGAATAAACGCTGGGGATTTGGTCTGTGCTATTTGTACCTGCGCAACGTGAAGGGGTTTACATGGAATCACAAGCGGGTGTATCGCATTTACCGGGATCTTGAGCTGAACCTTCGCATCAAGCCTCGTCAGCGCATTTTGCGTGATAAGCCAGATGAGTTGAGCGTACCGACAGCCCCCAACCAAGTCTGGTCAATCGATTTTATGAGCGATGGATTATCTGATGGTCGTAAGTTAAGAACGTTCAATGTTCTGGACGACTACAACCGAGAAGGTTTGGCGATTGATGTTGACCTGTCTTTGCCTAGTGCCAGAGTGATACGTTCGCTTGAGCGGGTCATCGAGTGGCGAGGCAAGCCAGCTGCAATACGATGTGATAATGGTCCGGAATTTATCTCTGGTCAGCTTGTGAACTGGGCAACTAAGAATAGAATTACGCTCTTATTCATTCAGCCAGGTAAACCGACGCAGAATGCTTATATTGAGCGTTTCAACCGAACAGCGCGACACGAATGGCTCGATCTACATCAATTTGAATCCGTTGAGCATGCACAATACCTTGCCACAGAGTGGTTATGGACGTACAACAATGAAAGGCCAAACAGTGCCATTGGTGGCATTCCACCTAAATGGCTTATGAAGGCAGCTTAGGCTCTACTTTTCACCCCTGTTAAAAATGGGGGGATTACA
>NZ_QNRF01000030.1 GCF_003314975.1 Marinomonas aquiplantarum
TTTCAGTACAGTTCTTCCGCTCTATTAGGTGACATCATGTTGTTGTACTGATGCGGCCTTATTGGACAGAAGTAGCCGACTATATAATCTGTGATTGCTTGCTTTGCTTCTAAAAAAGTCCGATAACCTAATTCCGGCATCCATTCGGTCTTCAAACTTCTGAAGAATCGCTCCATTGGTGCATTATCCCAGCAGTTCCCTCGGCGACTCATACTCTGCTTAATCTGATATCGCCACAATAAACGACGATATTTTAAACTCGTATATTGAGTGCCTTGATCAGAATGGAACATCAACTCTTTAGGTTTGCCTCTTAATTCGTAGGCCATTGTTAGAGCCTTGCTAACAAGCTCACTGTCCGGGTTCAAGGACATCGCCCAACCAACAGGTTTTCTTGCGTATAAATCCAAAATTACAGCTAAGTAAGCCCATCGTTTGCCCGTCCAAATATAGGTTATATCACCACACCAAACCTTATTTGGAGCGTTGACAGTAAATTGACGAGCAAGCAAATTAGGAGTAACAGGATACTCTTGTGATGTGCGTTTATAACGATGCTTCGACTGCTGACAGCTAACCAAAGCAAGTTCACGCATTAAATTACCTGCGACATAACGACTCAAATCTGTTCCATCTTGAGAGACAATTGCTGCGATAGTACGAGCACCTGCTGACCCCTTACTGACCTCAAAGGCTTCTCGCACTTTTTCCTTCAGCAGAAGACGTGCAGGAGATTCACCAATCGCTTTATCTCGCCAGTACCTGTAACTGCTGCGGTGTACGCTGAACAGCTGACATAAGTGATTAGCAGGATAGCTCTCTTGTAGCCGCTGAATTAACGCAAACCTTTCAGCTCGTCCGACATTAAGAGAGCTGAAGCCTTTTTTAGTATGTCTTTTTCCATTTCAAGGCGTTTGACTTGCTTCTCTAACTCCCGAATTCGTCGCTGTTCATCCGTCATTGGTGTTGCTTTAGGAGATTCACCTCGTAGCTCTGATCGAAATTGTCTCACCCATTTATCCATGGTGGATTTACCCACCCCCATGGCTTCAGCAGCTTCAATAACACTGTAGTTTTGTTCTAAGACTAGCTTTGCAGCGTCTAAACGAAACTCAGGGCTAAAGTTCGGTCGTCTTGGTTTAGTCATTG